>NZ_CACSJJ010000003.1 GCF_902706295.1 Arthrobacter sp. 18067 | reverse complement strand
ACCCGCACCCACCCCGAAAATATCGACCCTCCGCGAGCCGGAGATCGCGTCAACTGCCTGGGCGAGCTTGCCGACATCCAGAACCTGCGCAGTATCAGCGATGGACATGGTCTCGTTGAAGGCAATCTTGGAAACGATGTCGCGCAGCGAGTCGGACGTGTTGATGTCTTCGTAGACCTCTGACGAAACGTTGTGGGCCAGGCTCTCGCGGGCGGTCTCCCGGGCAAGGTCGAGGCGCAGGTCGGAGTAGCCGCGGTAGCCCACCTTCTTGTAGAAACGGACCACTGACGTGGTGGACGTACCACCTTGCTCGGCGAGGTCACCGATGGACATCATGGCTGCCCGGGAAGGATCGGCGAGGACCAACTCAGCGATGGCCCGCTCGGAGGGGCGCAGCGACGGCAGGGCGGAACGGATCCGCACCAGCACAGTCCGTGACAACTGTGCGCTTTCTGCCTCTTCCATGGTGCTTCCTTCCTGGCGTCCCGGGCTGACTCGCAGCCATGGGCAATCCATGTAAATAAGTTACACATACAATCACCCAAAGGTAAACGATTGACGCAATCCCGGTGAGCGAATACGGTCGATGTAATCCAAGTCACAAAAGTTGTCATGCACTTCTGCTCATCTGGAAAGGCTCCCCATGACACTCAACCGCCGAAAACTCATCCATGCCTCGGGGCTGGCCGCCGCTGCCGCCGTCGTCGCACCCTTCGCGCCAAGCGCCACCGCCGCCTCTCAGGCCACGCGCCCCGGAAAGCCGGGAACCACAGTCAACGGCGCCGACATTGCCGCCGCCGACAACTGGAGCATCTTCGCAGGCCGCCGGGTGGGAGTCATCACCAATCCCACTGGAGTCCTGGCGAACTTCCGCTCGATCGTTGACGATATGGCGGACCAGCACGTGGATGTGGCCGCAGTCTTCGGCCCGGAACACGGCTTCCGCGGCACCGCCCAGGACGGCGCCAGTGAAGGGACCTCCGTTGATCCCCGCACCGGCATCACCGTCTATGACTCCTATGGCGCCGAGGTGGCCGACTACGTGGGCTTCTACGAAAAGTCCGGCGTGGATACGATCTGCTTCGACATCCAGGACGTCGGCGCGCGCTTCTACACCTACATCTGGACGATGTGGGGTGCCATGCAGGCCGCTTCCCGGACGGGTGCCAGGTTTGTAGTCCTGGACCGTCCGAACCCGATCGGCGGGCAGGCAAGGGGGCCGGTCCTGCAACCAGGATTTGAGTCCGGCGTTGGACGGCTGGGCATAGCCCTTCAGCACGGCATGACCGTGGGCGAGCTCGCCAAGTATTTCAACGCCGTGCACTTGCCGGCCGCCGGCCTCAAGCCCCTCCAGGATCTCCATGTCGTAGAGGTCCAGGGGTGGCGCCGCGAGATGACCGGCACGGACAGCCGTGCGTCATGGATACTGCCGAGCCCCAACATGCCCACTCCGGACACGGCCGTCTTGTACCCGGGAACGGCGCTTTTCGAAGCAACCAACATGTCAGAGGGCCGCGGAACAACCCGGCCGTTCGAACTCATCGGCGCACCCTATGTGGACTACCGCTGGGCGGAGGCGCTGAACGGCAAGGGCCTTGCCGGCGTCACTTTCCGCGAGGCCTACTTCCAGCCGACGCTTTCGAAAAACCAGGGCCTCGTCTGCGGAGGGGTACAGGTGCACATCACGGATGCTTCCCGGGTTGAAGCGCTGGAAGTGGGCACGCACATGCTGGTCGAAGCCAAGCGGTTGTACCCGGGCTTTGCGTGGCGCGGCGACGCCGGGCGTTGGATGGGACTGCTCAGCGGGTCCGCCCGCTTTGCCGAACAACTCGACGCCGGCGCTGACGCCCGGACCATCACGGAAAGCTGGCGGGCGGAATTGGGTCAGTTCGTCCGCGATACCCGCCAATACCTCCTCTACAACGGGCCACGCTAGGCCAACCGGAACACTCACGATCGGGATTGGGATACGCATGCACAGAAAAGGAACCACCTTGATGACGGCCGCCGCCACGGCGCTGCTGATGACGGGCACGGGCGTGATGACAGGCGTGGGCGCTGCAGTGGCCGCCCCCACCACAGAACGTACGACGACGGTCGCCGCTTCACCTGACATCGAGGCGATGATTTCCGGCATGTCGCTGGACGAAAAGATCGGCCAGATGACGTGGACGCACGTGTACGGCTCATCGGCAGATGACACCTCCATGGCGGCAAGCAACCAAGAGCGTTACGGGGTGGATACGCCCGCTGAAGTAGTGGCAAAGTACAACCTCGGCGGCGTCCTCTACTTCGCGTGGTCCGGTAACACCAACAACCCCCAGCAGGTGGCCGGGCTGTCCAACGGCCTGCAGCAAGTTGCCTTGGGCCGGGACGGAACCGGCATTCCGCTGGCGGTCACCATCGACCAGGAAGGCGGCCTGGTTGCCCGTATCGGATCACCGGCCACAGTCCTCCCGGGCAACATGGCGCTGGGTGCCACGGCGGACGCGGATCTGGCGAGGGCACAGGGCGAAATCCTGGGCTCCGAGATGCGTGCCATGGGCATCAACGTGGACTTCGCGCCCGTGCTGGACCTCAACTCCAACCCGGACAACCCGGTCATCGGTATCCGCTCCATGGGAGAAGACCCTGCGCTGGTCAGCGCACTCGGGGTTGCCCAGATCGATGGCCTGCAGGAACACAATGTTGGCGCGGCAGCCAAGCATTTCCCCGGACACGGTGACACCTCAGTGGATTCCCATTACGGGCTGCCCACCGTTACTTACGACCGAGAGACCCTGAACCAGCACCTGAAACCGTTCAAAGCCGCCATTGACGGTGGCGTGGACATGGTCATGACGGCACACATCATTGTGGAAGCCATTGACCCCGAGATGCCCGGCACCCTGTCCCACAAGGTGCTCACCGGCTTGCTCCGTGACGAGCTGGGATTCAAGGGCCTGGTCACCACGGACGCCCTGGACATGGCCGCGATGGCTGCCGAATGGCCCCAGGAAGAAATCGCCGTCAAGGCAATCCAGGCCGGCTCGGATATCCTCCTGAACTCCCCCGACGTGGACGCGTCGTTCGCTGGGGTTCGTGCCGCCGTCGGGTCCGGTGAGATCACCGAGTCACGCCTCGACGAGTCCGTTCGACGAATCCTCGAGTGGAAGGTCAGGCGGGGAGTCTTCGAGCAACCGCTGGCCGACCCTGCCACCGTGGATAAGCTCGTTGGCACGGCCGGCAACCTGGCCACAGCCAACCTGATTTCCGACCACGCCGTGACTTTGCTCCGCAACCAGGAACGGGTGTTGCCGCTGGCTTCCGGCAGCTCTGTTCTCATGGTGGGCGCCGGTTCGGGACGCCCGGAAATTGCGGGTCCCATGCTCAAAGAGCAAGGCTTCACGGTCACTGAAGACTACGAAAACGGAAGCTCACCCTCTGCCGCCTACCGCGCCCGGGCCGTTGCCGCGGCAGGCAACGTGGACGCAGTCGTCTTCACCTCTTACAACGCCGGCGCAAACGCAGCACAACAGCAGATGGTGGCAGAACTGGCGGCAACTGGAACACCCGTGATCGTCGTTGCCACCCGCAATCCCTACGACATCAGCGTCTTCCCCGGCGCCGACGCCGTGCTCAACAGCTATGGCGTCAACAAGGTCAACTTCCACGGAGTTGTTCGTGCCATCTCCGGTGCAATCAACCCCGGCGGCAAGCTTCCGGTCAACATCCCTAAGGCCGACGGCGACGGCGTCCTCCTGCCGTTGGGCTTCGGCCTCCGGTATGACACCACGACGCCGGCAGCGGTCACCTTCACGGACAGGCCCGGCAAGGGTCAGGACTCGTACCTTGTTCCGTCGGTCGAGGGCGTGGCCTACCTGGTTGAAGGCAAGGAAATCGCCGCCGGGACGTACAGGAAACCCGCTGGAACTGTGAGCGTTACCGCCGTACCTATGAAGGGGTACGTCTTCACCGACGGCGCCACCACGGAATGGAGCCACACGTTCACCACGGGGACTCCCCAAACCCTGAACTCCGAACCTTTGGTAAGAGTCACACCACCGGGGAGTTCATCAGTGCGACCGTGATGAGCAGGGCAATCCCGAACATCGGCAGGCAAAGGACGATGTTGGTCAGGCGGTTGTCCCTCATCACGGCCACGAACTCCCGCAGGAAGGCGCTGGGCACGAAGTACCTGGCCGTCGGAGCACCCACCACCTCCGCGTTGATCTTCTGGCGTCGGGACAGGAGGGCGGCGCGGAGCACGTGGTAGTTGTTGGTGCATACCAGCAGGGGCCCTTTGATGCCTTTCTCGGCCAGCAGGGCTACAGAGTATGCGAGGTTCTCCCGGGTGGTGGTGGCTTTGTCCTCCTCCAACACGTCGCTGCCCGCCGCCCCCTTGGCCACCAAGTACTCCTTCATTGCCGTCGACTCGGGCCAGGGTTCATCCGGGCCCTGACCTCCGGAAGGTACCAAAACAGGCCTGACCGGTGCGCCGCCGTCGTAGATTTCCAAAGCCTTGTTCAGGCGCGCCGCGAGCAGCGGCGGAACTTTGCCGTCGATCAAGCCGGATCCCAGGACGATGACCGCTGCCGGGTTCGGGCTGAAGCGCATCCTGGAATACACCAGGGCATACCCAAGGAACACCACGAACGCGCATCCCAAATAGGCGCAAAGGAAGAACGCCAACGCGGCGAGGCCGGCCAGCACAGGCTGCCCGCTCAGCACGAAAAGGAAGGCGACAACCGGCGCGAGGAATACGGCCATTCCCACCGCAATCGGCAGGAAACTGCTGATGCCCGGGCCTTCCCTGCGGACCATGGTGATCCCATTGGCGATCAGGAAGCCGGCAAAGACAAAGATGCTCACCACCGGGACCACCACAACCACCAGGTTCAGCCATTCGAACCACGGATTCAGGTCGACCAGGAAGTCCAGAAGCGCCTGCAACAGGAACCACGCGGCTACCAGCAGGAGCACGCCGTTGCGGAGCCTGCGCCGGTCGGACTGGTACGAGGCAAGAAAGAGGCCCGCGAAGAGAAGTCCAAGGACCAGGTTCAGCATGATCCAAGCCTATGCGCTGGGGTGCTGCGATCCGCCGGGCCGCACAGAGAGCCCGGCGTCGTAGGACTCCGGAACCAGGCCGTCCTCGGTGGCCACGTGGGTCTGCATGCCGGGGACGATGTCCGTGTTCTGTGCGCTGACTGCTCGCCACGTATCGTCGGCCTGGCGGACCACCGTAAAGCTGAGGACTCCGCGGCGGAGACCGGATCGTTCGCCGGCGGGCGTGATCTGGCCGGTCATGGACCACCTCGCGTGGACAACAGCGGCGTCGCTGCCGAGTTCACGGACGGCGACCTTTTCCAGCACCATTTCCGTGTCAGGAAACATGTGGCGGAAACCGTAATCGTGGTTGAACTGGATCTGCCGCCGGTTGTTCCACCACATGCCCACCACGTTGACGAAGTCGGCATCCTCCACGAAGAGCTCCGCCAGCGCTACGGGATCTGCCACGTTCCAGGCCCTGGCGAAGCCGTCCACTACATCGCGGGGGCTCGGTGTCACGGGAACGGTCCTTGTATCGGTGAGTAACTCAAGCCGCGACGGAAGGCAGCTGCTGCAGTCGCCACGCGATGATGTCGCTGATGAGCTCGGTGGGGAGTGGGGCTTTGTGGGGCAGCTTGATGGCGTGCTCGGTGGTTCCATAATCGGTCAATTCCGCCGAGAAATGCGCGATCGCGTCCGGCGTCGGATAGAACCCGACGTGTTGCTTTGTCCCGGTGAAGAAGAACAGCGGCTCGGTGCCGAGCTTGAAGGTGGGCATCCGCCAGCTGATTGATTCTTCCGCGTCGTCCGGCACGGCCGTCCGTATCATTTCGTATACGGTCAGCAGCCGTTGCCGCACATCGCCGTCGTACTGGTCGATGTACTCACTGATCGAACCCGGTGTCATGGTGGCCTCCGTTTGAGTGACTGCGCACCCCGATCATATTCCAGCAATCCGCTGGGCAAATTCGTTCAGGGCCGCCGCCACGGCATCCGGATGGCTGAGCGTGGCGTAGTGACCTCCAGGAATTTCCACCGGCTCGATTCCCAGCCGGTCGCGAACCTGGCGCCTCATGAACGATGGTGGAAAGAACAGATCGTCCCGGCACAATATCCCCAGGGTGGGCACGTCCGGATGCTTGCCAGGCCAAGGGGCTGACATCCAGGCGCCTTGCTGGTCGCGCTCTCTATCGGTAGCCCGCTGCGCCAGATCGTCTGGGACGAGATTGAAATATGGCTCATCAGGAATGGTCTCGCGGTCATGTCCGGTGTTGGTCCACCAGTCGCCGAAGGTCTCGCCCGGCATCGGGATCATTGCCGAGAGGTACACCAGGCCGTCGGAATGGAGCTCTTCGCAGGCCAAGGGCGCCGTGAAGCCGCCCAGCGAGTGCCCCACCACGATGGTGTGCTGAGCTTCACCAACCGCTTCCCTTACAGTGCGGGTGTAGTCCTCAAGTCGGGCATCAACGTCTTCGATGGGCAGGTCCACGGCGATGACCCTATGGCCCTCCGCCTCGAGCAGTGGGCTGACCAGATGCCAGTCCCACGCGGTGGAACCACCACCGTGAATCAGTACGAAAACCGCCATCATGCCCCCGTTTCAATTCATGCCGTGTGTGCCGTCACCAGCGCATCCGGCTTACTTTGGACGACACCCTCGGCTGTTTCCACCGGGAGCCCGTTCCGGATCCAGTACTCGATGCCGCCGATCATTTCCTTGACGGCGTACCCGAGTTCGGCGAAGGCCAGCGCGGCAAACGTGCTGCCGTTGCAGCCGGGTCCCCACGAATACACCACCACTAGGCGACCGGCGGGGACCAGCTCCGCCGCGAGGGCCGGAATCTGGGCCGTCGGAATATGTACCGACCCGGGAATATGTCCATGGTCCCATGACGAACGACGCCGAGTATCCACGACAACCAAAGAGCCCGGCTCTGACTCGGCTACTTCCATGACGTCGATTTCGCACATCAGCTTGGCGCGAAAGTATTCAGATGCAGTAATACTCATGCGAGTTTCGCCAGCTTCGCAGACGCCCGGCGCGAACCGAGCTTGGCGGAAATCCGGAGGCTCGTCTCCGCAGCCATCGGCCCGACCTCGCGGACACGCTTCGCGGTCATTCGCGACGACAATGAAGATACGGACAGGGCTGCCACTACATGATCGTCGTGCCCAAAGATCGGCGCGGCGACACAGCGCACTTCCGGCTCATTCTCCCGATCATCAATGGAATATCCGCGCCGTCGGATGGCCTCGAAATCCGCCCTCAGCAAGGCGGGGTCCGTGATGGTCTTGTCAGTGAGGGCGTGCAGCTCGGAGGCGAGGATCGGCCCCACCACTTCCTCAGGACTGAACGCGAGCATGGCCTTGCCAACGGCAGTGCAGTAGGCCGGCATGGTGGCGCCCACCCGCGATGCCATGCGTACCGTGGCCTCGTCCTCCACCTTGTCCAGGTAAACCACGTCGTGCCCGGAAAGCACCACCAAGTGGCAGGTGCTTTCCGTGGCACGCATGAGGCTCCGAAGCTCACCGTTGGCGACACTGCGCAAGTCCACGCGGTCAAGATAAGACTGGCCCAGGCGCAAACAACCATGGCCCAGGCGGAACTTGCCGGTCTCGTGGTCGCGTTCCAGCAGGTTCTCCTCCAGCAGCGGTGCTGCCAGGCGCAACAACGTGCTCTTGTTCAGGCCAGAGAGTCGGGCGAGCTCCACGAGCGCAAGCCCATCGCCGTTGCCGGGCTCCTCTGCCACGACGGACAGCAGAGCCAATGCTTTGCGGAGTGATGCCGAGGAGTTCCGGGCATCCTTGCCTTCAATAGTCACTCAGTTCCTTACAAGCTGCTCGGCGTCGTAATCGCGCTTCCAACCCTCAACACCCGGGCGCTGCTGCCACGGCGTCGGCCCGGACAACGGCCGGTATTCCACGCCCATGGCATCAAGCCGTGCCAAGTGGGAGGCTGTGAGTCGGGTTAGGAATTCATCGTAGTCCCGGCCTTCCGGGTTGGACCAGAACACCTCGGCGATCGCACTGAGTCGCGGGAACGCAGCGAACTGCACCCGGCGCGGTGAGTCCAGGTGCTCGCTCCAGATGTTGGCCTGGGCGCCGAGCAGGCGGCCCGGGAAGTCCGTGCCTTCAAGACCGGGCAGCGGCTCAAACTCGTAGACAGCCTGAAGCGTGGTCACGAATCCAACCGGCACGGGTTCGTCGTCGCCATCCGCTTGGCGATGGTCGAGGTAAAGCTTGTGCTCGGGGCACATCACCACGTCGTAGCCGTTCCGGAGTGCGTCAATGCCGCCCTCGTATCCACGCCAGGACGCGACTAGCGCACCGTCCGGAAGTCCGCCGTCGCCGATTTCATCCCAAACAGACGTGGCGCGGCCGTGGCCCTTCAGATGCAACGCCAGCTGCCCTACGAACCAGCTGTGCAGACCGGAAACGTCATCCAAGCCCAGTTCTGCGGCCTTCGCCTGTGCCTGGGCACTGGCCTGCCACTGCGTCAGCGGCACTTCGTCACCCCCGAGGCTTATCCACGGGGAGGGGAAGATCTCAACCACTTCGTCCAGCACATTGCGGTAGAACTCGAGCGAGGTTTCGGACACTTCCAGGACGGTCTCGTTGATGCCCCAGCGCGTCCACACCTCCACAGGCCCGTCACCGGCACCAAGCTCCGGGTAGGCCGCGATGGCCGCCTGGCTGTGGCCCGGGACGTCGACCTCCGGGATGACGGTGATGTGCCGTTCAGCGGCGAAGGCCACAATCTCGCGAAGGTCATCCTGCGTGTAGAAGCCACCGTGCGGGCGGCCGTCGAAAACGCCTGCACGCCAGGAACCAAGCGAAGATTCCTGTCGCCAAGCGCCCGTTTCAGTCAGCTTGGGGTAGCGGTTGATCTGGATCCGCCAGCCCTGATCGTCCGTGAGATGAAGGTGCAGCACGTTGAGCTTGTGCATGGCCATCACTTCGATGAACCGGAGCACGTTGTCCTTGGGCATGAAGTGCCGGGCAACATCCAACATGGTCCCGCGGTAGCCGAACCGCGGCTTGTCCTCCACAGAAACGCGTGGAACCGGCCACCCCTCAACAGTCCCAACGGGAGCCTGCCGCAGCGCGGCCGGTCCCATCAACTGCAGAAGCGTCTGCGCACCGTAGAACGCACCCGCGGCACCGCCAGCAGAAATCACGACGGCGTCACTCACCTCCAGGCGGTAGGCCTCGGCGTCGAGCGCCGGGTCAAGCAGGAGGCGGATGCCGGCCTCACTTGCCGGCGCGGGAACGAGGTCCCAGCCGGTCGCGGCCCCCAAAGCCCGGGCGAGCCAACGGCGAGGACCGCTCAGTTCAGGATCGGCACCCACGGTGGTGCCGGCGTCGAACTCCAACTCGCCGGTCCCCGCGGAGTAGGCCCACGGCGCCGGGACCAAGTGGTGAAGCGCGCTCATCCCTTCACCGCCCCGGCCAGTCCGGACACGAGCTTGCGCTGGACTGAAACGAAGAAAATCAGCACAGGAATGGTCATGATGACCGAACCGGCCATGATGGCGCCCCAATCGTTTTGGTCGGGCTTGAAGAACGTCAGCAATGCCATGGGCAGCGTCTGGTTCTCCTGGGCGGAAATGATGAAGGTCTTGGCGAACAGGAAGTCATTCCACGTTGAAATGAACGAGAACACCGAACATGCCACCACACCCGGCGCCACCAAGGGAAACAGGATGGAGCGGACAAACCGGAAGCTGCTGGCACCGTCCAAACGGGCAGCCTCCTCAACTTCCAGAGGAACCGCCGCCACAAATCCACGAAGCATCCAAATGGCGAACGGAATGCTGAAACCAACATGCACCAGGACCAGCGAGCCCAGTTGGTTCAGGCCCACCAACGGGATGGCTTCACCGGCATTGCGGAGCAGGAAGAACAGCGGAATGGTCAGGGCTTCAACTGGAACCATCTGCGAGACCAGGATGATGATCAGCAGCTTGGTGCGCATCTTGAAGTTGTAACGGGTCAACGCCACAGCCGCGAGGAACGCGAGGATGGTGGACAGCACCACAACTACCAGCGCCACGATCACACTGTTCAAGAAGTACTGGCCGAAATTGTTGACACCCAGGACGCGCCCGAACGAGTCCAGCGACGGTTCCAGCGTGTACGGCGCCGCATCACCGGCGTCGAGCGCTGTTTTCGGTTTCAGCGCGGACAGCACCATCCAGAACAGCGGGAAGGCAACGATCAGCGCGATGACAATCGCCGCGGCATCGGCGCCAAAACGGCGCTTGCCCTGCTTGCGGAGCTTCTGCGGTGCGTCAGTCTTGGCGGTTCGGCGCGGGACTGATGAAACGTCGACGGCGGTCATAGGGCATCGCCTGTTCTCTTGAGGATCCGGAGGTAGACCAGCGTGATGACCATGAGCAGTGCCGTCATGATCACGCCCAGCGCAGAACCGAGGCCGTACAGGCTCGCGGCGAAGGCCTGCTGGTAGCCGTAGACGTTCAGCACCAGGTTCTGGCCGGCGATGCCACCGCCGTTGGTCATGATGTAGATCTGCGAGAAGATCTTGAAGTTCCAAATGATCGACTGGATGGTCACCACGATCACGATGGGCCGGAGCATCGGGAGCATGATGCTGCGGGCAATCCGGGGCATGGAGGCGCCATCAATCCTCGCGGCCTCAATAACCTCCGTGGGGATCGCCTGGATGCCTGCGTACACCGTGACCAGGACGAACGGGAACGAGCACCACACCACTTCGCTGGCAACGAGTCCGAAAGCCGACCATTTGTCATAGGTCCAGGAGTACCCCTCGAACTGCGTCAGTCCGATGGCCACCAGCGTCTTGTTGACCAAGCCCAAGGTGGGCTCGAACAGGAACAGCCACACCGCGCTGCCCGTGACTGCCGGGGTGGCCCACGCACCGAGCGACACCACGAACAGCATCGAGCGGACCCACGGGCGCAGCCTGGTTGCCAGCACCGCCAGCGAGCTGCCCACCAGCAAGGTGAACACCACGCAGGCGGTGGCGAAGACGACTGTGTTGCCAAGGACGGTCCAGAACTCCGGATCAGCGAACAGCTTCTGGTAGTTCTCCAAACCGACGAAGTTCAGGGGCGCCTTGCCGCTGACCTGCGCCTGGCGGTAGTCGTACAGCGAGACGTTGATCAGCTGGAAGATCGGGTAGCCCAGAAGGGCGATCAGGACGATGAAAGCCGGGGCAAGGTAGAGCCAGGGCTCCAGTCCGCGCTTCCCGTTGGAGAAACGCTGGGACTTGCGTGCCGCCGTCGTCGGCCCCTTACCTGGTGCGCCGCCTTGGGGCGCCTCGGGCAGAACCGGGGTGAGCGCTGTCATGATGCGCCTTCGGTTGGTGAGGGAGTGCAGCTTGGTGATGGGGTGCAGCGCATTACTTGGACCCGAATGCCGTGTTCATGGCCGTTGCGGCCTCGGTGGTGGCGGCGTCGACGTCGGCCTTGCCCGTAACCACCTTCTGGTACATGCCCGTGAAGACACCCTGGGCGTCAATGGTGGACCAGTTTTCCGTGACCGGGACAAACTTGGTTCCGGCCCCGAGGGTGTTGATGAACGGCTCAACCTGCTTGTTGTTCTCGGCCACAGACTTCTGGACATCGCTGAACGTGGGGAGGTTGCCCATGGAGTCGAACATCTTCTGCTGGTACTTCTTGCTGGCCAGGAGCTTCACGAAGTCAGCAGCCAGGGTGCGGCGTTCGCTGCTGTTGAAGACACCCAGGTTGTTACCACCGGCGAAGGCGGGAGCGATGGAACCAGCGGTCTTGCCGGGAACAGGAACGACGGCGAACTTGTCTTTGATGGCGCTGGCGGCAACAGCCTTGTAGTTGAAGTCGCCGCCGATGGTCATGGCCGACTTGCCGGCGATGAACTGCTGGACGCTGGCATTTCCGCCGAATTCCGCGCAGGTCTGGGCCGGGCAGATGTCGTCTTTGAGGAGGCGCGTGTAGGCCGCGACGCCTTCCCGTGACTCGGTGGAGTCCAGTCCGGAAACGAACTTGTCGCCTTCCTTCGTGGCGATTTCGCCGCCGTTGGCCCACAGGTACGGCATGGCGGAGAACTGCGCAGTGCCACCAACTGAGATACCCAGCAGGTCCGGGTTTGCTGCGCGGACAGCGCGGGCAACTGTTTCTACTTCGTCCAAGGTCTTGGGAACCTCAAGGCCCAGCTGCTGCAGGAGATCAGTGCGGTAGTAGAGGGCACGAACGCCGACGAACCACGGTACTCCGTAGTTCTTGCCGTCGATTTCGGTGGTATCAAGGATCTTCCCGTCCAAGTCCTTTGCTTCGTCCCAGGACTTGATGTCGTCGGTGACGTCGGCCAGGCCGCCTGATGCCACGTAGCTTGCGAGGTCGGTGTTGCCGAACTCAGCAACGTCCGGAGCGCTGGAAGGATCATTGAAGGCGGCTTTGAACCGTTCGGCGCGGCTGTCTACCGGAATGTACTGAACGTCGATCTTGGCACCACTGTGTGCCGCTTCGAATTCAGTAACTGCTTCCTTGACTACCGCGGACTTGGGGTCCTGGTTGACTTCGGAGAAGAGCCAGACGCGGACGGTACCGGTCTGCTCGTCCGAGTTGGAGGCTGCGTTGTTTGAGGTGGGCGGAGCGCAGGCGGTCAATGCGAGCGCAGCGATGGCTATTGCCGCGGCGGAGTGTGCGAGTTTCAAGTGTCCTCCATGGAGAAAAAGTTGGGTTCCGCGGGACTTCCCCCTCCGCGGCTATGAAACCAAACACTATGAACGGGCCGGTGTGGGCGGAAGCACATTTGCCAAAAGGTTTGCATTGCAAAACAAGAATCCAGTTTTTAGGTGTTTTGGTCTATACCAAGGCGTTTTTTCCTGCGAGGCTGCAGGTCTTTTTTAGATGAGGTTCTCCGTGTCGCAGATACCCCCCTGGGGTACTTGACGGATACCCCCTATGGGTATAAGTTCGAAATATGAGCACGCCAGATCTGAGCATGAGCCATCCAGACGCACCCCTCATTGAGGTGGATCTGGATGATGCCCCGCAGCATGGGTACACCAGCAACAAGGACGCGTACCTGAAGCGGTTGAAACGCATTGAGGGCCAAGTCCGCGGAATTGCGCGCATGGTGGACGAGGACAAATACTGCATCGACATCCTGACCCAGGTCGCGGCGGCCACCAAAGCCTTGCACGCGGTCAGCCTTGGGCTTGTTGAGGAGCACATCGGCCACTGCGTCGTGGGTGCAGCATCCGAGCCGGATCCGGAAGCCCGCGCCCAGCAGATCGACGCCAAAGTAAAGGAGGCCACCGATGCCATCGGGCGCCTGCTGCGGTAATCCCGCCACCAACCACCACACCATCCAACTCACCACCAAGGAGCCCGCCATGAGCCAGACCATCCAGACCAACGTCAACGTTTCCGGTATGACCTGCGGCCACTGCGTTTCCAGCGTGAGCGAAGAACTCGAAGCACTCAGCGGCGTCCAGGAAGTCGCCGTAGATCTCAATCCGGGCGGCCTGACCACCGTGACCATCACATCAACCAAGGAGCTCTCGCCCGCAGAAATTGGCGAGGCCGTTGCAGAAGCCGGCTACCTGGTGGTAGCCAACCAAGCTTAGGAGTCCTCTTGAGTAGCCAGGACACTTTCAACCAGCCCGCACACAGGGTCATCGAACTGGACATCGAGGGCATGACCTGCGCCTCGTGCGTCAATCGAGTGGAACGAAAACTGGGCAAACTTGACGGCGTCGAGGCCAGCGTTAACCTGCCCCTCGAATCAGCCCACGTGACGGTCCCCGCCACCGTAACGGACCAGCAAATCGTGGACACGGTCAACGCGACCGGCTACAAAGCCACCGTGCGCCAAGCCCCCGCACCACACACCCGCGAACACAATGACCACCAGCACCACCACAGCAACGAGGCGCCGGAAGCAGAGCACGCTGCGCACCAAAATCACATGGAGCATGGCCCCTCCGCCTCGACGCTCCGCCCGCGCCTGATTGCCGCGGCGCTGTTGACCGTGCCGGTGTTCGCGATTTCGATGATCCCCGCCCTCCAGTTTGCCCACTGGGGATGGGTCGTCGGCGCCTTGGCTTTGCCCGTGGTGAGCTGGGCGGCCTGGCCGTTCCACCGGGCAGCGGCCATCAACGCGAGGCACTTCGCCTCCACCATGGACACCCTCGTCTCCATCGGCGTCATCGCCGCATACCTCTACTCGGCGTGGCAGTTGTTCGCGGATCCCCGCATGACCGAACACCCCGGCATGGAAAGCATGTCCGGCGGTGGGCTGTACTTTGAGGTCGCGGCAGTGGTCACCACCTTCCTGCTCCTTGGGCGCTACCTTGAGGCGAACGCAAAAGCCAAGGCAGGCAATGCACTCAAGGCACTGCTGAACCTGGGAGCCAAGGACGCCACAATTCTGGTGGACGGCGTGGAGCAGAAGATTCCAGCCGACCAGCTCTTGGTGGATGACGTCATCGTGGTCCGCCCCGGCGAGAAGATCGCCACCGATGGCGTGGTCACGGACGGCGCATCCGCCGTCGACGCCTCGCTGGTAACGGGCGAGTCAGTGCCGGTCGAGGTTGGACCGGGCAGCCTGGTAACGGGCGCTACGATCAACACGTCCGGACGCCTGCTGGTGCGTGCAACACGCGTCGGCTCCGACACGACGCTCGCCCAGATGGGCCGCTTGGTCAGTCAAGCACAAACCGGCAAGGCTCCCATCGCCCGGCTCGCAGACAGGATCAGTTCTGTCTTCGTACCGATCGTGCTGGTCATCGCTTTGGTCACCTTCGTTCTGTGGCTGTTCTTCTCGGGCGACCTCAACGCAGCCTTCACGGCAGCAGTCGCTGTCCTTGTGATCGCGTGCCCCTGCGCTTTGGGCCTGGCCACTCCCGTTGGGCTGCTCACCGGGACGGGCCGCGGAGCCCAGCTGGGCATCCTGATCAAGGGCCCGCAGGTTCTGGAGGACACCCGCCATGTGGACACCATCCTGCTGGACAAAACAGGCACCGTCACCAGCGGAAAGCTCGCCGTGGACCACACCGTGGCCCTGGACGGCCATCCCTCCGCCACCGTCCTGACGTTGGCGGGTGCGGTTGAGTCCGCCTCAGAACACCCGATCGCCCACGCGATTGCCGCTGCCGCTAAGGACGCAATGCACGACGCCGGCCGCCTGCCCGGCGTGGAAGGTTTCAGATCCGCTCCGGGCGGCGGAGTGCTCGGGACCGTTGCGTTGGACGGCTCACCAAGGAGTGTGGTGGTAGGACGCTCAGGCTGGCTCGAAGAGAACGGCATTTCCCTCGAGTCCGGCCATCGGGATGCCTTGGCTGCAGAGGAAAACGGTGGCGCCACGGCGATCTGGGTTGCGGTCGATGGCAAGCCTGCGGGCCTTGTGAGCCTCAGCGACACCATTAAGCCCGGCTCGGCAGCAGCCATCCAGAAGCTGAAGGACCTCGGCATCCGTCCCATCCTTTTGACCGGCGATAACGCTGCCGTGGCCGCCCAAGTCGCTGCCGCCGTCGGGATTTCACCGGAAGACGTGTTCGCCGGGGTACTTCCGGAGGGCAAAGTTGAGGCGGTTCGGAAACTGCAGGCGTCGGGCGCTACGGTGGCCATGGCTGGTGATGGCGTCAATGACGCGGCGGCTCTGGCGCAGTCGGATCTTGGCATCGCGATGGGATCGGGCACGGATGTTGCCATCGAGGCCTCGGATCTCACGGTGATGGGCAGCGATCTGGGTCAATTGGTGCAGGCGATTGAGCTCTCCCGCAAGACCCTGTCCACCATCAAGACGAACCTGTTCTGGGCGTTCTTCTACAACGCGATCGGCATTCCCGTGGCGGCACTCGGCTTCCTGAATCCCATGATCGCAGGCGCTGCAATGGCAGCGAGCTCGGTACTGGTAGTCGCGAACTCGCTGCGGCTCCGCTCGTTCGGGAAATAGGTCCCGGAAGGAAGCAGCGGCCTGGGCTAGGCCGTCCCGAAACGGACGGCGGCCCGGGCCTTCGCTTTGGCTGCTTCCTCGTCGCGGTTCTTTGCCGGGGCATGGCTCACCAAGGAATCCAGAAGATGTTGCGTAATGTGGGCGATCTCGTGGACCGCCTCGGCAAAGGCTTCCTCGTTGGCTTTGGAAGGCTTTGTGGCTCCGCTGATCTTGCGCACGTATTGCAGTGCAGCGGCCTCCACTTCGGCATTCGTAGCATGCGGTTCGAAGTTATGCAGGGTCCTGATGTTGCGGCACATAACCCCATGCTAACTATGGGCAGTGCTGCATGGGGAGGGGTGCCCATCGACGCATTTGCGAATCCCGGGATAGGTTTTAGCTATTGGATCTTCCGGATGAGCCGGAGGCCGCTGGGGATGCCGAAGAGCTCGGGTCCGAACAAATGAAGGAGAATCTCATGGCTATTTGGGGTGCAGATGTTGATCAGCTTCGTCAGCTCGGTAACAAGCTGAAGGCCGGTGCCGAGAACATCGAGCAGCAGCGTTCACAGCTCAAGGGTGCTCTTGACGGCACCGACTGGAAGGGCCCGGACGCTGACAAGTTCCGCGGCGAGTGGGACAGCCAGCACGCTTCCAACCTGAAGAAGGTTGCCGACGCACTTCGCGAAGCCGGCGATCGCGCTCAGAAGAACGCTGAGCAGCAGCAGCAGGCTTCCAACTAAGACAGTTGGGAAGAACCCGGACGCACAAGCGTCCGGGTTCTTTGCTTTTAAGGCCCGCCGGCTTAGCTGCGTGGGGCTTTGGTGACGGACCCGGTCGGTACGGGTTCGACGTCGTTCGGGTGATCCAGAACCGAAGACCCTTCCTGAACAGTCCGCAGGGCTCTGCGGTCTCCCCGGAGCTCGTCAACGCGGACCAGGACCACTCCGCCCACAATCAGCAGTCCCCCGAGCAACTGGATCGGGCCAGGGAGTTCGCCCAGGAGCAGCCATGCCCAGATCACTGCGAACAACACCTCGGTCAGGGACACGAACGATGCCACCTTGGAACCGAGGCTCCTGGCAGCCATGATCCCGGAAACGTAAGCGAGGACAGTCGCCAGGACGATGAGCCCTACGGCGGACACCCACCACGGGGTGGTCCACGGTCCGAGGGTTGTGTCGGCGGTGCTGAACGTCATGGGCAGCCAGCCCAGCAGGCCGACCAGCCACATCACCAGCGCACCAACCAACAGCCCGCCCGAAGCAAGTACCAGCGGAGGAAGAGTGTCATTTTCCTTCGCGGTGATGAAGAAGTAGATCACCAGGCACACGGCGGCGGCCATGCCCCAGAGGACCCCAATAAAGTCCACTTTCACGGCACCGGCCAGGTCGAGGACCAGCACCAGGCCACCCAGTGAGAGCAGAGCGCCGGCAGCGGTCAGGGCACGCGGCCTGCGTCGGCTGGCAATCCACAGCCACAGCACGATCATCACCGGAGCCAGATACTCCAGCAACAGCGCGACGCCCACGGACAAACGCGCCACGGCATTGAAGTAGAAGAGTTGGCACCCTGCGACGCCAATAAGGCCGAACAGCAGGATGGTCAGCCAGTTGTCCTTGAGTTGGTGCCAGCGGCCGCGGAGAACCACGACGGCGGGAATCACCAGGATCAGCGCGGCACCAGTGAGGCGCACGGCAACTGCGGCGCCGGGTGACCATCCGGTTTCCAGCATTGACTTGGCAAACGAGCCGGACGTGCCGAAGACAGCGGAAGAGAAGAGCGCGATGCCGAGTCCTGATGCCAGGAATCCTTTTGCATCAGCCTTCGTCGTTGGAGCTGACACAGCAGCCTCCTGTCAGGAGTAAAGTGGGCTTATGGTCATGACAGTACTCCCGAAACATGTAAGGAGTCAAAGTGCTTTTTGCGCCTGACACCGAAGTTGCCCTTCGCAGCGTCGTCAACCTGATCAACACCGCGGCCAACGGGGAGGAATCACTCGCCACAGTGAAGGACCTCGACGCCTTCCTGGACGCCGAAGAGTTCACGGGATCGCGGGTCAACTCGCCTGCCGAACTGGGCAGCATCAAGCGTCTTCGCAGCGAACTCGCAGCGCTCTGGAGCGCCGACGAGGACACAGCGGCCAAGTCCGTCAACAAGTTGCTCGCCGACGCCAAAGCCCTTCCCCAACTCGTGAAACATGACCATTGGGACTGGCACCTGCACGCCACCACGCCGGAAGCGCCCTTGGCTGACCGAATGGGCACCGAAGCTGCGATGGCCATCATCGACGTAATCCGCAGCAAGGAAATGGAGCGCATGCGCGTGTGCGCGGCAGATGACTGCGACGCCGTCGTGCTGGACCTCAGCCGCAACCGGTCCAAGCTCTACTGCGACACCGGAAACTGCGCCAACCGCGCCCACGTCGCCGCATACCGGGCAAGGAAGGCCGCAGAAGGCGATTAAAGCCGGGCATAATGGCGGCCATGAGCTTGGGCGTATTACTGGGCCTGCCGCTTCGGCTCCATGCGCGGGCTGCCCGGTGGTGGAAGGGAAACGGCCGCCTTTACGTCATGATCACGGGTGCCGCAGCCGGCCTCATGATTTCCGGGTTCACCCGGCGGGTCCGCCTCACGGGGGAAATTGAAGGGGTGCCCTACAACGAACTGACCCCTGACATGGGCCTGGTCATGGGCGGCTGCTTCCTCATCACTTTCCTGCTCGCTAACGCGTCGTTCCCGCTCCGCTGGTCCAAATAGGCGGACGGCGTCACGCCCTCCGCCATTCCTGACAACTCGAATTTATTGTGATGCAGATCACAATCGTTTTGCGTCACGATCCCGAAAGTGCCCCTACCTACCCCTCAGGAAAGAAAAAGCGGGCAGCCCTCAGGAAGGGCTGATCCGCCCGGGCATCAGGGAAAAGGAACTCCATGCGGAAGCGGTTCGAGCGCGCACGTGCTCAAGTTCGAGGCAGGCTGGGTGACGGCAGAGGTAATTCTTTGCTCACGCTTTTGGCGTGCGTGCTTCTGGTGGTGGTGGGGATGACCGCCTATGGGGTGGTCAACGCTCCTACGCCCGTTATTGCCCTGCCTGGTTCTCCCGGTGTTACGCAGCCGGGCACACTGGTCTACAGCGAAGACTTCTCGGCGGTGAGCGCTGCCACGGCCCCCATCCCCCTTGGCTCCTACACCGGTGGTGCTGCGGCGAAGAATGAGCAGTACACGGCTGACGCACCCTGGCTCCCGGGCTACGGAGCCTGCAACGGATGGATCCTGAGGCAAGGTAGCCCCGTGCCTGCCAACGGGGGCGCCATCACCAACAACGATCAATGCGGACGTAACTCGGCGTTCGCCATCCTGGGCAACATGGCCTTCGCCATGGGCAAGTACCAAGGCATGACCGACGCACAGGCCGCGCAGAACCAGATCCTCAGTGAATACACCAACAGCACGAGCGGGACCCAAGCTGCAGGCCTCCAGCTGCAGACCACCAAGAACAGCGTCCCCACCATCGCCGGCCACTACTATGCGATCTCGGGAATCTTCGGCGAAACGAACTGCTTCTCCAACCATGCCAGCCAAGAATTCTCAATCCTGGTCAATGGCGTAGCCACCGTTGTCGGAACCAGCCTGGATCCTTGCACGGATGCCAGCCGCCAAGTCATCGTGGTTGACAACACCAACTTCAGCGTGGCGAAGCTCCAGTCCGGAGCCATCCAGGTCCCACTGACCGGCACGACGCCGACGCTCGGCATCCGGGTCCGGAACCTGACGGCGACGGGCGCCGGCAACGACGTCGGCTTCGATCTCCCCCAGCTGGTGGACGTGACGCCGCAGCTGGACAAGGCCTTCAGCCCCACCAGCATCTACCAGGGACAGAACACCACCCTGACCTACACAGTTACCAACACCAGTGACCTGATGGCCAAGAACGGCTGGCATTTCGTCGATACCCTGCCCACTGGACTGACCGCAGCGGGCCCGCTCGGTGGCACGTGTGTCCGCACCGATGGAACCGTCTCCGGCCGCACGGTTGATGTCACCGGAAACCTCGCTCAAGGGAGCGCTTCCTGCACCATCACAGTGACAGTCACCAGCAACACCCCCGGCGTCTACAACAACTCCGGATGCCTGGCCAACAACGGTACGGCGATTCCCAACTGCACCAATAACTTCCCCACGATCACGGGTCTTTACTCCCCCGGGACGGCGCCGTTGACCGTTCGGCCGGTAGTGGACCTCTCCATCACCAAGAACGCCAACATCACCACCTACATCCCGGGCCAGCCCATCACCTACACGGTTGTAGTCCACAACAACGGACCGAGCGACGCCGTCAACGCCGTGTTCACCGATCCCCTGCCCGCGTCCATCACGGGCGCTGCGTGGACCTGTGCTGTCACGGCGGCAGGGACGTCCAATCTGCCGCCGGCCGGCCCCACGGCTTGTAACGCTCCCAGTGGCACCGGCAGCATTTCCGGCACTGTGCGCATCAACGTCGGCGGAACTTTGACCTACACCGTCAAAGGCACCGTAGCAATGGGTACCACAGGAACAATCACCAATACGGCCACCATCGTGCCCGCAGCCCAGACAGCTGTTCCCAATATGCCAGGCGGGGGACCCATCCCGGTTCCAGGGTCAACCACCACGGTTCCAACCGTGGATCCGGCCTGCCCGCCCCTGCCCGGAGTTGGCTGTTCCGCGACCGTAACCACACCTGTGGATCCCCAATGGACCATCGCCAAAACCGCCACTGTTGACGGGGTTGCTTCCAGCAGCCCCCAGACCGTCAAGCCTGGCCAGACCATCACCTACACCGTGACTGCCACCAGCAACCGAGGCCAGATCAACAACGTGGTACTCACTGACAACCTGTCCGACGTCCTGGACCAGGCAACGTTCGTTCCGGGCTCGGCAGTTCTGACCATCGGTACGGCCGCCCCCACACCAGTCGCCAATCCTGTAGCCCCGTCCACCACATTGACCACTCAGGCCTTCACCATTCCTGCCGGCCAGACTGCCACGCTCAGCTACAAAGTCACTGTCAAGCAGGATGTCTGGAGCTCGCAGTTGGTCAATGTCGCGACCGGCGCAGGCAGCGTCGCACCCATTCGCTGTGCCACAAACACCACTCCCCTCGCACCGGAATGCTCCACCACCCACCTGACACCGGCCAAGATCCTGATCGAAAAACTCGGCGAGTCCTCCGACGAGACGTGGGTTCCCATGGCGGGCTCTACCTGGGCTATCCACAATGACGCAGCCGGAGCGCCGGGTGCAGTCAACACCAGCTACACCGTGGCTCCCATTGCGTCCCAAACCGGACAGTTCCAGCTGGAGGGCATCGCGCCAGGCGTGTACTGGCTCGAAGAGACCACGGCTCCGGATGGCTTCAACCTGCTGGCCGAAGCCGTGCAGTTCACCGTGGCACCCAACGGCTCGGTGACACTCGGGCAGGGAAGCGGCTCAGGTGTGGTCACCGCCAGTGACGAGGATGCCAACGGCATCTTCCTGGTGACTGTTCGTGACGTCCCTGCCCTGAAGATGCCTGAGTCCGGCGGCGTCGGCTGGTGGCCGTTCACTACCGCCGGAGCGGCACTGCTGCTCACCGCCGTCGTGCTCGCATCCATCAATGCCCGGCGCACCCGGAACCACCCACAAACCTAATCCCGGGCCTGCAGCAAAAGCAGGAGGCCCATCACCCGCAATTGTTCGCTCCCGAGCATCGCACCATCAATATGAAAGAGGATAGAAGTGAGTAGTCAAACATCCCGGCGCCTTTGGAAGACCGCCGCCGCCACGATTGCCGGAGCGGTGTTGGCAATGTCCTTCTCCGTGGCCCCGGCTTCAGCTGCCCCGTTGGTTGATGGAGACCAGACCGGTTCCATCACCGTTCACAAGTTCGAACGCCCCACCACCCCCACGGGCCTTCCGAACAACGGCACCGAGGTCAACACCAGTGGGCTGACGGCTCTGGCCGGCATCGAATTCACCATCCAGCAGGTCAACGCCATTGACCTGTCCACCAATGCAGGATGGGACGCAGCCCACAACCTGAGCAGCGTCTTCTCCCCGGCAAACGCCGCGGGCTCCATCACGGGCGCCGGATTCACCCTGGGCGCAGGCCAGGCCCAGACCACCGATACCGCCGGAACGGCTGCCTTCGGCAACCTCCCGGTGGGCCTGTACTTGGTGACCGAGACGGGCTATCCGGCGGGCGTAACCCCCTCGGCCCCGTTCCTGGTTTCCGTGCCGTTGACGGACCCGGACAACAAGGACAACTGGATCTACGACGTCCACGTCTACCCGAAGAACTCCATCACGGGTGCAGAGAAGACCGTCACGGATGCTCCCGACGTCAAGCTCGGCGACCAGATCGACTTCACCATCACCGGTGATATCCCGAACGAAGCCATCATTGACGGTTACAAGATCGTGGATGCCCTGGATTCCAAGCTGACCTACCTGGATGCCTCCGCCACGCTGGTCGATGGCACGGTCATCACCGAAGGTACCGACTACACCGTTACTTTCGATGCCGCAACGAACACCGTTTCTGTCATCTTCACCAAGGCCGGCCGCGACGTGCTCGCCGCCCACAACGGCACCCGCGTTCAGGTTGTCGTGAACACCACCGTCAACACCATCGGTGAGATCGAGAACGAAGCGTTGGTTTACCCGAACGACGGCAGCTTCACCACCGTTCCCGGCGAGCCCGGCGGTCCGATCGTTACTCCCCCGGTTGTCACCAAGTGGGGCGAGATGACTCTCCAGAAGGTCAACGAGAACGGTGCTGCACTGGCTGGCGCTTCCTTCTCCGTTTACGCCAACCAGGCCGATGCACAGGCAGGCACCAATCCGATCGCACTCAACGGCCAGAGCACCTTCACCGTGGCTGCTGATGGAACCCTGACGATCTCGGGCCTGCGTTACTCCGACTGGGCCAACGGTGCTGCGGTTGCACCCGGCTCCGCTGATTACCGCACTTACTACCTCGTGGAGACCACCGCACCGACGGGCTACGAGCTGCTGGCTGAGCCGATCTCCTTCCTGATCAACTCGGCAAGCACCACGGTTGGCATCGACCTGCAGGTCAAGAACATCCCGTCCAACGGTGGCTTCGAACTGCCGCTGACCGGTGGCGCCGGAACCGGCGTGCTCTACGCAGCCGGAGCGCTCCTGGTAGTAGGCGCCGGCCTCCTGCTGGTCCGTTCACGCCGGAGCACCACCAACAGCTAGTAGCTGAGGACCAACCTACGTCCGCAGCATGAATACCAGAGTGGGGAAGAACGCCGTACATGCGCTCTTCCCCACTTTGCTTCCCCAAAGCACACCCCAGGATTCTGATGACACAGCCCCTAACTCCCCTGCTTCGCCTTCGGCAAAAACTTCGTGACGAATGGAGCTTGCAACGCATCCTCATCGTCGTGGCCGCCGTCGTGGGCGTGGGGGTATTGCTCTATCCCACCGCTGCTGCGTGGTTCTCCGATCGGGTTCACGCCACAGAGATCAGCGGCTACGTGGACACCGTGGAAAATCTGTCCCCCTCCGCACAGGAAGCACTCCTGAATGACGCCCGGCAATTCAACACGGAACTGCCGTCAGGCCCACTGCGTGACCCCTACTCCTTGAACGAGAAGGGGGAGCAGACTGTGGTCGGTGCCGGCTCCGAGGCGTACAAAAAGATGCTCGACGTCGGACCCGGCGGCATGATGGGACGCATCAGCATCCCATCCATCCACACGGACCTGCCCATTTTCCACGGCACGGACGAAGAAACACTCTCCAAGGGCGCGGGCCACCTCTTCGGCTCAGGTCTCCCCGTGGGCGGCGTGGGAACGCACAGCGTTATCACCGCCCACTCCGGCTTCGTCAACGCCACACTCTTCGATGACCTGGACCAAGTACGCGAAGGCGATGTCTTCTCCGTAACTGTGCTTGGCGAGACCATCTACTACAAAGTGGACCAGATCAAGACCGTGCTTCCAGAGGAAACGGACGACCTCCGCAAAGTCCAGGACAAGGACTACGTCACGCTGGTCACGTGCACGCCAACCGGCGTCAACAGCCACAGGCTGCTGGTTCGGGGCGAGCGAATCGATCCGCCCTCGGCAGACTCCGCACAGACACTGCCCAGCCAGGCACTGGACCCCGGTTTTCCTTGGTGGGCCGTCGCCTTTATTGGCACGGTCGTCCTGATGGTGGTCATCACCCGTCCACGGAAGCGCACTCCACAGGGTACAGTCGCCGATGCGGTTACTGAGGACGCCGGGGACTTGGCCGATTCGCTGCTGGACTAACCGTCACGAGCCCAACAAAAAAGCGCTCCCCCACCACAGTGGGGAAGCGCTGGAAGCTTAGCGGCCGGCGTCGGGCGTTTCAGTCTCGTCCGGCAGGTCCGGGCCGGTTGAACCACCGTGAGGACGCTTGGAACTGAGGTTGACACCGGAGCCCTGGCCGAGGTGGTCGGCGTTTTCCTTGTGGCTCATGGAAAGCATGGCTGCCACGACGAGGCTCACGATGAACGCGATGCCGGCGCCCGTGAAGGCGAGGTCGAACCGCGGCGCGCGGGCGCTGCCGCCGGAGGCAAAGATGAGCACGGCAACGAAGGCCAGTACTGCGAAGAACGCGGAGAACATGAGGGGTCCCTTGACCGAGGTCCGCATCTTGCGCGGTTCTCCTGGTGTCTGGTCTGCCACGGTCATTCCTCCAATGATGGCGGTTGGTGTCCGCCGGTTTGCAAAAGTTCTACGACGAGTAGAACGTCCAGCTACTAGTTTACGGCCTCGGGCGAAGCCCCCGGCGCAGCAGCCTCAACTCCGCCGGAACCAGTCCGGGCGTCGTGCCGCAGCGTCAGCCCGGACAGTATCCACAGCACGCCGGAAATGATGGCCCCACCGCCGGCAACACCCAACAGCGCATGGGCTCCGAGGGAGGTGAAGAACGGCAGTATGACGGCCGTGCCCACGGAAACGATGCCGGAAACAAGCCAGTCGCGGGCCAAGGAGTCCCGCTTTCGGAGGCCGTGGACGAACTCCAGAAGGCCCAGCACCAGCAAGGCCAACATGGCAGAGAGAGCCACGCCCGCGTCAGACTGGGTGATAAGAGCGCCGATGCCTCCGAGTGCCACGACCACCGGCACGGCAACCGGCAGAGCCCGGGACATCCACGCAGCCCCCGCTGTTGCCAGCAGATACAGCCCGACAGCCCACGCCAGGACATGCACCGATGGCGAAGCCCAGAAGATGGTGATCGCACCGAACAACAATGCGACCGTTGCGCGGATCAGCACGGGTTTCCAGAGTCCGGCCGCGGAGGCAGAAGGAGTCTGGGCAGGAGTCGCTGGGAGAGTCACCCGTCCAGTTTAGTGCGAACCCAGCACCATCCATCGATCGGTCCGTGCGCGTAGCCCCAAAGTCAGGCCACGGGCCAGCATATAGCCCAGCGCAAACGCGGCCCACAACCAAAAGAGGCCCGCCTCGCCGTCGGGCTTGATCTGGTGGATGGCCACCAGCAGCGGCAGGTAGACCACCAGGTTTACGACGCCGGCAATCGCCAGATACCGCGCGTCACCGGCGCCTATGAGGACTCCGTCGAGGACGAAGACGTAGCCGGCCAACGGTTGTCCCACGGCGAGGACCCAGAGGGCGATGGTAAGGGCTGATCGGACCCCCTCGTCGGAGGTGAAGAGATATCCGGCCCACGGTGCCGCCACAGCCAGGAGCACACCGGTGATCACGCCGAATCCGAGCCCCCAGCGGACCATGGTGCGGGTCAGCTCGCGGACACGCTGGGCATTCCTGGCGCCGAGTTCCTTGCCGACCAGGGCTTGCGCCGCGATCGCCAAAGCATCCAGCGCAAAGGCGAGGAAGGAGAAAATAGTCATCGCCAACTGATGCGCGGCCAGGTTGACGGCGCCCTGGGCAGTGACCACCAGGACAGTCGCCAGGATGGCGAGCCGGAGGCTCAGCGTACGCAGCATGAGCCACGAACCCACCTTGGTCATGGCCCGGATGCCATGCCAGTCGGGCCTCAAGGACACTCCATGGTGCCGTGCGTTCCTGCTCACCATTACCAAGTAGACGGCCGCCATGGCCCACTGCGCGATGCTGGTACCGATCGCCGAGCCGGCCACCGAAAGATCCAGCCCGTAGACCAGGAACCAGTTGAGCGCGATGTTCAGCGCAAACCCGGCCGTTGCCACGAGCAAGGGCGTCCGAGTGTCCTGAAGCCCGCGGAGAACGCCGGTGCCCGCGAAAATGAGGAGCATCGCGGCCAAGCCAGGCATGGACCAGCGCAAATAATCGACGGCAAATTCCCGTACGTCCCCGGTGGCGCCCATGAAGCCAACCAAGGGTTCGGCCGCCACAAAGCCAACCACCGCGAGCGCCAGGCCCAGCAGCAAAGCCAGCCACACGCCGTCGCGCCCTGCTGCCAAAGCCTTGCCCAACTTGCCGTCACCGATCGCACGGGCCACAGCCGGCGTCGTCGAATATGCCAGGAAGACCATAAGTCCCACGGCGGTGTGCAGAATGGTGGACGCGAGCCCAACACCGGCGAGCTGGTCAACGCCCAGATGGCCCACAATGGCGGAGTCCGCCAACAGGAACATCGGCTCGGCGATGAGCGCGCCGAAGGCAGGAACGGCCAGGCGCAGGATCTCGCGGGCATTGGAGCGGGGTGTGGTGGTTGTGGTTTGAGGCACTAAACAAGCCTAGTCCGCCGCTGGCCGGGTACATTTGGCCCGTGTCACATGAGCATCCCGTCACCGTTTCCGTCGCCCGCACCATCCTTCCCGGCTATACCCGCCAGGCCAACGCCTGGGCCCATGCCGGACAGGAGCTCGCCCGAGAATGGCCTGGTTACCTCGGCTCGGGATGGGTACGCAACGGAGTCGACTCTGCTGAATGGCACATGCTCTATCGCTTCGCAGACTCGGAATCCCTGCAGGACTGGGAAGACTCCGAGGAGCGGCGCTGGTGGATCGACAGCGCCAGGGACATGATGGAGACCACCCGCGTGGAGCGGCACACCGGGATTGAGGGTTGGTTCTCCCGGCCGGGCGACGTCTCCGTAGTAGTCCCCGAAACCGTGGTGCCGCCGCGATGGAAGCAGGCCGTCAGCATCTTCCTGCCGTTCTTCCCGCTCAGCCTCCTGGCCAATTTCCTGTTGCACCCGCTGACGCAGCACTGGCCGCTGGTTCTCTCCGTCCTTCTCACCATCGTCATCCTGACCCCGCTGATGACATACATTTTCCTGCCGATCACCACCCGACTCCTGCAGCCTTGGCTTCAGAAGCCTGCCAGGAAGCGCCGGATACAGGTGAAAGGGGCCTCACGATGACCTACATCCTCTCCACGGACAAGGAGCGTGTGGACCGCGATTGGCTCTGGACCCAGCTCTCAACCAACGTCTACTGGGCAAAATGGCGAACGCGTGCCGACGTCGAGGCGCAACTGGATAACGCATGGCGGATTGTTGGCGCATATGACGGGAAGACCGGCGGCATGGTGGGTTACGCCCGGGCGTTTTCTGACGGTGTTGCCCTCGCCTATCTGGCCGATGTCTACGTCCACGAATCCGCACGGGGACGGTCGCTGGGCAAGGCCATGGTGCAGGAGATGATCGACGGCGGGCCGGGGGCAAACTTCCGCTGGATGCTGCACACAGGCGATGCCCACCGCTTATACGAACAATTCGGCTTCTCCGAACCAGATGCGCGCTACATGGAGCGCCGCGAGGTTCGATAGTCCGGTTCTGGTCATAAAAAGCCTTGATTAGTTGACACTTCAACTTATGTCGGGAAGGGTTGAAGGCATGAACAAGTCCAGCTTGACCACCACAGCCCTGACCATCCTGCGCGTTATTGCAGGATTTCTCTTCGCCGCGCACGGTTGGCAGAAGTTCAACGAATTCACCATCGCAGGCACACAGGCCTCCTTTGCCCAAATGGGCGTGCCGGGCGCTTCCGCAGTTGCCCCCATCGTCGCAACGCTTGAGCTGGTGGGCGGCATCGCGCTGATCATCGGCCTCCTGACCCGCGTGTTCGCAGCCCTCCTGGCCGTCAACATGCTCGGCGCACTCTTCCTGGTACACGCCCCGGCCGGCGTCTTCGTCGGCAACGGCGGGTACGAGCTTGTGCTGCTCTTCGCCGGAGCAGCCCTTGCCCTCGCGCTGGCTGGCGCCGGCCGGATATCCGCCGACGCCGCACTGTTTGGCCGCTCGGGATCCAAGCTCCGCGTCCTCGCGTAAGCGGCCACCACCCCGGACGCTCTCTCACCTAACGGCCCCTAAACGCCGGCGCTCTCTCACTTCCTTCAGAAGAGTGAGAGAGCGCCGGCGTTTAAGTGGCCGGAGGTGAGAGAGCATCGGCGTTTAAGCGGCGTGTCGTGAGAGAGGGTCCTAGCCCGTCACGCCGGTGAGCTCGTTCGGGACATGCTCAAGCTGCGCGGACTCCGCTACCTTGCCGGTCTCCAAGTCCACCGCATGGATGGTGCGCGTCGCCGGTTCGGTGACGAACGCCGTCGAGCCTTGGACAAAGAGCGTGGGGCGTGGGTCCTGCCACGTGGCTGACTCTTCCCAGGCGGCTACTACCGGGATTGTGGACGTGACCGTACCGGACAGCGGATCGATCACGCGCAGTCCGCCGTCGGTTCCGAGGACCAGGGCCTCGCCAGACGGTCCGCGGCCCAATGAGCGGAACGAGTAGCTGGTGCCGATGTCCACGAGCTGCATGGCCGCGGTTTCTGTGTTGACGAGCGAGATCCGCGTGGGTCGCTCGGGCTTGGCCGCTTTGTCCACCTTGTAGTCGCCCAAGATGACAGGCGACTTTTCCGAACCTGCTTGGTTGCCCAGCCGGCCGTAGGCATCCGGGCTGGCCACCTTGGTGATGGCCCCATCCTTGTAGATCAACATTCCGTTTTCGCAGCCAACCACCACGGCTTCACCTGCGGCAACGGCCTCGCCGTGAACGCCGGGGCAGTCCTCGTTGCGCAGGATTTCCTTGCGGTCCTGCCCCTTTCCGGCCGAGAGCACGGCAATTCCGGTTCGGCTTTCCTCGTTGCCGAGGGTCACCAGCAACTTGCCGTCTTCAAGCTCGACGGCGACTCCATGGTGCGCTTCAGGCGTCATGTACACGTCAGTGGCGGGTAGCTTTCCATCCTCCACGGCGGCAGCCAAAGCGGACGTCTCAAACGCCTCCACCTTGCCCGAACCGTCGTTGAACAGCACCGTCTTGTCGCCGTGCAGCACAACGTGACCGGCCTTGCTAGCCTCAAACGCCAACTCGGTCAGCTTGGGATCCGCCACATAGTGGTGGCTGTGATCGCCATGCGGCTCGGTCCAGGCGCCTGCGTCGAACAGGCGGAAGGCGTCCCCGGTGGACACGAAGACATGCCGTCCGTCGCCAGCCGGATTCAGGCGGTTGAAGCCGGACATTTCCGCAGTTCCCACCTGCTTAAGGGACGTAGCGTCCAGAACCGAAATGCCGGCGTCGTGAGTGTAGACGAGCCGAGGCGTGGCCGCCCCGGCCTCCTTGGCAGTGGGTGCCGATGTAGCTGAAGCCGAAGGATCAAGTGCATTTCCCGCCGTACCGACGGGGCCGGCGCAAGCGGTCAGCAGCAGGGCAGAGAGCCCGACGGCGGCAATCGGCAGGGCGTGAAGGCGTCGTCTAAGCGTGGTCGGGACAGGGGTCATGGGGGTGAGGTGATGAGACATGGGTTAAATGATATTGATTCTCATTTAGACTGCAAGTCGACCTGCTCCAAGCACCCCTCCGCTGCTACTCTCAACAAGATGCCCACAAATACTCTTTCGCTGCGAACCGGAAGCCAGCGATGACCACCATCCTCACCGGCGTCGGCGCCAGTACCGGGATTGTCCAGGGACCGGCCCGGCTCGTTCACGGACCCGACGAATTCAGCCGTTTCCAGTCCGGAGATGTGCTGGTTTGCCGCACCACCGATCCCGCGTGGACGCCCCTCTTCGGAATGGCATCAGCTGTGGTCACGCAAACCGGCGGCATGCTGTCCCACGCCGCGATTGTGGCCCGGGAGTACGGGATTCCCGCCGTGCTCGGAGTCCGCGACGCACTGGAAATGCTCGTCGACGGAACCCATCTGACGGTAGACGGTGCGCAGGGAACCGTCACGGCGGCGGACAGAGAATGACGCTTCTCACCCTGCACGCCGTACGCCTTCTCGGGTTCGCGGACACAGAGGCTGTAGCGGCGCGCTTCGCCCAGTCTCGCGCGGTGGTGGAGTCCGAACTAATCGACGCCGGCGTGGATGGCTTCGTTTCGTACAGCACCTTCGCCGGGACCAGTGGTTGGTCGCTGTCGAGCCTCGGGCGAGCCGAAAATGAACGGTTGCTTGCCCATGAACTCCACCTGGCGGAGGCGCGTGGCACAGTTGTGGCCGTGCACGAGGAATTCGCGGAATTCAACACCGGAGTTGTAGGCGCCTGCAGCGCTATCCAGTTGCAGTCGCCCGCTACGGAAGATGCCATGGATGTCCTGATCGGCGCCTTGGCAGCATGGCGTCCGATGGAAGAACAGCTGACCGTTTTGCTGCCTCGGTTCGACGGCTACGCCGAGCGCCTGCTGCGGGCATTGAGGCACGCTCCAGAGGGCACGGCCTGGCTCACGGCCACGGACCGCGATTCCTTTCATCGGATCTGGTTCGAGCTGCACGAGGATCTCATCGCGACCCTCGGGATCCAACGCGCCTGACGCGTCTGGTCGCTGCGACAGCCGGCACTGACTTAGTCACGTAACAGAAACCTGCCGACAGTAAACTTCGAAACATGAGCGATGATGCCGCCAATTCAGTGACCCTCCGCTTCCTTGCGGCCCCCATGGACATCGGACACAGCGGGTCAGTCGACGCCGGTACTGTCCTCGAGTGGGTGGACAAGGCGGCGTATGCGGCAGCGGTGGGGTGGGCCAAGTCCTACTGCGTTACGGCCTACGTGGGCAACATCCACTTCACGGATCCGGTGAACAGCGGCGACATGGTGGAGGTAACGTCCACCATCGTCTATACCGGCCGTTCCTCCATGCACATCCACACAGTGGTCAGCTCGCGCGATCCCAGGGGTGGTCCGGAGACTATGCACAGCCAGTGCATGGTGATCTTCGTAGCGGTGGGACCGGACGGCAAGCCGATCCCCGTCCCCCAGTTTGAGCCGTCTACGCCTGAAGAGATCGAGCAGCGCGACCACGCGCTGGCACGCATCGAGGTGCGCGAACAGATCGTCAACGCGATGAACGCCCAGGAATATACCGACGCCGGCACCGCCGAGCGTGTCACGCTCCGGTTCATGGCGTCCCCCACTGATGTGAACTGGGGCGGCAAGGTCCACGGCGGCATCGTCATGAAGTGGATCGACGAAGCGGCCTACGTTTGCGCTTCCCGGTACTGCGGCAAGGACACTGTGGCTGTGTTCTCCGGCGGCGTCCGGTTCTACAGGCCTCTGCTGATAGGCCACGTCGTAGAAGTGGAAGCACGCCTCGTCTACACCGGCGCCAAGGGCATGCACATCGCTGTCCACGTCCGCTCCGGCGATCCGAAGACCCGCGAAATGAACCTGACCACGTACTGCCTCACCGTAATGGTGGCGCGCGACGAAACGGGAACCTCGGTGCCCATTCCGGCCTGGGTCCCGGTGTCCGACGAGGACAAGAAGCTGCACGCCCACGCCCGCGAACTGCTGGAAATCCGTGGCCGGGCACCGGGAAACCGCCTGCCGGATCACCTATTGAAGGCAGCGGGCAACGCCTGATGGATGTCACTCTTGCCGTGGTCGTGATAGTCGCTGTCCTCGCCGTTTTCATCAGCGGCATAGTGTGGACCAACGTCAAGCAAGGCAGACGGGCGAGGGAGAAACCACCGGGTCATAGGGGCGCGTACCAATCCCAGCGCGGACGGGTGTACAAGCATGGCTCCACAAGTCACAATGCACATCCGAGCAGCGGCGCTGACTAGCAGCCTGTGACTCCTGGTTTACGCCTTCGTTGTGCTCGAGGAACAGACAAGGTGGCCGCTCGCTTGGCCCAGCTGGCCTTCTGCGCATGTGGTGCCTGTCATCGGTTTGGGCTTACTGTCGGTCGGGCTGCCCCCGGCTGCAGCCATGCCATCGCTGCGAGATGATCGGTGCCCGGTGTTGTTATGACGGATGCTCCAGAAAGTGTGAACCCGCGGAACAGAATGTGGTCCGGTCGGGTGGCCGGCAGGCTGGCCGGCCAGGTGAAGCCGAAGCCGGTCCGGGCGTCATCGAGCGTTGCCAGAAGTGGTGCGAAGGAGCGGTCTGTGGTGGCGGTATTGAAGTCTCCGACCACCAAGAGTCGCGACGACGGATCCGCCTCTACTATCCCGCTGAGCTTGGCAAGCCCGCTGTTCCTGTTGCCTACTTCACCGGGCCGGACCGAGGGCAGATGTACGGCGTAGAGCTGGACGGGACCCTCCGGCGATTCCAACTGCATGCTCATGGCGCGGGACCAGCCGAGGCCCAAAGTAAGGGGCCTGCCTTGGCTCAGCGGAAACCGGCTCCACACTCCCACCGTCCCCGCTACCTGCCGATACCCGAAAGTCCGGTCCATCAGCGGAGCTATCCGTTCCAGGGTCGGGCCGGTGAGCTCCTGAAGGATCACGACGTCGGCGCCGGACTTGATCAGCTTCTCCACGGCCTCGGAGGCATGCGGATTTCCTGCGCGGAGGTTCTGCGTGACGATGCTCCATCCGCTGGCTTCGCCGGACGTCGCTGCGGCAGAAGCCGGGGTGGCGCCCGTCGCCATGACTGGCAAAAAGACCACGCACCAGGAAATCAGGGCGGCCGCCGCTGGGATGGAGCCCGCCCAGGCTCTTGAGAGCAACGCCACGATCAGAAGGGCGGCGATGACCACCCCCAGCCATGGCAGGAAGCTTTCGACGAACAGTGCTGCCCCTTTGGCCTCCGGCACCAGTCCGTGGCCGAAGATCAGTGCCATTATTGCCCCCGCAAAGATGCCCACAACCCAGTCCCTGGCCCGTGGACGACGCCGCCGGGACTCAAGCAGACCTCGCTGGGCGGCGGTGGCGTAGGTGGTTCCGATGTCCTTATCCATAGCCTCATGGTTCATAAGGGAACTTAAAGGATTATGAAGCCATGCGAACTATGCTGGTGGCCATGACGGAGCCCATAACAGTCTTGGTCGTCGACGACGATCCGGACATCAGAAGCTCCCTGCAGTTCCTGCTTGAAGCAACCGGCTACCGGGTTGAATCGGCCGCTGACGGCCGTGATGCCCTTGAAAAGGTGGCCGCAACGACACCGGATCTGCTGGTGGCGGACGTTTTGATGCCGCTGATGGATGGGCTCGGCCTCTGCCGGATGCTCCGGGCGGCCGGCAATGCGGTTCCAATCCTCTTGCTCACCGCCCGCAGCGATGTAGCCGACTGCGTTGCAGGGTTGGACGCCGGAGCTGACGACTACCTTTCCAAGCCGTTTGAACCTGATGAACTGCTGGCACGATTGCGGGCCATGGCACGCCGGACAACCCAGCTTCCGGCCAGCCCCACGGGGTACAACGATTTGGAACTGGTCCCCGAGGCCCACGCCGTGAGGCAAAACGGACGCTGGATTGACCTCAGCAGCACCGAATACGCCATCCTTTGCGTGCTCGCGGAAAACCCGGAGCAAGCACTCAGTCGAGGCCAGATCAGCGACGCCGTGTGGGGATACGCAATGACTCCAGCCTCCAATTCACTGGAGGTCTACATCAGCTATCTGCGTCGAAAACTCGAAGCCGAGGGTGAGGCACGGATCATCCAGACGGTTCGGGGCGTCGGATACAGGCTGGCCGCATCGTGACGCTGCGGCTGCGGATGACACTGGTAATCGCAGCGGCCATCACCCTCACCGTTTCATTGTTTGCAGTACTGGTGTACGTCTTCGTGGGTCATGAACTGCGCAAGAACGAGGATCTTTCCCTGAGGCGCGAATCGGATCGCATCATCCAGCTGATCCAGACCGATCCCAATTGGCAGGGGTTTTCACAGTGCACCTGGGTCCGATCTCCCGCCTGTGCACAGTTGGTAGCGCCAGCTCCCAGCGAAGACCCGGACTCCGGCGCCGGGCCGGCCTTGCCCATCACCGCCCAGATGCGGGAGGTGGCATCCGGCAAGAGCACGGCTTTCTTTACGGAAGCGGCCATCGGCGACGATCCCATCCGTGTGTACGTCAGGCCATTACCGAATCAGCGTGCTTTGGTAGTAGGTGTCAGGGACGACAGGGTTCTGGCGTCCTTCGAGCGACTCAGTTGGCTGCTCGTGGCGACAGTGCTGGGCGCTTTGGTGGTGGCCGCGGGCACTGCCTACGTGGCCGCCAGGCGCGGATTACGTCCGGTTGATCGGCTCACGGCCATAGCCGAGGGCATCGCCCAAACCGGTGACACTGACATCAGGATCCCGGAAAGCACAACCACTGAGATCAACAGGCTCAGCAACGCCTTCAATACGATGCTGAGCGAATTGGAGCAATCCCGCCACCAGCAGGAACAGCTGATTGCCGACGCCTCCCACGAACTGCGGACTCCCTTGACGTCGCTGCGGACAAACGCAGCCATGCTCAGGAATCCCGAATTGTCTCAGGGCAGCAAGGAACGCATAACCGGGGCCCTGGAGCATGAACTTGTGGCCATGCAGTCCCTCATCGAGGACCTGATCGATCTGGCCCGAAACAAGGAGTCCCCTTCCTTCATCGAAGAAGTGGATCTGAACGAACTTGTTCACTTCTGCATGGACAACGCGGAACGGCGTTACCCAGGTGTGGCTTGGTCCCTGGAAGGACCCCGCGGCCCACTCCTGGTGGCAGGGGAACGCGCCAGGCTGGCCCGCGCCGTCGCGAATCTTCTGGACAACGCCGGCAAATTCACGCCCGAGCCAGGTCAAGTCCGGGTAGCCATGAGCGTCTCAAAAGGCGGTGTCACCCTTGATGTGCGGGATACGGGGCCGGGTATTCCTTCGGAGGACCTGGACCATGTCTTTGACCGGTTCTACCGTTCCACCAGCACGCGAAGCGTGGCCGGATCCGGCGTGGGACTCGCCGTGGTTCACAACGTAGCCATCACCCACAACGGCACGGCAAAAGCACATCCGAGCCCAGGCGGGGCACACTTCAGCCTCACACTGCCGCTGGCGGAAGGCAGCTAAACACAACGCCTGGCATCACCCCGGCCTGAGTACGCAGAACTCGTTGCCCTCGGGATCCGCGAGGCACCGCCACGACACATCACCCTGCCCCACGTCAGCGTCAGCGGCGCCAAGCGCGTGCAAACGTGTCACTTCAGCCGCCTGATCGTCGCCGGGATACGGCATCAGGTCGAGATGGATACGGTTCTGTAGTGCGTCCGGGTCTGGCGTGCGAAGCAACTCCAAATAGGGCCCAACCCCCTTGGACGAACGCAGCCTCGCATGATCATCGGTTACTTCGTGCAAGGTCCAGTCCATGGCCCCGCTCCAGAAGTTGGCCAAGGCCCGGGGGTCTGCGCAGTTGACCACCACCGTCGCAATGGGACCGGTGTCCTGGTAGATCTGGCGGGGTTCGAGGACGCAGAACAGATTGCCCTCGGGATCAGCCAGCACCGTCCACGGCACCTCTCCCTGCCCTATGTCGGCCGGTGTCGCTCCGAGTTCCTTGAGGCGTGCGATGAGTTCCGACTGGTGGGCGGCGGAGGTGGTAGCAAGATCGAGATGGGCGCGGTATTTCACTGTCTCGGGGTCCGGAACGGTCACAACATCAACGCAGACGGCTGAAGGGTCCGGCCAAGTGAAGCCCACTGGCTCAACGTTGGTCACCCCAGGTCCCTCACTGGAAATACCCCAGCCGAGGGCGTCAGCCCAAAACTTCCCAAGAGCAGAGTCATCCCGGGCTTTGAAGTTCACTTGAACCAGTCGCAGTGCCATGACGCCCTACCCTATACCTGGGCGGCAGAACTACCCCACCAAATTCTCCGCCTGACCGTCCATGTGCGCGATGATCGTCTCGCGCGCTTTGGCAGCGTTCCCGGTCTCAATGGCGGCGACAATGTCAGATGGGCCTGGGCCTGGGTATCACGGCGAGCCTGGATTGTTCGATACCGAGTTACCGTCCGCCGTCGACCTTGGCCGGGAACTGGTGCAGCGCGTGCTGGCCGTGATCCGCAACGGCTTGGGTTCCACCAAGCACGGGGAACTGTTCGTCCTGTGGCGCACTGTGGCTCCCCTGCTGCGCGAGGCCGGCTACACCCTGGTCATGCACGAGGTGGGCGTGGAGTTGGCCCGCAGGTTGGCCAAGGAGTGGATCGGCTACGCATTCGACCCTTCGCCCGGGTCAGCGGCGAAGGTGAAAGTGCTGAGCGACTTAGCAGACTGCTAGAACCCGCCGCCACCAGCACCTGAATCGCCCGCCATGTTGGCAAAGCGCGAGTAGTGGCCCTGGAACGCGACCACGATGTCCTTGGTGGGGCCGTTACGGTGCTTGGCGATGAGGATGTCTGCTTCACCGGCGCGGGGTGACTCTTTGTCGTAGACGTCTTCACGGTGCAGCAGGATAACCATGTCGGCGTCCTGCTCGATGGAGCCTGATTCACGGAGGTCGGACACCATGGGGCGCTTATCCTGGCGCTGCTCGGAACCACGGTTCAGCTGAGACAGCGCGATGACGGGAACCTGGAGTTCCTTGGCGAGCAGCTTGAGGGCACGCGAGAACTCAGAGACTTCCTGCTGGCGGGACTCCACCTTTTTACCCGAGCTCATGAGCTGGAGGTAGTCGAGGATCACGAGCTTGAGGTCGTGCTGCTGCTTCAGGCGGCGGCACTTGGCCCGGATCTCCATGAGCGACATGTTGGGGCTGTCATCGATGAACAGCGGAGCATCGTTCATGCGACCCATGGTGGTGGCGATCTTGGACCATTGCTCGTCCTTGATGGTGCCCTTGCGGAGGTCCTGCAAGCCAATGGTGGCTTCTGCTGAGAGAAGACGCATGGCGATCTCGTTCCGGCCCATTTCCAAGGAGAACATGACCGTGGCCAGGTTGTTCTTGATGGCTGCGGAACGGGCGAAGTCCAGCGCGAACGTGGACTTACCCACGGCCGGACGGGCCGCGATAACAATCATCTGGCCGGGGTGGAGGCCGTGCGTCAGTTCGTCCAGCTCGTAGAAACCGGTGGGAACACCGGTCATACCTTCGCCACGGTGGCCCGACGCCTCGATCTCGTCCACGGTGGATTCCATGACGTCCTTCAACGCCACGTAATCCTCTGCCGTGCGCTTTTCAGCGACCGCGTAGACCTCTGCCTGTGCCTGGTTGACCAGGTCTTCCACTTCGCCGTCCTGGCCGTAGCCCATCTGGACGATCTTGGTGCCTGCGTTAACGAGGCGGCGGAGCACTGCCCGCTCGGCGACGATCTCGGCGTAGTATCCGGCATTGGCCGCGGTAGGGACGGTCTGAATGAGCTCGTGAAGGTAGGCGGGCCCGCCGATCCTGTTGATCTCGCCACGCTTGGTCAGCTCATCCGAGACGGTGACGGCGTCCGCGGGTTCGCCACGACCGTAGAGGTCAATGATGGACTCGTAGATGGTTTCGTGGGCGGGACGGTAGAAGTCGTGTCCACGGACGATTTCGACGACGTCGGCGATTGCGTCCTTGGACAGCATCATGCCGCCAAGTACCGACTGTTCAGCGGGGATGTCCTGGGGAGGTTTCCGGCTCGAGTCCGAAGCGCGTGTGCCCTCGATTGAGTCCAAGTGCGTAACTGACAAAGCCGTCCTCCATTTGTGTACCACTGCAGAGATTTACTCCCTGGCGGCCCGTAAAGCGCAGTGTGCGGCTACGGAGTCCGCCTGGTACCTCTGACGATGTCAGGGAGGGCAGACAAAATAACAGTCCGTATCCACAAGTTATCCACAGTCGATTTCCCGGGCCCGCTGTCGGTGGTGGTTATGACAGGCTCCGGGAAACACAACGAGGGGATATTCGCATCCAAAATGGACACTCCAGACACGTTACAGCAGGTGCCCGACACCCCCTGTGGAAAAGCTGTGGAATACCAGCCCCACGTTGTGCACAGACTGTGCGTTACCCTGTGGATAGAGAAATTCTTTTAGAGGAAACTAGGCTCTGAACTGCGGAAACGTACTTCACAAGCTGTGGACTAAAGAAGGACTTCAGGGAAATTCATCCACAGCCATAGCCTCACAACTGGCCCCGCAACGAGTCAAAAGCACCCCAAACATGCCGCAAATGTGATGCATCTAACAAAGAGTGCCTTAATTTGACACTGACCTCTCAGAAGCCTATGCCGGAAGTGGAATGTGCTGTGGATAACCAACTTCTGGCATAAGCTCTAGGCATGGGGATCAACTTTGGTGACGTGCTGACGATTGCCCTTCCACTTCTAGTCCTCGTTGGCCTGCTGTGGGCGCTCACGGCGGCCTTCAAACCGCGGGATACCGGCGTCTCGGACGCCGAGAGATATCAGCGCGAACTCGCGGCCCGTTCTGCTGCGCACCAAGCGTCCCAGGTGCAGGAGGCGCTGGCCCTGCGCGCCCGGATCGAAGCCACCACCAAGCCGAGCCAGAACGAGGCCAGCCACAGGGAGCAGGCGGAGAACACCAGGACGGCAATCGCGGCCCAAGCTGCACGGTCGCACGCGGCCGGCCAAACGGGTCATCAGCCGGCTGTACTTCCCAATGGGCAACTGAACCCGCAGCTTGCTTTCGAGCTGCAGAACCTTGTCCGCAGTGGGAAGAAGATCGAAGCCATCAAGGTCCTGCGCCAAGCTACCCACTCAGACCTGCTCACCGCCAAGAACTACGTAGATCGGCTCTGACAACGCCATGGATTCCATCCTCATCCCGCTCCTGATCCTCATTGCGGTCATTGCGGGCGTGCTCCTGCTTATTCGCTCGTTCGCCAAACGCTCCGCTGAAGCCAAGGCGGGCGCGGCAGGGTCGAATGCTCCCAAGGATCCCGTGGAGTTGGCCAGGGAATCGGCGGCCAAGCTCAATCAGGAACAACACCGCCAGCTCTACTCCCTCATCGCGCGCGGACAGGGCATGGCAGCGATCAAGCTTTACCTACAGGCCACCGGCGAAGGCCTGCGTGCGTCACGTGACGCCGTGGGTGCCCTGGCTGCGCATCCTCAACCGTTCACGCCGGAAGCGCCCAGCAAGGATCTGCTGGCGGACGATGATGACGAACCGGAACGCTTTCCCTATCGGTACCGGGCCATTGTCAGCAAGGGCGACGTGACCCGGGAAGTGAGCAGCAACATGCTCAACGACGAGATCTACGGACGAATCCGGACCCTCGCCAAGAGCGGTGACGTTGAGGGCGCAGCCGTTGCCCTGACGCGCCACTCAGACATCACGATCAAGCAGGCCCGCGAGTTCATCGAGCTGCTGGACGACTAGGAAAAACTAGAAGTCGAACAGGTCGCCGAGGAAGCCTTCCTTTTTCTTGCGCTTGCGGCCGTACCCGTCGCGATCGTTGCCTTCACGACGGTCGTAATCGCGCCGGTCATAATCGCGCCTGTCCCTGTCGTCATAGCGGGGCTGCTGTGGACGGGACTCGAACGGGTTGTAGAGGGGCGGCGGCGCGATCGGAGGCTGTGACGGCGCAGCCGCGGGACGGACGGGGGCAGGGACGGTTTCGGCCGCGACGCGATCAATGATCTTGTCCAACTCCCCACGATCCAGCCACACGCCCCTGCATTGCGGGCAGTAGTCGATCTCTACGCCGCTTCGTTCGCTCATCACCAGGTCAATGGAATCCACAGGACACTTCATGGTTGCCCCAACGATCAGCCCCGGGAAAAAGTTCGGACGGACCAATGGATGGGATTCCAGAACGGGCAAGACCTGCGCGCATACTGAACGGATGATTCATCCCGATGTCCTCCAAGCACACCGGCTCGTGAACCAACTGGGGAACCAATGCTCCCGCCCCATTCCCGAGCAGGACAATGCTGACTACGGCGCCGCAACGGCCACGAGCGGCACAGCACTGATCCGTTTCCGCGTCGCCAAGGTCACTCCACGCAAGGTGGGTCTGTTCGTTGCAGTGTGGCGACGTTCGGCCTCTGGGGGTACTGAGCCCTTCCCGGCGGACCATCCCACAGCCAACAACGCCGACTTCCTGGTCATCTCAGTGCGGGAAGCTGGGAACTCGGGTCACTTCCTGTTCCCACGGTCCGCCGTCGTCACTCACGGAATTGGCTCAGTCAACGGCATCGGTGGCAAACGCGGATTCCGGGTCTATCCTCCGTGGTCCTTGACGTCGAACCGTCAGGCAAGGAAGACCCAGGAATGGCAGAACCCATATTTCCACGCTGAAAACGGATTACCGGCCAGCTGAGATCCCGGCCAGCAACTGCTCGAACGGCAATGACTCAAGGGCATCGTTTTTGCGGTTCGGTTGGGGGCCGCTGAGCAGCTGCACCAGTTCGCCCGCGGCCCGGTCCACGCGCGCCGAGAGGGGCGAGCCGCCGTCGTCGGTGTTTCCCCAGTCCTGGGGCCCCGCGAAGACTCCGGTGGCCGCAATCCTGGTGCGCAGGTAGGTGAACAGGGGGCGCATTGCGTAATCGAGGACCATCTGGTGGCGGTCGGTGCCGCCGGTCGCACCCAGCAGAACGGCTTTGCCGTCCAGCGATTTCGGGTCCAGGACGTCGATGAACGACTTGAACAGCCCGCTGTAGGAGGCGCTGAAGACGGGGCTGACGGCGATGATGGCGTCGGAATCGTCGACGCCGGCGATCACCTCAGCGAGGCGGGGAGCGGCATAGCCGGTGACGAAGTTGTTGGCGATGTCCACGGCGAGGTCGCGCAGTTCAACGACGTCGATCTTCGCGTCGTAGCCTGCCGCCCGCAACTGCCGCCCGGCGGAGGCGGCCAGCTGATCGGCCAGCAGGCGGCTCGACGATGGGACACCGAGTCCGGCGGAAAGGACGGTGATGCGGCGGGTTTCCATGGCATTCTCCTGTTGCTCGTTCATCCAGCTTACATGCATTTGCATCTAAATCAATGAACGGGGGCGTGCCCGCAAGTATTCCCGGAAGGCCTTAACTCCCCTCCAGCCGCGTCAGGAACGACACTGTTGCGGCGCCAATCTGCTCTTGGGCAACGTCGCGGCCCACGGTGGCTTCGCCGTCGCCGGGCTGTGGTCCATAGCTCCCAAAGAACGCATGGTTGCCGCCTTGGACCTCCACGAAGGTGGCGTCCGCGGGCAGCAGCTCGCGGGAGGCATTGATCTTCTCCGGCGTGCTGAGGCCGTCCTCCGAGCCCGAAATGGACAGGACCTTCAGCCCCGCGCGGTCCCGCATGGAATCCAAGGGGTAGGAGGCGTACAGCAGCAGGCCATCGACATCCGGGTTGCCCAAGGCGAACGAACTCGCGCTGACGCCGCCCAGCGAGTGCCCGCCAACCGCCCACGAGGAAATCTCCGGATGGGTGGCCATGGCGCCACGGGCCTGGTTTCCGTCCAACAAGCTGAGGTTCAGGGGCGTCTTGAGGATCACCACCAGGATCCCGGCATCCACTGCCGGCCGCAGGATGTCCGCGTAAGCCCGTGCCTCAACCCGGGCGCCGGGGTAGAAGACGAGGCCCCGGCTGGCCTGCCCGCCTTTGGGCGTCATGACAATCGCCGTCGGCTCTTCGACCACCGAAGCCTTGGAAGATGATCCGGCCGCGGCGGCACCCGGCTGGTAAGCGAAGGGATTCAGCCAAACCAGCATGGCCACCAGCGCCAGCACGACTACCCGCCCAGCCCACGCGCCTGCAGCCCTGAGCGCCGAACGCTTGAGGGACGCGCGGCGGCGCCACAGCAGAACTCCCCAGAGAAGTCCGACGACGACGGCAGTCACCAACAGCGCGGGCAGCAACGGGTGTCCGCGCAGGACAGCGGGATTCCCGAGCACCATCCACAGGGGCGCCAGGACCAAGGCGGCAACACACAGGGCAGAGGCCCAGAAGAGCGCCGGCCTGCGCGTGACGGGTGGGGCTTCAGGGGAAGAGGTCATACCTCAATAATAGTTCCATGATGGAGATACTTTGAATCACTTCGAGTGGCAGTCCTGTGACTACCGCCTCGGGGCATGGGTGGACAGGAAGGCGAACGTCTTGTCCCGTGCCTCCCTCGCCTCGTCGAAGTTCAGGTGGAACTGATACTCATGCGGCAGCTCCGGCTCATGGGTGGCGGGCCAGAACAGCTCGGTCACCGGAACGCCGGCATCCTTGAGGCGGTTGCTGTAGGGCACGGACTGGAGCCATGTGAGCCCGTCGCCGTTGCCGCCGCTGATGAATGTCGGCGGGAAGTCGTCAGTGACGAAATCGATGGTGGACATGGTGGCTCCGGCATAGGTAGCGGACCAGTCCTTGGTGCCCGTATAGGCCCAGAGGGACGTCTTGAAGCCCCAAGCGACGATGCCACTGAGGTCCGCCATGGCCCGAAGATCGTACACACCGCAGTGCAGGATGGTGGCCGCAAGATCGGACTTCTGAAGGGCAGGCTGGATTCCCATCAGGTTGGCATATTCAGGGTTCACGGTGAGCGTGGTCATCTGGCTCGCGAGCTGGGCACCTGCAGAGTCGCCGGCCAGGACGATGCGGCCGGGGTCAACGTTCAGTTCTGCGGCGTGGGCCTTGATGTAAGCGAGGGCTTCATTGATGTCCCGCACGGCGGTGGGGTACGTGGCCTCGGGGGCGATCGGATAGCTCATCCCGATGGTGGTGTATCCCTCGGCGGCGAGTATCTGGAGGTACGGGTTCACGTCGCGCTGCGCTCCGGAAATCCACGCTCCACCGTGAATCCACACCACTGTCGGCAGCGGAGTGGTGGTCCCGGCAGGGCTGAAAACGTCGAAGGTGGAACCAGGTTTGTAGACGACGCCAGTCTGGGTCTGCAGCGGGGTGTCCGGAACGTACGGCGTCATCTCGTCGATGGTCGCCTGCGCCCCACGCTCAAAGACACTTCGGATCAGCATCGCCGAAGGCCACGGAGTAGCGGAAAGGGCTAGAAGGACAACCAGGACCAGCAGGATCGCCAGGTCCAGTTTCTTCAGCCGTGAAGACCGTTTACGCGGCGAACGGACGCGGCCATTCAAACCAGCGCCCGCTGCTTGGCCCTGTTTCTCGCTGGCTTGGATCGATTCCAACGGCCCCATCACATACACTCCCCCAGTCGGCGCATCCCTGGACCCATGCTAAGGCCGCCACGGCGTTTCCCGAGGTCAGCCCTGCGGCCGCGCCGCCATCAGCAGGACCCCTTCGCCGCCGTCGAACGTTACGGTATGAAAACCAGCGCCCCGCGCGACCTCCCGGAATCCCCACTTCCGATGCAGGGCCAACGACGCCTCATTTCGGGCGTTAACCACATACCAGGCTTCTTCAGCATGCTCCCAAATCCAGCCGAGCCGGACGGCAGTCAGCTGTGCCGCGAGCCCCCTTCGTCGGAAATCCGGCCGTACGGTGACGCCACCCAAGTACTGGCCGGCCAGCGCGAGGCCGTCGGCAGAGTCCCAATAATGCGTCTTGGCCCAACCCACGACGGCGGACCCGCCGTCCGCGTTCACGTCATCCTGCGCTTCGGCCACCACGACGAGGCGGGCGGGGTCCGCGACCGCGGCACTGATGCTCGCGGTGAATCGCTCAGCGTCAGCAAGGGAAGTGCGCCCAGCGGAGATCTCCGCAGCGACAATGCCCGACACGTCGACGGGATGGGCTGGCCGGATAGTGAAGGACATCCGCTCAGTCTAATTTGCCGAAAAGGCTTGCATTATGAGTTCAAACTCATAATATGGGATTAGTGATGTGGCCTGCCTCACGGTGCGCATCAGATTCCAGCCTTCAATGTGGAAGGCCCAACGATCGGATTTCCCATGTCAGACATTGCTGTTCTGATCAACACAGCTGTCGCGGTCTTAGCCGCAGTGCTGTTGATCGTCCGGTTCCGGGTCAACCCGGTGATTTCCCTGATCCTCGCCTCCGTGTACCTCGGCTTGGCGGTGGGCCTCGGCGTCGAAAAGACCGTCGAGACCATCACCGGCGGCTTCGGCGAGATCATGGTGGACGTCGGCTTGCTCATCGCCTTCGGCGTCCTGATGGGCTCCATCCTGAACCAGAGCGGCGCGATCCGGCGCCTCGTGGAGCACCTCCTCAAAACGTTCGGCCCCAAGCGCCTCCCCTACACCATGGGCCTGGCCATCGGCACGGTCCTTCAATCGATATTCCTTGACGTGCTGCTCGTCATTTCCGCTCCGCTTGCCCGCAAACTGGCACCGAAAATCGGAAAGCTCGGCACGGCACGCATGGCCACTGCAATGGCCATCGCCCTTGAATGCGGCATTGTCTTCACCGTTCCCGGCGTCGCTTCCCTGGCCCTTGCCGGCCTTCTGAACGTGCCGCTCGGCAAGATGCTCCTGTTCGGCCTCCTGCTGGTCATCCCCACGATCATCATCTCCATCGCCATCATGACGTTCCTCTTCCGCCGCGGATTCTGGAATGAGGCCAAGGACGAGGACCACACGTTCGTGGCCGAGGAAGACAGCGAGGGCGAGGAACCTGAGAACGGCGGCCAGGCACAGGGCCAGCCAACCACAAACACTGAGCGAGGAACTGCGGCATCCAGCGCCCAACCGTCCGGCGGAAGCGTCGCCGTCGTCGAACGCGAACGCAAAGAAGCCCCGCTGATCCTGCTGTTCGCCCCGCTACTGACGTCATTGCTCCTCATCGGAGCCGGTGCCATCCTGGAGATTTTCGAGATCGAGCTGCCCTGGCTCCAACTCCTCGGCGAGCCCGTGATCGCCCTCCTCATTGGGCTGATCGGAACCTGCCTCGTGACGCGCGCGGCGATAGGCCAGAAGAAGGTTGAAGAGGCCATCGCGGTCGGCTTCAAGGAAAGCGGCCAGATCCTGATCCTCACGGGTGTTGGCGGCTCGCTGGCCGCGACGGTAGCCGCTGCCGGCTTGGGTGACATCCTGGGCGGCTTCTTCTCAGCGAGCACCGTAGCCCCGCTGCTCGTGGTCTGGGCCATCGCCGCGGTGCTGCACATCGCCGTCGGATCCGTGACGTTGTCCGCCATTACGGCAGCCGGCCTGCTGGCACCCATCGCGCCGGCCATCGGCCTCGATCCGGTCCTGCTGGCACTGGCTGCCGGTGCGGGCTCGCTCTTCATGGTTCACGTCACCAGCAACACGTTCTGGCTCCTGCAGTCACTTTTGGGCCAGAGTGTGAGGGGTGCACTCAAATCGGTCACGGTGGGAGTGTCCGTAGCCTCCGTTGTGGCAATCCTGCTGATCCTGCCCATGAGCCTGCTGTTCTAACCGGCCCTGCCAACCGCCTACCCACCACGCTCGAAAGAAGACCATGACACATCAAACAATCGCCCCTCTGGACGGCGTCCGGGTCCTGGAACTCGGTAACTACATCGCTGCTCCCACAGCTGGCAGGCTGCTGGCCGACTTCGGCGCAGAGGTCATCAAGGTTGAACGGCCCGGCACAGGCGACGAACTGCGCAACTGGCGCCTGCACAAGGGCAACACGTCCATGTTGTACCGCACGCTGAACCGCAACAAGAAGTCCGTGGTCCTGGATCTCCGTACGGAGGCTGGAAAGCAGGCCGTCCTGGAGCTCGTAGCCAAGTGCGACATCCTTCTGGAGAACTTCCGTCCCGGCACCCTGGAGAAATGGGGCCTGGGCCCCGAGGTCCTCAACGAGGCGAACCCGGACCTCATCGTCACCCGCATCTCTGCCTTCGGGCAGACGGGGCCGCTGTCCGAGCGGCCCGGTTTTGCCGCCGTCGCTGAAGCTTACGGAGGGTTCCGCAACCTGGTGGGCGACCCGGACCGTGCGCCGGTTCGGGTGGGCGTCTCCATCGGAGACTCGATCGCGGGTCTGTACGCCGCCTTCGGCTCCATGATGAGCCTGTACCAGCGTGAAGCACGACGCCGGGACTCGGCTTGGGCTGTTCCGCTCACCGAACGCATCATCGACGTCGCGCTGAATGAGGCCATGTTCTCCATGATGGAATCGCTGATCCCGGACTACCAGGCGTACGGCGTGGACCGGCAGCGCGTGGGCGGAAGGATGGAAGGCATCGCCCCTTCCAACGCGTACGTGTGCAAGGACGGCGCGAGCATTGTGGTGGCCGGCAACGGCGACTCCATTTATCAGCGGTATATGCAGACCATCGGCCGTCCGGACCTTGCCGAGGACCCTTTCCTGCAAACGAATGCCGGGCGGTGGGCGAAGCGTGAGGAGCTGGATCAGGCCATCGGCGAGTGGGCAGCCACCCTTTCAGGTGCTGAAGCCCTTGTGGCCCTCGAAGCAGCCGGCGTTCCTGCCGGTCCCATCTACACCGCGGCCGACATCAGCACGGACAGCCAGTATGCCGCCCGCAACATGATCCAAAAGTTCGACGTTTCCACCGGCGAGGAAATCCTTCCAGGAGTGGGCTTCCCCGGCATTGTTCCCGTGATCGGGGACCAATCCCTGCCCATCCGGAACCTGGGCCCGGACCTGGGCGAAAACACACAAGAAATCCTTGGCGGGCTCCTTCATATGGACGCCACGCAGATCAATGCGGCTTCAGGCCGCGAGGAGGTCCTCCGACCATGACCCACTTTGACAGCCCGCTGGCCACGACCCTGGGCGACACCATCCTGCGGGACGTCACCCTGCGTGACGGACTCCAGCTCACCGGCAAACTCCTGCCCACCGAGCAGAAGCTCGAAACCGTACGGGAACTGCTGCGCCTGGGAGTTCCGGCCATCGAGCTGGGCTCCATGGCCCGCGCCGACCTCGTCCCCACCATGGCCAACACGCTGGAAGTAGTCCAGGCCCTCACCCCCGAGGAACTGGAGAAGTGCTGGATCTGGGTAGCCACACCCGGTCACGTTGCCAAAGCTGCAGCCGCTGGTGCGAGGAACTTCCAGTACTGCTTGTCAGCCTCGGATTCGCACAATAAGGCCAATATCGGCCGGACCACGGACGAAAGCCTCGCCGCCCTGCCCGAAGCCGTCGAATACGCCCGCGCGGTGAATGGCCACATCCAGCTATGTATCGCTACCTCCTTCACCTGCCCCTTCGAGGGTTACGTTCCTGAGGAACGCATCCTCGCCATCGCCAACGACCCCCGGGCTGAAGGCACCACGGACATCGTCATCTGCGACACCTTGGGGCAAGCCGTTCCCGCGCAGGTGGCCCGGCTGATCACCCGCGTGCGGGAAGAGTCCCCTGCGCGTCGGATCGTCTACCACGGCCACGACACCTGGGGTTTGGGCGTGGCGAACACACTCGCCGCGATCCAAGCCGGTGCTGCCATGGTTGACGGTGCCCTCGGGGGTCTGGGAGGCTGCCCGTTCGCTCCCGGCGCCAGCGGCAACACCTCCAGCGAAGACATCCTCTTTGCGACACGTCCCGGGTGGCTCACTCCGGACGTCTTCGGGGAGCTTGTGGTGTTGTCTGAGAAATTGCTGGCCGAGCTGGGTGAGCCGAACCGCTCCAAGGCAGCCCAAGGAGCCCGTTCCAGGGCCGAAGCCTTCGACTGGGTCATGCCTTCCGCCGTTCAGCCGACCCCCGCTGGGGGCGGCAACTAAGCATGGGTCATCATTTCCTGGTCACCACGGCTATCCCGGAACCTGGCCTTCAGCTGCTGTCCGACGCCGGTCAGGTCACCGTCCTGCCCGAGCCGCCGGATTACGCGACGCTCTCCGCCTTGTGCGCCTCCGGCGACTACGACGTTGTCCTGACCCAACTGCGCGACGTCATTGACGAGCCACTGCTGGCCGGCGCCCGGGTGAAGGGTGTGTCCAACTACGCGGTGGGCTACAACAACATCGACATCGACGCCGCAACCCGGCACGGCATCCTGGTGGGCAATACGCCCGGCGTCCTGACCGATGCCACCGCGGACATCGCCATGCTGCTCATCCTGGGCACCGCCCGCCGCGTGGTGGAAGCGGACCGGATAGTGCGCGAAGGAAAGTTTCTTGGATGGGAGCCGGAGTTCATGCTGGGCCGCGACGTTTCCGGTGCCGTCCTGGGATTGGCCGGTTTCGGCAGGATCGCCCGGGCTGTGGCGCGACGCGCCCTCGGCTTCGGAATGGAAGTACTCTTCGCGCCGCGTCCTCCCGGTGATCGTCTGGTCTCCGACCAGGAACTCGGAGAATTCGCGGGCAAGGTCCAGCAGGTGACGTGGGGTTCGCTGGTGGAGCGCAGCGACTTCCTGTCCCTCCATGTTCCACTCAACGAGCAAACCCGGCATCTGGTGGATGCTTCCGTCTTGCAACGGATGAAGCCCGGTGGCATCCTCGTCAACACCGCGCGTGGACCGGTTGTGGATGAGGCGGCGTTGGTCGAAGCCCTGCGCAACGGCGTGATCGGTGGAGCGGGCTTGGACGTCTTCGAGAATGAGCCGCAACTTGCCCGCGGCCTCGCCGAGCTACCAAACACCGTGCTCCTGCCGCATGTCGGCAGCGCAACGGTCCCAGTCCGCGCCGAAATGGCCAGGCTCAGCGCCCTCAACGCGATCGCCATCGCCGAAGGCCGCCTGCCGCTCCACCCTGTCAACGCGCTGGTTCGGGCATGACCATTTTGGTGGCCCCGGACAGTTTCAAGGGAACTTACTCAGCCGCCGAAGTTGCGGCTGCCATTGCAGCGGGGATTCACGACGGCGGCGGCGCAGCTACGCAGCTTCCGGTTGCCGACGGCGGGGAAGGGACTTTCGACGCACTCTGCCGCAGCCTTCGCGCGTCTCCGGTGAGTGTCGACGTCGTCAATTCCTGGGGTGAGCCGCTACAGGCGATCCTGGGGCTGGCACCTGACGGAACCGCCGTCGTCGAGGTGGCGCAGGCGAGCGGGCTGTCCGCCGTCCGCACTACTCCGCAGGACGCGATGTCGGCCAGCACGTACGGGACCGGGCTCCTGATTGCGGCGGCGGTAAACCTCGGGGCCAAGACGATCCTTGTGGCAGCGGGTGGTTCAGCCACCACCGACGGGGGCGCAGGTGCTGTCCGTGCCATCGCCGAAAATGGCGGTTTGGGCGATGCCGGACTCACGGTTTTATCTGACGTCACCACCACATTCGAGGATGCCGCGCGGGTCTTCGGGCCACAGAAGGGGGCCGATCCAGGCACGATTGTATTGTTGGAGGAACGCTTGCGGCGCCTTGCGGATTCGCTTCCGCGAGACCCGTCCGGCGTGCCCCGAACCGGCGCAGCGGGTGGGCTCTCCGGAGGACTCTGGGCGCATTTTGACGCCGACCTGGTATCCGGATCCGACGCTGTGCTGGATGCGGCCGGATTCGATTCCCTGTTGCTCAATGCCGAGGCAGTGGTGGTAGGCGAGGGGCGTTTGGATTCCCAGACGGGCGAGGGAAAGATCATCTCTGCCATCTTGGACCGCGTACGTCAGTCAGGCCGGGCAATCCCCGTAGTGGCTGTGGTCGGCTCTGTTCACAAGGATCTGGGCAGTTACGCCGACAACTTTGCGCACGTGGTGATCGCTACCGACACCGCGGAAATGCGGGCTGCCGGCAGGGCAATCGCATCTCTTTAGGCCCTGCCTGCTCCGCCCGCCGCCATGAGTTCCAGGCGTTTGAGGGTCTCGCGGTTACGGCCAGCGATGAGGGGATCCCGCAGGGCCTTGGGCACCACCTTGCCAGGACCTCGGACTGCGTCTTCGGCGATGGTGACCCTGCACTGGAGGTCTCCGAGGTCCTCCAGCGTGATCACAACCTTGGCTTCGCCCAAGGGCCAACCCCTCGCCAGGAGTTCCAACGTCCGGCCTGCTTCCATGCCCGTGACGCGGGTGCTGTCGTCGATGAGGAAGGGCCAGGATCCTACGGAATGGTGCAACGTGGAGCCGGGCTGCGGCCACTGTTCGTCCACGGCTCGGATCCTCGAGGCGCCGACAACCCATCCTGAGTAGAGCCACCCGTTGGCGATGACCTTCCAAACGTCGGCGGAGGGGGAATGGAACAACTGCGTCACGGTGGACATGTGGATCCTCTCTGCGCAGATGTGGCCGCGGCAATGACGTTAAGCTAAGCATGCTTATTGTTTGCCCACCAGAGGCCGCTTCCCCTTACGGGCTTGGCTTGCTGGCCTTACCGTCCAGCCAGAGCATGTCCGACTCGTCCCGATGAACTCCGTCGGATCCAACGTGCTTGCTGTCGATCTTGGGGCCGTTCTTGATGACGTGCACCAGCGCCATTCCATGGCCGCGGCCAAGGTCATAGTCGGCCTTGAGCCATTCAAGAATGATTCCTGCCTTGACCGAGGGGTCATTGAAGCCCTTGGTTTCCGCGATTTCGACCAATTGCCTCGGAGTGAGGCCAGTCTTGTCTTCAATGGCATCGAGGTAAGCCTGAAACGACATCAGTGTCGCCTTTCGTTGTCAGTTTCGCGAACGGAGTACGTGCGGATATCGTAACCGTGCTTGGTGAATCATTGCCCCACCGCCGTGTAGCCTGAGGTCTTCAATTTGGGGGGAATTTATGGTTCGACCACGCAACGCTCAAACCCGTCAGCGTCTGGTCCGTCTTTCGGTACTCGTCCTCGTGGTGGCCTTCATTGCGTGGATCGGGTCTGCACTTTGGACCGCGGTAGATGAAGCAGGGGTTCCATCCGACTCCGCCTTCCAGCCTGTTCCGCCGCCCAGCAAGGCGGGAGCGATCTCCACTGAGTGTGGATCCGGAGGCTGTTGGCGGGAAATGGTCGTGGAGGTCAAACCCCCGCAGACTGCAGAATCGGTTGCCGCCGAGATGGGTCTGGCATCGGAACGTTGCGAGCCCATGAACTTATGGACGCTGCGAAAGACCTGCACCGGGGTGGCCAATGCCCGCGGTGAGGGGCTCAACATTTACCTGAAGTACTCCCTCTTGCTTTCCAACTATTAAGGGGCGATTCCGGCCTGCTGCATGTAAGGGCGTAAACGGCCGCAAGCCCCCCGCACGGCTGAAAAGAGCCCCTACACTGATCGCATGGTGTGCCGAGGGTGGCGTTCATTTGCTGTGGGTATGGCCGTGGCTGTGGCTATGCCCCTCTTGGCCGCGTGCGACTCCCGCGATTCCGGCTCGCAGCCCACTAGAGGAAGCGCCGCCCCCATCACCGTTGAGGTCAACCAGTCCCGGGACCAGTACGGCAAGATGGCCATCCTGATACAGCTCACCAACACCACGGACACACCCCTCACGGTTACCGGAGCACGGGTGGATTCGTCCTTGTTCGACGGCGGCATCTCCTGGCAGCCATCGAAAGACGGACTTGAATTGCCGCCCCACCAGCCCAAAAGCATTCCCGCAGATTTGCCTGCAGCCGCTTGTGGAACGTCAGAAGATGCTTCCGCCAAAATCCAGGCGAAGCTCAATTACTCCGAACCAGGCAAAGAGCCCTTGGAGGAGACCGCCGACGCGTCCGATCCATTCGGCGTCCTGACCAGAAACGCCGGCGAGCTGTGCATCGCTGCGGAAGCCGCCGCCGTCGCCACCATGGTCTTGGACCCTGGTCTTGAGATCGCAGCGGACGGAAGCACCGCCGTCGTGCGTCTTATCGTCACGCCGGTTGGTGCCACCCAAAGCCTCACGATTGAGTCCATCGACGGAACCACGCTGCTGGCAGAGACACCCACCGATCCCTGGCCCCGGAACGTCACCATTGCGCCCGGGGACGCCGTCCGCGCCTTGTCCTTGCGCATCCGACCTGCCCGCTGCGATCCCCATGCAGTTGCCGAGGACAAAGTTGGGACGCTCCTGCCCTTGAGGGTCAAAGTGGGAGAACGGCAGGGCTTGGTGAAGATTGCGGCGTCACCTGAGCTGCGCGGCCGCATTTACGACTTCGTCACTGCCGCCTGCGCCCCAACACGCTAGGCGGGACTAGCCGAGCGTGGCCAGGGCGCGGGGAGCGCATTCCACCGTGACCTTGACGTCGGCTTCGACACTCTTCACCTCGCCGTCCATTTGGTACGGCATTGGCTTGAGCGTAGTGAATTCGTAGCTGCTGACGCTGGGTTGATCACCCAGGCCCTGCGTGGTGGCCTTCAGCGCAGTCAGGAGAACGCGCCATTTTGGCATATGCGGGAAGATGATGACCTCAAATTTCCCATCAGATGGGTGGTTTGCCGCCTCGCTGAGCGTCGCGTACTTAGCCATCTCCGGGATGTTGGCGAAGACAAGACTGTCGAACTTGTGGCGCTTCCCGTCCTCCAGCCGGATGGCAAAAGGCTCGAACTTGGAAAAGGTCTGGATCACGGTGACCATTTCCGTCAGTGCCCCCTTGTTGCCCTTTTCCAGTTCAGTAGCAACCACAGGGGTGAGGCCGAATCCTATGTACGAATGCGCATATTCGAAGGGCTCATTCTCTTTTTGGCCGGTATGGATACGGAGAAGGTCAATGTTGTGAACGTGGCCTTCTGCAATGGCCTCTTCCAAGGGTTTGGTGCCGATAATCCGGCTGTGGTCGTTGGCATTTCCCGCGGCCAGTACTGCCGCGACGGCCCTCGGGTTTTCGGCCTGCATCACACCATTGACCACCTCGTTGTAGCCGCCATCGCCGCTCACCGAGACCACAAGGACATCGCCGCCCTTGGCAGCGGCATCCCGCGCTAGTTCGACGGCGTGGCCGGCATGCTCCGTGGGTTGCAGGGTGATTTCGGGCTGGTACGTGAGGAGCTCCTGCAGCCGGTCATGCAGCTGCTGCGCGAGCTCAGGCGCATCCCCCGTGCTGTTGGGATTGAAGATAATGACGATCGACTCAAAGGTCCGGGCAGAATCCACGGTGTGCTCCTGATTCATTGCGAGGTCCCTTTTCAGGCGGTAGTTTCCCTCGGAGGTTCCCATAGTATTCGCAATGCGATGGGGGTTTCGGATGAACACTGAACGTGGAAACATGAAAACGGGTTTCCGGAAGCGGAAATCAACGTCAATCAGCCTGATGCGGTCCGATACTGCGTCAGCAGTGGGGAAAGCCCATGGAAGACTCACGCCAGACGGCACGAACGCTGATCCTGGAACACGAGATCACCTTGGATGATTTATGGGCCTGGTATTGGGCCAACGGCGGGAACGCCAGGCCCTGGGACCTCGACGCCTACCTCTTTGGAATCCAAGAGCGTGATCCTTTCGACCTGAAAATTCTCGAGTGGGCCATGGAAGACCTCGACGCCCGCTCGATTCTCTGACTGCTGCCGACGTGGCCGCTGCAGGCTATCGCCGCGCCTCGATCAGGTGCCGTGTTGAGTGGGCAACGAATGGCTTTCCCGCCCGCATCGGCCCGTCCAACTCCCTCAGCTTGCCCAGGTAGCGTTCTGCTGAGAAATCGGGGACCCACCACACACATTTGCGCAGGATCCACACCACAGCGCCCACGTCGAAGAACTCCATCCGGCACCGGGTGGTGCGGAGGTCCGTGACAGTGAGCCCTGCTGCATCGGCGGCCGCTGCCTCGGCCACGGAGTCACGGCCCTTCCTCTGTTCAGGCAGCGGACCGAGGAAGTGCTCAATCAGCTCGAAGGCCGACGCCGGGCCAACGTGCTGGGCGAAATAGTGGCCGCCAGGTATCAGCACCCTGCGGATTTCCTCCCAGTCGGGGCTGACAGGGTGCCGCGCACTCACAAGCTCGAAGAATTCGTCGGGGAAGGGCAGGCCCGAACCCTCAGTTGTCTCAACGATGTCCACCCCGCGGGGGCCAAGCCGGTCCCGGGCCCGCTGGGCGTTGGGCGGCCATCCCTCGGTTGCAGCAATGCGTTCGGGGAACCTCGCGGCCTCAGAGAGCACCTCCCCTCCGCCGGTGTCCAGGTCAAGGGCACTCCGGACGGTGTCAAGACGGCCCGCCAGAAGCTTCGCGAATCCCCACGGCGGCCGTTCTTCGGTAGCGCGCCCGTCCAACCAGCTGAATCCCCAGCCGTTCACGTCGGCTTCAACAGCCTCTTGGACCAAGGTCTCAAAATCGCGCATCTGTTATTTCTCCCTACGGTCTAGCTCTCGCCGGGGAACCGCCCGCCGATCAGCCGGGTCATGTGCTCAGCTGTAGCGAGGAGTGGCTCCACCCAGGCCTCGCATGTTTCCAACGGCATCCGGAGGGTTGGTCCGCTGATGGTGACGGCGCCCACCAACCCGGCAGCCGAATCGAAAACCGGCGCGGATAGCCCGGAGGCGCCATCTTCCCGCTCCCCCACTGTGATCGCGAATCCATCGGCGTGGGTCTTCTTGACTGCGGCTTCCAATTCCTCGGAGCTGGTGATGGTGTAGTCAGTGATCGATTCCAAGGGGTCGCGCAGGACAGCCTCCTTCAGGTCAGGTGACCAAGCGAGCAGCACCCTGCCTGCCGAACCTGCATGGAGCGGGACAATCTTGCCCAAGTGCATCTCACGGCGAAGCGCGTGATGCGTATCAGCCATGGCCACGCACACCCTGTAGTGCTGTTCGGCTTTGAAGAAGCACGCTGTCTCGCCGGTGGTGTCCCGCAGCGTCTTGAGCAGCGGACTCAAGATGTCCACAACCTCCATCCCCCGGGTTGCAGGGGCCGCCCAGTACGCCATGCGCATGCCGATGCGGTAAGCATCGCCCTCCCGGTCAAGGAAGCCTTGGGATGTCAGATTCGTGACCAGCCGCTGCACCGTGGAGGTGGGCATGCCGGTGAACTCGCGGATGTCGGCCAACTGCAGCACTGGGTTCGACAAGGAAAAGGCGTCCAAAATGGACGTGATCTTGCCCAGTACGAGCAAAGGGTTGCCGTTGGCCTTCGCGGAAGCATCGGATGCTGACATAGGACTCACGCTAAACGCTGCAACGGAGTCGCGCCAATCCCGCCGGTAGGGTTGCACCATGGGGACAGTTCTGGAAGCCGAAGGCTTGCTGGTGGGGTACGCCGGGGCTCCGGTGTGTGGTGAAGTTTCTGCCTCCGTGGACGCTGGCGAAGTCTTGGGAGTCGTAGGTGTGAACGGCGCCGGGAAGTCCACGGTAGCCCGGACCATCGCGGGACGGCAGGCTTCCCTGGCAGGGGACGTGAAAGTCCATGGGCTCCTCATTGATCCCGACGCCGTACCTTTCCGCCGGCAGGTGTCTGCGGTATTCGACGACGACCTCTTCTTCCCCTCCCTCACTGTCCGGGAGCACCTGCTCCTTGTTGCCCGCGGGCATTCCCTCGACGATCCTGAAGCTCGGGTGGAGGAAGAGTTGGATTTCTTCGGGCTGCTGGGCAGGTCCCATGCCATCCCGGATGCCCTCTCTTCCGGTCAACGGCGCAGGCTGTTGCTCGCCGCTGGACTCATCCGCCCGTCGTCGCTCCTGATCCTTGACGAGCCCGAACAACGGCTCGATCCAAGGATGCGGGTGGCGCTCGGCGAACGCATAGCAGCGCATGCCAAAGACGGTGGCGCAGTAGTCCTGGTGACCCACGATCCACAGTTGCTGCTCGCCACGGCTTCCACGTGTTTGGTCATTGACGACGAAGTCCAGGAATTCGATCCGGAGCAGGGGGCCTCGATCATTGCCGGGTCCTGACACAGTCACCGTTTCACCGTCCACGCAGGGCCGGGAACTTGCCGCCGGCATCGTCAAATTCACGCGCCAGTCCGCGCGGCGCTACAAGCGCAGCCGGAGCTCATGGGGTGAACGCTTCGTCGATGCCTACAGCTGGGGCCTGGGAATCGGTGTTTCCCTGACCATCGCTGCATCGTTTGTCCTCGCGTTGCGCAATGAGATTAGTGACCGTGCTTCCACCGCCAACAGCATCATCCGGAGACAGTGGCTCGTCCTGCCGGAAGAGGTGCTGTGGACGTCCGTGACCTTCGCGGTCCTCCTGGTCATCGCCAACCTGGCCCGCAAGCTCGGACCGATGACCGTGAACGGAGCCGAGGGCAGCTGGTGGTTGACGCTCCCGATCGACCGCCGGCCCATGGTCCTGCCGCCGTTCCTCCGCAAAGTCGCACTCACCTCGGCTGGTTCGGCAATCATCTACTTACCCTTCAGCATGGTGACCGTCGTTGACCGCGCTCCTGTGGAGCACCTGCTCGCTTCGTTGTCTTTCGGCGCTGCCGGGGCCATTGCCTTGGTTCTGGCAGCCCTGCAACAGCTTCGTTTGCTGCCACCGCGGATTGGTAAAGCAACGACGGCGGCAGTTCTGCTTGGGTGTTCGGTCCTTCCCGCGCTGTCATCGTCCCCGTGGCCAACAGCGTTGGTGGGCGCTGCCGCCGTCGGACTCCTGGCGCTTGTCGTGCCGCGTGCCGGACAGGTGCGGGGCGAAGAACTGGTCCGCGGCGGAGCCGTGGCCGGTCACGCCGGAGCGTCCCTGTTCATGATGGACTCCAACGAGGTGCTGCGCGCGTTGGGCGGCGGCCGTAAGAGCGTCGACGGCGGCAGGGCCGCCAGGTTCTACGCCCGGCCTGTTGACGGCCCCCTGAGGGCCCTGATCCGTGCCGATGTAGTTGCCTTCCTTCGGCTCAATCCCCCACTGATGCCGCCAATTCTGTGGCTTGCTGCCTGCATCGCCATGTTGCTCGTGGAAGGCGGGCTGCCGGAGTTCGCCCAGTTGGCGGTCATCGTGATCGCCGGGTGTGCCACGGCTTCCGGTATGGGGAGTGTGGCCCGCAAGACTGCCCTGGTTCCTGAACTCGACGCACTGCTGCCCTTGCATCCGGCACTGGTAAGGATCAGCCGGACGCTCATGCCTTGCGCGGCGATGGCACTCTGGATGGCGATCCTGAGCGGGCTCCTGGTTCTGCTCGGCGCTGCGGATCCCTGGCTCATCGGCGTCGGGGCCCTTGCAGGTGTCGGCATGGGCGCAGGCACTCTCCGCGCGGCCACGAAGACACCGCCGGACTGGACGGCTCCCCCGGTTGAAACTCCGTTCGGCCCCGTTCCCCGCGCTCAACTCGGTTCGTTGATGCGCGGCCTGGACGTGACCATCCTGGCGACCATACCGCTGCTGGTGGCACTCTATCTGGGCTACGTGCCGTGGTCTGTGGTGATCGTGCAGGCCCTGTTCAGTGCCGGCGTCTTCCTGGTGGTGGTGGTGACACGGCCAAAGCGGATCTGACCGGCCTAGAGCAGCACCGTGCCTTCGATGCAGGTGGCCGACGCTCCACCCACCCAGATCTCGCCATCCTCGGCTTTGACGTGAACTCGCCCGGCCCTTCCCAGTGCAGTGCCCTGAGCCGCCACATACTCCTCGGGCGCCCTGCCGCTGCCGATCAACCACTGGGCTGCGCCGGCATTGAAACTGCCCGTCACCGGGTCCTCCACCATGGCATCGCCCGGAATGAAGGTACGGACTTCGAAGTCGACGGCGGCGCCCGCCTGATGAGGGCCGATTACCCCGACCTTGAGGTCACCCATGGCCACGAGGTCCGGCTCGATGGCCAGCACCTGCTCGGCTGATTCAAGGAGCACGCCGATCCACTCCGGGCCATTGACCAGCCACGATGCATCCAGCAATGCGGCCTCTGGGAGCCGAAGGCCGGCAGCGAGCTGGGCACGGACGCCGCGGTCCACCGGGGCGAAGCGTGTCAGCGGCGGTGCAGCGAAAGCCAGCCTGCCGGCGTCCTGCTTCACCCGAACCAAACCCGCACCGCATTCCTGAACCAGGACGCCGTCAGTCTTGGGCACTCCCCCGGCCTGGAGCCACGTGTGCGCCGAACCCAACGTGGGGTGGCCGGCGAACGGGAACTCCTCGCTGCCCGTGAAGATCCGAACTTTGTAGTCGGCTTGGGGGTCAGTCGGAGGCAGGAGGAACGTCGTCTCGGAGAGGTTGGTCCAGTTGGCGAAGTGCTGCATTCTCTCGCTGCTGAGGCCTTCTGCGTCGATCACGACGGCCAACGGGTTGCCGAGGTAAGGCTCGTCGGAGAAGACGTCCACTTGGTGGAAAGGGCGGCTGCGCGGGGCTTCTGAAGTCACCGCTGCAGGCTATCACCGGTTGCTGGCGGGCCTGCCCCGCGTCTGCGAAACTACCAGCATGGCAGAGAACAAGACCCAGCCCACGGACGTGTCTGTGGAAGAATTCCTGGCCTCCGTGGAGCATCCGAAGCGGCGCGAAGACGGTTTCGAGTTGCTGGACATGATGCGGGACATCACCGGGCAGGAAGCCGTGATGTGGGGCCCGACGATCGTCGGTTTCGGGAGCTATCACTACAAGTACGACAGCGGTCGCGAGGGAGACGCCGCTGCCGTCGGCTTCTCACCACGCAAGGCGAACCTGGTCCTGTACGGAGTCACCGAGGGCCCCGACGCAGACCGATTGCTTCCCGAACTCGGCAAGCACAAAACCAGCACCGCATGCCTTTACGTGAACAAACTGGACGACGTGGACCGCGGCGTCCTCGCCGAGATGATCCGCACGGGCTACCAACACGTCATGGACGAATTCCACACACCCTAGATCTCCCGCCGAACAGAAAGCCCCCACCACCGGAATCCGGTGATGGGGGCTTTCAGGTGCAGTCAGAGACTACTTTGCTGCGACGACCTCGAGGTCGATAACAGCGGAAACATCCTCGTGCAGGCGAACGTTGGCCGTGTACGAACCGACAGACTTGATGTGGTTCGGCAGTTCAACGTTGCGCTTGTCGATGGCGCCGAGGCCAGCGGCTTCAACAGCAGCAGCGACATCAGCAGGCTTGACGGTGCCGAAGAGACGACCGGACTCGCCGGCCTTCACCTCGAGCTTGACCTTCTTGGAGGACAGAGCCTGGGCCTGTGCCTGTGCAGCTTCAACAGAAGCGTGCGCACGAGCGGCGCGGGCAGCCTTGATGGACTCAACCTGCTTCTCGCCACCCTTGGTCCAGGTCAGAGCGAAGCCGCGGGGCAGCAGGAAGTTACGTGCGTAACCGTCCTTGACCTCGACAACGTCGCCAGCAGCACCGAGACCGGTTACTTCGTGGGTCAGAATGAGCTTTGCCATGTTAGTTAATCCCTTCCCTTAGCCGCGGCCAGCGCCGGAGTAAGGCAGCAGAGCAACTTCGCGGGCGTTCTTGATTGCCTGGGCGATCTTGCGCTGTTCCTGAACGGTAACGCCAGTGACGCGACGAGCGCGGATCTTTCCGCGGTCGGAGATGAACTTGCGCAGCAGTGCTACGTCCTTGTAGTCGATGACAGTGATGTCAGCGGCCTTCAAGGGGTTGGACTTTGGTTTGGGCTTACGGAGTTCAGCCTTAGCCATCGTGGAGCTCCTTTTCTATGGAGCCCGTGGATATTGATCCACGGGATGGTGGTGTTCGACGGCGGTTGGCACCATGGTGCCTTGCGGCAGTTCCGGTGAGTGTCCGGCGTCGGACTTTTATTTTTTGTTTAGAAGGGAGGTTCGGAATCGGGGCCGTTGCCCCAGCCGCCAGCATTGCTGACACCGGGCGTAGCCCAGGGGTCATCCTGCTGTTGTGCGGGCTGGTTGCCACCCCAGGTTCCACCGGAGTTGCCGCCGCCCTGGTTTCCACCAGGAGCGCCACCTCCAAAGCCACCGGAGTTACCGGCGTTACCGCCACCAAAGCCACCCTGGCCACCGCCGGAGCGCTGGGTACGGTTTACCTTGGCGTTTGCGTAACGCAGGCTGGGGCCGATTTCGTCGACCTCAAGCTCGATTACGGTGCGCTTTTCGCCTTCTTTGGTTTCGTAGGAACGGCTCTTCAAACGACCGGAAACGATGACGCGCATGCCCTTTGTGAGGGACTCGGCCACGTTCTCAGCTGCTTCGCGCCATACCGATGCGCGGAGGAACAGGGTTTCCCCGTCCTTCCACTCATTGGACTGGCGGTCAAAGGTCCGGGGAGTAGAAGCGATGGTGAAGTTCGCTACTGCTGAGCCAGACGGGGTGAACCGCAGCTCGGGGTCATTGGTGAGATTACCGATGACCGTAATAGTGGTTTCGCCTGCCATCTACTGCCTCCTTGTTCGTTCCTGCGTAGTAAAGATCTTGAAGGGGCTGATTACTCAGCAACGACCTTCTGGTCTTCAGGGCGGATGATCTTGGTGCGCATGATCGTCTCGTTGAGAGACAGCTGGCGATCAAGTTCCTTGGCGGTAGCCGGTGCTGCGGTGAAGTTCACCACTGCGTAGATACCTTCGGACTTCTTCTTGATGTCGTACGCCAGACGGCGACGGCCCCAGATGTCTACCTTTTCGATGGTTCCACCATCGGTGGTGATGACATTGAGGAACTTCTGAAGCGACGACTCTACGGTACGCTCTTCGACCTCGGGGTCGATGATTACCATCAATTCGTAAGGACGCATATGTGAACCCACCTCCTTTGGGCTAAGCGGTTACGGTATTTCCGTAACAGGAGGTTCATTTGCGATGCTGTGGCTCGCTCCCCCGCCGAAGACTCGGAAGGAGGGCGCAACACAGACTTCAATATCTTAGTGCATCTCCTGCACCCAAAGCTATTCGAGTGGATCCGGAGCTGGAACCGGCCAGATTGCGTATGTGGATAACCCGGCGCCGGAGCACGGAATACTGGGACCATGACCGCCCTGAAGTCCATCGTCCTCTTCGTTTTGGCCGCCGTCGCAGAGATTGGCGGCGCCTGGCTGATCTGGCAGGCCGTGCGCGAGGGGAAAGCATGGTGGTGGGCCGGGCTCGGAATCGTGGCTCTGGGGATCTACGGATTCTTCGCAGCGTTTCAACCGGACGCGCATTTCGGCCGGGTCCTGGCCGCGTACGGGGGCGTTTTCATCGCTGGCTCGCTTGCATGGGGAATGCTGATGGACGGATTCCGCCCGGACCGCTGGGACGTGATCGGGGCGGCAATCTGCATCGTGGGCGTGGGCGTCATCATGTTTGCACCACGGTCAGGCGCTTAGGCCAGCACCCGGGCGCCTGGTCCAGAGACGACAAAACCCCCGGAAGATGACCTTCCGGGGGTTTCCTTGTGCGCGGAGGGGGACTTGAACCCCCACCCCCTTTCGAGGACTAGCACCTCAAGCTAGCGCGTCTGCCATTCCGCCACCCGCGCAAGGTGATCAGGAGAACCAGCGTTTCGTTTTTCTCCTCGACAGCGACAAAGACACTAACACGAGGAACGGCATTCCGTGGATTCCTGCCCCCTTGATGGCGTCCCGCTAGGGTGGGGCCATGGATGCCACTCCCCTGAATGCCCTTGTCTTGACGGTTGTCTTCGCTGCAATCGGGCTCTACGCCCTGTACTTCGTCATCCGTGCGGGCGTTCGGGACGGCATCCTCCAGGCAGACAAGAAACGCGAAACGTCACGCCGAACAGACTTTCCCATTGGCTAGGGTGAGCGCATGGACAAGGTCAGGGTGAGGCGGAGCCGGCTGCGCTTCGTCGTCATGGTTCTAGCCGGCGCCGTGGCCTTCATCGCCACCGGAGTCCCCGGCAATTGGGTGGATGCTCCTGCAGTCGGCTGGGCCGTGGCAGCGCTGGTCTACGTGGCCTGGGTATGGCTGGTGATCGCCCGGCTGGATCCGGCCCAGACTGAGCAACACGCCACCTCCGAGGACCCGTCCAGGGGAGTCACGGACCTGCTGATACTCGTGGCAAACTTGGCCAGCCTTGCAGCTGTGGCCGCCGTGATCGTCAATTCGCACACCGAAGGAACAGGCGCACGCCTGTCTTCTGCGGCTCTCGCGCTGGCCTGCGTGGCCCTGTCCTGGATGCTGGTACAGACGCTTTTCACCCTGCGTTACGCGGAGCTCTACTACAGCCCGGAGGCCGACGCCGGCGGTGAAGTGGGCGGCATCAGTTTCAATCAGGACCGCCCGCCCCAGTACACGGACTTTGCCTACCTCGCCACAAGCCTGGGCATGACTTATCAGGTATCGGACACCAACCTCGGCAATCATCGGATCCGCGCCGAAGCCCTGAAGCACAGCCTGCTGTCCTACCTCTTCGGCACTGTCATCCTGGCCGTCACCATCAACCTGGTCATCGGACTGGCGCAGTAGCTGCTGCCTTGGTGCCGTTAAAGCGAAACGGGACAGCCGCCATCGAACGTTGACGGCGGCTGTCCCGCGCAAAGACGCTTACGACGCCGGTCCGGAACCAACCTCGGCCCGCTCGGCATCCGTAGTGGTCACCTCGGCTGGGGTGGCGCCACGCTTGCGGTAGCGGAACACGCCGATGGCTACGACGACTGCTGCCAACGCAAGTGACAGGAACAGCGATTCACGGGTGGATTCGATGATGACCATCCCGATAATCAGCGCCACGATGGCACCGATGGCGATCCACGTGAGGTACGGGAAGAGCCACATTTTGAGATCAAGGTCCTTGGCCGCAGCGCCCATGCGTTTACGCAGGATGAGCTGGGACGTTGCGATAACCAGCCACACGAACAAGGCGATGGCGCCCGAGGTATTCACCAGGAACAGGAACACCGTGTCCGGGGCGATGTAGTTCAGGCCAACCGTGACGAAACCAACCACGGTGGAGGCGAGGACCGCTGCAGCAGGAACGCCGCGCTTGGAAATCTTCATCCAGGACTTGGGAGCATCGCCACGCTGCGAGAGCGAGAACAGCATGCGGCTGGCGGTATAGAGGCCGGAGTTGAGGCAGGACAGCACCGAGGTGAGGACAACGATGTCCATGATCGTGCCGGCGCCCGGGATGCCGTAGAGCTCGATGACAGCAACGTACGGGCTCTTGGCAACAGAGGCGTCGTTCCACGGCAGAAGCGTCACTACGATGGCGATGGATCCGATGTAGAAGATCAGGATGCGCCACACTGTGGACTTCACTGCCTTCTTGACGGCGTCCACGGGATTCTCGGATTCACCGGCGGCAATGGTGGCGATTTCGGCGCCGAAGAACGAGAAGACCACCACGAGGATGCCTGCCAGGACAGCGCCGGGCCCGTTCGGCATGAAGCCGCCCTGATCCAGGAGGTTCGCAACACCCGGCGCGGAAACGCCCGGCATCAGGCCGAGGATCGCGGCAATACCGGCGAGCAGGAAGATGACGATCGCGGCAACCTTGATGGACGCGAACCAGAACTCAAACTCACCGTAGGACTTCACGGAGCCCAGGTTGGTCAGGGTCAGGAGGACCATGAGAACCAATGCCCAGATCCATTGATCGACGCCGGGAACCCAGCGGTGCATGATGGCGGCACCCGCCGTTGCCTCGATGCCGAGGACGATGATCCAGAACCACGCATAGAGCCAGCCAATACTGAACCCTGCCCAGCGGCCAAGGGCTTTATCAGCGTATGTGGAGAACGAGCCGGTCTCGGGGTTGGCCGCAGCCATCTCACCAAGCATGCGCATGACGAGGATGACCACAAGCCCTGCAGCCAGGTAGGCCACGAGGATGCCCGGGCCCGCCTGCTGAATGGCAGCGCCGGAGCCTACGAACAGACCTGCTCCGATGACGCCGGCAATGGCGATCATGGACAGGTGACGTGGCTTCAGGGACTTGGAAAGCTGTTGGTCAGCGTGCATGGATCGGCGCCGTCCTTTAGGTTTTGGGGATTGGCCTCAGTGGTGTGCCACGGGCCACATGACTAATTCACGCTAACCTGCTGGATCGATGCCGTTCCTGTGCAACCGAACATTTTGCCTTCTCCCAAACAGGGACTATGCACAAAATGTAAACCTCAGGGCATCTAATGTTTCCTATAGGAAACTTTTGAATTGGCCCTGAAATGACTGCTTGAGGCTTTCCCTCAGGCGGCAGTCCGGAAGAACAACTCCGAAACCTCAGCCATCCTCTTCGGATCCTCCACGCCACACAGTTCGCGGGCGGAGTGCATCGAGAGCAGCGGGATGCCCACATCCACCGTCCGGATTCCGAGGCGGGTTGCGGTCAGGGGACCGATGGTGGAGCCACACGGGAGATCGTTGTGAGAAACGTATTCCTGATAAGGCACATTGGCTTCGTCGCACAAACGGGCCCAAAGTGCGGCGCCTGTGGCATCGGTGGCATAGCGCTGGTTGGCATTGATCTTCAACAGTGGGCCGCCGTTCAGCAGCGGCTTGTTCGCGGGATCGTGCTTCTCCGCATAGTTCGGGTGGACTGCGTGGCCGGCGTCCGCGGATACACAGAACGACGCCGCCAGCGCCTGCCGCCGCTGGCTCACCGAGGCGCCAAGACCGTCGGAGATGCGCACCAGGATGTCTTCGAGGATGGGACCACACGCGCCCGAGCGCGAGTTGGAGCCGATCTCTTCATGGTCAAAGGCAGCAAGGACCGCGATCGGACCATCGGCCGGTGCGGCGGCGCCATGCGCTATCAACGCGACCAGGCCAGCATGAGTGGAAGAAAGATTGTCCAGGCGCCCTGAAGCGAAAAACTCACCGTTCGCCCCAAAGACCGCCGGCGCCTGTGTGTCTGCCACCACCACGTCGTACCCGCCAATCTCGGCAGCATCAACGGTGGCGCCTTCAACGCGGTGGGCAAGCAATGCCAGCAGATCCTCCCCGGCCGGATCGCCCTGGCCGAAAATGGGGTTCATATGCTGCTGCTTGGACAAGTGAAGACCGTTGTCGTTGACCCCACGGTCCAGGTGGATGGCCAGCTGCGGGAAGCGAAGGAGGGGGCCGGTGGCAGTCAGGTGCTGGGTACCATCACGCAGTACCAAGCGCCCGGCCAACTGCAATTCGCGGTCCAGCCAGGAGTTCAGGAGCGGCCCGCCGTACACCTCGACGCCGGCCTGCAGCCACCCGAATTTACCCGTGGTGGGCTTTGGCTTGAGCTTGAAGGACGGTGAGTCAGTGTGGGCACCCAGGATGTTGAATCCCGTGGTGGGGCCGGCGTTCTCCGGAGTCACCCAAGCGATGAGTGCGCCATCGCGGATCACGTAGAACTTGCCTGCTCCGCCACCCCACGGCTGCAGTTCATCAAGGCCTGTGAATCCAACCGCGTCCAGTCGACGCGCGGCTTCGTGGACCGCGTGGAAGCTTGAAGGCGACGCCGAGACGTAAGCGCCGAGGTCCGTGATGTGGTCAACTGCTGCGGAGTCATTCGAAGGCATGCCCCCGAGTCTAGCCCCGCTGTCGGCTCAGACGATGACGTTCAGAGCGGCTGTAAAGCCTCCCGCAACAGACCCGGATATATTCGCCAACTGATATATACCACCGTCGTCACCGAATACGTTGTCCGAGGTCAACGAGGTGTTGGGGAAGTTCCGGGCACTCGATTCGTAACCGTCTGTTGCGTAGACCTCCTTGCACGCTGCCTCGGTGAGTGCGATCTGCGAAACCGCAAGCACCTGCCCGGCAGCGCTGGTGTTACTCATGGATTCGAATACCTCAAAGTGAATATGTGGCCAACGGCCGTTGTACGCACCAGGGTAGATCGTGCTGAACGTGAGCTGTCCATTGGCATCAGCCTCCTGAACGCCCCGCAGGTAGTTCTCGTTTTCCACGCCCGAATCGTAAAGCGAGTACTTGCCGTCTTGGTCGCAATGCCAGGCATATACGGCAGCACCTGCCAGCGGTGAGCAGCCGTTCGCGTTGTCCAGCAGCGTCAGGGTAACGGTCAGTGGCACCCCTTCAGCTTTGGTGCTTGAGGTGCCGAAGCTGGACCTGATGTCGCGGCGGACCACTCCCGAAGCTTCTAGGACGTTTGGCCCGTTGGAACCGTCCCCCGGGTACGGGCCGAGTGTCTCCTCGGGGATCTCCACACCGCATTCTGCGATGGCACGTGTCACAGTGCTGGTCGCCGAAGGTGAGGCGGCCGCCGTCGTGCTTTCCGTCGCGGTGGCAGTAGCGCTGGTGGTGCTCGACGGCGTGGCGCTGCTGCCTGTTCCCGTCCCGGGGGTGCAAGCCGCCAGGGCGGCTGCGGTTCCCGCTCCGAAGAAAACCCCCAGGGTGCGACGCCGGCTCAGCAGAGTGGAGAGGTCGAACTCAAGGCCGCGGTCGTGGTCGGGGTGAGGCTGACCTTGTTCGGCTGGTTCCCTGGACGGTTGTTGAGGAGAAGTCATGCATCCATGAAACGCGTGCGCCCTATGGGTTGTACATGGGCAAACTGTGGTGGGACTGTGAATCCCGAACAGCGCTGATTCCGGTTCAGTAGTCCGGGTTGCTCGGCACCACAAGCCCGGTTTCGTACGCGTACACCACAACCTGAACACGGTCCCGCAACTGCAGCTTGCTGAGGATCCGGCGCACGTGGGTCTTCACGGTGGCCTCGGACAGGAAGAACTTATGGGCAATTTCCGCGTTGGACAGACCCTCGGCGATGGTAGTGAGGATCTCGGTTTCACGCGGCGTGAGCTCGTCCAGCAGCGGATCCCGGTGCGGGCTGGGCGAGTGGCCGGGCACCACACCGCCACGAACATACGTTTCCAGGAGCCGTTGCGTTACCCGGGGAGCAACCACGGCATCGCCGCTGGCTACCAGACGCACGGCATGCACCAGTTCCGAGGGGGCCACGTCCTTGAGCAGGAACGCTGAGGCCCCGGCCTGCAAACCGGTGAAGGCGTACTCATCAAGATCGAAGGTGGTGAGGATGATGACCCGGGCGTCCGAACCGGAATCCGAGATGCGACGGGTCGCCTCGATCCCGTCCATGGCGGGCATCCGTACATCCATCAGCACGACGTCCGGGTGCAGGGCTTCCACCTGGCGAACGGCCTCGACGCCATCGGACGCCTCGCCCACAACGTGGAGGTCGTCTTCACCTTCCAGGATCAGCCGGAACCCCATCCGAAGCAGCGGCTGATCGTCAACGAGCAGCACTTTGATGATGTCTTCTGTCATGATTCCCCCTTGTCGCCGTTCCAGCGGAGCTCGGCGTGGACCGCCCAGCCTCCCCTTTTTCCTGGACCGGCAGTAACGATTCCAGCATAGATTCCGGCACGTTCATTCATCCCGGCAATACCTTGGCCAGTCCCCAGGCTGCCCATGGATTCGCTGCCACCTTCGCGGGTTCCGCGGCCGTCGTCGAGCACTTCGATGGTGACCAAGTCGCCGGCGCGGGCCACCTGGACATCCACACGGCTCAACGAGCGTCCGTACCGCAGGACGTTTGTCAGTGACTCCTGCACAATTCGGTAGACAGTGAGTTCGAAGGCCGGGTCCGCCGGTAAAGCTGGTCCAGTGTGCGCATAATGCAGCGGCAGCCCCGCGGTTCGGAACCCATCCAGGAGCTTCGACAGGTTGTGCCCGGATGCGAGCGGCGTGAGCGGTGCCGGCCTCCCGGAATCGTCACGCAGGACACCGAGAACGCGACGCATATCTGCCAAGGCAGCACGGCCGGTCCGCGACAGTTCGCTGAGGACCTCGCCAGCCCTTTCCGGGTCCTTCTTGACCACCACAGCGGCGCCGTCCGAGAGGCTGATCATCACCGTCAGCGAATGAGCCACGACGTCGTGCATTTCGCGCGCAATCCTGTTCCGCTCGGTCACCTTGCCAAGTTGGGTGGTGCGGGCCGCCCAAGCCGCGATCTCGGCCTCATGCTCCCTGCGTTGGCGCACCGAAATGCCGATGCCCGTGGCCAGGAGGTTGGACAACATGATGGTGATCGCCGTGGCGATGTTGTTGATGAGGTGGAAGTTCTCCGGAACGTCCTGCAGGGTGCCCATCTGACTCGGAGTTGTCCACATGAACAAGTACAGGAGGCTCAAGGGCAGGCTCGCTGCAACGAAAACAACCAGGGCGATGCCGCGCTTCTTGATGGACGCGAACGCGTACAGCGCAAACCACAGGCCGGCGGAAACGTTTGAACCCCACGGGTTCAGGATGGTCGCCGCAACTTCCAAGAGCCCGACGGCGGCTACCACCTGGAGGGGGAACCGCCGCCTGAAAATCAGCACGGCCGCGATCAGCGCAAGCAGCACCGCGACGAGCCACTTGCCGTCGATGATGGAGGTGACCATGGTGGGCAGGGCCAACAGCACGTAGCAGAGGACCACCACAGCATCCATCGCACGGGGCCGCTTGTAGAAGTAGCGGCGGATCCTGCCCCTGCGACGCTGGGCAATTTCAGCAAAGGACGTATCCGCCGCGGGGGCCGATATGTCCTTCACCTGTGGAGCTTCAGTCATGGATTGAGCCTAGACGGCAACCCGTCCTAGACGTCCCGCTTCTTGAGCAGGATCATGGCCAGCGCTACCGGCACAACCACCCAGGCACCGAGTACCAGGGCCGCCTGCCACGCTTCGAGCGTGTCCGGGACATGCTCGACGGCGGTCAGCGGACTGAGCGTGCTGGTGGGCAGGTACTTGCTGGCTTCCTTGAAGAAGTCGCCCGGGATGAGCTGGAACGCGATCGGCAAAACAAAGAAGATGCCCACCAGGCTCATGATGCCGCCTGCGGAGTTGCGGACGATTGTTCCAAGTGCCATACCAATTGCGGCGACGGCTGCAACGTAGATGCTGTTGACCAGCAGCAGTTTGATGGACTGTGAGCTGCCAAGATCCAGCTTGAGATCGTAGCTATCCACGATCGGCAGCGACACCAAGCCCGCGATGTAGGTGGACACGGCAGTCAGCAGGAAGGCGCTCACAACCACAACAATGAGCTTGGCCAGGAACGGTGAAAGCCGCTTGGGTACGGCAGCAAACGTTGAGCGTGCCATGCCCGTGGTGAACTCGGAGCTCATGAGCAGGACGCCCAAGGAGCCGAGGATGAGTTGGGCGAACGAAATACCTGATGTGGGGATGCTGACGGCCAGATCCCCGCCCTGCGCTGCGATTGCTGCTGCAGCTTCGGGGTCTCGTGCGGCCTGCTCTGCAAAACTTCCTGTTCCCCATGCCGCGAGGGCCGCGAAACCAACCATGACGATCGCCGTGGACGCCAGGAGGATCAGCGTGGACATCAGGGTGCGGAACTTGATGAATTCCGAGTTCAGCACGCGATGGAATGCCGGTCCCGGACCAACGGAGTTACGGATGGACCTGCGGTCCAAAGTGGTGGTGCTCATGTCTATTTCCCTCCGGCCTGAGCGGGAACCGAGGCCCCGGTGGTGATGTGCGAGTGGTATTCGACCTCGTCCTTGGTCAGTTCCATGTATGCCTCTTCCAGGCTTGCCTGGAGCGGGGTCAATTCGTAGACCATGACCTGGTTTTCAAGCGCAGTCCTGGCGATGCCCCGGGGATCCAGCCCGGACACTTCGAGGAGTTCGCGCTCGTGGACTTCAACGGAGACGCCGGTCCCGGCAAGAAGCTGCATGAGGCGTTCCGGCTGGTCCGTTCGGACACGCGTGCGCGCCTGGCCCTTGCCCGTGATGATTTCCGCGATGGGTGCGTCAGCGATGATCTTGCCGCGACCAATCACGATGAGGTGGTCTGCCGTCAGTGCCATCTCGCTCATGAGGTGGCTGGACAGGAAGACTGTGCGGCCTTCGGAGGCCAGGTATTTGACGAGGTTGCGGACCCACACCACGCCTTCGGGATCAAGGCCGTTGACGGGCTCATCCAGGATGATGGTCTGCGGGTCGCCCAGCAGCGCGGCGGCAATACCGAGGCGCTGACCCATTCCGAGCGAGAATCCCTTGACCTTCTTCTTCGCGACGTCACTCAGGCCGGTCATCTCGATGACTTCGCGGACCCGGCTCGTGGGGATGCTGTGCGTGGCCGCCATGGCAAGGAGGTGGTTGTATGCAGTGCGGCTCGTGTGGACAGCCTTCGCATCCAGGAGGGCGCCGATTTCCCGCAGTGGTGCCTTGTGCTGGGCGAACGGTTCACCGTTCACAGTCACAGAGCCCGCAGTTGGAGAGTCCAGCCCCATGATCATGCGCATAGTGGTGGACTTGCCGGCACCGTTCGGACCCAGGAAGCCCGTCACCCGTCCGGCTTGGACAGTGAAACTGACGCCGCCCACGGCGGTCTTCTCGCCGTAGACCTTGGTCAGGCCTTTTGCTTCGATCATGGAAGCGTTCCCTCCTCGGAGCACATGAGTGTGCAAGTGAGTTTTGAATGTACTCACAACGCTACTCACGGAGGGCGGGTAAATCGCCGGTCTCAGGGATGATTCAGGGTTCAGTCAGGGTAGTCCTCGCGGATGACCCGGTAGGCGTTCAATCGCGTCAGTCGGCCGGCAGAGGTGAGTAAACGCGGAGCTCGCGTGGTTTCACGGTGAAGGTGGCACTGCGGACCCCGGGCTTCGGTTCCCCGTCCACGGCCAGGACCAGAGCCTGCCCGATCGCCTCCACGGTGATGGTGGTGGCCTCAGTCAGATGAGTGACTTTGGAGGCTGCGACGGTGCCTGTCACCACCGCCCAGAGCAAGCGCATGCGGGCAAACGGCTCGTCCGCTGTGATCATGCGAACGTCCAGGACGCCGTCGTCCAGCACGGGCCTGCGAAGCGGCGCGTGGTCACGGGGGTAGTACCGGCCGCGGCCCAGGTACAGGATCCACAGCTTGTGTTTCACTCCGTCCACGGTGAGCGTGGTGGGCGAGTTCACTCCGAAGGTGCGCAGGGAGGCAACCAGTCCTGCCAATGGTTTTCCGAGTGCCGGCTGGAGCCGCTCACGCCTGCGGACCAGATTGGGATACACCCCTACGCTGGCGGTGTTCAGCATGGCCAGCTCGGTGATCTCCGGAGTCTCCGGCAAACCGCGCTGGACTATGACGTGCCCCAGATCAACGGACGCTGCCTGCCCCTTGGTGACCGCTTCGATGGCATCGTCGATCGAGCTGGTGCCCACGTCACGGGCGAAGTGGTTGAGGGTTCCGCCCGGCAGCACCAGGAGCGGGAGTGAATGTTCGACGGCGGCAGCAGCCGCAGTGCCAACGGTTCCGTCTCCGCCCCACACGCCCAGTGCAACGGTGCCTGGCCGGGTTGCTGCGGCTTCCATCGTGGCCTCAATGTCTTCGCCTTCCGCTATTTCCTGAATATGTGCTTTCGGGAATATAGCCTTCAAAAGCTCGCCCGTCTCCGGCGTATAAGAACCACCCATGACGTTGACCGCAATACTGAGCCCCTCGCCGTCGTGAATTGCGGGCGCCTCCACCGGAGTGCGGCGAGGAGTTGGCTCCGGCGGCCTGGCGGGCCACCAGTTGCGTGTTGCCAACGCTGCGCCGGCACCGAGAGCCGAACCCAGCACCACATCGGAGGGCCAATGAGCGCCGGTGTGCACGCGGGAGTAAGCCACCCCCGCTGCAACAGGTGCCAGCGCAAGTCCGATGGCCGGGGACACTATTCCGGCGCCTACAGCGAAGGCAACTGCAGATGCTGAATGGCCGGAAGGCATGGAGGAACTCGTTGGCTGGGGATTCACGAATCGGAACAGCGGAAGGTGCTCGGGAAGAGGCCTGGACCGGGGGAGAGCCCGCTTGAAGATGACGTTGGTGACCCCGGAGGCAACGCCCAAAGCGAGCAAACCGTGAAGGGCTGCCCTGCGTGGTTTGCCGGGGAAAGCTGCCATGACTCCCGCGACACCAAACCACAGCTTCCCTTTGGTAGCAGCGGCAGAGAGCCTGCGGAAGAAGGCGTCGTGGTCACCTTGTGGTTGCCGGGAGACCGCCCGAACCAGTAAATGGTCCAACCGTGCAACCCGTTTGGGACCCTTGCCCACGAAGCCTCGCATCCCAACACAGTAACCCTTGTGGCCAGCCCCGGTGGCGTACAACCGCCGGAGAACGCCGGTTTGCGGTGGCGGCCATAGCTACGATGAAGTCATGGTTCGCGACATCCTTCGGCGTCAACGGCCCGACTGGCAGTTGGTGACCCCCGGTCTGCTCCTGCTGTGCGCCTTTGCGGTTCCAGCTGGGATGTTGCTGGCAGGGCAAGGCGAGCCGGCCTTCAACGGCGTGGACACCATGTGGCAGGCCTACTCCTTCACCTTGCACTCGCCCTTCTGGGATGCCGTTAACGCAGTCCTCAACTGGGCCGGTTATGTGGGTGCACTGATTTTGCAGACGGTGCTCGCAGTTGCGCTTGTTGTGGCGCGCCGACCCATGACCTCGATCTTCGTCGCCGCTTCCGGCATCTCAGCGCTGGCGCTCACCCAACTGGCCAAAACAGTTGTGGGGCGTAGCCGGCCTGAAGGTGCCCAAGTTTTGACCGACACCGGTTCATACCCTTCAGGGCATGTATCGGCTACCACCGCGTTCCTGATGGTGCTGGCGTTACTCATCGCCCGCTGGTGGATGACCGCGATAGCCACCCTTGGAGTCATCGCCATGATGATCAGCAGGACCTACCTTTCGGCCCACTGGCTGAGCGATGTCCTCGGCGGTGCCTGCCTTGCTGCCGGCGTCGTCCTGCTCCTGTGGTGGCGCTTCCGGAAGATATGCCTAACGGAGAACGCCGGCGAGACTATTTGGGCGGCAAAGGCTTCGCGACGCCTGCAAGCAGGAGAGCGAGCAGAATAGGGGCTCCGATGGCCAGCAAGGCCATGTGGATGCCGGTGTGGTCGCCCAGATAGCCCAGAAGCGGTGGGCCTGCCAGGAATGCGATGTAGCCGATGGTGGATACAACGGACACCCGGGCGGCAGCGTGCTTGGGGTCATCAGCCGCGGCAGACATGCCCATCGGGAAGGCCAAGGCCGCGCCGATGCCCCACAGGGCCGCGCCAATACCAGCGAGGATCACATTGCCGGCAAAGACAAACAACGCCAAGCCAACAGCGGCCGCAGCCATGCTGGCCCGGAGAACAATCACGCGGCCGAACTTGTCGATGGCCTTGCCGCCGAGGAACCGCATGACCGTCATCGCCAGGACGAAGAGCGCGAACAGCAACGCACCCGTGGATTCGGAGGCACCAAGACCGTCCACTGCAGCCTTTGCGATCCAGTCGTTGCCCGCACCTTCGGTGAGGGTGGCACCCAGGACAACGACGCCGATGAGCAGCGTCCTGCCATCCCGCCAAGCCGTGGGGCCCTTCTCAGCCGGCACGCCGCCGTCGTGAGTTTCCACGGCCTCGTGCGGCAGGAAGTATCTGGGGACCGTCAGCGCGAGGGCGACGGCAATGGCAGCGATGACCAGGAGGTGCTCTGGCAGACCAACTCCGAGCTGGGACAGTCCGGCGCCGATCAGCGCGCCAAGGAAGGCGCCGCCGGAGAAGGCCGCGTGGAACTGGGGCATGATGGTGCGCTTGAGTCGGTGCTCAACGTCAGCTCCCTCGATGTTCTGGGAGACATCCCACAAACCGATTCCGATGCCGAAGAAGAACAAGGCGATCGCCGTGGCCGGAACTGACGCGGCCATCAGCGAGAAAGCAATGGCTGCGCCGGCGGCACCCGCAACGATCCCCGCAACGCGAACCGTGTTCGCCGTGCCGATCCTGCCAACCACCCAACCGGCCGATGGCAGCGCAAGCAAGGACCCGACCGCTGTGCAGAGCAGCAGAGTGCCCATCTGGCCTGACGTAAGGCTGAGGGCCTCGGTCACGGCCGGAATGCGGGCCGCCCAGCTGGCGAAAACCAAACCGTTCATGCCGAAGATCAGGAACGTCGCCACCGCCGCGGCATTGACGTTGGTGGTGCTTCTGGTGTTGGTGGTCATGCAATCACAACTTCCACGGAGAGTTTGTTGAGCCGGGCAAGATCTTCTGGGGATGGTTCATGGTCTGTCACGATGACGTCCACGGCCTCCATGGCGGTAACCAGGGCTACCGCGCTGGCATTCCACTTGCTGCCTGACGACGCCACAATTACCCGCGCCGCCGATTCGAGGCCGGCGCGTTTCACCGCCGCATCATCCAGGTCGTGCGCCAGGAGGCCATCTTTGAGGTTGAGGGCACAGGGAGTTACGACGGCGGTGTCGAACCTTAGGGAGCGGATGTTGGCTTCCGTCATGGGTCCCCGGAACGATTGCTCGCCTTGGACGAGCCTGCCTCCGGGGAGAATGAGCCCGGGTGCCCGGCCAGTCGTGTGTCCTGTCAATGCCTCGACGCCGTGGAGGGACATGGGCATGACCGTGAGTTCGCGCGTGGCCAGCCGGCGAGCGATCTCCGTTGCCGTTGAGCCGCTGTCCAGCCACACGTGCTCGCGGTCCCTGATGAGATCGTCAACGGCCGCCGCTATGCGGATCTTGGCCTCGTGGTCTTCCAGTTCACGCTGCCCGTAGCCTGGGTTTTCTCCTCGGGCCAACAAGCTTCGTGCACCACCGTGGACGCGCTTCAGCACCCCGTTGGCTGCAAGGATTTCAAGGTCCCGGCGGATCGTGGCACCGGAAGCCCCCGTGGCATCCACCAGTTCATCCACAGTGGCTTGTTCGCGCGTGCGCAGCAGCTCGCCTATGAGCCGGTGGCGGTCAGCAGTTCCCATACTCCAACCGTAACAATCTCTGCGCACTTAATCACGCGTGATGATCATTTACGCACAGACGCTCTCTCACCTCTCGTTGCTTAAAGCGGAACGCTCTCGCAGCCAGTGCTAGAGCGTTCGCGGAAAGACGTCCGTAGGTGAGAGTGGATCCGTGGTTAGCGGGCGCGCTCCACGCGTTTCTCGTCCCACACGGGTTCTTCGGATTCGTAGACTTTGCCGTCGGAACCGAAAATCAGGAAACGGTCAAAGGACTTGGCGAACCAGCGGTCGTGGGTCACGGCAAGAACGGTGCCCTCAAAGGCATCGATCGCCCGCTCCAACGCCTCGCCCGAGTGCAGGTCCAGGTTGTCCGTGGGTTCGTCGAGCAGCAGGAGCGTGGCCCCCGAGAGCTGAAGCAGCAGAATCTGGAACCGTGCTTGCTGACCTCCGGACAACGACTCGTACTTCTGCTCGGACTGGCCGGCCAACCCGTAAGCGTCCAGCGCCCCGGCAGCAGCCTCGCGGGGGAGGCCCGAGCGGTGTTCGTCACCGCGGTGCAGGATCTCCAGCAAGGTCCGGCCCAGAAGATCAGGACGCACATGGGTCTGGGCGAAGAACCCGGGCCTGATGCGGGCACCAAGCTTCACGGCCCCTTCGTGCGGCACTTCAGCAATAACGACGTCGGACACCGGCAGGTGCTCCCGCTCCGGGTCGGTGCCGCCGGTGGCGAGCAGGCGCAGGAAGTGGCTCTTGCCCGATCCGTTGGAACCAAGCACGCCAACGCGGTCACCGAACCAGATCTCCGTGGAGAACGGCTTCATGAGCCCAGTCAGTTCGAGCTTCTCCGCCACGACAGCGCGCTTGGCGGTGCGCCCACCCTTGAGCCGCATCTTGACGTTCTGCTCGATAGGCAAGGCCTCGGGCGGTCCTGCCTCCAGGAACTTGGCCAGGCGGGTCTGCGCAGCCTGGTACCTGTTGGCCATGTCAGAGCGGAACGCGGCCTTGTTCTTGTACATGTTGACGAGTTCCTTGAGCTTCACGTGCTCCTCGTCCCAGCGCTTGCGGAGTTCCTCGAACCGGGCGTTGCGGTCAGCGCGGGCCTCGACGTAGGAGCCGAAGCCCCCACCGTGGATCCATGCGCCGGCACCGTTGATGCCAGGCTCGAGCGTGACGATGCGGCCAGCTGCGTTGTTGAGCAGCTCGCGGTCGTGACTGATGAACAGCACCGTTTTCTTGGACTCGTTGAGCTTGCCCTCCAGCCAACGTTTGCCGGGCACGTCCAGGTAGTTATCCGGTTCGTCCAGGAGCAGGAGCTCGTCCGGACCGGCAAACAGGGCTTCCAGCACTAAACGCTTCTGCTCGCCACCGGACAGGGTGGAGGCGCGGCGGAACTGTGCTTTGTCGAAGGAAATCCCCAACGCGGCCATGCAGACTTCGTCCCAGACGGTCTCGACGTCGTACCCACCAGCATCGCCCCAGTCCACGATCGCCTGGGCGTACTTCATCTGCGTGGGCTCGTCGTCGTGCTCCATCATGGCGAGCTCTGCGTCCTCAACCGCCTTTGCAGCGGCAGCAAGCCCGGCCTGGGCCGTGGAAACCAAAAGGTCGCGGACAGTTGATTCGTCGCGGACCTGGCCCACGAACTGCCGCATGATGCCCATGTTGCCTGAACGGCCCACGACGCCTTCATCCGGCGTGAGGTCGCCGGAGATGATCTTGAACAGGGTGGTCTTACCGGTGCCATTCGGTCCGATCAGTGCGGTCTTAGTGCCGTCGGGGACCTTAAAGGTCACGCCGTTGAGCAGCTGGGTGCCGTCGGAGAGGAAGTAGTCGATGCCGGAAACGTCAATATGGGCCACGTTTCAATCCTCCCACGGCAAGGTATTAAGGCTCGACGGCGTTAATCGGCTACGGTTTCCTCCGGGCAAATTCCGGCGCGTGTTCTGGTCGCGGACCGAAGGCAATCATTCGCGCCGGCAGCTTCCCGAAGGAAGGGAAGTTCCTCACCACGAAGACCAAGGGCTTGGGGGGCTTCGGCTGTCTGCCCGCCATGGCTTGCGCGAACACCACTCGGTGCAGGACCCGCTGGAAGGTCTGGACAATGACGGTGGGAAGCCAACGCCGCTTCTGGACAGCGGCGAGGTGTCCGTCGTCGAGCGTTTCACTCAACAAGGGCGACGCGAGCACGCGTGCCGCCGCCACCGCGTCCTGCACCGCAAGGTTGATCCCCACACCGCCGGCGGGGGACATCGCGTGGGCGGCATCCCCAATGAGCAATAACCCCGGCTGATGCCATCGGGACAGACGGTTGAGTTTCACGTCCAGGAGGTGGAGGTCATCCAAGGATTCGATGGTGTCTACTCGGTCAGCGAGATCCGGCCGCAGGCTGGCAACCTTGTCCCGAAAGGCCTCCACTCCTTCAGCCCGCAGCTGTGGATCCGAGCCCTTCGCGGCCAAGTACGCGATCTGGTGGTAGTCCTTGCGGGTCAGGCTCAGCAGTACGTCAGAGGCGCCAAAGCGGGGCGAAATGGAAGCAATTGGTTCGTCCTCGCCTGCAGTACGCGGCAGCCTGAACCACCACGTATCGAACGGCACGGGGAATTCATGCGGCACCAGCCCGGCCTGGGATCGGAGCACCGAACCGCGACCATCGCATGCCACTGTCAAGGAAGCCCACAGTTCTCCACTTCCCACAACAGCACCAGCGAGCGGATCGCGGGTTTGATACCTCACCCCAACAACCGCTCCCGAGTCGTCCCGCAGCAAGTCCGTTGCTTCAGTGTTCATCAGCAAAGTAAACGTAGGTTCCTGTCGGGCCGCTTCCACCAGGAGATTCAAAAGGTCCCATTGCGGCACCATGGCCACGTAGTTGTAGGGGGCCTTGAGGCGTGCAAAATCAGCGAGGACCACAGAGTCGCCTGGCCCGGTGGGCAGGCGGAAATTGCCCAGTTTGCTCTGGGGAAGGGCACGGAATCCTTCGCCGAGGCCCAGTTCGTCCAAGAGCCGAATGGTGGAGGCGTGGACGGTATCACCCCGAAAATCACGCAGGAAGTCGGCATGCTTTTCCAGCACGGTGACCTTCACGCCGGCGCGGGCAAGCAACAGCCCCAGTACAATTCCGGCCGGCCCTCCACCGACCACTACACACTGGGTATTTGCCTCCATGGTTCGCCTCCGGATCAGCCCGCCGCAGTAAGGAACGACTTCAACAACGGTCCGCTGGTGGTGGCACCAAGCCCGCCGTCTTCAACAAACACGGCGACTGCGAGGTCGCCGTGGGTCGCCACGATCCACGCGTGTGTCTTCGGCGGGTTGTCGTTGCCGAATTCCGCGGTACCGGTCTTGGCTCCTACGGGTGCCCCGGGCACCTCGGCCAGGAAGCCTGCGTGACCTGAGGTCACCACCGCGCGCATCATGTCGGCCAGGGCCGCGGCTTCTTCCTTGGTGATCGGCTTGGTTGATGCCGGGGCAGCGCTTGCCGTTGCGGAAGCGGACGACGGCGATGCGGAGCCGCTTTCAGTGGGGCTCGCACTATCGCCGGGGTTCTGGGCCGCGTCGGCGTTGAGCACCAGCTGCGGTGAAACCGGGGCGCCGTTGGCTACGGAAGCGGCCATGACGGCTGCGGAGAGTGGCGAGAACAGGACCTTGCCCTGGCCGATCATGGAAGCGGCGTGCTCAGTGCCTTCTGCGGCGCCGGGAACCGAGCCAAGGAATGCGTCAGCGCCAAGCTTGGGGGCCTCAACTGCCACACCCAAAGCCTGGGCAGCCGACTCGAGTTGGTCCTGGCTGACGGTTTCGCGGGCGTTGATGAATGCAGTGTTGCAGGAGTGCGCAAACGCATCCCGCAGCGCCACGGAGCCCAGCGAGGTTTCGGGGTAGCCCTCGGCGTTCTTGAAGGTGCGCCCGTCCACAGTCAGCGTTGACGGGCATTCCACCTTGGAGTCCGGCGTGGCACCGTTGCGGAACATTGCCAGAGAATCAACGATCTTGAAAGTGGAACCGGGCGCGTACTGACCCAGCATTGCCGTGTTGTAACCGTTGCTGCCCGGTCCGGACGCTGCGGCCAGGACGGCGCCGGTGGACGGCCTGAGGGCCACAATGGCGGACGCGGGGTCGATGCCCGCCAAGGTTTCCTCGGCCAGCTGCTGAAGCTTAAGATCCAACGTCGTTTTGAGGGTGGTACCGGGCGCGGGAAGGGACGAAAAGAACACCTTGGTGCCAGGGGTTTCTCCGTCGGTCTTTTCAGCCGGGGTGGCCACAACTTCCACGCCGTCCTTGCCGCGCAGCAACGAGTCGTATTTCTGCTGCAGTCCGCCGGTTCCCGTGGTGTCTCCGGCTCGCAGGGCGCCGTTGGACTTCTCAATCTGCTCGGCACTGGCTTGCCCAACGCTTCCCAACAGTGCGCGGGCGAAGGTCCGTGTGGGCGCCAGGGCCATGGAGTCCAGGATGCTGACGCCGCCAGGGATGGCTTTGATCTTCGCTTCACTGATGTCCGCCGTATAGGCGCGGAGAACAAGGCCCTCCACAAAGGCTTGAGGTCCGGAGGCAGCAACTTGTTTGGCGTACTCCTCAGCGTCCAGTCCCAGAAGCCCTGCCATGGCACGCGCAGAAGCGTCCGCTTGCTCAGCCGGAACCTTGGTCTTGTCGATGCCAACGCGGAAAACCGGGCGGTCCTCAACAATCGGGGCGTCGCCGGCACCCAGGATCTGGCCGCGCTGGGCAGGAACGGTCTTGACGGACAACTTCTCACCGTCGGAAAGCTCGGGCGCCAGCAAGGACGGACTCCACTGAACCGCCCACTTGTCACCGGACTTCTTCAGGGTGGCTTCGGAACTGTACTCCCACTTGGCCGAGCCGATGTTCCAACTGTAATTAAGCGGGAAAGTGGCGGTGTCGCCGTCGAGCTTTACGTCCCCGGAGGCGACTGCCGGCTTGGCATCCAGGCCCCCAAAAACGGCTTTAAGCTCATCATTTGCCGCGGCAGCGTCCTTGCCCTCAACAGCGAGCGAACCGACGTCGAGCGCTGCCAGGGAGGAAGCGAGTTCCTTGGCAGCTCCCTCCGCACCTGCGCGGCCGTCATCGCAGGCGGTCAGTGAACCGGCCATCACGAGCGTTACGAGACCAAGGACAAAACCCTGCTGCATTTTCAGTTTCCCCATTTGCGACATTATGCCCCGTTCCCCTGACAGTTTCTTGTCGTGCCCGGGAAGCGGACAGCCGCCGCCTGCCATCCCCGGGAAGGGGCGGCAAGCGACGGCTGCCTGGAAATCAAACTAGGGAGCGCAGGTGAACTTGGCATCACCCCAGACACCATGCGCGCCGTTGACGGAGCCGGACGGGTCCACCACCAATTCCACGTATGCCACGCCCGTGAGGTCCACGGACACGGATTCCGGAGCGAACCCGGGCGTGTACGTGCGTGACTGGTACTTGTTCACGCCGTCTGCGTTGACCTTGAAGATGATGTTGCCGCCGAAGCCGCTCTCAAGGCCCACCTGTGAGGTGAACTTCGAACACTTTCCGCCCAGGTAATACGTGATCTTTGAGGCTGCGTGGACACCGAGGCCCTTGGCGAACACGGGCTGCTGCCCGGTTGCGGGGTCCGTGTAATTGACGGCCAGCGGCTTGTCCGGGGACGAGGCCGAGTCCTTGTTGGCCACATTCTTGCCGATCACGCCGTAGCCGTTGAGCGCCTGGACCCAGGGTGTCTCGGAGGCATATACGGAGCCAACCGGCACGTTCGGCAGTGGCTGGGAGGTCACCTTCCAGTCGAAGAACTTCACCCGCGTATCAGTAGGCAGCGTCACGGATGCCAACTCCTTGGTGGGGTTCAAGCGGACAGTGTTGGAAAACGCCTGGTACTTGTACTGCGTGTACTCCGGCGACGGACCGTTGGCGTTGTTGCGACCTTGCTCGGACACTGCCAGGACGGCCCCGTTCAGTACAGACGGTTGCAACCAGTTGGGGAAGAAGATGGACTGCTTTTCCATGCTTCCATCGGCATATGTCAGTGTCAGCTCAGGACTGGTGCCATTTCCAACCGCCGCTGATCCGAGGACCGCCAGGTGCGTGCCCTTGCCCTTGACGGCGATCGTTTGGGCGGACAATGCCACGGAGTTGGCTACGTCCGGCCCGACGGAAGGCCAGGTGTAGTCCACCTGCGTGGGCTTTCCGGCGTCCACCGTCACCGTGCTGCCCGGCCGGACTCCGCCTGCGGGAACCGTGGCGGCAGCCAGCTGCTCGGCCGCGAAGGTGGCCCCTCCGCCGTCGAAGTTTCCGAGTGCCTTGCCCGCCACGGTGGTGACTGAAACGGTGTTGTAGGCCGCGGCCAAGGAACCATAGGCGACGTAGATCTGGTTGCCGCCGGTCACCGACTGGGCGGAGCCGGAAGCGGTGTACGACGCCGCTACCCGCACGGTCAGCTGTCCCGCCTTCGCGCTGGAGCCGGGTTTGATGACGAACGTCGCCGTTGTTGTACCGCCACCGTTGACCTTGGCCGCCGTAGCGCCCGAAGAGGAGACCACGGTCCATCCTTCAGGGAGGACCGGAGTCAGGACCACGTTGTTCTTCGCCTTGGTTCCGGTGTTCACGAAGGCGGCGGTGACAGTGGTTTCCTGATCCTGGAAGACCTGCTGGCCGGTGGTCACACGAACTTCGGCCGCCGTGTCTTCCTGGCTCTTCCCGCCCAGTGGACCAGCTTGCTGGAGCTGGACCGTTGCGGACTGGTTGGAGGCGATGGAGCCCGTCTTCACCCAGATGGTTCCGTTGTTGGCCTCATCGAAATACCAGCCCGTGGTTGCTGCCGCGTACGCAGCCTGGGTGGAGTGTTGCGTGAGTTTGGTTCCACCGATCTTGACGTCCTTGGGCGCTGCACCGGCATGGACCTTCAGTTCATACGGCCGGGCAGCGGCCTTGCCGGTGTACTCGCCCTTCCGCTCACCGATGGACACTTTGACGCTGCTGTTGCCCTTGCCCGGAGCATCCACCGCGAACAGCTGGCTCGAGGACTTTCCGTCCTTGAATTCGCGGGTGACCTTGTCATCCTCGTAGAGCGTGAAAGTGTCCTGGCCCTGGGCGTAAACGTCCAAGGTGATCATGGAATCTTCCGGAACCAAGGAGGCGTTGCGGGCCACGATGCCTTGCGGGATCACCGCTCCGGCACGAACGAACACCGGCAGTTTGTCCAGGGGTGCGTTGTAGCCGTTGAGGATCTGGCCGCCCTGGTAGAGCTTGCCGGTCCAGTAATCCACCCACTGTTGGCCGGCGGGAAGGAATATGCCGTTGCGGACATCTGTCTGGGTAAAGACCGGTGCCACCAGGAAGTCGGAGCCCAGCATGAACTGGTTGTTCGCCTCGGCACCGTAGGACCATTGCTGGTCAGGGAATTCCAGGGCCATGGAGCGCATCATCGAAACACCGCTGGTGGATGATTCCTGGGCCAATGTGTAGATGAAGGGCATGAGCTGCTGGCGGAGCTGGAGGTACTGACGGTTGATGGCCGTAGCTTCGTCGCCGTACAGCCACGGACGCTTATCAGTAGCCGCCCAGCCGGACATGGAGTACAGGGCCGGAGCGAAGGCCTTCCACTGGAGGTCGCGAACGTAGGACTCCGCGGATCCGCCGAAGATGCCGTCGACGTCACCAGTAGTGAACGCCAAACCCGAGTTGCCGGCGCCGGTGAGGGCCGAGACCTGCCAGCGGACGGCGTCGAGGTTTCCTGAATGGTCACCCGTCCACTGCATGCCGCAACGCTGGGAGCCGGCCCAACCTTCCACCATCAGCGAGGTGCCGCGGGCATTCGAGTACTGCTCGATGCCGCCGTGTGCTGCCTCGCAACCGGTGAGGGCCTGGCGGTAGCCCTGGCCCACCCACGCGACGTCGAGCTTGCGGAGCCGAACCCCGGCCTCGCCCACTTCGTACTCCTGGTTGGTCAGGGAACGCTGGGTCCACAGACCAACCTTGAGGTCGGTTTCTTCCTCGATGTTGCTTACGGTTTCCGGAAGTTGCTGGTACTCGCAGCCGTAACCGTCGTTGACCAGCATCCAGCCTGCGGGCATGTCGTTTTCGACGAACTTCCGCGCAGTCTTGATGGCGTCCGGCGTGCGCTGCTTGGCGCCGTCGGGATCGCCGTAGCCGGAGGACGAATAGCCCGGGTTGGAGCGGTTATAGCAGTCGGCATCGCCGTATTCCAAGGCATAGACCGGAGGCATCATCGGCTTGCCGGTCAGCGTGGTGTAAGCGCCCAGGGACTGCTTGTAGTCGCCCACGAAGTAGTAGGCGTCGAAGCGCTTTTCCTCGTGGGTGGTGGTGGGCTGGCCGCCGAAGTTGTAGGAACCGCGGGCAAACGTGTCGCGGAGGACGCCGTATCCCTTGGAGGACATGTAGTAGGGCACGGCGTTGGGGTAGCCGTCGTCGTCCCAGTCGAAGTTCTTGGCGATGTTGATGAGGGCGCCGGTGTGCACGGAGCGGCCGTTCTGCATGCCGCCGCCGATGAACTGCTCGCCATCCTGCTGGGCGAGGTGCTGCGTGGCGGAGTTGGCACCGAAGGTAATGGGAGCGGACTCTTCCAGGACCAGTGACCCGTCAGCCCTGACAACCCGGAGCTGGGTGGTGGCTTTGTTGATCTCAACGGTGATCTTCGCCGTTTTCAAGACCAGCCAGTCGCCATCCGTGACGGTTGGAGTGGTCCCGGCGAACTTGTCCTTACCCACCACGATGTTTGCGGTCCTGGCCGGGTCGCCTTGGTCCGTGTTGGCGGGGTCCGTGAACTCTCCACTCGGATCAGCTTCCAAACGGAAGTTGCCGTCGTCCAGGAAGGTCACCCGGATGGCGCCTTTCTCGGTGGAAAGGTCGACGACGTTGCCGGACTGGGTAAATCCGGTCACCGCACCGAGAGGTACTCCAGCCGCATCAACAGGCACTTCGGGGGTGACGGTTTTGATGGCAGCGGGATCACCGGGAGCTGCGTTCGCAGCGGCCGTGAAGGTCAGGGCGGGGATGGCTCCTGCGAGGAGGAGGGAGGCGAGGCCGAGTGACGCGGCCTTTCTGGCTAACGAACCTTTTTTGGCGCGTCCGGAGCTGTTGGGGGCAGCGCCGGACAGGCCCAAGGAGGGTGCGGACATGTGGGGCCAACTTTCGACGAGTGACTTTTTGTGATCTAACTCATAGCGAAACGTGCACTAATCGTCACTGCTGGAAGGCCAAAGGTCAACCGTTTAACCAAAATTGGCACCCAACTGGGTCGCATTTGTGTGCGTTTTGAGGGCTCGTAACGCGCACAAATGCGACTCAGATGGGTGAGGGGGGCGAGGCAGAGCGGCGGGAATCAGTGCCCGCGGATGATCCTGCGCTGCGTCGCAACGGCGATGGCCGCCGTGCGGTTGTCCACCCCGAGCTTGGCGTAAATGTGAACCAGGTGCGTCTTCACCGTTGCCTCGGAAATGAAGAGTTGCTTGGCCATTGCACGGTTGCTCATGCCTGTGGCGAGGAGCTCCAGTAACTGGACTTCCCGGGCGCTCAACGCCGGGGCAGGATTGCGGATCCGCCCCATAAGCCGTGCCGCAACCTCAGGTGCCAGCGCTGTCTGACCGGCGGCTGCCGACAGCACCGCCTGCCGGATCTGCTCCGGGGGTGCGTCCTTCAACATGTAGCCACTTGCGCCGGCCTCCACAGCGGCGAGGATGTCGGCGTCGGTGTCGTAGGTGGTCAGAATCAGCACGGGCGGCGGGGGAGTCCCGGCCTCACCCGCTTTGATCTTCCCGGTGGCCGTGACCCCATCCATGCCGCTCCCCATCCGCAGGTCCATAAGGACCAGGTCCACGGGCTCGCCTAGTGCGTGCAGCTTACGAAGTTCAAGCAACGCCGCGTCACCATCTGCAGCTTCGGCCACCACGGTGACGCCCGGGAATTCGGCCAGCATCGCACGGAGCCCGGCCCGGACCACGGGATGGTCGTCCACCAAGAGGACCCGGATTTCACTCATGCAACACCTTCATCTACCGGCAGCGGTACCCGAATGGCCACCACGGTTCCTTCGCCCGGAGCCGACTCGATCTCCAGGCTGCCCGCCAGCGCGGCCAACCGCTCGCGCAAACTCTCAAGTCCGACGCCGGTGCCGTCGCCACGGGCTGTACCGACCGCCGTCGACGGCTCGAAACCTATGCCGTCGTCGAAAACATCCAGTGTCACCTCGGCGCCAAGAAAGGACAAGGTCACGACGGCGGCACGTGCGTGGGCGTGCGCCCACACGTTCGCGAGGGAGGCCTGGGCGGCCCGGAGCAGGGTGGTCTGGTACGTGTTGGGCAGCTCTACAGGCGTACCCACCAACTCGAAACGGCAACGCAGCGCGGTTCCGCGGGCAGCGGCCTCGGTCTCCGTTTTCTCACACAGCCGGCGCAGGGTGTCCACAAGCCCGGACTGCTCAAGATCCGGAGAGCGCAGGCCGCGGACAAAGCTGCGGGCTTCCGCCAAGTTGGCGGACGCAGTGTCCTGGACAATCCGGAGCCGCGCCTTGGCCGCCTGCGTGTCCCCGTCATCCAGGGCCTTCTCCGCGGACCTGCCCATCAGGATGATGCTGGAGAACCCTTGCGCCAGTGTGTCGTGGATTTCGCGGGCCAGCCGTTCACGCTCAGCCAGCATGCCGGCGTCGTGCTGGGTTTGGGCGAGTTCAGCGCGCGTACGCCGGAGATCGTCGGCCACAACGCGTTGATTCTCGGCCTCCAGGAACAATGCTCGATACGCCAGCCCGGTAACCACTGCGAAGCCCGCCCCGAACACCGGTCCCAGGACCATCGCGAGCTGCAATCCGCCGTCGGCCGAACCCCGGCTATGGAACCATAAAGCACCAACCAACAGTGCCGTGCTGAGCGCAATGGCAGGCAAAGACAAGCGTCGGGGCAGCAGGTGAAGCTGCAGGAAGAACAGGGGAAAGGCCACCCACGCGAAGTCGCTGCTGACCAGCAGAAGCAGCAACCAGAGCAGCATCACCACGCCCAGCCACCACCGCGCATACGGAGTGGGGTCGAACCGGTCGGCATCGCCTGAGTGTCGCTTCTCCAGGATGGTTCCGGCGAGGTAAACGAGGGCCAGCAGGGCGGACAAGCCCAGTCCAGCCACCACAGCCACGGGAGAAGGCGCCCCGGCAGCTCCGACACCGGTCAGCAAACGCGCAATCGCAACCAGCAGGAGAACTGCGAAACCCACGTGCAGGCAGACGCGCAGGACACGAAGGATGGTGGCGGCACCGGTGGACTGCATGCCTCCCAGCGTATCCCCGGTACTCCCTTGCAAGGCCCGGATTCGGCGTCCCGACGCGTGAATCAACCATTCGGATGATCGCGTGCTCAACCCCTCGGATCGCCCCAATCCATCCACCTCACGATGTCCCGGCGCCCCATCGCCGGAAGAGTGGAAAGAGCCGGGATCAAGCCCGCAATCAAGCAAAGGACTCTGATGTTTCTCGCCATCCGCGATATCCGTTTTGCCAAGGGTCGCTTCGCGCTCATGGGCAGCGTCGTCGCCCTGATCACCTTGCTGCTCGTCATGCTTTCCGGGCTGACGGCAGGCTTGGGCAACCAGTCGACGTCGGCCATTGCCGCCTTGCCCGTTCAGCAGATCGTGTTCGGCGCGCCCGCAGGCGGTGAGCCCAAGGCGTCCTATACCGAGTCGGAAGTCTCCGGCCGGCAGCTCGAGGCGTGGCGGGAACAGCCGGGCGTCACTTCCGCTCAAGCAGTGGGAATCAGCCAATCCCGGCTTCAGCCCGTAAGCGACGGCGGTAGCCCGAGCGGCACAGCAAACGTTGCAGTCTTTGGCGGGTCCTTGGCGCCATCCCCTGTGGAGGACGGGACCGTCGTGGTCGGCGAGTCCCTGGCCAAGGACCTGTCCTTGGATACCGGCAGCCGAGTGCGGGTTGGCGGCACCGATCTGACCGTATCTGCGGTTGTAGAGGACCAGTGGTATTCACACACTGGCGTCGTCTGGACCACGCTGGACACCTGGCGATCCATCGCGCACGCGGCGCCAGGCACTGCCACGGTCCTGGCCGTGACGCACGACGCCGGCACTTCCTTGGATCTCGATGCCGCCAATGCGGCGGCCGGCACGGTGAGCATGGATCCTGTGGGTTCCTTCCAGGCGTTGGCCTCCTACAAGAGTGAAAACGGATCACTCATGCTCATGCAGGCATTTCTCTACGGAATTTCCGCGCTGGTCATCGTGGCCTTCTTGACGGTCTGGACGGTGCAGAGGACGCGCGACATCGCAGTGCTCAAGGCGCTCGGTGCGTCCTCCGCGTACGTATTGAAGGATGCTTTGGCGCAGGCAGCCATGGTCCTGCTGGCGGGCGCCGCAGTGGGTGGTGCCATTGGCCTCGCCGGGGGGCTCTTCGCGGCCCAGGCCGCTCCGTTCCTGATCACTCCCCTCACCACATTGGTGCCGGTTATCGGGATCGTCATCCTTGGCCTGGCCGGCGCCGTCCTCGCCGTTCGCAATGTCACCAAGGTTGACCCGCTACTTGCCCTCGGCGGCAACTAATACTTTCCTGGAAAGGCATACACAATGACTACCGCTCTCAACCTCGTCAACATATCCCTCGAATATCCCGACGGCGGCTCCACCCTCAAGGCCCTGGACGCCGTGGATCTCTCCGTGCAGCAAGGGGAGTTCCTGTCCCTGGTAGGCCCTTCCGGATCCGGCAAGTCCTCGCTGCTCGCTGTTGCCGCCACCCTCGTCAAGGCCACTGCGGGGCTGGTCGTTATCGATGGGCAGGACGTCTCCGCGCTCAAGGAGGCCGAACGAACGGCGCTGCGCCGGGACAAGGTGGGAATCATCTTCCAGCAACCGAACCTGCTGCCTGCGCTGACCGCCGTCGAGCAGCTACTCATCCGCGAGCATCTGCGCGGCAATCCGTTGAAGGAGTCGCGTCGTAAGGCGGTTGAGCTGCTGGAGGTCGTAGGCCTGTCCGGGGCCGCGCACAAGCGACCCCATCAGTTGTCCGGCGGTCAACGTCAGAGGGTGAATATTGCCCGGGCCCTCATGGGCAGCCCCACTGTCCTGCTCGTGGACGAGCCGACCGCAGCGCTCGATCACGAACGGAGCGAGTCGATTGTCCGGCTTTTGCGCAGCGTCACCGATGAGTTCCACACGGCCACGGTGATGGTCACGCACGACACCGAATTCCTGCCACTGACGGATGCTGTCGCGACCATGCGGGACGGGCGGATCAGCCGCGCACTCGTCCCCTCCGCCCAGCCCAACCAGGGGACAGCAAACGTTGCTACGGAGCCTCATTACTGCAAGAGCTGTCCCTAGTTGGAAGAGCCGAGGAGGGCTTCGTCCTGGGCGTCGTCGTAGGCGTCGCGGGCCTCAAGGATGGTGGGGACGTGGCTCTCCGCCCACTCGCGAAGCATGGACAGGGGTTGCAGCAACGACTCACCCACTGCCGTCAGTTCGTAATCCACCCGCGGCGGTACTTGGGCGTGAACGGTCCGGGTGATGAGCCCGTCGCGTTCCAGCGCCCGGAGAGTTTGCGTCAGGACTTTAGGAGTGACCACGCTGACCATCTTGCGAAGCTCGGAGAAACGCACCGGCCCATCGCCGAGTACCTGGATCACCAGGGACGCCCATTTGTCACCGATGCGCTGGAAGATCACGCGGGACGGGCAGTTGGGGTCCAGGATGTTGGCCGGGAGGTCTTTCGGTTCCATTGTGAGTATCCCTGAGGTAACTAGGTTCCTTTGAAGCTATCAGTATCCATTGGATACCTTTGACTTATTCGAGGATACCAACCCAAGGAGAGCAATGAAAATCGCAGTTTACGGCGCAACTGGCATGGTCGGCAGCCAGATCGTCAACGAGTCCCTCACCCGCGGCCACCAGGTCACGGCCATCTCCCGGAAGGGCGCAGAAGTGCCGGGTGCCGCCGCGCAGGCCGCGGATCTGGCTGATGGCCAGGCGTTCGCCTCCATTGCAAAGAATCACGACGTCGTTGTGTTGGCTACGGGCCCCAGCCGCACCGGCGGCGACCACGGAGAATGGCTCGACGCCATGGCTGCCGCTTACAGCAACGCCGAAGGAACCCGCCTCATGATCGTCGGCGGTGCCGGAACCCTGGAAATCGATGGTGTCCGCTTGCTCGATTCTCCGGACTTCCCGGAGGCGTACAAGGCTGAGGCCACCACCGCAGCCAAGGCCTTCGAAGCCGTCAAGCAGACCCCGGAGAACATCGACTGGACCGTCCTGGCTCCGGCACCGGTGATCCAGCCGGGTGAGCGCACCGGGGCATACAACGTCGCCAAGGATTCACCGGCGGGCAACAGCATCTCCTCGCAGGACTACGCCGTAGCCATGCTGGACGAGATCGAAAGCCCGGCCCACCGTCGCGCCCGTTTCACGGCCACCAACTAACGCAGGTTAGAGACCCAGACCCAGCCCGGGTACCCGCATCCTGAATATGTCCTTGAGGGCATGTTTTGCCGCGTGGTACCCGGGCATTCCTGTCACACCGGGTCCGGGCGGTGTCGACGACGAACAGAGATACACGCCCGGAATCGGAGTCCTCCACGGCACGTTGGAAACCACTGGCCGTTGTACCAGCCCACGCAGATCCAGGATCCCGGCGCTGAAGTCGCCCCCAACGTAGTTCTCGTTGTACGCCGACAGTTCTGCCGCCGTCGTGGTTTGTGAAGCAACCACAGTGTCCCGGAAGCCCGGCGCGTACCGTTCGATGCGGGCGGTAACGGCTTCTGCCATGTCCACCGTGGAATTGGCAGGCACATGGCAGTAGGACCACAGGACATGGCGCCCTTCCGGTGCCCGGGTCGGGTCCACCACGGAGGGCTGGGACACCAGGACGTAGGGCTCCGAGGGGTGCTTGCCCAAGGCCACCAGGTTCTCGGATTCGGCCATGGCAAGCCGCGACCCGCCCACATGGACCGTTCCCGCCGTCGCCAGGCCAGGGTCCAGCCAGGGAACGGGGCCCGACAGGATAAAGTCCACTTTGCACGCTGCATTCCCGAATCGGAATGTTTCCAGTGCGTGCCGGTATCGGTCGGGTACTTCTGTTCCGCCAAGCCTGGCCAGCGTAGGCGGAGCGACATCCAACACAATGGCTTTCGCTGGCCGGACCTGGTCCAGTGAATCGACTCGTTCTCCTACGTGGATGGTTCCGCCGTGGGCCGTCAGGTCATCTGCCATGGCCGCTGCAATGGACATTGAACCACCAACAGGTATTGGCCAGCCGCCTGCATGGGCCAGGACGCTGAGCAGAAGTCCGGCCCCGGTTGAGCTCAGCGACGGCTGCGAACCAAGGGCGTGCGACATTACGCCGGTCAGCAACGCCGGAGCGGCATCTTCCCGGAAGCGGCGCCCCCAGAGAGGTGTGCCTTGGTCCAGGGTGGCGAGTCCGAACATTATGGCCGCCAAAGGGTCTTTCGGGACCCTCAGCAGTTGGTTGGAGGTAAAGTCCACCACGCCATTCACCCGGGCCAGCAAAGGCTCCAGCAGCCGTCCGTAAGCCGGACCGTCTACGCCCAACTCGAGGACCGTCCGCTCCAGGGATTGATACGCCAACGCTGCCCCGCCGGAGTCCAGGGGAGTACCGTGCTGGACCTCGGGGAGGCGGAGGTCTATGCGGCGGGATAGCTCAAATGCACGGAAGAACGGTGACGCCAGGGCCATGGGATGAACGGCCGAACAGACGTCGTACACGTAGCCCGGTTCGATCAGCTCGCTGGTGCGCGAACCGCCGCCGATCACGTCAGCGGCCTCATAGAGATGCACGTCCAGGCCTGCGCGGGCCATGACTACTGCGGCAGCCAGACCGTTGGGGCCAGCCCCGACGACGGCGACATCAGCCATCGCTGTTTACCTCCGCTCGATTGGCTGCTTGGAATCGTCGGTATTCACAGCAGTACCGGGCTGCCATGGAAACACGGACCGCGCGGGGTGGAAGAGGTCGATTCTCAGCCAGTCCTTTGCTCCGTTGAAGGGCCCGCCGTGAGGGTCATCCTCGTCATGAATGCGCAGCGGGTCCTGGGCCGGATCCCAAATGTCCATGACGACTCGTGCCATCAGGTAGGCGGTAGCAACCATGTGCAGACCAACTGCCAGGACGTAGTAGGACATATCTATGTTGTGCTGGACGGAGCCTCCACTGGTCGCTTGGCCCAAGTACATCCAGATGGCGGCCCAGTGCAGCCCCTCGGCGGCCTGCCAGATGAGGAAGTCACGCCACTTGGGCCGGGAAAGAGCCAGGAGAGGGATGAGCCAAATAACAAACTGTGGTGAGTACACCTTGTTGGTGAGGATGAACGCGGCAACAATCAGGAAAACCAGCTGGGCGATCCGGGGCCGCCGGGGGGCACTCAACGCCAAGGCACCAATGAGGGCACAGGCCACTATGAACAGGTACAGGGCCAGCGAGTTGATGGTCGCAGCATTCATCTGCGTCCACTGAACCCGGTCGGCCACAAGGTTGTAGGCGAACCATGGCGAGCTGTAACCCGCGGGACGTTCCTGGGTGAATTCGAAGAAGTACCGCCAGCCAGAGGGATTCAGCGCGGCGATCGGCAGGTTCACTGCCAGCCAGGAAGCCAGGGCTGAGCCGGCGGTGATCCAGAAGGCCCGGAGCTTGCCACTGCGCAGCGCCAGCACCAGCACGGCACCGAGTATCAGCACCGGGTACAGCTTGGTCGCCGTGCCCAGTCCGATGCACACGCCGGCAAGGACCAGCTTGTCCCGCGAGAAGAAGTACATCCCCAGGGCAAGCAAGCCAACGGCCCACATGTCCCAGTTGATAAATCCGGCCAGGATGATCCCTGGTGCGACTGCCACCATGGCGGCGTCCCAAGGGCGTCGCTTGTTGATACGTGCCGTCAAAAGGACCGTGACGATCCAGACCGCCACGATCAGCGTGGCGTTGATGTCGAAGTAACCCAGAATCCTTTCATTGCCCACGCCTTGGCCGGGAACCAACAAGGCGGTGATGCCCGCGATGATCCCCATCAGGACGGGGTATTCGAACAGGCTGCCTTGGGTGAAGAAGGGGAACACGCCGTCGCCCAAGCCGCGGTTCTTGAAGAGCTCGGGGAAGTCGGAGTAGCAGGTGGCGTAGAACTGGCCAGGAGTTTGCCAGCCATTGACGCGGCAATAATCCTTGGCGAGCACGGCGAGCACCGCGGCAATCACGGTGAGGATAATGAGGACCCGTTCAACAGTGAACGGGCCGGAGGAGACCGTCCCCGGAGACGAGTGCTTCCCCAAGGGGCCGCCGATAAGCTCCGTGAAGTTCCGAAGCAGGGAGTCGCTGCGGCTGGGAACCACAAAGCGGGCACGTTTTTGCTGCCGGTGCGGCTTCGTCTCCTGCATGGATCGAGCTTACAGTCATGCCTTGATGTGCAGCATCACCCGCAGCAGTGCAGCGCCCGCATCAAGGCCTGTAAGAAGCGCCGTTAAAGCCGTTTAAATGGGGGGAGCCCACGCGTAGCCGCGTGGGCTCCTTGAGGTTCAGCATGAATGTGTTGCATCTGAACTCCCTTCGGGGTCGCTCAGGACATCAACGGATGAGTCCCATTTGGTGCAGGACAACGTAGACATCTTCACGACGTTGGTCGAGGAGCTGGCCGTTGAACAGGGTGCGGTCCTTGGGAGCATCGCTGCTCTTGTAGAAGCGCATTTCTTCGGGGCGCTTTAGCATGGTTCACCTCCTTTCGGGAGAGTATGCTCCGGAATTTGGGCACAGCAATTAAAGCCAATTGAATTCAAGAGAAATCAAGACCTAAAAAGGGCACAAAAAGCCGAGGCTAATAAAGGGGATTAAGCGGACCGAATCGGGAAGCCCCGAATCGTCGTGCACAATTGCGCGTGCTTCCGGCAGTCGACCCAACAAGAAGCTGGTTCCGAACTTTGGGGAAACTGCGCACCCGCGGCATGCTGCGTGGGTCCGCGCCTACAACTGACTACTCAGAAGGCCAACCACGTAGAGTGGCCGACCATGAAAATCCGCCGGCATCAGGGCCGGTCCGGATGGTTCAGGAGTGGGTCAGAGAGCAAAAGTGGCGTCGATCATCAGCAGAGGCCGGGGTAGCAGTGACGGTCAACTTCCGTCCGCTAGTCAAAGTAATCATTTTCCCAACCTCCTTTTTCCGGCCATTACAGCCTGCTGTGGCATTGTCCCGGCTGACTGACCGGAGAATGCGCGCCTGGTTCCCGGCGGGTCGCTCTGGGAACAAGATATAAGCTACCCCATCAAGATGGAGTTTGACCAGTGCAATTCGCTAATTTGCCAAAAGTTTTTCTAAATTCGTTCTTTAGAGGCCCCAGCGCACAATTGCCGGTGTGCGCTTATCCCAACCAAGCGTGCAGACCTTGGCCGTCCCAAGAATGAAATGACGGCCTTCGCGGGCATCCATTTCCAGCCAGCGGGCGGTCAGGATGCGGGAGAAATGACCGTGCGCAACCACAAGGACATTGTCCATTCCGGATTCCAGGACGCGCCCGATGATCTTGTCGGCACGGGCAGCAACCTCGTCCAGTGCTTCGCCGTTGGGCACGCCGTCGGTCCAGATGAGGTAATCCGGGTTGTCCTTGCGGATGAGGTCGGAGCTGATGCCCTCGTAGTCGCCGTAGTTCCATTCCACGGCCAGCGGCTCATGGACGGCCTCCGGGTAGCCTGCCAGTTCCGCGGTGCGGCGGGCGCGGCGCAGCGGCGAGGTCAGGACGAGGTCGAAGTCGATGCCTTCCAGGACCTTGCGAGCCTCGACGGCCTGCTGCTCACCCTCAACAGTGAGGGGGAGATCCGTCAGGCCGGTGTACTGGCCGCTCTTGGACCATTCCGTCTCGCCGTGGCGAAGGATCCAGAGTTGCGGACGTGGGGAAGTCGCAGCGTTCATGAGGGCTCCTCAGTTTCGGTCAAAGGCTCGACGACGGCGGACTCGGGTTGCGCTTCCCACCAAGCCAAGAGTTTCTGCTCGGCTTCCTCCGGGGAGAGTGGTCCGTGTTCCATGCGTTCTTCGAGAAGGAACTTGTAGGCCTTGCCAACTACGGGTCCGGGCTTGAGCCCCAGGAGTGCCATGATCTGCGCTCCATCGAGGTCAGGCCGGACGGCCGCCAGCGATTCCTGCTCCAAGAGCGCGGAAATGCGATGCTCAAGGTCATCGTAGGCGAAGGACAGACGGTCGGCCTTGCGCTGGTTACGCGTGGTGACGTCGGATCGGGTGAGGCGGTGCAGGCGTTCGAGCAGGGGACCGGCGTCGGTCACGTAGCGGCGGACCGCCGAATCGCTCCAGCCGGCATCGCCGTAGCCATAAAACCGCATATGCAGTTCGACGAGGCGGGACACGGCTTTGATCGACTCGTTGTCGAAACGCAGCGCCTTCATCCGTTTTGCCGTCAGCTTGGACCCCACAACGTCGTGGTGGCGGAAGCTGACCGCGCCGCCCGGTTCGAAACGGCGCGTAGCCGGCTTGCCGACGTCGTGCATCAATGCCGCGAACCGCAGCACAAAGTCGGGGCCGGGCACGGGACCGTCAGGGCCTGTTTCCAGTGCGGCGGCCTGCTCCAGAACCTGCAGCGAGTGCTGGTACACGTCCTTGTGGCGGTGGTGCTCGTCAGCTTCCAGGCGCAAGGCGGAGACTTCGGGCAGGACGAACTCAGCGAGCCCCGTGTCCACCAGGAGGTCTATGCCCACGCGCGGGTGCGCTCCGTTAATGAGCTTGACCAGCTCTTCGCGGACGCGCTCCGCGGAAATGATCTTGATGCGGTCCGCCATCTGCGACATCGCGAGCCGGACGTCGTCGTGAACCGACACGCCGAGCTGGGAAGCGAAACGCGCCGCGCGCATCATGCGCAGGGGATCGTCCGAGAAGGAGGACTCGGGGGCGCCCGGCGTGGCGAGCTCGGAGGCGTGAAGGTCGCGGACGCCGCCGAAGGGGTCCACCAGCTCCAGGCTGGGCAGCCGCAGCGCCATGGCGTTGATGGTGAAGTCGCGGCGAAGGAGGTCGTCGGTCAGTGAGTTGCCGAACGCCACCACCGGCTTGCGTGAATCGGCGTCGTAGGCCTCAGCGCGGTAGGTGGTGATCTCGATCTGGAAACCACTCTTTTTCATCCCGATCGTGCCGAAGGCGCGGCCGATTTCCCAGAAGTTGTCCGCCCACTTCTTGATGACGGCAATGGTCTGGTCCGGTGTCGCGTCGGTGGTGAAGTCGAGGTCCGGGGATGTCCTCCCCAAGAAGAGGTCGCGCACGGGTCCACCGACCAGGGACAGCTCATAGCCGGCATCGACAAAGCGCTGCCCGAGGTCGAGCACCACCGGATCGATGGTGAAGTTAACAGAAGAGCTGTCCAATACGTGCGCCATAGTTCCTTAAGCTTGGCAGATTTTTGCGCAGCAGTGGGCCACTGTTCCATGCGAAATCAGGCATGCGTCCGCGGAGCGTCTCCTGCAGTCCATCTTGTGGCCATGTCCCGGTCATCACTCCGGGGCAAGAGTCGTTAGAGTGGACCACATGGCCAACCCGATCCCGAGCGCTCCTGGCAGGAGGACAAACGCACCGTTGCCGTCGGCAATCGGTGCGCACGTCGCGCCTGCCCAGCAGCACCCGGTCCAGGCCTCGCTTCCCACAGTGGAGGAAGTGTCGGCCGGCGGCGTTGTAGTAGACACGTCCGACGGCGAACTCCGGGTTGCGATCATCGCCCGCCTTAATAGGGGTGGCCGGCTTGAATGGTGCCTGCCGAAGGGCCACCCTGAGGGTCGAGAGAACAATGAGGAAGCTGCCGTTCGCGAGATCGCCGAGGAAACCGGCATCGAAGGCAGCATTCTGGCACCCTTGGGCAGCATCGATTACTGGTTCACCGTGAGCGGCCATCGCGTCCATAAAACCGTGCACCATTTCCTGCTCCAGGCGACGGGCGGCGAGCTGACCATCGAGAATGACCCTGACCAGGAAGCCGTGGACGCCGCGTGGGTTCCCATCCAGGAATTGGCCCGCAAATTGTCCTTCCCGAACGAACGCCGCATCGCCGATCTGGCACGGGAAGTGCTGCCAGAACACCTCTGACCTGGGTACGTGGGACGATAAAGGCGATGTCTGAAGCCAAAACCACCCAGTCCGTTCAATCCGGAGAAGCACGTTCCAGCGCCATCATGGCCGCAGGAACGCTCGTTTCCCGGTTCCTTGGCTTCGCAAAAACGTGGATGCTCGGCGCCGCCCTTGGCTTGGGTTCCACGGTCAATGACACGTTCATCAACGCCAACAACCTGCCCAACCTGATCTTCCTGTTGGTAGCGGGCGGCGTTTTCAATGCCGTCCTTGTTCCCCAAATCATCAAAGCCAGCAAGGCCCCGGACCGCGGCGCGGACTACATCAGCCGACTCTTGACCCTGGCCGTGCTGGTCCTGCTGGCGTTGACAGCCCTGGTGACGCTCGCGGCGCCACTGGTCATTGACCTCACCACCCAGGGTTATTCCGAGCAACAAAAGGCCCTGGCCGTAACGTTCGCTTTCTGGTGCCTCCCACAGATCTTCTTCTACGGGCTCTACGCCATGCTCACCCAGGTGCTGAACGCCCACGGCGCGTTCGGCCCGGCCATGTGGGCTCCCATCCTGAACAACCTGGTGGCCATCGCGGGCCTGGGTATGTTCATCTGGATCCTGGGCGCAAACATCACCAACCCACACACCGTGGACAACTGGGGGCCCACACAGACATTCCTGATTGCCGGATTCTCTACCTTCGGCGTGATCGCCCAGACGGCCATCCTCCTTATTCCTGTCTTCCGGCTGCGCCTTGGCCTGCGTCCGCGCTTCGGTTGGCGCGGGGTTGGGCTCGGCCAGGCCGCCAAGCTGAGTGTCTGGACGCTGGCGACTGCCGCCGTCGGGCAGTTGGCGTTCCTGTACGTCATGAGGATCGCCACCATTCCCGGTGCTGAACGCCTCCGCCTGAGCAATGCAGGGAATACTGTTGCCGCGGCTGTCCTGCCCGGTAACGCCGTCCTCGAAGTCGCGAGCCAGCTGTACCTGCTGCCGCACTCGATCATCGCGTTGTCCCTGGCGACCGTCCTCTTTAATCGCATGACACGCGCGTCCCAGGACGGCAACAAGGGCGAGCTGCGCGATGCCCTGTCCCACGGCCTTCGCACCATGGCCGTTGCCACGGTTTTCGGTGCCTTGGCATTGTTCGCGCTGGCGGGTCCGCTGGGCATGTTCTTCTCCGGTGGCGAAAAGCAGGATGGCGTCATGCTGGCCCAGACGCTCACCATCCTGGCCCTCAGCACGCCGTTCCTGAGCGCCAACTTCATGATGTCGCGCGTGTTTTACGCCAACGAGGACGCCCGCACGCCCTTGTACGTCCAGCTTTGGTTGGCCGTCATTTACGTGGTGGGCGCGTTCTTCATCCAATTCCTCCCCGTCGGCCAGATCATCTACGCAATCGCGATCCTCTACACCTTGGGAAACATTCTTTCCGTGGTGATCAGCGTGGTGTTCCTGCGCCGCATGCTGGGTCACCTGGACGGCCCCCGCATCGCCAATTCGTACATCCGCATGGGCTACGCGGGCTTGGGTTCCGCGTTGGCCGGTGCTGCTGCGCTGTGGCTCCTTGGCAGCTACCGCGCCGACGGCTTCGCGTGGAGCAGCCGCCCGGCCGCTCTGGTAACCGTCGTCGTCGTCGGGCCCGTCATGCTGCTCGCCTATTTGGTCCTGTTACGCGTCTTCCACGTCACCGAGCTTCGTGACCTCCTCCGACCGCTCATGGGGCGTTTGGGCCGTGGTGCACCGGCGCCGGTTTCCGGGGAGGTCGCAGAACCCACGACGGCGGCGCGCGCCACGGTCTCGGACGACACCGGTTTGATTCCGCGCATCTCGGGCGAGTTCGACGCGACGTCCTACCGGGCCGGCCCTGCTGTCGAACGCGTTGCTCCGGTGCCCAGTACGGAGGCTCCGGACGCGCCGAAAACCTACTTGCCGGAAGAGGACGCGCCCAGCACGGCCCGGGGCGGCAAGTTCAGGCCGCAGGTCCCGTTGCCGGGTCGACGCACATATCAAGGGGACGCCGGACGCAATCCCTACTTCCCAACGCGCGGAAACCACCGGAAGTGAGCCGGTGCCGCCAACATGGGCGGCGGGCATCAATCGGCTAGGCTAGAAAACGAATACAGGTAGTTGCAAAAGCGGTTGAACCGGCTCGCCGGGCCGGCCGCGTGCAGGACCCGCAGCTCCCGGACAGCCTAGGAGGAACACGTGTCCCACCCGATCGACGTCGGATCAGTACTTGGCGGCCGCTACAAGGTCACGGCCAATGTGTTGACCTCGCATGACCAAGATCAGGTGCTCGACGGCGTGGACCAGGTCCTCAACCGTCCCGTGAGCATCCTTGTCGCCGGTCCCGGAAACGCTGAACAGGTAGCGCAGAGCGCCCGTGAAGTCGCCACGGGGGAGCGCCCTGGCCATGTCCAAATCCTGGACCTTGGCGTCAGCGACAACACCACGTACCTCATCACCAACCACAGCACCGCGCCTGATTTGCTGGATCTGGTGGTTGCCACCAACCCGCCGTACATCGAACCCTTCTTCACGGAGACGCTCGGCAGTGAGATCTTCGGCCAGGCTCGCACCTACGAGCCCGAAACGTACGACGGCCTGTACGAGGACGATGAGCACGACGCCGAGTACATCCAGTACGACGAAAACGGCTACCCCATCCCATCCGAGGACGACACCCAGCAGGACGCCACCGGCTCCCAGGCCGGCAACGTGCCTCCCATGCCTTCTTCCAGCCCGTCGTCGTCCAAGAGCGGCATTGCCGGCAAGCTTGCTGCTGCCGCGGGTGCCGGAGCAGCCGGACTCGCCGCGCTGAAGAACTCGGCTTCCAAGAATCACGACGCCGGTGCAGCTGCCGGCTCGGGTGCTGCTGCGTCCAGTGCTGGCGCGGCTACCCCCGGTATTCAGGCTCAGCCGCCCACTCAGGCCGTCACATCCCAGCCGGCTCCGTCTGCTCCTGTCGCGCCGGCCCAGCCGCCAACACAGGCCGTCACTGCACAGCCGGCACCGGCACGTGAACCGGCTGAGCCCAAGGTTTCCCTGTGGTCCGAAGAGGACTACGGCTTTGCCGGGGGAGGTGCCGGTGCTGCCGGTGCTGCTGGTGGTGGCGCTGTTGGTGGCGCCGCGGCCGCTGCGCGAGGTACCTCAGACTCCGCTTACGACCGTGCCCCCACCAGTTTCCCGGCGTCTGCCGCTGTCCAGGAAGACTACGACGACGAGGAAGTCTACGAGGACGACGTTCCAGAGAAGGAGCCCCGTTCGCTCCGCTGGCTCGTCGGCGGCTTGCTGGCTGCCGTGTTGATCGTGGGACTTGTCCTCGCTGTCACCAACCTGGGCAGCCTCCTTCCCAGCGGTGCGCCCGCAGCCACGCAGAACACGTCTGCGCCCCAGACCAACAGCACGCAATCCGAGGAACCAACGCCTTCGGAGACTGCGCCTCCGGCCGTACCGCCTGCCATTGCTGGGATTACTCGTCTTGGTGACTTCCCCTTCGCCGCAGAGTATGACAAGGACCTCACAAGGGCTTTTGACGGCAACGCAGCAAGCTACTGGTCAGACATGGAGTTTGCCACGGCCGACTGGGGTGGACTCGTCACCAACATGCCGCTGGTTATTGAGCTCAAGGAAAAGACTGAGGTCAAGTCCGTTGTGTTGAACCAGTTGGGTGGATCCGGCGGCAGCATAAATGTTTACACCAACGACAGGCCGGCCATGGACGGTGCCAAGCTGGTAGGCACCAACAGCTTCACGTCCCCGGAGTTGACCATGCCCCTGGCGGCGCCCACGCAAACGCAGTACGTCATCGTGGATATCAAAACGCTCCCCAAGCTGGCTGCACCGAAGACCCGTTTCGGATTCGGCCTGCGCCTGGCTGAGGTAACTGTTCAGTAGTTCGTTTCTCTTTGTCTCGCACAGTGGGGGCTCCCAGTCACGGGAGTCCCCACTTCGATTTGCCGTGTCCCCAGACGGTACCCTGAATGATGGTGGCTTTTAGGTCCCCAACTCCAACGGAATATTTGGGGCGTAACCGGGGTTGAGTCAGGTGGCTGCCCCGAAAGCCGCAGCATCGACTAAGGAAGAGGTTCACGCCACGTGAGCATTGCAGAAAACAGCGCATCGCAGGTGCGTGACGTCATCATCGTAGGTTCAGGCCCAGCTGGCTACACAGCCGCTGTTTACACCGCCCGTGCCAACATGAAGCCTCTGCTCATTGCCGGTTCAGTCACCGCTGGTGGCGAACTGATGAACACCACGGACGTAGAGAACTACCCCGGCTTCCCCGAGGGCATCATGGGTCCGGACCTCATGGAGAACTTCGAAAAGCAGGCCGCGCGATTCGGCACCGAGATCCAGTTCGAGGACGTCACTGAACTCGATCTCGACGGCGACATCAAGACTGTGACCATCGGAACGGGGGAGACCTTCCAGGCGAAGGCCATCATCCTGTCCACAGGTTCGGCCTATCGCGAGCTCGGCTTGGCCAACGAAAAGCGTCTCTCAGGCCACGGCGTTAGCTGGTGTGCAACCTGCGACGGTTTCTTCTTCAAAGATCAGGACATCGCGGTCATCGGCGGTGGCGACTCCGCTATGGAGGAAGCACTGTTCCTCACCAAGTTCGCAAAGTCTGTCACAGTGGTCCACCGCCGCGATACGCTCAAGGCTTCCAAGATCATGGGCGACCGCGCCCAGGCACACGAGAAGATCAACTTCGTCTGGAACACGGCCGTTGAGGACGTTTTGGGTGGCGACAAGGTCACCGGTCTGAAGCTGAAGAACCTTGTCGACGGTACCGAGTCGGAATTGGCAGTCACCGGCGTGTTCGTGGCGATCGGAAACGATCCCCGCACGGACCTCATCAAGGGCAAGATTGACCTGACGCCCGAGGGGACCATCGCTGTGGAGGGTCGCAGCTCCCGGACCAACATTAAGGGTGTGTTCGCCGCAGGCGACGTCATCGATCCCACCTACCGCCAGGCCATCACGGCTTCGGGCTCCGGTTGTGTGGCTGCCCTCGATGTTGAGCACTACCTCGCAGACCTGAACTCCTAAGCTGCATCCAAGCAACCATACGAAGGGAAAAGTTATGAGCAACGCAAAAGACGTAACTGACGCAAGCTTCAGCACGGATGTCCTGGCTTCCGAGAAGCCAGTCATCGTGGACTTCTGGGCAGAGTGGTGCGGCCCCTGCCGCAAGCTTGGCCCCATCCTCGACGAGATTTCCGTTGAATACAGCGAGAAGGTTGACGTCGTAAAACTCAACGTCGACGACAACCCCGGCATCGCGGCCGAGTACGGCATCACGTCCATCCCGGCCGTGTACCTGTTCAGCGGGGGAGAAGTTAAGAGCACTGTCATCGGCGCCAAGCCGAAGCAGTTCTTCGAGAAGGAATTTGCGGACGTCCTGTCCTAGGGTCAATTCCTGATCCTGATTTATCGAAAGCCGGCGGTTGCCACTCCTGACGGGGGCGGGAACCGCCGGTTTTCTGTTATTTTCGGCATAGTGAACCTAATACGGTCACTTTTCCGGGGTCAGTTGCCGTGGAAGGCTTCATTTTCGGTACTTTGGCGCTTTTCAGTTCTCCCTACCTGGGGTAGGCCGGAATCCGCCGACCCACCAAACCCTCTCTCACCAACCGGGCCCACCCACCAAACCCTCACTCACATCCCTTTCCTTCAAGCAATGTGAGGCACAAGTTCCGGGCTGGTTGTGAGTACTTCCGTCGGTCTGCAGTGCGGTCAAGGACAGGGCCGTAATTCTCAGGCGGTCTAACATTTGACCCGCTAATCCGAGCAAACACACCTGCGCCTGAGCCGTTATGCAATATGTCGACTCCGGTACGGCTCTGCGCAGCCACGGATCCGTGACCTTGGTTCGGGGGGAACTGGCTGCTGATTAGAATGATCGATACCAGATGCGACCCGGATAGCAGAAGTGGTGCCAGCGGCCAAGGTCTTATGGGGATGAGGGGAACGCGATCATAGCCCTGTAGATTCGCGCACGAAACCCGGCGAACCACTTTTAGTTCTGTGGGGGCCAGAAGTCGCCAAAGTAGAGGCTACTCCGGAGGTCCGAATCGCCCTGTTCTGTTCATGGCGATCCGAGAGATGCAAGCGAAAACGGCAGTGCAATGGCACGGAGGGCTACGCCAAGCACCAATAGCAACGGTCGATCAATGAGCTGCAGTAAGAGGAATTCGATCCCCGTCTCGACCGAAAAGGGTTGTAGCGAACTTGTTACTCAAAACCGATTTCCGTAGGCGCCTCATTCGGCGGCTCTTGTTTGCAAAGCCAGGTTTGGGGGACCGCCCCCTTTGATGTTGCCGGGAACTACTTCTGGATCCCGTCGCGTATCCCGGTGACCGCTCCCGGAACTGTTTGCGAACCTACGGTTACGCGTGGTCGATGCCGCACGAAACCTGAATTGCCGGGCGAGAATCGAATCCAATGCGTGAGTGTTTCACGTGAAACACTCATCCTGGCCAACCGCGACTTACCTTTGAATGCGCTACACCTCAGTTCAAGAGTGTTTGCGCACACCACCTTCTGCAGTGACGCAGTTGCGCGGAGCAAAATAGCTGCCCGTACTCAGACTCGGAACCAAGCTGAGCTCAGCCGGACACCTTCTATTTCAACCTCTCGTAGGGGCCTGATGCTTATGCTGCCGGCTGCAGGTGCGAGACGATTCTGTCCGCCATTGGGCCAGCCCGAAGACTTCTGAGAGCCACGACATTCATCGCCATCAAAGGGACCGAGGGTCAATGTTTGTACGAGCTCCCATGTGACTCAAACACTCGGCGGCCTGTAAACCACACTGAGAACAGAGATTTGAGGAAACGAGCGCAGTCCCATTCCCTTGGGATTGCCTCGTCGCGCTCTTCCGGGTGCAACGCACGCCATCAATGCGCCATCACGAGGCCCGGGATAGCCAAGGGGAAGGTGAGATCGACATTGGTGAGGGGCTGCAATAGGGGATAGAGGCCACGGACTCCGAACAGATCACACGTCGATGTGTGCACTCCTGCGACCGAGCGCGATGCATTGCGCTCACCCAGCCGGCTTCGACTTATCCGCAAGCAGATCAAGTTCGAAACCAGAGTCCACCCACCTTTCGAGTGCGAGTCCTTCTGGAGTCATTGTTTCGTCGCCGTGCCCTGTCTGCAGCTCGCTATGACACTCGGATTCAACTCTCCGGTTCGGGACTAGTCGTGTTTCACGTGAAACACTCCTAACCTTCCCTCGGCAGGTGCGTTCGTATTTGGCCTCCCCAGGAAACACTTATGATTCTTCAGTATTTGGGTGCTGAAGTCAGCTAGCACAAAGCGATCCTCTTCACAGCTAAGAGGCTGCCAGCGTCCACCATGCTGGTACTGTCAGGTCCATCGAGTCCCGTTGCGTATCCATCGCAAATACGAAGATCCGACGGGCGTGGCTGACCAGCCAGGACTGAAACGATTGAGCTGCACGTAGCCCCTCCAACCATCGGCGCCACACCGCTTCCCAAATCGAACCCCTCACCCCACAGGTGACGACGCAGAAGGTGGACTGGACGTACAAGTCGCCACGGACTGTAGGACTGGGGGCAGGGCCAGCGCGCGCATGCATGCAGCCCACCCAGCTGTCCCTAGGAAAGGCGGTAGCAGCTTAGACTGTCTGCGGTGGGGCATCTCTAGGCCAACCACGTGGGCGAGCTCATCGCCGCTCCCACGCCCAAGTACCCACACCACCGGACATTCGCATCGATGTTCACTTGAACCTGCGATGTTTCACGTGAAACGCGGATCCATCTGGGTCGGCCCCGTTTCACGTGAAACAATGCAGCCCCCAGGTCGAACCCACTGTGAAGCCTCCCGCAGACGGAGACGGTATGTACGCGATCCAACTCACGGCCAAGGATCAATTGTCCGCGTTCTCTCCAAGGTTCAACCATGTCCGCAACTCAAAGTCACAGTCCCCGAGCTGAGTTGAACTGGGCGATCCTCAGCGCCCACCACGGCCCGGGGAGATGGGCAAGCACATCGCTTCGCGCGCAGCTGCAGGACGCCTCACAGATAGGGCGCAACACTGACAATGCCAGCGCGTGCGGCAAACGCCCTACAAGACACAGTGCATGCCCCCAACACACGGTGCCCATGGCAAACCACTGGGACGCCGGGATGGGTAGTCTCTGGTGTAGTCATCCATCGTGGACAACTGTCCGAGACATCGGATGACTGCATGTCCTCGATGGGGACTGTCGCCTAACTCCGTACCGCCTACTTGCCTTGACTTTGCCACTAGGACCTCAGTCGGTCGGCAGAGTGGTCACAGCAGTTCAACGCAGGCACATCGTCGTGCGGAACCCAAACACCAAACCAACTTCCCGAAAACGGGATAAGGAGGTCAGAGAGAACCAGACCTTGGGGCCGTGGCGACTGAAACGCGTGTCTAGGCCCACGGTTGTCCACCGTTCCACCTACCCCGATACCAAAGTTGTGCACAATCTTATCCACAGGCTTATCCACTGCCCATGATGTTGTTCACAGTGCCCTTGGCCATCACCGGTGATTCGATGATGGCGCTTCCGAACTTGCCGGCTGGAAGCACCGCAGGGGACCGCTGTAGCGTCTTGGCGGACCCTGACTGAAAGTAGCTCAAAATCAGAGGAATATGGTGTTAAACACAGTCACTTAGGCCCGTAGACCCGGGCTGCGAGGTCCGCCTCATACACAGCGTCCTCATCAACGGATAGGAACGAGGCGAGAACTGTCGTACAGGCCAAATGACCCTCCCAGGCTCGGAGAAATTCGGCAACTTACTCACAGAGTTATCCCCATTGTTATCCACAGGGATATCCACCGCAATATGCACAGTCGTGACGATCGTATGGTCTGCTGGCAGGACGCTTAGGCAGCCGTCGGTTTCACGTGAAACATATAGCAACTTGGGAGCATAAGGGAGACGACACTGCTCAGTCCAAATCTTCCCTCTGCTAGCGCAGAGAGGCACATGCTCTTATGCGAGACACAGTGAGCAGGAGAGGGAGCTGTGCCCGCACGAACGACATCGGACCATTCTGAGAGCGGTCCTCTGCTATGCGTACCGGCAAGCCCGTTGCTGAGCGTTGGACGCCGGGTTGTCATCTCTCAACGTTCGTCACTGTTGCGCTCCGACGGACTACTCGTCCGCGAGTGTGCATCCTTGCAAGGGAGGCCTATTATGCCCCCGAGTCTTAGGTATGGTAGCCAGAGTCATGCTGCAGTGACTGAGGCGGGCTAGTGGTGTCACAACCACCTTTGAGGACACCAAAAGCCGTGACGCCCCAAAGTCACCAAACCAGTGTCACTCAGATGGCCGTCACAACTAAGTACGGACAGCCATCCACGGCGCGCGGAACACGCAGCGAAGCCAGTCCCTGACGACTTCGCCAGAAGTGGCATACTGTTGCCGCCACATCGAATGCGCGGTGGCTCCCTTCAAGTGCAAACACATACTGGGGTCCTCAGCAGGTGGTGAAGTCCCCGAAGACAGCTAGGTGGGCCATGGCATCTGTCCGTGGTCCTCCACTGGATTAACCCGGGCCAGCAAAGGGGTTAGCCTAAGCTGAAGTCATCTCCATCTTGCCCCTCATCGGAAGGACGGCATCACCCCAGCCAGGAGGGTCCGAGGAGTGTACCCACTCGGGCGTCGACGTCCCACTCTCTCCTGACACAGCTTCCACTAGGCCTTTAGCAGGGCGCACGGCGTGCCGCGATCGCGATCAGGCCCAGTACCAGCGGACAACGTCTAGTGTCGGCGCACAGACCGGCAACACGACAAATGTGGCTGCCACAGTCGGACCCCGGAGGCTTCGTTGGGGCATCTTCTTCATCCACTGCCATTCAGCCGAGAAGCGCTGACCGCAGTCAGTCCGTTGAATGTCGAACAGATGTAATTCGCGCTGGTTGGCACAGCGGTAAAGTCTCTGCAATATTCGGTGACCCGCCAGATGCGCCGCTTGAGCCCGTGCCGCCCTACTGTCGGAACCTGGAGGGCAACCCATACATGGGACCTCATCTACGGAACCAACCCGAGTTGAGGTGACCCGAGATCGCGCTGCTCCCCACTGGCCCTCGTGCCTAACAGACAGGGGAGCGGTCCAGCATGGTGGCAATGCACAGAGCTGACCATCCCAAATAGTACCGGTACGTCTCACTACGGACCTCGACTACCAACCGATGATTACAGATTCCCGTGAATAGGCAAGAATCCCTCATAAGGTTTCATACACAGACATGTCGGCTGCCTGTTTCACGTGAAACATCGACGACGCCGAGTTCATCGGCACATCTTGAGCAAACCAGGCCCAAACGTGAAGTGTCAGGACGATCACTGAGACGCTCCACGATGCTCTGTCCGAGGATCAACGACAAAGCTCCCTCGTGTTCCACCAAATTCTTCTGATCGAACACAAACCCTCCAGGCTCCAACGCTCCGTGATGGGTTAGATAACGCCCGGTGATGGCACCTACGCGACGAGTGGAGGCACTGTTTCACGTGAAACATCGACCTCATTCACATACGGCGCACGCAGGCAGGGTGACCCTCAGTCAGGTACTCGGCTAGAGCTCACGAAAACGGTACTCAGAGGCGGAAGTATCGACATTGCTATACATCGGCTACCGGTACTTGCAGAACAAGCATCCAATCCCGACCGTCTGGGCAGCATCCACCCAGCACAGAGCTTCCTGCCTTCTTGACCTCACCCAAATGTAGTGCCGAACAGTTAGGGAATGGGCGCAATAGCCTCACAAGCGTACAAAACCGTGGCCCTCCCCAGGACCCACTCCGCCGCCGCCACCACCAGAGGTTCAGCATTGGAGACCGTGGTGCTGGTGGTACTTGTCCCACCTGGGGCCCAGAACTCATCACGATACCGCTATCTGGTGACGAGATTATGGCAACCAGTGATTGCCCGCAACAGTTTCACGTGAAACATCAGGGGGACAGCTCCATTCGCCGCAGTGGATACCAGCGAGAGGGCCCTGCATGGCCCAAGCCAACCACCCTTGCGCAATGATATGGATCGCATTGCATTTTCGTTAAGAAAAGCGCTGTTCGCGCGCAAAGGGAAATCCTTCTACGATGCGCTCTCCCTCCAACAACTGCACCGTGGGTGAAGACGCCAGAATCAAGGGTATTCCGCAAGGTACTCTCGTGCCTGTCCGCTTTGTGAATAAGCGAACACATAGGCCCCATGTCTCTCATCACGTGGTTCAGAGTGCAGCACCTCGGCCCTGGACGCGGTACAAACCAGCCAGCTGGCGATCCTACGCGCAAACAGGACGGTTTGATGGTTCACCTCAACCGGAGATTCCTGCGAGTTACCACGTTTTATCGCGTTTTTGCAGGCTGGTTCTAGTCGGATGGGATTCATGGCTATCAGCCCCAGTTTCACGTGAAACATTATGACGACCATAGGTACACGAAGAGATGCAAAGACTGCCGGCCCGAACAATCAACAGCGAAGCAGTGCCGGTCGAACAGCCTGTTCCAAATAGAGGAATCTTACTGAGATTTCGCACAAAAAATGGGGCCTACTCGAAGAGTAAGCCCCATTCAGTTGAAAGCGTATCAATTAATCCTCGGCACCAGGTCCAAGTACATCCATGATGCGGTTGAGGTCCTCGACGCTGGCAAACTCAATGCTCACGCGGCCTTTACGCGCACCCAGGGTGATCTTCACGTTTGTGTCCAAACGATCCGAAAGGGATGACGCCAAGTAGTCCAAGCGCTCGTGGCGCGCGTTGGCCTTCGGGATGCTGCTCTTGGCAGGGGTAGTGGGATCTTGATAGAGAGCCACTGCCTCCTCTGTAGCCCGCACGGACATACCTTCAGCCACAATCTTCTGTGCCAAGCGCTCCATCGCTGCCGCATCCGGAAGTGCAAGGAGAGCCCGTGCATGGCCGGCCGACAGCACGCTGGCAGCTACCCGCCGCTGAACCAAAGGCGGGAGCTTCAGGAGGCGAAGAGTGTTGGAGACCTGGGGCCTCGATCGACCGATGCGGTCTGCAAGCTGCTCGTGCGTGGTCCCGAAGTCTTCCAGGAGCTGCTGATAGGCTGCGGCCTCTTCCAGGGGATTCAGTTGGCTGCGGTGCAGGTTCTCCAGCAGAGCGTCGCGGAGCAGGTCGTCGTCGGTAGTGTCGCGGACGATTGCAGGGATGGTTTCCAGTCCCGCGGCCTGCACTGCACGCCAGCGACGCTCTCCCATAACCAATTCATACGGTTCTCCATCCTTTTCGGTTGAAGTACGCACAACAATTGGCTGGAGAACGCCGATTTCCCGGACAGAGTGGACCAGCTCGGCCATGTCATCTTCATCGAAGACCGAACGCGGCTGTTTGCGGTTCGGGTGGATGTCGCCTACGGGAATCTCGGCAAAGCGAGCACCGGGAACCTCCACCAACTCTACGTCCGCGGCGGAGCGAGCGAACGACGTCGTTGCTGCAACTGCGGATTCCGAATCGTCCACCGTCAGATCAGCTGACGCGGCAGTTCGCTTAGTGGCAGGCTTGGCTGGCGATGACTTAGCGGTGGAGGGCTTGGCCGGGGCCTTGGCGGCCGCACTCTTGGTCTTGGGCGCTGCAGCCTTACCAGCGGCCGGCACTGCCGTATCCGGTTTTGACTCTGCCTCGGCAGCTGAGACCTGAAGCGGAGCTTCCACTGCCGGATCTTCTGTCTTCCTGGCTTCCGGGAAGAACAGGTCCACTGGGCGGGATGGTGCGGCGCCGTTTCCCTGGGCCGCGGCCGAGCTAGGAATGAGAGCCCCAAGACCCCTGCCGAGGCCCCTTCGCTTTTCGCTCATTGATTCATCCCTCCGATGAAATAGCCGAGCAAGGCGCTGCTCAGGCTGTTGCAGTGTTTCAAGAATTCTAGCGTTCAGCGATTTCGGCGGCGGCTTCCATGTAGGACAGCGCGCCGCTCGACGAAGGATCGTAGGTCATGACCGTTTGCTGGTAGCTCGGCGCTTCAGAGATGCGCACGGAGCGCGGGACCACAGCTCCCAAAACTTGCTCGGGGAAGTGCTGGCGGACCTCGGACGCCACCTGCGCAGCCAGGTTTGTCCGGCCGTCGTACATCGTCAAGAGAATTGTCGAGACCACCAGGTCAGCGTTGAGGTGCTTCTGGATCATCTCGATGTTCTTGAGGAGCTGGCTCAGGCCTTCGAGTGCGTAGTACTCGCACTGGATGGGAATGAGGACTTCACTCGCGGCACAGAACGCATTGACTGTCAGCAGTCCCAGACTCGGTGGGCAGTCAATGAAGATGAAGTCCAGTCGGCCTTCACCGTTCTTCTCGCGCTCCTTGGCATAGACGTCGATGGCGCGTCGAAGCCTCTGCTCGCGGGCGACCAGGGAAACCAGCTCAATCTCTGCGCCGGCGAGGTGAATGGTCGCGGGCGCACAGATCAGATTGGGAATGTCGGGGCACGGAGCCACAACGTCCTTCAACGGAAGGTCATTGATCAGGACGTCGTAGATGCTGTCCACGTCGGCATGGTGCTCAATGCCCAGAGCTGTTGAGGCATTGCCTTGGGGGTCAATGTCGATCACCAGCACGTTGAGGCCGGCAGAGGCAAGGGCGGCAGCGATGTTCACCGTGGTGGTGGTCTTTCCAACCCCACCCTTTTGATTGGAAACCGTGAAGATACGGGTCTTGTCCGGCTTGGGCAGTTCCCTGCCAATCAAGCGTTCGCGCCGACGGGTCTCGTTAGCCAATTGACGGGCGATGGGACTCGAATCATCAATGGAATCCATCACGTTATGCACTCCATCAACTACGGTTTCACGTGAAACTGCCGCATTATCAACCGAATCAGTGCGCACTATCGCAGACTGGAGAGACGCAGAGGGTGTAGCCATGGCCCGCGCGGACCCCAAAGACATAAACGGGGGGATTCGCTGCGTGGAGGTTTCACTACTGCCCACTGGTCACACTCTCACTCTCATTCGGCGCTTGCTGCCGTTCTCTAGCCTAACTGCTCAGCCGCCGACACGCGGGAAACCGAGCGGGTCTCAGACTGTCTTTCCGGGCTTGTTGACGATAATCCTCACCACGGTGGTGGGTTCCTCCAAAAGCTCCTGTCCACAAACCACAACGGACGTTTCCACGCCGCCAAGTTTGCGGATGACCTTCTTTGCCTTCTCAATCTCCTCGGCGGCACTGCGACCCTTGATGGCCACCACTTCACCACGGCCGTTCAACAGCGGAATCGTGAGGCCTGCCAGGTTGGAAAGAGCAGAAACCGCCCGGGCGGTAACAACATCTGCGTCCACCATTCCGACAGCGAGCTCAGCACGCGTCCTCATGATGGTGACGTTGTCCAGGCCGAGGTCATCAACGACTTCCTGGAGCCAGATGACACGACGTTCCAGCGGCTCAATCAGGGTCAGTTCCAGATCCGGGCGGGCAATCGCCAGGCAAAGGCCCGGCAGGCCTGCCCCGGATCCGACATCGGCGACGTGGCTGTCCATGGCAATGGCGGATTCAATGACCGCACAGTTGAGAACGTGCCGGCTCCACAGACGCGGAATCTCGCGAGGGCCAATCAGGCCGCGCTCGGTTCCTGACGTTGCCAGGTGTTCCACGTAGCGCCTGGCGAGATCCAAGCGCTCCCCAAAAATCTTCTCTGCCGCTTCCAGTTCAGCTGCGGTGATGTCAACCATGAGCTGCTAGTCAGCCGAGACGACGATGTGGCGGCCAGCGCCTTCGCCTTCGGACTCGGAAACAAATCCGAGGTCGGCCACGGCGTCATGAACGATCTTGCGCTCGTAAGCGCTCATCGGCTCCAGGGCGACGGTACCGCCGTCGGTCTTGACCTTGGCCACGGCGTCTTCGGCAATCTGCTGAAGAACGCCGGCGCGCTCCTTGCGGTAACCGTTAATGTCCAGCACCAGGCGCGAACGGTTTTCGGTGGCAGAAAGAACAGACAGGCGGGCCAGCTCCTGCAGTGCTTCCAGGACCTCACCGTCGCGTCCTACGAGGCTGTCCAGGGCTGCAGACTCTTCATCGGCGCCGATGGAGATGTACGTGCGTCCATTGCGAACCTCAATGTCGATGTCGCCATCGATATCGGCAATATCAAGAAGTTCTTCGAGGTAGTCGGCCGCGATGTCGCCCTCTTCTTCCAAGCGGCTGGCCGTCTTGGACTGGGTCTCTTCCGTGGAGACTTCCTCGTCTTCAGTCACAGCGGCAATAACTTCTTCAGTGCTCTCGGCAGACATTACTTCTTCTTCCTGTTCTTACGTTGTGGCTGGACGCGCTGGGCACGGATTTCGGCTGCTGCAGCGGCAGCAGCTTCGGCTTCAGCAGCAGCGTCCGCGGTCTTCTTGCCACCCAGCAGCGGCGGCAGGCCCTTCGCGGCGCGTCGCTCCTCCAGTGCCTTCGCAGCAGGTGAGCCGGGGGTGGGCATACGGCGGATGACAAAGAACTGCTGGCCCATGGTCCAGAGGTTGGTTGTGGTCCAGTAGATAAGGACACCGATCGGGAAGTTGATACCACCGATACCGAACACGAGCGGCAGGATGTAGAGCATCATCTTCTGCTGGCGCATGAATGGGCTGGCCATGGCCTCTTCGGACATGTTCTTGGCCATGATCTGCTTCTGGGTGATGAACTGCGATGCCGTCATGGCGACGATCATCACGATAGAGAGAATCCAGACTGCGACCTCGTTGCCACCAGCACCACCGTGGAGCAGCGATGCAGAGAGCGGAGCGCCAAAGATGCTGGATTCATCGAACTGGACAACCTGGTCGGCACTCATTGCCCCGATGCCCTTGCCGGTGTTTCGGGCCGCGGTGATACCCGACAACACCTGGAACAGCGCGAAGAAGAACGGCATCTGGATCAGCATCGGCAAACATGCCGAGAACGGGTTGGTCCCGTGCTTCTTGTACAGCGCCATCTGTTCCTGCGCCATGGCCTGGCGGGAGAGCTGATCGGTCTTGCCCTTGTACTTGGTCTGAAGTTTCTTCAGGTCCGGCTGCAGCAGCTGCATGCCGCGCTGAGCCTTGATCTGCTTGACGAAGACAGGAATCAGGGCGGCACGGATCACCAACACGAGGCCGATGATGGACAGAGTCCACGTCCAGCCGTTAGCGGCGGGCAGGCCAATGAAGCTCAGTCCCTCGTGGAAGCCAACCATGATGATTGACACCAGCCACTTGAACGGAAACATGATTGTTTCAAAGAAGTCCATACGATATCCCTATTCGTTAGGCCGCCGAGCGGCCTTCTTCATCAGCCTGAGCAGCCAGGAACTGGTCCGGATTGTTCAGTACAACAATTGTGGGCGTCCGGCCTTCGGGCCAGTGACGGTGGCCGGCGGGGACATGGTCCACTCCACCGGCATTCCAAGGGTGGCATTTGGCGAGCCTTTTGGCTGCGAGCCAGCTACCCTTCACGGCGCCATGCACCGTTACTGCTTCCAGCGCGTACGCCGAGCAAGAGGGAAAGAAACGGCAAACCTGGCCGTACAGGGGCGAGATGACCTTGCGGTACGCCTTCAGCAAAAGAATAAGAATGTTGCGCGGCAACTCCCAAAGGAAGGTGCCCACCGCAGCGGACAGATTCCTTGAGGGAACCTGTCCGGAGGGCGCGCTTGAAGAAGGAACGACGGCGGTGCTTATGTCATGCACGCGGTGTCCCTTCCGTTGTGGTGCCGTTGTGTTCAGTCGAAGCGTTGCGTGGAACTGAGCCACCCAATCGCTTCGTCGTCACTGCCAGTGCGGCGTTGTAGTCAGAGAGCAATTGCTCCCAGCTGGCAGATGCAGCTGAGGGCAGTGCCCGGACCACGACCGCCAGACCCGTTCCATGCGTGTGCAAGGAAAGTGCGCCTGCTTCTCTCAGTCTCCTCTTAACGAGGTTCCTGGTCACGGCGTTCCCGACGGCTTTGGAGACAATGAAGCCGATTCGACTCGGCTCCCCGGCCCCGATAGAGGCCGTATATAACACTAAGTTCCGGCGTCCATTGCGGACGCCGGAACGTACAGTTGTTGAAAAGTCGGTAGACGTCCGCAGACGGTTAGGGGTGGCTAGCACCGTAAAACCCGCAAAAAGACCCTGACCGACAAGTCAGTTATTTACGCCGACAGTTCGACGCGGCCCTTGCCGCGACGGGCAGCCAGGATGGCGCGGCCGGCACGGGTGCGCATACGAAGGCGGAAGCCGTGCTTCTTGGCCCGACGGCGGTTATTCGGCTGAAAAGTCCGCTTGCTCACGTTAGTTACTCCAGTGGATCAAAGGTGCGCCCACCCGATCAAAAAGGGGAAGAACTGGCCGACGCTAAGTTTTGTATGTGCCTGCCGCCGTTGCCTTCCGTACGGTGAACGTACGGACTTACAACTGATCTCAAAAGCGGACACAAAGGACTTCACAACGTTAGGGCAAAAAGGCACCCACAGTCAAACCGGGAGCCTGCCGCGACTCTATCCACAGCTGTGCCCAACTACCGTTCCCAGCCTGTGGATGAAGTGGCTCACAGGCCTGATTCCAGAACCACAACGGTGTAATTATCCACAGGCAACTTCCCAGCTATCTTCTAGCGATTCCATCCCCTAGAGTGGCTCAGTAGCCCAATGTCCACCCGCTGTGTATAACTCTGTGGATTATCGCCCAGAACAGCGCCGCCGGAGACACTTCGGCTGCCAGCAACGCCGGCAAGCAAGTATTTAGGAACTGATTGATGACAGTAGACGAAGCCAACCACGCCAACACTGTCGGAAGTTCCTGGCGCAGGGTGCTGAGCCTCATGGAACAAGACGACCGGGTCTCACCCCGTCAGCGCGGTTTCGTCATCCTCGCCCAGGCACAGGGCCTCATCGGTTCCACCTTGCTGGTGGCCGTTCCCAATGAACTCACCCGCGAAGTCCTGCAGACGCAGGTCAAGGATGCCCTGGACGATGCCCTCCGCAGCGTCTTCTCGGATGACATCCGATGCGCCATCGATGTAGACACCGATCTGGTGCCCGTCCACGCAGAGCCGGAACCCGTCGTCGAGCTGTCCGCAGTATCTGACTTCGCCGAGCCGAAGCCGCAGCCCACTCCGCCCAGCACCTCGCATGAGTTTGGTCGCCTGAATCCGAAGTACATCTTCGACACCTTCGTTATCGGTTCCTCGAACCGTTTTGCGCACGCGGCCGCCGTCGCCGTCGCCGAAGCGCCTGCCAAGGCGTACAACCCGCTGTTCATCTACGGTGACTCGGGTCTCGGCAAGACGCACCTGCTGCACGCGATCGGACACTATGCCCGCCGGCTCTACAGCGGCATCCGGGTCCGCTACGTGAACTCCGAAGAGTTCACCAACGACTTCATCAACTCCATCCGCGATGACGAGGGCACCAGCTTCAAGACCACGTACCGCAACGTGGACGTGCTTCTGATTGATGACATCCAGTTCCTGGCGGGCAAGGACCGGACCCAGGAAGAGTTCTTCCACACGTTCAACGCCCTGCACAACGCCAACAAGCAGGTTGTCATCACCTCCGACCAGCCGCCCAAGATGCTCGCCGGCTTCGAGGACCGCATGACGTCCCGCTTCGAGTGGGGCCTGCTGACGGACATCCAGCCGCCGGAACTTGAAACCCGCATCGCGATCCTCCGCAAGAAGGGCCTGAGCGAAGGTCTCTCGGCACCGGACGACGCCCTGGAATACATCGCGTCAAAGATCTCCAGCAACATCCGCGAACTCGAAGGCGCCCTGATCCGCGTCACCGCGTTCGCAAGCCTCAACCGCCAGCCGGTGGACGTGGCCCTGGCTGAAATGGTCCTCAAGGACCTCATCACCGATGACGGTGCCCAGGAAATCACGGCAAAGCAGATCCTCGACCAGACGGCTGACTACTTCAAGCTCAGCATGGAAGAGCTCTGCAGCAAGTCCCGCACACGTACGTTGGTGACCGCACGACAGATCGCTATGTACCTGTGCCGCGAACTGACGGATATGTCCTTGCCGAAGATCGGACAGGAGCTCGGCGGACGCGATCACACCACGGTCATCCACGCTGACCGCAAAATCCGCGAGCTGATGGCAGAGCGTCGTGTGATTTACAACCAGGTCACCGAGCTGACCAACCGGATCAAACAGCAGCAGCGGGACTCCTGAATTCAACATCGCGCCCGGCACTACATACCTTATTAAAAGGTGCATGTGGATAAGCCTGTGGATACTTAAGGGGACAAGCGCGGTTAATGGGCTTAAAACCCTTAAGCCGTCTGTGGATCGTTAAAAACCGGCCTGGGAGTTGTCCCCATCCACACCCTGTTTAAAACCCAGTTAACGCACAATCCGTGAACAGGGCTTAACCCGAAACGGCGGGGTGGGATCGGGTTATCCACAGTTTCCACAGCAGTTATTAACACTACGAATCCCAAAAAATTGAAATCCCTCAAATAACAATCTCGTTCTGCCACCCACCCGACCATCCCGATGACAGACCAGCGGCCTGGCCAATGCCACCTTCCAGCTGTCCACATAGGAGGGCTCCGGCCGGTCGGGGATGGGTTAATCGCGGATCTTCCGGCTAAGCTGTCAGCAGCGCTCCCATCCCTGGGTCTGTTTGTAGTTCGCTAAGCGCGGACCATGCAGGTTCCGGTGCCGGACTGCGAAGATTTAGCGGCTTCCAAGCAGGAATCCGCAGCTACTACATGGCAGCAGCAATGAAAGGCGGCACCCCTCCGTGAAGTTCAGAGTCGACCGCGACGTCCTGGCAGAAGCCGTTACGTGGACCGCGCGGTCGTTGTCTCCGCGGCCGCCTGTACCTGTGCTTTCCGGCCTCCTCCTCAAAGCCGAGGCTGGAACAGTCAGCCTCTCAAGCTTCGATTACGAGACCTCCGCCCGCTTGGAAATTCCGGCAGACATCGCCGTGGAAGGCACCATCTTGGTTTCGGGACGCCTATTGGCGGATATCTGCCGAAGCCTCCCCTCCGCTCCCGTCGAAGTTGAGACTGACGGCAGCAAAGTCACGCTTACCTGCCGTCGGAGCAGCTTCCACCTGGCCACCATGCCCGAGGGAGAGTACCCGGCGTTGCCGGCATTGCCGGCCATCAGCGGCACCTTGCCCGGAGATGCCTTCGCCCAAGCTGTTTCCCAGGTGATCATCGCTGCGAGCAAGGACGACACCTTGCCGATCCTCACCGGTGTCCGCATGGAGATCGAGGACGACCTCATCACGCTCCTGGCCACGGACCGTTACCGTCTCGCCATGCGCGAAGTACCGTGGAAGCCCGTCACTCCCGGCGTTTCGACGAGTGCCCTGGTCAAGTCCAAGACGTTGAACGAGGTAGCCAAGACCCTTGGCGGCAGCGGCGACATCAACCTTGCTCTCGCGGACGACGACAGCAGGCTCATCGGTTTCGAAAGTGGCGGACGCACCACCACCTCACTCCTGGTGGACGGCGACTACCCTAAGATCCGCTCGCTTTTCCCGGACTCAACTCCGATCCATGCAACGGTCCAGACCCAGGAATTGGTTGAAGCAGTTCGCCGCGTTTCGCTTGTCGCCGAACGAAACACTCCGGTCCGTCTCGCTTTCACCCAAGGACTGCTGAATCTCGACGCCGGTACCGGCGAAGACGCGCAGGCTTCCGAAGAGCTGGAAGCCCAGCTTTCCGGTGACGACATCACTGTTGCCTTCAACCCGCATTACCTCGTTGAGGGCTTGAGCGTCATCGAAACCAAGTACGTTCGTTTCTCGTTCACCACGGCCCCCAAGCCGGCTATGATCACGGCCCAGGCTGAAGCGGACGGCGACGACCAGGACGACTACCGCTATCTCGTGATGCCGGTCCGCCTCCCCAACTAGCAGGAACGTACCCGCCACCTTCGCAGAAAAGAGTCCACACTGTGCACATCGGTCTGATCGGCCTTGGAAAAATGGGTTTCAACATGCGGCAACGCATGCGGAACGGCGGCATTGAAGTCACTGGCTTCGACCGTAATCCGGACGTCACCGATGTTGCTACCGTAGATGAACTCATCGCGGCCCTTCCCACTCCGCGACTGGTCTGGGTCATGGTTCCATCGGGCCCCATCACCGATGCCGTGGTGACCGAACTCGGTGAGAAACTGAGCGCTGGCGACTTGGTGATAGACGGTGGCAACTCGCGTTTCACCGAAGACCAGAAGCACGCTGCAGCACTTGCCGAAAAGAACATCCGCTTCGCGGATTGTGGTGTTTCCGGTGGTGTTTGGGGGCTCGAAAACGGTTACGGCCTGATGGCCGGCGGCGCCGATGAAGACATCGAACTTGCCATGCCGGTGTTCGACGCCCTCCGCCCTGAAGGCGAACGCGCAGACAGCTTCGTCCACGTTGGCGGTGTTGGTGCGGGTCACTACGCGAAGATGGTCCACAACGGCATCGAATACGGCCTCATGCAGGCGTACGCAGAGGGTTACGAACTGCTGGCGGCAAAGGACATCGTGAAGGACCTTCCGGGGACTTTCCGGGCGTGGCAAAAAGGCACCGTTGTCCGTTCCTGGCTCTTGGACCTCATGGTCAAGGCACTTGATGAGGATCCGGGCCTGGCCTCCATTGATGACTACGTCGAGGATTCCGGCGAGGGTCGCTGGACTGTGGAGGAAGCGATCGCCAACGCAGTGCCGGCCCCGGCCATCACGGCTGCGCTCTTCGCACGGTTTGCGTCCCGTGAGGACAATTCTCCGGCCATGAAGATGGTCTCTGCCCTGCGCCACCAGTTCGGCGGACACGCCACACGTCCGGCCAACTAGGCCGCAGGAGTCCTGCAAACGGCGTGTACCTCGAACATCTTTCGCTGACGGATTTCCGCAGCTACGCACAGGTTGACCTGAAGCTCGGCCCGGGAGTGACGGTCTTGGTCGGATCCAATGGAATCGGCAAGACCAACCTGATGGAAGCTATCGGGTATTTGGCCACGCTGAGTTCACACCGGGTGAGCACGGACGCGCCCCTGCTCCGTTTCGGCGCCGAGCGCGCGATGATCCGTGCCAAGCTCGTTCGTGGGGAACAATCAACGGTCCTTGAGCTGGAGATCAATGCCGGACGGGCCAACCGGGGACGTATCAACCGGAGCAATCCGGTCCGCGCCAGGGATATTTTGGGCATCTGCCAAACAGTCTTGTTCGCACCCGAGGATCTGGTGCTCGTCAAGGGAGACCCGTCGAACCGCAGACGCTTCCTGGACGAATTGTTGGTCAGCCTTGTTCCGCGGCATGCTGCAACCCGCAGCGACTATGATCGCGTCCTGAAGCAACGCAATGCCCTCCTGAAATCGTCGCGGGCCGGTAAATTCACGGCAGGCCATGAGGCAACCCTGGACGTTTGGGACCAGCACATGGCCCGCGCCGGCGCAGAACTACTCCACGCCCGGCTCGAACTGGTGGAAAGATTGCGTCCCCACCTCAACAGCGCCTACGCGCAGCTCACCGACGGGTCCAAAGAGGCGGGCGCGGTCTACCGCTCAACCATCCAGGGCGTCCTGGACGACGACGGCGGACCGGCCGAGTATCGAACAGAGCCTTCGCCGTCGGTTGATGACCTCCGGCTGCTGTCCGTGGACGAACTCACCGAACGCTACATCCAAGCCTTCGCAGCATCGCGGAAAAAGGAACTGGAACGGGGCATCTCCTTGGTGGGCCCGCATCGTGACGAGCTGGAACTCACCTTGGGCCAGGCGCCCGCCAAGGGCTATGCGTCCCATGGTGAAACCTGGTCCATGTGCTTGTCTTTGCGACTTGCTTCCTACTACGTGATGTTGGATGACGCCCGTACGGGTGGAACCGCTCCGATCCTCATTCTGGACGATGTTTTCGCGGAACTGGACGTCCAGCGGCGGCGTAAACTGGCTGCAATAGTGGCCGGTGCCGAGCAAGTGCTGGTGACTGCCGCCGTCGACGCCGATATCCCCGAGGAGCTGGCCGGACGGCGCGTAACCGTTGTTCCGGGAGGCATCGATGGCGAAGGATAGCCGCGAAGGACTTCAACCCGGCCGCGATCCGGATGAGATAGATGCTGCACAGGCGGCGTTGAACCGCATGCGCGAGGCCGCTGCGGCCCGGGGCGAAGTGCGACAACGGGCTCCACGGCCAGGCTCTGCCCCAAAACGCAAGGGCCTGCGCGATACCAGGGGTTTTGCCAAGTTCCACGGAAGCGGTCGGGATCCTTTGGGCTTGGGAAACGTAGTTGGCCGGCTGGTGGCCGAACGCGGGTGGACATCGCCTGTGGCCGTCGGCTCCGTCATGGCGGAATGGGAAACCTTGGTCGGTGCGGACATCTCTGCTCACTGCACTCCGGAGAGTTTCACGGACACCACCCTCCATGTCCGCTGCGATTCAACAGCCTGGGCCACCCAACTGCGTCTGCTGAGCACGAGCCTCCTGGAGATGTTCCGCAATGAGCTTGGAGAAGGTGTGGTCACCAGCATCCAGGTGCTTGGCCCGTCGGCTCCAAGTTGGCGAAAAGGCGGGCGCAGCGTCAACGGTCGGGGCCCGAGGGATACTTACGGCTAAACGGCGTGCAGGGCGATTCAACGCCCATGAGTCGTATAGGCCCCCATCGGGACCTCCGTAGGGCCATTGCAGATAGGGCCAGCGGCCTCCTATGGCCATATTCAGCTCTCGACTGCCCCTGTATTTGCAAGGATTCGTGGGTTTCCACGATAGAATTGGCGTAGATCACTGAGCGCCGGTGAAACGTCGTTGGGGTCCGGGATCCACTCTTGTGGCACTATGGACCCCCTTCGTCGGAGTAGTCGGCGCAATCAGTCACGTGCCCGTTGACGGCTGCGGTTCGCCGCGGACACCACCGGGAACGGCCGACATCGAGTACAGAGGAGTCGAAAGCGCCTGTGGCTAACGACAATGCAGAGACCTTGGCAGTAGAGCCCGAAGAGGAGACTGTTACCAAGCCTGACACGCCCGCGGAGGCGCCCAGGGAGTACGGTGCCAGCGACATCACGGTGCTGGAGGGCCTCGAAGCGGTGCGCAAACGCCCCGGTATGTATATCGGATCCACTGGTCCCCGCGGTTTGCACCACCTGGTCTATGAAGTGGTGGACAACTCTGTTGATGAGGCACTGGCTGGTTACTGCAGCCACATCGAAATCACTCTCCGCGCCGATGGCGGCGTCCGCGTTGTTGATGATGGCCGCGGCATTCCCGTAGACATTCACCCGACCGAAGGCAAGCCAACGGTTGAAGTGGTCATGACCATACTTCACGCCGGCGGTAAGTTCGGAGGCGGCGGCTACGCTGTTTCCGGCGGCCTCCACGGTGTGGGTATCTCCGTGGTGAACGCTTTGTCCCGCCGCGTGGATACTGAAGTCCGCCGGCAGGGCCACGTATGGCGGATGACCTTCGCCGACGGCGGCAAGCCCCAGGGCGAACTCGTCAAGGGTGAAGCCACTGACGTTACCGGGACGTCCCAGACGTTCTACCCGGACGGCACCATCTTCGAGTCCACCGAGTTCGATTTCGAGACGCTTCGTGCCCGTTTCCAGCAGATGGCCTTCCTCAACAAGGGCCTGCGGATCACGCTGACGGACGAGCGTCCGGTTAACCGCGAGGGCGATGATGATCTCGATCTCGACGCCGTTGCAACCGAAGGCGAAGTCGCCGCCGAGCACCGCACTGTGGTGTACCAATACCCGGACGGACTGCTGGACTACGTCAAGCACCTGAACTCGAACAAGAAGGTCGAAATCGTCCACGAGGACGTCATCGCCTTCGAAACCGAAGACACCGAGCGGCACATCGCCGTCGAGGTCGCCATGCAGTGGACCACCGCGTACTCCGAAAGCGTCCACACTTATGCAAACACCATCAACACCCATGAGGGCGGAACGCACGAAGAAGGCTTCCGCGCCGCGATGACCTCGCTTATCAACCGCTATGCGCGCGAGAAGAGCATCATCAAGGAAAAGGAAGACAACCTCACCGGTGATGACATCCGTGAAGGCCTGACGGCCGTTATTTCCGTCAAGCTTTCCGAGCCGCAGTTCGAAGGCCAGACCAAGACCAAGCTGGGCAACTCCGAGGTGAAGGGCTTCGTCCAGCGCGTTGTCACGGATCAGCTGGGCGACTGGCTGGAACGCAACCCCGGCCCCGCCCGTGACGTGATTCGCAAGGCCATTTCCGCTGCCCAGGCACGCATGGCGGCCCGCAAGGCCCGCGATAACGCCCGCCGGAAGAGCCCCCTGGAATCCTTCGGTATGCCCGGTAAGCTCTCCGACTGCTCCTCCAAGGATCCTTCGCGTTGCGAGGTTTACCTGGTGGAGGGTGACTCCGCAGGTGGTTCGGCCAAGCGTGGACGAAACCCGGAAACCCAGGCCATCCTGCCCTTGCGTGGCAAGATCCTGAACGTTGAGCGTGCCCGCCTGGACAAGGCCCTCGGCAACGCCGAAGTCCAGTCCATGATCACCGCCTTCGGTACCGGTATCGGCGAAGACTTCGACATCTCCAAGCTGCGGTATCACAAGATCGTCCTCATGGCCGATGCTGACGTTGACGGCCAGCACATCACCACCTTGTTGATGACGCTGCTGTTCCGCTACATGCGTCCGCTCATCGAGAACGGCTACGTCTACCTGGCCCAGCCCCCGCTGTACAGGATCAAGTGGTCCAACGCGGCCCACGATTACGTCTACAGCGACCGCGAACGCGATGAAACCATCCGCAAGGGTGCTTCCATGAACAAGCGGCTCCCCAAGGACAACGGCATCCAGCGCTACAAGGGTCTCGGCGAGATGGATTACACCGAACTGTGGGACACCACCATGGACCCGGATCGCCGCACGCTGCTGCAGGTCACCATGGATGATGCCCTGGCTGCCGACCAGACCTTCTCCGTCCTGATGGGCGAGGACGTTGAATCGCGCCGTAACTTCATCCAGCAGAACGCCAAGGACGTCAGGTTCCTCGATATCTAGGGCTCCACAAGGGCATCTGAATATTCCAGAACTGACATATACCTGAAACGGAAACCTTAGATTATGAGTGACGAAACTCCCGAAGTCCCGGCGGAATCCAACGCCGATGACGTCGTCCTTGAGGGCGATGTGCTGACCGACCGTGTGGAGCAGGTTGACCTGCAAACAGAAATGCAGCGGTCCTACCTGGACTATGCGATGGCCGTTATCGTCGGCCGCGCCCTCCCGGACGTCCGCGATGGCCTCAAGCCGGTGCACCGTCGCGTTTTGTACGCAATGTTCGACGGCGGTTACCGCCCCGACCGCTCGTTCAACAAGTGCGCCCGCGTGGTCGGCGACGTCATGGGTACTTACCACCCGCACGGTGACATGGCGATCTACGATGCTTTGGTGCGCCTGATCCAGGACTGGACCATGCGGTACCCGCTGGCACTCGGCCAGGGCAACTTCGGTTCACCGGGCAACGACGGCGCTGCTGCACCGCGTTACACCGAAACCAAGATGGCCCAGTTGGCCATGGAAATGGTCCGCGACATCGACGAAGAAACCGTCGACTTCCAGGACAACTACGACGGCAAGAACCAGGAACCGACCATCCTGCCGGCGCGTTTCCCCAACTTGCTGGTCAACGGCTCGTCCGGCATCGCCGTCGGCATGGCCACCAACATTCCGCCGCACAACCTGCGCGAGGTTGCCGAGGGCGTGCAGTGGGCGCTTGACAACCCCACCGCCACGCGCGAGGAGCTTCTCGAAGCACTGTTGCTGCGCATCAAAGGACCCGACTTCCCAACGGGCGCCACCATCCTTGGCCACAAGGGCATCGAAGACGCCTACCGCACCGGCCGTGGCTCCATCACGATGCGTGCCGTGGTCAATGTCGAGGAACTCCAGGGCCGTACTTGCCTGGTGGTCACCGAATTGCCGTACCAGGCCAACCCGGACAACTTGGCCATCAAGATTGCCGAACTGGTCAAGGACGGCAAGATTTCGGGCATTGCGGACCTCCGCGATGAAACCTCCGGCCGTACCGGCCAGCGACTGGTGATCGTGCTCAAGCGCGACGCCGTGGCCAAGGTTGTACTGAACAACCTCTACAAGCACACGCAGTTGCAGGACAACTTCTCGGCGAACATGCTGGCAATTGTCGACGGCGTTCCGCGCACCTTGAGCCTTGATGCCTTCATCCGGCACTGGGTTGCGCACCAGATGGACGTCATTGCACGCCGCACCCGCTACCGCCTGCGCAAGGCCGAGGAAGAGGCGCACATCCTGCGCGCACTCCTCAAGGCACTGGACATGCTGGATGAGGTCATTGCGCTCATCCGCGCGTCCAACACCACAGAGGCTGCCCGTGAAGGCCTCATGGAACTCCTGGAGATCGACGAACTCCAGGCCCGCGCCATCCTGGACATGCAGCTGCGCCGTCTGGCCGCCCTGGAACGCCAGAAGATCCAGGATCGCCACTCCGAGCTCGAGTCGATGATCGAGGAGTACAACTCGATCCTTGCTTCCGAGGAGCGGCAGCGCCAGATCATCAGTGAAGAACTCGCGGAGATCGTGGCCAAGCACGGCGACGACCGTCGCACCCACATCCTGATGGGTTTCGACGGCGATATGTCCATGGAGGACTTGATCCCCGAAGAGGAAATGGTTGTCACCATTACGCGCGGCGGCTACGTCAAGCGCACCCGCAGCGACAACTACCGTTCCCAGCAGCGCGGCGGCAAGGGCATCAAGGGTGCACAGCTGCGTGGCGACGACGTCGTGGAGCACTTCTTCGTCACCACCACCCACCACTGGCTGCTGTTCTTCACCAACCTGGGCCGCGTCTACCGCGCCAAGGCCTACGAGCTTGCAGAAGCAGGACGTGACGCCAAGGGCCAGCACGTGGCCAACCTGCTGGCTTTCCAACCGGATGAGCACATCGCCCAGGTACTGGACCTCCGGGACTACCAGCAGGCCCCGTACCTGGTGCTCGCCACCAAGAACGGCCTGGTCAAGAAGACGAGGCTCGAGGACTACGACACCAATCGCACGGCCGGTGTCATCGCCATCAACCTGCGCGATGAGGACGAGTTGGTTTCCGCCCAGCTGGTCAGCGAGACCGACGACCTCCTCCTGGTGTCACGCAAGGGCCAGTCCATTCGCTTCACGGCCACTGATGACGCACTGCGGCCCATGGGCCGTGCAACGTCCGGTGTGACGGGTATGAAGTTCCGTGAAGACGACGAATTGCTTGCCGCAGACGTGGTCCAGGACGGTTCCTTCGTCTTCATCGTGACCGAGGGTGGCTACGCCAAGCGAACCGCCGTGGACGAATACCGCTTGCAAGGCCGTGGCGGCCTGGGCATCAAGGTTGCCAAGCTTGCTGAAGACCGCGGTGACCTTGTGGGCGCCTTGATCGTGCAGGAAGAGGACGAAGTCCTGGTGGTCATGGAGGGCGGCAAGGTGGTGCGCTCGGCAGTAACCGGAGTGCCTGCCAAGGGCCGTGACACCATGGGCGTCATCTTCGCCAAGCCGGACAAGAACGACCGCATTATTGAGGTTGCGCGCAACAGCGAACGCGGTTTGGAAGTCGAAGAGTCAGAAGACGGACTCGACGATGACGTAACGTTGGCTGCAAACGACGGCGCCTCCGAGGCGACCGTGACGGCCGAAACGGAAAACGACGCAGACCCGGATATCGAAACGGGCGCGGAGCTGAACGAAGACAACACCGGAGGTAACGAGTGAGTAATTCCGACTCATATCCCAAGCCGAGCACAGGTGTCCCCGGCGGACTCCGGCAGCCCTCGGGCAGCGCACAGGCAGGCACCCCTGCACGGCCCCAGCAGCGTCCCGGAACCGGGTCCACCGGATCGGGCGCTACGGGAGCGCGACCCGCGGGCGGGACCAACTCTGCTCAGCGGCCCGCCGGTGCTTCCGGACAGCGACCCGCGCAGGCAGGGCAGCGTCCTGCCGGCGCTCCCGGGCAACGCCCGGCTCAGCCTGGCCAGCGCCCTGCAGGTTCCCCGGCCCAGCGCCCCGCCCAGGGTGCTCCCGGGTTGGTGAAGCCTGCTCCCAAGGCCAAGGTTCGCCGCGCACGCCTCCTGGTCAGCAAGGTGGACCCGTGGTCAGTCCTGAAGATGGCGTTCCTGCTGTCTGTTGCGCTGGGCATCGTCACCGTGGTGGCTGCCATCGTGCTCTGGACCGTGTTGGATCTCACGGGCATCTTTAATCAGGTGGATAGCCTGCTGGGCACCTTGGCCGGATCTGAGGGCAGTGGCTTCGAGCTGAAGAAGATCGCATCCCTTGGCCAGGTTGCTTCCTTCGCCACCATTATTGCCGTGGTGAATGTGGTCTTGTTGACTGCGTTGTCCATGCTCTCCGCGGTTCTGTATAACATTTCCGCAACGTTGGTTGGTGGCGTCGGCGTCACGCTGACCGACGACTAGCAAAAACCCGCGGAATTACGCCGAAATCGGCGGAAAACCTCCGTGGAAAAGCCTCGATTTGAGATCGGGCCGGGATGTGCTGTACAGTCATATCTCGGCCCGATGAGGCATCGGGGCGTATAGCTCAGGCGGTTAGAGCGCTTCGCTGATAACGAAGAGGTCCCAGGTTCAAGTCCTGGTACGCCCACGGAACCGAAAGAGGTTCAGGTAAAACTGAACCGGAATGAGGTACTTGTGAAGAAGTTGCTGGTAGTAGTGGCAGCGGCAATCGCAGGTGTCCTGGTCTATAAAAAGGCCCAGGAATCCGAAGCCCGGAAGGATGTCTGGAGCAAGTCAACCGACAAGGTCGACTAGCCAAAGAGCCCGGTTCGAACTGGTAATTGCCAGCCCGGACATGGGGTATGATTGACGGGTTGCTTCTTATGGGGGCATGGCGCAATTGGTAGCGCACCTGCTTTGCAAGCAGGGGGTTCGGGGTTCGAGTCCCCGTGCCTCCACCATAAGAAAAGTCCCGGTCAGAAATGACCGGGACTTTTGCATTTAACGCCCTGATTTCGGCTCACAGTAGGGCGCCACTTCGGCTGGTCAGAATGGCCGAGGACACCCATATTTGTCTGGGCCTCTCGTCTGGGGTCGCCTCCCCCGAACAGCGGTTCCTACTGGGGCGGTACAGCCTGCAGCGCCCGCTCGAGGAACAGGGTCAGTTCACCATTGCCCAGAACGGGCGTCACAACGCCAAGTTCCAACGTGGGCTGCGTCTTTGCCCCGGCCGTCTTGAGAGCGCCCTGCACGTTGGTGCGGGCGGCTGCAACGGCCTGGGCATCGCCACGCCTGGCTGCCTCCAGCATATTCAGGGCCTCCTCCATGCCTCGTCCGTACTCAGCAGCCGCGGCGGCCCACGTGGCGCCGTCCTGGGCGAAACCGGGCATCGCCATGCGTGGCAGGAGTTCGGGAAGCCGCTGAAGCAGCTCAGCGCGACTCCTCAACCCCTCCGATGGTGACTTGCCGGCGTCGTAATCCGCCCAGAACTGGTCAATGTCGCGTCGCAGCTCGGGCGCTGATGGTGTGAGGTCGTCGTCCTGCCAGTCCTGGTTCAGGTCCACGAAAGCCCGCACTGCGGCTTGGACTTCGGGGTCGGGCCCGGAGAGCAGGGACAGGGCCGCGTTCATGGATTTGGCGGGGTCGTACGCTGGACCGTTCCAGGAGAGATCTGCGTAATTGAAGATGGCCGGCAAAGAGAGATAGGGCTGAATCATGGGGTTGGTGACAATGCCCTGGATCGACTGATGGAGGTCGGCATCCCTCCCGATGACGGGAGCCAGGAAGAGATGGTCTTGGGAAAAGTCGTTGACAGGATAGTTGTCCCAGATGACGATCCTCCGGGAGTTGCCGGGGCTCCCGTAGGTCTCGGCGGCAGTTTCCGCTGATTTACGGGTGATCCGGTGCGAAACCACATCTTCACCCGTCCACTGAACCACGATTCCGGGATTCAAAGCACGGCCTAGTTCCCGCTTATAGGGAGTGCTCGCGGAACCGTTGTAGAAGGTGGGGACCGTTTCCAGTGGAAGGACGCCGTCCTTGGCAGAGATGAACCTGGCATTCACATCGTTGAGGAAGGATGCCTGTGCCTTTGCCAGGTTGGCTTGACCCGAACCAAACTCCCGGAGATCGTCGGCGCATTGGACCCTGGTGGCGATGTCATCGAGGGGAATCACGAAGGAACGGACGCCCAGCGAGTACAGGGATTCAAGCTTGGCCACTGCGTCCTCAAGGTCAGACTCACGCGAGTAGCAAACGTCGATTCCCGGCGAGAGTGCGTAGCTGAAACGGATGTGGTTGGCCGCTGCTGTGTCGATGAGCTCACGCAGTTCCTCAAGCTCCTGATTCGTGTAAAGGTCCCGCCACCGTTCCCTCAATAGAGGATCGTCCTTCGGCGAATAGATGTAGGTGTTCATCTTCTGCCTGCCGGCGAATTCGATGACATCCAAGCGGGCCTGATGTGACCACGGGGTGCCGTAGAAGCCCTCGATGACACCGCGGGTTTCCATCAGCGGCCAGTCACCCACCAGGACCGGAGCCACGGAACCGTCCTTGAGCAACTGTCGTAGGGTCTGCACGGCGTGGAAGATGCCGTCGTTGTCCCGTCCGGCGAGCACCGCCGTCGGAATCCCGCCAGGCTGTCCTGTGGCAACCACATAGCCTTCGGCGTGTCCAAGAGCGTCCCGGAGGGTGGAGTCGCCGTCCAGCTGCAATTCGTTGAGAACCGGAGCTACGGCTGAGTCAACGCCCAAATAGATGGCAGATGAGCCTTCGCGTGGGTTGGCAAGCGCTGTCACCACCTCCGAACTGCCCCCGGCGCCTGCCACAACGTCCTGCACAGCGGCAGTGGAGGCTTGATCCGTTCCAGCGGGGGCAACCACGTACACGTGGCCGTTCAAAGGGACGGGCTCGCCCGTTCCGGCCTTGGCGTGCTGCGGCGCGGGGAAGATACTTGGAACGCCGGCCCGCTTTCCTTCGGGCTCGTCTGGGCGGTCACGTGAAACGGCGAACCACCCGGTAACAACGAGGGCGGCCGCAAGAACACCGGCCGCGACCAGCAGCAGAGCAGAGCGCCGGCGCTTGGCGCCGGTGCCGACGGGTGCCGTGTTCAATCAGATAACCCCTTGGGTACGCCGTGACCGGCTCACTGGAATGCTGAGTCAAGACAACCACACTGTTGGACCATCAGATAGGGGCTGTTGCGCTCCCCCGCCCCACTAGGGTTGATCCGTGACCCTTCTCATTGCTGCCCTTGGTGTACTGGGTGTTGCCTCTTCCGGACCTCTCATCGCAGGCACCCTTGGAGCCACCTCCGTTACGGCGTTGGCTATCGCCTTTTGGCGGAATGCGATCGGCGCGGTTGTGATGGCGGCTCCCGTTGCCATCCGCGAGCCAAAAGCATTCGGCAGGATCACCCGGCGTGAGTTTGGCTGGTCCGCTGTGGCCGCTGTTGCACTCGCGTTCCATTTCGCCTGCTTCATCACCGCGCTTCAGCTGACGTCCGTTGCGGCGGCTACGGCCTTGGTGTGCCTGCAATCGGCGTGGATCGCGGTGTTCCAGATGTTCCGGGGTACCCGGCATCGCTGGCCGGTGTTGTTGGGCCTCGGGATCGCTTTTGGCGGCGTGGTTGCCATCACGGGCTTCGACATGGGTTCGTCCCCGGAGGCCCTGCTCGGCGACCTGCTGGCACTTGCCGGTGGTGCGCTGGCCGGCCTTTATACCCTCGCGGGAGGGAAAGCCCGCCAGTCCATGGGAACCGGGACCTACACGACGCTGTGCTACGGCATGTGCGCGGCGATCGTGGCGGTGCTCGCCTTGTTCAGCGCGCAGCCACTGACAGGGTTCGACGCCGGAGGCTGGCTTGGCATTATCGCCATCACCGTTTGCGCCCAGCTGGTGGGGCACACTGCCTTCAACCATTTGCTTGCCACGATGAGCCCCTTGTTGGTGTCCATGATCATCCTGCTGGAAATCCCGGGTGCAGCAATTCTGGCGGCCATTTTCCTGAATGAGACCTTGCCGGCGGGCACCTATGCGGGCTTGGCGCTGATTCTTGTTGGCCTGGCCGTTGTCGTTGCCGGGCAGCGGCGTGGACGGGCTGAAGCAGACCGGCAAGAAGCCGAGCTTGGCACTGACTGAGGTTCCGGCGTCGTGCGCTTTCCCTGAGGCGCAGGGCGCCTAAATACCACCGCGACGGGCACCCTGGGCGGTGTTGGCGGTATGGATTGCCCGCAGCAACTTGGCCGGGAAGTACACAGAGAAGAACACCACCATAGGCGCCTTCAATGCCATCTTCTTGACGTTGTGGGCCTTGTACGTCCGGTCGAAACGCTGGACATAGTAGCGGTAATCGCGGGGTGAGTCCTCGAGTCGGCGGGCAGACATGCCGGACACCATCTGGGGAAGGTACTGCACCTTGAGGTCATGTTCGAAGAGGTGCAGCGAAAGATCGATGTCCTCGTGCATTTCGTCCTTGGGGTCCAGGCACGTTTCGTCGCGGATGGTCTCCCATGCGGTACGGCGCAGGGCCATGTTGGAACCGAAAAGGAAGTGGTACTGGTGCTTGGCCAGTCGCAACATGAGTTGGCGCATCTTGTCGTCGGCCTTGAGTCCGAAGCGGCGCATGGGCATGTCGTAGTAGACCACTGGACCTGTGGCGGCGGCGACCGAGGGATCCATGAACGCCTTTTGGACCTGTTCCACCCAGTCGGGTTCCAGGACGGAGTCGGCGTCAATGCGTCCTACGACGTCACCGGTGGCGTTGTTCAGCCCGTGATTACGGGTGGGAATCAGGCCCTGCGCGGCTTCCTGCCGCAGGAGGATGATGGGGCTTTCCGGGTATTCCTGCTGCATCTGGCGCACAATTTTGGCCGTGCGGTCCGTGGATAGATTGTCGACCACGATGATCTCATCGGCAGGCACGGACTGGTAGATGGCCGCGATGAGGCACTGGCGAATGACGCTTTCCTCGTTATACGCCGGGATGACAATGGAAACGCCCGGGAGCACCGGACCATCCTGAAGGGCACCCGCAGAGGGTCTATCGGCTGACATCACTCCAAATCTAACACCCGCGTGAGCGCGTCCGACGGAGGCTTTGGTTACAAGCCGGCAAACACTGAAGGGATCCCGGCCGAGGCCGGGATCCCTTCAACTGCCTGACGTGCTGCCCTGTTGGGGGCGTTCGTCAGGTGTTAGTTCTGTGTACCTTTGGCATCGGAGTCCGTGCCTTCGGTGTCCTTGTGCAGGCTGGCGGCGATGTTCTTGACGGCAGTCTTGGCGTCGATTGCCACCTTGGCTGTGGAATCTTCAACGTTCTTGAAGGCGTCCTTGGTTGCCTGCCCGGCCTCAGCTGCTGCTTCCTCCGGAGTGAGGTCCGAAGTGCCGGGTTCGGGCACGGCTGCGGCCGGAGCTGCTGACGTTGCCGGAACCGGAGCCGGAGTCGGTGTCACCGGGGAAGGCGTCTTCCACGGATCCTCAACCGGCTTGGAAGCCTTCCATGCGGCAACGCCTGCGGCAGCGGCAGCTGCGATGACGGTGACGATGAGCCAGCCGCGCTTCTTGGGTTTCGGCTCCTTGCCCAGCTTGGAGGAAACGGCCTTGGTCGCATCCTCTGCCACTGCCTTGATCTGCTTGCCGGTGGCCTGTGCCTGCTCCTGGACACTGTGCACGACGCCGGAATCAACCAACTTCTGCGCGACTGCGTCCACCTGTGCCGGTGCGTTCTCCAGTGCGTGGTGAACTGCCACCGAAGCCTGGCCCAACTGCTCGGACAGCTTGGGCAGGTATTCGTCCACTACTTTGTCCCGGGCGTGGCCAAGCGCTGGAGTTGCCTTGTTGAGCGTCTCCTGGATCCTGGGTGTTGCGTCCTCCACAGCGTCATGGATCTTCGGCGCGAGGTGCGCCAGTCCATCCTGAATCCGCGGCGTAACAACTGCAACGCCGTCGGCGAGGTTGTGCGCAGCGGACTTCAGCCCCTCTTGGATCTTGGGGGAAGCGGTGTCAATGCCGTGCTGGATACGCGGAACAGCCCAGTTGACGGCTGCTTCCACGCGGGGTGCAGCCCAGTCGCGGGCGTTATCCACGCTGGTCACAACGGATTGTTCGAGGTCGCGGGCAATACGGTCTGATTTCTTCACAACTACCTCCCGATACACATGCTCGTTTGTTGCTAGCCTACGTCGCTTGGGGAACACCGGCTATTCATCTGCCGGATTCGTCCCGGATTTCACCGAGCGCGGAACCGGCTTTACAACAGCACCGGCGTTGACCCTGCATGAAAGAATGGGGCCATGACCATCGCAACCGCAAAAGCAACGATCCACACGACCCTCGGCGACATCAAGGTTGACCTCTTCGGCAACCACGCGCCCAAGACGGTCGCCAACTTCATTGGCTTGGCCACGGGCGAAAAGTCCTGGAACCACCCTGAAACGGGCGAAGACAAGACCGGGACGCCGCTGTATGACGGCACCATTTTCCACCGGATCATCAAGGACTTCATGATTCAGGGTGGCGATCCCCTGGGTCGCGGCGTTGGCGGACCGGGCTTCCAGTTCGACGACGAAATCCACCCGGAACTGACATTCAACGCTCCCTACAAGCTGGCCATGGCCAACGCCGGTATCCAGATGGGCAAGGGCACCAACGGGTCACAGTTCTTCATCACCACCGTGAACACCGACTGGCTGTTCGGCAAGCACAGCATCTTCGGTGAAGTCACTGACGAGGAATCCCGCAAGGTTGTGGACTCGATCGAGGCCGTCCGCACCGGAATGGGCGACCGCCCCGTTGAGGACGTAGTCATCAACAGCATCGACATCGAACAGCTCTAGTCACACTCTGAACCTGAGCTCATGAGTTACGGAATTCCGTCGGCAGAGCCGTCCGCTGATATTCCGGTGTGCCCAAGGCACCCGGACAGGCCCTCCTATGTGCGGTGCCAGCGCTGCGGGCGCCCTGCGTGCCCCGAGTGCCAGCGGGCGGCCGCCGTCGGGTTCCAATGCGTTGACTGCGTCAACGAACAAAAACGTACGACGCCGACATACCGGTCGCCTTACGGCGGCGCCCTGGCAGTGGGCCGGCCTTTGGTGACGTTTACGATCATCGGGCTGTGCGTGCTGGTTTACATCCTTCAGTGGATTGTGCCCGGGGACTTCATCTTTCAGAACTTCGCCTTCGCGAACAAAGCTGCGGCCGATGAGCCGTGGCGCATGCTTACGGCAGCCTTCCTGCATTCACAAGGGTTCCTGCTGCACATCGTCCTGAACATGTACACGCTGTGGATTTTCGGACAAGCCCTTGAGCCGTTGCTCGGGCGCATCCGATTCCTTGCCCTCTACTTGATCTCTGCCGTCGGCGGCTCGGTGGGCTTCCTCCTCATGACTCCGATGGCTTCAAATGTTGGCGTGGTGGGTGCCTCCGGTGCCATCTTCGGTCTCTTCGGCGCCATGCTGGTGGTCCAACGTCACCGCGGCGGCGAAACCAAGCAACTTTGGGTCCTGATCGCCATCAATGGCGCGATCGGGTTCTTTGTTCCCAGCATCGCCTGGCAGGCCCACCTGGGAGGTTTGATCACCGGCGGCCTCGCGGCTGCCGCCATCGCCTATGCCCCGCGCGGCAAGAACCAAGCCCTGCTGCAGGCCGGGGGGCTCATCCTCGTAGCCGGCCTGTTGGCTGTCGTCACCTGGTTCCGCGTCACTGCTGGATAGCGTGCTTCCCTCGCTCCGCCTTCTTTAGACCACCGCAGGATCTTGTTCAGACCGCAGGCTTAACCGGCTGTCGGAGGATGGTCTTTAGCTTCTCCGGTGCCGTGCGGCGCACGTCGCCGAGGTAGATTTCATGATGCTTCCCGGTCATCGCCAGGGAGTTCCCGGGAATGAATCTGCTGTGCATCTCCTCCAGTACTGGTCCCTCAGCGTCGTAGGGGCCTATATGGAGTGTCTGCACGCTCAACCCCTCTTCAAGCGGCTCCAGGCGAAGTGCCTCCAGTGCGGGGGCCTCCCCTTTCCTGGCAACTGCCTCGAGTGCTGCTTCAAAATGCTCAGGGGTGATCCAGTCCGGGACCATGTTCATCAAGGTCCAGTCCCACTGTGATTTGTCCCGGGCGCTGGTGAAGGACTCCATGTCATCAGCCCACCAGAGGCCCTCCAAGGGCATCACACCGTAGTCCTTGCCGAGTTCGTTCTTGCTGAAGAACTTCAGCTTGTAAGCCACTGGATACAGCGTGGTCAGGGCGTCTTTATAGGCTTGGGCGGTGCCTGGATTTCCGTGGCCGTCGATCATGAGGAACTGCATGGTGGGGACGGTCACCACGGAGAATTCACCGTGTTTGGCACTGTAGGTTCGGATCTCTTTCTTGAAATCGCTCTTCATGGGACCACGGTACGCGCACGGTAGGACCGCATCGATCAACCCGGCTGCGTCCTCTGCAGGAGGGGCTATCCGAGGGGTTATCCACAGCCCTTATCCACACTGTGTGTAACTTACAAGCGTGTAGTTATCCCCACAGGCCCTCATGGAGGCTGTCAGATCGGCAGATATCCCCCGAATGGCATGAATTTCTCCACACCTGTGGATAACTTTGTCCCCGTTCGACCCGTTTATGTGGACAAATCAGGCCGAATACCAACACTTGTGGACAACCCTGTTAATGACGCCCCGCAGCACGTTCTATCAACAGGCTTATCAACACTGTTAATAACTTACACACGTGTAGTTCACTGCATACAGAGACCTTGGAGGACCGGCATGGCGGGGATTTTCCCCTGAGAAACCCACAAGTTTTCCCCACCTGTGGATAACTTGTGGGTAGGTGGTTGTTATTAAGTGGGTAACTTCCTGGGCGCAGGATCCCAGTGGTGCCCGCCTGATCCGGGTGCGTTGGATCAACGGCAGACAAAGTGTCGCCCCGATGTGGCTCCGGACTGACTCAAGGCAAAAGCGGCAATCCCGTGATGTTGAACTTTGAGTGAAGCTTGGAGCACTATCCACAGCTCAGTACACAGTGGGTATAACTGTCTTTGCACGCATCGCATGTCAAAATCCTTGCGAGTGCACCGATTCTGAGCCGATATGCATGGATGTCCACAGAGTTTATCCACGCCTGTGGATAAAGTTGCCCACTTCTGTGGACAAGGGGTGGGGACTACCGTGTCAAAGCATCAGCCCGGGTGGGACCTTCGCTCAGGACCATACTCCCGACGACCCGCGGCGATGGCTGTCCATCAGGTGGGTGTCAATGATTCCAATTGCTTCCATCAAGGCATACATGGTGGTAGGCCCAACGAAAGCGAAACCCTTCTTCCTGAGTGCCTTGGACAAGGCAATTGACTCAGGGGACGTTGTGGGGATGTCGGCGAAGGTGTGGGGCGCCGGCGTGGTTGAGGGCTGGAAGGACCATACGAACTCAACCAGGCCACCTTCTTCGCGCAGGGCGATGGTGGCTTTGGCGTTGGTGATAGCGGCGCGGATTTTGAGGCGGTTGCGGACGATCCCGGCATCGAGCATGAGCCGTTCAACGTCGTCATCGGTGAAGGCGGCAACGCTTTCCGGGTGGAAGTCCAGGAACGCTTTCCTGAAAGCCTCCCGTTTCCGGAGGATGGTGGCCCACGAAAGACCCGCTTGGAACGCCTCAAGGCTGATGCGTTCGTACATGCCCTGCTCATCGCGGACAGGCATGCCCCATTCGTGATCGTAGTAGGCCTGCATGAGCGGGTCCGAAGCAGCCCACAGGGGACGGGCAAGGCCGTCGTCACCGATGATGGTGCCGTTGTCCGGGGTCATTCATGCTCCTCCGCGGCCGGATCTCCAGGGGCTCCGGCCAGTTGTTTGGCTTCCGGGGATATTCTGCCGGGTGCCTCTGACATTCAATGTCTCTGGTGCTGGGTGTTCCGACGCTTAGGGCCTCGGACATACCGACTCAAGACAATCCGGTGACCCGCATGGTGATGTTGATCCGTCCGTGAGACAGTCCGCTTTCCTCCGGAGCCGTTCCCGGGAGGACCTTGGGTATGCCGTGATAGGCGAACCGGGACGGCCCACCGAAAACGAAAAGATCTCCGGAGCGGAGTTCAACATCTGTGTACGGCTTGGTTCGGGTCTTGGTGTTACCGAAACGGAAAACGCACGTCTCGCCGATGCTGAGGGACACTACTGGGGCGCTGGAGCGCTCATCCTTGTCCTGGTGCATACCCATGGCCGCGCCGTCGTCGTAGAAGTTCACCAAGGCGGCGTCGGGCGTGTAGTCATTGGCGGAGAGGGCCAAGCCGCCCTCTGATTCGACTCCGGACGGAAAGGCTGCCGCAACGGCCTTGCGTCCCAGACGGACCATCCAGTCAGGGAAATCGAGCACAGGCCGATCGTTGACGTCTGTGGCTTCCCGGGTGTACTTGTAAGGCTGCCAGTGCCAGCCGAGGCACACCGTGCGAACCGACATCTTGTGCCCACCGGGAAGTGTCGCTGCGCGGAGCGGCACGGGTCCGTGTGTCCACTCGCTAAACCGTTCCACTATCCACCGTTGCTGCTCCAGGCTCAGCCAGCCGGGCACGTGAACCGCGCCGGGAGCAATCAGGCGAGGACCGGCGTCGTGTTTTTCCGGCTGAACCAACAGCAGCGGAAACAGTGCGTCATCGCTCAAGCAGCTGCCTCCAGGGTCAGCAGCGCTCGTTTTGCATCCGCTCCGCCGAGGTAGCCGCCAAAGCTGCCGTCCGACTTCACTACTCGGTGGCATGGGACGATGACGGGCAGTGGGTTGGTGGCGCAGGCGCTTCCGACGGCGCGGACCGCGTTGGGACTGCCGGCAGCCAAGGCGACCTCCGCATAACTCTCGGTGTGGCCATAGGCGATGCGGGGCAAATGCTGCAGGACATTCAGCCGGAAGCCGCGGGACAACCGGAAATCCAGGATGAGATCGAATTCCGTCCGGGTGCCGTTGAAATACTCGTCAAGTTGTCGCGCAGCATCATCCAAACGCGCAGGTGCCTGGAGGATGCGGGGGCTGATGGTGTTGGCAAGAAACTGCAGTACGTCGGCGTGGTCTTCCACTTCAAAGGCGACGCGGACTATTCCACGGTCCGTGGCGGCCAGAAGGAGACTCCCCACCGGTGAGTCCACCACACGATATGCAACGTCCAAAGTGTGGGTCAGTTGCGCGTCGCTGGCCAGACGTGCGCGAAGGCTGGCGAGGGCTAGTTCAAGTCCAGCATCGAGGGGTTCCAGGAGCGACGTAACGTCCCTGTGGTCCAGGCTGTGTTCGATGGTCAACGGATCTCTCCTTTCGAAGATGAATGTGTCAGAGCTGGAAGCTCAACCAGAGCACTGCGGAGGGCCTTGACGCCGTCTGATCCGGCTCGTCGGGCGGCCTCGGGGGTTCCTCCCAGAATCGCAGCCACGTCCACATAGGGAAGCCCCGCAAAGTAGTGGTACGCAACGGCCTGTCTTTGTTTCGGTGGAAGGTGCGCTACGGCGTCCACGAGTTCGGCATGCCCCTCACCGGGAATGCCCAGCCGGGAGGGTTGCTCGGGCGGCGAGTCCACGGGGAGGGCACGACGACCTCCGGCACGCACATGGTCGATGCATTTACGGTGTGCGATGGTGACCAGCCAAGCTTGCACGTTGGCCTCCGGAGGGAGGTCGGGGTAGGACTGAAGGGCCGCGAGGAAGGTATCGGACCAGGCGTCGTCGGCATCGTGCACGCCGAGGACTGCACGGCACACTCGAAGCACGGTGGCGCCATGTTCCTGGACCACAGCTTCGAACGGCTTTTTGGTGATCGACTGCCTGGCCTTCATCAGAAAAGTTTGCCCTCTCTCACAGCCGCTGGTTCTTCCAGCTCCAAGAGGAACCGCTTGTTCCGAAGCCCGCCGGCGTATCCGGTCAGTTGACCCTTGCGTCCCACCACGCGGTGGCACGGGATGATGATGCTGATGGGGTTGCGCCCCACGGCCGACCCAACGGCCTGGGCAAGATGCGGATCGCCCAGTTCGGCGGCCAATTCGCCGTAACTGACGGTCTCTCCAAATGGAATATCTTGCAGACGCGACCAGACCTTCTCCTGGAAGGTATTTCCACGTGCTTCAAAAGGAACATCGAAAACGGTGCGGTGTCCGCCCAGATACTGATCGAGCTCGACCCTGGTCAGTGCGAATACCGGATCCTCGATCCCTGCAGGGACCCCGAAGTAGTCGGGTGGAGGCATGTGCCAGTGGCCTTCATAGAAGATGCCCGTCAAAAATTCCCCGTTGGCAGTCAGCGTCAACTGCCCCAACGGGGAATCCATGGTGGTGTGCCGGATGCTCATATCCTGTAGACGTTCACGGGCACGGAAATGTGAGGTGTGGGTTCCTAGGAGCGCCAGCGGGTGGTCATCAGGAAGCCGACAATCGCGATGCCAAAGCCTGCAACGATGTTCCAAGAGGCCCAGTCGCGGACCGGGAACTGGCCTTCGGTGATGTAGAACGTGATGATCCAGATCAGGCCGAGGATCATCAGGCCGAACATGACAGCCTTGTACCAAACCGGGTTGGGCTTGTACTGTTGCGCGGCGGAAGTCTGCTGGGCCTGGCGGGCAGGCCGCTTGCGGGGCTTGGACTCGGGCACGGAGCCTCCTTGGCTGTAGGTTAATACCGGTTCCGGCCAGCCTTGGTATCCTGCAGGAAGGAAATTTCCAGCGGTTAACGGCCACGCGGCGTTCCGGGTTGGTTCTAGCTGTCAAGTCTAGCCGCAACTCGGGGTCCGCCCGCCCGCGCCCGCGCCCGATTCGAGGAGACCCTGTGGCGCACCAGCAGACGACAGCGGCTTCCGCCGTGCCGTCCGGCCGCCCAGGGCAGGAGCAGGAACCGCGCAGGCGCCTTCGCGCCTCCGACGTCATCCGCAAGATCAGCCAGATCCTGGGCGAACTCCTCATTACCGCAGGGATTGTCCTATTGCTCTTTGTGGGCTGGGAACTGTGGTGGACCAACGTTGAAGCCAACGCCAAGCAGACTGAGGCAGTCCAGAGCTTTGCACAGGATCTCACCGGGCCGGTCACCCCGGCAGCGCCGGGAAACCAAACGGACTATGGACCTCCGGTGGTTGGAACGGCCCCTGCAAACGGGGAAACGATCGGGATCATGTACATCCCCCGCTTCGGTGCAGACTACACACGGCCCATCATCGAGGGCACCGGCGCGGATGTACTGGACACTCTGGGTCTTGGCCACTACGGGAGCACCAGCATGCCCGGAGCCACCGGTAACTTTGCCGTTGCGGGCCACAGGCAGACGCACGGAGCGGTCCTGGACAGCATCCACACGCTGGTTCCCGGGGACAAAATCTATGTTCAGACAGCGGACGGCTATTACACCTACGTCTTCCGTAACAACCAAATAGTGCTTCCCAACCGCACCGACGTGCTCATGCCAGTGCCCACACAACCGGGCATCGTCCCGAAGGAAAGCATTCTGACCATGACAAGTTGCAACCCTCGGTTCGGGTCCCAGGAACGGATCATTGCCTACTCCGTGATGGAAAGCTGGCAACCAGCCTCAGCCGGACCGCCGTCGGAAATCGCCGCCCAAGTAGCCAAGGCACAAGGAAAGGGGTAGCGGATGTACTCGTGGATTTTCCGGAACCTGCCGGGACCTGTGTGGGTTCGTATCCTGACGTGTTTGGTGCTGGTAGCGGTGGCACTGGTACTGATGGTCCAGTTCCTCTTTCCTTGGTTCTCCCAATTCACCACTTTGACTGACTCAACGATTGGTTTAGTGCAGCAGCCATGAGCACAACAAAAATTCTTGTAGTAGATAACTACGACAGCTTCGTTTACACCTTGGTGGGATACCTCCAGGAACTCGGCGCCGAAACAACCGTGGTCCGCAACGACGACGTGACTCTTGCCGAGGCTACCGAGCTCGCAGCGACCCGCGACGGGGTCCTCGTTTCGCCCGGCCCTGGAACCCCTGCTGAAGCCGGCGTGTGCATTGAGCTCATCAAGTGGTGCGGCGACAACAGCAAACCCATGTTCGGCGTCTGCCTGGGGCACCAGGCCCTCGCTGAGGCGTACGGCGGCGTGGTCACCCATGCGCCCGAACTCATGCACGGCAAGACGTCCCCTGTCCGGCACGAAGGCAAGAGCGTCTTCGCCGGCCTCCCTTCGCCTGTCACTGCCACCCGCTACCACTCACTCGCAGCGGTTCGTGAGTCCATCCCGGACGTCCTGGAGATCACCGCCGAGACCACCAACGGCGTGGTGATGGGCCTGCAGCACAAGACCGCACCTCTCTGCGGGGTCCAGTTCCACCCGGAATCCGTCCTCACTGAGGGCGGCTACCAGATGCTCGGCAACTGGTTGGAGTCCCTGGGCATGACCGGAGCGGCCGAACGCGCATCCAAGCTGAGCCCGCTGATCAAGCAGTAGGTGCGGGGGCCGGCAGCCCGGAAGTTACTTCTTGGTGGCCGTCGGCTTCGGAGTCGGTTTGTCCGTCTCCGTGGGCGTGGGAGTGGGCGTAGGAACCGCGGGGGCTTTTGCCACCGTGATGGTGACCGACTTGCCCTGATCCACTTCGGTGTTGAACGTCTCGCTCTGGGCCGTCACGGTGCCTGCGGCGACCTCCGAGTTTTCCTGCTCCACAACCACCATGGGCAAGCCGTTGGTCTTCAGTGAGGCCTCGGCCTCCGCAAGGGGCAGCCCGATCAGCTGGGGCATGAGAACCTTGCCCGAGGAGACCTGCAGCTCAACTTTGGTGCTGATGGCGATTGCGCCGCCCGGGACCGGTCCAGTGTTGATCACAAGGCCGATGGGAACGGTAGCGCTGTGGGTCCGGACGGTCACGATGTCGCCGGTGATGCCCAGCCTGCGTAAGGCGTCCCTCGCGTCCGCTTCCGTCCGGCCTACGATGTCGGCAGGAATGGTCACCGAGTTGGGCCCGCTGGAGATTTTCAGGACCACCTCGGCGTCTTGATCCAGCATGGAGCCAGCGGTCGGAGAGGTGCCGATGGTCATGTCCTTGGCCACAGTATCGCTGGCCTCGCGCACGGATTTGGGCACCAGCTTGGCCGAATACAGTTCCTGGATGGCCTGGGATTCGGACATGTTGGCCACCACTGGCACGGCGATCTTTGCGGGGGGCGGTGGCTGCAGGTTCATGAGGCTGTAGAGCCAGAACCCGCCACCGGCCAGCACGATCAGCGTGAAGATCACCAAGGTTGCTATCCACGTACGACGGCGTTTGTTCTGGCCTGCGGTCCGCTCGCGTTCCGGTGGGAGGCCCAAGGGAAGGGGTTCTTCCTGGGGCTGGTCAGCGTCGTCCCGGAACTGATCGGCGGCCAGGAATCCCACGGCCGTAGAGCTCAGGAGCTGGGTGGCCGGGTCATCCTGGTCCACGAGGTCGTTCGGATCGGTGGGTGCCTCGCTGGCGGGCATTGCGGGGACAGGAATCCCGTTGCTTGCCGCGCGCAGTGCGCGTCGGAAGGACGCAGCGTCCTGGAAACGGTCTGTCCGGCTCTTCTGCAGGGCTTTGGCAAGGACAGAATCGAGGGCTTCGGAAACATCGGGGTTGTGGGCGCTGGGCATGTCCGGAATTTCGCGGACGTGCTGGTAGGCCACCGAGACCGGGCTGTCTCCCACAAAGGGCGGCCGGCTGGTCAGCAGTTCATAAAGGAGGCAACCGGCCGAGTAGAGATCGCTGCGCGCATCCACGGTTTCGCCGCGGGCCTGCTCCGGTGAAAGGTACTGTGCTGTGCCTACGACGGCCTGTGTTTGGGTCATGGTGGCAGCGGAATCGGCCATGGCACGTGCGATGCCAAAGTCCATGACTTTAACGTCCCCGGTGTCGGCGCAAACCATGACGTTGGCCGGCTTGATATCGCGGTGGACAATACCTGCCCGGTGACTGTACTCCAGTGCGGCAAGGACACCCAGGGTGAAGCCGATGGAATTCTCCACACCCAGTTCGTTCGCCTTGATCATGTCCCGCAGGGTACGGCCGGCGACGTATTCCATGACGATGTACGGCACGCGGACATCCTCACCGGGACCCCCGGGTACGGAGTATTCGCCGGTATCGAAGATCGCCACGATGGACGGATGGTTCAACGCCGCAACGGCTTGGGCCTCACGTTTGAACCGGGCCTGGAACTGGGGATCGCGGGCAAGGTCCGCACGCAGGACCTTGACAGCGATGGTCCGCCCCAGCAAAGTATCCGTTCCGCGGTATACGTCCGCCATGCCGCCACGACCGATCAGCTCACCGAGCTCGTAGCGGGCGTTGAGGATGCGCTGTGAAGACACAGGTGTGCTCTCCTCTCGATGCGCGGGACCGTGGCGTGGCGTAGACATGGCGGATCAGTTAGTTACTCGGGCTGCCGCTGGGGCTGGCGCTCGAGGAACCGGGGTTGGTGGGTACAACGGCCCTGGAAAGGAAGTAGGTCACTGTAGAACCTGCGGGAACCTCGGCTCCAGCGGCAGGCGAAGACCTCACGAACGTGCCGGCCTGCTGGCCTACGGCTCCGTTCACGGGATCCCCGGCTACCCACCGCAGTCCGGCGCCTTCAATGGCCGCACGAACCTGTGCTTCATTGGCTCCGACACCGATAGTGGGTACGGCGACGGCTTCAGGTCCCTTGGAGTACTGAACCGTGATGGTTTGTCCCGGATCAACAGGTCCAGTGGGGTTAAGGTTCACCACTGTTCCGGGAACCGCTGAGTTGAAGACTTCCTGGCCGTCAACACCAAGACCCAAAGCGCGGAGTTCAGCACTCACGGCCTCGAACTGCTGACCCAGGTACTGCTCGGGGATCACGTTGATCTTCTGCGGCGTTGACTGCGTCGGCGTCGGGGACGGCGCCTCAGAAGTCTGCGATGGCGTTGGCGTGGCCGAGGTGGATGTCGGGCTTGCCGAGCGGCTGGTGCTGGCAGTGGTGGACTGGCTCGGGCTGGGGCTCGGCGAGAAGAAGCCGGACTGGGTGATCAGGAAACCAACCAGTGCGAACAGCACCAACAGGATCAAGGCAACCATCGGCCAAGTCCAGGGGCTGCGCTTCTTGCGTTCCGGCTCGCGATCGTCAAAGTTCTCGTCGTCGCTGTAGGCAACTTCCTCTTCGTCGTTCAGCTGGCGCTCTGCTTCCAGGGCATTCGCGCGCGACAAGGGGTTGTCGGACGCGGCTGCAGCCGCTCCAACAGCAGCCCCGGCTGCACCGGCACCCAGCACCGGAAGTGCGGAGGTCGCCGTCGACGACTGCTCTTTTCCGTAAGGCGAGGTGACGACGCCGGTGGGTGCCGTTGCGGTGTCCACCGGTGCCGTGATGGGGCCGGTAGTGGATTCGAACAGCAACATGCCGGGTACGGCGGCGTGGGCCGTGGCGATGTCTCCGTTGCGAATGGCATCGGCGGCTTCGGCCAGCTTGATGGCGTTGGCAGGACGGTTCTTGGGGTCCTTGGCCAGCATGGACATCAAGAGGGCACGCACGGGTGTGGGAAGGGTTTCCGGCAAGGGCGGCGGTGCGTCATTGACCTGCGCCAGGGCGATGGCAATCTGCGATTCACCGGAGAAGGGACGGTGGCCGGTGAGGCACTCGTAGCCGATGACACCCAGCGAGTAGATGTCCGAGGAACCAGTGGCCGTCTGGCCGGTCGCCTGCTCAGGAGCCAAGTACTGGGCGGTGCCCATGACCTGGCCTGTCTGTGTCAGCGGAACCTGGTCCGCCAAACGGGCGATGCCGAAGTCGGTGACCTTGACGCGGTTGTCCGGCGTGATCAGCAGGTTGCCCGGCTTGATGTCGCGGTGGACCAGGCCCTGTGCGTGTGCCACGGCAAGGGCCCGGGCAGTCTGCGCGATGATCGAAAGCGTCATGTCCGGGGACAGCACCTGCTCGCGCTCAAGGATTCCGCTCAATGGGTGTCCCGGAACGAGCTCCATGACCAAGTATGCCGAGCCGGCTTCCTCGCCGTAATCGAAGACGTTGGCGATGCCCACGTGGTTGAGGAGGGCGGTGTGCCGTGCCTCGGCACGGAACCTCTGGAGGAAGCCGGGGTCCCCCGTGTATTCCTCCTTGAGCACCTTGATGGCAACGATCCGGCCGAGGATCTGGTCCTTGGCCTTCCAGACCTCGCCCATGCCGCCAATCGCAATGCGACTGGTCAGCTGGAACCTGCCGCCGAGTGTGATTCCCGAAGTAGGCCTCACTTATTCAACACCGCCTCAAAAATCTTCTTTGCGTTCGGACTGGTTAGCTGGGCACCGCTGAGCACATCCACACCTTCCATGACGATGGTGACGGCTACTTGCGGGTCGTTTGCCGGGGCGAACCCGGTAAACCATGAGTTGTTCAAACCTGAATCGCCGAGTTCCGCTGTACCGGTCTTGCCTGCCACCTTGACGCCGGAAACGGCTGCGCCCTTGGCAATGCCGTTGTCCACGGCGCTGGTCATCCACTCGGTGATTTGCGCTGCGATGGGCTGGGTGGTGCTGGTGCGGAGGGCTTCGGGCCTGAGCTCGCTGATGACGCGGAGGTCAGGAGCACGGACGGTCTCCACCAAATTCGGCTTCATCTGCACACCGCCGTTGGCAATGGCCGCCGTCATCATGTTGATCTGCAGCGGAGTGGCCTTGACGTCCCGCTGACCTACGGAAGACTGGGCCAACTGGGCCTGGTCCAGGTCCTCGGGGAAGATGCTTTTTGCCTGCTGGAGCTTGAGCTGATCGCCGAAGGTCTCGCCGAAGCCGAACTTCTGTGCCTGATCACGGATGGCATCCTGTCCAAGGTCCAGTGCAATGCTGGCGAACGGAGTGTTGCACGACTGCTCCAGGGCAAAGACGAAGGTTGCCGTTTCACGGACGTTGCAATTGCCGCCGGCGTAGTTTGGCAGGCTGGCACTGGATCCGGGCAACGGCAGGCTGCTGGGATTCGGCAACTCACTGTCCTTGTTGTACTTGCCTGAATTCAGTGCGGCAGCGGTGTCGATGAGCTTGAAGACCGAGCCAGGCGACAGCAGGTTGCCTGTTGGGCCGCTGACGTTCTGGTTCAGGTTGATGCCCGGAACCTGGTTCAGTTCGTTGTAGTTGGCATCTGCGGCGGCACGGTCATGGGTGGCGATCAGATTGGGATCGTAGGAGGGCTTGGAGACCATTGCCAGAATAGCGCCGGTCCTGGGATTCGTGACCACGATGGAGCCACGCTGGCCATCCGGGATGAGGTCGAACGCCAACTTCTGGATTTCCGGATCCAGGGTCAGTTCCACCGAAGCACCCTTGGGCTCATTGCCCAGGAACATCTGGCTCATTCGATCCAGGAAGAGCTGGTCGGAGTTGCCCGCAAGGGTCTCTCCCATGGACTGTTCCAAACCTGTCGACCCAAAGAACTTGGAGAAATAGCCGGTGACGCCCGCGTACAGCTCGGGTTGGTTGTACTTGCGCTGGAAGGCGCAGGACTCGGTTCCGGGGACGGACTCCGCGACTGGTTTACCGCCCACGATGATTGAGCCGCGCTCGTTGCAGAACGACGCCAGGACGGCCCGTTGGTTCCAGGGGTTGTCGTTGAGGTCGTCAGCGCCAATGACCTGGACGTAGCTGATGGCGCCGAAGATCAACGCAAACAGGGCCACTGCGGCCATCCAGGAGCTGCGAATAGCCTGGTTCATTGTTGCTTCACCGCCTCTGTTGGTGCGCTTGGTGTCTGTCCTGTGGCCGGTTTTCGAGTACCGGGCGTGCTGCTGCTGGCCGGAGGTTTGCCGACCATGGGTGTTGTGTCCACGGGCCCGCGGGCCGTGTTGGAGATCATGAGCAGCAGGCCGACGATTATCCAGTTGGCCAGGAGCGACGAGCCGCCGGCCGCCAGGAACGGTGTAGTCAGGCCCGTCAGCGGTATGAGCCGGGTGACGCCGCCGATGACCACGAAGCACTGCAGGGCAATCGCAAAGGACAAGCCGCAAGCCAGCAGCTTGCCGAAGGCGTCGCGGGTTCCCAAGGCAGCGCGGAAGCCGCGGGTAAACAGAAGCAAGTAGAGCATCACGACGGCAAAGAGGCCGATCAGGCCGAGCTCCTCGCCGATGAGGGCCACGATCATGTCGCTGTTGGCGAAGGGAACCAGGTCCGGCCGGCCCTGGCCCAAGCCGGTGCCTACCAGCCCGCCGTCGGCCATTCCGAACAAGCCCTCGACGATCTGTCCGCTGCCACCGGGTGACCTTCCGAAGACCTCCGGTGTGAACGCGTTGATCCAGCTGTCGATTCGGAACGCTACGTGGGAGAAGATCTGCGAGGCGATGAAGCCGCCACCAAGAATCAGCAGCAGGCCAATGACAACCCAGGAGATACGGCTGGTGGCAACGTAGATCATCACGATGAACAGGCCGAAGAAGAGGATGGAGGATCCGAGGTCGCGCTGGAAGACCAGGACGCCGATGCTCACCAGCCAGGCAGTGATCATGGGCCCGAGGTCCTTGAACCGCGGGAACTGCATGGGGCCGATCTTCCGCCCGGCCAGGAGGATGAGATCCCGGTTGGAGGAAAGGTACCCGGCGAAGAATATTGCCAGCGTGATTTTGGCGATTTCACCGGGTTGGAACGTCATGGGTCCCACTCGGATCCACACGCGGGCACCGAGGATTTCGCCGGCCGAAATGCCAGGAATCAAGGGCAGGAGCAGCAGGAACGCACTGACGGCCAAGGAAATGTAGGTGAAGCGGCGAAGGATCCGGTGGTCTTTGAGGAACCAGATTACGGCGATGGAAACTGCCATGGCGATCAGCGTCCACCGGAGCTGGTTGTTGCCGGTATCGTCGCCGGGGCCGTCCATTCTGTGGATCAGCGCCAAACCCAAGCCGTTCAACGCGACGACGATAGGAAGTATTACCGGATCGGCATATTTGGCACGGAGCCTGAGGACCATGTGGAAGGCGAAGGCGGCAACTGCGAGCAAGCTCGACTGGAACCAGAAGTCCCTGTCCAGCCCGACATCGGAGTTGATGCTCACCAGGGCACTCGCGCCGACGCCGACGGCAAGGGCCAGCACGATGAGGACAAGCTCAACGTTCCGGCGCGGTTTGGGAGAAGTATCAGTCTGGATCACTTGGCCGCCTCACAGGGAGTCGGGACGGGGGAAGGCGTGGCAACTGCCGCGGTACTCGGTACGGGCACGGTGGTGGTTGGCGATGGTGTCGGCGTCGATGTCGCCGAAGTTGTGGGGCAGTTGGCTGAAGCGCTGCCGGTGTTCTTCAGGTTCTCCACAATGCTCTGGGCATCGTCGAGGTCACCCGCCGGAACTGTCTGGCGTACGCTCTGCTGGCCGTATTCCGGCAATGAATCCACCCTGATATCGGTTACGGCTTCAAGCCGGGAAAGCTGAATGGGGCCGAGCCGCTGCGAAATTCCGTTGAAGATGGCAACGCGCTGATCGTATTCGCCCACGTAATAGCGAGTCTGGGTCCAGGCGTAGCCAAGCCACAGTCCAACCACGACGCCAACCACAACAACAGCTGCGACGGCGGGCATCAACCAGCGGATGCGGCGCCGGGCGGGTTCCTCGACATCCAGCCGGTCCTGCTCGGCCTTGTGAGTGAGGACAGTGGCAGCCCTGCGGGCGACTGTCCTGCCGGCAACAGTTGGTATGGATCCCGTCTCGGCAGCCGTGGCCGCTGCGCCAACCAGTTCGTGGGGACGGCTGGCCAATTCTTCGCGCAGAACCTCTGCGGAGAGGTGCTCGCCGAGGTGCGGGTCGGTGGTGGTGGGCGGTTCCTTGGACTCGTCCGGGGATTTGGACGCCTCAACGGATTCGTCCGCGTCACTGGTCGGGTCACCTGCGCTGAACGACGATCCCGCGTCAGCCTCCAGTGCGGCTTTTGCCTTGGACCCGGACTTAGCATCCTCAGCAGGTTTGGTCGCGGAAGGACCCTCGGGCGACTTGGATGCCGTGACTGCTTCAGGTTCGTCCAACGCGGCAAGCGCTGCGGCCGGAACGACGTCGACGGCGGCCGTGTTGACGTCGTCGTCGGTCTCTTCCGCAATCTCCAGCATCACCACGGTGACGTTGTCCGGTGCGCCGGCTTCCAGCGTGAGATCCACCAGTATTTCCGCACATTCGCGCAGGTCCTTGGTCTCGCGCACCATGCGCTCAACGACGTGTCCCGCAACGTAGTTGAGGCCGTCGGAGCAGAGCAGCCAGCGTTCGCCGGGTTCGACGTCCAGGATGTCCAGATCCAGCTCGGGACTGGCATCAACGTCTCCGAGGACACGCATCAGGACGTTCTTGTGGGGATGCGTTTCGGCTTCCTCGGGACGGAGGCGTCCCTCGTCAATGAGCCGCTGCACGAACGTGTGGTCGATGCTGATTTGCTCGAACTTCTTGTTACGCAGCCGGTAGGCACGGGAGTCGCCGATGTGCGCGAAGTGGAGCTTGCGGTCTTCAAGGAGAAGGGCGGTCACCGTGGTACCCATGCCGGAAAGCTTTGGGTTCTGGTGCACAAGCTCGGAAAGAAGGGAGTTGGCGGTCTGGATCTCGTCCGCAAGGACTGTCTCCGCGCCGTCCGGATAGTCGTCATGGTCCAGGTGGATCATGTCCAGCACCGTTGATGCTGAGGCGACATCGCCGCCGGCGTGACCGCCCATGCCGTCGGCCACGACTGCAAGATGGCGGCCCACATATGCGGAGTCGTCATTCTTGGAGCGGATCCGTCCGACGTCGGAGCGGGCCGCGTAGCGCATGATGAGTGGGCGCTCCGCGGGCTTCTCCTTGCCTTCGGGGGTCTCGGGGGAGGCCATGGACTATGGCCTCAATTCAATGACCGTCTTGCCGATTCTCACGGGGACGCCAAGCTCAACCGGCAATGCGCGGGTGAGCTGTTGATCGGCCAAGTAGGTGCCGTTGGTGGAGCCGAGGTCCTCGATGAACCAACGGCTGCCTTGCGGGAACAGCCGGGCGTGCCGGCCGGAAGCGTAATCGTCCTCCAGGACAAGGGTGGCTTCCTGGGCACGGCCAAGCAGGATGGGGCTGGCAGCGAGGGGGACCGTGGTGCCCTTGAGGGGGCCCTCTGTGACCACCAGCGTGCGCGCATGCTGGATGGCTGGCGGCGGTGACGCGGCCAGTTCCGGATGCTTGCGCACTTCGCGGGCCGTGGGCGCTCCGGTGACGGCCTTGCGGCCGATCTGGAGATCACGGCGCATGGTGGTGACAATGCTGAAGATCAGGACCCACAGCAGCAGGAGGAAACCGAAGCGAAGCGCTGTGATGGTCAGTTCGCTGATGTCGTTCACGCGTTGCCACCCTGGTTTTGGGGGAGGAGGCGGAAAATGATCTTGGTACGTCCCATCGTGATGGTTGAGCCGTCTGTGAGCTCCACGCTGCCGTTCACTTTATGGCCGTTGACGTAGCTTCCGTTGGTGGAGCCAAGGTCAACAGCCCACGTGCTGCCGTTCTCCGTGCGTACTTCAAGGTGCTTCCGGGAGACACCGGTGTCATCCACAAGGATGTCGGCTTCCGAGGAGCGGCCCAGCACTACGGAACGGGCGTTGAGGGAATATCGTTGGCCGCCGATGTCCAGAACGGGCTGGAGGCGGGTGGGCTGCCGTACCGGGGCTGCCGGAACATGAGCCCGCGGGGCTTGGGGAGCGGCGGCAGCGTCGTCGGAAGATTTCTCGGTCCGGGACGTGATCTCAAAGTGCCCTGCCCGTTCTTCGTCATTCCGACGGAACGAGATCCGGACCGCGCCCTGAAGGGTGTAGCCCTGGCTGCGGACGTGCTGGATGACGACGTCGCACAGTTCCTCGGCAAGGGGCGTTCCCCATTCCTGGGCCCTGGCGAAATCCTCGTCGCTAAGCAGGACATCGAAAACATTGGGAGCGAGCGTGCGGCCGGCAGCGATGGTGATGGACTTGTTGTCCAACTCGCGCCTCAGCTTGCTTGCAATCTCCACCGGCTCTACACGTGCCCGCGACCCCGTGGAGAAGACGTTGCGAACGGCTTTTTCAATGCCGCGCTCGACTTTGTCCAGCAAACCCATGTCCTTCTCCTTTCCTTGCCGCGGCACCCGTTGCGCCTGGTCCGATAGTCCATCGTTTGGTCCGTCTGCGCACACAGCGAAGTACGCGCCTGACGGCCCTTCCACTTCCCGATACTACTGGGACTGACTGGGAATGGCCTTAATCCACAACGCCTTGCGACCCGGAAAAGTTCGCTCCCGGCCCTTGCTGGCGCGGGAGTCGGGGCATGAAATTTTCGTGGAGTTCGGCCGTTGTTGGGCGACTTTTTGGGGACTCCGTCGCGTGTCGGATGGTGCCCGGTCCTCCCGATTGGTGTTTTGCCGGGAATGTCCGTTATGCTTGATCTCGCTGCTTTTGAAGGAAACGAAGCTGGGAAACCGGCAGAAGTCCAGAAAAAGAAGTTGCGCGCGAGTGGCGGAACGGCAGACGCGCTGGCTTCAGGTGCCAGTATCCGAAAGGGTGTGGGGGTTCAAATCCCCCCTCGCGCACGCAATCGAAAGAGCCCCGGTCTTAGGATCGGGGCTCTTTTGTTTTTCCTACGGGATCCCAACCAGGTGACAGCTACCGCTCCACTGACGCTTCACAAGAGCAGTTGCTGTTACCTGGTCGGGTGAGGGGCTACGGAGCTTGCCGCTTCAGCGCACGCCCCAGCCGGGCGGCCGCCTCTTCCAGCTTGGACGCAGGGACATCCCCGTAGGCCAGGCGCAGGTGTCGGTCAGCATCCGTTCCCGGTCCTGATGGGAAGAACGAACCGCGCTGGTACTCCACGCCCTCGGCACTGGCATCGGCGGCCAGCTGATCCGGGTCGACGGAGTCGTCTGCCAGTTTGGGCCAGAGGAACAGTCCGCCGTCGGGAAGAACAGTCTCAAAAGCTCCCGGAGCTTCCCGGTGCAAAGCAGAAACCAGGGTTTCGGCCCGGTTTCGGTACAGGGCGCGGGCCCGGTCAAGGGTTGCGTCGAAGATCCCGGGGTCGGATGTCACCAATTCCCCGATGATTGCCTGGACCAGCGTGGAACTGTGCGAATCCTGGCGACTGCGCAACGCCACCAGATCACGGGCCAACCGTTCCGGTGCAACGGTCCAGCCGAGGCGAAGCCCGGGACCCAGCGTTTTGGTGAACGTGTTGATGTGGAGGACGTGATCCGAGGTGTTGAATTCCTCCACGCTCTCTTGCTCACCGGTAAAACGGAGTTCGCGGTATGGGTTGTCCGCAAGAACCACGAATCCGTAGTGTTCCGCCAGCCGTACCAGTTCTTTCCGGGCGTCCCCGGACAGGGTGCCCTGGGACGGATTGTGGAAGTCGGGCACTGTATATAGGGCGGACGGACGGGCGCCTGCGCGGAGCTGGTCGGATAGATGATCAACATCGAGGCCTTGCGGTCCCACAAAGATGGGCAGTGTCCTGGCGTCGGACAACTGCAGCCCCCGGAGGAACAGCGGGAAGATCGGGTTGTCCACAGCCACCAGGTCGCCGCGTTCCACCACGGACTGGATCGCCAACGACAGGCCATGGAAGCCGCCGTTGGTGATCAGGATCCGGTCCACCGGGACTCCTTCGCGTTCTGCGATCCACTCCCGCAGCGGCGAAATGCCCTCTGTCCGTGAATATTGGAGCGCAGGGACGCCGGGCTTGGCCAGCACACGTGCAGTGGCGGCGGCCAGTTCTTCCGTGGGGAGGACGCTGGGGTCCGGGATGCCACCAAGAAGCTCGATGGCATCGGCTCGCCGGTCGCGAAGCGTCTGGTCGCCAAAGCCCTTCGGCGCGGTAAAGGCCTCAATAAGGGCGGGCCGTCGGGTGGAAATCACGTTCACGGTCATGCTGTTGCCTTCGCTAGTTGTTTGCTGGCCTGATCCCCGGCGGGCACAGTTGCCAGCGGAATCGCCTCAAGGAGGGCGCGGGTGTATGGATGCTGCGGCCTATGGAAGATCTCCTCGACAGGCCCGTCTTCCACCACCTGGCCGCGCCGCAATACGGAAACGGTGTCGGCTACTTGCCTCACCAGCGCCAGGTCGTGCGAGACGAACAAATACGTCAAGCCCAGTTCGCGTTGGAGTTTGGACAGCAGCTCGAGGATTCCCGCCTGGACACTTACGTCCAGCGCTGACGTAGGTTCGTCCAAAACCACGACGTCGGGCCTCACCACCAAGGCGCGGGCGATCGCCACGCGTTGCCGCTGGCCACCGGACAGATGCGCAGCCCGCCTGGACGCGACATCGGAGGGCAGCCCAACAGCTTCCAAGGCTTCACGCACACTCTGGGCACGCTCCGCCTTGGTACCCACGCCGAACTGGTCCAGTGGCTCACGGACAAGCCTGCCCACCCGCCACGTTGGATCGAGGGACGTGAACGGGTTCTGGTAGACCAGTTGAAGGTGGCGTCGGATCTCCCGTACGTCGGCCCGGGAACGGCCCGACGTCGATTGGCCGGCTACCTCAATGTCCCCACCGTCCGGCTGTTCAAGACCCAGGAGCAACCGCACCGCGGTGGTCTTGCCGGACCCGGACTCGCCAACGAGTGCGTGTGTTCGCCCGCGTTCCACGGAGAAGGACACTCCGTCGCAGGCAAGGACGTCCTTTCCGCCGGCCGGGAAGCGTTTGGTGACGCCCCGAACATCAATCTGAAATCCAGCAGTTGGCGAGGCGCCGGCCCGAGTGCGGGAGTCGCCGTCGTGCGCTCCCTTAAACGGGACGCGCTGGCTCCGGTACCGGTCCGGGTGCAAAGCGGGAACGTCGGCCTGCAGGCTCCGCGCGTAGTCGGTTGCGGGCGAAGCAAAGACGTCCCGGGACGCTCCGCTTTCCTGAACAGCACCGTCCTTTAAGACCACCAGGGAATCGGCACGCTCGGCTGCGATCGCGAGGTCGTGGGTGATCAGGAGCAGGCTGATGTCCAGTTCGCGGCGAAGATCGGTCAGCATGTCCAGGATCAGCTTCTGAACCGTCACGTCCAAGGCGGAGGTGGGCTCATCAGCAACGATCAACGACGGACGTGGCAGCACCGTGAGGGCGATCAACACTCGTTGGAGCATGCCGCCCGAAAGTTGGTGCGGGTAGGAGTCGTACACCCGGAGCGGGTCCGGCAGACCCACTTGCTCCAGCATGTCCAGGATCTTCGCGCGGCGGACGGCGGGATCGGTTTCGCCGAGCAACGCCGCGGCCTCGTGAGCCTGGGCGCCGATGGTCCGCACGGGGTTCAAGGCCGACGCCGGGTCCTGGGGGATGAAGCCCAACTCCCGGCCGCGCAGGGGCCGGAACTGCTTCTCCGGCAGCGTCAGGACGTCCCGACCATTGAGCGCCACGCGTCCGGTGGCCGTTGCTTCACTGTGGGGAAGCAAACGCAGGATGGCCTTGGCGATGGTCGACTTGCCCGAACCGGACTCGCCAATGAGCGCCAGGCTCTCGCCTTTGGCTACCGAAAACGCGACGTCATGGACGACCGCCGTGGGACCATACGCGATCGACAAGCCTTGCACTGTTAATAGGTCTGCGGACACGGCGGTGTCCTTGGGATTCAGGGTCATGTCACTTGGCCTTTCGCAGCCAGCGGCTGATGCGGTTGACGGACAGGACGGTGCCCACGATGACCAAGGCCGGCGCGTACACCAGCCATGGGGCCGTCACGTAGGTCTTGCCCGAGGCCACCAGGAGACCCCAGTCGGAGGCCGGGGGTGGATCGCCGTAGCCCAGGAAGGCCAGCGAGGCGATGACCAGGATGGACGTGCCGAACTGGAGCACCGCCAGTACCAGAACGGACCTGTAGGCGTTGGGAAGGATATGGCCGAGTAGTGCGTGGAGCCGGTTGCCGCCTTGCAGGTACGACGCCTCCACGTAGGTGGCGCTGCGGACCCGCATCACCTCCGCGCGCATCAACCGGGCAAAGACCGCGACGGCGGACACTCCGGTGGCGATGGCCGCGTTGATGGTTTGGAAACCCAGCGAGCTCACAATGACCACGGCCAGGAGGAACCCTGGGATGGCAAGGAGAACGTCCACAAAACGGCCCAGGACGGAATCGAGCCAGCCGCCGCGGAATCCACTGGCGAGGCCGATGATGCTGCCCACCACCAATCCGATGAGCACAGCCACCAAGGCGCTGGTAACCGACGACGCCGTGCCGTACACAACACGTGCGTATTGATCGCGGCCGAGGTAATCCGTGCCGAACCAGTGTGCGGCGCTCGGGGCCGCAAGCTTGCTCGCGGTGTCTCCCGTGACAGGACTGAACGATGTGAAGAGACTTGGAACAAGGGACCAGAGGATGACCAAGAGCACCACAGCGAAGGACAGGATGACCGTGACTGGAGGCAAGCCTGAGGTGAGCTTCCTGGATGCCGTGCCAACATTACGCAGTTGGGTGTAGCCAAGTGTGGCAGTCATGGACCCACCTTCTCCCGGAGTTTGGACTCCCGCAGTTTGACGCGGGGATCGAGCAGAGGCGACGCGAGGTCGGCCACCAGATTGACGGCCACGAACACCACGGCTGAGAGGGACACCACCGCTTGGAGCACGGGTTGGTCTTCTCCCGTCACGGCTTTTTGGACGACGGTGCCGATGCCGTCACGGCCGAAGATCGTCTCCGTAATAACGGAGCCACCCAGAAGTTCGCCCACGATGAGCGCCACCATGGCCACGGACGGCAGGGCCGACGGTTTCACCAGGTGCTTGGCGAAGAGCTTGGCCTCGGTAAGGCCGCGCGAGCGGGCCACAAGGGCGTACTCCTGCCGGGATTCGTGGTCCAGGCCGGCAATCAGTACCTCAGCCAGCGGCGCTGATACCGGAATGGCCAAGGTGATGGCTGCGAACAGTGTTGCTGCCGCGCTGTTGGGATCCGTGGTGGTGAACGAGTGGAGGCGGAAGGCAAACAGCTCGATCAGTACCAGGCCAATCACGAAGTTGGGCACCGACAGGAAGAACGATGGAATGGAGCGGACAATTGCCGCCCACCTGCCCGGCAAATACTGGGCGCCGTACGCGATGACCACGGCGAAAACAATGGCGATGAGCAGCGCGCTGGTGGCCAGGGTGAGCGTGGACGGCAAAGCGTCTCCCACAATCTGGGATACAGGCAGGTTGGACTGGAGGGAAAAACCCAGTTCACCCGTCAGGAACCGCCCCAAGGAGAGCAGCAATTGCACGATCACGGGCTGGTCCAGGCCATAGAAGGCCACGATCCGCTGAATGTCCTCCTCGCTCAGTCCGTGCTGCGGATCCCGGAGCGTGTTGGTGATGGCGTCACCCGGGAGGACGCTGATTACCAGGAACGTCAGGACATAGGCGAGAAGAACGACGACGATCGCCTGCCCGGCGCGGGTCAGGGCAAAGCGTTTGTAATCGCTGGTCACTGCGAGATCCAGGCGGTGTAGAAGTTGGCGTAGGCCAAGCCGTTGTACTGGACATCCTTGATCTTCGGGTTGATCAGGTACAGGCGCTGGACGAGCTGGTTAAGAGGGATGAAGTAGCCCTGCTCCAGGACGTACTGCTGGAGTTCGTCGGCAACCTTCCCGCGGGATTCCCGGTCCGAGGCAGTGGCTATCGCTGTGGAGAGGTCGTTGAGCTTCTGGTCGCTGGTGCCCAGGCTGAACCAGTCTTCGCCCTTGTTCTGGCTGGTCAGGACTCCGGCGACCGTTCCGACGTCGACGAAGCTGCGTGAGGTCTGGAACAGCGGCGGCTTGCTTGCCTGGACAGCCGCGTAGCCGGCCACGTCCACTACCTTGAGGTTGACCTTGATGCCCACCTTCTTGAGCTGCTGGGCGATGAGCTCGTCCTCGGCCTTGGTGGACGGTACGTAGGGGTTTGGCGTCAGGGTGAACTCGAGGGTCTTGCCGTCCTTGGTGCGGTACTCGTCAGAACCCTTGGTCCAACCGGCGTCGTCCAGGAGCTTGTTGGCTTTGTCGGCGTCGAACGCGAAGGAGTCGCTGAACTCGCCTGCTTCCGGGACGTTGCCCTGGATGAATGTGGTGGCGGCGTTCCAGTCGCTTGTGTAGACGGTCTTGAGGATCTCTTCGCGGTCGATGCCGTGCTGGATAGCCTTCCGGACGGCGGGATCGTTGGTGGGGAAGGCCTGCGTGTTGACCTGGAATCCGTCCACGAAGCCCAGGTAGCGGGGCGTACCCACCGTGAAGCCCTGGGCTTTGAGCGACTCGATTTCCTGGGGCTCAACGTTGAAGGCAACATCGGCCTGGCCGGAAACAACCGTGGAGGTCCGCACCGAGGTGTCCTTGATGACTTTGTACGTGATGGTGTCCAGGCGGGCAGGACCCGTGTGCCCGAGCGCTGCCGGACCCCAGTTGTAGTCCTTCCGCTTCTCCAGGACGTAGCTGTCGCCCTGCTTCCAGGACTTGACCACGAACGGGCCGCTGCCGATTTCCTGGCTGAGGTCGGCCTGGGCTTCCACCGGCAAAGCCAAGGTCTTCGGGGAGAGCAGAATGCAGCCGTGGTAAGCGAGTGTTGCGATGAAGCCCAGAGCGGGGGACGAGAAGGACACCTTCACGGTTTCCGCGTCGGTGGCTTCTGCTGACACGAAGTTGCTGGATGGGAAGAGACCCACCTTGCTGACACCGCGGGTGGAGTCCCCCTTGGCCCAGGCATTGAGGTTTGCCACGACAGCCGCCGCGTCCAACGGGGTTCCGTCGGAGAACGTCACGCCCTTCTTCAGGTGGATGACGAAGTCCTTGGCGCCGTTGAGTTCTTCCCAGCTTTCAGCGACCCACGGGCTCAGCTCGCCCTTCTCATTGACGTACACCAGCTTGTCCGTGATCTGGCCCCAAAGGTTGCCCTCGTAGCTGGAGATGGACGTTTTACTGGAGACCCAGCCGGTGTCGTAGCCCTGGATCAGGAAGGTGATGTTGCCGCCGTCCACCGGAGTTGTGGAGCCGGCACCGGTGGTGGCCGTTGTGCCGCCGCAAGCGGTGACGAGGGCAGCGGTGGAGAGTGCGCCCAGGCCCGTAAGGAAGGCCCTTCTGCGGAATTCGGGGGTGTTGAAGGTAATCATGGGGTTGCTCCTGGAGACGTGTGTGTTGCGGGATTGCGTTGGGGGTGGTGCTGCGGGCAGGGCGCTTAGATTGCCTTGCCGGGATTGAGGGTCTGTTGGGGGTCGATGGCCGCCTTGATGGCGTGCTGCACCTCGCGGCTCCGCTCCGAGAGTTCCAATGCGGCCCATTCGCGCTTGATGGTTCCCACACCGTGCTCGCCGGTGACGGTCCCGCCGAGCGAAAGCGCCACCTTCACCAGTTCAGTGGCAGCTTCCAGGAGGGAGGCAGGCGGGTTCGCGCCGTCGTCGGGCGTCTTGTCCTTGGTGATGAGCGGGTGAAGGTTCCCGTCGCCCGCGTGCGATACCGCCGAGATATCCACGCCGAAGCGCGCCTCCAGGGCAGGGAAAGCGGCGTAAACCTTGGGTAGCTGGGACTTGGGAACGGCGATGTCCTCGCCGATGTACCACTTGTCCTGCGGGAGGCCGCGGCCGCTGCGGCGCAGTTCCCACAGCCTCACGCCGTCGTCGTCGGACTCCACCGTGACACGGCCACCAACGGCACTGAGCGCGGTGGCGAGGTCGGCGGCCTGGTCTCCGATGCCGTAGCCGTCGATCTCGATGAGGATCAGCGCGGCACCCCTTTCCCGCAGTGCGGTTCCGGAATGGGCGTCGATGTTGGCCAGGCTTGGAGTGTCGAAGAACTCGATCGCTGCGGGCCGGACGGGCGACAGGGTGATGGCCGCCAGCCCGTTGGTGCCCTCGGCGGTGCTGTTAAAGAACGCGCTGACCGTCTTGCGGGCCACGGGGATGGGGCGGAGACGGACCGTGGCTCTGGTGACGATGCCCAGGATGCCTTCTGAGCCAACAAACAACGAGGTCAGATCCAGCCCCGTGACGCCCTTGATGGAGCGGTGGCCCACTGTGATCAGGCTGCCGTCAGCCAGGACGACGTCCAGCGACAGGACGGACTCCCGCGTTACCCCATACTTGGCGCAACGGAGACCGCCCGCATTTGTGGCGATATTTCCACCAATTGATGAAATGTCGAAGCTTGCCGGATCTGGCGCGTAGAAAAGCCCGAATGGTTCGAGGTGCTTATTCAGATCTGCATTGATGACACCGGGTTCTACCACCGCCACCTCATCCAGAGGGGAAACCTCGATAATGGCGGTCAGTTTTTCCGTGGATATGACCACCTGATCTGGTTGTGCGGTTGCGCCACCCGATAGGCCGGTTCCGGCGCCACGTGGCACCACCGTCACGCCAAGCTCCGTGGCCAGCTTCACCGCCGCCTGAACCTCGGCTGCCGTTGTTGGAAGCACGACGGCGGGTCCCGGCTTTCCGTTGGCGGCTGCGGTCTTGGCCGTGGCTGCGTCGTGGCTGTAGCGGGTGGTCCCGGCACTGGGCTCAAGGATCTCGATGCCTTCAACCCGGCGCGTGAGTTCACGGACGTAGCCCTGGATTGAGATGTGTTCTTCGGTGAGCTGTGTTGTCATGCCGGCGTCTCTCTGTCCGGGTGCATGACAAGGCATTCCTGCGTGAAGCACCCAAAGGCTTTTGATGGATTTCCCGGTCACAAAATGACGGGTTCTTCAAAAGTTAGCGGGACTCGGAATTTACGCGCCAGTTTTCTGAAATGTCGATCAATAGTTCTCAATGGGGCGTCGTGGGGATTCCGATTTCGTTAAAGGGGGTCGCTGAGAGACGAATTATGTCCCAGTAAAAAGCGCCGCGACGTAACGTGTCGAACCGCCTGCTCGGCCGGCCCAACTAGGTCGCAGCTGAGCGCGTTCTGAGCGCTGGGAACGGCCCCAACTGCGACTTAGATGGGCGTACGCGACCGTCAGCCGCGCGCAGAACCCGTGAACCGGCGTCGTGAGTTGCTCAGGTGCAGGCGCATCGCTGCCGCGGCAGCCACTTGGTCGCCCTCCGCGATTGCTGCGTATATAGAGGAGTGTTCGTGGACCACCTGCGCAAAGCGCTCGGGGGAGTCCTGGTCTTCGCTGGCGACGAGGCGTGGGCGGGGCATGGTGATCATGGTTTGGCCCAGGGCGGAGATGCAGTCCGTATAGAAGGGGTTGCCGGACGCCGCAGCAACGGCCCGGTGGAACTCGAAGTCCGCTTTCATGGAGTGGGCGGGGTGGCCTGAACTCGCTGTGAACTGCTCCAGCGCGCCATGCACTGCCTTGAGTTGGTGTTCGGTGTGGTTGCGCGCGGCCAAAGCGGCGGCTTCGGTCTCGACGCCGATCCTGAAATCGAGCATCTGCAGCCGGTCTTCCATGCTGGAAACGGGGCGGGTTCCGGGCGCTGCGGCGGGACCTTCCGCGGGCGGCGTCAGCGCGAAGCTGCCCCGCCCACGTTCGGTTTCAACCAATCCCTCCGCTTGCAAACGGGTCAGGGCGGAGCGGACTACCGTCCGGCTCACCCCGAACTCGCTGATGAGGGTGTTTTCGCTGGGGAGCTTCTCACCTGGTTGGATGGCGCCGTCGACGATGCGGTTGCGAAGGTCGGCGGCGAGATCCGCGGTCAGGTTTCGGCTCATGGGTTCAAGATTACGCGCCGAACTCCACGGATTCGGTGGTCCAGGCGCGGGCCTGCCCGCTGAGGGTGACGCCCAGTCCGGGGCGGTCCGGAACGATCATGCGGCCGTTCTTGGTCTCCAGGCGCTCCTCGAACAGCGGGTCCAGCCAGTCGAAGTGCTCCACCCAGGGCTCACGCGGGTAAGCGGCAGCCAAGTGGAGGTGGATTTCCATGGCGAAGTGCGGTGCCAGGCCGAGGCCACGTTCATCCGCCAACGCCGCGAGCCGCAGGAACTGGGTGATGCCGCCAACGCGCGGAGCATCTGGCTGGATAATGTCGCAGCTGTTGGCGTTGATGAGGCCCTTGTGTTCCGCAACGGAGGCGAGCATCTCACCGGTGGCGATGGGTGTATCCAGGACTTGGGCCAAGTGCGCGTGGCCCTCGAAGTCGTAGGCATCCAACGGCTCTTCTATCCAGATGAGGTTGAATTCCTCCAGTTGGCGGCCCATGCGCAGCGCGGTGGCCCGGTCCCACTGCTGGTTGGCGTCCACCATGAGGGGGACGTCCCAACCGATGTGCTCGCGGACTCCGGCCACGCGGCGCAGGTCCTCCTTGGAGTCGGGCAGGCCAACCTTGATCTTGACGCCGCCGATGCCATCGTTGATGGATTGCGTGGCGCGTTCCTTGACCTCATCCAGGGTGGCGTTGAGGAAGCCGCCGGAGGTGTTGTATGTCTGGACCGAGTCGCGGTAGGAGCCCAGCAGCTTGGCCAGGGGCAATCCGGCGCGCTTGGCTTTGAGGTCGTAGAGCGCGATGTCGATGGCCGCCAGGGCCTGAGTTGCCACTCCTGAGCGGCCCACGGAGGCGCCGGCCCAGAGGAGTTTGGTGTAGATCTTGCCGATGTCGTTGGGGTCCTCGCCGATGATGCCCTCCGCGACCTCCTTGGCGTGGGCATACTGTGCGGGGCCGCCAGCGCGCTTGGAGTAGCTGAAGCCGATGCCGCTGTGGCCCTGTTCGGTGGTGATCTCGGCGAACAGGAACACCACTTCGGTCATGGGCTTCTGCCTGCCCGTGAAGACTTTCGCATCGCTGATGGGTACGGTGAGGGGCAAACGTGCCGTGGACAGCTTGACGTGGCGAATGAGATCTACGGTGCTCATGGTTCTCCTTGTGGGTGCGGCATCCTTGCCTGCCACTTAGGATACAAGTTTTAAACTTGTACTACAAGGCTATCTTCTCCGCCGATATTCACGCACCAGAAGCCACACCAGGTAGGTACCGCCAATGGAGACGGTGATGATGCCGACCGGAAGCTGGATGGAATTTGCAACGACGTCGGCTCCAGTCAGCAACAGTGCACCAACCAACGCCGCGGGGATCATTCCGATCCCGGAGGCGCCGGTGAGCCGGCGTGCGATCTGCGGCGCGGCGAGTGCAATGAAGGAGATTGGCCCTGCGGCCGCAGTCACCAGCGCGGTCAAGGCGACTCCGACCACGACGACGCCCAGGCGAAGCCTCTCAGTGCGCAAGCCCAAGGCCTTGGCGGCGTCGTCCCCCATCTCCAGTTGGCGCATGCCCGGGCCGAGAGCAAGGGTGATGGGGACCAGCACCACCAGAAGAACGATCATGGGCCAGAACTGGTCGAAGCCGAGCCCGTTCAGCGAACCTGAACCCCAGGCTGCTGCGGACATTGCGTCCTCCAAATCGGCCTGCAACATCAGATAGGAATTGACCGAACCGAGGACCGCGCTGACCCCGATGCCCATGATGATGAGGCGGAATCCTTCCACGCCACGGCGGTAAGCCAACAGATAGACCAGAGCCGCCGTCGCAATCCCACCGATGAGTGACCCCGCAGCAACGACGTAGTAGCCGGTACTGCCCGCCACGAGCATCACCAGCAGCGCCCCGGTGTAGGAACCAGCTGCGAAACCAATAACGTCTGGGCTGCCGAGAGGGTTGCGGGTCAGCGACTGAAATAGCGCGCCACTCATCCCCAGCGCCACGCCACAGAAGATTGCGAACAATAGACGCGGTAGCCGCCACTCCATGACCAGCATCTCTGTGCGCCGGTTCGCCTGCCCCAGAAAGGCCGAGGCGACATCAGTCAGCGATGTACGCGAAGCGCCTGCGGTCAACGTATACGCGCCGATCACGAGGACCAGCGCAATAATAATCAAGCCGACCACGAATGCCCGGCGATCGAACTTCAGGGATATTTGCGGTCGAGACGAACGCAGCAGCCACTGTGGGCGGCCGTCCCCCTGCGGTGCCCCCAGAGTGGGTACGGTTTGTCCGCGCGTCACAGGCCACTCACCTTCTTGCGTCGGGCCAGCAGGATCAGGATGGGCGCACCAACGACGGCGGTCACCAACCCCACGCGCAACTCACCGCTGGGCAGGATGACCCGCGCCAGAATGTCGGCGACGAGCAAGAGAATCGGCGAGACCACCAACGTGTACGCCAGGATCCACCGTTGGTCCGGGCCCACGAGCCAGCGGACCATGTGCGGCACCATTAATCCGACAAATCCGATGGGACCGGCCAGGGCCGTGGCCCCGCCAGCCAGCACCGTGACGGCAGCAACCACAACGATTCGTGTGCCTGCAACGCTGACGCCAAGGGATTTTCCAACGTCGTCACCCATGGCCAAGGCGTTGAGCGGCCTCGCCACGAGAAGGGCCAGTACGACTCCGACGAAAATGAGCGGCGCGATCGCCGCAATGATGTCCAAGGACCGGCCGCCTATGGTTCCGGCGCCCCAAAACCGCAAGGTGTCGAACGCTTGGGGGTTCTTCAGGCTGATGCCCGAGGCAATTCCTCCCAGGACGGCGCTGAGGGCGACGCCGGCGAGCGTCATCTGCACGGGGTTTGCAGCCCCCATGCCGATCGATCCGATCAGGTATACCAACACCGTCACCACCCCGGCGCCCAGCAGGGCGAACCATACGTAGCCGCGGGGATCGGTGAATCCCAGGACTCCGACGGCGAGGGTAACAAAAAAGCCGGCGCCGGCGTTGACGCCCAGAATGCCAGGGTCGGCCAGGGGGTTCCGGGTGAAGGCCTGAATGAGGGCGCCGGCAAGTCCGAGCGCCGGGCCAACCACCAGGCCCACCACGGTTCGGGGAACGCGCAGTTCCCAGATGATCAGCGCCTCGGCGGAACCGTCCGGATTGAACAGGGCGGCGAGGACGCTGCCTACAGTCAGGTCGCGGGCGCCCACCATGATGCTCGCAAGCGTGACCACCATCAGCACACCGACGGACACCAGCAACCCGAACGTTCGCAGGGTGCGGGTGGGTGCCGCCCCGTGGCGCACTGGCGTGCGTGGCTGGGGCGGCGGGCCCTCACCGATCAGCTGAGTTGTACTGTTCACCGCTTGAACCGGTCCTATTGTTGACTACTTGAGTTTGCCAACGGCATCCGAGAGCGGCCCGACGAAGTTGGACAGACCCCACGGAATGCTGAGTGGGCTCGGTGAGGACAAGGACATGGTCTGTGCATGATCGGTGGTTACCACCGTGGCTCCACGATCAATGGGACCCCACTTGGCAAAGATGCTGCTTGTACTCAGTGCCTGCTGCCATTCAGCATCGTCCTCGACGTTCGTCACGAATAGCTCCGGCGTGAGGTCCGACATTTCTTCCAGGCTCACGTTGAAACTGGACGAGTCTCCGTTGGCCGCGGAAAGTTCGGAGACCCCGGGGGCAAGAACCAGACCTAGTTGCTCCAGAAGTTGCACCCGGGTGTCGGAAGGTCCGTTGAACAGTACCGTTCCGTCATCTGAGGGCACCGTTCCGTAGGCAAAGGTCACGCCCTTGAACTCGGGATGTTCCTTCGCCGCAGAATTGATTGTCTCGTTGAGGGATGCCTGCAGTTTCTCAGCGCGTTCCGGAACGCCCAGCGCCTTGCCGACGATGTCGATGTTGTCCTCGAGCGGAGTCGCCCATGCTTTTTCCGGATACGCGACGGTTGGAGCGATCGAGGTGAGCCGGGTGTAGTCCTCCGCTGTAATGCCGGAGTAGGTCGCAAGAATCAGATCGGGATCCGTGGCCAAGAGTTCTTCGAAGTCGATCTCGCCTCGTTCGAGGCTCGGGAGTGCGAGTGGCAACTGACCGCCGAGTTTCTGGACCTCCTCACGGAACCATGGGAAGTACCCGGCATCATCGGCACCGTAGCTGTTCTTCCCGACAGCAACGGGAACCCGTCCCAAGGCAGCCACGATATCGGGAGTCGTCCATCCGATGACAGCGATGCGTTGCGGCTCCTTTTCGATGGTCACCTCTCCCAACGCGTGCTTTACGGAGACGGGGAAAGCGGCGGCCTCGGCTTGGCCGGCAGGTGCCGCTGTGCCGGAATCGGTACCACCTTGGGAGCAGGCGCTGAGCGCGAGAACGGCGATGAGAGCGAAGGCGGCCAGGCCCCTTTTTCGGGTTGATTTGGCCGCAGCGGATGCGGAAGTGCTGGACATGAAGATCCTGTGTTCGAAGTTTGGCTGTGTTGGAGTAGCCGCACCATAGGGAAGGCTAACCTAACAACCAAGCTTAAAGTGCGGCTCCGTCACTATGCGGACAGCGAGTATCGCATTTCGGACTCAGAATGGGCGCACCCTCGGGGCGTCCTGTTCGTCTGCCAACAGTTCGCCCGGAGTGCGCCCAACGACCTTCCGGAAGGCGGCCACGAATGCACTGGTGGTGCCGTACCCTACCTTTCGCCCGACTGCTGTGACGCTCAGGCCGTCCACAAGCAGTATGTGTGCCGAACGCATTCGGACAAGTCGGCGCCACTGCGCAAAGCTCATGGCCACCTCTGCCTTGAATGTCCGCGTGATGGTGCGCGAGCTGAGGTTTAGCCTTCGTGCCCACTGCTCAAGTGAACGGTCATCAGCCGGGTCCTTCAGTACGCCGTTAACTAATTCCCCGATCCTTGGATCGCGGGGGATTGGCACGGTGATGTTGCTGGGCTCGAGAGCTTCCAGCATGTCGATGCACACCTGCTGTGCCCGCAGCCGTTCCTCACTGGGCATTCCCGTTTGGGCAAGATGGACCAGCAACTGTTGTGCCGCCTCGTTGACCCTCACTGCCATGGTCTGGTTCCAGCTTCGGGACCACGCCTCCGGAGCGAAGAGTGTCACCCGGAAGGCGACTCCGCCTGCCACGCGCCCTTCGTGCACCACGCCGCTGGGTATCCAGAGGCCGGCTCCTGGGAGAACGGTCCACATCCGACCGTCCACGAAAATCGTCACCACGCCGCGGGCGGCCCAGATCAGTTCGTGTTCTTCATGGCTGTGGGGTGGCCATTGATAGGACTCGTCCTGTTCGATCATTCCTGTTGTGAGCAGGAATGAATCTGGGACAGTCCGGGGTGAGCGTGCCGCGGATGTGATGTTTTTGGCCGGCGGGTGCACCTCCCGTGGCGCAGCGGCGGGTGCTAGCAGGGATGCCACGGCACAACCTTCCAAGAGTCTTGTTAGGGTTACCTTACTTCACGCAGCGTTGGCCGCGGAAACCCTACCCCCGCAGCGCCCCGAACCCCGTAATCAGCGCCTCAAGTCCCAAGCTGAACGCGACGTCAGTCGGGCGCGCATGCCGCTCCAGAGCCAGCCTGTCCACGGCGGCCGTGAAGTTGGGGACCCGATCGGCCAGGCTGCCGGCGTCGAAGATGTCATCCGGCGCGGTGACGTCGTAGGCCGCCCCGAAAACAAATGCCTCCAAAGCGACGATTGCCGAGATGATTTTCTCTTCCGGGAACCCGGCGTCGCGGAAGCCGGCAGTCACAGCCTCGTACATCGCCAAAGTCTTGGGCGCATTTGCCACTGGAAGTACTGCAATGACGGGGATGAGCGGCGTATGCTCCGAGAAAACGTCGCGGTAGGACCAAGCCCAGCGACGTACAGCGGCATCCCACGGCTCCACCCCGAAAGCAGTCACATCCACCATTGCTGCCAAGTGGTCCTCCACCAGCAGCAGGACGTCATCCTTGGAGGCCACATGGTTGTAAAGGGCGGAAGGCGCGACGCCGAGGGAGCGGGCCAGGGCGGCCATGGTGAGTCCGTCGTAACCCTTGCTGCTGATCAACTCAAGCGCCGCCGTCGTGATGCCGTCCTGGTCAAGAATCGCCGCTGTCGGCCTGCCGGCGCGGCGGCGTACCGGGCCGGCGGAGGTGGCCGAAGGGGCGGGGGTCGGTGCGGGCATCGGAGGCCTTTCTGCTGCCTGTGTCCCCAGCATTATTCCACCGGGCCTTCACACCGGCCGACTCCAACGCTAGTATGGATATAAATGAACGCCATTCATTTACTGGTCAGCCACCACGGACGGCCACGGAGAGGACATCATGCAGAATCTTGATCGCGACGTTGTGATCGTCGGTGCCGGGCCGTCAGGGTTGACGGCGGCACGTGAATTGAAAAAGGCCGGACTCAGCATTGCAGTGCTCGAAGCACGTGACCGCGTGGGCGGCCGCACCTGGACCGACACCATCGACGGTGCAATGCTGGAAATCGGCGGCCAGTGGGTTTCTCCGGACCAGACGGTCCTCATGGAGCTGCTGGACGAGCTCGGACTGAAAATGTACTCGCGCTACCGCGACGGTGAATCCGTCTACATCGGAGAAGACGGCAAGCGCACGCAGTACACCGGTGACACTTTCCCGGTGAACGAGACCACCAAAGCCGAGATGGACAAGCTCGTCGCCATCCTGGACGGCCTCGCCGCAGAGATCGGACCCACCGAGCCCTGGGCACACCCCAAGGCCCGGGAGCTGGACACCATCTCCTTCCACCACTGGCTCCGCCAGAACTCCAACGACGAGGAAGCCTGCAACAACATTGGCCTCTTCATCGCCGGTGGCATGCTCACCAAGCCTGCGCATGCCTTCTCCGCACTGCAGGCAGTGCTCATGGCCGCTTCGGCTGGATCCTTCAGCCACCTGACCGACGAAGATTTCATCCTGGACAAGCGCGTCATCGGCGGTATGCAGCAGGTTTCATTGCTTCAGGCAGCTGAGCTGGGCGACGACGTCGTCCTTAACAGCCCGGTCCGCACCATCAAATGGGACGACAACAACGTGACTGTCGTGTCCGAGCAGGCAACCGTCAACGCGCGCTTCGTGATCATGGCCGTCCCGCCGAACCTGTACTCCCGCGTCTCCTTCGAACCGCCGCTGCCGCGCCGCCAGCACCAGATGCACCAGCACCAGTCCCTGGGCTTGGTCATCAAGGTCCATGCTGTTTACGACACGCCGTTCTGGCGCGAAGATGGCCTCTCCGGCACGGGCTTCAGCGCAGGTGCGCTGGTCCAGGAGGTCTACGACAACACCAACCACGGCGATTCCCGCGGCACCTTGGTGGGCTTCGTGTCCGACGAAAAGGCCGACGCCGTGTTCGAGCTCAGCGCCGAAGACCGCAAAAAGGCCATCCTCGAGTCCATCGCCGGCTTCCTGGGTGACAAGGCCCTCACGCCCGAGGTCTACTACGAGTCCGACTGGGGCTCCGAAGAATGGACCCGCGGCGCCTACGCATCCAGCTACGACCTCGGCGGACTGCACCGATACGGCAAGGACCAGCACGCGAACGTCGGACCGATCTACTGGTCCTCGTCCGACCTCGCAGCCGAGGGCTACCAGCACGTGGATGGCGCGGTCCGTATGGGCCAGGCAACCGCCGCCCGCATTGTTGAGGCCAACAAGCTGAGCGCATTGCCCGTCGCCTAAGGCATTTCGCACCAAAACCGGCAGGCCGGGGGAGCTCCAACCCCGGCCTGCCGGCTCCACTGTTTAAGCACCAAGCCGGTTTCAGCACCACCAGGAAAGGACCACCATGCGCTACGTAGTGGGCTACACCGCCAACGCGAGGGGGCACGACGCCGTTCACCTTGCCGTCGCGCTGGCCCGGAACCACGATGTCAGCCTGGACTTGGTCCTGGTGATCCCGGAAGACTCCCCATTCAACGCCGTGTACCCGCCTGAGGCTGGCTACAACGACATCCTCAACGAGCAAGCACAGCGTTGGCTGGACGAAGGCCTAGCCCTGGTTCCGGACGACGTCACCGCACGCGCGCACATCCGCCGCGGTGATTCCGAGGCGCAGACCTTGATCGATGCCGCCGTGGAATTCGACGCTGCGGCCCTGGTCATCGGCGCCACCAACAGCGGCCTGTTCAAGCGCTTCACGATCGGTTCCGTGGCGGGTTCGCTGCTCCATTCGTCGCCCGTTCCGGTCGCTTTGGCGCCCCAGGGCTACCACCGCACCGAGCCGATCACCCGCTTGAGCTGCGGTTTCGGGACGCGCCCGGGCGCTGACGAACTGCTCGACGTCGCGGTCGAGTCCGCCCGCGACCGGGCCCTCCCGCTGCGGCTCGTCTCCCTGTTGGCGCTCGACGGCGGCAACTCGCCTGGGTTGGCCGACGCCGCCTGGGTGCATGCCGCCGACCGGCTTGCCGCCGTCGGAAGTTCCGTTGAGGCGGACGACTCCGCTGCCGGTGTGCCTGAGCCGGAGATTGTCGTCGCGCAGGGCCGCACCATCGAAGAAGCCGTTGACCGACTCGACTGGGAAGACGGCGAAATCCTGCTGATCGGTTCCAGCCGTTTGGCCCAACAGCGGGCCACCTTCCTGGGCACCACCGCCAACCGGATCCTGCGTGCCCTTCCCGTTCCCATGATCGTGGTCCCCCGCGACTACACGCGACAAAGCTCCTAGCAATCGCCTGAGAGGCAAAACCATGTCAACTGCACCAAAGACGGTCCAGTCGAAAGAATCGTCCCTAAGTGAAAAGGGACTGAAAGCTGGATCGGTGGGCCTGATCGGCGCCGTCGTGATCGGCGTTTCCTGCATCGCACCCGCCTATACCCTTACCGCGGCCCTTGGCCCCACCGTGTCCGAGGTTGGCGTGCACTTGCCCGCCATCTTCCTGGTGGGTTTCATCCCGATGTTGCTGGTGGCGCTTGGCTACCGCGAACTGAACAACGCAATGCCCGACGCCGGTACCTCCTTCACGTGGGCGACGCGCGCCTTTGGTCCGTGGATCGGTTGGATGGGTGGCTGGGGGCTGATCGCGGCCACGATCATTGTGCTCTCCAACCTGGCGGCCGTGGCGGTGGACTTCTTCTACCTGATGCTCGCCCAGATTTTCAGCAACCCGGAGTTGGGTGAGCTCAGTAAGATCCTGCCGTTGAACATCGCCACCACGCTGGTGTTCATCGCCCTGGCCTGTTGGATTTCGTACCGCGGCATGGAAACAACCAAGGGCGTCCAGTACGTGCTGGTGGCCTTCCAACTGCTGGTCCTGGGCTGGTTCGCGGTCTCCGCGTTCGCGCACGTGGCAAATGGCACGGCATTCGATGCCACCGCCATCTCGCCCGACTGGTTCAACCCCTTCGCGGTGGATTCGTTCTCACAATTCGCCGCAGGTGTTTCGCTCTCGATCTTCATTTACTGGGGCTGGGACGTCACCCTGACCATGAACGAGGAAACCAAGAATCCCGAGAAGACCCCGGGCCGGGCTGCGACCATCACCGTGCTGGTCATCGTGACCATCTACATGACCGTTGCGCTGGCCACCCTATCCTTCGCAGGCGTTGGGGAGACCGGATTGGGTGCCGGCAACCCGGAGAACCAGTCCAGTATCTTCGCCGTGCTGGCAGGTCCGGTGATGGGCCCGTTCGCGATTCTCATGTCGCTGGCCATCCTCAGCAGCTCGGCTGCATCGTTGCAGTCGACGTTCGTTTCCCCGGCCCGCACCATGCTGGCAATGGGCCACTACCGCGCCATCTCGCCCAAATTCGGCAAGATCAGCCCTACCTACAAGTCGCCCAGCTTCGCCACGATCGCCGCCGCGATTGCTGCGGCCGCCTTCTATGTGATCACCCGGACCGTCTCCGAGAATGCGCTGTGGGACACCATCACCGCCCTGGGCATGATGATCTGCTTCTACTACGGCATCACAGCGCTGGCCTGTGTCTGGTTCTTCCGGGCCGAGGCATTCCGCGGTGCTCGGGCGTTCTTCTTCAAGTTCCTTGCACCCCTGGTGGGCGGCGTGATCCTGCTGGTCATGTTCGTGAAGACAGCTCTTGATTCCATGGACCCGGAGTACGGCTCGGGCTCATCCGTGGGTGGTGTGGGCCTGGTGTTCGTCCTGGGCATGGGCGTGATCCTGCTGGGTGTGGTGGTCATGCTGGTGATGTACCGGGTGCGCCCGGAGTTCTTCAAGGGCAAGGTGCTGACCCGGGCGTAGCCAGTGCCGCCTCCGCCGAGGTGGCACTTGATGACAATGTTGTTGGCTGGGATTGGTATTAAGTGTCATCTCGGGGCGGATGTGGGGACTCCCGCTGCGCGCTCGGCGTCCGTCAGGGCATGGGCAAGGCGCTCGACGGCGGCACGGTAGTCGGTTCCGGCTGTCACCTTGCAGTATTCGGCCTCACGCATGGCCCGGGTGAGTGCAGCTGTCTCCGCCGACCTGACGTCGGTCATGGCAGGGAAGTCGATGGTCTGCGCCGGATCCAGTTCGTAGCGACGCCATTGTTCCAGGACACTTTCGTGGCGGGCAGCATCGTCCGCAAAACCTGCACGACGTCGGGGCTCGGCTGCGTGGATCCGCTCCACTTTGCGGATACTTGCCAAGGTTCCTGCCGCGGTAGCGATGCCCACGAAAACCATGATGAGCCCGGCCGGAGGCCATTGCACTGTTGGGACCAAGATGGCGGGCGCAATCACCACCAAACCGCCGAACAAATCCCAGAAGACGCCGTCCGGCTCGGGGCCGCGGCCGTAGGTCATTTTCCTGTGCAGGACATACGTAGTAGCTGCGGTTGCGAGAACCAGAGCTACACCCCACAGGAGCATCATGGCGGGCATCGGACCACCTCCAGGCGACATCACGCTGCTTTGAATTCAGTATGCGCCAGTGCCTGCGTGCGCGCGAGGGGTCAGCCTGTCACACCCCGGGCGTAGCCTAGGCATCATGAGACTGAAAATGTGCAGCATCCACGTTAAGGACCCCGCGGCCGCCCACATCTTCTACACGGAGACCCTTGGTTTCGAGACCCTGATGGCCATGCCTGAGTACAACTTGTTCATCATCAAGGATCCCGGGGCGGACAACAGCACTTCGCCAGGGCTGTTGCTGGAACCCAGCGACAACCCCATAGCCTCGAACTACATGAACGCGCTGCATGAGTCCGGCCTGGCAGCCATCACCTTCGGCGTACCTGATGTGCAGGCCGAATATGAGCGCTTGCTTGCCGCCGGTGTGACGTTCCAAGGTGAACCCTCCGAGGATCCCTCCGGCGTCAGCGCAGTCTTCGACGACGGTTGCGGCAACTTCATCCAGCTCCACCAGGACTAGTTAAACAGCTGTGGCCGGGACGAAGGTCCGGGCCACAGCTCAGTGAAAGCTACGCGTGGTCGCGCTTGGAGATCTTAGGAGCGTCGCGCTTGGCAGCTGCGTTGTCCTTGGCTTCCTTGGTGGCGGCCTTCTTGGCGGCTTCGTCCTTGACGCGCTGGGCTTCGGAGCGGACGGCTGCGTGCGTGGCGCGCTCGGTGACCAACCACTGCGGGGGAGCCTGCAGCAGCTCGGTGATTTCCGCCGTCGTGAGCGCTTCCTCAACTCCGCCGCGGGCGAGGCCGCTGATGGAGACGTTGAGTTTCTGTGCGACCACGGGGCGGGGGTGAGGGCCGTTGCGGCGCAGTTCGGCGAGCCACTCCGGCGGGTTGGCCTGGAGTTCGGCGAATTCGTCGCGGGAGATGGACGAATCCTGGAACTCCTGGGGTGTCGCGGGCAGGTAGATGCCGAGTTTCTTGGCAACTGTTGCCGGCTTCATGGACTGGGAGTTCGAGGACGTCATGCTTCAAGGGTATCTGGCCGGTACTGTGAGTGTGTGCCAGCCGCTGAAGAATCCACCGAAACAACAGAGCCCTTACCCGGCCTCCGCTTCGCCTATGTTGCGGGTGTGACTCCTGGGAAATGGATCCGGCGGTGGGAAGAGCGGATGCCCGACTATCCGTTACACGCGTTCATGTCCGACGACGATGCGCAGCTTACGGTGTTGCGTGACGGTACCGCTGACCTCAGCTTTGTTCGGTTGCCCGTGGACCGCGAAGGCTTGAACGTCATCCCCCTCTACGAAGAGCAGCCCGTGGTGGTTGCTCCCAAGGGCCATGAGATCTCGGTGTTTGAAGAGGTGGCCCTGGAGGATCTGTCCGAAGAAAACTTCCTCGACATCGACGAAATGGGCGGGCCGGACATGGCCCTGCAAGTGGTCGCCTCCGGTGCCGGCTTGGCGATTCTGCCTATGTCCGTCGCGCGGCACCTGAATGCCAAAGACACCGTCATGCGGCGCCTGACCGGCGCTCCTACGACTCAGATCGGCCTTGCGTGGCTCGTTGGCACGGACAGTGCGGTGGTCGAAGAATTCATCGGGATTGTGCGGGGGAGGACGGCGCAGAGTTCGCGTCAGCCCTCAGCCCAGCAGGAGAAGCCCAAGAAGGAACCCAAGCCTGATCGTCGCGGCGGTGGCCCCAAGAAGCCTGCAGTCGCGCAGCGCTACGCCCCGAACCCGGACAAGGGCCGCGGGAAGGGCTCTCGCAAGAAGGGCAAGCGTTAGCCGCTGGTCCAGGCTTACGCGCCGTGGATGGCGGTCTGCTGCTGCTCGGAACGGTTGAGGTAGGCCAGGAGCAGGTCCCCGGCGCGTTCAAGTTTGCCGGCTTCCAGCGCTGAGCAGATCTGCTCGTTTTCCGTGAGCCAGTCGCTGTAAAAGTGCGCGTTCATGGTGGCCTTGTGGAAGTACAGCCGCATCTCGGCCAGGACCTGCGCCATGATCGTGTCCAGCCTGTTGCTCTCGGCCAGGGCAACGATTGCTCCGTGGAAATGCTGGTTGGCGCTGCCCAGTCCTTCGTTGTCGTCGGCGGCTGCTGCGCGTTTCCCCTCTTCGACGGCGGCCCTGACGGCGGCGATGCGCTCGGGTGAACCTCCTGCGCGGATGGAACTGACCTCTATTGCCCGGCGGACTGTGTAGACGTCGTGGATGTCGCCGGCTTCAAGGGTGGCCACGTAGACACCCTTGTTGGGCTGACGGATGAGGAGCCGTTCTCCGGCCAGCTCTGCGAAGGCCTCCCGGACGGTGTTCCGGGAGACGCCCAGATCCTCGGCGATGGTGGCCTCGGTCAGTTTGGCGCCGGGAACCAGGAATCCCTCGGCCAGTTGGTAGCGCAGTTCCTCGGCAACCCTCTCGGCAACCGAAGGGACTCTCAGGCGGACCCGTGCCCTTGCGCCATCAAAGCCAGGGTGTTCGCTTTTTTCCTGATCTGCACTGGCCATGACACCAAAAGTACACGATTGCCGGAAACTGGGATCGCTGGATCGTTGAACAATCCAGCGAAATAGTGCATGCTGGATGTAACGCACATCACGAGGCAGGGATCACATCATGGCAATCATCGATTTGAACAGCGACGTCGGAGAGTCATTCGGACGCTGGACGCTCGGCGATGACGCTGCCATGTTTGAGTCAGTCTCCAGCGCAAACGTTGCGTGTGGATTCCACGCCGGCGATCCCAGCGTCATCCGCAGCACCTGCGAAAAGGCGGTTCAGGCCGGCGTCGTGATTGGTGCCCATGTTGGTTACCGCGATCTCGCGGGATTCGGCCGCCGCTTCATGGATATCGATCCGACAGAACTGGCTGACGATGTCGTGTACCAGATTGGTGCGCTGCAGGCGCTGGCGGCCACCACAGGAGCCCGCGTCCAGTACGTGAAGCCCCACGGCGGCCTCTACAACGCGATCGTCAAGCACACCGCACAGGCCCGTGCCGTCGTCGATGCTGTGAAATCGGTTGACCCCAGCCTTCCGATCCTCGGCCTCCCGGGTTCCGAAGTCCTGCGTCTCGCTGAAGAAGCCGGTCTTAGGGGCGTTGCCGAAGCATTCGCTGACCGCGCCTACAACCCTGATGGAACGCTTGTCTCCCGCTCACAACCAGGTGCCGTGCTTCACGATCCTGCTGAAGTGGCGGAGCACGTCCTGCGGATGGCCACCGAACAGTCCGTCAGGACCATTGACGGTTCCATCCTGAATATCCACGCGGAAAGCATCTGCGTGCATGGTGACTCGCCCGGAGCCGTTGCGATGGCTACCGCAGTGCAGTCCGCTCTGGGCGCTGCCGGCGTAACTGTCGGCTCGTTCCTCTAGCCCACCCTGGGCGCCCCGCACCATCCCTCATCCCCCCGGAGGACATCATGACCAGCACCAACAAAGCAGCCAAGGCAGTGACAAGGAAGCCACCGCCCGGCGCGCTCAAGGCGTACGTCGCAAGCCTCACCGGCACCTCGCTGGAATACTACGACTTCGCCATCTACTCGGTGGCCTCGGCCCTCGTGTTCCCCAAGATCTTCTTCCCGGGCAATGACGAATTCGTTGCACTGCTTCTTTCGTTCTCAGCTTTCGCGGTTGGCTACCTTGCCCGTCCGATCGGTGGCGTCATCTTTGGTCGCCTGGGTGACAAGATCGGCCGCAAGTACGTCCTGGTCTTCACTCTTGTCCTCATCGGTGTGGCAACGGTGCTCATCGGTGCATTGCCCGACTACTCCGTGATCGGTGTCGCGGCACCCACCATTCTTGTCCTGCTGCGGCTGGCGCAGGGGATCGGTGTTGGCGGCGAATGGGGCGGTGCAGTCTTGCTGTCCAGCGAATTCGGTGACCCCAACAAGCGCGGCTTCTGGTCCTCGGCGGCCCAGATCGGCCCGCCGGCGGGCAACCTCATGGCTAACGGCGTCCTTGCCATTCTTGCCGCTTCCCTCAGCGACGAAGCATTCCTCTCCTGGGGCTGGCGCGTAGCCTTCCTCGCTTCCGCTCTCCTGGTGGTCTTCGGCCTGGTCATCCGCCTGAGGCTGGAAGAAACCCCGGTGTTCAAGGCCATCCAGGCCAAGGGCGATCGTCCCAAGGCTCCCATCAAGGAAGTCTTCACCACGCAACCCAAGGCGTTGGTGGCCGCCGCTCTCTCCCGCGTTTGCCCCGACATCCTCTACGCACTGTTCACCGTGTTCGTAGCCGTTTATGCCACCAAGCAACTGGGCATGACCACGGGCAATGTCTTGTCCGCCATCCTGATCGGCTCAGCGTTCCAGCTGTTCCTGATCCCGCTGGCCGGTGCCCTTACTGACCGTTTCAACCGTCGCTGGGTCTACGGCATCGCCGCAGCCGCTACTGCCGCGTACATCCCGTTGTTCTTCCTGATGATCCAGGGCAAGTCCGTTGCCATGCTGACCATCGGCACCGTGATCGGCCTGGCACTCCACGCCTTCATGTACGGCCCTCAGGCAGCCTTTATCACCGAGCAGTTCCCGGCCCGGCTCCGCTACGCGGGCAGCTCCCTGGCCTACACCCTGGCCGGTGTGATCGGTGGTGCCGTTGCCCCCATCATCTTCACGGCCCTCTACGGCGCCGCTGGCGGTGGCTGGTACCTGATCGCCGTGTATATCCTCGTCGCGGCTGTTGTCACGATCGTCGGCATGCTCCTCGGCCGCGACCCCGAGCCGGAGGAAGACATCCGGTTGATGCAGGGAACGCACGCTCAGCCGGCGGCGTAGCTGAAGATGGAAACCGTGATGCAGACCTCCACCGCTAACAGGGTTCGCTCCGTTCGGCCCGTCGGAACCCGTGCCGTTCTGGCTGAGTTGGACGGCCTGCAGGACGTGCTCGCCCTGCAGGACATGCTCTACAAGTCCCCGCTTCCCGGCCAGGTTGATGTTCTCGCCGCCGCGGAAACGGTCATGGTGGTGGGTGAATCCGCCGCCGCGACCCGGGCCATAGGTTTGCGGCTCCTGGAGCTGGAGCTCATTGCCCCGGAAGTCACCGACTCCGGTTTGGTGGTCATCGACACCGTGTACGACGGCGACGACCTCGCCGATGTCGCGGAGCTGACCGGACTGGGCGTGGACGGCGTAGTCGCCGCGCACACGGGCCAGATCTGGACCGTTGCTTTCGCTGGCTTCGCGCCCGGTTTCGGCTACATGGTGGGCGAAAACGAAGCCCTCACAGTTCCTCGCCGTTCTTCCCCGCGCACAGCCGTTCCCGCCGGATCCGTTGCTCTAGGTGGTCAGTACTCAGCCGTTTACCCTCGCCGTTCACCGGGCGGTTGGCAGCTGATAGGCCGAACGGGCGCACGGATGTGGGATCTGGACCGCGCGCAGCCAGCCTTGGTTCGCCCCGGCGACCGGGTTCAGTACCGGGCCGTCCGCGACGTTGTGACCACTGGAGCCTCGGTGGCGCGCGAACCCGAAACGGAGCACCACCCTGAGTCCGGACTGAGGATTCTCAACCCGGGTGCACAGAGCCTCATCCAGGACCTCGGCCGTCGAGGCTTTGGTCCGTTGGGTGTCTCTGCCGCTGGTGCCCTGGACCGGGCGTCGCTGCGACGGGCAAACCGGTTGGTTGGCAATAACTCCTCGGTGGCCGCCATTGAGACCGTCAATGGCGGGCTCACGGTTGAGGCCATCGGCGACCAGGTGATTGCCGTGGCAGGTGCGCCGACCACCCTGACCGTGCAGTCGCCGTCGTTGACTGAGTCCGAAGAGTCCGACGACGACTCCAAGCCGGGCGCGCAGCGGACCGTTCCGATGGCTACAGCTTTCGCGCTGCTCGACGGAGAAGTGCTCACCTTGGGTGCTCCCGAGTCCGGATTCCGAAACTACGTGGCAGTCCGTGGCGGAGTGGACGTTCCTGAGGTTCTGGGCAGCCGCTCGGCGGACACGATGTCAGGGATTGGACCGGCTCCACTTGCCCTCGGGCAGGAGCTCCCTATCGGCGAGGCCACGGTATCCACCGCAGTTGGCAGCCCCGAACTGCAACCGGATTTCCCCGGCGCCGGAGTCACGGTATTGGACGTAGTTCCAGGGCCACGTGCCGACTGGTTCGACCAGGAAGCCCTGGATTCGTTGTGCAGCCAGGAATGGTTGGTCACGCCGCAGTCGAACAGGGTGGGCATGCGCTTGGACGGCGCACCGCTTCATAGAACCCGCGAAGGTGAGCTCCCCAGCGAAGGGACCATGGCCGGTGCACTCCAGATCCCGCCGGCGGGGCTGCCCGTGTTGTTCCTTGCGGACCACCCCATCACTGGCGGCTATCCGGTAATCGGAGTGGTTCGCGATGAACACCTGGACCGTGCCGCCCAAGTCCCCATTGGCGGGCGTATCCGCTTCCGGTTCGTACCGGATTCACCGGACGTCACCACACCCTTCACCAAGACCCCAGAGAAGTGAGTATTTGATGCGCAAGGTCCTGATCGCGAACCGCGGCGAAATCGCAGTCCGCGTCGCCCGAGCCTGCGACGACGCCGGCATTGCCTCGGTGGCCGTTTACGCCGACATTGACGCCGATGCCATGCATGTTGGCGCTGCCGACGAAGCCTACAGCCTGGACGGAAACTCGCCCGCTGACACGTACTTGAACATCGGGAAGCTGCTCGCCGTTGCTGCGCAGTCCGGTGCGGACGCCGTCCACCCCGGATACGGCTTCCTGTCGGAGAATGCCGAGTTCGCGCAGGCAGTGCTCGACGCCGGACTTGAGTGGATCGGTCCCTCGCCGGAGTCGATCCGTCAGTTGGGAAACAAGATCACCGCCCGCGAGATCGCCGTCCGCGCCGGAGCGCCTCTCGTTGCCGGTAGCGACGGACCTGTTTCCTCGGCCGCAGAAGCACGGGCCTTTGCCGAGGAACACGGCCTCCCCATGGCCATCAAGGCTGCCTTCGGCGGTGGTGGTCGCGGTCTGAAGGTGGTCCGCGAACTCGCCGAGGTAGAGGAAGCTTTCGACTCGGCAGTTCGTGAGGCTGTGGCCGCATTCGGTCGAGGCGAGTGCTTCGTCGAACAGTACCTGGACCGGCCCCGGCACGTAGAAGCCCAGATCATCGCGGATGTCCATGGCAACGTGGTTGTAGTGGGAACGCGTGACTGTTCCCTGCAGCGTCGACACCAAAAACTCGTAGAAGAGGCTCCCGCGCCCTTCCTGAGCGACTCCCAGCGCCAGCAGGTCTATGACGGCTCCAAGGCAATCGTCCGCGAAGCCGGATACTACGGCGCTGGAACGGTGGAGTTCCTGGTCTCAGCGGATGGCGCCGTGGCCTTCCTGGAGGTCAACACACGCCTCCAGGTTGAGCACCCCATCACGGAGGAAACCGCCGGAATCGACCTTGTGCAGGAGCAGTTCCGGATCGCGGCCGGGTTGCCGCTGAGCATCACCGAGGATCCCACCCCACGTGGGCACTCCTTCGAATTCCGTATCAACGCCGAAGACGTAGGCCGCGGATTCCTGCCCTCACCGGGAACCGTGGCTTCCTTCGAATCACCCACCGGTCCGGGCATCCGCTTGGACACCGGCGTGCGTTCGGGTTCGTTCGTCGCCCCGCAGTTCGACTCCCTGCTGGCCAAGCTCATCGTCACTGGAGCGGACCGACAGCAGGCACTCCGCCGTGCGCGCCGTGCCCTCGCCGAAATCAACATCACGGGTTTGCCCACAGTCTTGCCATTCCACCGGGCGGTCCTGGAGTCCGAGGATTTCACCTCCGTTGCCGGCCTGAACGTTCACACGCGATGGATCGAAACCGACTTCGCCGACCAGATCCCTGTGGACCCCGAGTACAACGTGGTGGCCCCGGAGGGAGAACGGCGAACCATCACCATCGACGTCGACGGCAAACGGCTGGCTGTTGGCCTTCCAGCAGACCTGCTGGACGGCTGGGCACGCTCCGGGCAGGGCATCCCCGCTGCCTCCGACGTGACGGGCCTGCCGGACTCCGGTACGGGCGACTCTCCCGCAGAATCGGCACTCGTCTCGAGCATGTCCGGCACCGTGGTCAAGTGGCTCGTCGAACCTGGCACTGACGTGGCCGCCGGGGATCCTTTGGTGGTCCTGGAAGCCATGAAGATGGAAACCCAAGTGTCAGCGCACCGTACCGGAACGCTCTCCGAGGTCCTGTCGGCGCCGGGCGGGGTTGTCACGGCCGGCGCCGTGCTGGCTCACATCGAGTAGCCGCTACGACGTAACGGCAACGCCCAGCACGCTGTCCAACAAGCTGTTGCGGAACTTACCCGAGGGGTCGTTGGCCTGGACCAGCGCCCGGAAGTCCTCGAATCGTGGGTAGAGCGCGGCGAAGTCATACTGGCCGGGTGTGAAGAGCTTTCCCCAGTGCGGGCGGGCTCCGAACGGCCGCAGGGCTTCCTCAAGTTCGGGGAGTACCGCTTCAACCTCAGGCTGCAACGGTTTCCACGTGAAGTGGAGGGCGACACTTTGCTGCTCGTAGAAAGGGCTGAGCCAGAATTCGTCGGCGGCTATCGTGCGGATTTCGGAGATGAACAGCAGCGGCGCCAGCTTCTCGGAGAGTCCGCGAACTGCCTGCAATGCTGCGGGCGCCTGATCCAGGGGCAAGAGGAACTCGCTCTGCAGCTCCTCGCCGTTGCTCGGCGTAAATTCGTGGCGGAAGTGCGGCAAACGGTCCAGCCACTTTCCAGCGACGTCCAGCTGCTCGGTGCAGTTCTCTGCAGACATATCCGGCAAGGGGTGCATCGCAGTCGTCGCAGCTGTCGCCCCAAAAAGGTCCGGCAAGGGAGCCTCGGTATCCAGTGCCTTGAGCCAGACCTGCGGGATGGTGTCGCCAGTGTAGTCGGTGAAGAAGCTGACGCTGTAAGCACTGGAAGCGATGCCCTGGAAGTTCGTCAAAGCACTCTCCCACGACAAACCCGTGAGCACGCGCTGCCGGACCTCGAAGCTCGGCCGGACCGCCAGCTCCAGCCCCGTCACGATGCCCAGGGCTCCCACGCCCACCACGCTGGCGAGGAATTCGTCGTCGTCCGCTGTGAGCGTCACCAGCTCGCCGGAGGCGCGCACCAGGTCAATACCCACGACGGCGGCTGCCAAGGAGGGATTGTTGACTCCACTGCCGTGCGTGCCGGTTTGAATGGCACCAGCGACTGAGATGTGGGGGAGTGAAGCGAGGTTGTGGATGGCGAAGCCCTGTTCATCGAGGGCGCGGCCCAGGGCTCCGTAACTGATGCCGCCGCTGACCTTGACTGTGCCCTTAGCGGCGTCCACTACAAGCGACTGCGGCAGGGCGTCGAGGAGGATGTGGATGCCATCGGTGTCGGCCACAGTGTTGAAGGAGTGCCGGGAACCGAGCGCCTTGACCCGCGTTGCGCTTGCTACCAGCTCCTGCAACTCCGCTACCGACGTTGGGCGGTGGACTTCCGCGGACGAGTACTCAAGGTTTCCTGCCCAGTTCTTCATCGAATGATCTTCCCGCTCGGATACTTAGTGGCTCCCGTAATTGTTAAGGTTCACAACTAATTCCGTCAAGGGGTGTCCACGCCATTGCGGCTAGAGTTCAAGAAACCCGCTGTCTATCAGGAGTGCCACGTGAGCAAGGGATCCAAGCCCACCATCCGGGACGTAGCGAAGGCGGCTGAGGTCTCGCTGACCACCGTCTCCTACGTGCTTTCCGGTCGGCACGGTGGAACCACTCGGATCAGCCAGCCCACGCAGGACCGCGTCCTGGCTGCGGTGAAGGAACTGGGCTATGTACCCAATCAGGCGGCCCGGGGGATGCGCCGGGGCAAGACGGACGTGGTGGCCGTTGCCATCGGAAACCTCGACTGGCCATGGGACAGGGCCCTCGCCACTGCGGCGGCCCGGATCCTCCCTGAGCACGGGTATCAGCCGGTGATCCTGCTTGGTGATGACTGGCGGACGTTCATGATGTCCGGGGGCGCCGACGGCGTCATAATCGGCTACTTCCCGGAGGCAAAGTCCGAGGATGAAACCGTCACGGAGCTCGCCCGCCGCGGCGTTGCCCAAGTGGTGATCTCGGGAACCATGAAGCCTGCTGGCTTCGATGTACTGGCGCCGGAGGCTGACGCCGGGCTCAAGGAGTGCATGGACTTCCTCACCGCGTCCCATCGCAGGATCGCCTGCATCCGGAGGGCAGACCCGGCCGGCCGTCCCAAGAGCCGCTTCGCCGCCTACGCAGCCGGCCTGCAGAAGGCAGGCATCCCGCTCGATGAGTCATTGGTCAGAACGTCGGAGCACCGACCGGCCACCGCCTATCAGTCAGCGATGGAGTTGCTCCAGCTACCGGACCGGCCCACAGCCATCCTTTGCACGGACGACATGGAGGCGTTGCAGGCCATTCGCGCGGCCTATCGCCTGGGCCTTCGTGTACCCGAGGACGTCCAGATTGTCGGCGTCGGGAACTCTACCGAGGGCCAGGACTACGATCCTGCGCTGACAACAGTGGGCCCGGTCCCGATCTTTGAGCAGGTAGTCCGTATGCTGCTCGATCGCCTGGCGGGGACCACTCCGACGGAGGGCATCCGGATTGCATCGCCGTGGAAGTTGCACCACCGGGGAACCACGCAGCGCTAGGCGTTAGTCCTTGAGCGGGCGGCGAGCAAGCCAGGCCGCAACGATGGCACCCGAGATGTTGTGCCACAACGAGAACACGGCGGACGGCAGGGCTGCCAGGGGACTGAAGTGCGCCGTGGCCAGCGTCGCAGCGAGACCGGAGTTCTGCATGCCAACTTCGAACGCGAGGGCACGGCGCGCCTTGTCGTCCAGGCGGCCGAGTTTGCCGGCCAGGTAGCCCAGGCCCAGGCCGAAGCCGTTGTGGAGGACCACTGCCAGGAACACGATGGCACCAGCGGCCACGATCTTGCTGGCGCTGCCGGCCACAACAATGGCCACGATCAGCGAAATTACGACGGCGGATGCCCACGGAAGTGCCGGAAGAACCTTCGCGACGAGTTTCGAAAGGAACAGCCGCGCCAGCAAGCCGGCGATCACCGGAAGCAACACTGTCTTCACGATGTCCATCACCATGGCGCCGGCATCGATGTGCAGGAAGGAACCAGCCAGGAAGAGTGTCAATGCGGGGGTCACGATGGGTGCGATCAGCGTGGAAACCGAGGCAACGGCAACGGACAGGGCTACGTCGCCCTTGGCCAGGAATGCCATCACGTTCGATGCAGTGCCGGACGGTGCGCAACCCACAAGGATGAGCCCGACAGCCAGTTCCGGAGGCAACTGCAGGAGTACGGCAATGAGCCACCCTGCGCCGGGCATGATGACGTAGTGAGCCACGATGCCCAGAGCTACGGCCCACGGGCGGCGGGCCACCGAGGCGAAGTCAGGCGGGGTGAGCGTAAGGCCCATGCAGAACATGATGATGCCGAGCAGGTACGGGACTGCAACGCCCATCGGTTTGAACAGATCCGGAACCAGGAATCCCAGGACGCCGGCAGCAACCACCAGAAGCGGGAAGACCGTGACGGCAATGCGCGCAATCTTGGCTTCAGCGGCAAGCGCGGCATTCACTGGCGCAGCAGATTCTTCGGTTTTCGACGGTGTATTGGTTGCCTCAAGCATTCATCCATGCTCACACCTCGCCCGCGACGCGAACGAATTCTTTACTTGCAGGGGAGCGTATATGTCAGATGACCGCTGTTTGGCACCCAACTGAGTCGCAGTTAACGCCGTCTTGAGCGCTCAGAACGACGTTAACTGCGACTCAGTTGGGTAGGGCGAGGTCAGGAGTTGAGCTTGCCGGCCAGTCGCTCGCGCATTCGGACGCTGGCTTCGTTGAGCCCGATGAACTCCACTTCGCGCCCGTGATTCCGGTACTTCTCCGTGACTGAATCGAGTACGGCGACAGTGGATGCGTCCCAGATATGGGAGCCGTGCAGGTCGATGATCACCCGATCTATGCCTTCTGAGGAATCCTTCGCATAGTCGAACTGGGTATAGAGGTCGTTGGACGAAGCAAAGAAGAGTTCACCGTCAACGGTGTACGTGGCCACGTTCTGTCCATTGAGTTCCAGCTCTGTCCGCTCGACGGTCGCGAAGTGCGCCACCCGGCGCGCAAACAGCACCATAGCGGTCACGACGCCGACGCCGACACCCACCGCCAGATTGTGCGTTGCCACCACTGCGGCGACAGTAATCAGCATGACAGCCGTCTCAGACTTCGGCAGGCGCTTGAGCGTGGAAGGCCGGATGGAGTGCCAGTCAAAGGTGATCAGGGAAACGAAGATCATCACGGCTACCAGGGCGGCCATGGGGATCATGCCCACAACGTCTCCCAGAACCACCACCAGGATGAGCAGGAACACCCCGGCAAGGAACGTCGAGAGCCGGCTCCGCGCACCTGAGCCCTTCACGTTGATCATGGTTTGACCAATTACCGCGCAACCACCCAAACCGCCCAGGAAACCGGTGACGATGTTGGCAGCACCTTGGCCCCAGGACACGCGCGTCTTGTTGGAACGGGTATCCGTGATGTCGTCCACCAGTTTGGCGGTCATGAGGGACTCCAGCAGGCCCACCAGCGCCATCGACAACGCGAAGGGCGCGATGATCTGGAACGTCTCCAGGTTCAGGGGAACGTTTGGCAGGAAGAAGCCGGGCAGGCTGTCCGGGAGTTCACCCTTGTCGCTGACGGTCGGAACGTCGATGCCACCCAGCGCAGTCACCAACGTGATGGCCACGATCGCCACCAAGGGTGCGGGGATGGCGGTGGTCAGACGGGGCAGCCCGAAAACGATGACAAGACCAACAATGACAATCGGATACACCATCCACGGCACGTTGAAGAGCTCGGGCATCTGGGACATGAACACCAGGATGGCCAGCGCGTTCACGAAGCCGATCATCACGGACCGCGGGATAAACCGCATCAGTTTGGTGACGCCAAGGACGGCCAGGATGATCTGGAAGACGCCCGCCAGGATGATCGTGGCGATCAGGTAGTCGAGTCCGTGCTCTTTCATCACGGGAGCGATCACCAACGCGACAGCACCCGTGGCCGCGGAGATCATGGCTGGCCGGCCGCCAACCAAGGCAGTGACTACTCCCATGGTGAAGGAAGCGAAGAGGCCTATCCGCGGGTCCACCCCGGCAATCACCGAGAATGCGATGGCCTCCGGGATGAGCGCCAAAGCCACTACTAGTCCCGCGAGGGATTCCGTCAGAAGGCGGCGGGGTGAGCGGAAAGTCGCCCGCAGTGACATGAGTTGCTCGGGAGTCATGGGTCCTTAGAGTGCAGTCTGGCGGTATCGCTCAATCTGCTTAAGACGCCGCTGGAGGCTGTCGCGCCGCGGGTGCGGAACGACGTCGGGCGCCTCAGCGGTGAGATCAACGTGTTCGGTTCCGTACTGCCACAGCAGGAGGTCATCCAGGAGGCGGTCGGGACCGGGGGAGTATCGGTGGTCCAGGGCCTTGCGGACCTCGGTGATCCGGTTGGCGCTGAGCAACCCGGCAAGCTCCACGGTCTTGGTGAGTCCGTGGGCGGCGAGCAGCTCGGCAGCCCATCCCCAGTCGTCATCAACTTTACGGTCAACGTGCGGCAGCAGCGTACGCCAGACGTCACGAACCCGGTTGGGCGTCAGCGGTGAGCCGCCCTCGCCCTCCAGGTCCCAATAGCTGCGGACTTCCTCGTACCGCTCGTGAAGGTCGGCGAAAGCGCTCTCCACGGTCTCCAGCATGGCCGCTGTTGCAGTGAACTGGCGGTCAAAGTGCGGCGTCCAAGCACGAGGATCTTCGGCCTTGAAGCGGATGTCGTGCTCGATCTCGCTCCAGGCGTGGGCAAATACAGTACGGATCTGGCATTCGAAGAAGTAACTGCCGTTGGCAGGCATGTCCGGGTTGAACGCCTGCTGGTATTCCTTGACAGCCTCGTTTTGGATAGTGCGCAGAATGAGATGCCGGCTGGAGTACCCGTACGTGCCCGACTCGATGGAGCCAATGTCCTTCTCGCGGTCGCCACGGCAATCGAAGAGCTGGCGCTGGCGCTTGATGATGTTGGCAACGGCCGCGTTTTCCGCCGGGAGTTTGGTGATGACGCGGATGCCCACCATGTCGTTCAACGTGCGGAAGGGGTCCGGGAACTTCAGTACCCGGGGACCGCCGGGCTCCAGCGGATCATCAGTGCGGGAAATCTTTTCCCGGAAAGACTCCACCGTTTTGGTCCGTCCCGTGACGAACAAGGGAGTGACCTCGGCGTCATTCAGCATGTCCCTCAAGGTCAGCAGGACATCACGCGTGACCCGCTTCAGGGCAGGGCGGACACGCTCATAGAGCGCCACGTTCGCGTCTACTGCGTCGCGCTGATCCTGGTCCAGGCTGTCCCAATTGCTTGCCATGCCCCCAGCTTACGGGGCGGGTCCGACACTGAACCGAGCCACTCGCCGTCGGGGTGCCTCTAGCCAAACTTCCGAATCGTCACGATAGGCTCAGTACAAAGGAGGGCGCAATGTTGCGGCACAAGTACAGCTACGGCGAACACCCCAGCCAATGGGGCGAACTCTTCATACCTGAACCGTCCAACGGAAACCATCGCGGCGCGTCTGCGCTGGCCGGTGGAATCGCTGTTGTGATCCATGGCGGCTACTGGCGCTCACAGTACGGCGCGGAGCTCGGCGAGCCTCTTGCGCGGGACCTCGCAGCCCACGGCATTACCGCCTGGAACCTCGAGTACCGGCGGGCCGGCAACGGGGGTGGTTGGCCGCATACTTTCGAGGACATCCTGGCCGGAATCGACCATTTGTCCACCATTGCCGGCGATCACGATCTCCAGCTCGGCAAAGTCGTAGCCCTGGGTCACTCAGCCGGCGGCCACCTGGCTGTCTGGGCCGCGGGCCGGCAAAGGCTATCGGATATTGGAACGCCCGACGCCGACCGCCAGCTCCAACGCAGCCCGGAGGATAACGCCGTGCACCTGACCGGCGTTGTCAGCCAGTCCGGCCTCCTGAATCTCGCCGCTGCGGAGAAGCTGAACCTGAGCAACGGCGCCGTCTGCAACCTCATGGGCGGGGATTCCCATAGATTCCCCAAACGGCATAAATATGCGGACCCCATGAGTTCCCTGCCGCTCGACGTCCCGATATATGCCGTCCACGCCACGGACGACGAAGACGTCCCCGCCAGCCAGTCGGAGGCATACGTAGCCGCGGCTACGGCGGCCGGAAGTGCTGCCCAGCTCTTGCGTGTCCCTGGGGACCATTTTGACCTGATCGATCCCAAGGCCGTCGCTTACAAGAAGTGCCGCGAACTGGTGCAGCGACTGCTCTCGTAATCTGTGGTTCGCGAGGGCCGGCTCTGGCAGAGTTGTCCCATGCTGACAGTCATTGGTGAGGCCCTGGTCGACGTCGTTCAACGCCCTTCGGGAATCGAGGCGCACGTTGGTGGGAGCCCGCTCAACGTTGCCGTCGGATTGGCGCGGTTGGACCACCCGGTGCAGTTCATCGGTCGCTATGGCCGCGACGCCTACGGTGATTCCGTGGCCGCCCACCTGCGCTCAAGCTCAGTGATGGTGCCGCTTCCGCCGGACGAGAAGCCCACCAGTGTGGCCACCGCGCAGATCGACGACGACGGCGCCGCCACCTACGTGTTCGACCTCGCCTGGGAACTGCCCGACCTCGCCGCACGTTTGCCGCTGATGCTGCAGGGCGCCACTTTGCTTCACACAGGTTCCATTGCCACCGCTTTGGAGCCGGGCGCCGCAGACGTGCTTGCCGCCGTCGAGCACGCCCACCCGAGCAGCACCATCAGCTTCGATCCCAACTGCCGTCCCAGCATCATCACGGACGTTGAGTACGCGCGGGCGCAGGCCGAGCGCTTCGTGGTGCTGTCCGACGTCGTGAAGGCCTCCGATGAGGATCTTGAATGGCTGTATCCCGATGTTGATCCGACGGAGTCTGCGCGTCGTTGGCTCTCCTTGGGTGGCGAAGAAGGCCCTGCAGTGGTGGTGGTGACCCGCGGTTCACATGGTCCGTGGGGCGTCACGAGGGCAGGCGAAACACAGATTCCGGCGCCTTCGGTGAACGTCGTGGACACGGTAGGTGCGGGAGATTCGTTTATGGCAGGGCTGTTGTCCGCAATTGTGGACCATGGGCTGGATGGAGCACAGAACCGCGGCGCCCTGAGGGCCATGCCGGCGGAAACCCTGGCGTCGATCATGGATCACGCTGCCCGTGCGGCCGCTGTCACGGTCTCGCGGGCGGGAGCAAACCCGCCCACGCGGGCCGAGATCAACCACGGGGCAGCTTGAGCGGAGTCGGCTAGGAGGCCCCGTGACCAGCGGCCACTTCCTCGCCTGCCTTCACCGGCCCTGGCGGAGTGCCGTTTCCAAACGGACTTCCGCCGAGGGATTCCCGTCCATGGGCCGTCAGCCACCCGGAAAGATCCGGCCCTGCCGGGACGATCTGCGTGGGATTGATGTCCTCGTGGACGATGTAGTAGTGCTGTTTGATCTGCACGAAGTCGATGGTGTCCCCGAAGCCGGGCGTCTGGAACAAGTCCCGGGCGTAGGCCCATAGTGCCGGCATTTCGCTGAGCTTGTTCCGGTTGCACTTGAAGTGCCCGTGGTAGACGGCGTCAAAGCGCGCCAAGGTGGTGAAGAGCCGGACGTCAGCCTCGGTGATGGAGTCACCCACGAGGTATCTCTGCCCGGTCAGCCGCTCCTCGAGCCAGTCCAACGCGTTCCAGAGCCGGGTATAGGCGGCATCATAGGCTTCCTGCGATCCAGCGAAGCCGCACCTGTAGACGCCGTTGTTGACCTCGGTGAACACGCGTTTGTTGACGAGGTCGATCTCCTCACGCAGGTGCTCCGGATACAGCTGAGGCGCACCCGGACGGTGGAACTCCGTCCATTCCGTGGAGAAGTCCAGCGTGATCTGGGGGAAGTTGTTGGTCACCACTTCGCCGCTGCGGACGTCCACGAGGGCCGGAACCGTGATGCCGCGCGGGTACTTCGGAAATCGTTGGAAGAATGCTTCCTGCAGCCGTTCGATGCCCAGTATGGGGTCTTTGCCATCCGGGTCCAGATCAAAGCTCCAGGACCGGGCGTCGTGCGTGGGACCGGGTTGACCGAGGCTGATGACGTCCTCCAGTCCGAGCAGCCTGCGGACGATGACAGTTCGGTTTGCCCACGGGCAAGCCCGAGCCGCTATCAGCCGGTACCGCCCGGGCTCCACGGGCCAGCCTGGTTCACCGTTGGGTCCAGGAGTGCCATGACGGGTGATGCGGTCCTCGATGTAATTCGTGTCCCGGGTGAACTCGCCGCCGGTGACGTACGCGCCGCGTGTGCTGTGTTCTTCTCCTGTGGCCTTCTCACTCATTTCTTCAGCCTATGCTCCGGGGGTGGCGTTTCATGGGGTTTCAATCGCGCTCGATCAAAAGGGAATGCGCCTCGACGCGCCCACGTAGACTGTCATGATGCGGCTCGTAGCAAGCGATATTGACGGCACCATCCTCGGTCACGACGGCAAAATCAGTGACCGGACCATCAAGGCATTCCAAGCGTGCCGCGACGCAGGAGTCGAACTCGTCTTCGTCACGGGACGCCCGCCGCGCTGGCTGTACCCGCTGCAGGAGCAGTTGGGACACAGCGGAATCGTGATCTGTTCCAACGGGGCTGTGGTGTGGGATCTCGAGACCGAGAAGGCCGTTTCCTCGTGTGTCCTGGACGCTGAGTCCGTCTTTGAAGCCCGTCGGATCATCAAATCGCTCAGGCCTGACGCCCTTTTCGCTGTTGAGACCCTCACGGGTTTCCAGCTTGAACCGGGCTTCATCGAGAACGAAACCAGCGAGCTTCTCGCCGAGTTCACCCCCGCACCGCTGGCGGACACGCTCACGGCGGATGACGCCGTCGTTAAGTTCCTGGCGATTACCCGCAAAGGTACGCCGGACGAATTCCTGGCCGAAGTGCAGCCGGCCGTCGCCCACCTCGTGTCCACAACGCACTCAGCACCCCGGACTGCGATGCTGGAAATGTCCGTTCCGGGCATCAACAAGGCCGTCACGCTCGCTAAGTACGCCGGGTCGCTGGGGATCGACGCCGCTGATGTTGTGGCGTTCGGGGACATGCCGAACGACATCGAGATGCTCCGCTGGGCAGGACATGGATATGCGATGGCCAGCGGTCACCCGGAGGCCATTCTGGCGGCCGGCCAGCAGGCACCGCACTTCGACGACGACGGCGTGGCCCAGATTCTCGAGGCAAAGCTGACGGAGCAGCGGGTCTAGTTTCGGTCATGTCCGATTTCTGCCAGACATCCACCACGGTGGCTGGTGGAATGGACTCCATGAACCCGGAACAGAACCGAACCGCAGCCCACTTCAGGTCCCTCCACACCAGCCAAAAGCCCCTGGCGCTCAGCAACGCCTGGGACGTCGCCAGCGCCGTCATCACGGAGGCGGCAGGCGCACCCGCTGTAGCCACCACGAGCGCAGGAGTTGCCTGGTCGCTGGGTCTTCCCGACGGGGATCGGCTGGACAGGGAGCGTGCCGTGGCCGTCATCGCCAGCATCGTTAACGCGGTCAACGTGCCCGTGACGGCTGACATAGAGGGTGGTTACTCGGAGACGTTGGATGGAATTGCCAAGACAGTCGTCGAAGTTCTTGAGGCCGGTGCTGTCGGGATCAACATGGAAGATGGCTCCCGTGAACCCGCGGACTTCTGCGCACGGATCTCAGCTGCGCGGCAAGCCGCCGGCAATGCGGGCCGGGACTTGTTCATCAACGCACGCACCGATGTGTTCCTGGCCGGCGTTGGAACGTTGGATCAGCAAATCGCTGAGGTTCTTGCGCGGGCGGAAAAGTACGTGGAAGCGGGCGCCGACGGGATTTTCGTTCCGGGAGCATCCGACGCAGACACCGTTGCCGCTTTGACCGCTGGGATAGCTGTTCCGGTCAACATCATGGTGGGTCCGGGCTCGCTCAGCGTCAGCGACCTCGGAAGGCTCGGCGTCTCCAGGGTCAGCCTCGGCTCCAGCATTGCCCAAGCCGCCTATGCCGTGGCCCATCGCGCCGCTGAAGAGCTGAACACCGCCGGCACGTACGACGCCGTGAGTGAAGCCATCGACTACGGCTCCCTCAACGGGCTGTTCGCCACCTCGAACTGAACCTGAGGGGCCTCCGGCCGTCGAGGAGGTCCCTCACCAGCGTGGAATCCAGCAGCGCACTGCATCGCGGTACTGCCGGAATTCGGCACCAAACCGGTCTTCCAGGTCCGCTTCCTCCAGCGGCCGGACTGCGTAATTCCACAGGAGCGAGCCGAGAACCGCGTAGGCGACGACGAGCCATGACCCCAGCAGCAAGCCCACGGCGACCCCTTGAGATATGCCGGCGACCGCCATCGGATTGCGGACCCAGCGATACGGGCCGGCGATGACAAGGCGGTTGGGCATTGCAGACGGCAGCGGCGTGCCACTCCCGCGGGATGACATGGTTACGGCGGAAGCGACCCCAAGAGCGCTGGCAAGCAGCAGAATGGTGAGGCCAGCAGGCACAGCCATAGAGGGGAACGCCAAGGAAACCCCCCAGCGCTGTTCGAGCCAAACCAGGGCAAGGGGAAGCAGTCCAAGGAAGAAGCCCCAAAAGAGCGCCATCTGACCCAATGTTGCACCTACATGAGCTGCAGTGGTGCGGCGAGCCGATGCCGGACGGAACGCGAACGGTCCCCTCACGATCAACTCGGTAGGGACACGTCCCAGCATGACTAAGCAGACCGCTACGCCCGAACAGGCTGTGGCGGCAAGCATGATCAGGACACCCCAGCCTGCCTCGGTAGTGATTGTTGCGTAGCCGGCCAAGGCCACGGCAACGACTCCAGTCCAGCCGGCCGTCACGAGGGCTGCTGCCCTGACGCCAAATGCGGCGACGGCCGAGCCGACGACGAACAGGGGAACGTCGAAGACTGCCACGGCGATGGGGTCCAAGCTTCCGAGGGTGGCTGTGCGCACGGCGGGTGAAAGGAAAACCGCAATCCACCACGCGACCCCAGCCATAGCCTGCACCGCGAAGTAGGCCCGTCCCCACCTCTGCAGGTTGGTTCTGACAGGAGAAGCCGCCAGTTTCACGGGTGCCGAACACCCTCGCCGGCCAACAGCGCCCGATAGCCTTCCTTGAACGTGGGATAGCTGGGCTCGAATCCCGTCGCTCGGAGGCGTGCGTTGGAGCAGCGCTTGTCGCCGGGGCCGGCGTCGGACGCGCCGCCAGGTGCCGCCGTCGGGGGTTCCGGGCACTCAAGTTCCGCCGCTAGGAACCGTAGGACTTCACCCATTTCCGCCGCGTGGTCATCAACGCCGACGTAGACGGGATCCGGGTCCTGGACCATGGTGGTGAGGTGGACGATCATGGCCGCGGCGTCGTCCCTGTGGACGCGATTCGTGTGCCGGGGGTGGGCAGGAATGACCGCCTGGCCGCTACGGACTTGGTCGATCAGTCGGGTACGGCCCGGCCCGTAGATCCCGCCGAGCCGCAGCGAAATGGGCTGGGTCCCGGTTCCGCGCGTTCGTGCGAACAGCAAATCCTCTGCCTCCACCAGGACCTGGCCGCTGAAGCGCGTGGGTTCCGTGGGCGTCGACTCGTCCACCACGGCTCCGCCGGAATCCTTGTATACGGCCGTTGAGGAGACGAACAGTATCCGCCGCGGCTCGATGGACTGGCGTTCCAATGCGTCCACGACGTTCTTCACGCCGTTCACGTACGCAGCGCGATAGGCCTCTTCGGTGGAGGAATCGGCCGCAACAGCCACCACGACGATGTCCACGTCTGCGGGCAGTTCCGGCAGCTCAGTGGAGAGGTCCGCGTAGATCCCGCGGATCTTCGGAGGCAGCTTCCCGGGGGACCGACGCAGGCCCACAACTTCGTGGCCAGCTGCTGCGAAGCGGAGCCCGGCTTCTGTTCCAAGGTCGCCGCACCCGGCAATCAACACAGTCATGTCCCTAGTCTCGCAGTACCAGGCTGTCACCGACTTCCCAGCCTCCATACAACCGGCGTTCACGTTGCGACCGTAGGCTTCCAGCCAAGGACCCGTTCGCATCGTGTCTACCAGTCGGATTTGCAGGGGGAAATATGGCCAAGCGCAGGATCAACAACGTCAATACCGCGCCATTGCGGCGGATTGAGCCGGATCACCACTGGCGTTCACTTCGCCAGGGCGATCGCGTCAACGTCACGTTGACGCCGGGCTACGAATCGGCCGGTGTGGTGGACGCCGTTACCGGCGATGCCACCGCGGTTTGGGTGGAGCTCGACGGCGGTCGCGGCCGAACGCTGGTGCACGTCAGTGACGGCGTGGCGGTCGTTCCACAGCCGACGGCGGCCCTCCCGCAGGAGTCCTAGCCGCACCTTGGCAATGGGCTACGCTACGGGTGTGACGCTGCCGTATTTCCTCCGCAAGGACGGTTCAGTAGGCCCTTTGCCCTTCGCCCACAGGGGTTTCTCCCTGGATGGGCTGGAGAATTCCATGGCCGCGTTCAAAGCTGCAGTTGAACTCGGGACCGTGCACCTTGAAACGGATGTCCACACCACCTCGGATGGCGTGCTCCTGGTCTTCCACGATTCATCGCTGGACCGAGTCACTGATTCGGTGGGAGATATCGCATCTTTGACTGCCTCGGAAGTCGCACTGGCGCGGATTGGCGGCGTGGAGCCGGTGCCAACGTTTGATGAACTGGTTTCAGCGCTGCCCGGTGCCCGGCTGAACCTGGACGTCAAGGATTGGAACTCCGTGGGCCCCATGGCGGAGGCCATCGAGAAACACGGAATCCATGATCTCGTCTTGGTCACGAGCTTCTCGGACAGGCGACGCCGGGCGGTCCTGTCGCGACTCTCCCGCCGCGTTGCTTCCTCAGCCGGAAGCTCACTGACGGCGATCTTCGTCCTCCTTGGCCCCGTGCTGCCGGCACGTTTGGCACGCAAGCTGCTTGCCGGCGTCGACGTTTTCCAGGTTCCGGTCCGTTACGGCCGGCTGCCGGTGGTGACGCCGGGATTCATCCGCCGCGCTCATCGCTTGGGCAGGCAGGTGCATGTGTGGACCATCAACGATCCCGCAGAGATGGACCGGCTGCTGGACCTCGGCATCGACGGAGTCGTGTCGGACCGCGTGGACCTCCTCAAGGAAGTCCTGGTCCGCCGGGGCCAGTGGGTCTAAACCCCGCCGACATGCCATTTAATGACAGTCCCAGGCTGCAACATTGGGATTAACTGCCATCTCGGCGGGTCTCGATGGCTGCCGGACGGACTTGGCTCGCGCGGATCCTGTCGAGGTCAAACTTTGTGCCGCGTTCAAAGGTGAAGATGCCGTTCTTCTCTTGGAAGACGTCCGTCAGTTGGGTGTAGCAGTAGCCGAACATGTCCGGGTTATCCAGCAGGACTGAGCAGAGCCCGTCGAAGCGGGTGTAGAACTCTTCCTCCGAACTGACGCGCTGGCCATAGCCCCACGAGGAGGCGACGTCGGTCCCTTCCACGGCCTGACGGGCTTCGGCCTCGTTCCACCAGATGCCGCCGAACTCCGAGACGAAGTAGGGCTGGCCTGCGTAAGGGACCGAGTATTCCTCGCCATCTGCCTTGCGGTTGATGTAAGGCTTCCCGTCGGCCAGGCCTTGCTGCTCGATGGCGAAGCGGTCCGGGTCCTGCTCGTAGGAATGGGAATCGTAGATGTCCGTCTCCCGGATCCGGTGCGCGTAGCCGGAAGCATCGATGACTGGCCGGGTTGGATCGGCAAGTTTGGTGGCGAGGAACATGGCCTCCGTGACGTCGTCCAAGACCGTCAGGCGATCGTGCAGAATCTGGTGTGTCTCGTTGAGGGGGCACCAGCCGATGATGGATGGGTGGTTGAAGTCGCGCTTGAGCACTTCGAGCCACTGGGCTACGAAGCTCGCGGTCGGCTTCTGGTTGTGGCCGATGGTGCCGCCGCCGGAGACGCCCCAGTCGCCGAACTCGCCCCACACTAAGTACCCGAGCCGGTCTGCGTGATAGAGGAAGCGCTCCTCGAACACCTTCTGATGCAGACGGGCACCGTTGAATCCCGCAGCCATGGACAGTTCGATGTCCTTGATCAGTGCTGATTCGTCCGGGGAGGTCATGAGCGATTCCGGCCAGTAGCCCTGGTCCAGGACCAGCCGCTGGAAAACCGGCTTGCCGTTGATGCGGACCACTCTGCGGTCCAAGGCAATGGACCGGACTGCCGCATAGCTGCTGACCTGATCAACTATCCCGCCGGACCCGTCCCGCACGCTGACTTCAAGGTCGTAAAGGAACGGATCCTCAATGGACCAGGGGCGCAGGGCCTCGACAGGGATGCTCAGCCGAAGTGAGGGGGTGAGGTCCAGATCTGCCCGCGCAGACGCCTCAATTCGAGTCCCCGAGCAGTCAGTGAGCACCGCAGAAACCGTGTGTCCCGTCCGGTTCCGGCTGATAGGCACCTCCACAGTGATGCTTGAGTCCGCCAGGTTGGGAGTCATGCGGAGTCGTTTGATGTAGACCTCGGGCACGGCCTCCAGCCACACCGTCTGCCAAATTCCAGTAGTCCGGGTGTACTGGCAGTGGGTGTTGTTGTACCAGGTGGCCTGCTTGCCGCGGGCCTGCATCTCGTGCCGGGAATCCCGGGCACGCACCACGATCACCGCGTCGGCACCGGCCTCCACCACACCGCCCAAGTCCGCGGTAAATGGCGTGAACCCACCCCGGTGCCGGGCAACTTCAACCCCGTTTACCCACACCGTGGCGTCGTGGTCCACGGCGCCGAAGTGCAGCAGGACGCTGTTGCCCGCCCATTCCTGGGGAATGCTCAAGGTTCGGCGATACCAAACGGCTTCCATGAAATCCACGTGTTCAATCCCGGAAAGCGTCGATTCCGGCGCGAACGGAACCAGAATCTCGCCGGTGAGTTCGCGGGTGGTGAGGCCGCGCTCCACACCGGAATCACCGGCGTCGATCTCAAATCCCCAGGTTCCGTTGAGGTTCATCCACTTCTCGCGGATCAGTTGTGGGCGGGGGTGCTCGGGCTTGGGCATGGCGGAGGTCACATTTTGGCTCACACTCAAAAACCTAACGTGAGATGGGGTTGAGTACCACCAGCCGCCGCGCGAGGATAGGGGACGTGACCCGATTCCGTTTAGCCATCCTGGACGATTACCAGCAGGTCTCCGGCGACTACGCGCCGTGGGATTCATTGCTCGACGACGGCGTGAAAGTGAGCGTTTTCAGCGCGGCTTTCGTTTCGGAAGAGCAAGCGGTGGCCGCCTTGGAGCCGTTCGACATCATCGTGGCGATGCGCGAACGCACGCGTTTTCCACAGGACGTCCTTGAGTCGTTGCCCAACCTGAAGTTGTTGGTGACCACCGGCATGGCCAACGCAGCCATTGACCTTGAGGCCGCCTCCGAGCGGGGGATTGTGGTGTGCGGGACCAGTGGTTCGCCGGCTGCGGCACCGGAGCTGACGTGGGCGCTCCTGCTGGCGTTCGCAAGGAATCTGGTTGTGGAGGAGAACTCGCTTCGAGCGGGCGACTGGCAGACCGGCGTCGGGTTTGAACTGGAAGGCAAGACACTGGGAATCGTTGGCCTGGGCAAGATCGGCAAGCGAATCGCGGGCTATGCCAAGGCTTTCGGTATGGACGTCCTGGCCTGGAGCCAAAATCTCACTGCCGACGACGCCAAGGCAGCCGGCGTCCGGAAGGTCAGCAAAGAGGAGTTGTTCCGTGAGTCCGACGTCGTGACCCTGCACCTCCGCTTGTCCGAGCGGACGGAGGGGATCGTCGGTGCAAAAGAGTTGCGTCTTCTGGGCCCGGAGGGCGTGCTGGTCAACACCGCACGTGGACCTTTGGTGGACGAGGCCGCGCTGATCCAGGCTTTGGAAGAGGGATGGATCCGCGGCGCCGCGCTGGATGTGTTCGACGACGAACCCCTACCGGCCGGGCACGCGTTGCTGCATTCTTCGAGGACAGCGCTCTCGCCGCATATCGGGTACGTGACGCATGAGAGTTACCGGCAGTTCTATGGTGGAGCGTTCGAGGACGTGAAGGAGTGGCTGGGCGGGGCTCCTGTTCGGGTGCTCAGCACGTAAACCAACCGCTACATTACGTTCGGGCAAGCGCTTTCCGAGCGAAGCTGGCAAGATGGGTCCATGCGTATCCTCATCGCCCCTGACAAGTTCAAGGGATCCCTGACCGCCGCCGAAGCCGCGTCAGCCATGGCCGAAGGCGCCCTCCGTGTCTACCCGGATGCAGTGACCACCCAGTTCCCGGTTGCCGACGGTGGCGAAGGAACCCTGGATGCCGCGATCGCCGCGGGTTACGAAGAGCGGAACAACGCCGTTGTCGGCCCGATCCTCAAGCCTGTCGGAGCCTCCTGGGCGATCCGCAAAGATGCCTTTGGTGGAGCCAGCGCCGTCATTGAGACGGCCATGGCTTCCGGCCTTGCCCACATGGAACCCACCCCCGAGAATTCCCTCCGCGCCCACAGCTACGGCTGCGGCCAGCTGATCGCCGCCGCCCTCGATGCCGGGGCCACCGAGATTGTGCTCGGCTTGGGTGGCTCGGCAATGTCCGACGCCGGTAGCGGCGCCTTGCGTGCCCTCGGGCTCAAGCCCCTTGATGCGACCGGAAATGTGGTGCCGCTCGGTGGAGGTTCCCTCACCGATGTCGTCGCGTTGGATGTCTCCGAGCTGGATCCGCGGCTGTCGTCCGTGAAGTTCCGGATCGCCGTCGACGTCCAGAACCCGCTGTACGGTCCGGAGGGTGCCGCGCATGTTTTCGGTCCGCAAAAGGGTGCCGATGAGGACGCCGTTGAGAAGCTCGACGCCGCTCTCCGCAACTGGGCTTCGCTCCTTCGGGAAGCCACGGGCCGGGATGTGAACGTTCCGGGGGCTGGGGCGGCAGGCGGGTTCCCGGCGTCGTTCCTGGCTTTCACCGACGCTGCGCTGGAAGGTGGCTTCGCGCTGGTGGCCGGACTCACAGGCCTGGCTCAGCACCTGGGTGAGGCAGATCTGGTGATCACCGGCGAGGGCTCCATGGACGAGCAGTCACTTACTGGCAAGGCGCCGATCGCCCTGGCTGATGCCGCGAGCTTGCACGGAATTCCCGTGATCGCTGTCGCTGGACGCATCACGGTGACCCCTGAAGACCTCGCGAAGCACGGCATTGTCGCTGCTGCCCAGTTGCTGGACGTTGCTCAGCGCAAGGATGGCGTCCCGGACGTGTCCGACGCCGTCGCGAACGCCGCCAAATACCTTGCGTGGGCGACGAGTCAGGTGCTTGAGGGGGCGTAGTTACTGCCGGTAGCCCTCAACTTCGTTGACGCTTCGGGCTGAGGCGTCGTCCGGGTTCCCGCCGGCGTCCTTCTTGGCACGGCGTTGGCGCAGCAGGTCCCAGCATTGGTCGAGCTGGGCTTCCAGTTGGGCCAGGCGTCCTGTGTCATCCCCCGTTCCTGAGTTGGCGGAGTCGCGCAAGCGGTGCTCCTCTTCGACCAGCGATTGGATGCGTTCCAAGAGATCCTGGTTGTCCATGGGTGTCTCCTTTGGTGGGGGATTGCGGTTATTTCGAAAGTAGTCCTGTCGGTGCAGTGCGTCTACCAATGGCCAACGGCATACTTGGGACATGAAATTTACAACCACCATCGTTGGCGATGGCAACAAGGCCGGCATCGAAGTTCCCGACGAGATCGTTGACGGGCTTGGAGCCGGCAAACGGCCCCCTGTGGTGGTGACCATCAACGGTCAGAGCTACCGCAGCAGCATCGCCGTCATGGGCGGCAAGTACATGGTGGGCGTCAGCTCGGCCAACCGCGAACTTACGGGCGCTGCTGCAGGCGACACCGTCGAGGTGGGGCTTGAAGTGGACACCCAGCCGCGCGTTATTGAGGTGCCCGAGGACTTGGCCGCCGCGCTGGATGCCGAACCTGAGGCAAAGGCCTTCTACGGGACCCTGAACTACAGCAGCCAGCGGCGGTACGTGGAGCCGATCGCGGACGCCAAGACGGAGGAAACGCGTGCCCGGCGGATCGCGAAAGTGGTTGCCGACCTGAAAGCGGGCAAGAAATAGAATCCTGCAAGGAAGCCCTACTCAGGTTTATCCGTCAGCACACTCCGGCACGCAAGCTGCAACGCCAGCCGCGCTTCCGGATCCTCCAGATTGATGGCAATGAGCGACTGAATTCGCCTGATTCGATCACTGACCGTGTTGCGGTGCACATTGAGGATCGCAGCGGTTTCGGTCAGCGAAGACTCACAGTCCAGGAACGTGGTGAGGGTCTGCAGGAGTTCTGGCCCGGCTTTGAGGAGTGGTGCCAGGAGCTCCCGGGCGGCGGGACGGAACGTGTCGGTGCGGGTCCAGATCAGCAGCAGCTGGGCCATATCCAATCGGTCCACATGGACAAAGTAGCCGGAGTTCTCCCTTGCCCCGGCGATGCGGGCGGCGTCGTTGGCTTCCTCCAGCGAGCTGACGATCCCTTCCGGCTGCGCTTGCAGGCGGCCTACGCCGAATTGGGTGGCTATCGTAGCTGCGAGCTCCCGCTGGGCGCGGCGCAGCGCGCTGCTGACGCTGCTGACTTCCGCTGGCCCTGGCTTGGACGGGTAGCTGATCCACCCGGACCAGCCGTCTGACTGTTCAACCGTTGAAGCCTCGATCTTTTCGCGCAACAAGGCGCGGTCCAGATCCGGCTTTCGGGCTACCAGGTCCACCGGCTGGCGGGTGATCACCCGGAAAGCTATGTGAAAGCCGTCCAGAGTCCATCCCAACTCCAACGCCCGCGCCCTGAAAGACGGGGTGACATCTCCGGCGTTGTCGATGAGCTGACCCAGGAGGGCAATACGGTGTCGGGCGTCGCGCTCCCTCTCCAGGCGTTGACGGGACAGCAGCTCTGAAACGGCGATCGCCGCTACTTCCAAGGCTGCGAGGATGGCGGACCGCTCCTGATCCAGTGAGGGGCCGGGGAGGACCCTGAGCCGTGGACTGTTCTCCTGCTCCCTGTGGACCGACGCCAGGATTTCCACCGACGCAATCAGTGGTTCAGTAGGCTCCGGTGCAGGCCCAGGGCCCGGCGACTCAGCGGAAATCAGCTTCCCGGACGGATCCACCAGGGTCACCTCATGCCCGATCGCCACTCCGAGTCGCTGCAGCAAATGGCCCAGAGATCCGAACGGGAGCCGACACTCAGCCGCCACGCGGGAGATCAGCTGCCCCTGACGATGTGCGGCGCCGGACAGCAACTCCTGTGCAGCCATCCCGAACTGCCAGGTGTTGTGGACGGCCAACACCACCAGCCCCAAGCGTTTGGCGAGCCTTGTCACGTTGGGCGGCAACGCGCCGTCGTCGTTCTGCAGTTTTACCGCAAGGGCCACGACGCCGGCCGCGGACGCCAGTGCCAACAGCGCCTCCACGTCCCAAGAGACACCCGACGGCAACGGCTCAAGGGGTAACAGGATGCAGCCGCGGAGGGTGAGGGGGTCGCCGTCGAGGTTCCGCTGTTCGCGGACCTGGCGATTGACCTCGGCCAGGGTCCCCGTCAAGGCCACCAGCGACGAAACAGTTGCGATACCAGGTTCCCCGATGCTCTCCATCACGCCGGCCGGGAGGTGATTCGTGACGGACCACAGGGGGATCGGAGGGGTCATTCAGCTTCTCCGGTTCTCCTCGTTGGTTACCTTCCCATAATGCCACCGCCGCGCCGCCAACTGTCGTTGGGGACGCGGCGGCGGGGCGAACGTTCGACGGCGGTCAGCTGCGATAACGCTCGATGGACTCGGTGTGCTCTTCGCGCGTCCCGTCCCATCTGTGGGAAGGGACGCCGTACCCGAAGTACTCCGGTCCGGCCAATGCCAGGCCCTCGGTGGTGTGCCAGCGAGGGTCGCTGGGCGCAGTCAGGATGCACAACCGCTGCCCATAGCGCAGGTTCTCTGTTGTCACCGGTTCGGCGGATTCTGCGTCCACCACGATGATGAGGTCCGGCGTCGTTGTCACCACGGTTCCGTCCTTGGTGGCGAGCAAGTGTTCGTTCTGGAAATGCAGCGAGAGAACGGAGCCGGTGTCCGCGCCCATGCCCTCGATCATGGCCTGGCCCTTGGCGAACCCGCCGGTCGTCTGACGCTGCAGGTCCGTGACCTTGCCCAGATGAACAATGCGCCCCCTCAGCGTTTCCGCCAACACATCGCAGGGGTTGAGGTTGTTGTGTTGGGCGTTGGCAACGGCGTCTCCGATGGCGATGGCGAAGGACATGGAGCCGGCCACGAAGCTCTCACGGGCCTGTTCGCCGGTCATGGCATAGGTGCTGTTGAAGGCGTTGCATCCCATTTCGATGGAAGCCTGCCGGGCAAAGCGCTCAGCCCAGAACGAGTCGATCGCCTCGATGACGAGCGTGTTGCCCTTCTCATCAGCCAGGGCCATGGGAGTGGCATGGATGCCGTACAGCGGCGCCATTCCCATTTGTATTTCAGGGAAGGCCCGTCCGATCAGGTCACCATCGATCAGGGGAATCCCCAGCTGCGCTGCCGCCACGATTGGCAGCAGGGAGTTTGAACCGCCGATCTCCAGGCATGCGGTGTGGGTGGCGGTCCGGTTCAAGGACGCCGCCAGCTTCTGGATGGTCAGGTGCAGGTTTTCCACGGTGTCGAGCTTCTCCACGGCTACTGTGGGGGCGCCGATCGCCGCAATGGGAACGATGAAGGCATCGTCTGCCAGGTCCTCAACGGAAACGAGTTCCACGGGGCCGAACTCCTCGATGGCCTGTTTCGCCAGGAGGGCCCCAATATAGGGATCACCGCCGCCGCCCGTGCCAAGGATGGCTGCCCCGCGCGCCAGGGAATCAATATCGTCCACGGTGATCTTCTTCAGCTTGCGGCTGTGTGTCACTTCCAGGGTCATCTCATTTTCCTAACGTGAGGTTGCCGGCTGCCTTGACCCGAACGCGCATGGCGTTTCCGGGAAGGTAGGGGATGGGAATGGCTTCCTGCTCAACTATCGACACTGTGTCCGGGTTGGCACCGGCGGCAACGGCGCGGTCAACGGCCTCCTGCCGCGCGGATTCCATGGCGCGCTTCTGATCCCCGTCCGCAATGGAGGACACGCGGTCAACCTCCCCGCTGATCTGGGCGATGGCGGCTCCGTACGCGTTGGCGACATCGAAATTGCCGGGGCGGTGGATGGTGCCCAGGCCGTCCAGTTTGTCTGCCAGCAGGATGGATCCACCCCCGACGGCGACCACCGGAAGTTCAGCGGACGAGGTCCGGATCCGGTCGGCAATATCCGCGATGGTCCTGTCGATCTGTTCCAGGGCTGACCGGACCACGGCGTCACTGATGTGGCGGACCAAAGACGCGTCTCCGACGTCGGCCCTTCCGCTGCGGACGGCGATGTCCGTTGCCGTCAGGACAGACCCGCCAAAGACGAGCGACTCATCGGTGAGTCGGTAGCCCACCGAGTCCGGGCCCACGGTTCCCTGATCGGTCCGCACCCGGGACCCACCTCCGAGGCCTGCGGAGAGGACGTCCGGCATCCGGAAGTTGGTGCGGAGCCCTGCGAGCCGGACGTGGGTACTGGACTCGCGGGGGAAACCGTTCACAAGGACGCCGACGTCGGTGGTGGTGCCGCCGATGTCCACGATCAGGCAGTCGGAGTATCCGGAGAGCGCAGCCGCCCCACGCATGGAGTTGGTGGGACCTGAAGCGAACGTGGCTACGGGGTAGCGCCGCGTGTATTCAATGTCCATGAGCGTGCCGTCGTTCTGGCTGACGTACAGCGGTGCTGTGATGCCCTGCTCCAGCACAGCCTTGGCGAGGCCATCAACAATCCGGTTCGCCATTTCGGCGAGGGAAGCGTTGACGATGGTTGCGTTCTCCCGTTCAAGGAGGCCCACCCTGCCGATCTCGTGGGACAGGGATACGGGAAACTCCGGGCCCAGTTCTTCGCGGAGGATGGCTAGGGTGCGCTGCTCGAATTCGTCGTTGACGGGCGAGAAGACGCTGGACACCGCCACTGATCGGATGCCGTGTGCGGCAATATCGGCCGCGTGGCGCCTTATTTCGTCCGGGTCGAAGGGGCTGATGGGGCGGCCGTCGAATTCGTGGCCACCGTGGGCCATGTACGCGCGGCCACTGACGGCGTTGGTGAGGGTGTCTGGCCAATCCGTGAACGGTGGCAGGGAAGCGGTGGCGGGAAGTCCAAGTCGGATGGCGGCCGTTGGGCAGAGGTCCCGAGCTTCAATGAGGGCGTTGATGAAGTGCGTGGTCCCGATCATCACGCCGCGGATATCGTCCGGGCTGAAGCCGTTCAGTTCCTTGAGTGCGGTGAGTACTTGGGTGATGCCGCTGGTGACGTCCCTGGTGGTGGGGACCTTCGTGGAGGCGAGCACCTGCGCGCCATCCAGCAGCACGGCGTCTGTGTTGGTGCCGCCGACGTCAATGCCGATTCTCAGGCTACTCATGGTGCGGTTACCGATTCTTCCTTTGTGGTGGTTTCGCTTGTGGGTTGGTTGTCGCCGTAGGACCTCAGGAGGTTCAGCTTGCCGGCGACGATGTAGAGGATGAATGCCGCGGCGAGCGAGGTGAACGCCGGGAGTCCGAAGGTGACGAAGTATCCCAGTGCCGCAGAGATCGCCCAGATGACGAACGTGGCCGGGATCCAGTTGGGTGATTTGGCTGGTGGGAGTCCTGAATCGCGGCTTGCCTCCAACAGGGGCCGCCACTTCTTGACCACGAAATACTCGGCCATGATGATGCCGGCTACCGGCGGGAAGACGACGCCCAGCACCATGAGGATGTCGATGAACTTGTCCAGGATGCCGATCGCAGCGAGGACACTTCCGAAAACGCCGAGCAGCAGCGTGACGTGCCCACGGTTCAGGCGTTTGTTCATGGCGCTGTTGAAGAACGACACGACGCCGAGCCCAGCGCTGTAGAGGTTCCAGTCGTTGATCTTGGATGTGCCCAGGACAATGATCAAGATGCCCACCCAGCCCACGGAGGAGAAGATGATCTGGGTGACGTCTGCCGTTTTGACGGCGTGGGCCAGCAGGACGCCGATCATGCCGATGCTGTAGTTGCCGAGGGTCATTCCGACGACGGTCTGCTTGACGACGTCGCCGGCGCTCCTGTTGTACCTGGTCATGTCGGGCGTAATGACTGCTCCGAGCACGGCGCTTCCAGCAACGATGGTGGTAGCGGTAACGAAATCAAGGTGCGGGCCCGGAGGAGCATCGTTGATGAGTTGGCTGATGGAGTGGTTACTCAGCTCGGCCCAGGCCGCCCAAGCAATCAGGATCATGAACAGCGGCACCGTGATGTTGGCCAACCACTGCATTGATTCAAAGCCCCGGACCACGATCAGAGTGACCACAAGTCCAAAGACCAGCGACCAAGCCCATGTGGGAATTTCGGGGACGATTTGGTTCAGGCCAGCCCCTGAAATCCCTGACTGGATGCCGAACCAGCCGATGAGGCTGACGCAGATGGCCAATCCGAGGACCGATGCTCCGCCGCGGCCGAAGCCGGTCCAGCGGGCAAGCATGGATGTTGTGAGACCTTGGCGCATGCCGGCGATGCCGACGAAAATCATGAGTGCTTCGACGATCAATGCGCCTACTGTGAATGCCCAGAAGGCGTCCCAGAAGGTCATTCCGAAGCCAAAGGTTGCCCCGAGAAGAAACTGGCTCAGGTCAGAAGTCTGGCCAAAGCGTTGGACTGCGATGCCGAACCAGTGCTTCCGCTTCGTTGCGGGAACCCTGGTGATGGGGTAGTCATCGTGCCCTGTGTCGGAGGTGGACATGACATACATTCCTTTCGGGTGATTCACTTCACAGTATCTGTGGATCACTCGAGGGTCATTGGGCAATGTGCAGTGCTGGGTGGCTCTGGGTATGCGAAGTGCACAGAGGCCGGTTGCTCGGCTTCTAGTCCGCCTCGGCCGCCGAACCGGCCACCCGCCGTCGTGCGCTTTCGCGTGAGTCAACCATCTGCGCACCAGTCAGAACCCCGGAAAGTCCGCGCGACTTGGTGAGCGGGACCGCCACGAAGGACGGGGCGGCTCTGGTCGCGGGCTGCGCGGAGTTCGCGTCGTTGCGGCATGAACGAGTGGACGAGGGGTGCGATGAGTGCGCCGATCAAGGCGCCGAGGGTGTTGGTGATGAGATCGTCGACGTCGGCCAGGCGGTAGGCGCAGTCGTAGATGCCCCACGGAATGAACAGCACCACGTTGAACACAACCTGCAGCGTGGCGCGGCTCGTCAGCGTTCCGGTGACCCCGAGGCCTGACGTTTCACGTTGGATGTCGTCGAGGAACTGGAACGGAATGGCTTGGAACGTGCTTCCGCCGGGACCGCACTTCAACAGACTGGGGTCGGGAAGTGGAAGCAGCGTGTATGCCACCAAAGCCCATTCCCCATGATTCCCTTTCACTCGTTCTCTCCATGGTTTCAGGATGGGTGATTCAATTCCTCCGTCCGCGTGGTGATGTTGCTCGCGGAGTGCTGCTACCTGGGGTGGAACCTCGCGTAATGATTCAGCGCTGGCAGACACCTTGTTAAGGAGAGAAACGTGGCCTAGGGGGACAGCCAATGACACACCTGCCGTGCCGAAACGAGCACTGCCTGGAGGGGTGGATCTGGAAGCAACTGGGTGAGTTCCCTGATGGGCCATGCCCGGAGTGCTCGGTCTTGGACGAACATTCCGGGCCAGCCAGCCGGTCCACGCTGGTGGATTGGATTCGACGCGTCCTACGAAGGTGAGGCAGCCGAACTAGGCGCGTCCCGCCGTCGTGCGTTTAGTCTTTTCGCACGCTGTACGTGCTCACCACGTTGCCCTTGCTGGTGGCGTACTGGTCCTCCAACACGAGCCGATTCTGCGGGTCGCCGTCCTCGAAGAGCCGCCGACCGCTGCCGGCCACCACAGGGTGCGTCATGAGGGTCAGCTCATCGAGCACGCCCGCGAACAGCAGTTGCCGGACCAGGGAGATGCTGCCGCAGACGGCGATCTCGCCGCCGTCGCGGTTCTTCAGCTCGGTGACGAATTGCTCCACGTCACCCTTGATCAGGTGCGAGTTCTCCCATTCAAGCGGCTCGGTCAAAGTGCGGGATGCGACGAACTTCTCCACGGGATTGATGAAGGCCGCAAAGTCATCATCCTGTGAAGCATTCGGCCAATACCCGGCCCACTCCTGATAGCTGACACGACCCAAAACCACGGTGTCTACGGTGGTGATCATCTTGGTGAGTCCCTTACCGAGGTCGTCGTCGAAGCTGTCGAACTGGAACTTGAACGGGTCTTGGACCACGCCATCAACGGAGTGGAACAGGCCGGCGGTGACTTTGCGCATGGGTTCTCCTGTTAGGCGGCGCGACTGGTTGTTTGGAGATCGCGGGACGGCAGTGCGGTCACGTTATTGGTGCCGAGGCGGACGGGTACTTCGTAAAGCTCGGCGAACACTTGGAGTTCTTGAAGTGCATCCGCATCAACTGTCGCTTCCGTCAGATCCATCTGGACGTCCAGGCCGCCGCCCAAGCCCTTGGTTCTCTGGACCACCGGGTAGAGGCCTTGAAGGCTCGTTGCGGTCACGCGACCGGTCGCTGCGATCTGGATCTGTTCGCCGTCTACGTCGACGCGAACAACTACGGAGAGCTTGTCGCTGGGCAATGTGTTGCCTTTCATCAGGTTGCTGCCACGCTGCAGCGTCCCCCAGCGTATGTGCCTGATGTGACCTACGCAACATTGCGACGATGTGACTGAGGCGAGTGCCGCCGTCGTGCTTCATGTGAAGTACGACGGCGGCACTCGACTTTTCGCGCGACGCTGCGGTGGCCGCTAAGCGGTCTGGCCTGCGTGCTGGCCCTCGGAGATTTCCTCCACGAGCTTGCTGTTGAAGGCGGGCAGGTCGTCCGGGTTTCGGCTGGTGACCAGCCCCTGGTCGCACACTACTTCCTCGTCGGTCCAGTTGGCTCCTGCGTTCTTCAGGTCCGATTGGAGCGTGTGATACGAGGTGACGTTGCGGCCCTTGATCACGCCGGAATCGATGAAGATCCACGGTCCGTGGCAGATTGAGGCCACGGGTTTGTGTTGTTCGAAGAAGGCGCGCGTGAAGTCCTGCGCGTCCTTGTCCACGCGGAGGTTGTCCGCGTTCACGACGCCGCCAGGGAGAACCAGTGCGTCGAAATCGGACGCGCTGGCGTCGGCGACCGCGAGGTCGACGTCGAAGGTGTCACCCTTTTCCACGCCGTTGAACCCCTGGACTTTGCCCTTGGACGGAGCCACGAGTGTTGGCTCACCGCCAGCTTCCTTGACGGCGTGCCAGGGGCTGGTCAGCTCAACTTGCTCCACGCCGTCCGTCAGCAGAAATGCGACCTTCTTGCCTGCGATGTTGTGTTCTGACATTGTTCCTCCTCGTTGGGCAGCGGGGTGCCTTGTGGGCGTGAACCGCCGCTGTGAGAGTTGTTTGTCTGACCTGTCCAAGCCTAGGTAAGAGCGCTTTAGTAAGCAAGCTGACTATTTTCTCTCCTGCGTTGGATCGATTGCTTAACGATCGAATATCGATAGAATCAGGTTGTTGTTCGATAAAGGAGTTCCGATGGGTAAACTGACGATCCTCGCATTGCGGGTTGTGATCTCGATGGTGCTGGCCGGGTCACTATTCGTCCAGGTGTGGATGGTGCCGCTGCTTTCTACTGATCTTGTTGAGGCCGGCGCGCCCGACGGCCCGCGGATTGCGCTGCTGGTGATCATCGTTCTGGGGATCCTGTGCGTACAGGTGGTTGCAGTCTGCGTCTGGCGCTTGCTGACGATGGTGCGGCGCGGGACTGTGTTCTCGCATGGGGCGTTCCGGTTTGTGGACATCATCTTCGGCGCCGTATCTGCGGCTGCAATGCTGATGTTCGCGATTGCGGCGCTGCTGGCTCCGGGTGACATTGCTCCGGGTGTTGTCCTGCTGGTTTGCGGAGCGGCGTTGATGATCGGAGGCGTGGCGCTGCTTGTGCTGGTTCTGCGAACGCTGCTCGCCCAGGCTGTAGCGCGCGATGTTGAGGCTGCGGGTCTCAGGGCCGAGCTCGACGAGGTGATCTGATGCCAATCATCGTGGACATCGACGTCATGTTGGCCAAGCGCAAGATGCCCGTGGGTGTGCTTGCCGAACGCGTGGGGATCACTCCGGCCAACTTGGCTGTGCTTAAGAATGGGCGGGCGAAGGCGGTGAGATTTACTACCTTGGAAGCGCTGTGCGAGGTGCTTGAGTGCCAACCCGGCGACCTGCTGCGCTGGGAGGCTCAAGGGGAATAGTAGGCTGTGCTGAATGACGTGGGGGCGCCGGTTCCTCCCGCATTTCCGAAGGAATCGTCGAATGAAATTCTCCATGTCCAGCTGCTCAGGGCGACTTCAGGCCACAGCTGTACTGCTTGCTACCATCGTTCTCACCGCGTCGGGGGCAGTGTCGGCCACCGCGTCCGACGAACCGCCCGCAGCGCAGAACGACCACGCCATGGGATCGACACTTCGTGATCATGAAAGCGCAGACCAGAAGGTGTTCTCCATTCAGTCCACAGAGTCCGCTCTAGCAGTGCCGGCCGGCGTTCGCGGCATGGACGTCAGCAGCCATCAGGGCGTGGTGGATTGGACCAAGGCAGCGGCTAGCGGCGCCAAATTTGCGTACGTGAAGGCCAGCGAGGGGACCGCCTACCGCAATCCCTATTTCCAGGCGCAATACTCGGGGGCCGCTTCTGCCGGCATGCTGCACGGCGCCTATCATTTCGCCCTCCCCAATGCGTCGTCCGGTGCAGCCCAAGCCAACTACTTCCTCCAGAGTGGCGCAGCGTGGACACCGGATGGGAAAACACTGCCTGCCCTGCTGGACCTGGAATACAGCCCCTAGGGCGACGGCGCCTGCTATGGAATGACCCCGGGGCAGATGATTTCGTGGATTTCCGACTTCGCCACCACCATCCTGTCCCGAACCGGACGCCTGCCTGCCATCTACACCACCACCGACTGGTGGAACGCGTGCACAGGTAAGGCCGATGGCTTCGGGAACCATTCACTGCACATCGCGAGGTGGGCATCGACGCCCGGAGCGCTGCCGGCCGGTTGGAAAAACTACACCTTGTGGCAGCACGCCGAGTCGGGCGTGTTCCCGGGGGACCAGAATGTCTTCAGGGGCTCGCTCACCGAGTTGACCGCCTTCGCCAAGAATCCGGGGCCCATCTTCTCTGATATCTCCGGCGGCCAATTCACTGCCGAAGTCAACTGGCTCGGGTCCCGTGGCATTTCCACTGGATGGACCGAGGCCAACGGGGCCAGGACTTACCGGCCCTTGGCCCCTGTTGCTCGTGATGCCATGGCCGCGTTCATGTACCGTTTGGCCGGTTCGCCCGCCTTCACCCCTCCCGCAAAGTCGCCGTTTGCCGATGTTGCCACGGATAACCCGTTCTACAAGCAGATCACCTGGCTCGCGAGCAAGGGCATCAGTACCGGGTGGACCGAGGCCAATGGGACCAAGACGTACCGGCCGCTTGAGCCGGTAGCCCGTGATGCCATGGCCGCGTTTATGTATCGGCTTGCCGGTTCGCCCGCTTTCACCGCACCTGCGAAGTCGCCGTTTGCGGATGTTGCCACGAATAACCCCTTCTACAAGCAGATCACGTGGCTTGCGAGCAGCGGCATCAGCACTGGTTGGACCGAGGCGAATGGGACCAAGACGTATCGGTCGCTTGAGCCGGTTGCCCGTGATGCGATGGCCGCGTTTATGAGCCGTTTCGACACCAAGTTCGGGAGCTAGCGAGGGCCCAGGCGGCGGAGTCATCGCCGCCCATCCCAAGGATTCCAAATCGCGTACAATAAGAAGCGATTGGGAGGTCTTCCATGCAACTTCACAACCCCTTGAGAGCGATCTGCCCGACTCTCGAGGCCGATGTCCTCATGGCGTTGGTAGATGGTCAGCGGACCACGCCTGGCCAATTGATCCGTGAGCGGGGGATTCAGGCCTCGGTTTCAGGTGCCCGGCGTTGCTTGGAGCGTCTGGAGGCGAACGGGATTGTTATAGCACTGCGGGTGGGCAACCGGACCGAGTACGCTCTGAACCCGCGCCATATGCTTGCCGCAGTTGTCGCCGAAGCGTCTCGAGGGACTGAACGATTCATAGAATTCCTGTTACGTGCAATATCCGACTGGCCCGAGCAGCCCCTGCAGGTAACACTCTTCGGTTCAGCCGCCCGGCGGGAGATGCGCAGCGACTCGGATATCGACTTGCTATTCGTCATCCCTGACGGAGCCAGCGACGAGCTCTACGAATTAATCGGCGACTTGGCCGTTGACGCTTACAGTCTCACGGGTAACGACGTTCGGCCGATGATCTACGAAGCTTCCGAAGTTCGGAGCGCCCCAATTTTTGATTCCATCACGAGCGAAGGGAATCACGTCGCCGGGGACCGTAGCTGGCTTTCGCGCCATCTTCGTAGTTTGGAAGCAGCCTAGTGACAGCGCGCACGGATGCGCATGCCAGGCTTGAAGATGCCAGAGTCTTCCTCGAAGCGGCAGAAACGATCAACACGCTCAACGCCGAAGAGCCTTATGCGGATGTCATTGCAACCTTGGCCGTCCATGCAGGAATTGCTGCTTCCGATGCGTTCTGCATGCTTGAGCTGGGCCGGCACTCAAAGTCTGAAAACCACGCGGACGCCGTGAAGACCTTGAAGGAGGCTGGGGGTGACAATGCCATCCTGGCACGCCTCCTTGGAGAGAAGACGAAGGCTGGATACAACGTTTCGAGCCTTACGCGGGCCAAGTCGACTAAGTGCATCGAGTGGGCTTCGAAGTTAGTGTCGGCTGCTGAAGCCAAATACATGTAGCCGTGACTCAGGCTGACGTGATGAAAACCCCAGCCTGAACTCCCTCGGTCAGCGACCCAACCATGGACACGTTGAGCATTTCCTCCATGCTCGTCGCCGGTGGGCGGGGAGGTGACCTGCAGGTCATGGAGTGGCTTCTCCCACCATCCGGCCCTAACCTGTACTCCGCTGCTGCGTCCACGCCCGGTCTCGTTGCTGCCCGGATTCCGAAGGAAGAGTGAAAGTACATCACCGAAGTCCCCCTCGCTGGTTCGGGCGGCTGGGACGAGGGGGGTCAGGACAAGATTCGGCAAGGCCTCATGGCGGCCGACGCAGAGGCACGTCGCTGAGGAAGCCCGACGGCGGTCCTCGACTGGATCTGAGGTGAGGACCGGCGTCGTGGTTCAGCTAGCCCCGGGCGTCCCGGGTGCTGAACCTGAATCCCGCAAAGGCGACAAGGCCAGCTGTCCAGGTGAAAGTTACTATCGCAGCGGAGAGAGTACCCAGGTCCGCGTCCGGGTAGGACCCCGTAACCAAGCCTGGGTCGAACAGCAGGACCCCGGCCACGGTGGGTAGATAGGCAAAAACCGGAGTCAGCAGGAGCAACATCAACGACAGTTGTGACACCACAATGAGCGCAAACAGAGGTATCAGCGTCTGCTTGAGCAAGATACCCAGTGCGAACCCTATGAGGGCTATGGCATCCCAGAAAGCTATGGCACCAACCCAGCGGAGAATAAGGCTTGCCGGAACGGTCCCGTTGATGACGGAAAGTTCGTCGAGACCAGATTGGGAAAGCAGGCTCAACAGCGGGATGGTCACGACTCCCAGCAGCGTGACGAACACTGTCAAGGCAGTGCACTTCGCCAGGTACAGGCGCTCGCGGTTCGGCACGGCCACCAGGCTGGTCCGCAGTTGGCCCGACACGTACTCGCTCGACGCGGAAATGACGCCAATAACAATAATTCCAATCAGCCCCAGGGCAACCCAGTCGAAGCCGACCGTCTCCGGACTCGCGCCAGGGGCAAGCCCGGGGTCATTGGTTCGGAGCGCATCCCCAACCGGCCTCGCCTGGGACCACCCGACGAGAACCACGATGAGCCACGTCAGGGCCCCGGTGATCCACAGGGATCTTAGAGTGATGAGTTTCGTGAGTTCGGCACGGAACAGGCTGGCTTTACTGGCGGTGGCCACGAGTGAGCTCATGCGGCGTTTCCTTTAGCCGCGTTGCCGGTCCAATCGAAATAGGCGGCCTCGAGGTCATCGTGACCGGCAACCAGCTCATTGACGTTTCCGGACTGAACAATGCGGCCACCGGAAATGACGACGATGTGGTCAGCGACGTGCTGGACCTCATTGATGAGATGGCTGGAAATAAGGACAGTCTTGCCGTTGGCGGCGAGGGTCCTCAGGAGCCCTCGGATCCAGCGGATACCTTCGGGATCCAATCCGTTGGTCGGCTCATCGAGAACAATAATGCGCGGATCGCCCAGGAGTGCCGCGGCAATTCCGAGTCTCTGACCCATACCCAGGGAGTATGCTCCCACGCGCTTCCGGGCGGCGTCCGAAAGTCCGACGAGCTCCAGAACTTCACCGATCCTCGAGTGCGGAATGCCGTTGGATTGAGCCATCCAAGTGAGATGGGCCTTGCCCGTCCGGCCCTTGTGGGCTCCAGAGCCATCGAACTGAGCTCCCACCGTCCAGAGAGGGGCGGTGAGGTCCCGGTAGGGTTTTCCTTCGATGAGAGCGGAACCCCTGTCCGCCCGATCGAGGCCTAGAAGCAGCCGAAAAGTTGTTGACTTGCCGGCGCCGTTCGGACCGAGGAAGGCGGTGACCTTCCCGGGCTCGGCTGTCAGCGAGACGTCGATGATTCCGTCCGACTGCCCGTATTTCTTGCTCAAATTCTTGATCTCGATCATTGCCTGATCTCCTTGGTAGTCGATGTCACTTAGCGGCGAACTGGTTGGCGACGAAACAGAATATGAGCAGCGATCAGCGCCGCGACCACCCAAACCGCGACGACCAATCCGCCCGTGGCAGGTCCCAAGTCGCCTGGCGTAGGAGGTGGCAGTTGATAGAGCTGGGCGCCCGCCTGATCCGGCAGAAACCTGGCGAGGGGGGTGATGTTCACCAAGTAGGTGGAGACAATGAGGGCCATCGCCAAGACCGTGCCCATGGCCGCCAATCCGCTGCGCAGTACCACCGACAAGGCGTAGGTGAACAGGGCGATGAGTATCCAGTAAAGGACCACGCCCCAAAGGATTCCTGATGCCGCTTGCGGAGTCGCTGCTATCTGGCTGCTTTCGGCAGTGCAGTCGATGACTACGCAACGCATCCCAGCCGACCCAAACACACTCAGAACAGCCGTGATGAAAACGGCAGCGACGATCACGATTGCTTTGGCCGCCAACACGACAGTTCGCTGCGGGAGGCTGATCAAGGTGCTCCGAAGGGACCCGCTGTCCGATTCCTGGTGCATCGACCATGCCGCAAGAAGGATTACCCCTATTTGCCCATAGTGAAGGATGACCAGAAAGGCGGTGCCTCCCTCAAGGCCAGCTGCCTCTTCCGGTCTCCCTGCCTTATGGGCAGCGTCGATCAGGTTGGTCAGTATCCAGGAAAGAAGCACCGTGAGCAGCACCGTTCCTGCCATGGTGTTGAGGCAAAGACGCAGTGTCAGCAGCTTGGTTGTTTCGGCCCTGACGGCGCGGATCATGGTGGTTCGCGATCCCGGGTGCACGTCGAAGGTCGCTTTGGAAGATACTGGCATGACTCAAGTCAATCCGGCCCAGCACCGCTTGTCTGTCTGCAGGTGTCGACAGTCGTGGCACCCGCTTAGATCGTCGAAAGGCCCACCAGGCCGCCTTCGTACGCGATGACAACGAGCTGGGCTCTGTCCCGTGCGTCCAGTTTCGTAAGTATTCGACTCACGTAAGTCCGCACAGTGGTTCGCGTGAGAAACAGGGCGGCTGCTATCTCGTTGTTGGAGGCGCCTTGTCCGATGAGCGTCAAGGTCTCGCGTTCGCGGACGGTCAGTTCGCTGATGCGGTCGTGTACGGCCGGGCGAAGGGTGAAGCGGTCTATGAGGCGGCGGGTGATCTCCGGGGCGAGGAGGGCGTTTCCTTCATGGGCGGTACGGATTGCCTTGAGGATGTCGGGCAGCGGCGCATTCTTGAGGAGAAAGCCGGAGGCGCCCTGGCGGAGTGCTTGGTAGACGTAGTCGTCCATATCGAAGGTGGTCAGCATGACCAGCCGGGTGCGGGACTTTCGGGAGGCCAGAATGCCTGCAGCTTCAAGGCCCGTCATTCGTGGCATTCGAACATCCATGAGCGCCACATCGGGTTGGTGCTCCAGTATGGACTCCACGGCATCTGCGCCGTCCACAGCCACGGCAGACACCGCCATGTCCGGCTCATCGTCGATCAAGAGGCGCAGCGATGTCCTGATGTGAGCATCGTCGTCTGCGATGAGGACACTGATCTCATTCATCGGGTCTGCACCCTCCCTGCAGTTCCCGGCAGTGACACAGCCACGCGGTATCCACGGGTATCCCGTCCTGCCTCAAGGGTTCCGCCCAAAAGCTGAGCCCGTTCACGCATTCCTGTGAGTCCGTGACCGTTTTTGGAAGCCAAAGCCGCCCCTGGACCGTCGTCGAGGACGCTGATTTTCAGGCCGCCGCCCTCAGTCCTGATGGTGATCTGGCAGATTCCTGCTCCGGAATGACGGATCACGTTTGTCAGGGCTTCCTGAATGATTCGATACGCGGTGGTTCGTTGCGCGGCCGGAAGGTCGTGGGCACTTTCGTCGGCGTCGATCACGACAGATATGCCGGCCCGTATGGCCGACTGTGACAGCTCCTGCACCAGTTCCGGAAGGCTTCCCGGAGGAGCGTCATCAGCCGTTTCACTACGTTCCTCGCGCATCAAGACCTGCAGTTGGCCCAAGGCATCACGAGCGTCTGACTCGATGCCCTGCAGCGCAGATCGAAGATCGTCGGTGGTGGACGACTTTACATGGGCGACGACGCCGGCCCTCACGCCAATACCTCCCAGGGTGTGGGACAGAACGTCGTGGACGTCCCGGGCGAGGCGAAGCCTTTCCTGCGCCCGGGCATTGCGCTCGGTTTCATAGCGCATGCGTTGGGTGCGGATGCCCAGGACCCACGCTGCCCCGATGATGACAGCGCCCAGGATGATTCCCCGGATGCGGGCTTCGGCACCCTCGGCGGAGACCAGAAGCAAGGACGTGAACAGAAGAATTTCCAGCCCGATCAGCCATGCAGGAAAGAGGCGCGTCCCGAATCGCTCTGCGGCAACATAGAGGCAGAGCCCTGTCACCAGGAAAGGATCCTCTGTCATTCCCAAGCTCCAGCCCACCGCCGTCACAACTCCGGTCCACGCGGCAGCAAGCGAGGGAAACCTTGACCGAAGGCAGAGTCCGAGGACAACGAGGCCCCCCAGAGCCAGTTGGAACAGCCTGCCTGGTGATTCCGGTGGAACCACGGTGATCCAAAGCCCCGCAACCACGATGAGGCCGACCAGACCGTTCAGCAGAACGGGAATGAGCGATTCGCGGACCACGGAGGGGCGAACGTTTTCTGGATCAGCGCTTTGCGTCGTGCTCGGGTGTCGTTGCTTCATAGGCCATCTCATTTGTCAGGAATTGGTTCTGAGCGAGTTCCCGATAAAGAGACGAGGTCTGCATCAATTCTGTGTGGGTACCGCTTGCCACGACCTTGCCTTCATCGAGCACCAGGATCAAGTCCGAGCTTTGCACGGTGGCGAGGCGGTGGGCAACGATGACCAAAGTGCACCCCGAGGTTACGTCGGCGATGAGCTCCCTCACCTTTTCCTCACTGACCCCGTCCAGGTTGGAGGTTGATTCGTCCAGAAGAAGCATTGAAGGGTTTGCGAGCAGGGCTCGGGCCACAGCAATTCGCTGCCGTTCTCCTCCGGAGAGGAGCACAGCTCCTTCACCGACTTCCGCGTCGAGGCCAAGTTCTGACCTCTGAAGGACAGCTGTGAGATTCAGCCGTTCAAGAATGGCCATCATGTCCTCGTCGGAGGCATCCGGACTCCCTATGTTCAGGTTGTCCCGGAGGGTCCCGGCAACAGCGGGTGCGTCCTGCTCGACATAGGCGATGTTGGCCCGGACCGCCGACCTGGCTACTTGGTCAACGTCGGTTCCGCCAAACAGGATTTGCCCATCGGAAGCATCGTAAAAGCGGGCGATAAGATTCAGGATGGTGCTCTTGCCTGCCCCGGATGGGCCGACGATTGCAACCCGCTGTCGGGATTTGATCTGGAATGAGACATCGCTCAACGTTGACCGCCGACTTGACCCTTCTGTCTCCTCGGAAGGATGGTCGTACTCAAAGCTCACACCACGGAAAACCAGACTGGAATCTCTGATGGTGGGGACCACGTTGCCCACAACGACAGGTGCGTCTTGTTCGGTGGGGAGCTGCAGGATCTCGTTAATGCGCGCCACGCCTCCGAGAGCTTCCCCTATCGCACTCACGGTTCCGAACAGTTGTCCGAGGGGCATGATAAGGAGGAACAGGAAGAGAATGAACGAAACGAGGTCCGCCACAGTCAATTCGCCCGATGCCACTCTGAGCCCGCCGACTCCGATAACGGCGAGGAAGGTCACTTGCATAGCGATGGAGGAAATCGGGGAAACCAAGGCTGTGATGGCCGCAACGCGTAATCCTATGGTCCAGACGCCGTTCGCGTCTTCCTTAACGCGTTGGGATTCACGTGTACTTGCGTTGGCTGCTCGCACAGTTCGTGTCGCTCGGATGGCGCGGTCCATGGAGGATGAGAGTTTCCCCAGGGCAGTTTGTACGCCGAGGCTGGCGCGTTCGATGTAGGAGGTGACCCAAACGACTGCTGCGACCGAGGCCAGGGCGGCTCCAAGGGCAATGATCACCAGAACGGGGTCCAGGAAGAGCATTGCCACGAGGGCGCCGATGATGGTGAAAACACCTGCGAAGGATTCCACAAAGCCTTGGCTGAGCATGTTGCGGATCACTGTGGTGTCTGTCGTGACACGTGCGACGAGATCGCCTACGCGGCGCTGGTCCAATGTGGGAACCGGAAGGTGAAGAATGTGGTCGATGAGGTTGTGGCGTGACATCCTAATGGCCGTCTCGGCGGTGCGCTGGATCAGGTACTGCCTGATGCCACCAAGAACTCCCCCCACAAGGATGAGCCCGCCAACAAGCCACGGCAGGAGTTCCAAGGGCTTGGAAGCGCTGACTCGGTCGATCACTTCACGGACCAGCAAAGGTTGTGCCAAGGAAAGCGCAGATCCCAGAAGGCTGAGGAGCACGATGAGGACAACGAGTCGGCGTTGAAAGGCTACGTGGCGGAACAGTTCAGTAAGCCCGGCGCGTCGAGAGGTATTGGCTGTGGTCTTCATTTGTTACTCGCTTCTCCGGGCTGAGCCACGGTGAGGACGGGGACGTAGCTGCGGATGCGATGGGGCTCGTCGATCGGCACCCCGTCCACTTCAATCCATGCATGGGCAGCGAATGGCTCAAGTTGGTATCCCGTTTTCCATCCCGGAGAGTGACCTTCCATCCGGCACAGCATGAAGGCTGCGATCGACCGCTGCAGGCACCCCTCGCCGGCGCAGCGGGCGCTAACGGCGCATACGGCTGCCCTCATAAGGCGCGCTTGATGGGCCCTGGTGGAACGATGTGAATGTGCGATGCCCTGGAGAACTGACTGAAGAAGCGTCGGCGGCAGCAAGGTCATGACCCAGGCGACGCCGACTACCGCGTGTGTCCGCAACCGAAACAGCCCCTGTGGCATAACGGTCGGCTGTGGACTAATGGGGAGGCTCATGGGCTGACTCTCCGGATAATTCCGGACTTCTGTAGCTCACCAATCAATGCGTGGACGTCCTGACGCACACGGTGGTGGTCAACTCCGTAGGATTCAGAGATTTTGTCAACGACGTCACCCACATCGAGTTTTTGCTCGATTGCGGCCATGACGTCGGCTGCTGTGGCGTTTCCACGCCAGTAAGCGCCGCCACGGGCGTCGAAGACTGTTACTCCGTCATCATCAACGTTGAAGGTAATTTTCCGTGAAGGTTGGAATATGTCTGTAGCTTCGATGGTGCGGGTTGTCTTCTTCCTCATTGAATGGCCCTTACCCATCTCTCGACACCGGCGAGTTGTTCGATTTCAAAGAGTTCGTCCGTGCTGACTGCCGGCATGCTCAAGGCGTCGCGCACAGCGTCTGCGTTGATATGACCCATGTCGACCAAATAGCTTTCGTCGAAAAGGCGGGACAGGTCGTGTCGACGCTTCTTGTACTCGGTGAACAGGTCGGAACTGTATTCACCCTTGTCTTCGCGGGTAAACAACCATCGGGGGACAACAGGCTCCGTCGCCCGCGCCAGGAGTGGTTTGTTGTCGCGGGTTCCAATGAGGATGTCTGTAGGCAGACTCAGAATGAGACGGACTACCGCATCATCCAAGTAGGGCGCCTCCCAAGCGACGCCGAGGTGTTCGTAGGCATGGCCCACTTGCCGCACAACTTCGCCTTGAAACATGATTGCCTCGGTCATCTGATGCCTGAAGCGGTCCTTATGGTGTGGCCGGACTCCCTGTTTGAGAGCATCCTTCACTTTCTGCACGACTACCTCCCGGGTTTCTGCTGTGGCAAATTTGGAGAGGCCGAATCCGGGAGCCCAGGAGAAGGCCTCCGCGGGCCCCACGATGTTCCCCGCTGGGGTGTCAATACGCCGTAGCATCTCGGTTTCAAAGTTGGCGTTGGATCCGACCGCTCGGGCTACGGCCAGCGTCGACCACCGCTGCATTTTGCCTAAGCGGCGAATTATCCGGAGACCGGCTTTCCACGATGAACCCCTGAGGAGATCGAGGGCTGTGGCGGGAAGTGGATCAAACAATTCGTCGCCGCCAACGCCCGTCAGGTGAGCCTTGACCCCACGTCGGGAGGCGTCAGTGAGCAGTAATCCAAGGTGCTTGGAATTCCCGGCCCATGCCAGTGGACCGTCATCGAGGCCCTGGATGTTCTGATCGAATTCGCTGAACGCGCCCGACGTGGCGGTCAGTGACTCCAGTTCGGTGAATTGCCCGCGTAATTCCGATGCTGCTCGACGCGCGAACTGGCTATCCCGGTTATGGGGATCGTCCGTGCCCGCATGGTAGTAGATGCTTTCTTCCTGAAGTGAATCCAGAATGTAGGCCAGGCTGGTGGAATCCATGCCGCCGGATACATCAGCGCTCAGATTCCCGTAGGACTGGATTCGGCGTTCCATGGACCGCGTCAGCTCAGCCAGCAGCAGTTTAGCCGCCTCGGATATATCCAGGTGGGGGTGGTCCGCCGCAACTGCCTGATCCAGCACCTTGGGACGCCCATTGTCATAGGTCAGCGTGGAGCCTGGTTTCACTGCATTGATTCCTTCCCAGAACGGAAGGTGGCGCAGGAAGCCAGGCAAATTTGTGCAGAGTGCCAGGCGGACCCTGCTGTCATCGAGCTTGCTGTGGGCAATCTGCCGCAGTGCTCCCTGGGACGTCGAGGCAATCGGCACTCCGCTGACGTCGGTCCAGTACAGCGCCTCTGCAGTTGAGATTGATCCGGTGGTCGCGCGTGCGTAGCCCGGGCTTGCGCCATGGTCATCACGGAAATGATGGTTGGAGACAGCGGAATCGCTCACTTGACGTTCACTGAGCCTGGAATCGAGGATGGTGACATCGGCGCTGGACGGCAACGCCGTTGATCCGTCGACCAATCCCGAGGCACTGCCCCTGTTGGCTAAGAAAAGTTGTGGCATTGAGTCCTGGCACCTGACGTGTGATGGAGCGAATGAAAGCCTGATGCAGAGCGGGAGCCTCGTCACGATGACGAGGCTCCCGCTCGTACCTCTGTGCTGCTATCAGCCGATGTCGACCTTAACGAATGCCCGACCGCCGAAGATGTCGCGCCAGCGCCCGAACCAAACACCGTTTGTCACTTCACGGAACGAACCCACCCGCGCTACACGCGGAGCAGAATAGTTGCTTTTCATCATCATCCCTCCTCCCTAGGTGATAATTACACGGCTACTTTGCCGGTTGTAACTCGAGTATCACTTCTGGTCGAGAACGTGACAAGAGCCATCAAAAGCTTTCTTAAAGTTGTTTTAGTTTCTAATTCTGTTATGTCATACTGGCGGGGCGGATGCTGTGGTCCCAGCCATGGCAAGATTGCTGATGCGCTTCCCAAAAGTCATTATCTGGCACTTGTGAACGCTGTATACCTGCTGAGCCTATTTGCAGATAGTTATGCGTCAAAACTCAATACGGTATTCAAATAATTTCAACTCAAAAATGGGGGTTTTTGGGAAATTGGATAGACTCAATATTTCTATTGGTTACGCCAGGGAAAGCACGTTTGGGCCGTCCCTTGCTGATCAGGTCCAAGTGCTCAAGGCAGCCGGAGCAGTGGATGTCTATGAGGAGCGTGCAACCGGGGCCACTGAACTCAGGGGGCAGTGGGAGGCCTGCTTCGAGGCGCTCAAGCCGGGGGACTCGCTGCTCGTGAGTGACTTGACGCGGCTGGGGCGCAGTACCTCGGACTTGGTGGGCATCATTGCGCTGCTGGCCGAGCGGAGCGTGAGCTTCCGGGTAGTGGCGGAACCGTGGTTGGATACCGGAGGCCAGCACGGTCGTGTGATCCTTGGGTTGTTCGAATCCATAGCGAAGTATGAACGCAGCAGGTTGTCCGAGCGAACCACGGTGGGGCTCGCGGCAGCCCGGGCCCGTGGGCGCCTTGGCGGGCGGCCACCGGCGATGACCCCCCACAAACTGGAAGCGGCGCGGAACCTCAGGAGCAAGAAGATGACTCTCAGCGAGATTGCTGACACCTTGGGAGTCAGTACGTCCACAGTCGCAAGAGCACTGAGCGGTCCCCTCTAGGCCGCTGCGGATTGGCAGGCTTAGTACCCCAGTTGCTCGCGCAACGACGTGAGTTGGTGCGACGACTCCACTGCCTGCTCGTGATCCACGGAGACCAGAACGTGGCTCAGCACGATCGATGGCAGCGCTTCCGTGGTCCTGCCCGTTGGCGTGTGTGGGGCGAGAGTGACGGCGTCGGAGAGATCGTGGGCATCCGAATCCGGCTCGTCCGTCAGTGGAACTGTGGACGCACCTACTGAGCGGGCGTGCTTGAGGACGACTTCGACGTCGACAGTTACTCGCCCCGGAGCGAAGACCACCACGACGCCCTGGCTCCTAAGCTGGAGCAAATAATCCCCCTACTTCCCCTTCTTGCCGCCCCGCTTAGCCGCAGCATTCATCGCCGACTTCACCGCAGGCGGCAGCCCCGCCGTCTCGGTCTCCGGCTCAGCGACGGTCCCGCGCCAGCGCGCCAGACCCTTCATGCCGTGGTAGATCACCAGGGCAGCAGCGGAACCGAGTGCAATGCCCGTGAACTTCAGCTCGCCAATGGTCCACGTGTAGTCCGCGATGCCGATAATCAGAGCCACAGCGGCCGTCGTCAGGTTGATCGGGTTGGAGAAGTTGACCTTGTTCTGCACCCAGATTTTCACGCCGAGCACGCCGATCATGCCGTAGAGCATGGTCGCGGCACCGCCCAGGACGCCGGGCGGGACGGTCGCGATCAGTTCGCCGAATTTCGGCGAGAAGCTCAGCAAAATGGCGAAAATACCGGCCACCCAGTAGGCCGCCGTCGAGTAGACCTTGGTGGCGGCCATGACGCCGATGTTTTCCGCGTAGGTCGTGGTTCCGGAACCGCCGCCGAACCCGGCAAGTACCGTCGCGGCGCCGTCGGCCATCAGCGCGCGGCCGGAGACGCCGTCGAGGTTCTGGCCGGTCATCGCGGCCACAGACTTCACGTGCCCCACGTTCTCAGCGACGAGCACCAGCACCACCGGCACGAACAATCCCACCACGCCGATATGGAACTCGGGCGTCTGGAAGAGCGGCAGGCCAACCCACGCGGCGGCGTCCATCTTTTCGTAAGAAACCTCGCCACGCATCATCGCCACGAGGTACCCCACCACAACACCCACCAGAATGCTCAAGCGTCCCAGGATCCCCCTGAACAGAACAGAGACCAGAATGATCGTGACCAGCGTGATCAGCGCGGTGACGGGAGCGGCATCGAAGTTCGACTTGGCAGCCGGCGCCAGGTTCAGGCCGATCAGTGCCACGATGGCACCGGTGACAATCGGCGGCATGAGCCGGTTGATCCATTCGGCGCCAAACTTCTGGACCACCGCACCAATAAGCGCCAGTACGACGCCGGCAAGCACCACGCCGCCCAAGGCGCCACTGACGCCGTACTGCTGCTGGGAGGCCATGATCGGGGCGATGAACGCGAAGCTCGACCCCAGGTAGCTGGGCACGCGGCCCTTGGTGATGACGAGGAACAGCAGGGTGCCGATGCCAGAGAAGAGGAGGGTGGTGGCCGGCGGCATGCCCGTGATGATGGGGACCAGGAAGGTGGCGCCGAACATGGCCACCACGTGCTGCATGCCGATGCCGATGGTCAAAGGCCAGGCGAGCCGCTCGTCGGGTGCCACCACGTGGCCGGGGCGAATGGACTTGCCGTTGCCGTGGAGCTTCCATTTCATGCCGAGCATGCTCATGGCGGGCCTTCCTCAGAAAAGTGTTGGGATTCGGTGCAACATTACCGCCATTGCGAGGCCCGCTCTACGCGCCTCGCGCGCTGAATTCAGCGCAAAACGGGCCTCACAACGCAAGGAAACGACACGCGGAGTCACCCTGTGTGCCCAACGTCACGGGCCGTCACGGGAAGAGGACAACGGAAGTTGAAGTTGCAACCATGGAAAGCAGAAGTGCCCGGCCGCCCGTAAGGCCAGGGCCCAGCGAAAGGTTTACGAATGACGATCGCCCACGAAGAAGCAGTCATTGACGCCGCAGCAGTCGACGCCATTTTTGCCGAAGCCCGTACCGCCAACAGCTTCGCCGGTGAGGTCACCGACGAGCAGGCCCGCGCCATCTACGAGCTCACCAAGTTCGGCCCCACCGCCTTCAACTCCCAGCCGCTCCGCGTGACCTACGTCCGCTCGGACGATGCCCGCGCCAAGCTGGTGGACACTCTCTCCAACGGCAATAAGGCCAAGACCGCCTCCGCGCCGCTGGTCGCCGTCCTCTCTTACGACACTGACTGGCAGGGTCAGTGGGACAAGTTCCTGCCCGCCTACGGCGCACCGAAGGCAATGTACGACGCCGATCCCGCTTTCGCCGCTGCTACGGGCAACAACAACGCCCACCTTCAGGCCGGCTACTTCATCCTTGCGGTGCGTTCACTCGGTTTCGCTGCTGGCCCGATGACCGGCGCTGACTTCTCCGCCATCGACGCGGAGTTCTTCCCTGCCGGTGACCAGAAGAGCTTCCTGGTGGTCAACATCGGCCAGCCTGGCCCCGATGCCTGGGGTGAAGCAAAGCCGAAGTTCGCTTACGACGACGTCGTTCGCACCGTCTAAGACCTGACAAAAAACGCCCGCTCACACGTATGTGAGCGGGCGTTTTGCGTTCTCGAGGTCAGGCAGCTTCGTCGAAGTCGTCGATCCCCGCAGCTTCCGCATTCCGGCGCCGTTGCACACGGGACGGAACAACGAGCGCAGCAAGGAGCGCCAGCACGCCAACCCCGGCGGATACCCAGAAGCCGATGGTGAACGCATCGTCCGAAGGCGCGCCCTGCGGGGTGATGTTTGAGGAGATGAGCGCGGCAATGACAGCCGTACCAATGCTGCTGCCGATGGTGCGCAGCACGGTGTTGGCACTGATGGCCTCGCCGGTCTGGGTCGCAGGAACACTCTCGACAATCGCGTTGGATGTCGCGGCCAGTGCCATGCCTATGCCGATGCCGGTGAGGATGCCCGAGACCACGATCTGCCACTCTTCACCGTGTCCCAATGCCGGAATCACGAAGGCGATGGTGACGGCCACAGCTCCGAGGATCATCGGAATCTTGGGCCCCACCTTGCGGATGAGGGCGCCGGCAATGACGCCGGAGATCACCATTGCGACGACGGTCGGCAGCAGGTAGATACCGGCTTCGCTGACGGTCTTGCCGAATCCGTAGCCAAGGACGGTGGGTAGCTGGAGAATTGTGGGAACCAGGACGAAGGTTCCAAACATTGCGAAGCCAAAGGCCAGTGCCACGATGTGCGCGGTCCACACGCCACGGTTACGGAACAGTCGCACGTCAATCAGCGGTTCTGCCACGCGCAATTCCACGAACACGAACACAATCAGGGCGATGCCGCCGCCGATGAGCAGGCTGATGGTCTTGCCGTCGCCCCATCCCCAGGTCTGGCCTTCGCTGATGGCGAGCAATACGGCTACAAGGCCGACGGAAAGAATGCCGGTGCCCAGGAGATCGAGCTTGCCGGGGGTTTTGACGGGAGATTCGGGCATTCCGAAGATAGCTCCGAGGAGGGCGATCAGTACGAGCCCGGCCGGTAACCAGAACAGCCAGTGCCAGGACAGGGCCTCAACAATCGGACCAGCAGCGACAATTCCAACACCGGCGCCGATGCCGAAGATCGCGGACAGCAGGCCGATGGTGACGCTGACGCGTTCCTTCGGGAGTTCATCGCGAACGATGCCGATGGATAGCGGCATAACTGCACCCGCCGCGCCTTGAAGCACGCGGCCAATGATCAGGACCGTCAGGTTGGGTGCAATGGCCGCGAGTACCGCGCCGACCAGAAGAAGGGAGAGCACGACGATCAGGACCTTGCGCTTGCCCACCATGTCGCCGAGGCGCCCAAGGATCGGAGTCAGCACCGAAGCGGAGAGCAGGTAAGCCGTCAGCACCCAGCTTGCGTCGCTTGTTGCTACGCCAAGGTCCTTCCCGATGGTGCCCAGGGCGGGTGCGACCAAGGACTGCAGGACCGCGAATGAAAGGCCGCCGAGGGAGAGATAGGCGATGATCGCCGTGCCGCGTTTGCGGTGAGCCTCCGTACCCGGTGCCGGTGCGCTTGTCGGGCGCTCAATGGTGCTGGACATGGTTCTCCTCGGCATGTAAACGATTGATTACTTAGAGCGTAAGTCAATTTAGTTACCTATGTCAACAATCGTTTACTTGCAGGTTTGCCGGGCTAGAGTGGGGGAGTGGGCAACGAAGTACAGGAACCAAAAGATCTCGACGGCGGGGCAGCGTTGGCGGACGACGAATTGATTCGTTCGGGTCGGGACGCGGACGTCACGCGGCGGGCGCTGGTTCGCGCCGCCCGCAGGCGCTTCGCAACCGAGGGCTATCGCGCCACCACTGTTCGCCATATCGCAGCGGATGCGGGCGTCAACGTAGCCCTCATCAACCGGTATTTCGGCTCCAAAGAGGGCCTCTTCGAAGCGTGTATGAACCGGACGGTGGATGAGCTGGATCCCCAAACCCGGGCTCGCGCGGCCAGCGTCGACGAGGTGATCGCCCGGCTCCTGGCGCACGTCGTCGAAGCCCCCAACGCCGACGACCCCCTGCAGCTCCTGCTCCTGCTGCGTTCATCCGGTGACGAGAACGCCGACGCGATCCGGCGCAGAACCTTGGAGCGCTTCACGGAACAACTCGCCGCAGCAGCAGGTTGGAGTGCTGATGATCCCGCCTCGCAACCGCTTCTCCTTCGGGCCCAAATGGCCATTGCACTGATGCTGGGGTTGGTAATGCTGCGGACGGCCACGGAGGTGCAGCCCCTCGCGTCAGCCTCCGCCGACCAACTCACGGAGCCCCTCGAGCAAGTACTCCGAGTCCTGCTCGACTCCCGAGGTAAGTGAGAGAGCATCCGTGCTTTCCCGACGCTCTCTCACCTATCGGCGCCTTTCCGGAAACGCTCGATCACTTCCGGCGTGTGAATGCGGGCGGAAGCATGAGGGCCAAACCTATTGGCGGAATGCGCCTGGATCTTGATCGTCGTTTCGGCTGGCAATAGTTCGCATAACCAGGCCAACTATCAGGATCACTGCGATCGCGACGACCACGGCCACAAGCAGGCCGAGAATTACCAGGACGTGCCAACCTTCAAGCCTCATCATTTCCCCCCCAGATTCAGATTGCGCTTGCCCCGACCCTATAGGGAAGTGAGAGAGGGTTTGGGATATTGCCGCGGGAGGTGGGAGAGGATCCGGGAATTGGGGCCGGGAGGTGAGAGAGCGATGAAGCCGGGGTGGCAAACTATGCCTATGCGGAACCTCATCTGGGTGGCGTTCACGGAGCCCGTCTCGCCGGGGCTGGTTTTTCCGCGCAGCGACTGGCCGTTGCACATCACGCTGTTAAGGTTCGACGTCGGCACTGAGGTGAGTGCCGACGTCGCCGGTGTCTTGGCGGATCTGGCCGAAGCGCCCGTCAAGGGAGCCCTCGGAACGCAATTAACCGTGGGCGAAGAGGCGGGCTTTGGGCATATGGGGTCGATCCCGGTGAGCCTCATCGACCACAATCCGCTATTGCAGGGACTGCACGAGGAAATCGTGGAGGCGGCGGTTGGTGTCGGAGCAAGGATCGCTACACCGAACTACATCCTTGACCACTATCGGCCACATATCTCACACCACGACGGCAAGAGGCCCAAGTCCGGAGACGCCGTCGTTCTTGACTACATAGCGCTGGTGGACATGGCGCCGGAGGGCGACCACACCATCCGGCGCATCCTCAAGCTCTGGACGCAGCACGCCCAGAGCCACTGAGGAACCTACGCGATAACTCCGTCTACCAGCGCCTTGGCCTCTTCCTGCACCTGCTTCAAGTGGTCCGCGCCCTTGAAGGACTCGGCATAGATCTTGTACACGTCCTCGGTGCCGGAGGGGCGGGCTGCGAACCAGGCGTTCTCGGTGACAACCTTCAGGCCACCGATCGAGGCTCCGTTGCCCGGAGCCTCCGTGAGCTTGGCCGTGATCTCTTCGCCTGCCAAGGACGTAGCGGTGACGTCGGCAGCAGAGAGCTTGCCCAGCTTGGACTTCTGCTCGCGGGTGGCGGCGGCGTCGATGCGGGCGTAAACGGGTGCGCCGAACTGGTCGGTCAGGCCCTTGTAGAGCTGCGATGGAGACTGACCCGTGACGGCGGTGATCTCCGAAGCCAGCAGTGCCAGCAGGATGCCGTCCTTGTCCGTAGTCCACACGCTGCCGTCCAGCTTGTTGAAGGATGCGCCGGCAGACTCTTCGCCGCCGAATGCGCCCTCGCCGGACAACAGCCCGGGCACGAACCACTTGAAGCCAACGGGAACCTCAACCAGCTTCCGGCCCAGGCCGCCGGCAACGCGGTCGATGATGGAGGAGGAAACCAGGGTCTTGCCCACCACGGACTCCGGGTTCCAGCCACTGCGGTTCCGGTACAGGTAGTCGATGGCGACGGCGAGGTAGTGGTTCGGGTTCATCAGCCCACCCACCCCATTAACAAGAGGTGTCACGATGCCGTGCCGGTCGGCGTCGGCGTCGTTGCCCGTGGCGACGTCATAAGCAGTGGTGCCATCGGCGCCCGCGGCCATCCGCTTGATCAGCGAGGCCATTGCCGACGGCGACGAGCAATCCATGCGGATCTTCTCGTCCCAGTCGAGGGTCATGAAGGCCCACTGCGGATCAACGGTGGGGTTCACGACCGTGAGGTTGAGCTGGTGGCGCTCGCCGATCTCGCCCCAGTAGTCCACGGAGGCCCCGCCCATGGGGTCGGCGCCGATGCGGACACCGGCGTTGCGGATCGCGTCCAGGTTGAGAACGGATGGGAGGTCGTCCACGTAGCTGCTGAGGAAGTCGAACTTGCCCGTGGTGTCGGCGGCGAGAGCATCGTTCAAAGGGATGCGCTTGACGCCACGGAGCCCGTTTTCGAGCAGCTGGTTGGCGCGGTCGGCGATCCACCCTGTGGCATCGGTATCGGCCGGTCCACCGTGAGGAGGGTTGTACTTGAAGCCACCGTCGCCTGGCGGGTTGTGGCTGGGAGTGACCACAATGCCGTCGGCCTGGGGAGTGCCGGGCGCGGCTTCGCGGTTGTACTTGAGAATGGCGTGGCTCAGTGCCGGTGTCGGGGTATAGCCGTGGCGTGCATCCACCAGGACGGTCACGCCGTTGGCAGCCAGCACCTCCAAAGCGGAGTTCTGCGCAGGCTCGCTGAGGGCGTGGGTGTCGCGTCCGATGAACAGCGGCCCGGTGATGCCCTGGCGTCCGCGGTATTCAACAATTGCCTGCGTGATCGCAAGGATGTGCGGCTCGTTGAACGACGCTTTCAAGCTGGATCCGCGGTGTCCCGACGTTCCAAACGCCACGCGCTGCGCGGGATCGCCTAAATCCGGAGCTACGTCGAAATACGCGTCCAGCAGGGCTGTGATGTCAACAAGGTCCTGGGGAAGGGCAACTGTGCCCGCTCGGCTAGCCATGGGATCCAGCATGCCAGACCACACGGCCTGCTGACAGGAAATGTCCGGGATCTGGCCCCTGTGACGTTGGAAGGCGGCAGGGCAAGGCATGAACGGGCAAAGCTTCACGTCACGTTCAGGAACGGGTGCTAGCGAAAAGAACGCTCCGACCCGGTTGTCGAAAACCGGGTCGGAGCGAAATTCACTACGAACGGTGCCAAAGCTAAACGGCGGTGTACCCGCCGTCGACCAGGACGTACGAGCCCGTCACGAAGCTGGCTTTGTCGGAGAGGAGGAACGTGGTGACGTTCGCGATCTCCTCCGCCTTGCCCAGCCGGCCCAGCGAGTGCTTGGCCTCAAGACCGTTGATGACTTCCTTCGGTGCAGCTGCCAGCAGGGGAGTATCGATGTAGCCGGGTCCAACCGCGTTGACGCGGAGCCCTTGCGCGCCATATTCGGCCGCCGCGTTCTTTGTCAGGCCCACCACGCCGTGCTTGGCAGCCGTGTAGGCGGCGTTGCCGGGGGCGGCGACAGCTCCATGGATCGAGGCCATGTTCACAATGGCACCTTCGGAAGCACCGGCGGCAAGGATGGCCGGGATCTGATAGCGCATGCCGTAGAGGACGCCGCTCAAGTTGATGGCGATAACCCGGTCCCAGTCCTCGATGTCGACGTCGCCCACAGGTGCGCTGGCCCCGCCGATGCCCGCGTTGTTCACGGCGTAGTTGAGGGCGCCATAGGTCTCCACGGCGAAGTCGACGGCCTTCCTGCTGTCCTCGGCCACAGCTGTGTTGCCCTGGAACGGAACTGCCGTCCCGCCGTCGGCCGTGATTTCATTGGCGACGCGGGTGGCGGCGTCGAGGTTGATGTCAGCAACCACGACGTTGGCGCCGTTCTTTGCGAGGTCCTTGCTGATCGCTTCCCCGAGCCCTGAACCGCCGCCGGTGACGAGCGCGGTCTTGCCTTCGAAGTTACCCATGTTTCCTCCTTCGCGGGACGGATCCCGCTGATTTCTGTGGTGAGCGCTGCTTAAGTCGCTATTCACATAAACCGAGTCAGACTCGGAAAAATTCCATGCTTATGCATGAATCTTTCCGGATGGGTCCTTGTGCCCATGTCTTCAGCCGCGCGCAACCTTATGTGGCACCCCGGACGGCGGTAGTGTTGGGATCAAAGACCAATTTCAGGGGGATTTCCATGTCAGATCAGCCAGCCAAGGGCAACGAGGACAAACCCGCGGGCTACGAACCGCCGCAGTACGTCCCGCCCGCACAGTTCAGCGCACCCGAGTCGGCCGCGCAGAGTGCCCCTGAGCCCGGGGCGCCCGAGCCCGGCGCCCCCGTGCCGCCGCCGTTCGAGCAGGGTGCCAACCCAACGCAGCCGCTCCCGCCGTACGAGCAGAGCGCGTACGGCCAAGACGCTTACACCCAGCCTCAGCCGCCCAGCAGCCAGAGTGCGTACACCCCGGGCGACTACAGCCAGCAGCCGCCGTCGCCGTATGGACAGCCGCCCAGCCCGTACCAGCAGCAGCAGACCCTCGGTCAGCAGCCCTATGGCCAGCAGCCGTACGGTCAGCCCAACCCTTATGGCCAGCCCGCGTACTACGCCATGCAGGCCGAGCCCAAGGGCCTGAGCATCGCCAGCATGTGCTGCGGTATCGCCATCTTTGTTGGCTTCGGGTTCTTCATCCTTCCGCAGATCGCTGCCGTGATCCTCGGACACCTCGCCCTCAAGCGGGAGCCCGCGGGCAAGGGCATGGCGATCGCCGGCCTCGTGATGGGATACATCGGCGTTGCGCTGACGGTGATCTTCGGCATCATCTTCTTCGCAGCCATCGGGGCCTCGTCCACGAGGTTCAACTACTAAGCAACACGCACGACGGCGACCCTTGCGTCAGGTGGGAATCCCACCGAACGCAAGGGTCGCCGTCGTTGTTTGCGTGGTGTCAGGCGCTGTGCGCCGCGTCAGCCGAGCTAGCGAACGCCACCCATCAGCTTCTTGATCGCGGGTGAAGCAGCTGCAAGGCCAATAGCCAGCACCATAGCCACGCCGCCGATGCCCAGGAAGTACGGGAGCTCGTCCTCGGGGTTGTACAGACCGGCAAGGATGCCCGCCAAGGTCGTACCGAGCGAGACCGACAGGAAGAACAACGCCACCATCTGTGTGTGGAAGGCCTGCGGGGCAAGCTTGGTGCTCACCGACAGGCCGATGGGGGACAGGAACAGTTCAGCCAGGGTGAACATGAACAGGATGCCCACCAGCGCCAGCAGCGGGGTCTTGCCGTCGCCGGCCAGCGGGATGAACGCCAGGAATGCCAGGCCCATGATGAACAGGCCGGCCGAGAACTTCAGCGGCGAACTCGGCTGCTTGGAACCGAGCTTGGTCCAGAGGGCAGCCATAACGCCGGCGAAAATGATGATGAACACGGGGTTGATGGACTGGACCCAGGCGGCCGGCATTTCCCAGCCAAACAGGTTGCGGTCCAGCTTCTCCTGCGAGTACACGGCGATGAACGTGAACTGCTGCTGGAACAGTGCCCAGAACGCAGCCGACGCAATGTACAGCGGGATGAAGGCAACCACGCGCTTACGCTCAACACCTGTGACGAGGGGGCTGCGGAAGATCAGGAACAGGTAGATCACGGAGGCGGCGATGGCGGCGTAGGCCATGCTGCGGGCCAGGTTGTTGGCATTGACGAAGCCCGTGCCGAGCAGTACGCCAATGACAATCAGGATGCCCAGGAAGATCAGGCCGTAGCGGGTGCGGTCCTTCGCCGGCAGCGGGTTCGGTACGCGGTGCGCTTCCTCGGGGAGCCTCTTGCGGCCCAGCGAGTAGATGACCAAACCGATCGCCATGCCCACGGCCGCGGCACCGAAGCCGATGTGGAATCCGTAGCTTGTCTGCAGCCAGCCTGTGACCAGCGGGCCGATGAGTCCGCCGATGTTGATGCCCATGTAGAAGATGGAGAAGCCTGCGTCGCGGCGTTCGTCCTTCTCGCCGTACAGAGTTCCCACCAGGGCGGTGGCGTTGGCTTTAAGGCCGCCGGAGCCGATACCTACCAATACCAAACCGGCGATCAGGCCCGGGATTCCCGGAATAAGGGCCAGCGCGATGTGGCCGGCCATGATCATGATGGCCGAGCCGAACAGGACCTTTTCGGAGCCGAAGAGACGGTCGGCGAGCCAGGCGCCGAGGATCGTCGACAGGTAAACGCCACCACCGTATGCACCCACCAAACCAGCGGCGAGGCCCTGGTCAATGGAAAGACCGCCCTGCTCAGCGGTGAAGTACATGTAGTAGAGCAGAATTCCCTGCATGCCGTAGAAGGAGAATCGCTCCCACATTTCCACGGAGAAGAGGCTGGCCAACATCTTTGGGTGGCCGAAGAATGACGTATCGCCCGCTGGCTTTGCGGACTCAGCCATGGTTTGAGGTGTGCTCATTTTCTCAATGCTGGCACTGACTGCGGGCATTGTCACATCGATATATGCCCTGGGCAACCACTTTCCATATGTTAGACGCGTCTGTTACCGGGCCTCGAGGGCGGCTGCGAGCTGGAGAAGCAACAACTCAGATCCCATGCGGCCAATGAGCTGAATCCCCATCGGCAGGCCAGTGGCAGTTGCGTGCACCGGAATACTGATCGCCGGAAGTCCGCACACGTTCACCATGGAGGACCACGGCGCGTATTCGCACTGCCTTTTGTAGTCCTCATCGGCGTCGCCGGCCCACTCGCTTGGCCATGGCTCACCGCTATGTCCGCCGCCCGTGAACCAGCCGATCGGACGCGGTGTCTGCGCGAGAGTTGGCATGAGGATGACATCCCATTCCGCGTATTGCGCGATGGTGTCGTGCTCGAATTGCCGCAGGAAACCGAGTGCCTCGTTCACCTTGAAGGCGCTGCGTTGTTGGGCCCGACGCCGGAATGTCCGGGTCAGCGGGGTCAGCAGCGCTTCGCGCTGGGGTGCTATCCGGGCACTCCCGACGCCGGCAGTCCAGGCCGTGGTGAAAGCTTCGGGATAGCGGTTGTCGAAGCGGATTTCGGCTTCAGCAACGCTGTGGCCAGCCTTCTCGAGCAGTTCAGTGCCACGGGCCAACGCGTCCATGGCTTCCTGCTCGATCTCAAACGGATAGACACCTGCCCACGGGCTGTCCAGGCTCACGCCGATCTTGAGGGGCTCCGGCCCCCGGCCAACATGGGCAAGATAACCGCCGTCGGGCGCTTCACCCACGGGGACCAGCGCGTCCATCAGCAGTGCCGCGTCCGCAGCGGTCCGGGCGAGGGGTCCGGCGACCACCAACTTGGCAGAATCGCCGGCGCTCGCACCTGACGGCACCACGCCGCGCCCAGGCTTCAAGCCCACCAGTCCGCAGGCGCCGGCGGGAATCCGAATGGACCCGCCTCCGTCGGTTCCCGGCGCGAATGGAACCAGGCCAGCTGCCACGGCTGCCGCGCTGCCGCCTGACGAGCCGCCCGAGCTTCGCCCCAAGGCATGCGGGTTGCGCGACGGCGGTGCGATGCGGTTTTCGCTGTACGCCGTCAGTCCGAATTCTGGAACCTGCGTCTTGCCCAGCGAGATGACGCCTTGACCCTTCAGGGTTGCTGCGAGGGCGCCGTCCTCGGGCGCGGGTTTGTGCTCCAAGGCAGCGCTGCCGTGGGTCGTCTGTACCCCGGAGACGTCGGTGAGGTCCTTGAAGGCCGTGGGCATGCCGTGCAGGAGGGGCAGCTCATCGCGACGGCCATCGCGCACCCGTCGGGCGTGAAGCTGATCAGCGTTGTGCGCCTCGGCCATGGCGCGATCCGCAGTGACTGTGACAAACGCACCCAGTTGCTTGTTCCGGGATTCGATCGCCGAGAGAAAGTGGGCGGTTGCCTCCCGTGCGGAGAGGTCACCGGAAGCCAGGGCATTACGGAGCTCAACAGCGGTCAGTCGTGAAAGGTCGTGCAACGAAGGATCAACCAAGGAAACGCGACTCCAACCGTTCCTCCACAGCTACGGCATCCACACTTTCGCCGGCGCCGGCGGTGACCCGGAAGGCGGCCTTGTTCTTCACTTCGGACACCACCTCCACAAGTTCCGTTCCCCGGTAAACCAGCCCCACGCCGTCGTCCGTGCAGTGCGTCTCGCCGAGCGTCCCGTTGGCGACCAGCTTGTGGATCGCGGGTGCGCGGCGGGGTTCGGAGTCATAGTGGACGCCGCTGGCGTAGGGAAGGAAGCCGAGCGCGTTGGTGACGGGCTTGAGCTCGGGGCCGAACGAATCGGTGACGCCGCCTTGGTACCAGCAGATGGAACCGGCTGAGACGCCGGCAAGCACCACTCCGCCCTCCCATGCCTTGCGCAGGATCCGGTCCAGCCCGTGCGCACGCCACACGGCCAGGAGGTTCACCACCGAACCACCGTTGACCCACACCACATCCTGCTCCAGGAGGTGGGCTTCGGGGTCCTCAAGGTTGGGCATGGGGAAGAGGGTGAGGTGGCTGACGTCGAACCCCGCAATGCGCGCGGCCTGGTCCATTTCCGCTGCCCACCATCGCTGGTCACCGGATGCCGTGCCGATATGGGTTACGCGGGGCGCGCGGCCGCTCACCCCGGAGAGTTCCACGGCGTAGTGCATCAGGTGGTTGAACTCGATCCTGGTGCGTTCGCCCGGTTTGTAGCCACCGGATGTCGCCAAAATGGTGGGTTGCCCAGCAGCCATTGGGTACTCCTAACGGGCCAATATTCGGGGAGGGCTTGGGTCCCAGTCTTAGCGCCCGGACCTCGTGATGCAAGCGAACGTTTCAGCCGCACGCCGCGGCGACTAGGCTGGATGCTGGACTAATCGATGGGAAGGGACCGCTATGAGCGACTTCGATACCGTGCCTGTGGGCGATATGCCGGCCGACGCCAGCATCCTGGACGTCCGCGAAGACTACGAATGGGTGGCCGGGCACGCAGAAGGTGCAAGGCACATCCCCATGGACCAGCTGCCGGCACGCCTGGACGAGCTGGATCCCGACGACGACCTCTTTGTCATCTGCCGTACCGGTGGCCGTTCCTTCCGTGTGGTTCAGTGGCTGGTTGGTCAGGGGTACTCGGCAGTGAATGTGGCGGGTGGCATGGACATGTGGTTCGAGGCCGGGAAGCCGATGGTCTCGGACAACGGCCTCAAGCCGGTAGTTCTCTAACCCGCGCATATAACCAGCAAGGAATATTCGATGTCAGCGCTCACCTACACGTTCCTGGGCCCTGAGGGTACCTTCACCGAGGCCGCCCTCATGCAGGTTCCGGGTGCTGCTGACGCCAAGCGAATTCCCTGCACCAACGTCAATTCCGCCCTGGACCGCGTCCGGACCGGCGACGCTGATGCTGCCATGGTTCCCATCGAGAATTCGGTGGAGGGCGGGGTTACTGCGACGCTGGACGCAATCGCCACAGGCCAGGAGCTTCGGATTATCCGTGAGGCCCTTGTTCCCATTACCTTCGTGCTCGTGGCGAGGCCCGGCGTCGAACTTTCCGACATCAAGCGGATCTCGACCCACGGCCACGCGTGGGCGCAATGCCGCCTCTGGGTGGATGAACACCTTCCGGACGCGGACTACGTTCCCGGGTCCTCCACGGCTGCCTCCGCCATGGGCCTGCTCGAGGAGGATGCTCCTTATGAAGCGGCCATTTGTGCGCCGCTGATCGCTTCCGAGCAACCCGGCCTCAACATACTGGCCGAGAATATTGGCGACAACCCGGACGCCGTTACGCGGTTCATCCTGGTGAGCCGGCCCGGACCCTTGCCGGAGCGCACAGGTGCCGACAAAACCACCGTGGTAGTCCCGCTGCCTGAGGACCACCCCGGTGCGCTGATGGAGATCCTGGATCAGTTCGCCTCCCGCGGAGTGAACCTGAGCCGCATCGAATCACGCCCCACCGGACAGTACCTGGGCCACTATTTCTTCAGCATCGACGCCGATGGCCACGCCACCGATTCACGGGTGGCCGATGCCCTTGCCGGCCTCCATCGGATCAGCCCGGCAACCCGGTTCCTGGGCTCCTACGCACGGGCTGACAAGCAGCCGGCCGTGGTGGCCCCCCATACTTCGGACGCTGCTTTTGCCTCGGCGCACGCGTGGGTTGATTCGCTCCTGGCGGGCTCCTAGTCGCTGTCCACAGGGCATACCATTCCCCTTTCGCAGTCATACTTCTGTGCGTATGCTTGCCTGATCCATAAACGATGGATGAATGCCAAACGAAGGGAGCGGTCATGACTGTCCACAGCGATGACAAAGACGGCCAGGGCATGATCGTCAATCCCAAGCCGTCTACCGATAACAAAGATGACTGGGACGGCGACGATGCTGATAGGGCGGATCGTCTGCGTTTTGAAGAAGAGCAAGCCATGATCAAGGAGCAGTCCGAGGCGCGGGCTGCTGCCAAGGCCGCGGCTGAAGAGGCCGAAAGAAACACAGCCCAGCCCGAAAAGGGCGCCGTCTAAACGGTCTTGGCTTTCGGCACGCGCACCAGCAAGGACCCTGGTGCCACCTGGACGGTGACCGTTGTCGCTTCGCCCGAGGGGTCGCCGTCGAGCTGTGTTGCCATCGGTTCCTGACTGCGGATAGTGACTTTCCCGGAACGGTAGAAGCTCATCATCGGCAGGTTCGCGTTGTGCTTGAACAGGACCTTTGTGTACATGGCCAGCCAGCCGAAGGCGCTGCGCGGGCTCATCACCACGATGTCCAGCATGCCGTCGTCGATCATGGCCTGCGGGATGAAGTCAATACCGCCGGGTATCAATCCACAGTTGGCAAAAAGTACGCTGCGGATTTTACGCGCCTGTTCGGGCTGGTCATCCATGGTGATGGTGACCCGTTTGCGGCGGCCAGGCAGGTGGCGGACGCCGGCCTCGGTATACGCGAGCCAGCCGACGCTCTTTTTGAGGTTGTCCTTGGTGTCGCCAACAACCTCGGCATCCAAGCCCATGCCGGCGATAACCAGGAAGGTATGTTCGGCGGACTCACCGGTAATTTCGTTGTCGATCCCCATGGTGGCGGTATCGATGAAGCGCTGATGGCCGAACAGGGCGGTCTGGATGCAGCCACTGAGGTCCGTGACGTCCAGGTCCACGTTTCGTGCCAGCAGGTTTCCGGTGCCCAAAGGAATGAGGCCCATAGCCACATTCTTGTGCGCCAGCGACTCAGCCACTACGCGCACGGTACCGTCGCCACCGCACGCCAGAATGACGTCGGCTCCGTAGGCCAGCGCCTGGCGCGACTGCCCGTAACCGGGGTCCTCGGGGGTGGTTTCAAAGAATTTGGGTGCGTCCCATCCGGCGAGGTCACAGGCGTCGATAATGGCCTCACGGGCTACGGCCGCGTTGTTCTTTACGGGATTAAGGATGACGGCAACACGTTGGTCCCCGGGGCCGGGCTTGTGGGCGTCCTCCCGAACCGCGCTCCTGGTGTGCCGGGCTTTCAATCGGCGCACACCCCACCAACTGGAGACGGCAAACGCCACGCCCCCAGCGAGAATCACGTACAGGATCCAGTCGCTCATGGTGCTCCAACACTATCCTCCTGGGCACTCCTCTCTTTGCCTCGCTCCCGGGACGGCCGGCCTTCGCCCGCCACGGGCCGGAAATCCGCGGCAGATTCGATACTCTTGTCTGGTGATCGACGTAAAAGACCTCAGCGAAAATCCGGACAAGTTCCGTGCCAGCCAGCGCGCCCGTGGCGCCGACGAGTCCGTTGTGGACGCGATCATCTCCGCTGACTCCGATCGCCGCGCCGCGCTGATCCGCCATGAAACCCTCCGCGCAGAGCAGAACGCTTTCGGCAAGAAGGTGGCGCAGGCAAAGGGCGAGGAAAAGCAGGCCCTTTTGGCCGAGGTCAAGGAACTGGCCAACTCGGTCAAGGCCGCCGCTGCTGAAGCCTCTGTCGCTCAAGCGAAGCAGGAGGAACTGCTCCGCGTCATCCCCAACCTCGTTGTGGATGGTGTCCCTGAGGGCGGCGAGGACGACTTCGTTGTGGTCAAGACCGTGGGTACCCCCCGGGAATTCAACGATTTCGAACCGAAAGACCACCTGGAAATCGGCGAATTGATCGGCGCGATCGACATGGAGCGCGGTGCCAAGGTTTCCGGCTCGCGCTTCTATTTCCTTCGCGGCGTTGGTGCCCGCTTGGAAATGGCGCTGCTGCAGATGGCTATGGAGCAAGCCATCGATGCCGGTTTCGTCCCGATGATCACCCCCACTTTGGTTCGTCCCGAGACCATGCAGGGCACCGGTTTTGACGTAAAGCACGACGCCGAGATCTACCGTCTCGCTGAAGACGACCTTTACCTTGTGGGAACCTCGGAGGTGGCCCTCGCCGGCTACCACGCAGATGAGATCCTGGACCTCTCCGCGGGCCCCATCCGGTACGCCGGCCAGAGCTCCTGCTACCGCCGCGAGGCCGGTTCGCACGGCAAGGACACCCGTGGCATCATCCGCGTGCACCAGTTCAACAAGGTGGAGATGTTCATTTACACCACCGTTGAAGAGGCCGCTGCCGAACACGAGCGACTGCTGGCCTGGGAAGAGGAAATGCTGGCCAAGTGCGAGCTTCCCTACCGCGTAATCGACACCGCAGCAGGAGACCTCGGCATGTCCGCGGCCCGCAAGTTCGACTGCGAAGCCTGGGTCCCCACGCAGAACGCGTACCGCGAGCTCACTTCGACGTCCAACTGCACCACGTTCCAGGCGCGCCGCCTCAACATCCGCGAACGGGTGATCAATGAGGAAGGCGTTGCCAAGGGCACGCGTGCTGTTGCGACTCTGAACGGCACCCTGGCCACCACGCGCTGGATCGTTGCCATCCTTGAGCACCACCAGAACCCGGACGGCTCCGTCAACGTTCCCAAGGCGCTTCAGAAGTACCTTGGCGGGCTTGAGGTTCTGCCGGTTATCTAGCGTGGCTTGCGGGCAAGGGCGATCAGTTCGCCTTGCCCGCTGCCCACGTCCTCGCCGGCCCAGCCGCCCAGAATGTGGTCCACCTCGAAGCCCGCGAGGTTCAGGTCGTGGCGCAGTTGGTCTTCGGTGCGGAACGCCAGGACCGAGATCCCTTTTTCACCGCTGCTCCCGTTAAAGACACGGTGCTCGGTCAAGGTAACCAGCCCGTCGATTTCCGGAGTGCTTTCGAGCCAGGTTTCCACGGTGGATCCGTCGGAAAGAGTGTGCGTGCGTCGCGTCGTCGCCGGATTCCAGCTTTCCCATGCCCTGGCGGCCGGGTCGCGGGTATCGAACGCCAATCGCCCGCCGGGTGCCAGCGCGCGGTTGACGTCGGCAAGCGTTCGGTGCCAGTCGCCGTCGTCGTTTATTGCTTGAGCCACATGTGCCGTCATGATGGCCACGTCGAATTTGATCTCTTGCGGGATCGCCGCTGACGTACCGTCGATCCACGTCACGTCCACAGCACCGTGCTTCCCACGAGCGGCCGCAAGGGAGGGGGCGTTTGGGTCGATGCCAACAACGGTGTGACCATCAGCGGCAACCGCAATGGTCATTCGACCCGTGCCGCAGCCCAGATCCAGCACGCGACTGGACGGCCGCTCATTGACGAACGCGAGGAAAAAGTCGTCATCCGCGGACCATTGATTCCCGGCGTCATAGAGCGCTGCCAGCTGGGATCCAGTCATTCGTGAGGGCACCCGATTACCCTACAGTTCCGGGCAGCGTTCAGCGGGAAATTCTGCGGGAAATGGGCACAAAAAAGGAAGGGAATTATCCCTTCCATATTCAATTTATAACGCACAGGGGGCTTGCGGCAAGGCCCCCTGCATGCCGAACAATTGATCCACGAACCCCATCGCCCACGGAAAAGGGAGTCGCGCCATGCCCGAAACCAGCCCGCTGAAAACCAGCGCATTCGCTCTGCCGGAGCACCTTGCCCGCAAAGCGGAGCCGAAGCTGATCGGCAGCGATGAGCAGCACTTCGAAGCCATCGCCGCGAGTCTCGCCGAATCAATCGCGGAGTTGTCCAACCGTCTTGATGCCACTCGAAAGCAGCCGGGCGGCCGGGGTCAGGCGGCCTTGGATCGGGACCAGGAGATCCACCGAATCACGGCGCGTCTGCGGGCTCTCCGCCGCTTCGGCCTGGACCTTTGCTTGGGGCGGATGGTTGGCGCGGACAGTCCGGATCCCGTGTACGTTGGCCGGCTGGGGCTCAATGACAGCCAAGGGCGAAGGCTCCTGGTCGACTGGCGTTCACCTGCCGCCGAGCCCTTCTTTGGAGCAACCCACGCGAACCCGATGGGTCTGGCGAGTCGTCGCCGGTACCGCTGGACCCGGGGCCGGATCAGCGACTATTGGGACGAAGTGTTCACCGCCGACGGGTTGCAAAACAACGCTGCGCTGGATGACCAGTCTGCGTTCATCGCCAGCCTTGGCAGCAGCCGCTCGGCTCGAATGCGGGATGTGCTCGGGACCATTCAAGCGGACCAGGACCGGATCATCCGGGCGGGCTCACGGGGTGCTTTGGTGGTCGACGGCGGCCCGGGTACGGGAAAGACTGTCGTCGCCTTGCACCGGCCCGCCTACCTGCTCTACTCGGACCCCCGCCTGAGCCATCGGGGCAGCCACCGAAAGAGCGACGTCCTGTTCGTCGGCCCGCACCAGCCCTACCTCGCCTACGTCGCGGATGTTCTTCCCAGCCTTGGGGTGGAGGGTGTGCAGACCTGCACATTGAGTGACCTTGTCCCCGAAGGCGCCACGGCCGGCGTCGAAAGTAATCCCGACGTGGCACGGCTCAAGTCGTCCGTGGACATGGTCAAAGCGATTGAGCGTGCCGTGAAGTTCTACGAGGAGGTGCCCGCCAAGGGTATGGAGGTCGAGACCCCCTACGCCGAGGTCTGGCTCAGCAGCGAGGACTGGGCGGAGGCCTTCGACGCAGCAGAACCAGGAACCCCGCACAACGAAGCCCGCGATGACGTGTGGGAGGCGCTGCTGGAAATCCTCATGGACAAGCTGGCAGGACAGGATGTTCCGGAGAGCTTGCTCCGCAAGGCGTTCACGCACAACGCTGAGCTGCACACGAATTTCAACCGGGCGTGGCCGCTGCTCGATTATAAAGGGCTGGTGGCCGACCTGTGGCGTGTGCCGGCGTACCTGCGCCTGTGTGCACCATGGCTGCAGCCTGATGAAACAGCCACGCTTCAGCGTGAATACCCCGAGGCATGGACGGCGGAGGACCTGCCGCTCCTGGACGCAGCCCGGCAACGGCTCGGCGACCCGGAAGCCTCGCAGCGAAGGAGAAGCCAGGAGGCAACGCTGGCGGCTGAACGGGAGCTCATGGATCGGGTGGTGGATGACTTGATAGCCGCTGACGACTCCGAAAACATGGAGATGTACATGCTGCGTGGCGATGACATGCGGGAGAAGCTGGTGGACCTTGACGCCCTGCCCACACCGGATCCAGATGTCCTGGCAGGACCGTTCGCGCACATCGTTGTGGATGAGGCACAGGAACTGACGGACGCCGAGTGGCGGATGCTGCTCCTTCGCTGCCCGTCGCGAAGCTTCACGGTGGTGGGCGACCGCGCCCAGGCCAGGCACGGTTTCAGCGAGTCATGGGAGGAACGCCTGGAACGCGTGGGTTTGGGCAACGTGACGCTGGCCAGCCTGGGCATCAACTACCGCACGCCCGCAGAGGTCATGGCGGAAGCGGAGCCGGTCATCAGGGCAGCCCTCCCGGACGCCAACGTACCCACGTCGGTCCGCAGCAGCGGCATTCCTGTGGTCCACGGAACAACGCAGGAGCTCAGCTCCATCCTGGAGACCTGGCTCGCTAAAAGCCCGGAGGGCACGGCCTGTGTCATCAGCCGGCGGGACGCCATGGCAACCAAGGCGACATTGGACCGCGTCAGCTGGCTCACCCCGGAGTTGTCCAAGGGCCTGGAGTTCGACCTCGTGGTCCTGCTGGACCCTGAGGAATTCGGGGATGGCTTCGAAGGTGCCGGTATGGAAGGCGCCGTGGACCGCTATGTCGCCATGACCCGGGCCACCCAGCAACTTGTCATTCTCCGGAGCGGCGGGCAACCATCCACATGACGACTGTTCACCGTCAGTTAATCCCCCGCTGTGGCGCCGGTCCTAGTTCAGCGTCGGAGGTGTCTGCTCTACTGTAAGCATGACTATTTTGACTGATACTCCAGTTGCTGGCATCGATGACCAGCCAAATAACAACAACAACCTCATGATCGCCTTGGATGTTGACGGCACGCTTGTTGACCACGACGGCCACATGTCACCGGGCGTTCGCTCCGCTGCCCAGGCGGTGGTTGCCAGCGGACACGACGTCATGATCGCTACCGGCCGTTCACTCAATGCGACGCTCCCGATCATCGAGCAGATCGGCCTTGAGCGAGGCTACGCAGTCTGCTGCAATGGCGGTGTGACTCTTCGCCTGGATCCCGCATTGGAGACCGGGTACGAGATCATCCACAAGGCCACTTTCGATCCCGCTCCAGCCCTGCGGGCCTTGCGCGAGCGGCTGCCCAATGCCAAGTACGCGCTGGAGGACGAGGACGGAAACTTCCTCTCCACCGAGCGCTTCCAGGACGCCAGCTTTGGTGTGGAGTCCATCGGTGTCGATTTCCAGACCATGTTGGATGCTACCGCCGTCCGCGTGGTCGTCTTCAGCAGCGAGAACACCTCGGATGAATTCAATGAGGCCATCAAGCACATCGGCCTGTCCGGCGTGACCTACTCGGTGGGCTGGACGGCATGGCTGGACATTGCCGCTGAGGGAGTCACCAAGGCCAGCGCCCTGGAGGCCCTGCGCCGGAAGCTTGGCACGGAACGCGCCAACACGGTGGCAGTAGGCGATGGCCGCAATGACATCGAGATGCTCACGTGGGCGGGCCGCGGTGTCGCCATGGGCCAAGCTCCGGACGAGGTACTCGCCGTTGCGGATGAGGTCACCGCGTCAGTGCTCGACGACGGCGCGGCGCAGGTCTTGCGCAGCCTGCTGTAACAGTCGCTGGCCTCAGCGGGATTTGTCGCGGAGCTACCTAGACTGGGGCTGTGTTCTACGAAGAGTGTCCGGCACCGCCCGGGCTGCAGCCGTTCGTCACCCAGCTGTGGTTCGTCCGCGCACAGCCGCAGGCCCGTTACGAGAAGATCCTCCCTGGGCCATCGGCACATCTGATTCTGAACCTGTCGGGTCCGTATCGCCTGATCAGCCCGCCGGAAAACGGCACATCAGGAATCACGCCGCCCGGATCCAACGCAACAGAAGTCTCCACCGGCTTCTACGCGGGTCTGCAACGCAGCTACGTCATCAGTGAGAACCCTGACCAGATCTTCAACGTGGGTGCCCGCCTTACTCCCTACGGCCTCGCAGCGTTCACCAGCCAGCCGCCGTCGGACTTCCAGAACCGGGTGGTGGACGCCGAAAGCATCTTCCCCGGCTTTTCGGAACTCCGCTCGCAACTCATCAGCGCCGACCCAAGGCAGGCATTCGCCGCCCTGGGAGCCTTCCTGCAGGAGCGGCTCCGCCCGGGTTACCGGGCAGATCCCAGGACGGTGCAAGTCGTGGAAACTCTTGCCAAGCAGGACGTCGAAATCAGCGTGCTGGCGGCAGGACTGGGCATCAGCACCTCCACTGTGGAGCGAATCATGATGCGGGACTGCGGGACCACGGCCAAGGCTTACTCGGACGTGTGCCGGTTCAACAGGTTGGTAAGCCAGGCGGCCGCGCTGCCCACAGGCGCGGTACCGGGCAGTGAACTCCTGCACTTGGCCGATTTCTACGACCAGCCGCATTTGATCAGGTCGTTCCGCCGCTTCAGTGGTTTCACGCCGTCCGAGTACCTGCAGGTTGTGCAGAGTTATGGTGCGGAGTACGCCACCTTCGTTCCCCTGGAGGAAGTGGCCGGATAACCTGCGGGGTTTTTACAAGACCACGGCCGTATCCGGGCGTACTGTCCAGTCAGGAACTGCCAGGTACTGAGAGGACACCCATGGACATCCAGATCAATTGGCTGGCGGTGCTGTTGGCCGCGTTGGCGACGTTCGTAGTGGGCGGGCTCTGGTATTCACTGCTGTTCGCCAAACCCTGGCAGAAGGCGGCCGGGGTGACGGATGAGCAGCTGAAGTCGGGAACGGCCAGGGTCTTTGTGGTTTCGTTCCTTCTTGCAGTGGTGATGGCCATTTTCCTGGCAGCGTTCATAGGACGCACGGGTTTCGCGTTCGGGACCTTCGCCGGTCTTGCCGCCGGGCTGGGGTGGGTGGCAACAGCCCTGGGTGTGAACTACCTGTTCGAGCGCCGCAGCTTGACGCTGTTTGCCATCAATGGCAGCTACAACGTGGTCACTTTCACGGCGATGGGCGCCATCATCGGCGCGATGCAGGGCTAAAGCCCCGCAGCATCACCTACTTGAACACTGTCTGGATCGGCCCTCCGCCGGCCGACTCAACGATGGCCTGAGCCACCACCCGCAGCTTGACGTTGCGGTTGCTGGAGGCCCTTTTGATAAGTTCGATGGCCTCCTCCTGGGTGCAGCGGTTCTGGGCGATGATGATTCCGGTGGCAACGTCGATCACGGTCCGTGATTCCATAGCAGCCCGCAGATTGGCGGCGGTTTGGCTGTGCTGGGCAATCAGGACCGCCAGGCGCATACCCTTGGACGCCTGTTCAACGTAATCGTTGGCCCGCTGCACGGCGGCTTGGTCGAAGGTATTGGGGCGGTCTGAATACAGATTGAGGCCAGCCATGGATGCGTTGTCCGGGAGCGGGAAAGGAACAGCCAACACGGTACGGAGCCCATGGCCTGTGATGGCCTCGTTGTAGTCCGGCCACGTGTTGTCTTTTTCAAAGTCGGGGATGTGGACCTGGGTGCCTTCGCGGCAGGCATGGAGGCAAGGGCCGTCCGGGTAGGCGTATTGGACCTCGTCCAATTGCCGTGCACGTTCGCTGCTGCTCGCGACGGTGCCGGCTGTGCGGTGGCGCATCAGCGTGATTCCGCAATAAACCTCTGAGTCAGGGCTGCTGAACATGGTGGCGGAGTGGCGGGCCAGCTCTTCAAGAAACGCTTCGACATCCGGAGTGCTGAGCAGCAGGTCCTGAATATCGGACAGCACCGTAGTCGGCTCTGCGAGCTGAGGGTCTTCCATAGGGATCTCCGATCCGGGTGGACGTGGCTACCTTTTGAGCCTAACCCGGTTGTATGCCAATAGTAAGTGTGCTTTCCTTTTGATGGAGTCTTGCCGTGGGCTCACCCTTTCCAGCTGGTCCGAGGATTGAAGCCCCATGCGACAAATCCCGTCCTTTGACGCCCCACCACGGCCCTCCGCCGTAGTGCCCGGCGCCTACATTCGCCATAGCTCCCAGGACAGCCTGATTCTGGAGCACCTTAATCTCGCGAAGTCGATCGCCGCCCGGTATTCCGCCCATACGCACGACCTCGACGACGTCAGGCAGGTTGCGTACATGGGGCTCATTAAGGCCTCCCGCGGCTACGACGAGTCAAAGGGTGCCAGTTTCCCTGCTTACGCGGCGCCCACTATCGCAGGTGAGGTCAAAAGATACCTTCGTGATCACTGCTGGGTAGTACGCCCGCCACGGACCATCCAGGACGTTAGGCGCCAAGTGCTGGCGCGGACCGAAGAGCTGACGCAGACTCTCCAGCGGACTCCGACGCCGGACGAAGTTGCGGCAGACTTGCGGCTGGATCCCGGCCAGGTTCGTGAAGCCCTGATGGCTGGAACCAGCAAGCGGCCCGACTCCCTCGACGCCCCGGCATCCGAGGGGCGTGATGGCCTTCAGGGCACTCTTTCGACCCTTGGGTGCCCAACTGACCGGCTTGAGGATGTGTTGGCACTACGAAATTCCATCCGGGAATTGAGCGCAGAGGACAGGCACCTGCTCTATCGGCGCTACTATCGCGAGGAAACGCAGTCCACCATCGCGGGAGCCCTCGGGATGTCGCAAATGCAGGTCTCACGCAGGCTCTCGAGAATCCTCGAGGATCTCCAGGCCCGGTTGCTGGACGGGATGGGTGCCGGAGAGGGCCGGGATTCCTCCCCGGCGCTCGAACCTCGGTGACGGCGTTAGTCCACGGACAAGACAACCGTAAGGATCCGGCGCAGGCTCATGGCCACTGACGCAGGTGCGTTGACAGGGGACTGATTTGCAGCGGCCTCGGCCACGGCATCGCTGAGGGCGGTGATGCCGTCCTTGGCCTCTGCCAAGCGGCTGGCCAATTCGCCGGATTCCGCATCCCGCCAGTGATCAATGACGGCCGCAACAGCACTCAGGGACTCGGCCAGATTGCCCACCACGGCATCGGGGACGACTGTCCCGGCGCCTTCCTCCCAGATGGCGCTCGCAAGGACGTCGGTGATGTCCTGGACGTGGAACGTGAGCCGTTCAAGCGTCCGTAGTTCAGCCAAATCGCCCGGAAGGCGGGTGGCTCGACGGCGGGACCTGGGGTTCGCTTTGGCGCTCAGCTCAGCCTGGTGCACCGCAGTCCGCACGGCTGCGGCCGTGAGGGACAGCTCGTCGCTTCGGCTGGCCCATGCCTCGTGGTTGGGCGGCCACGACTCCTGCATTGCCTTGGCCATGTCCTTGAGTTGGCGGGACAACGCGCCTTGGTGGCCGGCGATTGCGGGGTCGATGTCGTCGAGGTGCAAAGGCGGGAAAACCAGCCAGTTCACGGCGAAGCCCACGGCAACGCCCAGTGCCATCTGGAGGACGTACGCAAAGGAGAAGCCTTCGGCGTTTGAGTCTCCCAACACCAGCACGAACAGGGCTGCCATGGGAATCCATTCGGACGCAGTGCCCAGCCGGGGAAGACCACCGATCAGCACGCCAAGTCCCACCACCAAAGCAACAGCCAGGGCCGTTGGTGCTGCCACAGTGGTGATGGCAAAAGCCATGCCGATGCCCAGGACCAGTCCCACCAGGCTTTGCAGCCCATGCTTGGCGGAGTCCGCCACGGTGGGGTGCATGCTGACCAAGGCTCCCAGCGGGGCGTAGTACGGATAGGCGGCCGCGGACCCTGGCATGAAGGGTGCGAGGTACCAGGCGAGTCCGGCTGCAACGGCTGTTTTGGCCGCGAAGAGGAGGCGGTGGCGGGTGACGGTTTTTCGAAGCGCGGGGATCAGCCGTCGCCTGTTGGGCAGTTGGCTCATCACCCCAACGTTCGCAGGTATGGGCCCGGCTGTCGAGCGAATGGGCCTGAACGTGAGCGGGGACATCATTTAGCTCGCCTGGGTGATTAGATCCCCGGCAAGCGGGTACACACCCATTGATAGTAACGATACTTACTATCGCGGCTGCTGTCCGCAGCCTGCCAACTGTGGAAAGAGAGCGACAATGACTGAGAGCCAATCTCCGCAGGACGGAAGCTTCGCAACGCCAAGGGGTGGGGCCCACACCGGGACCCAACCCTTCACCGGAAGCTACCTGGACTCGCCGGACGTTGAAACTGAAACGTCGGGAATTACCACCACCGGCGCAGCGACCGGTCCTGCTGATTCCGAAACCGTCGAGACCGCCAAGCAAGAAGCCGCAGGAGTTGCCGGTGCCGTTGGCGACGCCGCCAGCGGTGTCGTGGACACTGCCAGGTCTGAGGCTGGTCACGTGGCCCACGAGGTCAAGGTGAACGCCCGCCAGCTGCTCACTCAAACCAAAGGCGAGCTGTCCGATCAAGCCCAAGCCCAGCAGCAAAGGGTTGCCGAGGGTTTGCGGTCAATCTCTGACGAGCTGTCCACGATGGCCAACTCAACGGAGGACGGCGGCGTCGCAACGGACTTGGTCCAGCAGGCCGCCCAGCGTTCTTCATCGGTTGCCCAGTGGCTTGAGGGCCGGGATCCCGGCTCGCTGCTGGACGAAGTCAAGGGCTTCGCCCGCCGCAAGCCGGGAACATTCCTGTTGCTCGCTGCCGGTGCCGGTGTCCTTGCAGGACGTCTGGGGCGGGGCATGGCAGGGAACGCATCCGATGCCGGATCCGCAGGTTCAGCTGATACCGCACGGACGCCTCACACCACCTACAACCCCAGCGCCGGAGGCGCGGTAACTCCTCCGGCCGTGGACCTCCCGGGACCGGCGGTCACCACTGCCGGATACGGTGCGGCCGCCACCACCGGATACGATGCCGGCACGACCGGCGGCTACGAAGGATCCACGCTCCCTTACCGGGATGCCGGGGCCGGTGGAATGAAAGCCCAGGGCGACCCGCTAACAGGACCGCTTGATCCGGACGACCCCCAGTACGGAGCGCACCGATGAGCAGTCACGCCAATCTGCCACCCACAGAGGCCCATGTGAAGGCGGAAACCCTTCCCCTCGGCGAGCTGTTGGGCGACCTGACGCGGGACGTTTCAACGTTGATGCGCCAGGAAGTGGAGCTGGCCAAGGTGGAACTCAAGGAGTCCGCCACCAAAGCAGGCAAGGGCGCAGGAATGCTGGGCGGAGCGGCTTACGCCGGCCACATCACGGTGTTGTTCCTGTCCATCGCCCTTTGGTGGGCCTTGGGCCAGCTTGTTGGCCTTGGGTGGTCCGCCGTCATTGTTGCGGTCATCTGGGGAATCATCGCTGCGGTCCTGGCCACGCTGGGCCGCAAGGAACTGAACACCATCAAGGGCATGCCCCGGACCGCTGAGACGGTCAAGGAAATACCCCCGGCTTTGAAACCGAACACTGAGGAGTCACGATGACGCAGAACCCGGACGCCCTGCGCGCCGACATCGAAGAAACACGCCGGCGGCTGAGCACCAATGTTGATGCGGTGGCTGACAAGGTCACTCCGTCGCACATCGTCAACCGCCGTGTGGACAAGGTCAAGACTGCGGTCTTCGGCGCCCGCGATGGCGCCAGCGATGCTGCTGGTAACGCCGCGCACAGGGCTGGTGAGGCCGTTTCCGGCGTCGCGGGCAATGTTTCAGGCGCCGTTTCGGATCTTGGCGATGCACCCCCGGTGTTGACCCGCAAGGCCCAGGGCAGCCCGGTTGCCGCAGGTCTCATCGCCTTTGGCGCAGGGTTGCTGGTGGCCTCCCTGTTCCCGGCCTCAGAGAAGGAACGGGAAGCTGCCCAAGCAGTTAAGGAAGCAGCGCAGCCGCTGACTGATGAGCTGAGCCACGCTGCCCAGGAAGTTGCCGAGCACCTGCGCGAGCCCGCGCAGGATGCGATGCAGAACGTCAAGGACAGCGCCACGGAAGCGGCAGCCAACGTCAAGGACGAGGGCCAGTCAGCAGCCGCCGATGTCCAGGACCGCGCGCAGACGGCCAAGGACAACGTCAGCAACCAGTAGTCCCGCTGACCCAACTGAGTCGCAGCAGATGCCCTTTTGAGCCCTCAAAACGGCGTTAACTGCGACTCAGTTGGGCGGGTACTCGCCCTTTATCAGGAAGAAGGAGCCGCGGATTACCCCGGCCAGCTTGGATTTCTGCCGGGCAAACTTGAACTTAGCTTCCAGCTCAGCGGGGACATCCATTCCGTCGGCCAGCTTCAAGCCGACAGCTCTTTTCCCGTCGTCGAGGCTGTACATCACGTTGATGGACAGCCCTGATTCGTAGAACACGTAAGCCATGTGCAGGTCGTCAACCTGGAAGGCGGTGGCTTCCAGTGGACGGGACTCAATCACGATGTCGCGTTCTTCCCGAAGGATCCGGCTCACTCGCTCCACCACCGCGGGGACTTCTTCTGCCGGGCTCACCGTGAAGACGTGCTTGTACTTGTTCCGGAAATAGCGGGCTTCGTTGGCGCGCAGTCCTGCGGCAGCCTCGGCCACGGGGGACGATTCCAATCCGACGGTCGAGACGGTTTCGAAGTCAACGGTGTACGGCATAAGCCCTCCTGGTGGGGTGCGGTCAGGCGCGGAAATGATTCAGCGCACTTCGAGGATCAACTGCAGGAGACGCGCTGCGGCCGGACGGGCGGCGTGTTCCTCCGCCCACTGCGCACGTGCCAACGCCTTGCTGACGGCTTGGGTGGTGATGCCGAGCTCCTGCGCCACCGTCTTTTGCTGGCCCCGGACACCGGGTGTGAGCAGGTCGAGTACGCGCCATTCCGCCGCGCTGCGGTGCTGCACGATGTGCCCTAGGAGGCGCAGCACAGCCTCTGCTTCGGACGCCAAAGCCGTGAGGGGTCCGTCCACTGCTACGGGGATACGCTCTTTTCCGTTCCGCAACCGGTCAACAGCCCTTCGCGCATACACCAAGCCGTGGCCCGAGGCATCCTTGACCAGGTTGGGCAGCGGCTCATTGATGGGTCCCACGCCGATGCCCACGTACCACTGGCTGGACCGGAGGGCGATCAACGCAGTCTCCACGGCCTGGTGGCCGGACTCCACGATTCCCTGCACCTCATCCTCAACGGAGCGGTCAAAGTCGAGCCGGGCAGGAATGTGCCGCAGGTCCTTGAGCAGCTGCGGCACAAGATCGCCGTCGCGGCGACTGTCGCGTTGGTTGATGGTGAGAGTGAACATAGTGGATCACATGCTACCGGCTGGTAGACGGTCTGCAAGGGCCAAATTTGCCCTATGTTGGATAAAGCTGTTCAGTCGAGCGTCATTCGCCCGGTCAGTACGACGGCGGGCAGCGCACCTGCCGCTGCCCGTGCGGCGCCTGGTGTTCCGGCGTCGTTCATTGCTCCATGCATGGCTGTGACCAAAGGGCCGGGATCCTGGTTCGAAGCGAATATCCAGAACGTGTCGCGGGCTTGGAAAACCACGGCACTCCTGCCTCCGGCACCCAAAGAAACCTTTCGACGTGCCACCAGCCGGCGCTCGGGATCGGTTCCGTCGGCAGTAGTCACGGCTTTGATGGTCCCGGGGACAATCTCGGCCCAGGGGATCACCAGGCGGGTGTGTTTCTGCGAGTACTTGGCCACGATCCCGCCGTCGAGGACCAAGAGCTTCCGGAAGCTGCCCAGAAAGGTCATGGACCACAGCACCAAGCCCGTGAGCATGCTGGTGACCACAAAGAAAGCGGGATCGTTGAAGTGCCCGGCTTCCCTGGTGGAACGGATGGGGCTGACGAACTCAGCGATAGTCCCGAAGACGAAACCGACCAGCAAGCAGGGGACCAGGACGTTCCAGGAGATGCGCCGGGAAGATGCTATGTAGCGGAGCTGACCCAGCTCCGGCCCCAATTCGCGCTCAACGCGCCGAACCAGCCAATTACGGCCGCGCATCCGGACGCCGGCCATAGAGGTTGGGCAGGTTCTGACGCTCCTCGGCCGCGGCGTGTTCAGCTGCCACAACCTTGGGGTCGGGAACCGGCTGCTGGCCGCGGGCAATGCCTGAGCGACGATCAATGGCAGCGAACTTCGGGTCCCAGGTGTCGTCGCCCCCGCCGCTGAGCGCCGAAGCGATGACCATCACCACGAAGAACGGGAAGAAGGACCAGCAGATGGCGCGCCACCCGCCCAGCCAGGCTCCCGCCGTCGTGCCGTCCTTTATCCGTACGGAGCGCATGCCCGCGGCCGCGTCTCCAACGCTGCCGGCGGTGCCCCAGATCATGCCGTACACCAGGAGGCCCACGAACCACAGGACAACGTAGAGAGTCAGCCAGAATCCGTCGTTGTATCCCAGGAGAGATCCGTTGGTCATCATCGATTCACGCACCACTGCGGCGATCGCAACCAGGATCACGTAACCCACCAGGAACACCACTGCGTCCAATACGCGGCCCCAGAAGTGGGCGGTTCCGGACGCCTTGACGAAGTACGCTCCGGTGTCCGTATGGCGGCGAACGGCGCGTCCGGTGAGCGGATCGACCAAGCCGGTGGAGGTTGTGGATTTAGAAGTGCTCATGAGGGGCTTTCAGCTTGACTGCGGTGGGCGGCTTGGGATCGGGAGGTCAGGCCAGCCCGGCCAGGCCGCCCAGAATCCGGGCCAGGGAAGCTGCGGAGGTTTCCTGCAGCTCAAACGAAACGGATTCGCCAGCTACTTTGGGGGTCAGCACGTTAACACCGGAAGGGCCGGTGTAAACGGTGACCGTGGGAAATTCATCGGTATCGGAATTGAAGGCCACAACGTTGCTGGCTGCCTGGGTATCGGCCAACGCGGTGGCGGCGTGTGCCTCGAACTGGGCCTCTGTGTACACGGCAGGGTCGGTGTCCTTGGCGGCAGCCTTCTCAGGATCTACGAAGTCGGCCAGGCGCGGAACCAGCTGATCCCGGGTCACAACGGTGAAGCCGTGCAGGCCGCCTTCATCCACTTCCTCCAACAGAACACCGTCATCGTGGACGTAGCCGTAAAGCCAGCGCTTGCCGGTGGAGACGGTGCGTTCCACGGAAACAACGCTGCTTCCGCTGCGACGCAGGGTGAGGGCACCGGTGATTTCTTCGGTGGCGTGCAGTCTGGACGGTTCAGTTTCACCCTCGAAAACCACCGGATACACCAGTTCTTTAGCGAGTAGTCCGCGCAAGGCGATGGCGCACATCAGTTCCTTGCTGGCATCCTGGGCCGAAAGCCAGGGCAGGGCCACCAACTGTTCGTGCTGGACGCCGTCCAAGGCCACTACTTCTTCGTCCGTCAGCGTGGGCAGCGAGGCTCCCGTTGTGCCGGCTGAGGCCAGGACCTTGGCCGCGGCCTCAATGTCCCGCTGGGTCCATTTCATAGTGCTGGTGGTCATCCGAATATCCCTCCGACAAAGTTTCCTACTGACTTGGCGGCATTACCGACCCCGTCTGCCACCTTACTGCCTACGTCCTTGGCGAACCCTGCCACTTCCTTGGCCCCGTCCGCGATGTAGCTGCCCGGATTGCGGGCGAAGTTGCTGATGGAGTCCCAGTTATCGGCCACAAGGTTACCCAAGGCCCAAGCCCCGGCAACCAGTCCGGCACCGATCACGATCGGTGCGCCAATGGGTCCAAGCAGCGCGGCTCCACCGGCTGTCATGAGCATGATGCTGCCCACGCCACCCACAACGGACAGCCCACCTGCAACGCGGTCGCCGGTGCCGCGCCAGCCATCGTGCTCGGGGTTGATCATGTCGCTGATGCCGCCAACAATGTTCAAAGGAGCGGCCACGGCTCCGGCAATGCGCAGTCCCTTGGAGAACTTGCTGGCATCCTGGAACGCCTGGCTGTAAGGAATGTTGGCCTTGAGGTCAGTGATGACATCTGTGACCTTCTCGCCGTTGCGGAGCGCAGTCAGAGCATCGCGGACCACTGTGCCCCCGGCGCGCCAGTTGGTCAGCACTTCGCGGGTTTTGACCCATTCCGCGTGGCCCAACTTGCCGTACTTGTAGGCGGTCCATAGCTGGGCGCCCAGTTCCTTGACGCCCATTCCGGTGTCGTAGACATCCTTCAGGACGCCCACCGAAGTCCCCGAGCCGTCATTGTGGCTGGCGAACTCCTGCTGGTTGGCGTGCTTCTTCAGCTGACTCGCGTTTTCGCGCAGCATGTTGGCGGCCTTCACCAGGCTTTGCCGGTGCTGTGAATTCCAATCGCCCTTGAACACGGTGGCGTCCCGGCCTTGCCACGCCGTTGTGGAATTAATGGCGTTGGACAGTTGCGAGCTCTCCAGATTGATGGCGTCGGCAGCCTTGCCCATCACGCCGGCCAGACTGCGAAGCTGCGCGATGTCCGCGCCGTAGAACCCAGCCATGTGGAACCCCCTGTGTACATGCGTCGAAAAGTCTCGTCCCAGCCTAGGCGGAGCTGGAAGCCGCCGCGATGGGGAGACATGCCCATGTGCACAAAATCAGGACGTTAAAGTACGACGGCGGCCGGTGCAGTTCGTAGTGAACCGCACCAACCGCCGTCGAGCGTCAGGCGCAGGACGCGCGACGCAAAGCGCCCACGCGAACGGCAAAGCCCTAGTGTGCTGCCGGAACGTAGCGCTTGATGGAAGCTTCCAGCTCTGCTTCGGCGGCGGCGCGGTCGCCCCAGCCTTCAGCCTTGACCCACTTGCCCGGTTCCAGGTCCTTGTAGCGAGTGAAGAAGTGCTCGATTTCCTTGATCAGGAATTCGCTGACGTCGCTGACTTCCTGGATGTGGTCGAAACGTGCATCAACCGGGACGCAGAGGACCTTTGCATCTCCGCCGCCGTCATCGGTCATGTTGAAAACGCCGATGGGGCGGGATTCAACGATGACGCCCGGGTGCAGATCGAAGTCCTGCAGGAGCACCAGTGCGTCCAGCGGGTCGCCGTCTTCGCCCAGGGTGTTCTCGAAGAAACCGTAGTGCGTGGGGTACTGCATGGAGGTGAACAGGACGCGGTCCAGGCGGACACGGCCGGTTTCGTGGTCAACTTCGTACTTGACGCGCGATCCCTTGGGGATCTCGATGGTCACGTCGTGCTTCATGGAATGCTCCTTGACGGGTGTGGGTGGGGCGTCGCTCCGCCGAAGCGGCCGTCACGGATGACGGTGCCTCAGGCAGGCTGCTAAGCCCGGGGCTGGCGGCAGGCAAAAGGACAGCCGGTGCCGCCGACTACTATTGAGGATATAGCGAGAGGCCCGGGTTTCTTGAACCGGCGGGGACATTTCAGGACTGACAGGACCAAGCGACTGCATGAAGGGCGTTAAAAACGGGGATGCCCGCTGGAGGGGATCCGCGGCGTGGGGGCGCTTGAAATGGCCGGTGCTGTTGGCCACGATCCTGCTGTGCCTCGGTGCAGTGGTGGTGGTTGGCATGGTGCCGGGCCTGCTCAGCGTGCCGAAGCCCTCACCTTCGGTCCCAGCCTGGCAGCAGGAGCCTGACCGCCTGACCGACGCCAGCGGAGTGCTTCCCTTGAACGCCGACGCCCCTGTTCCGGTACCCGCTGAAGTTGCCCGGTTGCTTGACGCCACTCTGCAACCGGCTGGCGGCGGCAGCATCAGCGGTGTCGTGATGGACGCTTCCACCGGCCAGGTCCTTTTTGACCGCGACGCCAACGCCAACCGGATTCCGGCCTCCAACATGAAGTTGCTGACCGCGGTCGCTGCTTTGAAGGCACTCGGGCCGGAGTCCCGCTTCACCACCCGGGTACTCGCAGGCGACAATCCCTCCACAGTGGTGCTGACCGGGGGAGGGGATGTCCTGCTGGGCGCTTCCGCGTCCGATCCGTCTGCAGTCATGGGCCGCGCCGGATTGGCTTCCCTGGCCGCCGATACCGCCGCCGCCTTGGCTGACGCCGGGGTCAAGGGCCCTGTTACCGTCCAAGTGGACGACTCACTCTTCACCGGTGCGCCCCTCAACCCGGCGTGGAGCCTGGATGACGTCGCCGCCGGCGAGACCACTCCTTTGTTCTCCCTTGCGTTGAACTCCGGGCGCTATTCCGCCGACGTCCTGACGGGGCCGAGGCCGCAGGATTCCGGCGTCACTACGGCGCAGGCCTTCGCCGAGCAGTTGGCGGCGGCCGGCGTAACGGTGAGTCCCGGCGTCGAACGCGGCAAGGGCGCGCCCGCCAAGGTGCTGGCAGCTGCTGAGTCCGCCACCGTCAGCGAACAAGTGGACCTCATGCTGGAGTCCTCGGACAACTTCCTGGCCGAAGCGCTGGGGCGCATGACCGCACTGGCTTCCGGTCAAAAAGCCACGTACGACGGCGCTACTGCGGCCGTGCGGCAGAAGCTGGGAGAGTTGGGGATCACCACGGATTCGATGCAGTTGGCTGACGTCTCCGGGCTGGCCTTGGAAAACCAGGTCAGCGCCCGCCAGTTTGCCGAGGTGGTCCGTGCCATCACCAGCGGTCCTGACCTGGCGCTTCGGACGGCCCTCGATGGCTTCCCGGTAGCCGGGCTGACCGGCACCCTGGATGACAGGTACATGGACGCCAGTACCGCCGAGGGCGCCGGACTGGTCCGTGCCAAGACCGGGACGCTCAATACGGTGATCGCATTGAGTGGCTACGTTGTGGACGCCGACGGACGGCTGCTGGTGTTCTCCTTCATCGGCAACGGCCTTGAACCCGGTGCCGCCGCAAACAAGGTGGCAATGGACCGTTCAGCGTCGGTGCTCGCCTCATGCGGATGCCGGGGCTAGGTGCTCCGCGTGGAGCGAACTTAAGGGCCCACTGCCAGTCTGGTGTGGTGTGATGGACCGTATGGTGTCATCTGCCCGCGATTCGTCAGCAGGGGCCCCGTCCCTGATCAATTGGGACTTGGCCGCCTCTACGGCTGCCCGGCTTGCCCCTCCCGGTCCGGAGCTTAGCGCCGGGGAGATCGGCAAGGCGGTGGAGAACCTGCGCTTCAACGCAGATATCTCCGTCCCGCACGTCCACGACATCACCGGACTGGATGCTGCCCGGGACCTGAGGGATTCGCATGTCCTGGTGGTGGACCGTGCCTCGTGGTCCAAGGCAAATACGCAGAGTTTCTCCGTGATGCTCCAACCCGCGCTGAAGAAAATGCTGGAAAGCCGCAGCGGCGTGGCCATGACCCCCGCGGCAGCTGCTGCCAGCGGTGCCATCACAGGTACCCAGCTCGGTGCCGTTCTCGCGTTCCTTTCCAGCAAAGTCCTTGGCCAGTACGACCCCTTTGCTGCCCTGGCCCCTGACTCCAACGTTCCACCGGGCGGCAGGCTGCTGCTCGTGGCCCCGAACATCATTTCCGTGGAACGCGAGCTCAATGTCCACCCGGACGACTTCCGCCTCTGGGTCTGCCTGCATGAGCAAACGCACCGGGTGCAGTTCGCGGCCGCGCCCTGGCTCAGGCACCACATGCTGGACGAAATCGAGAAGCTCAGCGGCAACCTCCTGGGCAATATGGATTCCTTGGTGGAACGCGCCGGCGCGGTGGCCAAGTCCCTGCGCGACCGCAACCCCTCCGAGAAAGCCCCGGGCCGCGGCGCCATCCTGGATCTCTTGCAGAACCCCGAGGAGAAAGCGTCCCTCTCCCACATCACGGCCGTCATGAGCCTGCTTGAGGGGCATGCCAACGTGGTGATGGACGCCGTGGATTCGAGCATCGTTCCGTCTGTGAAGACCATCCGCCAGCGCTTCAATGAGCGCGGCAAGGACCGCGGTGTGGTGGAGAAGTTCATCCGCAACCTCCTGGGCCTGGATGCCAAGATGCGCCAGTACACCGATGGCGCCAAGTTCGTGCGCGAAGTGGTTGCCGTAGCGGGCATGGAGGGCTTCAACAAGGTCTGGGAAGCCGCCGAATACCTCCCCACCGAAGAAGAGATCCACAACTCCAAGCTGTGGCTTGAGCGGATGGGGCTTTGAGCGTTCCCTCCGGTTCCGCCGTCGGGTCCACCGGTAAGGGTCGACGCCGGCCCGGGCGTTTGGCTCCCGTCGTAGGCAAGGCACGGAAGCAGTTGCAGAACGCCCTGGCCTCCGCGGGCTACCCACAGCGTGTGCTTGTAGCCTGCAGTGGGGGGCCGGATTCCTTGGCGCTCGCAGCCATAGCCGCCTACTTTGGCAGGCGCGGGCACGTTGATGGACATCCAGTAGCCGTTGCCGGCGTGGTGGTGGATCACCAGCTGCAGCCCGGCTCCGCAGAGGTAGCATCCGGGACTGCCGCTGTTTTGCGTGAGCTCGGACTGTCGCCGGTCGAAGTGCGCGCCGTGGAGGTTGCGGCCACAGGGTTTGGTCCCGAAGCCGCTGCAAGGGACGCCCGTCATTCCGCATTGGAGTCCGCTGCAGATGACCTCGAATGTGAGGCGATCCTGCTGGGACACACCTTGGACGATCAGGCCGAACAGGTCCTCCTGGGCCTGGCCCGCGGCTCCGGAACACGGTCCCTGGCTGGAATGAGGCCCGCCCGCGGACGCCTGCTCCGCCCTTTCCTGGGCCTGCGCCGCGACGAGACCCTCGAAATCTGCGAGGTGGAGGAGCTGGATCCTTGGCACGACCCCAGCAACGCCGATCCTGTCTTCGCGAGATCCCGGACCCGAGTGGAAGTCATGCCCGTCCTGGAAGATAAACTCGGCCCGGGTGTGGCTGAGTCGCTCGCCCGAACCGCCGCAATCCTGCAACAGGACGCCGATTTCCTTGAGGACCTGGCCAACGAGACCTATCTCTCACTTGTCCAGAGGGAAGACGGCGATGCCTGGCTCCCGGAAGATGCCGTCCGTGAGTTGCCTGCAGCGCTCAGGTTTCGCGTGATCGCGAAGGCAGCGGCCGACGTCGGGGGTCAACAACCCGGCTACGGGCGCCTCCAAGCCGCGGAAGCGTTGCTCCGCCGCCAGGGTTCGGCCGGACCCGTGGAGCTTCCCGGTCACGTCAGTGTGTACCGTTTGTCCCTTAGCGATTTGGAGCAGGAACGGGCTGTTCCCACACGTGCTTCGACCACCGGTGCAGCGGGTGACCCTGCCGACGCCGGTCCCCGCGAAGCCGCGCGCTGTGGGAAGCTAGTATTCCGGCATCAGAAACCGTCCCAACAGTAGCCGCACCCGAGCATCAAAACAGGAGCCATTGGTGGATTCAAACGACGTCCAGGCAGATCTCAAGCACGTTCTTTACACCAAAGAGCAGATCCAAACGCGTATCGCGGAACTCGCGGCGCAGATCGACAAGGACTACGAGGGCCGCGATATCTTGGTCGTCGGCGTCCTCAAGGGCGCCGTCATGGTCATGGCGGACCTTGCCCGTGCGCTGCACAGCCACGTGAGCATGGACTGGATGGCTGTCTCGTCCTACGGCTCGGGCACCCAGTCCTCCGGCGTTGTCCGGATCCTCAAGGACCTCGATACCGACCTCATGGGCAAAGATGTGCTCATTGTTGAGGACATCATCGATTCCGGGCTGACCCTTTCCTGGCTGAAGTCCAACCTCGAGTCCCGCGGCACGGCCAGCGTCGAGATCTGCACGGCTTTCCGCAAGCCGACCGCTGCCAAGGTGGAAATCGACGTCAAGTACGTCGGTTATGACATCCCCAACGAATTCGTGGTTGGCTACGGCCTCGACTACGCCGAGAAGTACCGCAACCTGGACTTCGTGGGCACCCTGGCCCCGCACGTCTACGAGTAAGCGCCCTTCCGCTTCTACGCCGCATACTTTTCGCCGTCCGTACCTGTAAGCCCCTGGTGCGGTGTCGGGAACGGGTGCGGCGTTGGCGTTTTAAGGGGTGCCCTGCCGAAGGGCCCGGAGCTAGACTGAACCATGACCGGTGCCCCTGCCCGTCTACTGGCGGGTTTCGCCGTCTTGGCGAGCCTCCTCACGGCCTGCACACCTGTGGCCGATCCCAGCCAGACTGCTACCGGCCAACCGAGCGCGGTTTCTACCACCCTGCCAACCGCGGCCCCGTCGCTGGCTCCCTCGCAAACCGCCGAGGCTGCGCCACCGCCTCCAGCACCGGCGCCACCGCCTGTGCCCGAGGCATATACGCTCAACCTTTATCAAGAGGGCGACTTCGTGCCGCAGTACACCTTCGACTGGTGCGTGGCAGCAAGCATCCAGATGGCACACAATCTCGTCGACGACACAGGAGGCGCTTCCTGGGCCGGGTCGGCGCAACAGGGCGAGCTGTGGGACATGGCCCGGGCGCGATCGTCCAACGCCTTCAACGGTGCAAACCCCCGCGGTTGGGCCCAGGTGTTGATCGAAGTGGGTATGGGCCCCTACACGGTAGTCAGTATCGCCAGCTACGAGGACACGCTGCAGACTGCGGCGCGCGCTCTGGCCGAGACCGGCCGGCCGGTGGGGCTGGTCATGTGGAGTGGCCGCCATGCCTGGGTCATGAGCGGCTTTGAGTCGATGGGTGATCCCGCCCTGTTCCCCGAATTCCAAGTCACCGGAGTCCACGTTCTTGATCCGCTCTACCCCTACGGCAGCGGACAATGGGGTCCATCCCCGGCGCCCAACAGCCTCCTCACCCCGGAGCAGTTGGCTACACAGTTCGTGGTCCGTGAGCCGCGGCGCTGGAGCACCGACCTGCCTACGGGCTATCTCCTGGTGCTCCCAGTGGCGGCCTGACGCATCGCAACAGCAAAAACCCTGTTCCAGCGCTCCCGACGCGAGTATCCTGTGTACGCCCAGAGGGAACTTTTGGACTTTCCGGTGCGTGAATTACTGGGAACGGTGTATAGCTTGAAACTGAAGCAGCACCACTCGCGCGCAGAAGTTGCGCCTTGCAGCACTACCAGGAGGGACGGGGCAAAACCCCGATCAGATGAAAGCTAAGAGTTTCTTCAAGGGCCCGGGCATCTGGATTGTTGTCGTCGTTGGCTTGCTCCTGGTGGCATTCGCAACACTGGCTCCGGGCGGTTCCACGCGCATTGACACCAAAGATGGCCTCGAACTCCTTTCCCAAAGCGGGAAGGTTGAGCAGGCCAAGATTTTCGACGCCGAGAATCGCGTTGACTTGGTGCTCAAGGACAACCTGAACCTGGACGGCCAGGACAAAGGCAAGAACGTTCAGTTCTTCTACGTCACGGACCGCGGTCCGGATGTGGTGAAAGCTGTCACCAACTCCAACCCGGACAAGGGCTTCACTGACCAGCCGGTCGAGAACAACTGGTTCTCCGGCCTGTTCTCGCTTCTCATCCCAGTGCTGCTGCTCGGTGTCCTGTTCTGGTTCCTGCTTTCCCGCATGCAGGGCGGCGGTTCCAAGGTGATGCAGTTCGGCAAGTCCAAGGCCAAGCTGGTCAATAAGGACATGCCGCAGGTGACCTTCTCTGATGTCGCAGGTGCGGACGAAGCTGTAGAGGAACTCCAGGAAATCAAGGAATTCCTCCAGGAACCCGCAAAGTTCCAAGCCGTGGGCGCCAAGATCCCCAAGGGCGTGCTCCTTTATGGCCCTCCAGGTACCGGTAAGACGCTGCTTGCCCGTGCCGTTGCCGGCGAAGCCGGAGTTCCCTTCTTCTCCATTTCCGGCTCGGACTTCGTTGAAATGTTCGTCGGTGTTGGTGCTTCCCGTGTCCGCGACCTTTTCGAACAGGCCAAGGCAAGTTCCCCGGCCATCATCTTCGTGGACGAAATCGACGCCGTGGGCCGTCACCGTGGCGCCGGTATCGGCGGCGGTAACGATGAGCGCGAGCAGACTTTGAACCAGCTCCTCGTGGAGATGGATGGCTTCGACGTCAAGACCAACGTCATCCTCATCGCCGCAACCAACCGCCCGGACGTCCTGGATCCCGCATTGCTGCGCCCGGGACGTTTCGACCGCCAGATCACCGTGGAAGCCCCGGACATGATCGGCCGCGAACAAATCCTCAACGTCCACGCCAAGGGCAAGCCCATGGCTCAGGGCATCGACCTCAAGGCCGTAGCCAAGAAGACCCCCGGCTACACCGGTGCTGACCTGGCCAACGTCCTGAATGAGGCCGCACTGCTGACCGCGCGTTCCAACGCCAACCTTATTGACGACCGCGCGCTGGACGAGGCAATCGACCGCGTCATGGCCGGCCCGCAGAAGCGCAGCCGCGTCATGAAGGAACTTGAGCGCAAGATCACCGCGTACCACGAAGGCGGCCACGCACTCGTTGCTGCCGCACTGCGTAACTCCGCCCCGGTCACCAAGATCACCATCCTTCCCCGCGGGCGTGCTCTCGGCTACACCATGGTGATCCCTGAGGATGACAAGTACTCGATCACCCGCAACGAACTGCTGGACCAGATGGCCTACGCCATGGGCGGGCGCGTTGCGGAGGAAATCGTGTTCCACGATCCCTCTACGGGAGCCTCCAACGACATCGAAAAAGCCACTTCCACAGCCCGGAAGATGGTCACGCAGTACGGCATGAGCGAACGCGTCGGCGCTGTGAAGCTGGGCCAGGGTGGCGGCGAGCCGTTCCTCGGCCGCGACGCCGCGCAGGAGCGCAACTTTTCGGACCAGATCGCGTACGTCGTGGACGAGGAAGTGCGTCGTCTGATTGACCAGGCTCACGATGAGGCGTACGCCATCCTCACCGAGAACCGGGACGTTTTGGACCGTCTGGCACTGGAACTGCTGGAACGGGAAACCCTGAACCAGCAGGAGATCGCGGAAATCTTCCACGACATCCGGAAGCGCGATTTCCGCGAGATCTGGCTGTCCAAGGAATCGCGTCCGGTCCAGTCGATCCCGCCGGTGGAAAGCCGCGCCGAAAAGGCTGAGCGCCAAGCCCAGGAGGAGGCCAAGAAGGCCCGCTTGGACGAGCCGCTGGACGTCGTTGCTCCGCATGCCCAAGGAGTAAGCAGCCAGGATTCGTTCCAGGCCCCGCGACCCGACGGCGGCAACGACTCCACGCATCACGGCTAAGCTATCTGCCGTGACTCATTTCGACGACGACGACGACCTCGCCGCCGCCCACGGTTCCGCCGCGGGCTCCAAGCACGGCCATAAAGTAGACCGCCCGCGAATTGAAGCGGCTGTCCGCGAGATTCTTCTTGCCATTGGTGAAGACCCTGACCGCGGCGGCCTCCTGGACACGCCCAAGCGCGTGGCCAAGGCCTACGCCGAAGTTTTTGCCGGGCTCCACCAGCACCCGGCAGATGTCCTGTCCACTACGTTTGACCTCGATCATGAAGAGCTTGTCCTTGTGAAGGACATCCCCTTCTACTCAACGTGCGAACACCATTTGGTTCCGTTCCACGGCGTCGCGCATGTCGGTTATATTCCGTCACATGACGGCAAGGTGACCGGGCTCAGCAAGCTGGCCAGGTTGGTGGACATCTATGCGCGGCGGCCCCAGGTGCAGGAACGCCTCACTACCCAGATCGTGGAGGCGCTCGTGAAGCACCTCAACCCGCGTGGTGCGATTGTCGTCGTCGAATGCGAACACATGTGTATGTCCATGCGTGGCATCCGCAAGCCCGGCGCGAAGACCGTCACCAGTGCGGTGCGCGGTCAACTCCATGACCCGGCCACCCGCGCCGAGGCCATGAGCCTCATACTCGGAAGGTAAGCATTTATGGACTCCCTCGCTGCAGCACCCGGAACCGGCCCGGCCACAAGCCCGCTGCCGGTTCTCCGCAAGCCGCGGCCCGCGGCCAGGTTCGAGGACCTGCCAACGGACCGCACGCTGGTCATGGGAATCCTCAACGTCACCCCGGATTCCTTCAGCGACGGCGGCACCCACCGGACGCCGGACACAGCCATCGCTCTTGGCCTGCGTATGTTCTACGCCGGCGCGGACATCATCGACGTCGGAGGCGAATCCACGCGCTCAGGCGCAGAACCGGTTTCCCCCGAGGAAGAACAGCGCCGGGTCATTCCGGTGATCCAGGCATTGGTCAAAGCCGGTGCGCTGGTCAGCATCGACACGATGCACACGTCCACTGCCGCCGCAGCGGTAGAGGCCGGAGCCGCCATCATCAATGATGTGTCCGGCCTGACCATCGAGCCGGACATGCCCGAGCTCGTAGCCCGCACCAAGGTTCCGTACATCCTCACGCACCGCCGCGGGGACGCCCTGACCATGGACAGCCTCACGGACTACAACAACGTCACCGAGGATGTCGTGGCTGAGCTCAGTGGAGTCCGCGACAAGCTCTACGCAGCGGGCGTGGCCCCTGAGCAGATCATCATCGATCCCGGCGTAGGGTTCTCCAAGAACGAGGACCAGAACTGGGAGATCCTCAAGAACCTGGACCGGCTTTTCACGCTGGGCCACAAGGTGATGGTGGCTGCTTCCCGCAAGCGGTTCCTCGGCTCGCTCCTGACTGTGTCCGGGAAGTCGGCCGCGCCTTTGGAACGCGATGCCGCTACTGCAGCCATCACCACTCTGAGCGCCACCAAGGGCGCCTGGGCTGTCCGCGTCCACGACGTCGGCCCCAGCCTTGACGCCGTCAAGGTCGCCGCCCGTATCGCCCGCTGATAGGAAACGCTGTGGACAGGATCACGCTGACCGGCGTCACCGCCGTCGGTTATCACGGAGTGTTCGATTTCGAGCGCCGTGACGGCCAGCCTTTTGTTGTGGACGCCGTGCTGCACACTGACTTCACCAAGGCTGCCGAGACTGATGACCTGCAGTACACAGCCCATTACGGCGAAGTTGCTGAACTGATCACCAAGCACATCGAGGGTGAGCCCCTGAACCTGATCGAGGCCTTGGCTGTCAGGATTGCTGAGGGCATCCTGGCAAACTACAGCGTGGCCGCCGTCGATGTCACCATCCATAAGCCCAAGGCTCCCATCGAGGTGCCCTTCGGCGACGTCACGGTCAGCGTCCATCGGGAGCGATCATGACGTCCGGCTATACCAAGGCCATCCTGGCGCTTGGCAGCAACCTGGGCGAACGCAACGACACCCTTTCCACGGCTGTGGCGGCCCTGGTGGACCCTCCCGAGGTACGGCTCCTGGGCGTTTCTCCTGTGGTGCAGACCAAGGCAGTCGGCGGTCCGGAAGGACAGCCGGACTTCCTGAACATGATTATGGCCATCGAAACCACGTTGTCGCCGTTGGAGCTCTTGAAGCACTGCCACGAGGTTGAGCAGCAGCACCACCGCACCCGTGAGGTGCGCTGGGGGCCGAGGACGCTGGACGTTGACATTATTGTGTTTGGCGACACCGTCAGTGACGACCCCATCCTCACTATTCCGCACCCCCGGGCTGCTGAGCGCGCTTTTGTGCTTTACCCGTGGTCCCTGCTGGAACCCCACGCGCAGTTGAACGGGCAGAGCGTTGCCGATCTGGCTGCCGTCGCCGCTGATATGCCGGACATCCGGCGTTTCGATGGCTATGGCGACGTCGCCGGAGTGCCCGCGACGGGAGCGGTGGAGTAGCCATGAAAGCAATGCGCCCCGTGGTTCTGGTGCTCATCGCAGTCATCGCTGCCGTCATCGGGTGGTTGGCCACTGCCACCACCAACCGCTTCAGCATGCCCACGCCTGTTCTGCCGGTGTCTGCACTGGTGACCATGGGCGTCATCGTCGGGCTGACGCTCATTATGGGCGTCCGTGTCCTGCGCTGGCGCAACGGCAAGAAGAAGAACATGCTCAACCCGATTCTGGCAGCCAGGACACTGATCCTGGCCCAGGCCTGCGCCTATGCGGGGACGCTGCTCCTCGGCTGGCATGCGGGGATCGCGGTGGATCTTCTCCGGATCGGGGGTTTGCGCGGTGGCGAAGGAATCCTGTGGAATGCCGTGCTGATGGGCGGCGGTGGCGTGGTGATGGTGGTCGTCGGGCTCGTGGTGGAACGCTTCTGCCGGATCCCTCCCGAAGATCTTGAAGGTGGCACCGCCGGACCGGAAACCCGCCGTGGCGAAACTAAAGGTGAAGGCGAATATGCGTACCGAGGCGATTGATCCTCCCGGCGTTCAGTGGCTGCGGGTTTCCCCGAAGTACGTCACGGTTCGCTTGGTGGAGTGGGCAATCGGCAACGTCTTGATGCTGGCGGTTCTCAGTTTGCCGCTCATTTTCGTGCTTCTGGGCTGGTGGCGTTGGCCGCCGTTGTGGCTTGCCATCACAGTTCCCGCCGTGATGCTGGTGCTGGCGTTGTGGCGGCTGGTGCTGATCCCGCGGCAGGTACGCGCCATCGGATACGCGGAACGCAACGACGACCTCCTCATCCGCCGCGGCATCTTCTTCCAGCGCACCATGGTGGTTCCGTACGGCCGCATGCAGTACGTGGACGTTGCTGTTGGGCCCGTTGAGCGTGGACTGGGACTTTGCACCTTGAAGCTGCACACGGCGTCCGCCGGAACCAACGCGCACCTGCCTGGACTCCCCGCCGAGGAAGGCGCACGGTTGCGCGAACAGCTTTCGGCCCGTGGAGAAGCCAGGCTGGCCGGGCTGTGAGCCCGGCGGACAGTGCGGCCGTGAGCCTCCCGGACAAACCCGAAGCAACGGTCGAAAACGACTGGAAGCGTGTCCATCCAGCGTCACCGTTCGTTCGCGGCTGGGTGGCGCTTGCCGCCGTCGGATTCTTCTTTGGCCGCGACGCCTTCGAGCGGATGCTGCAGGGCAGGGATTTCCTGGACCCCAACCTTAACGGCCGGGTGCCGTGGCTTTTGGCCGGCGGCGCCGTGGTGCTGCTGCTGACGGTTGGCGGGTTCATCCTCAGCTGGTACTTCACTCGCTACCAGGTTGCTGGGGGGTATGTCCGGGTCAACACCGGCTTCCTGTTCAAGCAGCAACGGCAGGCACGCTTGGACCGCGTTCAGGCCATCGACATTGTGCAGCCGCTTTTGGCCCGGATTTTCGGGCTTGCTGAACTCAAGTTTGAAGTGGCCGACGCCGGCGAGTCGGCAGTGCGGTTGGCTTACCTCCCGCTCGACCAAGCCAAGCAGTTGCGGGCCACCATCCTGGCGCGGGCTGCCGGCGTGGTCATCGAGTCCGGGACGACGGAAGAAATTCCCGAGGCTCCCGAGCATGTGGTGCTGTCCGTGCCTCCGGCGCGGCTCATCGGTTCGCTGCTGCTGAGCGAGCAAACCATCGGAATTCTGATCGGTGCTGCAGTAGTCATCGCCACCTCGGTCATCTTCGAAAACAATGCCATCTTCCTGGCCCTGATTCCCGGCATCCTGGGTATAGGTGCCGCTTATTGGAGTTCGTTCAACAAGGGCTACAACTTCACCGCTGCAATCTCTCCGGATGGCATCCGCCTTCGCTATGGCCTCCTGGATACCCAGGCCCAGACGGTGCCGCCGGGACGTATCCAGGCGCTCATGGTCACCCAGCCGCCCATTTGGAGGATCTTCGGCTGGTACCGGATGCACGTCAACGTCGCAGGCTACGGGGTTTCTGCCAGCTCTGAGGGTGCTGCCCGCACCATGCTTCTCCCTGTTGGATTGAAGTCTGATGTCATGCGGATGATGTCATTGGTGCTGCCCGATCCGGGAATTGAGGATCCGGAACGGGTATTCACGGCGGGGCTGGACGGGTTGGCGCCGGCCGGGCCTGAATCCGCCCCGAACGATGGTTTCATCACCACCCCGCGCCGGGCACGCCTTCTGGCGCCGCTTGGCCGGCGGCGCAACGGATTCTTCGCCACCCGCACTGCTTTGCTGATCCGATCCGGTCGGTGGTGGCATACCCTGGTCCTCGTTCCACACCAGCGGACGCAATCAATGGCACTCCATCAGGGCCCGTTGGCCCGGCGTTTCGGCGTGGCTGATCTGGTCCTTCACACCACGGCCGGACCGGTTTCGCCCCGGGTGTTCCAGGCGGGAGTGGAGCAGGCAGTGGAGCTCTTCGACCAGCAGGCAGCCCGTGCCCGGGAGGCAAGGAAGCGGCAGACCAGCGAGCAATGGCTGGCACAGGTAGCCCCGCAGGCGCCGGAAGTCGCGGCCGCGGCCAGGCCCAAAGACGGGTCCCTGCCGGAAGAACCGGCCCCGCTGGAACGGCCGGAACAACCCCAAACTTCACCGCAACAGGAGGACCGCCACGATGGCTAGGCCAGGACGACTCGGAGTCGGGATCATCGGCGCCGGCAAGGTGGGTGCCGTGCTGGGTGCCGCATTGCGCGCGGCCGAGCACGCCGTCGTCGGGGTTTCTGCCGTGTCCGAGGCGAGCCGCGAGCGGGCCGAGACCCTGCTGCCTGGTGTTCCCATCCTTGAAATCCAGGACATCGTGGAGCGGTCGGAACTGGTGCTCTTGGCAGTTCCTGACGACGCTCTTGGCGAGCTCGTGGCGGGACTGGCCAAGCTGGGCGCCTGGCAGCCCGGCCAATTGGTGGCGCATACGTCAGGACGGTTCGGCGTCGGAATCCTCAATCCGGTCCGCGCGGCCGGGGCGATCCCGCTGGCACTGCACCCGGCCATGACTTTCACCGGCATGAGCCTGGACCTGACCCGGCTCATGGACTGCACCTTCGGTGTCACCGCGGATGCGGCCATGCTGCCGATCGCCCAAGCGTTGGTTGTGGAGATGGGTGCCGAACCGGTGGCTATTGCCGAAGCCGACCGCACGCTTTATCACGCGTCCCTCGCGCACAGCTCGAACCACATGGTGACCTTGGTGGCGCAGGCGTCGCAGATGCTGCGGGAGATCGGCGTCGAAGCCCCGGAGTCCATGCTCGGTCCGCTGCTTCGCGCGACGCTTGAAAACGCCCTCGCCTCCGGCGAGGCGGCGCTGACTGGTCCCGTTGCGCGCGGGGATGTGGGTACCGTTTCGGCGCACGCGCAAGCGCTGAAGGAATACGACGGCGGTGCAGGCGGCGACGTCCTCGCGGCCTACCAGGCTATGGCGCAGGCTACCGCCCGCCGGGCAGTGAACCGCGGACTGCTGCGCCCGGAACAACTGAATGAGATTGACGAGGCTTTGGGCGCCGAACCCAAGGCGCCGGAAGGAAACTGAACAGCATGGCCATCAAACTCGTGACCACTACGGCGGAACTGCGCGCCGAGAGTGCCCGACTCCTCGCTGCCAAGGGCGGAAACTCACAGGGGCTGGTGCCCACGATGGGTGCTTTGCACTCGGGCCACGCTGCGTTGGCGCGCACCGCTGTGGCGGAGAACGACGTCGTTGTGGCCACCATCTTCGTGAACCCGCTGCAGTTCGGCGAAGCCGTGGACCTCGACCGCTACCCGCGAACACTCGACGCGGACATGGCCTTGCTTGATGCCGAAGGTGTTGACTTGGTCTTCGCCCCGTCCGTGGAAGAGGTATATCCCGGCGGCCAGCCCTTGGTGCGGGTGACATCCGGCCCGCTGGGGGAGAAGTGGGAAGGCGCCTCGCGTCCTGGGCACTTCGACGGCGCCCTCACCGTAGTGGCCAAGCTGCTGCACTACGGACTCCCCGGAGGTGCTGCAGCGGACGGCACGACGGCGGCCTACCGGGCCTACTTTGGCCAGAAGGATGCGCAGCAGTTGGCCTTGGTGAAGCGGATGGTCGCGGACCTGAACTTCCCCGTGGAGATTGTTCCCGTGCCCATCGTTCGCAGTGAGGACGGCTTGGCGCTCTCGAGCCGCAACCGGTTCCTTTCAGATGGGGAGCGCGAAGCCGCGTTGGTGCTGTCGCGGGCTTTGCGCCTTCTTGAGGACCGTGCAAACGCGAACGAACCGCTCGACCTTGATTCCGCCGTCGCGCTGGTCGAATCCCAGCCGCTGGTGGAACTGGACTATTTCGACGTCGTGGATCCCCTCACCCTGGAGCCTCTCGCAGAAAACTGCAAGGAGACGCCGTTCCGCGGCGAAGGCCTGGCGATCATCGCAGCCAAGGTGGGTCCCGTGCGCCTCATCGACAACGTTCCGTTGTTCTCCTAACGTTTGGAATTTTCCTGCTGACGGGAATTGGATAGGCGCTTAGACTGTTCTAGTCTTCACCGGCATCGATCGCCGGACACCAAAACCAAACCTTGGGGAACCCTCATGTCTACCGACGTCACGTCCGACGCCAACGGCAAGCCCGAATCCGGCGCTTCCGGTGCCGTTACCTCCGTAGAGACAGCGCACTCGCAGGCGCCGGTGTCGGGGAAAATGTCACGCGAATCCGTGACTGTCATTGTCACGTTGCTGGTGGCTACGTTCGTGGTGATCCTTAACGAGACCATCATGAACGTCGCCCTGCAGCGCCTCATGACGGATCTTCAGGTGAGTGCTTCCACTGTTCAGTGGTTGGCCACCGGATTCATGCTGACCATGGCCGTCGTCATCCCCACCACCGGTTTCATCCTGCAGAGGATGAGCACGCGCGGGGCATTCATGCTTGCCATGGGACTTTTCAGCGGAGGAACGTTGCTGGCCGCACTGGCGCCAGGGTTCCTGGTGCTGCTGCTGGCACGCATCGTCCAAGCTGGTGGTACGGCCATCATGCTGCCACTGCTGATGACCACCATCCTCACGTTGGTGCCGATGTCCAAGCGCGGTGCCGTCATGGGCAACGTCAGCATTGCAATTTCCGTTGCACCTGCCATGGGACCCACCGTTTCCGGCATCATCCTGGACAACTTCTCATGGCGCTTCATGTTCGTGTTCGTCCTCCCGGTAGCCTTGGCGGCCTTCGCGATTGGTGCGAAGTACCTGACCAACGTGGGGGAGCGCGAGAAGACCACCCTTGACGTCGCATCCGTGATCCTCACCGTGCCGGCCTTCGGTGGCTTGGTTTACGGCCTGAGCCAGATCGGTGGGGCCGACGCCGGAGTTGTTCCGGTCATCGCCCTGATTGTTGGGGTCCTTTGCCTGGCCCTGTTTGTCTTCCGGCAGCTCAAGCTCCAGAAGTCCGACTCCCCGCTGCTGGACCTGCGCGCCTTCAAGTTCCGAATGTTCACGGTCTCCACGCTGCTGATGGTCGTCGCCATGATGGCTTTGTTCGGCGGCGTGATCCTGCTGCCGCTGTACCTGCAGAACACATTGCACCTGGAGCCTTTGGAGACCGGATTGGCGTTGCTGCCCGGTGGCTTGGCCATGGGTCTGTTGGGTCCGGTTATCGGCAGGATCTTCGACAAGGTGGGTCCCTTGCCGCTGACCGTGTCCGGCTCGGTGCTGATGGTCCTGACCCTCTGGCAGTTCTCCCGGCTTGACGAGGGCAGCGCGCTCGGCTGGGTAATTGCACTTCACGTCACTCTGAGCCTCGGACTGGCACTGCTGTTTACCCCCGCCTTCACAACGGGCCTGAACCCGCTGCCGCCGCACCTCTACTCCCATGGATCGGCGATCATCAGCACCGCGCAGCAGGTTTCAGGCGCAGCCGGCACCGCGCTGCTCGTGTCCATCTACGCAGTAGTCTCTGCTTCGTCCGGCCTGGTGGCCGGCATGCAGGCAGCATTTCTGGCCGCGACTGTCATTGCCGTTGCTGCGGTAGTCCTTGGCGCCATGATGCGCAAGACCGAAGGCGCCGGAGGCCACGGGGGTCACTGACCTTCTGTTTGGGTGGAGCCCCCGCCTCCTCCTGCCGACGCTCTCTCATCTTTTCGTCGTTTTCGGGCCTCGCTCTCTCGCCTATCCGCTGGATTTGAACAACGCTCTCTCACTTTGCTGGGGGAGCGTTGTTGCTTTTAAGGGTTGAGTGTCGGCTGCATAGTTCGGTTGAGGGCTCGACGGCGGTGGTTGGCGTTTGGGGTTGGGCTTGGATTTGGGGGCGTTGGCCGGGGTTCGCAGGTGTGATGGGCTTCACTTGGCGCGTTTTGGGGTGGTTGATGCCTTTTTGGGCGTGTTTTCCGTGTGTTTGCGGGGTTTTGGGGTGGTGTTGGGGTGGATTTGGTGT
>NZ_CACSJJ010000002.1 GCF_902706295.1 Arthrobacter sp. 18067 | reverse complement strand
ACGAAGTCCGGGTCGGTTTGGATGGCGGTGGTGGTTAGGGCGTGTTCCATCCGGGTGATGGTGTCTTCGTCGGTGAGGTTCCGGACCTTGTCCAGGGCGGTGCTGATGATGGTCGCGGACCGGGACGGCACCAAAGCGGCCTCAACCGCTGCGGCGAGGACTTCGCGGCGGGCCGGGATTTCCTGCCCGGTCATCCCGGTTTGGGGGAGGACGTCGGGTGCGAGGGCGAGCCTGCGCCGGGCTTCACCGATGCCGATCCGCAACCGCGCCCGAAGGAACTCCGCCGCATTCCGGTACCCGTCATCCAGGGGATTGGTCCGTGCAGGACTTTCGGCGCCGGACCCATTGGAGCCTGAGCCACCGGGTCCCGGCACTCCGGGAGAAGAATTTCCCGGCGACACGCCTGCCCCGGCCTCTTCCGAGCCTGCATCGCTCGTTGAATCTGATGAGGTTCCGGTGCCTGCTGTCCGTTCGGTCCAGCCGGTCCGCCACATGGTGGCCGCCGCTGAAGCCTGTCCGGCCGCCGAATCCTTGCCGGCCGACGACCTGCACGGCTGCGCATGCTGTGCCTCAACGCGGGTCCGCTCCACAGCCTGCGCCGCAACAACCTGCACATACTCCAGCGCCCTAGCGATCTCCTCTACCCTGCCCGCGAAATCCGCGGCCTCAATGAACCCAAACAAGCGCGCTTCCGAGGCCGCAGACGAACGCACGGACTCCACCGCCGCAGCGCATTCAAGCAACGCCGTGATGAGTCCAGACGCGTCATCGGCGGAACCCAACCGTGGGGGAAGACCATCAAGGGACCCAAGTGGCGAAGTGCACAACAAATCAGCGGAGCTGGACTCCGGTGAGCCGGCCAAAGGCTCAGTGCGAGCCAACCCAAAGCCAGGCAATCCGGCGCCCCGGGAGATATCCGCGGTGGGAGCTACCGCCGTCGTGACCTTGAAAGCCGCGAGCCGGGCGGAGCCGCTTGCAGCCCTCAGGGACCGTTGACGCAGCAGTTCACTGGCGCGCGGCGAACCTGCCCGCCGTGCCACGATCTGCCCGATGATTCCCATAACTAAACCCTGTCACGAGGCTCTGACATTTTTAGCCACTTGCCTCCCGGACGTTGGGAAAGCTCCTACAGGAAGGGATTCGTCCAAGGTGCCTAGAGTGTCGGCAGCAGGAATGCCGGTTCAGGCCGATGCACGCCGCGGGGCCGGTATCCCAAAGCTTCGGCGCTCCCGAGAAGGTCCGCGAGGTACCAGATGATGGCCAGCCACATCTCGGTTCCTTGAAGGGTTGGCAAATGCTGACTGCCGCTTTCCGGCGCAGCGCTGAAGGCAATTCCCTCGCCCGGATGCCACCGGGCAAGGGCCTGCTTCAGCTGAGTGCCAGCCCACGCCTTCATCTCTTCCCGGCGGTACGAGGTCTGCTTCGACGCCAGCCATAAGGGATGGACAACGTCCAGGACATTGCACGCGTTCTGCCGGCCGGGGGCGAAATACCGCGGGTCCTTGGAGTGCTCAAGGACGGTATCCACCAGCCGCTCAACATTGGGCACCGGCAAGCCGAACTGGGCGAATGTGCCACGCGTCAGGCGGTAGTACCCGTTGACTACTTTCAACCGGGTGTCGGCCGTGGGGGTACCCCATGTCCCGGTCCCTGGATTGACGTGCGTCAACAGCCAACCGAACATCGCCTCAACTGAACCAGGGGAGTTCGGATGCATTTGGGCAAGGTTCCAGTAGGCAGCGGTTCCCCAAGCGTCCACCCACGCACCGGATTCCCAGGCTTCCTTTCGCCAAGGCAGGCCCTCCAGGGACGCCACCAACGCAGTTGGGTCCATCTCTGCCACGGCATGCACCGGGTAACGGAACCGGCTGCCCAGAAGATCCAGTGCGTAACCGACAGACAACACATGGTAGGTGGCGGGGCCGGAACCGAACCGAAGTTTGTTATCTGAACCCTGTGGATCACAACCCAGCTCCGGAACCAGGCCTGTCGAAGGATCCTGGAGACTCTGCAGTTGCGATATGTGCTCCTCCCGCGACAGTTCCAACGGGGCACAACCCAAAAGCAGGTCCGCTATTTCAATCGCGTCGCAGTGCGCCCTGACGGTCGGCGCAGCGCCAGGCCGGTCAACATAACGGCCGCCGGCGGCAGACGTCCAATTCCTCGAAAGAATCGCAGGAGCGTCAGCGCGTGCTGCATCGGCGAAGGCCGCCACCCAGGCCAACAACCCGCCGTCGAACGCGGTTTCCCCGGCACCGGACGGTCCGGCCGAAGCGGCATCCCGCCTGTCCCGGATCCGGCGGGCGGGGTTCCCTCCAACAATCGTCCATTCCGGGACGTCCTTGGTGACCACCGCGCCGGCGGCAAGTACTGCGTGCGATCCGACGGTGACGCCATCAAGGACAACCACGTTGGAACCGATCCAGACGTCGTCCCCTAGGTGGATACCCTTGCGGGTTAGCGGCTGCTTGAAGACAGGTTCGGACGGATCCATTGAATGGTTGAAGCCAAGGATGGACGTATGGGCACCTATCCGCACGCCGTTGCCCATGGTGACGTTGCCTCGAACCACGGTGAAGGCATTGACGGTGCAGTCGTCGCCGATGGTGATGGTGCCGGTGACGTATGCGTGAGCAGCAATAAACGAATCGTCGCCGATGGAGAGGGCATCGGGGTCCACACTGGCAAGGGGCGACAGGAATGCCCGTTCACCTATGGTCACTCCCGCCCGCTCCGCGAAGACCTTTTGATACTCGTATTGTGCTTCGCGCTCGGCATCGGATGCGGAACTCCAGAACGTCCAAGGGGAGTAGTCGTAGCTGAGGTGGTGAGGGGAATTCACGTCGTTGACTCCGCGGTGAGTGAGGGAAAGCGCTTCCCCTATTATTCGCGCCGGTCACACGCCGGTCAATGCGCCCATCACAAACGATCACGTTCGTTCACTCCGGGTAGCCGTACTCCTCGTCGCTGACCAACTCGCCCCAGGTCGTCTCGGAACCGTCAGCAACCCCGGTGGTTTCCCACATGGCTAAGTGGCTCATGAAGTGGTCAGGGGCAGCGCCGTGCCAGTGCCACTCTCCTGGTGGTGTGTAGATGGTTTGTCCCTGCTGGACCACCTTTACCTCGCCACCGCGGGCCTGAACCAAGCAGACTCCGTCAGTGACGTGCAGGGTTTGCCCGGCGGCATGGGTGTGCCATGCGGTGCGGGAACACGGTGCGAAGCGGACGATATTGACCCGGAGCTGCGAGGGATCTTCCCCCTTGGCAATGACGTCAAAGTAGACGTCGCCCGTGAAGAGTTCCGCCGGTCCTTTGGTGCTGATGGTCTTAGGGAAGATGTCCATGGTTCCTTTATCGTTCTGGGTTACTGGTTGTGGATGTTTCGGACAGGTACTGGTTCCCCGGGAAGCTCCAGCGTGGTGGCGGCCCAGCTTGCGAGCAGTTGCAAGGCGTCCGCTGTGCCCGTGCCGGGCTCGGCGTTGTAGACGGTCAGGGTCAAGCCGGCGTCGGCGGATAGATCCAGTGCCTCGTACAACAGATGCAGGTCGCCTACGATCTTGTGACGGAAGTGCTTCTTCCCGGTGTAGTGCTGGCGGACATTGTGGGACGCCCATCGGACCCGGAATTCCTCGCTGCGGGTAGACAGCTCGCCTACCAAGTCACTGAGCCCCCTGTCATAGGGATCCCTGCCCGCTTCGGTCCGCATGATGGCCACGGTGTCGTTGGCGGCGCGTTCCCAGTCCGTGTAGAAATCGCGGCTGCGTGGGTCAAGGAAGAGGAACCGGGCATGGTTGGGTGGTCCGGCCGGGCTGTCGTAGATGTCCGAGTACAGGGCCCGCCCCAATGCGTTCGTAGCCAGCAAATCCAGGCGACCGTTGCGGATGAATGCGGGCGATCCGGTGATTGCATCCAGAGTAAGTTGCACGCCTGGCCGGATGGCCTGCTTTCGGACCGGACGACGGCGGGACCTGCCGCCGTCGCTCGCTGCCCGGGCGAGGTCGTAAAGGTGGGCGCGTTCAGCGTCGTCGAGCTGCAGTGCGTTGGCCAGGGACTCCAGCACGCTTTCGGAGACGCCGGAAAGGTTTCCGCGCTCCAAGCGGGTGTAATACTCCACACTCACTCCGGCGAGCATGGCCACTTCCCCGCGACGAAGTCCCGGGACACGGCGGTTGCCGCCATAAGCCGCCAGTCCAGCCTGCTCCGGGGTAATTTTCGCCCTCCGGGTAGCAAGAAAGTCGCGTGTCTCAGTCCGGTTGTCCATGCTTCCAACGGTATGGCCTTTGACAAGCTAAGGGAGTCCCTGTCATTACCCCTAACAGCAGTAACTCCTTCCGTTCAGGGAATCAGGGTTAGATGGAGTCATCCAACAAAGTGAACCACGCAGGAGAAACATGCCTACCGCTAACGCTTACGCTGCACCTTCGGCCACGGGCGACCTGGCCCTGACCACCATCGAACGTCGCGAGGTTGGCCCGAACGACGTCCACATTGACATCAAGTTCGCCGGCATCTGCCACTCGGACATCCACACGGTCCGGGGTGACTGGGGCCCGCAGCAGTATCCGCTGGCTCCCGGACATGAAATCGCCGGCATCGTCACTGAGGTCGGCCCGGAGGTCACCAAACACAAGGTGGGCGACCGTGTTGGCGTCGGCTGCATGGTCAACTCCTGCAAGGAGTGCAAGAACTGCCTGGCCGGAGAAGAGCAGTACTGCCTCAAGGGAAACGTGGGCACCTACGGCGCCGTTGACCGCGACGGCACCATCACCCAGGGCGGCTACTCCAGCAACGTCGTGGTGAATGAAGACTTCGTGGTCACCATTCCGGAAGGTCTGGACCTCGACGTCGCCGCTCCGCTGCTGTGCGCCGGCATCACCACCTACTCGCCCCTGCACCACTGGGGCGCCGGCCCCGGCAAGAAGGTTGCCGTCGTCGGACTCGGCGGACTCGGCCATATGGCCGTCAAGATCGCTCACGCCATGGGCGCTGAAGTCACGGTCCTTTCGCAGTCCCTCAAGAAGATGGAGGACGGGCTCCAGCTTGGCGCGGACCACTACTACGCCACCAGCGATCCCACCACATTTGAACAGCTCGGCGGTACGTTCGACCTCATCATCAACACGGTCAGCGCCTCTATCGACATCAGTGCGTACCTTCAGCTGCTGACGCTTGACGGAACGTTGGTCAACGTTGGCGCTCCGGCCGAACCACTGCCGGTGAACGTGTTCTCGCTGATCACGGGCCGTCGCCGGTTCGCCGGTTCCGCCATTGGCGGCATTCGCGAAACGCAGGAAATGCTGAACTTCTGCGCAGAACACGGATTGGGCGCTGAGATCGAGGTCATCCCGGCCAGCAAGATCAACGATGCGTACGAACGTGTCCTTGCCTCGGACGTCCGCTACCGCTTTGTCATCGACGCCTCCACTATCGGCTAGAAGTCACAGCACTACAGAAGACTCAGCATTACAAAAGACACAGCACCGTAGAAGAAGCCAGAGGAAGGCCACGCCCGTTTCAATGGGCGTGGCCTTTCCCATGCCGGGCACCAGCGACAATGGTCTGGTGACTTTCAGACTGGACACCATCGGTAAGGGCTTGGTCTTCGCTGATTCCCTTGAGGCCTTGGCAAACGCCTTGAAAAGCCAGGGCGACGGCGGCACTGCAGTCGTGCAGGCACCACCTGGTACGGGCAAGACCACCTTGGTTCCACCGTTGTTGGCCAACCTCATCGATCAACGGCAGGCGGGCCGGACGCGCGTCGTCGTCACCCAGCCTCGGCGTGTTGCTGCCCGCTCGGCAGCCCGCCGTTTGGCGTCATTGGACGGCAGCCGCCTGGGCGGCAGAGTGGGCTACACCGTCCGCGGTGAGAGCAAGACCTGTCCGGAAACCATGGTGGAGTTCGTCACTCCCGGCATCCTTCTCCGACGCCTCCTCGCCGACCCCGGCCTGGAAAGCACCGAAGCTGTGGTGCTGGACGAGGTCCACGAGCGGGGCCTTGAAACGGACCTTCTCGTCGGCATGCTCAGCGAGGTCCGTGAGCTCCGGGGCGACCTCATGTTAGTGGCCATGTCGGCTACCCTCGACGCCGCACGCTTTGCCGCATTGCTGGGGCGGAACGGGTCAGGGGAGGACGACGACGGCGGGCCGGCTCCCGTGGTCGACTGCCCATCCGCGCTGTATCCCTTGGGCGTTCAATGGGCTCCTGCCGCTGAACACCGGCTCAACGACCGGGGCGTTGCCCGCAGCTTCCTGGATCACATCGCCCGCACCGCGGCGACAGCCCACGCTGAGGCGTTGGCCAAACACGACGACGTGGACGCGCTGGTTTTCCTTCCTGGCGCCCGTGAAGTGTCCGACGTCGCCACCCGCCTTCGCACTCAGGTGCCGAGGGGCGTGGAGGTACTTGAGTTGCACGGCCAGATCGGGCCGGACGCCCAGGATCGTGCCGTATCCGGCCGTGCGCCCGGAGGCCAGCCGCGGATCATTGTCTCGACTGCCCTGGCAGAATCGTCCCTTACCGTTCCCGGCGTGCGGTTGGTCATTGATTCGGGTCTGTCAAGGGAACCGCGTCGGGACTCAGGCCGTGGAATGTCCGGCCTCGTGACAGTGTCCTGTTCGCGGGCTTCGGCAGAGCAACGTGCCGGCCGCGCTGCGCGGCAAGGACCGGGGACCGTGGTGCGCTGCTACGACCAACAGGCTTTAGCGGCCTCCCCGGCACATCAGACGCCCGAAATCTCGGTCGCAGACCTGACCGGAGCAGCGCTCGTCCTCGCGTGCTGGGGTGCGCCGGGCGGCAACGGCCTGCAGTTGCCTGATGCGCCTCCGCCCGGAGCCATGAACGATGCCATGGAGATCCTTCGGGAACTGGGCGCTGCCGCAGCAGACGGCACAGTGACCGCCTTGGGCAAGACCTTGGCCCGTGTACCCGCAGATCCACGGCTTGCCCGCGCCCTCCTGGATGGATCTGCTGTGGTTGGCAAACGTGCAGCGGCTGAGACGGTAGCCCTGGTGGCCGGTGACCAGCGCGCGCAGGGCGCCGACCTCACAAGGCTCCTGGCCTCCCTGCGGTCCGGCTCCGACCCAAGCGCCCGGCGATTCGCTGAGGACGCGAAGCGGATGGAATCGATCGCGCGTCAGGAGGCGGCCGCCGTCGTGCATTCACTACCGAAGACAGAGGTCACTGCGAGGGAAGCGCCCGGCTTTGTGGTCGCGTTGGCGTTCCCTGACCGGGTGGCCAGGCTTGTTCCCGGTGATGGATCCACCACGTACCTGCTGTCGTCCGGGACGCGGGCAGGGCTGCCGGCGGGAAGTTCACTGTCCGGGAATGACTGGCTTGCGGTGGCCGAAGTCTCGCGCGCACAGGGTCGCGATGCGGCTGGAACGGGTGCCGTGATCCGCTCAGCTGCCCCCTTGACGGCGGAACTGGCCGAAGCGGCGGCGCCGGATCTTCTGGTCAGCAGGGTGCAGGCGAAGTTTGACCAGGGCAAGGTGACTGCGCGGCTGGAACGCCGACTGGGCGCGATCGTCCTGTCGTCCACACCTGTCCGTCCCAGCGCGGAAGCCGGACGTCACGCTGTTGCTGCGGCGCTGGGGAAGTCCGGGTTATCGACCATTGGTTGGTCAGCCACAGCGGATGCCCTGCGAAGGCGACTGGCGTTGCTTCATCACGAGCTCGGCGATCCATGGCCCGACGTCCGCGAGCCCAATCTCCTGGCCCGGCTTGAGGACTGGCTGGCCCCGGAACTGGAAGCGATGGCCACAGGGACCTCCGCTGATTCCATCAATCTCACGGAACCCTTGCGGCGACTGCTGCCCTGGCCCGAGGCATCCCGTCTGGACAGCCTCGCGCCGGAAAGGCTTGAGGTTCCCAGCGGCTCGCGGGTGCGGATCGACTACCCCGAGGTTTCGGATCGTGCGGATACGGACGACGTCGGCAGGCCGGTTGTGGCGGTCAAACTCCAGGAATGCTTTGGCTGGGACCGCACGCCGCACCTCGTCGATGGCCGGGTACCGGTGCTTTTTCACTTGCTGTCCCCGGCAGGCAGGCCCCTGGCCGTCACTGATGATCTCGCGTCCTTCTGGTCCGGCCCGTACTCCCAGGTCCGGGCCGAGATGCGTGGTCGCTACCCCAGGCATCCCTGGCCCGAAGACCCGTGGACCGCGCCGGCCACCGCCAAGACGAAGAAACGGATGCAGTCCGGCCCCTCCAGCTAGGCCAGCCGTTCCAGCATGAACTGGATCTCGCCGTCCACGAACGTTCCCACTACAGCGCTGGCGGCCAACTCGTCCGGGGCAGTGGTCAGGGGGTCGTGCTCGAACGCCGTGAAGTCTGCCCGTTTGCCTACTGTGATGGAGCCCGACACATTCCACAGGCCAGCAGCCTTCGCCGCGTGCGAGGTGTACCCCTCAAGCGCTTGGAGTGCGGTGAGGGCCTGGGCCGGCGCGATGGGTTCCTGCTCCGGATGTCCGGATCGCCGCCGCAACTGCGCATCGGCGATGATCGGAAGTGGCTCAAAGGGTGCGATCGGCCAATCCGAACCGATGCCCAACGTCACGCCTTCTTCGCGAAGGTCCCTGCAGCGCCATGCCCGGTCTGCCCGTTCCGCGCCGAGGCGGGTGGACCAGTTGTCACTGTGGTCCGCAAGGGAGTAGTGGGTGCAATGTGTCGGTTGCATGCTGGCCACTACGCGCGTTCCCTTGAATCGTGCGACGAGCTCATCCGGGACGGTCTCGATGTGCTCGATCCTGTGGACGGTCTGGCTCAGGACGTCCGCTGGAACAATGCCGGGGAGCGACTCCAATGCGTTCAACACGTGCTCCACTCCCGCATCACCAATGGCGTGTGTCGCTGTCGGGATGCCGCGCGATGCGAAGTAGCGGACAGCCGCGGAGTATTCCTCCGGCCGTGGCCAGAATGGTGCGGTGGACTGGCCGTGAACGTCAGGTTCATAGAGCCAGGCTGTACCGTTATCCACGGTTCCATCGACGAAGAGTTTGATGGCTTCAACGGACCACCGGCGGCCACCCGTACCAATGGTGCGGGCGAGTTCCTTCCAGTTGCTTTCATCGCTGCCCGGCATGCACCATGGCGCTGTCCGCAACCGCAGCGGCAGCTCGCCGTCGGCCTCCAACGCCTGGAAGAGCGCGCTGGATTCGTCGCTGTGGTCCATGATGTGGCCACCCGTCAGTCCCGAGCGGGCGAAGTCCCTCAGGAGATCGGCGAGGCGTGCTTTGCGCTGGCTGAAGGTCTCCTGCGGGATGTGTCGCTGGACGAGTTCCATGGCCGCGGCTTCAAGCAACAAGCCGGTGGGAACGCCGTCGGAATCGCACACCACTTCTGCAGCCTGCGTGAATTCGTGCCGACCGTGGATGCCGGCCAGTTCCAGCGCCCGGCTGTTCGCCAAGGCCGAGTGACCATCGAACAACCTGATCATTGCGGGCTTGTGGCCGCTGACGTCGTCCAACACGCTGCGATGCAGCGGCACTGTCCCGAAAGCGTTGGGGTTCAGTCCCCATCCTCGCAACCAACCGGCGTCGTTGGTTGCCTCCGACTTCAGCAGGGCATGGACTTCATCCAGCGTCGACGCTCCGGACAAGTCAACGCCGATAGTCAGGTCCAGGCCGAACACCGGGTGGATATGGCAATCCACCAGGCCCGGAGTAAGTATGGCGCTGCCCAAGTCAACCACCCGGGTGCCGGCTTGCTGCCACTGCTGGGCATCTTGGCGGCTTCCGACGGCGGTAATCACGCCACCGCTGACAGCCACGGCCTGGACAGGCTGCCCGTGGGGTTGCCCATCCATCGTGTGGATGGTGTCGGCAAGGACGATGAGGTCAGGAGTCATGGGTTTCGAAGCTTCCAATCCGGGCGAAGATGTCTGGGCGGGTGGTGCGCAGGCTGCGGGCAATCAGGATGCCTGCCAGGAAAACGATGGGGGCAACCAGCAGCAGGATGGTGTTGGTCAGTGCATCTGCAAAGGTGAGGAGCTCGATGTTGATGGCGATCAGGGCCACGACACCGAAGAGGAGAATGGCCGAGGCAACGCTGAGCGGAATGAGCAGGCGGTGGGTGACCGCCGCGGGGTTGCGGCGCAGGTAGATGAACGCTGCGACCGACACCAGGCCCTGCAGTGCAACAATCCCGAAGATCCCTGGCGTGTTGACCCAGATCAGCAACTGCTTGTACGGGTCGGCTCCTGCGATGGCGCAAATGATGATGACGACGGCGGCCAGGACGGTTTGGATCTGTCCGGCACGGTGGGGCGACTTGTATTTGGGGTGTGTCCGGCCGAGGAAAGCCGGGAGTACGCCGTCCTTGGCGAGCATGTAGACGTAGCGGTTAATGGCATTGTGGAAGGCCAGTTGCGAGGCGTAGACGCTGGTGACGATCAGGACGTACATAACTACTTCTGCCCAAGGACCCACGTACTGGCTGATGGTGGCGAAGAACATTCCATCGGCCAGTTCGCCGGCAGCTGCGACCACGTTTCCGTCACCGTAAGCCTGGATCACGGTCCACACGATGAATGCGTAGAACACGGACATGAACCCAACGGCGATGTATGTGGCCCGCGGGACGGACTTGTCCGGATTGCGGGCCTCACGCCGGTACAGCACGGTGGATTCGAAGCCCATGAAGGCCGCGAAGCAGATCGCCAGGATGGCAAGGACTCCGGGGGTGAACGCGTGCTCCGGGGAGAACGAGGCGAAACTGATTCCTTGGGCGCCGCCACGGGCGAGGATTCCGACGCCCATGATGCCCAGGATGGCGGTCTCAGCGATGAGTAGGACTCCCAGGACTTTAGCGCCGACGTCGATCCCGCGGTAGCCGAGGAACCACACGGCCGCAATGGCCACCAAGGCAACAACCGGCCACGGTACGTCCAGGCCGAATAGGGTACGCAGCATGGCCTGGGTTTGGACGGCGAAGAGTCCGTAAACACCGATTTGGAGGCAGTTGTAGGACACGATCGCCAGGATGGCCGAGGCCAGCCCCACGGTCTTGCCCATGGCCAGGGTGATGTAGGTGTAGAAACCGCCGGCGGCCTTGACGTGTTTGGTCATCGCCATGAAAGAGATGGCGAAGACCAACAGGACTGCACCGGCAATGACGTAGCCCATGGGGGCGCCGATGCCCCCGATGCCAATGGCGACAGGGGCCACGCCGGCCATGACAGTCAACGGGGCTGCGGCCGAAATTACCAGGAAGGCGATGCCGCCGGTGCCGATGGCATTGCGTTTGAGCCCATTTCCAGCATCCGCTGCTGGAGGTCGGGTTTCGAGGTCAGACATGGGGGTCCTCTGTGGTGATTGGGGGAGGGAAGTTTCCAGGGGGGTGTGGAACATAAAGCGAAAGGCTTTCGTTTATCGTAGAGTCTTGTGACTCGCAGCACAATACTTCGACGCAAAGTTCTGGCTAGAGTCGTAACAACAACCCTGAATGGAGACACCCGTATGGCACGCCCGCTGGTCCCGCTGATATCCATCGATGCACTCGTCACCGCCGCCCTTGAGCTGGTGGACGAAGCAGGGGACTTCAGCCTGCCGAAACTGGCCAAACGGATCGGGGTCAGCCAATCGTCCATCTACAACCACGTCAGTGGGCGTGAGGAGATCCTTGAACTGATGCGCGGCCGCATCATCGCCGAGAGCCCCTATGCCCTCGGGGACGGGGAGGACTGGGAGGCCGCGCTGAGGGCGATCGTCCGCAGTTACCGTGACGCTTTCGCCCGCCATCCCCGGCTCGCTCCGCTGTTGGTCCTCCAAACCGTTCAGGACGATCAGGTTCTTGCCCTCTACGAGAACCTTGCCGTGGCACTTGAAGGTGCGGGATTCCGTGGCCGGGACGTGGTGTCGGCGATCTCCACCATCGACAGTTTCGCGCTTGGATTCGCACTGGACCTCGCCGCCCCGGACGTTGTTTGGGCGCCGCCCGCTCAGGGATACCCCACGCTTACCGGCGCCCTCACCCAAGCAGGTCCGCCTGAGGAGCGCGGTGAGGCGGCCTTCGATTTCGGACTCGAGATCCTCATCGCCGGCCTCCACGCGCGCCTGCAGTCGACGGTGCTGTGACCATGGACGGCGCTGGGAACCTGGCTCAAACCTGGTGGGACGCAGTGGCGCGCGGCTTCACAGAGACCCACACCACGGCAGTGCCGTTGCCTGCGCTGCTCGGCATCCTCGCCTGTGCCGTCATCCTGAGTATTCCGCGCGCCACGTGGCGCTGGTTCGGTCTGTACGTCACCTTCGTCCACGAACTCGGCCATGCTTATGCCGCGCTGATGACCGGCCGCTTCGTGCACAGCCTCCGGATCGGGCTGGACCATTCCGGCCGCCTTGTCAGCAGCGGCCGGGGCGCTTTTGGTGCGGCATGGTCAGGGTTCTGGGGCTATCCCGCGCCCGCCGTAGTCGGGCTGGGCCTGATTGCCGCCTGCGCCGCAGGCAGGTCAGGCGCGGCCATGTCCGTCGGAGCCGTGGTCCTGCTGGTGTCACTGATCTTCCTGCGAAACCTTACGGGGATCCTCGTAGCCGTCCTCAGTGCAGCCATTGCCCAGGTCCTGGTTTTGTTCGCAGCCCCCGCCACCGTCAACTATGTCGTGCTCGCCCTCGGCATTGCCCTGTCCGTCGGCGGCGTCCGGGACCTCTTCAAGCTTGCCGGCGTCCACACCCGGCGTCGGGAAAGGCTTGCGGCATCCGATGCGTTCATCCTTGGCCGCACCACGGGCGTCCCCGTATTCGTGTGGTTATCGGGTTTCACTGCGGTGATCGCGGGATGCGCAGCAGCATCCGCCTGGTTGTTGTGGAGCATGCTCGCCGCATAGCCCGCTGTTCGGCGGGGGCTGCCGCGGCTCGACGGCCGTCCGTGAGTTTTGCCCGCTGCCTGCCCCTTGCCCTGCGGTCGCCTTTGGGTGTCCAATCCTCTTTAACGTTCGAACTGCTTGGCATTCGGACTCCGTGCCGGGAGACAACACCAGGAGGTGCCCATGTCCGCGAAGGGCACGCGCGAAACGGCAAAAGGAAGCGGCACCGGAACGCCCGAGGCCAAGCGGAGTGATAGCGGATCGGCACTGGCAGCAAGCGATCCTGCCCGAATCCGGAACGTTGCACTCGTCGGCCATTCGGCGGCAGGGAAGTCGATGCTGGTCGAGGCCCTGCTCGCAGCAACGGGAGCCATCTCCCGGATGGGCTCCATCAGCGAGGGAACCACGGTCAGTGATTCCGACCCTTCCGCGATCCACCAACAACGGTCCGTGACCATGTCCGTCGCACCAATCCTGGTAGGAGACGTCAAGGTCAATCTTATTGATACCCCTGGCTACACCGACTTCACCGGCGAACTTCGCGCTGGTTTGAGGGCCGCCGATGCGGCCCTTTTTGTTGTGTCGGCTGTCGACGGCATTGACGGCGCCACCATTGCCTTGTGGGGCGAGTGCGAGAAGGTCCGCATGCCCCGGGCGGTGGTGCTCAGCAAACTGGACCACCCGCGCGCAGACTTCAGTGCCGCCGTCGTAAGATGCCAGGAAGCCTTTGGCGAGTCGGTCCTCCCGCTGTACCTTCCGGCGTCCGGCAATGCCCGCCTTGTCGGAGTGCTGGAGGGCACCGATGATCAAGACCTGCCGCCGGTGGCTGACGTCGAAGAAGCCAGGGGAACCTTGATCGAAGGCATCATCGCCGAGAGCGAAGACGAAACCCTCATGGACCGGTACCTCGGAGGCGAGGAGTTGCCACTGATGGACCTGATCAAGGATCTGGAAACCGCTGTGGCCAGAGGGAGTTTCTTCCCCGTTATCCCGACGTCCGCCGAGACGGGTTTGGGCCTTCCGGAGCTCATGGCCCTGCTGACCGATGCGCTGCCGTCGCCGTTGGAACGCATCACTCCCGCTGTGATGAAACTCGACGGTTCATCCCTGAAGGCCTTGGAGTGTGATCCAACCGGTCGTCTTGCCGCCGAGGTGGTGCGGACCACTGTAGATCCCTTCCTCGGCCGCGTGTGCTTGGTCCGGGTCTTCTCCGGGACCCTGCGCGAAGATTCGTCGATTCATGTCGGCGGCAGGGGACTCGCGGACAGGGGACACGATGACCACGACGCCGACGAACGCGTCACGCATCTCTACTCGCCTGTGGGCTCCAGCCTGAAAGCCGTTCCACAGTGTATTGCCGGTGATATCTGCGCCATCAGCAAGCTTGCCAGCGCAGAGACCGGAGACACTGTCTCGGACCGCGAAGCTCCGCTGTTGATCGAAACCTGGAACATGCCCGAGCCATTGATGCCCATTGCCATCGAGGGCGCCTCCCGCAGCGACGAAGACGCCCTGGCCAAGAGCATCGGGAAGGTGGCGGCTGCCGATCCTACTCTTCGATTGGAGCGCAACCAGGACACCCACCAGCTCATCCTCTGGTGCATGGGAGAGGCCCACGCGGAGGTGGTTCTGGACAGGCTACGCAATCAGGGCGTCAAACTGCAGACCGTGGACGTGATCACCCCGTTGAGGGAAACCTTCGCCAGCAAGGCTGTGGGACACGGGCGCCATGTCAAGCAATCAGGTGGCCATGGGCAGTTTGCCATCTGCGACATCGAGGTGGAGCCACTTGGCCGGGGTGAAGGGTTCGCATTCAACGACAAAATCGTGGGCGGCGCCATACCCGGGACGTTCGTCACCTCCGTGGAGAAGGGAGTCCGTTCGCAGATGCTCAAGGGTGTGTCTGCGGGGTTCCCTGTGGTGGACATCAAGGTGACTCTGGTGGGCGGAAAGACCCACAGCGTGGACTCTTCGGACGCAGCCTTCCAAGCGGCGGGGGCCTTGGCACTCCGCGAGGCCGCCGCGGCCGCCAAAATCCAGCTGCTGGAACCTGTCTCATCGGTAGTCGTCAGCGTTCCCGATGATTATGTGGGTGCGGTCATGAGCGATCTTTCGGGGCGGCGCGGCCGGGTCACCGGCACCACCGCCGCAGATGGTGAGGGAACGGAAATCAGTGCGGAGGTTCCCGATCAGGAACTGCTGCGCTACGCGATCGAACTCCGCGCACTCACGGCAGGCACAGGCCGGTTCCGCCGCTCCTACCTTCGCCACGAGCCGCTGCCGAAGTAGCTCCTAAGGGGTGGCCCGGATGAAGGCGGCCACTGCGGGGGCAAGGGACGCACCCACCTCGGCGGCACTTCGCTTCAGGCCTTTGACCGCGAACGAATGGTCACCGCCTTCGCTCCACTGGAGTGTCGCCGTCGGACCTATCCTGTCCACCACGCCCTCCAGCAGTTCCGGTGTTGCGAACGTATCCCGTGTGCCTTGGAGGAAGAGCATCGGCACCGTGACGCCGTAGAGGTGTTCATCGCGCAGTTTCTCCGGTTTTCCGGGCGCGTGCAGTGGATAGCCGAGATACACCAAGCCTTTGGCAGGCATGCCTTCGGCGACGGCCATGGACGCCATGCGCCCACCGAAGGATTTGCCGGCAGCCCAGAGAGGCTCGCCACTGCTGAGCCCGGCGGCCTTGTCCATCACCGTGCGCCAGGTGGTGATGGCCAGGGGCGGTCGGTCGGGGAAACGCCTGCCGGCCTCGCGGTAGGGGAAGTTGAACCGCAGGGTAGCCACCCCTTGGTCAGCCATAGCCTCAGCGAACCCCTGCAGGAACGGGTGTTCCATTCCCGCCCCGGCGCCGTGCGCCACCACCAACGTGGCAAAAGGATTATCCGGCCGGATGTGGAGGGCGGATATGTCGGACTCTCCGACAGTGATGGTGACAGGTGTTTGCGTGTTTGGCATGTATCCATTTTTGCCCATTGCAGCAAAAACGCCGTGGGTGCTGACGCGCGTGGCCTTAACGGGGTAGCTTGTGCCCATGGCGAGCGAAGCAACCACCGTTACTGTGCCCGGTCCCGATGGCCCCCGGGAGGTCCGGATTTCCAGTCCAAGCCGGGTAATGTGGCCGGAGGCGGGGCTGACGAAACTGGACCTTGCCAACTACCTCATCGACGTCGGCGAAGCGTTTGTCACTGCCAATGGGAACCGGCCTATCAGCCTTCAGCGATATTCCGGAAACATTGAAGGCGAGATGTTCTTCTCCAAGAATCCACCCAAAGGCGCCCCGGAATACGTCCGCTCGGTTGTGGTGACCTATCCCAGTGCCCGGTCGCATCCACAACTGGTGATCGATGAGCCGGCAGCGGCCGTGTGGGCTGCGCAGATGAATACGGTGGTGTTCCATCCGTGGGCGTCCCGGGCCAACGATCCCGACAATCCGGATCAATTGAGAATCGACCTCGACCCCCAACCCGGCACCGACTTCGCCGACGCGATACCTGCCGCGCAGGAACTGAGCAGCGTCCTGGAGGAGGCCGGACTGACGGCGTTCATCAAGACCTCCGGCAACCGCGGACTCCATGTGTACGCGCCGATCCACCCCAAGCATGAGTTCCTCGACGTTCGCCACGCCGTGATTGCCGCTGGACGGGAGTTGGAGCGCCGCATGCCGGAGAAGGTCACCACCGCGTGGTGGAAAGAGGAACGCGGGACGCGGATCTTCGTGGACTTCAACCAGGCCAACCGGGACCGGACCATTGCCGGGGCGTACAGCCCACGGGCCGTGCCGTTGGCCCAGGTGTCCTGTCCGTTGACGTGGGATGAACTGGAGAACGCCGACCCCGCGAAGTACACCATCGCCACAGTTCCGGACCGTTTGGCGTCGGTGGGGGACCCGTGGGCGTCCATGCACGAGCATCCTGGCGGCATCGACGTCCTGCTCCAGTGGTGGGAGCGGGACGTGAAGAATGGCCAAGGCGAGATGCCGTTCCCACCGGAATTCCCCAAGATGCCGGGCGAGCCCATGCGCGTGCAGCCGAGCCGGGCCCGCAAAACGGAGGAGTGAGCGGGAGTCCGCGTGCCGGGGAGTGCAGCGGGATGGGCCCTGATCACCGCATTCGCGTGCGGGGTGTTCCTTTGCGGTTGCACAGGCACGCCGGAGCCACTGCCGTCCCGGCCAACCACGCTCGTTGAGCCTTCCCCGTCACCAACACCGGAACCTTCGACGCCGGAGACGCTGGCTGTTACGCCGGCCTTCCAGGAGGTCCGGGCCACCTTGGAACTCTTCGCCAGGGAGAAGATGGACGAAGGCGCCTCGGCGGTGCTCATTAAAGCGAAGGCCGGCCAGCAGGAGTGGACGCACGCAACAGGAGTGCGCAGCCGTGCAGAGCGGGTTGCAGTCCGGGCCGGTGACCGCTTTGATGTTGGGGATCAACTCAGGACCATGGTGGCTGTGTCCGTGTTGAAGCTCATCGAAGAAGGCCGGCTGGCCCTGGACGACTCCATCAACACACACCTGCCAGGATCTGTCCCGGCGGGCAGTCCAGTGACGATCCGCCAGCTCCTTGGTGACGCCACGGAACTGCCTGCTGCACCATCGCCCCAGGCTGATGCTCTGCTGGGCCTGTTGGTTGAACGTTATCGGGGTGTGCCCCTCGGGACTGCCCTGCGAACAGACATCCTGTCGCCTTTGAACCTTGATTCCACGGCCGTGCTTGTACCGGGCTCGGACGCTCCGGATGATGTGGTCCACGGATACATCCAGCTGCAGGGGGAAACGGTGGACGTGACGTTCCCCCACATACCGAACGGGGCTTCATCCGTACGACTCATGTCCACGGTGGAGGACCTCACCACGTTCCAGGCCGCGCTGCTGGAGGGACGGCTGTTGGCGACGCAGAGTCTCATTTCGATGAAAGGGAGCGTGTTCGCCGGCTACGGCCTTGGCCTGGACCATTGGGAAGACCATTGCACGAACGGCTCTTACTACGGCCATGCCGGTGATGTTCCCGGCTACGGGAGCATCAGCATGAGCAGCGCCGATGGGAACCGACAGCTGGCCATCTTCATGGCATATCCACCGCAACCCGTTGCACTACAGCCGTCAGCTCTGGCCTTGGAAATGACGGGAGTCGCGCAGGTGGCGTTGAATTCGAGTTGCCGTTTCCAGTTCCGCTGAGCCTACTCGAAGCGTGAAGGATCGCCCGTTCCGCGGCGCACAACTTCGGCCGCTCCACTGGAGAAATCGACAACGGTGGTGGGCTCGGATCCTGTGTCCCCGGCGTCGATCACGCCGTCCACCTGGTTGTCCAACCGTTCCTTGATCTCCCAGCCCTGGGTTAGGGGCTCTTCCTCGTCCGGCAGCAGGAGCGTGCTGGACAACAGGGGTTCACCCAGCTCCGCCAGGAGCGCCTGGACCACCTTGTGATCCGGAATGCGTACGCCTACAGTCTTCTTCTTGGGGTGCAGGAGCCGTTTGGGCACTTCGCGGGTGGCAGGGAGGATGAAAGTGTAACTGCCGGGCGTGACGGCCTTGATGCTCCTGAAAATGTCGTTGTCAATCATCACGAACTGGCCCATTTGGGCAAAGTCCTTGCAGACCAAGGTGAAGTGGTGTTTGTCATCCAGGTGCCGGATGCTCCTGATGCGGTCCAGTGCTTCCCTGTTGCCGATCTGGGCGCCAAGCGCGTAGCAGGAATCCGTAGGGTAGGCGATCAGGCCGCCGCCTTGGAGCATGTTCACCACTTGGCCAATGGCGCGTGGTTGAGGATCGTCCGGGTGCACGTCAAAGAATCTGGCCATGGAAAGAGCCTACGACAAAGCTAGGACAGGACGTCCTTGTTGGAGAATTTTGCGTAAGCCAGCGCGCCGCAGACTGCGATATATCCGGCTTGGAGGAGCCCATTGTCAGCGAACGACGTCCAGGATATTGGCTGGCGCAGCAGATCGGCGAACCCCAGCCAGTGGTGGCTGAAGAGCCATGGATGAAGCCATTCAAGCTGGGGCAGGTTGTCCAGTACTTGTGAAACCACCGAAAGGACGATCGTGGCAGCCATGGCACCCACCGGAACATCGGTGAACGTGGAGATCAGCAGTCCGATCGCGGACAGCCCAAGGAGTGACACCGTGATGTAGGCAGCGATCAGCAGTGACCTCAAGGCTGACTCGCCCACGCTGATGGTGTCGCCGGACAGCAAAGTCACCGGGCCCACGGGAAAAAGTACGACGCCGGCCAGGGCGCCTGAGGCAGCGACGGTCGCCGTCGCTGCGAAACAGAAAGCAACGGCGCCGGCATATTTCACCAGCAGCAGGCGGATCCGTCCCGCCGGAGCAAGGAGCAGATAGCGCAGGGTTCCCAGGCTGGCTTCGCCGGCGATGGTATCGCCGGCCACCACGCCGACCGTAAGTGGCAGGAACAGAGGAACGCACACCACCAGGGCAGTCACTGCGACGAACAGGCCGTTCTGGGTGATCCGGTCCAGGAACAGGGGTCCCCGCCCGGGTGTCGTGGGCCGGGAGGACAATTTGACGGCTACTGCAATCAGGATGGGCACGGCAGCCAGGGCGATCAGCATGGCCCACGTGCGGAGCCGGCGGAACAGGACGGACAACTCGGAGCCCAATAGTGCCCATCCGATTCCCGGGCGGACTATGCCGGCGCTGTGAGGCGCGGCAGTTTCAGCCGACAACGTCGAACCCCTCTCCGGTCAGCGACACGAACCTCGCGTTTTCCACGGTGAAGCCGCGGACTCGGACACCCTCCGCCACCAGCGCGGCCACGATCTTCTCGGGTTCGAGTCCGTTGAGTCCGGTGCCCAACAATGCCGTGGAGCCCCACGCACTTCCAGTGCCCGGAGCTTCGCCGGGAACCAGTCCAAGGCGCGTCAAGACACCGGCTGCTCGTTCGACGTCGGGCGTTTGAACCACAACGTGGGCCTGCCCGGCAGCACGCAACTCTTCCAAAGGCCCTTGGGCCACCAGGCGGCCGGCGCTCATGACGCCCACATGGGTACACATCTGTTCGACCTCAGCCAGTAGATGGCTGGAAACGAACACCGTGGTCCCGCCTGCTGCAAGGGAACGAACCAACCCCCGGACCTCACGTGTCCCTTGTGGGTCAAGGCCATTGGTTGGCTCGTCGAGGACCAGCAGCTCCCGGGGCCTGAGCATGGCGTTGGCCAAACCCAGCCGCTGTTTCATGCCAAGCGAGTAAGCACGGACCTTTTTTCCGGCGGCGTGGCTGAGCCCAACGCGTTCCAAGGCGTCATGGACGCGCTGCCGCCGGGTAGAGGACAAGGCATGCCGATCGGCGGAATCCAAGCGCATGAGGTTGCCAGTACCTGAGAGGAAAGGATAAAAGCCGGGCCCCTCCACCAATGCCCCCACGTCAGGCAGCACAGTTGCCAGGGCCGCCGGCATCGGCTTACCAAGGACGCGCACCTCCCCACTGTTCGCCGAAGCCAGGCCCAGCAGCACACGGATGGTGGTGGTCTTTCCTGAACCGTTGGGCCCAAGGAAGCCGAACACGGACCCACGGGGGACCGAAAGATCAATTCCATCGACGGCGGATCGGTGGCCGAAACGCTTGACCAAGCCGTGCGTTTCTATGGCGAGCTCAGCAGGGACGGGTTCCTTCACTGTGCGGCAGCGGCTGACTGAAGCCGTTCCAGGGGCACCAGGCCCGCGTAGATGCGGCCGTCGTCGAGAATCAGTACGCTCACCAGCGATGTCGTCAAGGCCCGGCCGCCGGGAACCGGCTGCATCGTTTGCGCGAACTGGGGATTGGAGGTGAGCTCGGGCGGAGCAGATCCGGCGGGCAAGGCAATGATCGAATCCCAGCCCTGTCCTGTGACCGAGGGGCGGGGCTGGCTGGTAGCCGGGGAGCCCTCAGGTGTCGGCATAGTGGGAACGGGCTTGGCCGGGAGTGCCTTCTCCATCACAGTGGCGCCCGGAGGTGGGGCGAACTCGAACAACGCAGCATCCGGTGTGGACAGGTGCAGCTCAGTAAAGGCGAGCGAATACGCAGGTTCAGATTGACCTTTGGCGCGAACTTCGACGCCCAACGGAAGGCCGGTCTCCGAGTCGACGTCGATGGTCACGGAGTCAACCAAGGTTTCCGTGCTGCGCGGGTGCAGGCTCACACGGTAAGCGCTGCGGCCGGCAACAGAGGAGGACTCGCCGACGGATACCTCTGTGGTGTCGTCAATTGCAGCAAGGAAACGGCTTGCCATGGCCTCCGGAGTGGGCACGTCCCGCGCAGACATGTCCGGCGATGGCGTGGGAGGGAGCGATTCCCTCGGCCCCGCGAAGGACGGGACTTCCGCACTGCTTGGCACCGGGGCGGTCAGATGCGTCGCGCTGTTGTCCGCCGAGTTGTAGAACCATGCGTCGCCTCCGTTGACCACGACGTCACGCTCAGCCAGGCGGTCCAGGAGCTGCAACCGGGCCTTGAACGGGCCGTCAAGGTAAACCCGGGCCGTGTGCGAGCCGGTCAACAATTCCATGGCCGAGGCCGATCCCGGGGCAACCCCCGCTCCTGTCGCAGGAACTTCAGGTAACCCAAGTTCGGCGGTCTGTTCCACGGTGCCGGACAATGCCCGCACCTCCGTGCGCGCGATCATGGCCAGGATCTCGTCAGCGGTCCTGGGCGGGAGGGACACTGTGGCGCTGGCCTGTACTGAGCCGAACAATACCGCCATCGCCACCACAAGGGTGATCAGGACGGCCGGCAGCCACCGCTGCTTGGTCCGCGCCACTGCTACCAACCACCACACGTGAAAGGCATGAATCCAGACTACTCCGGATAACGGTCCGGATCACCTGCCCCGCTATCAGCTCCGGATGAGTTGGCGGGCCAGTTCCACCGCCCCGTGGACTGGGGTTTGAGTGAGGATCCGGATCGACGACGGATCTTCCAAGGACACCTTTCGGGCAACTGACCCGGCAAGTTGGGTGTGGTTCACCAACAAGCTGCCTGCCATAACCAGCGGCAGGTCCAAGCCAAGCTCTCCCAATACCTGTCGGGCCAGCGTGGCCAGATGGTGGGCTGCCTCTGCCTGGATCCGCAAGGCAGCAGGATCGCCTTCAGTTGCCAGTTCAAGGACCAGCGGGGCGAGCACCGCCCAGTGGTCCGGCTCAGGCTTCGCATAGAAGGAGTCCATGAGTTGCAACGCATCCACGCTGGCCGTCGCAGCCATGAGCGCGCGGACAAGAGTGCCGGGTTCCAGCCCCGCATAATACTCCCGCAGCGCCTCGCGGACGGCGTCACGGACCACTGAGTAGCCGCCGCCTTCATCGCCCAGCAGGTAGCCATATCCACCGCTGCGTGCTTCGCGTCCGTCATGGTTACGGCCCCACGCCACCGATCCGGTGCCTGCAACCAGGACGGCTCCGGCGTCGAGTCCGGCCGCTGCGAGCACGATCCGCGTGTCATGGACCACCTCGATCCGGGCGCCAGGGAAATGCTCCGTGAGCAGGGCGGACAGAACTGCCCGGCTTGCCGGGGTGTCCGCGCCGGCTGCTCCTGCGCACACGGCCTCGATTCCGCCGCCGACGCTTGCGGCAATCCTGCGCAGTACGGCATCGGCGCCCTGATGGCCCACCGAGGAAAGGTTGGCACTCGCTTCAGTAATCTCGACGCCGTTTTTGGCATCGGCCCCGCCGGGCTCTTGGCTCGGGAGTGTGTCGCCGGAGCGGACGGCATGTGTCTTGGAACCGCCGATGTGCAGGCCCAGAACTGCGGGCGTCACTGTATGGCCGCCGCTTCATCGGCTTTGGCTGAAGGAACGGCAGGGGTGCCGGCCTCAACGTGGGGCCATTTACCGCCGTTTTCCCAGAACTGCTGTATTTCCTCCAACTGACGTCCCTTCGTTTCGGGTGCGAACTTTCGGACAAACATAAACCCGAGGATAGCCAGTACACCGAACACTGCGAAGGTTCCTGCTCCTCCGAGTCGCTGCAGCATCGTCAGGAAGAACGCGGCAACCAGTACGTTGGCCACCAAGTCCGAGGTCAGCATGGCGCTCGCTCCGAGGGAACGCAGCCGCGAAGGAAAGCTCTCGCCGGCGTAGACCCAAACCAGGGCGCCGAAGCCGAAAGTGAAACCCACGGTGAAAAGAAGGACGCCGAGGAAGCCCAGCACAGTGAGCAGGCCGCCGAAGTTCTGTCCTGCCATGAAGACACCTACCAAGAGGATATTGGCCACCACCATCATGCCGATGCCCGTCAGGAGCACCGGGCGGCGCCCCAACCGGTCCACCAGGGACAGGGACACGAAGACAGCAAACAAAGCAGCAACCTGAACTGCTGCGGGGAGGAGCAGCAGAGCAGCATTGCCGCTGAAGCCCATGGCCTCGAAGATGCGGGGACTGTAGTAGACCACCGCGTTGATCCCTGTTATCTGGATGAAGAAGCCCAAGCCCACCACAAACACTGTTGCCCTCAGGTAGGGCGTACGAAGCATTTCGCGAAGGCCACCCCCGCGTTCTTCACTGATGGCCCGCTGCATCTCAGCGAGTTCGGCCTCGACGTCCGTGTCCGGCTCGATGGCGGAGAGCGTCCTCCTGGCATCCGCAGTCCGTCCGCGCATCATGTACCACCGCGCGGTATCCGGGAGTTTGATGACGATGGCCAGGACAATGACTGCCGGGACGGCGGCCAAACCCAGCATCCAACGCCAGGAGCCGGTGCCGGCCAAGGCATAGGCGGCCACATAGCCCACAATAATTCCGATGACAGTTGCCACTTGATAAGCAACCAGGAGGGCGCCGCGAACTTTGGCCGGCGCAGACTCGGCGACGAAAACCGGGACGACCACCACGGACACCCCGATGGTCAGGCCCAGGAGGAGCCGTGCGATCAGCAGGGTGGGAACATCGTTCGACATTGCGCTGAGCACGGCGAAAAGCGCGTAACCCACGGCGAGGCCCACCATGCAGGCTTTGCGGCCAAGACGGTTGGAGAGCCAACCGCCCACCAGCGCACCGAGGACTTCTCCTGCAACGACGGCGGTGGTCACCAGTTCCTGCTGGGAAGTGGTGAGGTTGAACTGCTTGGTGATGAACAGGAGCGCACCGGCAATATTCGACATGTCGTAGCCGTAAATCACTCCGACGGTTGCGGCAGCGCCGCCCACCAGGAGCCCGAGCCGGGGTGTTTGCCGTAGGTCGTGCAGGATCGACATCTTTGTCCTTGAATCTGTGGAAAAGTAGGGTCTTGCCGGATTGGTTCCGGAATTGGTTTAGACCAACCTGCTCAAGATTGGCATAGACCAATAGTGTTGTCTACAAGTAGGATGTCCAATATGTCCACAGACGTCGGGGCGGCAACGCCCAAGTACTACCTCCTCAAGATCGAAGTACTTGGCCTTATCGCCGGTCTCCAGCCCGGTACGCTCATCCCCACGGAGCGTGCGCTCGCCGAGAAATACGCGACGTCACGCACCACCGTCAGGCAAGCAATCAGTGAGCTCGTGGCAGAGGGGAAATTGGGCCGCATCCAGGGGCACGGCACGTTCGTCGCGCCCCCCAAAGTGACGCACGTCAGGCAGTTGACGTCCTTCTCCGATGATGCCCGCAATCAAGGTTTGCGTCCGGATTCCAGGGTGCTGGCCCTCGACATCGTGAAGTCCGACACCGACGTCGCAGCCCACCTGGGTCTTGACCAAGGCGATCCGGTGACCCGGCTTGAGCGCATCCGCTTGATTGACGGGGAACCGCTGGCGCACGAGATCGCCCGGCTGCCCGGCAAGCTTCCGAGATTCAAGTCGAACCTCGCCAAGGCGGGCTCGCTGTACGCCGTATTGGCAGATGTCTACGGGATCCATATCGCCGACGTCGAGGACACCGTGGAGACCGCGCTCGCTGGTCCGGCCGATGTCAGGCTGTTGGGAATCGAGATGGGGGCGCCCTTGCTGGTGGTCCATCGCCTGGCACGCGACGCCGCTGGAGCCCCGGTGGAGTGGACCCGCAGCGCGTTTCGCGGGGACAGGTTCCGGTTCGTATCCCGCGTGAAGTCCGGAGCCTGATGTGGCCAACTCGTCCTCGGGGGAGTCGGTTATCCGGCGCGTAGTCCGGTTGGTCGGTGCGTTCGATGACGCGCACCGCACCATGAGCGTCGCCACCTTGGCCAGGCGTTCAGGGCTCCCCGTCACGACGACGTACCGCCTGGTGGACGAACTCCTCGCCGAAGGGTTGCTGGAGCGGGAAGCAAGCGCCGAGGTTCGGATCGGCACGCGGCTGTGGGAATTGGTGTCCAGGAGCTCACGGATGGTTGGCCTCCGTGAAGCGGCCCTGCCCTTCATGGAGGACGTGCAATCGGTAGTCCAGCACTCCACCACTTTGGGGATCCTGGACTCCGACGAAGTTCTCTACATCGAACGGATCGGCTCGCGGGATTCCATGGTGGACATCACCAAGGTTGCCGGCCGCCTGCCGGTTCACGGAACCTCCTCCGGCTTGGTGCTGCTGGCCTATTCTCCGCCTGCCTACCAGGACCTGTTCCTGGGACGAACGCTGGAAAAATTCACCGAAGCCACGCTCACCAATCCTGCTGAACTCCGCCGCCATCTGGCCGGCATCCGGCAACGCGGATTCGCCTCCATGCCCGGGATCATCGTCCCCGAATCGAGCGGCATCGCAGTCCCCGTCTTCGGGCGCGCTAATACAGTGGTAGCCGCCCTGAGCGTCGTGGTCCCAAGGAATGAAGAAAACGCCGCTACCCGGGTGCCGGTCCTGATGACGGCAGCCCGCGGCATTTCCCGGGCACTCGGATGGCGGGGAGAGCTCAAAGGCGCCCTCCGCCAAAGCAATGGAAGCATCTGATTCCCGTTCATCGGTAACGCTGTGGTTCCACTCACACGCTCGCTGGCAGAGTGGAACCCAGCAGGGCATTTCGCCCGGTAACCACACACAAACGGCCCCCTTGGGCTCCGTTCCGTGCTGCCCTGCGTCTTAACCAGGTTTCAGCAGCCGCAATGCCGCGGCAGGAGGAGTTGGTCATGGAGACCGCAACGCAGGCACATCAGGAAGCCAAAGCCCGACGGGTCGCCGGCAAGGTGGCCGTCATTACCGGGGGCAGGGGAGACCTTGGGAGCGCAACGGCCCGCTTGCTGGCCGATCACGGGGCCACCGTTGCCAGCCTGGACCGGGCCGGAACGCCCGCCACGGCCAGCCACCCCGGCATTACCGAGTACGACGTCGATGTCACCGATGAAGCCAGCGTTGCCGAAACAGTCCGGCTGCTCAGCGCAGAACTCGGTAGGCCGGATGTCCTGGTCAATGCCGCAGGCATCATTGGGCCTGCCGGGGCCAGCCACACAGCCACGGTGGAGGACTTCGACGTTATTTTTGACGTCAACGTCAAAGGTGTCTGGCTCCTGACCAAGTACGTCGTTCCGTCCATGATCGAGAAGAAATCAGGCAGCATCATCAACTTTTCCTCCATCCATGGACTGACCGGCGGGCGAAACGTGCCGCTGTACCACGCCACCAAAGGAGCCGTCCGTCTCCTCAGCAAGTCCGACGCCGCAGCTTATGGCGCCCACGGCGTAAGGGTGAACTCCATCCACCCTGGCTCCATGAATACCCGGATGAGCAGGCGCTCGGCAGAACAGTCGGACATCGGCGCGGAGGCGTACTACAAGCAGTTGGTCGGTGGAAACCCGCTTCCCCGGCAGGGTGAACCGGACGAGATCGCCTATGGCGTTCTCTACCTCGCTTCCGATGAGTCCCGGTTCACCACTGGTTCCGAGCTCGTCATCGACGGCGGCTACACCGCGGTCTGAGACACCCAACCACGCCAAACGAGAGGTACCACCATGAAATTCCTGAACTGCACACCCTCCGATACCTATGACGTCGTCGTCGTTGGTTCCGGCGCGGGCGCCCTGACCGCAGCGGCGACGGCCGCACGTGCCGGTAAGTCCGTCGTCGTACTTGAAAAGACCGAACTGCTTGGCGGTACTTCCGCCGTTTCTGGCGGCATGCTGTGGGTGGCGGACAACCATCACGCCCGCGAAGCGGGGTTGAGCGACTCAAAGGAGGCCGCCGCACAGTACATCCGGGCCGTGGCCCGGGGCCGCAGTCGTGAAGAACTGCTTGACGCGGCGTTGGAACACGGGGACACCATGCTCCGTTTCACGGAAGACGAATGCGGGGTCCGTTTCATTTTCCTCGACAACTTCCCGGACTATCGCCAGGATCTGCCGGGATCCGTGGAGGGCGGCCGGACAGTTGAGCCTGAGCTGTACAACATCCGCGAAGCGCTCGGCGAACTTGCGGTCCATGTGCGCTCTGACGGCCGGGCTCCGTTCACCATGCAGGAATACGAAACCTGGGGTGCTTTCACCAAGTTTCCCTGGGCGGAGTTGGGCCAACGGCAGGATGAGGGGCTCGTTGCCAAGGGCCAGGCGCTGGTTTCGATGTTGTTGGCGAGCCTGGTCCGTGATGATGCAGCGCTGGTGGTTGGCGCCCGCGGGCATCGGCTAGTGAACGACGGCGGCAAAGTAGTTGGCGTCCAACTCGAGTCGGGCGAGACTTTCCACGCCAACGACGGCGTCGTGCTGGCTACGGGCGGATTTGAATGGGACAAGGCCCTGGCGGATTCACTGTTGGCATCGCGCCTGTACATCATGTGCTCGCCTCCCTCGAATACCGGAGATGGCCTCAAGATGGCACAGCGGGTAGGGGCCCAGACGCGGGGAACCCGGGAAGCCTGGTGGGCGCCGATGTCCATCACGGGCGAGACCAGGGACGGCGCGCCGGTTGGAACGCTGCTTCGCTTCGAACGGCAGGGGCCAGGTTCGCTGATGGTCAACCGCCACGGCCGCCGTTTTGCCAACGAGTCCCAAAACTACAACGACCTGGCGCGCTGCCTTCAGTCGTGGGACTCGCCCAACAACCAGACGTTGAACACCCCGGCACATGTGGTGTTCGATCACAGCTATCTGGAACGGTACGGGGTCCTTGCACATCGGGCGGGCCAGCCGACGCCGGCTTACCTGATACAGGCTCCCACGCTGGGGGAACTTGCCGCCAAGATCGGGGTGCCTGCGGAGAACCTTGCTGCTACTGTGCAGCGGTTCAACCACTACGCAGTCAGAGGCGAGGACCCCGACTTCGGCCGTGGTGAGAGTGCCTACGACAAGTACTGGGGCGACGACGAGTGCCCCTGGCCCAACCCGTCCCTCGGCCCGCTCCAAACTGGCCCGTTCTACGCGATGGAAGTTGTCAACGGAGCCTTCGGCAGCAACGGAGGCGTCGCCACTGACGGTTTGGCAAGGGTGTTGGACGTGGACGGCCAACCCATCCCCGGACTGTTCGCCGCCGGAAACACCACGGAGAACGCCTATGCTGCGGGCTACCCGGGCGCCGGTGCCACGCTGGGCCCGATCATGACCATGGGCTACCTGGCCGGCCGCACCATCTCGGGCCAACCGGCAGAATACACCGCCGCTGACGTCCGGGCAGGAGTTGGAGCATGATCCGCCACGCAGTGCTCTTCAAGTTCAAGGACGACTTCCCCGATGCGGACAAGGCTGCCTGGATAGCGGGGTTGAACCGGATGGACGGCAACATCCCCGGGCTGGTGAAGCTCACCCACGGCGCCGACGTACTCCGCCACGACCGTTCCTTCGATTACGCCATTGTGGCTGACTTCAAATCCGTCGAGGACATCGAGGTCTACAACACGCACGCGCTTCATGAGCCACTCAAGAAGTACTCGTTTCCCAACAGCGAGCAGATCATCGCCGTTGATTTTCCGCTCTAGCTTTCGAGCTGTTCGAACCTGCGCATTCAAAGGAGAATCGCCATGTCAACATCAACCCAGCAGCCTTCAACGTTGCGTAAGACCCCTGGTAAAGCGGCCCTCGCCTCCTTCTTGGGAAGCACGCTTGAGTACTACGACTTCTTTATCTACGGCTCCGCCGCTGCGTTGGTCTTCGGACCACTGTTCTTCCCGTCCGAGGATCCCGCCGTCGGCCTGATCGGCGCTTTCGCCACCTTTGGCGTGGCGTATGTGGCCCGTCCGGTGGGTGGGCTGGTGATGGGCCATTTCGGCGACAAACTCGGCCGGAAGAGGATTCTGTTCATCACTCTGGGCGTTATGGGACTCGCGTCTCTTGGCATCGGCTTCCTTCCCAGTTACAGCCAGATCGGCGTCTGGGCGCCCATCCTGTTGGTGCTTGGCCGCCTGGCACAGGGATTCTCCGCCGGCGCCTCCACGCTGACTTTGGAGCATTCTCCGGAAGGGCGCCGCGGGTTCTTCACCAGCTTCGTCATGACCGGATACGCCTCAGGGATGGTACTCGCCACGCTGGTGTTCATCCCTGTTGCTGCGTTGCCGACCGAAGCCCTCATGAGCTGGGGTTGGCGCATCCCGTTCTGGTTGTCAATTGTTGTCCTGGCCATCGCTTACTGGGTGAGGACGCACTTGGACGAGACACCCGTGTTCGAGGCAGCCAAAGACCGACAGGCGGTTGCACCCATGCCGCTCCGGGAAGTCCTGCGCTTCCAATCCGCAGACGTCGTCCGCGTAGTTGGGATGTCCATCATGTCGGTCATGCAGACCATCTTCACGGTATTCGGCCTCTCCTATGCAACCGGCGCTGCAGGGTTCGACAAGGCGTCGATCCTTACGGTCAATGCCGTAGCAATCGGATTATCGATGTTCGTGATGCCCTTGACCGCCAAGCTCTCGGACCGGGTGGGCCGCAGGCCGCTCCTCTTGACGGCAGCCATCGGGTGCTCGGTCACGATCTTCGCCTACTTCGGGGCGTTGTCCACCGGCAACATCCTTCTGGTCTTCGCAGCGGCTTTTGTCAACATGACCCTGCTCTACTCCTGCTTCAACGGGATCTGGCCCGCTTATTTCGCAGAACTCTTTGCCGCCCCGGTTCGGTATTCCGGCATGGCCTTAGGCAACCAGCTGGGTTTGGTAGTGGCGGGATTCGCGCCCCTGATCGCGGGCCTGATCCTCGGCAAAGGACACGACGGCTGGCTCCCGGTGGCTGGCTTCGCGGTCCTGTGCATGACTATCGCCGGTGTTGCTGCCTTCTTCTCACGGGAGACGGCCAAGACGCCTATCGAAGATCTCGGCGAGCCGTACTGGCGGGGAGTCTCAACCAGAAACCGGACCTAGCAGTCAGGACACCGCAGCGCCGGCAGTTTCCAGCAATGTGTTGCGCACGAACTGTGCGCTGGGTTCGGCGTAGCTGGCAACAATCCGGCTGAACAAAGCCGCACCATCGGCCCCGGGCCAGTCCGCAGGCAGGAATGCCGCCGGCAACCCGGGGTCGAGGTAGGGAATGATCCGCCAACGGTCAATGCACTGGACATACGTGGAAAAGGCGTCAGGGGAAGGCTCCACCACGTCGCCGGCATTCACTGGACTGTCCGGTCCGTGATCGCTGCCCGAACCGTGCTCACGGATAAAATCCTTGTGCAATTCGGCCACTGCATCCAGGTCCCACCACTTGGACGCAGCATCCCGGAGGCTGCCACCCACCAGCGGGGTTTCCGTCACGAAGATGGTGGCCATGGCCCGCAGCTCAAGGTCGGCAAGAATTTCCTCTACTTCCACACGCAGCGAGTCAGGACAGATCCACAGGCCGGCGGCCACGGTTCCGCAACCGATCCAGTGGAGCCTGCGCCGAAGCTGGTGCCGCTTCTCGCGCTCCGTCTCCGGAATGGAGAAAGAGATCAAGCACCAAGGATCCGACCCTGACATGCTGCGAGGGTTGTAGATCCGGCGGTCGCCGCGGGCCAACATGGTTGCAGCGCCCTCGGTAAGCGTGAACCCGGCGACACCATCGCGGGCCTCCTGCAACACCACATCTTTCTTTCGCAGCCGGCCCAGGGCCGTCCGGGTTACTGTTCCGGACGTACCCAACGCTTCCATGAGCGTGACTATGTCCTTGGCGGACATCCACCCCCCGGCATCACGCAGATACAGGCCAATGACAGTGCGGAGCAGCGAGGTTGTACTCCCGGGGCGGGAGTCCATGTCATCAAGGACGGCGCTCATTTCCGGCTCACAGCAATTCCGAGAGGGCATCGCGGATGGCTGCGACTCCCAGCTCAACCTCGGCGTAGCTGGTGCTCAAAGGTGACAGGCCGATGCGCAGGCCGTGAGGGGGCCGGAAATCGGGGATGACGCCCTTCTCCCACAGCTTGGCGGTGACATCCGCGAAGTGCGGATGGTCAACGGTGATGTGGGAGCCACGCTCGGCGGGATCCCTGGGACTCACGATTTCCGCACCAAGCGGCACCAAGTACTCTTCGGAAAGCGCGATTGCGTACTCGGTCAGCTTGATCGACTTCCCACGGACGGCGTCCATGCCCACGGAGGCGATCAGTTCCACCATGTCCTTGAGGGGCTGCATGGCCAGCACCGGAGGTGTTCCGGTGATGAACCGGCGCATACCCTGCGCCGGCTGGTACGAGTCCGTCATTCCAAACGGGTTGTCTGCACCCATCCAACCCCAGATGGGTTGCTGTAAACGGTCTTGCTGCGAAGCGTTGACATAGGCGAAAGCGGGTGAGCCCGGCCCGCCGTTGAGGTACTTGTAGGTGCAGCCGACGGCGAGGTCCACGCCCCACGCGTCCAGTTCCAGGGGCACGGAGCCAACGGAATGGCACAGGTCCCACAGCATCAGGGCACCGGCTTGGTGCACCTTCGCGGTGATCCCCTTGGCATCTGCCAGGAAACCGGAGCGGTAGGCAACATGACTGAGGACCACGATGGCGGTCCGCTCGCCCAGCAGTCCTTCCAGGTCTTCCGCCCGGACACCGCTGGCAGGGTTGGCGGCTATCCACTTGATGGTCGCACCCCTCTCCTTGGCGATGCCTTCGATGATGAACCGGTCGGTGGGGAAGTTATCGCGGTCGATGATGATTTCATCCCGGCCGGGCTGGGCGTCCACTGCCGCGCGGATCATCTTGTACAGCATGACGGACGTCGAATCGCCAACAGTGGTCTGTCCCGGGGCGGCCCCAAGTGTTACTTCGCCGATGCGGTCACCCACAGCAGTGGGCTCGTCCATCCATTGCTCATCCCAACCACGGATGAGGCGGCTGCCCCAGGCCTCGTGGACGAAGGAGGCGAGGTTTCCTGCCGTAACCTTCAGCGGACGCCCCAGCGAGTTGCCGTCCAAATAGGAGGTGAGCTGATCGGCGTCGGGCGTGTAGAAGGCGTCACGCTGTGCGGCGAGGGGATCGGCAGCATCCAGTTCGGCCGACGTTGGCCGTTGGGTTTGCTGTGCTGTGGTCATGGTTCCTCCTACGGAAGTGTTGGGCCGGCGATGGTCCGGATGGTTGCTTAGTTGCCGATTTCGGTGCGTACGGCGTAGAGCTCGGGGAAGAAGGTCAGGTCCAGTGCCCGCTTGAGGAAGTCAACGCCGGAGGATCCGCCGGTGCCCACCTTGAAACCGATGGTTCGCTGGACCGTCCGGAGGTGGCGGAAGCGCCAGGCCTGGAAGTTGTCTTCAATGTCCACCAGGTCTTCGCAGGCTTCATAGAGGCCCCACGGGGTGTCATCCGATTCGTAGATCTTTTGGAAAATGGGGACGAGGTCTTTGCGGAAGGTCCAAGGTTCGCTGGTGTCCCGCTCGAGGATGTCAGCGGGGATGTCATAACCGGCGCGTGCCAGGACCCTTAGGAAAGCGTCGTAGAGTGTGTGCTCTTCCAGCAGGGTGCTGAGCAGCTCGTGGGCTTCGGGTTCGCTTTCGAAGACGCGCAGCATCCCACGGTTCTTGTTGCCCAGCAGGAATTCAACACCGCGGTACTGATACGACTGGAACCCGGATGAGCTCCCCAGGAAACCACGGAACTGGGCGTATTCACGGGGAGTGAGGGTACCGAGGACGGACCACTGCTCGGTCATGGTGCGCTGGATGGCCTTCACCCGGGCGATGCACTTCAGGGCCTTGCCGAGGTTGTCAGCGTCGAAAAGCCTCCGGGCTTCCAGCAGTTCATGCAGGACCAGTTTCAGCCAAAGCTCGCTGGTCTGGTGCTGGATGATGAACAGCAGTTCGTCGTGGTGCTCAGGCTTGCTGAGGGGGTGCTGGGAGCTGAGCAGGCGGTCAAGGTCCAGGTACCCGCCATAAGACATCGCGTGCCGGAAATCAGTTCGGACGGTGTCCTCGATATCGCGGACGCTCTGGGCGGAATGGACTGTGGGCTTTTCCATGGTTTGAGATTATCACTTCCATGACGAACGTCAAGAGTTTGATTTCTTCTGATCACGCTGGTCCCGTCCCGTAGGCTGAAGTTCAATCGTTGGGGAGGGGGAGTGAACGTGGGTTTCGAGGAAAACGCCGTTGTGCCGGTGTCGATTTATTTGGACGTCGACGGCGTCGTGAACCCGTTCAGCCCCATGGGTACCACTGATTGGGGTGGCGAATGGACCATCGCCGACGCCGGCATCCTTGAGGTCGCCTTCGCACCCGAACTGGTGGCCGAGCTTAATGACCTTGCCGAACATCCGGCCGCGCGTTTCGTCTGGCTGACTACATGGGAGCGCCTCGCTCCGGAGTTTCTCTGCCCAGCCATAGGGCTCAGGGGACAGGACTGGCCGGTCTTGTCCAGCCAAGGCTGGGACCAGGCCTCCGAATGGTGGAAGCTCGTGGCCCTCCAGAAGGATCTTGCTGCAACGGGCAGCGAGCGGATCATTTGGCTGGACGACCAGCTCAGCCAGGAATCCGAGGCCCGGTCCTGGGCTGAATACCAGCACGATCGTGTGCTTTGCATCTCACCTGATCCCCGCAAGGGACTGTCCCGTCGCGACCTTGCGGCCGTAAGGGCCTACCTGGGGTGAATGGCAGCTCCGGTACGTTTGTCCGCTCACCGTAAGGCACGTAGGATTCTTAAGGTTTCAAGCCCGCCAGAGTGAATCCCGCAAGCCGAGTCAGTTGAACAATTGCTGAACTATGCTGTGGATGGCAGGTATGGGGAAGTGAAACTGCTGAACGTCGACGACTCTGCAGATTGGGCAACAGGTGGATATCACCTTCATGGTCGCGCTGGTAATAGCGTTGGCCCTATTCTTTGACTTCACCAACGGTTTTCACGACACTGCCAATGCGATGGCCACGCCCATCGCTACGGGGGCGATCAAGCCCAAGACGGCTGTAGCCCTGGCAGCCGTGCTCAACCTCGTCGGCGCCTTCCTTTCCACGGAAGTGGCCAAGACCATTTCCGGCGGGCTGATCCGGGAAGGCTCGGACGGCATCCACATCACTCCGGACATCATTTTTGCCGGACTCATGGGGGCAGTGCTCTGGAACATGGTCACGTGGCTCAAGGGCCTGCCGTCAAGTTCCTCGCACGCATTGTTCGGCGGCCTGATCGGCGCAGCGGTGGTGGGCATCGGATTCCATTCCATCAATTTTGAAACCGTGCTGCAGAAAGTCATCCTGCCAGCAATTTTCGCGCCCCTCATCGCCGGCCTTGTGGCGTACCTCTGCACCCGCCTCGCCTATGCGCTTACCTCACGGCATGATCCGGAGACCGGCGACAAGCTCACCCAGAAACGTGGCGGATTCCGTACCGGACAGATTTTCACGTCCAGCCTGGTTGCCCTGGCGCACGGCACGAATGATGCCCAGAAGACCATGGGCATCATCACTCTTGTCCTTATTGCGGCCGGTACCCAGGCTCCTGGCAGCGGCCCGCAGTTCTGGGTTATCGCGGCCTGTGCGTTCGCCATCGCCATCGGTACCTATGCAGGCGGCTGGCGCATCATCCGAACCATGGGATCGGGCCTGACCGAAGTGAAGCCTGCCCAGGGATTCTCCGCAGAAACCAGCACCGCGTCAGCTATTTTGGCTTCTTCGCACCTGGGCTTCGCCCTCTCCACAACGCAGGTCGCCTCGGGCTCGGTCATCGGCTCCGGCCTGGGCCGCAAAGGAACTTCAGTTCGCTGGGGCACTGCAGGCAAGATTGCCCTGGGGTGGCTCTTTACCCTCCCGGCCTCGGCCATTGTTGGTGCGTTGACGGCCCTGCTGGTGGGCACCGGCGTGGTGGGCGTCATCATTGCCGCCGTGGCTGGTACAGCGGCGGTCCTGTTCATGTTCGTTGTCTCGCGGAGGTCGCATGTTGGCCACCACAACGCCGTCGAGGTGGAGGAAGCCGGGCACGCTGTCCGTTTCCGGAAGAAAAAGAAGTCTCGAAAGACCACGCCGAGTAAGGATGTGCAGCGATGAAATGGTTGGAATTGCTGCAGGTAGCTGGAGTAACCCTCTTCTCCGCGGTGACACTTGTGGTCCTGTATTCGCTGGGTGTGCGTCTCACGGCCATCGCCGGTGACGCACAGCAGAAGTCGCCGGGACTCATGCGTTCACTTGCCTACGCGTGCTTCGCTGTCTGTGGCGCGGCTGTGCTCTTCGGCATCTACCTCATCGTTCCGTACTTCGGAAAGTAGCCGGCTCTCTGGCAGTCACGCCCATTCGGGAGAATAATCAGCAGTGTGGTTATACACGTAACTGCGTGGTTGTGATCCGGCAGATGTGGGGCTGTCATGAAATGCCAATCCCGTTTCCATCCCATCGGACTGGCACTTGTTCCGGTCATGGTGCTTGGGCTCTCTGCCTGCCTTCCTCCCTCCTCTGACGGCGCACCGTCGGATCCTGGATCCACGTCCTCCGCATCCGGTACATCGGCGCAACCCATGCCTTCCGCCGTCGTTCCTACTGCCAATCAACCCGTTGGTCCGGCGGGTCCTGGCGCACCCCAGGCGGAAGGGCCCGTAGTTCGGTGGGTCCCCATCGGACCGGTCGGACCCAATGACCCGACGTCCGGCCAGCGTTACCTCCTCCTCCAGCAATTCCAATGCGATGCCTTGGCCCAGAGCGTGGAAGGCGCCGATGACGCGGCCGTCTGGCTGGCGGGCGCAGCCGTCTGCAGGGCGCTGCAAAGTGGAAGCCAGCAAGACTGGCAACGGGCGTCCATCGCGGTCGCCGCCACGCCAAGGATTTCACAAACACAATGCCTCGAGTTCAGGGTGGCAGCCACGTCCGCCACGCTCCTTGCGCAGCACCGAAGCAATCCGGGTGCGGTCTTCACAGTGGAACCTGGCCAAGGTGAAGCGTGCCCGCGGCAGCTGGTTGGTCTGACGGTGGTTGACAGTGAGCTCAGGCCCATTCCGGGAACGGCACGGGCCTCAGGGCCCGGTTCGGGCGGCACTATTGTTCGCTTGGACGGGTACTACGTGCGTGTGGGTGACGTGCTCTTCGACGGCGTTGCGGTGGACGCTGAATTTGTCGGCACCAGGGACGACTACCAGCCGGTGTATCTACGGATGCCTCCGTCCGGTGGCCGGGACTCGATCCGGATCTCCATCACGGACACAGTGGATATCGCCGGAACAGGGACCTTCTTCTATGACGACCCGGGTGGTTCCACAAGCGCGCCCGTACCTACGGAGAGTTCCAGCCCAGCCCCGTCCTCCGAGGCACCCTCCAGTCCGCCCGCAACGCTACCCCCTGGTGAAGCAACCCCGACGGCCGCCCCGTGAGCACGGTGCAGGAACCCGAAGAGCGCAGCATCATCAACACCCGTTGGCAAAGGACCCTTGAGGTCCTCTCCGTCATCGGTCCGCCGTTGACTGTAGCCACGGCATTGTTGGTCTACTTCGGTTGGGCACGTACGGATGCGCAGGCCAAAGCAATGGGCTTGGATGTCAGCCTGTTCGGCTACACGGTTCAGGACTTTATCCTGAGGAGCATCCAATCGCTGTTCCAGCCGTTGGCCTGGCTGGTGGTCATTGGTTTGCTTTGGCTCATGCTGGATCGGGCAGTATCCCGTCTCCTTGAGGCGGGCCGGCACAGGAAGCCTGTCCGTCTGACCGCCACCATCGTGATGTTTCTCGGCTTCGCCTACGCGGCAGTGATGTGGCTGGCGATCTCTGCGCGTCCTGGGCAAATCGTGCTCTACGCTCCGTTCCTGATCGCTGGAGGCCTGGTTGTCGGGGCGTGGGGACTGAGTGTGCGTCGCCGCGCTGTAGAGCCCTCGGGGCGGGCCCTGAGGATCACGCCCAGGGCCCTGGAGCGGTCCCTGGTCTTCGTACTCGTCACGCTGTTGCTCTTTTGGGGCACGTCCGATTACGCCCAGGCCCTGGGGCGGGGCGCAGCACTCGATTACCAGGAACGCTCAAGCTTGCTGCCCACCGCTGTCGTCTACAGCAAGGAGCGGCTGGCGGTCACGGCACCCAATGTCCGGGAAGAGTCGGCGGGTTCGGAGGCGGCGCCGCTGTATCGGTACACGGGGTTGCGCCTGCTGGTAGTCAGTGGGGGACGGATTTTCCTTCTGAACGACGGGTGGTCCCTGGCGCGGGGCCGCGTTGTGGTCCTGCCGGACGACGGCAGTGTCCGCGTGGAGTATGGGAACCCCGCCGCGGACTGACTAGTCTGGCCACATGTCGACCTTCCAGTACTACGTAGCATCCACCATCGACGGCTTCATAGCCTCCCCGGAAGACGACCTCGGTTGGCTCCTGCAGTTCGACCGGGTTGAGGGCGTGAACGAAAGCATCGAGTCCTTCATGGCGGGCGTCGGTTGCATCGCCATGGGTGGCGACACCTACCGCTGGCTCATGGAGCATGAACCGGGCAAGTGGCCTTACCCAGACACGCCTTGCTGGGTCTTCACCCACCATGAGTACTCCGCCCCGGCGGGCTCGGACATCACCTTCGTCCGCGGTGACGTGCGCGAGTTCGCGCCGGACCTGCTCAAGGACGCGGGCGGGAAGAATGTGTGGCTGGTGGGCGGAGGCGACCTTGTGGCGCAATTCGCCAATGCCGGCTTGCTCCAGGAGATGATTGTCACCATCATCCCAGTGGTGTTGGGCGCAGGAAAGCGGCTCTTGCCTCTTGACGGCCCGACGGCGCCCCTGGAGTTGGTCTCGCACAAGATCCTTGGCGGGGCCGCGGCCGAGTTGCACTACCGGTTGCCGCAGCGCCCGGTTTAGGCGCCCCGCCGTATACAGTCTCGGGGTTCAGTGGCGGTTGTCCCGGATCATGTTGGTGATCCGGGCAGTGGAGAGCCGGCGGCCCTTGTCATCGGTGATGACGATTTCATGCGTGGCCAAGGTGCCGCCAAGATGGATGGCCGTGCAGGTACCTGTCACCAGGCCGCTGGCCACTGAGCGGTGATGTGTTGCCCCCACCTCGATGCCCACTGCGTGCCGGCCCCTGCCGGCATGAAGCGACGCGGCGAACGATCCCAACGTCTCGGCGAGGACTACGTGGGCTCCGCCATGGAGGATGCCCGCAACCTGGGTGTTTCCTTCCACGGGCATGGTGGCCACCGTGCGCTCTGCGCTCATTTCCGTGAACCGGATACCCAGTTTCACCACCAGCGCACCAACGCCATGAGCCGAGAGCCAATCGTGGAACTCTTCGGGTACACCTGCCTCGTTGAGCTCATCGACAAACGGGTTCGGCGTGAAATTGTCCATCATGCCAACTAGGCTGGCACCTGTGAGTGAAACAACCAAACCGGACCAGGTTCCAACGGCCCAAGCTGCTGCCATCGCGACAGCACCCACCCCTTCTGCCACAGCATCCGCCAGCACCGTGGGGGAGGGCCGGCCCAGGTTGCTGGTCCTGGACGGCCACTCCATGGCGTTCCGGGCTTTCTACGCCCTGCCGGCAGAAAACTTCTCCACGGCCAGGGGGCAGTACACCAACGCCGTACACGGGTTCACGTCCATGCTGATCAACCTGATCAAGGACCAGAAGCCAACCCACGTCGCCGTGGCATTCGACGTTTCTGACGACACCACGTTCCGCAAAGCCGAATACAGCGAATACAAAGGCGGGCGTAACGCCACGCCCGCGGAGTTCGCCGGGCAGATCGGCCTCATCGCCAAGGTCATGGAAGCGTGGGGCATCAGGACCATCGCCATGCCCGGCTACGAAGCCGATGACGTGCTGGCCACACTCGCATCACAGGGCGACGCCGCAGGCTTCGAGGTCCTGCTGGTGTCCGGTGACAGGGACGCATTCCAGCTCATCAACGACAACGTCTTTGTGCTCTACCCCAAGCAGGGTGTCAGCAACATCCCCAGGATGGACGCCGCGGCCATCGAGGAGAAGTACTTCGTCAAGCCCGGCTTGTACTCGGACCTCGCAGCCCTCGTCGGGGAAACAGCGGACAACCTTCCCGGCGTTCCGGGCGTGGGCCCCAAGACAGCCGCCAAATGGATCAACCTCTACGGCGGACTCGAAGGCATCCTCGAAAACCTTGATTCCATCGGTGGCAAGGTTGGCGGGGCCCTCAAGGAGAACCTTGAGAACGTCAAGCGCAACCGCAGGCTCAATCATCTGCTGACCGACCTCGACCTGCCCCTGACGTTGGCTGACCTGCACGAGCCTCGCCCGGACCGCCAGGCGATAGAGGAACTCTTCGAGGAACTCGAGTTCCGGACGCTGCGCACCCGCCTTTTCGATCTCTACGGTGACGACACTACCGGCGACGCTCCTGACACCATTGAGGCCCCCGAGTTCGAGGTGCTCACGGAGGCTTCCGGGCTGGAAGCCTTTTTTGCCGCGGGATCCGGTGTTCGTTCTGCCGTTGCTGTTCAGTTGGTGCCGGGACGAATCGGCGACGACGCCAGCGCGCTTGCTGTGGTCCGGAACAATGCGGCTGCCTACATCGACCTCACAGGCTTGGACGCGGCCGCAGAGTCGGTGGTGGCCCGGTGGTTGCTGGACCCCGAAGAAGCCAAAGTCCTGCACGAGTTCAAGTCTGCACTCAAGGCCTTGCACAACCGCGGCCTTGGCCTTGAGGGCGTGGTGGATGACACCTCGATCTCCGGTTACTTGATCCAGCCCGACCGCCGCAGCTATGACCTTGCCGAACTCGCCCAGGTGCACCTGAAGATTTCCATCGCCACGGCAGCCTCCCAGTCCGGCCAGCTGGAACTGGACCTTTCCGGCGGCACCGACCAGGCTGCCGCCGCAACGCTCGTCCAGCACGCCGCCGTCGTGCATGCCCTCAGCAAGCACTTCGAAAAGGAACTCGCCGAAATCAAGGCTGATGCCCTGTTGACCACGTTGGAACTTCCGGTGGCACGTGTGCTGGCGCAGATGGAACTGACCGGCATCTTTGTGTCTACGGACCGCATGGACGAGCAACTCGCGGACCTCACCAAGGTGATCGAGAACGCCCAGGAGCAGGCGTTCGCCGCGATCGGGCACGAGGTAAACCTCGGATCGCCCAAGCAACTGCAGACGGTCCTATTCGACGAATTGGGACTGCCCAAGACCAAGAAAATCAAGTCGGGCTACACCACCGATGCCGCCTCCCTGAAGGGCTTGCTTGAGAAGACCGGACACGAATTCCTGGTCCAGCTCATGGCGCACCGTGAGTCCTCCAAGCTGGCCCAGATGGTGGAGACGCTCAAGAAGTCCGTGGCCGACGACGGCCGCATCCACACCACCTACGCGCAGAACATCGCCGCCACGGGCCGTATCTCGTCGAACAATCCCAACCTGCAGAACATCCCGGTCCGCAGCGAAGAAGGCCGGCGGGTTCGCGGCATTTTCGTCGTCAGCGAAGGCTACGAGTGCCTGCTGTCTGCCGACTACTCGCAGATCGAGATGCGCATCATGGCGCACCTCTCCGGCGACGAAGCCCTCATCCAGGCCTACCGCGACGGCGAGGATCTGCACCGCTTCGTGGGTTCCCGGATCTTCAACGTGGAGCCGGCCGAAGTCACCAGCGCCATGCGGTCCAAGGTCAAGGCCATGTCCTACGGCCTGGCGTATGGGCTCACGTCCTTCGGCCTCTCCAAGCAGTTGGAGATTTCCGTGGACGAGGCACGCACGCTCATGAAGGACTACTTCGACCGCTTTGGCGGCGTCCGTGACTACCTGCGGGGCGTCGTGGATGAGGCCAGGACGGACGGCTATACGGCCACCATTGAAGGCCGTCGCCGCTACCTCCCGGACCTGACCAGCACCAACCGGCAGGCGCGCGAAGCGGCAGAGCGCATTGCCTTGAACTCGCCTATCCAGGGCTCGGCTGCGGACCTCATCAAGCGGGCCATGCTGGGCGTCTCCGCCGAGCTTGCCAGCCAGGGCCTCAAATCCCGGATGCTCCTGCAGGTCCACGACGAACTTGTCCTGGAAGTGGCGCCCGGAGAGCGCGAAGCCGTGGAGAAGCTGGTCATCGAACAGATGGGCTCAGCCGCGGAACTGTCCGTTCCCCTCGACGTGCAGATCGGTGTTGGCTCCAGCTGGTACGAGGCCGGCCACTAGTACTGGGCAGCATTCAAAGGTACTGGGCAGCATTCAAAGGATCGCCGCAGGGCGCGCCGCCGAGATGGTGGCGCGCCCTGCGGCGTCTGGCTAGGCTCGAGGACGTGGCTGATCCCAATGAAACAACTTCCGAAAAATACTCTGTCCAGCGCTTCCCCGCCGTAGCCGACAAGGACGACGCCGCCGGCTACAGCCGCTGCGCCACTTGGCTGCAGGCGGTTTCGCACGGATTCCACCAGCAACGGCGCGATGACGACTACGTGGCCAAGACCCTGGACGCATATCAGACGGACAAGCGTGAACTGACCGGCGTGTACGTCAACGGCACCGTTCCCGAGCACTCCCTTGGCGCCAATGTGCCGGTCGCAACGTATGCCACCATGCGCAAGGCCTTGAACATCGGCTTTGGCCGGCAACTGGCGTCCAACCTGGTCACCGCTGTAACGGTCCGCGGAACACACCGCCGCAACGGAATCCTTCGTGGCATGATCACCGCAGACTTGGAAGGGGCCAAGGACGACGGCTTGGCCATGGCCGCTCTGACGGCTTCTGAAGGGTCCATCTATGGTCGCTTCGGCTTCGGCGTGGCTACTTTTGAGCGCAGCATCAAGGTTGATACCGGCCCCCGATTCCGGATGAAGGGACAGCCGGAGGGAACGGTCGAGGTCGCCGATCCTTCCGTGCTTTTGGAGTTGGCGCCGAAGGTGTTCGAACGGGTCCAGCGGCTTTCCCCCGGTTCGGTGGACCGGCAGGAGTATTACCGGCTCGTTGCCTCCGGGTCCATTGGCCACGAGGGCAAGCCTGACACCAGCGTCCGCTGCGCCCTGCACTACGATCTGTCCGGGGCACTGGATGGCTTCGTTTCCTACCGCTTCAAGGGGTGGGAGCACAAGCCGTACACCATGGAAATCGTGGACCTGGTGGCCGCCACCAATACCGGCTACCTCGATCTGTGGCGCTTCCTGGGCAGCATCGACCTCATTGAGGAAGTGACGTGGGCCGAAGCCCCGGTGGACGACGCCTTGGCATGGGCGCTCGAGGATCCACGCTGCATCGAGGCCTCCGAGGTCCGCGACATGCTGTGGCTGCGGATCCTGGACATTCAGTCCGCCTTGCAGGCCCGGCAGTACGCCTCGACAGGTCGCCTGGTTCTGGAAGTGACGGACCCGCTTTCCCTGGCGGGTGGCACCTGGGTCCTGGAGTCCGACGGCGGTGCTGCCGCCGTCGTGACTGAGGCCTCGGGACAAGCGCCCGACCTGAGTATGGACGTGGCCGATCTCGCGTCCATCTATCTTGGCGCGGTGTCGCCGGTAACCCTGGCCGCTGCCGGCCGCATCCAGGAGAAGTCGGCGGGTGCCGCGTTCCTGGCCCAGCAACTGTTTGCGGTCGAGCGTCCTGCGCATTGCTTAACGCACTTCTAAGCTGCACCACTTCGTCACAATCACATAGCCACATTTAAGTAAGGACATCCATGGGGGATTCCAAGCGGCGGCCTTTGGCCGGCCGGCGATCAGTGCTGCTTGGAATGGCGGGCCTCGTGTCCGCCGCCTTGGCCGGATGCGCTGACGGCGCATCCGGCGAAACACCTTCGGGCGCAGCCGCGCCCTCCGTGCCGGCGCGGACGGGCCCGGCCACACCACCGCCGTCGATAGCTGCCAAATCGAGCGAGCAGGCTGCCGCTGCCCTCGCGCCAGCGGCGACGTCCAAACCTGTCGCCGTACCGTCCAGGCAGCAGATCCTGGCGGAGTTCGCTGCCAGGCATCCCAAAGAATGGGGGCTGCACGTCACCGGAGTGGTCAACAACTCGCCATCGCAGCACGTGGCCTTGACGTTTGACGCCTGCGGCGGGCCGGGCGGCGCGGGGTGCGACAACGCATTGTTGCGTACCCTCCGTCGGCTCAATGTCCCTGCCACGCTGTTCATCAACAGCCGGTGGATCCATGCCAATCGTTCGTTATCAGAAGAGTTGGCGGCAGACCCCCTGTTCGAACTCGCCAACCACGGCACCTTGCACCAACCGCTTTCCGTAAACGGGAGGTCTGCCTACGGGATCCCCGGGACGGCCACCGCCGCTGCTGCCTATGACGAGCTGATGGGGAACCATGCGCTGCTGCAGGAACTCACCGGCGTGGCCCCGAAATTCTTCCGGCCGGGGACTGCGTTCTACGACGACGTAGCGGCGGAAATGACTCGCAGGCTGGGCATGCTGCCGGTCAATTTCACGGTTAATGGCGACGGCGGCGCCACCTATTCCGCAGCCACCGTCGCCGCCGAGGTAGGGCGTGTGGCGGCCGGTGACATCGTCATTTCACACTTCAACAGGCCAGCGGCCGGGACCGCGGAGGGATACGCGCGGGTTTTGCCGGTACTGCTCGACCGGGGCGTCTCCTTCGGCCGCCTGCGGGACGTGCTGAGCGTGTGACACTCCTTTTGACCCTGCTTTGCCAATGCGACTAGAATAAACGGGCGTGTACTACGTGCATGCATCCATTTTGTATTAATCCACAAATCAGGATGACCCGGCAATTTGCCGTGTTCTGCCGTCCGGACCCGGGCGGCAGCGGTTTGCCTGACCGACTAACTATCCACAACGGAGCCCCTACTACATGACCATCACCTCCACCGAGAAGCCCGGTACCCCCGTAGTCGCCATTAACGACATCGGTACCGCTGAGGACTTCCTCGCAGCTGTCGACGCCACCATCAAGTACTTCAACGACGGAGACCTCGTCGAAGGTACCGTCGTCAAGGTCGACCGCGACGAAGTTCTGCTCGACATCGGTTACAAGACCGAAGGTGTCATCCCTTCCCGCGAGCTTTCCATCAAGCACGATGTTGATCCCGGTGACGTTGTCGCCGTTGGCGATCAGGTCGAAGCTTTGGTTCTCACCAAGGAAGACAAAGAAGGCCGTCTGATCCTCTCCAAGAAGCGTGCTCAGTACGAGCGTGCCTGGGGCGACATCGAGAAGGTCAAGGAAGAAGACGGTGTCGTTACCGGTACCGTCATCGAGGTTGTCAAGGGTGGCCTCATCCTGGACATCGGCCTGCGCGGCTTCCTGCCCGCATCCCTCGTCGAGATGCGTCGCGTCCGCGACCTGGCTCCGTACATCGGTCAGCAGATCGAAGCCAAGATCATCGAGCTGGACAAGAACCGCAACAACGTTGTGCTGTCCCGCCGTGCATGGCTCGAGCAGACCCAGTCCGAGGTTCGCTCCACGTTCCTCAACAAGCTGGAAAAGGGCCAGGTTCGTCCGGGCGTTGTTTCCTCCATCGTCAACTTCGGTGCATTCGTGGACCTCGGCGGCGTAGACGGCCTCGTTCACGTTTCCGAGCTGTCCTGGAAGCACATCGACCACCCGTCCGAGGTTGTCGAGGTTGGCCAGGAAGTCACCGTCGAGGTCCTCGAAGTGGATCTGGACCGCGAGCGTGTCTCCCTGTCGCTCAAGGCTACGCAGGAAGATCCGTGGCAGACCTTCGCCCGCACCCACGCCCTCGGCCAGGTTGTTCCGGGTAAGGTCACCAAGCTGGTTCCGTTCGGTGCGTTCGTTCGCGTCGAAGACGGCATCGAAGGCCTCGTGCACATCTCCGAGCTGGCTGTCCGCCACGTGGAGCTCGCAGAGCAGGTTGTCTCCGTTGGCGACGAACTGTTCGTCAAGGTCATCGACATCGACCTCGAGCGTCGCCGCATCTCCCTCTCCCTCAAGCAGGCTAACGAGGGCGTTGACGCTGACAGCACCGAGTTCGATCCCGCTCTGTACGGCATGGCCGCTGAGTACGACGAAGAGGGCAACTACAAGTACCCCGAGGGCTTCGACCCCGAGTCGAACGAATGGCTCGAAGGTTACGAGACCCAGCGTGCAGCTTGGGAGCAGCAGTACGCTGACGCCCAGACCCGTTGGGAAGCCCACAAGAAGCAGGTTGCCCAGCACGCTGCTGACGACGCTGCCGCTGCAACGTCCGGTGAGAGCGATTCCGGCACCACGAGCTACTCCTCGGAGCCGGCTGCTGCAGAGTCCAACGCTGGTACCCTGGCGTCCGACGAAGCACTCGCCGCACTGCGTGAGAAGCTGACCGGCAACTAATTCCGCCTCCCTCACGGGATGTGCTGAATAGCCAAAGAAGGACCCCTGCCTCCGGGCGGGGGTCCTTCTGTTTAAGTGCCCTGCTTAACAGCCGCGAAGTGGGGCGAATGGCGGGCCTCGCAGGGCAGCTGCGACTGCCCGGGCGGGAGTCAGCGGGGAAGGTCAACCCATTCGGTTCCCTGTGGCCGCAGCTCCAGATTCCCTGACGTCAGGGAAGCCAGACGGGCGTGCGCCTCGGAAATGGTTGCCGCTTCGTCGGGAAGCGCAATGCGGAGTGTGGCATGCCTGGCTCCATAGCCGGTGTCCGCCATGACATACCCGGTGCTGCGAAGTTCGTTCTCCAAGCGACCGGCGTCGGCGTGGGGAACGTCAATGGCGCATAACCGTAGCCTCCGCCGCTGGACCAACGGAGCCAGATCCAGGGCAACAGAGACAGATTCGGAGTACGCGCGGACCAGCCCGCCGGCACCCAGGAGAATCCCCCCGAAGTAGCGTACGACGACGGCACTCACGTCAGTGAGGTCGGCCACCCCCGGCGTTGCCTCGCGTTTGATGAGCGCTTCGAGCATGGGGATGCCGGCGGTGCCCGAAGGTTCGCCGTCGTCACTGGAGCGCTGGATCATCCGATCCGGTCCAATGACGAACGCCGAGCAGTGGTGGCGGGCATCGTGGAATTCACGCCGCAGGTCTGCCACCAGCGAGCGGGCAGTTTCCTCATCAGGGGACCGCCGGAGAACCGTGATGAAGCGTGACCGGCGTATTTCCAGCTCGTGGCGGAAGTCCGGACCTGCAAACAATGTCGTGTAGGTGGTCGCACGGCTGTTGTCTTCCTCGTTTTCCACCGCTTCAGTCTAGTGTTGAGGAGTGCTGAAGATCGGGCTGACGGGCGGCATCGCCTCGGGAAAATCATTGGTTGCCACCAGGTTGCAGGAACTGGGTGCCCTGCTCATTGACGCAGACCTCATTGCAAGGCAAGTGGTGGAACCCGGTACTCCAGGCCTCAGCCGTGTCGTTGAGGCGTTCGGTCCGGGCATCCTCGACGCAGAGGGCAGGCTGGATCGGCCCAAGCTCGGAGCCATCGTGTTCCAGGATCCATCCCGACGCGAAATGCTCAACAGCATCATTCATCCGCTGGTTCGCGAGGCCGCTGCCACCATCATGGCCGGGGCCGGTGCCGGCGACATCGTCGTGCAGGACATCCCGCTCCTTGTCGAAACCGGCCAGGGCAGCAATTTCCACTTGGTGGTAGTTGTGGATGCTCCCGACGACGTGCGCATTCACCGCATGGTCGAATTCCGAGGGATGACCCTGGAAGACGCACAGGCCCGCATGGCGGCGCAGGCCACTCGTGAAGAGCGCAATGCCGCGGCCGACGTTGTCCTCCTCAACGCGGGGGGCCGTGACGAACTGCGGGCCGAAGTTGACGCCTTGTGGACTGGGAGGCTGTTGCCTTTCGCGGAGAACATCAGCCGGGGGACAAGGGCGGCTCGACACAGTGGCCCGGCCATGACCCCATCGACACCTGACTGGAGCCGTCAGGCCGCCCACCTCGGGGCCCGTATTGCGGCTGTGGCACCCCAGGACTTCCTGGCCGTGGACCATATCGGCTCCACGTCGGTACCCGGGTTGGCAGCAAAGGACGTCTTGGACCTCCAGGTAGCTGTCGCCGATCTTGGGGTGGCAGATCGTCTCGCAGTCCAGCTCGCCCAAGCCGGTTTCCCTGCAGTGCCCGGAGTCAACCAGGACACGCCCAAACCCACCCATCCTGAGCCCGCACAGTGGCAGAAGCGGTTCCACGCCAACGCAGATCCGGGCCGGCCGGTGAACCTGCACGTCCGGGTCGCGGGATCGACAGGGTGGCGTTATGCGTTGCTCTTCCGCGACTGGCTGCGGTCCGAGCCCCCAGCCGTCACGATGTATGAAGCGTATAAGCGCGAAATCGCCGCAGCGCACGCGGGGGACAGCAGCACCGCGGGCTACGCGGACGCCAAGGAGCCGTGGTTCACGGACGTTGCGTGGCCGCTCATGGAGGACTGGGCCAACCGCACGGGGTGGCAGCCGCCGTCGTATATGTCTTCCGCCGAGGGCAAACGCGGACAGTAGCTGTCCGGGGCCGGGGGTAGATTTGTCCTATGAGCCTTGCCCAGGAAATCAATCGTGTCGTCGCGCCGTTCGAAGTGATCAGCGAGTTCAAACCCGCCGGTGACCAGCCCACCGCCATCGCGGAACTGACCGAACGCATCAATAACGGGGAAAAGGACGTTGTCCTCCTCGGCGCCACTGGTACTGGCAAGAGTGCCACTACGGCGTGGCTTATTGAGCAAGTCCAGCGACCCACCCTGGTCATGGTTCAGAACAAGACCCTCGCCGCGCAACTGGCCAATGAATTCCGGGAGCTGCTGCCAAACAATGCCGTGGAGTACTTCGTCTCGTACTACGACTACTACCAGCCTGAGGCGTATGTAGCCCAGACGGACACCTTCATTGAGAAGGATTCCTCCATCAACGAGGAAGTTGAACGCCTCCGCCACTCGGCCACCAACGCGCTGTTGACCCGCCGCGACGTTATCGTCGTGGCCACAGTCTCCTGCATCTACGGCCTGGGTACGCCGGAGGAGTACATCGCGGGCATGGTCACGCTGCGCAAGGGCGCGGAGATGAACCGCGACCATCTCCTCCGGAAATTCGTTTCCATGCAGTACGCCCGGAATGACATGGACTTCCACCGGGGCACGTTCCGGGTCCGCGGCGACACAGTCGAGATCATCCCCATGTACGAGGAACTCGCCATCAGGATTGAATTCTTCGGAGATGAAATCGAGAACATCCACACCCTCCATCCCCTGACCGGAGAGGTTCTCCGCGACGAAGAAGAGATGTACGTGTTCCCGGCGTCGCACTACGTGGCCGGCCCGGAACGGATGGCCCGTGCCATCAAGCGCATCGAGGATGAACTTGCCGACCGCCTGAAGGTGCTCGAAAGCCAGAACAAGCTCGTGGAGGCCCAGCGCCTTCGGATGCGCACCACATACGACCTCGAAATGATGCAGCAGATGGGCTTCTGCAACGGCATCGAGAACTACTCCGTGCACATTGACGGCCGTAATCCCGGGACTGCTCCGCACTGCCTCATCGACTACTTCCCGGACGATTTCCTGCTGGTGGTGGATGAATCCCACGTCACCATCCCGCAGATTGGCGCCATGTATGAAGGCGATATGTCCCGAAAGCGGAACCTGGTGGACTTCGGCTTCCGCCTGCCATCAGCCATGGACAACCGACCGCTGAAGTGGGACGAGTTCCTCGAACGCATCGGCCAGACGGTGTACCTGTCCGCAACGCCCGGTAAATACGAGCTGGGCAAGGCTGACGGCTACGTCCAGCAGATCATCCGTCCCACGGGCCTCATCGACCCCGAGGTAGTAGTCAAGCCCACCAAGGGGCAGATTGATGACCTGCTGGGCGAGATCAGGACCCGTACAGAGAAGAACGAGCGCGTCCTTGTCACGACATTGACCAAGCGGATGGCGGAGGACCTCACTGACTACCTTGTGGGACACGGGGTCAAGGTGGAGTACTTGCACTCCGATGTCGACACCCTGAGGCGGGTGGAATTGCTCCGGGAACTTCGCATGGGCGTCTTCGACGTCCTGGTGGGCATCAACCTGCTCCGCGAAGGCCTGGACCTTCCTGAAGTATCACTCGTAAGCATTCTGGACGCTGACAAAGAAGGCTTCCTGCGGTCTTCGACGTCGTTGATCCAGACAATCGGCCGCGCAGCCCGTAACGTTTCGGGCCAGGTCCATATGTATGCGGACCGGATCACCGATTCCATGGCCCATGCCATTGATGAAACCAACCGCCGCCGTGCCATCCAGGTCCAGTACAACACCGATCACGGCATCGACCCCCAGCCTTTGCGCAAGAAGATCGCAGACATCACCGATCAGCTGGCCAAGGAAGATGCCGATACCCAGGAGCTCCTGAACAACAACCGGCTCGCAAAGGGTGGTAAGCGCGGGAAGTCTGCTGCCAAGGGCGCAGCGACAGTTCGCCAAGATGGCCTCGCCGCCGCGCCGGCCGAGGACCTGGTGGGCCTCATTGAACAACTGACCGAACAGATGCACGGCGCGGCAGCGGAATTGCAGTTCGAGGTCGCAGCCCGGATCCGCGATGAAGTCAAGGAGTTGAAGCGCGAATTACGTCAGATGCAGTCCGCCGGGCACGCCTAAGGTAAGGTTGAGGTCACGTAGGGGAGTATCCCAAGCGCTACGTCCGTCAGCACGCAAGGCACAGATGCCTCGCCGGATCTAGCGGGCCGCCAACATTTGCATTCACCGCACCCTGGCAGGCCGGAGAGACTTACACCGCTTTCCCGTACCCTGCGAAAGGCACCTTTAATGCAGCTTCCCGTCTGGTTTGAGGTCGGCTCCTTTGTCGTCCTCGGAATCATCCTGCTGATCGACCTTCTCTTGGTCGTCAAGCGTCCCCATGAACCTTCCATGAAAGAGGCCGGCCTGTGGGTCGGCTTCTATGTAGGACTGGCCCTGCTCTTTGCAGTTGCCATGTTCTTCTTTGCCGGCCCTGAATACGGCGGCCAGTTCATCGCCGGCTGGGTCACTGAATACAGCCTCAGCATCGACAACCTCTTTGTCTTCATCATCATCATGGCCCGCTTCTCCGTGCCCCGTAAGTACCAGCAGGAAGTGCTGATGGTGGGCATCATCATTGCGCTGATCCTCCGCGGTATCTTCATTGCCCTCGGCGCCGTGGTGATCGAACAGTTCAGCTGGGTCTTCTATATCTTTGGCGCGTTCCTCCTGTGGACGGCCTGGAAGCAGGCCAAGGATTCCGGCGAGGATGAAGAAGAGGGTGCTGAGAACCCGCTGATTGCCCGCCTCCGCAAGGTCCTGCCGATGTCCGAAAAGTTCGACGGCGGCAAGTTGCGGACCACTGTTGAGGGCAAGAAGGTCTTCACCCCAATGCTGATCGTCTTCGTGACCATCGGCCTGACCGACCTTCTCTTCGCTGTGGACTCCATCCCGGCGATCTTCGGCCTCACCCAGAGCGCCTTCATCGTCTTCACGGCGAACATCTTCGCGCTGATGGGCCTGCGCCAGCTGTACTTCCTGCTCGGTGGCCTCATGACCCGTTTGGTGTACCTGAAGCACGCCCTGTCCGTGATCCTCGCGTTCATCGGCGTCAAGCTCGTCCTGCACGCCATGCACGTGAACGAGCTTCCGTTCATCAACGGAGGCCACCACATCGAGTGGGCTCCTGAGATTCCCACCTACGTGTCGCTGGCCGTCATTGTCGGAACCATCATCGTGGCGGTCGTTGCCAGCCTCCTGAGCCCGCAAGCACGGCAAGCCAAGCTGGATGCCCGGCTTGAGGAAGATGCCAAAAAGAGCATGAGCGAGGCTGAGTAACTCTCCTCGAAAAGTTGTAGTCTCGTGAAGTGACTACCACTTCACCTACGGCGCTGGACCCACAAAGGGTTCAGCGCCGTACTGTTTTCCTGCTCAGTTCGGCACAGCTGCTCAGCGGCGTTGGCAACGGAGCCACGCTTTCCATCGGATCGTTGCTGGCGGTGGACCTGTCTGGTTCCGAAGCTTGGGCGGGCTCCATCACTACCGTCCTGACACTTGCAGCGGCGATCGCCGCGCTGCCCTTGGCGCGCCTCGCGGAATCGCGGGGCCGCCGGGTAGGACTGGTGACCGGGCTGGTGGCCGCCATGGTCGGGGCACTCCTCATCATCGCGTCCGTGATGGGGCAGTCCTTCGTGCTGCTCTTGCTGGGGGCGGCCTTCCTTGGCCTTGGCACGGCCGCGAACCTCCAGGCGAGGTTCGCCGCCGTCGACCTCGCTGAACCTGAGCACCGTGGGCGGTCGCTGTCCACGGTGGTCTGGGCTATCACCATCGGTGCTGTCGCCGGTCCCAACCTGATCCAGCCAGGGGCGGTGGTGGGCGCGGCCCTTGGGCTGCCGCCGATCGCTGGACCGTTCGTGTTCTCTGCGGCCGGGCTGTTCCTGGCGGCCGCGCTGCTGTTCGTGGGCCTGAGGCCTGACCCGCTGATGTTTTCCCGGAAGCTGGCTTCGTTGGCCGACGGCAACGGAGATGCCGCGGCGAAGCCGGTTCGGGGAACAATCCGTTCCGGGCTGCGTGCCGTCCGCACATCGCCCCTGGCCTTGTTGGCTTTGGCCGCCGTGGTGGCGGCACATGGGGTCATGGTGGCAGTGATGTCCATGACGCCCCTTCACCTGCAACAACTCGTGGGCGGTTCCCATGAGGGGCATCACGGTGGAGCAACCGACAGCACGGACGCACTGGTGGTCATAGGCATCACGATTTCGCTCCACATCGCAGGAATGTTTGCGCTTTCCCCACTGTGGGGCTGGCTGACCGACAGAGCGGGGCGGTTGCAGACCATTGCCATGGGGCACGGAATGCTGTTGGTGGCGGTGTTCATCGCCGGATTCGGACAACATGAGCCCGTGCTTGTCACCGCAGGACTGGTTCTCCTGGGCTTGGGGTGGTCTGCTGCAACCATCGCCGGATCAACCCTGTTGGCCGAAAGCGTTGCACCTGACGAACGCGTTACAGTGCAGGGCGTCTCAGATACGCTCATGGGTGGCGCCGGCGCAATCGGCGGCGCCACCTCAGGCCTACTCCTGGCCTGGATCGGCTATCAAGGCCTCAACATTGCTTCCAGCATCCTGGCTGCAGCCGTGTTGGCCCTGACCGCCGTCACGGCAGTCCGCCGGATACCGCTGGCAGAGCAGGACCGAACCGATAGTTCAGCGGTCTAGCGAGTGGCGCGGACCATCCCGATAAGCCGGCCGAAGATGCCTTCGCCGTCTTCTCCAATGCCGTCATGGTGGAAGTCCGAGGTAACCCAAGGCTGAAGGCCACGCACTGCTGCAGCCGTTTCGAGTGACAGATCGTGATCCACGTAGATGTCGTCCTTATACACGGCAGCGGCCACAGGCACTGTGTTGACGGCCAATCGCGCGGGGTCGTACAACGGCTTCCAGTCCTTCTTGACGGCCAGCTGTTCAGCTACGTCACGGAGGGGGAGGAGTGCCGGGTCCTGTTCGAAATACCAGGGGTACACCATCTCGCCTGTCAGCAGCGGTTCCTTGGCATCGGGCTTGAACTCCGGGTAGTCCTCCAACACGCGCCACGCGGCCCAGTTGGTTGCCCCACCCTGTCCGTAGATCGACTCGTGCAGGACGGCGTACAAGGGATTAGCGGCACGGCTGACGAGTCCGCGCGCTTGTTCGAGGAACGTTTCCGACAGGCGTTCTCCGGACGGAGTGTCGATGAAGGCGTCCTCCAGGAGATAGTGGAGGGCGTCCACGCGGGTGTTACCGCCCAGAAAAGATCCCACCATCTGGAAGCGCTCGGACGTCAGCCTTTCACCACTTGCCAGGAACTCAGGTTGCCGTTCCAGGTGGCGGGCGATCCTTGTGACCTTCTCCCGGTCTTCCGGGTACCAAGAGAAGTATTCGGCATTCCGTGCGGCGACGCGGTGGAACGTGGCGTGATACACCCGGTCGGCCGGACCTTGGAGCGGGGCCAGCCCACCGGTGATGAGCACCTCGCGCAGCCCCTCCGGCGCGAAGGAAAGATACGTCAACGCGCAGAAGCCACCGAAGCTCTGGCCGAGGACGGACCAGGGTCCTGAACCCAGGATTTTCCTTATGTATTCAGCGTCAGCCACGATGGAGTCGGCACGGAAGTGGGTCAGGTAATCGGCCTGGGCTGTGGTGTCGCCCCTGAGCCCCAGTGACTGTTGCTCAACGGGCGTGGACAACCCGGTGCCGCGCTGGTCCAGCATCAGGATACGGAAATCTTTGGCCGCGGCCTTCATCCAGCCGGACAGAGAGGTAACCCGGTTTCCCCGGCCGCCCGGACCGCCCTGCAGGAACAAGAGCCACGGCAGCCTGCCGGCCTGCTCAGCCGTGTGCTCCGTGGATGAGTACTCCCTGGCAAAGACCGTAATTGTCTCGCCGACGTGGCCGGATTCAGCAGATGCGTGCACCAAAGGGACCGTGAAATAGTGTTCCGCAGTCCGCACCCCACGGAATTCGTGGTGGGCGCGGATGCTGTGCGCTTCGATGGGGTGCCGGTCAGCCACGGGCAAGAGCCTCGTTGGCGTGGCCCACTTTCGCGCCGAAGGCGTTAAGTGCGTCGCCGGTCAGGCGGAACGTTGACCATTCCTCCATCGGGAAGGCGCCAAGGTTCTTGTAGAAGTTGATGGAGGGTTCGTTCCAGTTCAGGACGCTCCACTCCACGCGGGCATATCCATGCTCGACGGCGGTGGCGGCCAGATGCTGCAACAGTGCCTTGCCATGGCCTTCGCCGCGGGCATCGGGAATCACGTAGAGGTCTTCAAGGTAGATTCCGTGAACGCCTTCCCAGGTTGAGTAATTCAGGAACCAAAGGGCGAAACCCTGCACTGTGCCCGCACTGTTTTCGGCCATGGTGGCGTAGACACGGGGGTTCGCGCCGAAGAGTACTTCGGCAAGCATCTCCGGAGTGTTTTTGACAGCATCCGGTTCCTTCTCGTAGATCGCAAGATCGTGGATCATACGGAGGATGGCAGGGACGTCTTCAACAGTGGCTGGGCGGATTACACTCATGCCTTCGAGCTTACTAGGGGAGCCGTGGCTAGTGCCGCCAAGCCAGCGCCGAGATGCCATACCGTTCGGGGGCCCGGCCATAGCGAAGGGGAGCACCGTCAACCATCAACGGGGGGCCGACGAACCGGAGGTGGCCATAGGGACTCTCCGTTTCGAGGTACTCCGGTTCCGGCAGGGAACTCAGCGGGCCCGACGGCTCAGGTGCCGGCAAACAGAACAATTCCTCAGCTGTCCGCGCGAGGGAAAGCTGAGCTGTTCCGCCTCTGCCTGTCCTTCGCCGTTCGGCCAGCAAGGCCAGTGCGGCTGCTGCAAGACCGTACCCTGTTGCGTGGTCCAAGGCCTGGACGGGGAGCGCGCCCGGCTTCCACCCGTCGTCGTCATACCGTCCGTAGCGTTCGGCGATTCCGCAGGCTGCCTGCACCAGACTGTCGAAGCCGCGTCTGGCTTTCCAAGGTCCGCTGCCCCACGCACTCAAGGTCACCACCACAAGATCAGGCCTGGTGGCAAGCAATTCCTCAGGGCTTAGGCCGAATCTGTCCAGGCCGCCGCGGCGGTATCCGGTCACCACGACATCTGCCGACGCGAGCAGATGCTGCACGGCTGCCAAGACATCGGCATCGCCGAGGTCGGCTTCCGCGCTGCGCTTGTCGAAACCCGAGTCGACGAAGGCATCGGTGAGCTCTGGAAGACCGGGAGGATCGATACGGAGCACATCCGCACCCAAAGCGCCAAGGAAGCGGGTTGATGTTGGGCCCGCGATGACCCGCGTCAGGTCGAGCACCCGTAATCCTGCCAGCGGCTGAAACGGCTCCGTTGAAGGAACCCACGACGACGGTCGCAATGTCTCCGCCTGGGCTGATGCAGGACGCATGAACTTGATCCAAGGTCCCTCGCTTGCCCCGCCGTGCATGGGCGCGGAAAGCCACTCCTCCCGTGTGCGAACCGCCGCGGCAACACCTTTCCCTGCCGCGATGGCTTCTTCGGCTTCCACCGACGTCATGGAAAGCAGTGCCCGATCCACGTCTTGGGGCGTGCTGGCCACAAGTGCTTCCATCAACCGTGCAGCATGGTGTGGGTAATTGGCATGCAGGCGGATCCAGCCATCCAGGGTCGGCCGGAAGCCTGACATCGGAGCAAAACCTTGAGGCTTGCTGCCCGAAATCCTGAGGTGCCCCAGGGAATCGAAGGAAGCAGCCGTTGGTCCCGATGCCACGGCGTACCGACCGGCCGTATCCGTGAGGGCCTGGAGGGCCGTAGCTGCCGCCTGGACGGACCCCAGCGCGAGCCCTTCAACGTCCAGGGGGCCGCCCCACCATCGACGCGGACCGAAGCAGCCCGCCGGGGGTGCCGCACGGAGGGCTTCGAAGCCCCGCAAGCTGTCGGTCAAGTCCGGGAAGGGTTCCACAGCGGCTGAACCTACAGCCTGTTGACGTCTGTTACCCGGACCACCGCGGTGCCGGTCTCGTCTGATGCTGCCAAATCCACCTCGGCCGAGATTCCCCAGTCATGGTTTCTTGCGGGATCGTCGAAGATCTGCCGGACTTTCCACGTGCCGGTTTCCTCGGTGATGATGAGCAATCCGGGGCCGCGCGCATCAGGACCCGTTCCAATGTCGTCGTGTTCATCGAAGTAGTCGTCCAAGACCTCTTCCCAGCGTTCTGCGTCCCAGCCGGCTTCGCCGTCGAGTTCGCCAAGCGCCGCAGAGTCCTCATCAGCGAAGAGCTCAACCCTGCGGAACATCTCATTGCGGACCATCACCCGGAAAGCACGGATATTGGCGCTCAGGAGCGGCGGCGGGGGCGGGGGAGCGTCGTGCGGCGTGGGGCCAAGCCCCGACGTGAGTTCTTCCCATTCATCCAGCAGGCTGGAATCAACTTGGCGGACCAGTTCCCCCAGCCACGCAATAAGGTCTTCAAGGTCCTCACGGAGCGAATCCTGGGGAACGGTCTGTCGCAGCGCGCGGAACCCGTCAGCAAGGTAACGCAGGACGATGCCCTCAGAGCGGGCCAGGCCATAGAACTGCACGAACTCGCCAAAGTTCATGGCGCGCTCATACATGTCCCGGATGATCGATTTCGGTGCAAGTTCGAAGTCGCCCACCCAAGGAGCCGCCTTGCGGTAGACCTCGAAAGCCTCGCCGAGAATTTCGGCCAAGGGCATGGGGTAGGTGACTTCATCCAGCATGGCCATGCGCTGCTCATACTCGATGCCGTCGGCCTTCATGGCGGCAACTGCCTCGCCGCGCGCCTTCTTTTGCTGAGCCGAGAGAATCTGGCGTGGCTTCTCCAGCGTCGATTCGATAACGGAGACAACGTCCAAGGCGTACGACGGCGACTCCGGATCGAGAAGTTCCAGCGCGGCAAGCGCGAAGGGCGAAAGGGGTTGGTTCAATGCGAAGTTGGCCTGCAGATGCACAGTCAGGCGTACCGAGCGCCCCTCGGCTTCCTGTTCCTCTTCCGGGATCCGTTCCACCACTCCGGCGGCAAGCAGTTCGCGGTAGATTCCCAGGGCCTTCTTCATGAGTTTCAGCTGCGCAGGGCGGCTCTCATGGTTCTCGCTGAGCAGGCGCCGGGTTGTGTGGAAGGGATCGCCCGGGCGTTCCATGAGGTTGAGCAACATTGCGTGGGTCACGGTGAAACTTGATGTCAGCGGCTCAGGCACTGACTCGACCAACCGTTTAAAGGTTGGTTCGCCCCAGGATACGAATCCTTCCGGAGGCTTCTTCTTCACCACTTGGCGCAGCTTCTTTTGGTCATCGCCGAACTTGGCAGTGGCCTTCGCCATCGCCTTGGTGTTCTCCACCACGTGGTCCGGAGCCTGGACCACCACCGTACCGGCGGTGTCGTAACCTGCCCGGCCGGCACGTCCGGCAATCTGGTGGAACTCACGAGAGTTGAGCGATCTGGTGCGCACGCCGTCGTACTTGCTCAAAGCGGTCAACAACACTGTCCGGATGGGTACGTTGATGCCCACCCCCAACGTATCGGTACCACAGATGACTTTCAGGAGCCCCGCCTGGGCCAGTTGCTCCACCAGCCGGCGGTACTTGGGGAGCATCCCGGCGTGGTGCACGCCGATGCCGTGTCGGACCAGCCTGTTGAGGGTTTTTCCGAAGCCGGCTGCGAACCGGAATCCAGCAATGAGCTCAGCGATGCGGTCCTTTTCGGCGCGGCTGCACATGTTGATGCTCATCAGGTTCTGGGCACGCTCAATGGCTTCTGCCTGGCTGAAGTGCACCACGTAAACGGGGACCTGCTTGGTGGAGAGCAACTCCTCCAACGTCTCGTGAACAGGGGTCAGGTGGTAGTAGTGGTGCAGTGGAATGGGACGTTCCGCGGAGCTCACGGTGGTGGTGGTCCGGCCCGTCAGCTCAGTCAGTCCGGTTTCAAAACGGGAGACGTCGCCCAAGGTGGCGGACATGAGGAGGAACTGTGCCTGGGGGAGTTCCAGGAGGGGCACCTGCCATGCCCAACCACGTTGGGGGTCGGAATAGAAATGGAACTCGTCCATGACCACCGAGCCAAGGTCCGCCGTCGAGCCTTCGCGGAGCGCGATGTTGGCAAGGATTTCCGCCGTGCAACAAATAATGGGGGCATCCTGGTTGACGCCGGAATCACCGGTGATCATCCCCACGTTCTCCGCGCCGAAAATGTCGCAGAGAGCAAAGAACTTTTCGGATACCAGGGCCTTGATGGGCGCCGTGTAGTAACTCCTCCGGCCGCGTGCCATGGCTTCGAAGTGGGCCGCGATGGCTACCAGTGATTTTCCTGAGCCGGTGGGGGTGGCGAGGATGACGTTGGCACCGGAGGCGAGCTCCATGATCGCCTCGTCCTGGGCTGGGTACAACTGCAACCCGCGGCTCTCCGTCCACTCCACGAACCGTGTGTAGATTTCGTCGGGGTCCAGGGGATCGGCGGCGATGGTACCGGGAAGCTGTTCAAGAAGTTTCATTGGTTTCCAGCTTAGTGCCCGTACGGTTTAGGCTCGGCCCAGCAGTGGTGCCAGACGCGAGGAGGCTTTGATGAAGTGGGATCCGTCCAAATATGTGGAGTTCGGCAACCATCGGGACCGACCGTTCCATGACCTCGTCGCGAGGATCCAGGCCAGCGACCCGCGGAAAATTGTGGACCTCGGGTGCGGGCCCGGGAACCTGACTGCGACGCTGAAAGAGCGCTGGCCGGAAGCCCGCGTGGTGGGTATTGACTCGTCGGAGGAGATGCTGCTCAAAGCGGAGTCCCTGGCGGAGAAGTCCAGACACCTGGAATTCGAGCAAGGCGACATCGCCACGTGGGTACCAGGTGCCGATACCGACGTCGTCGTCACAAACGCGGCACTTCAATGGGTGCCGGGTCACCGGGACATGTTGGCGGAGTGGTTGCGCGCCCTTAAGCCCGGTGCCTGGTTCGCCCTGCAGGTCCCCGGCAATTTCACCTCCCCCTCACACACGCTGATGCGCGAACTCGCCGAGTCGCCCCGCTGGGCGTCGCGCTTGGCCGGCGTACTTAGGCACGACGGTGCTGTTGGTAGTCCGGCGGACTACTTGGACATAATGCTCGACGCCGGATGCGCGGCGGACGCTTGGGAGACCACCTACCAACAAGTGCTTCCGGGCAAGGATCCGGTCCTTCAGTGGGTTCGAGGGACGGGACTACGACCGGTACTGGCCGCTCTGTCCACGGCGGAGGCTGCTGAGTTCGAGGAAGCATACTCCGCGATGCTGCGCGAGGCCTATCCAACCTCCCCACACGGAACAATTTTCCCGTTCCGGCGGATTTTTGCCGTTGCACGAAAGAACGCATGACCGGCCCGGACGCGTCCGATCGCGTCGCAATGGCTTTCGTGCGCCGTGACGGCTTGTTCCCGACCGGCGTCGCTGGTCTAATTCTCGGCATGGACCAAGGACGCTTCGAACAACAGACGCCGCGGGTGACAGCGGCTCTCCGTCGGAGTGCTTCATGACTCCGACAGGTGATTTTCCAGGCACATGGCGCCCCAACACCAGCAGCGCGGTGGCGCTTTTCGAGCAATTGCGGCTGCGAATCATCGAACTCGCCGACTCCGGCGTCCTGGCCGTGGGAGCCAAGCTTCCACCTGTGCGCAATCTGGCAGGCGTACTGGACGTCGCTCCGCATACGGTGGCCCGAGCCTACAAGGAGCTGGAAGCAGCAGGCGTGGTAGCCACCCGTGGGCGTAACGGCACCGTGGTCTGTGCCCGGGATGACCGCTGGGGAGCGCTGGCTGACGTCGCAGCTCAATACGCGGCAGCGGCGAAGGCCCAAGGCGCTTCGTTCGCGGAGGCCGTGCAGCTTCTTGCGGCCGCTTACGACGCGGATTGATACCGATCAGTAGCATGTGAGGAACGACATGGAAATTCGAAGAAGTTTTCGATTAGCATTGGTAAGTGCCCAAAGCCTTAGCTGAAGATACCGCCATCGAATCCCTGAACAGCATCCCTGTCGTTCCTGACACCAAGCCCGCGAGGCCAGACCTGTCGCGGCTGGTGGTCAAGGGCGCCCGGGAACACAACCTGCGCAATGTGGACCTGGACCTTCCCCGTGATGCCATGATCGTGTTCACCGGACTTTCGGGTTCCGGCAAGTCATCCTTGGCTTTCGACACCATCTTTGCTGAAGGACAGCGCCGGTATGTGGAATCGCTGTCTGCGTACGCCCGCCAGTTCCTTGGCCAGGTGGATAAACCTGACGTCGATTTCATCGAAGGCTTGTCGCCCGCGGTGTCCATCGACCAGAAGTCCACCAGCAAGAACCCACGTTCAACGGTGGGCACCATCACCGAGATCTATGACTACATGCGCTTGCTGTGGGCCCGCGTGGGCCGTCCGCACTGTCCCGTGTGTGGAGAGCCGATCGCCCGCCAGACGCCGCAGCAGATCGTCGACCAGCTTCTGGAACTGGAGACGGGTACGCGATTCCAGGTCCTGGCGCCCGTCGTGCGCGGCCGCAAGGGAGAGTTCGTTGACCTCTTCAAGGAACTGACCGCCAAGGGCTATTCCCGTGCCCGGGTGGATGGCGAGCTGGTTCAATTGAGCGACCCTCCCAAGCTCGGCAAGCAGTTCAAACACACCATCGAAGTTGTTGTGGACCGTTTGGTGGTCAAGGAAGACATCAGCCAGCGGCTCACTGATTCCGTGGAAACAGCGCTGGGCCTGGCCGAAGGCCGCGTGCTGGTCGAGTTCGTCGACCTCGACCCCGAGGATCCCGGGCGCATCCGGGCTTTCTCGGAAAACCTGGCCTGCCCCAACGAGCATCCCTTGGCGATCGATGAGATCGAGCCCCGCTCGTTCTCCTTCAACAACCCCTTCGGTGCCTGCTCAGCCTGCAGCGGCATTGGTACGAAGCTCGAAGTGGATGAGGAACTGATCGTTCCCAATCCGGAGTTGTCCCTGGGCGAAGGCGCCATTGCCCCGTGGTCCCTTGGCACGGCCACCACGGAATATTGGAACCGTCTCCTCGAGGGATTGGCGCACGAACTCGGCTTCTCCATGACTACAGCGTGGGAGAAACTCCCCAAGGATGTCCGGAATACCGTGCTGCACGGCAAGGACCACAAGGTTGTTGTCCAGTACAAGAACCGCTTTGGCCGGGAGCGCAAGTACAGTACGGGCTTTGAAGGTGCCATTCAGTACGTCCACCGCAAGCACGGTGAAACGGATTCCGATTGGGCCCGTGACAGGTACGAAGAGTACATGCGCCAGATTCCCTGCCCTGAGTGCAACGGTGCGCGCCTCAACCCGGCGTCGCTGTCCGTGCTGATCAACGGCAAGTCGATCGCGGAAGTGGCCGCCCTCCCGATGCGTGAGTGCGCAGAGTTCCTGGGCAGCTTGACCCTGACCAGCAGGGAAGCCCAAATCGCCAACCAGGTGCTGAAAGAAATCCAGGCCCGTTTGACCTTCCTCCTGGATGTCGGTTTGGAGTACCTCAACCTTGAGCGGCCGTCGGGTACCTTGTCCGGTGGCGAAGCCCAGCGTATCCGTCTGGCAACCCAGATCGGCTCCGGCTTGGTAGGTGTCCTGTACGTCCTGGATGAGCCCTCGATCGGCCTCCATCAGCGCGATAACCGGCGGCTCATCGAGACGCTCACCCGTCTCCGGGACCTCGGCAACACCCTGATCGTCGTGGAACATGATGAAGACACCATCCACGAGGCCGACTGGGTAGTGGACATCGGACCTGGCGCCGGCGAGCACGGCGGCCAGGTGGTGCACTCCGGCACGTATAAGGAGCTCCTGGAAAACACGGAGTCCCTCACCGGTGACTACCTTTCCGGACGTCGCAAGATTGATATTCCCAAGAAACGCCGCAAGTACGACAAAAAGCGTGAACTCAAGGTTGTTGGTGCCCGGGAGAACAACCTCAACAACGTTGATGCCACGTTCCCCTTGGGTCTCTTCACCGCGGTGACCGGTGTCAGTGGGTCCGGCAAATCCACCTTGGTGAACGAAATCCTCTACAAGGTCCTCGCCAACAAGCTCAACGGCGCCAAACAAGTGGCAGGACGCCACCGCACAATCGCCGGGCTGGAGCACCTGGACAAGGTGGTCCACGTCGACCAAAGCCCGATTGGCCGTACACCGCGGTCCAACCCGGCCACGTATACCGGCGTCTTTGACAACATCCGCAAGCTCTTCGCCGAGACCACCGAGGCCAAGGTTCGCGGGTACCAGCCTGGTCGCTTCTCCTTCAACGTCAAGGGAGGACGCTGCGAAGCATGTTCCGGCGATGGCACATTGAAGATCGAGATGAACTTCCTGCCGGACGTCTATGTTCCCTGCGAGGTATGCCACGGAGCCCGGTACAACCGGGAGACCCTTGAGGTCCACTACAAGGGCAAGACCATCGCGGATGTCCTCAACATGCCCATCGAGGAAGGTGCGGAATTCTTTGCCGCCTTCACGCCGATAGCGCGGCATTTGAACACTCTGGTGGACGTCGGCCTGGGCTATGTACGCCTGGGACAGCCGGCAACCACGCTGTCAGGTGGCGAGGCGCAGCGCGTGAAGTTGGCGGCCGAGTTGCAGAAGCGTTCCAACGGACGCAGCATCTACGTTCTTGACGAGCCCACAACCGGCCTGCATTTCGAGGACATCCGAAAGCTGCTCATGGTTCTCCAAGGCTTGGTGGATAAGGGCAACACGGTCATCACCATTGAGCACAACCTGGACGTCATCAAGTCGGCAGACTGGATTGTGGATCTTGGCCCCAACGGTGGTTCCGGTGGCGGAAAGATCGTGGCCACAGGAACACCTGAACAGGTGGCCAAATCCACCGACAGCCACACGGCGACGTTCCTGGCCGAAATTCTCGGTTAGTCACCAGAAGTATTCCGGTAGCGGCATGCGAGTTTCAGGCATGCCGCTACTCGTGAGAAACTAACCCGGTGACTCAAACAACGGTGCCCGTAATATTCGATCTGGACGGCACCCTTGTCGATCCTGCCGGCGGCATCACAGGGGGAATCTCTGTGGCCCTGCGTGAAATGAACCTCCCTGTACCGGATCAAGCGGTACTGAATTCCATGGTGGGTCCCAAACTCAGCGACTCCCTGCTGCATTTGGCCAATGTCCCTGCTGGCTTGGTTGATGAAACCATTGAGCGGTATCGGCGCCATTACAAGGAAACGGGAATCGGGCAGAGCAAGCTTTATCCCGGAATATTCGACCTCCTCGAATATTTCGCGGAATCCGGCCGGCCAGTGGCTGTGGCCACGCAAAAGCCACAGTCAATTGCGCGGCTCGTCCTTGAGCACCACAAAATTGCCGATTTCTTCGTCTCCATCCGCGGAGCTGCCGACGACGAATCCCTGGACGCCAACACGGCCTCTGGCAAGGTGGAAATTGTGGGCGCAGCGTTGGCCGACCTCCATTCCCAGCCGGCCGTCATGGTGGGGGACAGGCACCAGGACGTTGCAGGGGCCATGGCGAACGGCTTGGACTGCATCGGTGTCAGTTGGGGATTTGCGCCCGACGGCGAACTCGAGGAAGCCGGTGCAGTGGCAGTAGTCGCAACCGCACTTGAGTTGCGCACCAAAATTGAAGAACTTGACGCTGTCCGTGCGGCGGCCCTGAGCGAGGTACAAAACGATGGCAGTCTTTGATGCGATCCGGTGGACCACCCGTGGATTGATCTCCTCCACGTGCCGTCCCACTGTCATTGGGCTGGAAAACGTTCCCAAGGAGGGACCGTTCATTGTCGCTCCGAACCACCTCTCGTTCCTGGACAGCGTCATCGTTCAGGCCCTGATGCCGCGTCCGGTCGCCTTCTTCGCCAAGGCAGAGTACTTCACCACCAAGGGCGTCAAAGGTGCCGTGATGAAGTCCTTCTTCGAAGCTGTGGGATCGATTCCGGTTGAGCGCGGCGAGCAGGCGGCCAGCGTACAGGCGCTCAAGACCTTGCTTGACATCCTCGAATCAGGCAAGGGCATTGGCATCTACCCTGAAGGCACCCGTTCCCGCGACGGCATTCTTTACCGTGGGCGGACCGGAGTGGGTTGGCTTGCCCTGACCACGGGCGCGCCGGTGATCCCCGTAGGGCTCATCGGCACCGAGAAACTGCAGCCCGCGGACAAGAACGCGGTCCGTCCCCAGCACTTCACCATGAAGGTCGGCGAGCCCCTGTACTTCGACAAGACCGGCCCGGACCATTCCCTGCCCGCCCGCCGTGAAGTCACTGACAAAATCATGGATGCCATTGCCGTGCTCAGCGGTCAGGAGCGGTCCTCCAGCTACAACCAGAGCAAGTCGGTCGACTAGCACCTGGGCCCTCCTGCGACAGGGTGGCCATGGCTGTCGTTCCGGTTCACTAGACTGGAAACGTGGCAGATCCAGCAAGTTACCGGCCCCAAACGGGTGAAATTCCCACCACCCCGGGCGTCTATCGATTCCGCGACCCCCACGGGCGGGTCATCTATGTGGGCAAAGCAAAGAACCTCCGGTCCAGGCTCAATTCCTACTTCGCCAACCCGGCCGGCCTTCTCCCCAAGACCCATGCAATGGTCCACGCGGCCAGCAGCGTCGAATGGACCATGGTGGGCAGCGAGCTGGAATCTTTGCAGCTGGAGTACACCTGGATCAAGGAATTCAAACCGCGATTCAACGTTGTCTTCCGTGACGACAAGACCTATCCGTATCTCGCGGTCACCATGGGGGAGAAGTTCCCGAGGGTGCAGGTCATGCGTGGTGAGCGAAGGAAAGGCACCAGGTACTTTGGTCCCTACACCGCCGGCGCCATCCGGGAAACCATGGACACCCTCCTGCGGGTATTCCCGGTGCGCAGCTGCAGCGCAGGTGTCTTCAAGCGCGCCCAGTCCAGTGGACGCCCGTGCCTCCTTGGCTACATTGACAAGTGCGCGGCCCCTTGCGTTGCCCGGGTTACTCCCGAGGAACATCGTGCCCTCGCCGAGGACTTTTGTTCTTTCATGGGTGGGGAAGCCAAGCGTTTTATCGGCCGGCTGGAAAAGGACATGGCTGCGTCGGTAGCTGAGCTCGACTATGAGCGGGCAGCAGGACTCAGGGACGACATCATCGCCCTCCGCAAGGTCTTTGAGCGCAACGCCGTGGTCCTTGCGGAAGACACCGACGCGGACGTCTTCGCACTGCACGACGACGAACTCGAGGCATCCGTGCAGGTCTTCCACGTACGCGGTGGCCGGGTTCGCGGCCAACGTGGGTGGGTCGTGGAAAAAGTGGAGGACGCCACCACACCGGAACTCATCGAACATTTGTTGCAACAGGTTTACGGCGAAGACAGCGAGGTCCAGGGACGGATACCCCGCGAAGTCCTGGTACCGGAGAATCCCAGCAACCACGCCGAACTCACTGAGTGGCTTGGTGGGTTGCGAGGGGCGAAGGTTGACATCCGTGTGCCACAGCGCGGCGACAAAGCAGCGCTGATGTCCACTGTGCGCGAGAATGCCGAACAAGCCCTTAAGCTCCATAAAACGCGCCGGGCAGGCGACATCACGGTCCGGTCCGTAGCGCTTCAGGAGCTTCAGGAGGCATTGGAGATTCCTGTGCCGTTGTTGAGGATCGAGTGCTTCGATATCTCGCACGTGCAAGGTACCAACGTCGTGGCTTCCATGGTGGTGGTGGAAGACGGGCTGCCCAAGAAGGCCGACTATCGCAAGTTCTCCATCACGGGAGCGGCAGCGGCGGACGACACCGCCGCCATGCATGATGTCCTGACCCGTCGGTTCCGGCACTACCTGACGGACAAAGCCGCCCAGGTGCCCGTAGTCTCGGGCGAGATCGTCAACCCGACGCGGGCAGGCACCAGGAGCGCGAGTGAAGCGCCGCCGTCGGACCCTTCCATGCCCGCCCCCAAGGCAAAGTTCGCCTACCCGCCCAACCTGGTGGTCGTGGATGGCGGCCAGCCCCAGGTGAATGCCGCAAAGCGAGCGTTGGCCGGACTCGGCATCGATGACGTTTACGTGGTGGGCCTCGCCAAACGCCTGGAGGAAGTCTGGCTGCCCGACAGCGACTTCCCGGTCATCCTGCCGAGGACATCGCAAGGCCTTTACCTGCTTCAAAGAATTCGTGACGAAGCACACCGCTTCGCCATTTCCTTCCACCGCCAGAAGCGCGGCAAGGCCATGACAGTCTCCGTCCTGGACGGCGTACCGGGCTTGGGCGAAGCGAAACGAAAAGCCCTGGTGGCACACTTTGGTTCGCTCAAGAAGATTAAGGCCGCGTCGGTCGAGGAACTCACGTCGGCAAAGGGCATCGGTCCCGCCCTGGCCGCAGCCGTGGTCCAGCATCTGGGTTCTGCGGAGACGAATGAGGAAACAGTGCCGGGGATCAACATGACCACCGGCGAAATCCTTGAATCTTAGCTAGGGTAAGAACTTGGCCGTTGGCCGCATCTGCGGTCAGCGGCATCTGAACATGCCAGCAGTGCTTTGCCCTGACAGGCAGGCACCACAGGCTGCAATGATCACTTCCGACGAAACGGGGACAACTGATGGATGAGGCAACGGCAGGGTCCGGAACGGAGCAGGACGGCCTCACGCCCGTCAAGCCCCCGGAAGCGGAACTGCTGGTAGTGACCGGCATGTCCGGGGCGGGGCGGAGTACGGCCTCGGATGCCCTGGAAGATCATGGTTGGTATGTGGTGGACAACCTCCCACCGCAAATGCTGGGAACCCTGGCAGAAATTGTCTCGCATGCTCCGAAATCGATTCCCAAGCTGGCCGTGGTAGTTGACGTCCGCAGCAAGGATCTCTTCACCGACATCCAGACCGCATTGGGCGCGCTGAGCGCCAGCGGCATCACCTTCCGGGTGCTCTTCCTGGATGCCAATGACGACGTCCTGGTCCGCCGCTTCGAACAAGGCCGCCGTCCTCACCCGTTGCAAGGCGGAGGCAGGATCCTGGACGGCATCGGCATCGAGCGCGAGGTCCTGCGGGAACTGCGTGAACACGCCGATGTCGTGCTGGACACCTCCGACTTCAACGTCCACGGCCTGGCGACGGCCATCACGGAACTGTTCAGCGACACCGGCCCGGTGACCCTGCGCCTGAACGTCATGAGCTTTGGATTCAAGTACGGACTCCCGGTGGATGCCAACTTCGTGGCCGATGCCCGGTTCATTCCCAACCCGCACTGGGTTCCCAAACTCCGGCCACACACAGGACTGGACGAGGACGTCAGCGACTACGTACTGGCTGCAGATGGCGTACACGAGTTCGTGGACAGGTATGTCCGGGCTTTGGAGCCGGTCCTGGACGGCTACCGCCAGGAGAACAAGCACTACGCCACCTTGGCGGTCGGTTGTACTGGAGGCAAGCACCGTTCGGTGGCGGTCGCCGTCGAGCTTTCCAAGCGTTTGGCGCAGTATCCACGTGTGACAGTCACCACCACCCACCGCGACCTGGGACGCGAGTAGTGGGGGTCCTGACGGGCCCGCTGCCCCTCATTCCACCCAAGGGCGTACCCGGCAGCCAGCAGAAGAAAAGTCCCTCGGTGGTCGCCTTGGGCGGCGGCCACGGACTGGCGGCCTCGTTGTCGGCACTGCGTTTGCTCACTTCCGAACTGACGGCAATCGTCACAGTAGCGGACGACGGCGGCTCGTCGGGGCGGCTCCGCGAAGAGTACGGCGTCCTCCCGCCCGGAGACCTGCGGATGGCGCTCAGCGCCCTGTGCGATGACACCGATTGGGGCCGGACCTGGCGCGACGTCATGCAGCACCGATTCAACGCCGGGTCCGCCAAAGGCGGTTCGCTGGACCATCATGCCATGGGCAACCTGCTCATCGTGACCTTGTGGGAGCTGTTGGGCGATACGGTCGCAGGCTTGAAATGGGCAGGTGCACTGCTTGGAGCCCGGGGCCAGGTTCTTCCCATGTCCAGCGTTCCCCTCACTATTGAGGGCCAGGCACGGATTGAGCTTCCGGGTGGTGGCCATGAACTGCAGACGGTTCGCGGGCAGGCAAAATGTGCTGTGGCCGGCAAACTCGAGGACGTCCGGCTCCTGCCCGAAGACGCTCCCGCGTGTACCGAGGCACTGACGGCCATTGAGCTGGCGGACTGGGTCATCCTTGGACCCGGCTCCTGGTACACCTCTGTCCTGCCGCATCTGCTGCTGCCTGAGCTGCGCCAAGCCCTCGGCGACACTGCTGCCAAGCGCTGCCTGACCATGAACCTTGACGTGGAAACCAAGGAAACCTCAGGCATGACGGCAGCCGACCATTTGGATGTCCTGCGCCGGTACGCACCTGAGTTCAGCGTCGACGTCGTCCTCGCGGATCCTGCTGCGATCCAGGATCTCAAGGCCTTCGAGAAGGCCGCGGGGATGATCGGCGCTGAAGTGGTGTTGGGTAGAGTAGGGGCGTCGAGGCGCCGCCCCGTCCATGATCCACTGCTGCTGGCAGCGGCGTACCACGATATTTTCGGGAACAGTTAGGAACACGCGATGGCACTTACTGCGTCGGTCAAGGACGAACTGTCCCGGCTGGACATCAAGAAATCTTCGGTCCGAAAGGCGGAAGTTTCGGCAATGCTGCGCTTTGCCGGCGGCCTGCACATCATCTCGGGACGGATAGTCATTGAGGCCGAGGTTGACCTCGCCTCAACGGCCCGGCGCCTCCGCGCGGCGATCGCCGAGGTCTACGGCCACCAGAGCGAAATCATCGTGGTCTCCGGCGGCGGCTTGCGCCGGGGGAGCAGGTACGTGGTCAGGGTCGTGCGTGACGGTGAGGCCCTCGCCCGCCAAACCGGCCTGCTTGACGGACGTGGACGCCCGGTGCGCGGACTACCATCGGTGGTCGTCAACGGCTCGGCCGCAGACGCCGAGGCTGTGTGGCGCGGCGCATTCCTCGCCCACGGATCCCTGACAGAACCAGGTCGCTCGTCCTCGCTCGAGGTCACGTGCCCCGGCCCTGAATCAGCGCTGGCACTTGTTGGAGCCGCCCGTCGTCTCGGCATCCAGGCCAAGGCCCGCGAAGTGCGCGGCGTTGACCGTGTAGTGATCCGTGACGGAGATACCATCGCGGCCCTCCTGACACGTATGGGTGCCCACGATGCCTTGATGGTCTGGGAGGAACGGCGGATGCGCAAGGAAGTACGGGCCACCGCCAACAGGCTTGCCAATTTTGACGACGCCAACCTGCGCCGCTCGGCGCAGGCTGCCGTGGCGGCCGGTGCCAGGGTTGACCGGGCTCTGGAGATCCTGGGCGATGACGTACCGGATCACCTCAAGTACGCCGGGGAACTCCGGGTAGCCCACAAGCAGGCAAGCCTGGACGAACTTGGCCGCCTTGCCGATCCACCCATGACAAAGGACGCCATTGCCGGCCGAATCCGGCGCCTCCTTGCCATGGCCGACAAACGTGCAATGGATTTGGGCATCCCGGGCACTGAGGCAAATGTGACTCCGGAAATGATGGACGAATAGCGCACACCCATAGAATCGAAAAAGTGCGGAGGAAATACTGCAAGGCAACCGCGGGTTGTTCCCGGTGGAGGCAAGAGCAGGTTTCTTCGCCAAGGATTTCCGGTCGGCCCGCTGGCCGGATGAAATAACGAGAGTTACCAACCCGGACGTCAGTCCACTACATTGGAGGATTTCGTGACAGAGTACGTTCTGCCCGAGCTCGGCTACGACTATGCAGCACTCGAGCCGCACATTTCGGCAAAGATCATGGAGCTGCACCACAGCAAGCACCATGCGGCATATGTTGCAGGCGCCAACAACGCCCTTTCCCAGCTGGCCGATGCCCGCGAGAAGGGCGACTACGCCAACATCAACCGTCTCTCCAAGGACCTCGCGTTCCACACCGGCGGACACATCAACCACTCCGTCTTCTGGAACAACATCTCCCCGGACGGCGGCGACAAGCCCGAAGGTGAGCTCGCAGCTGCCATCGACGACGCCTTCGGCTCCTTCGATGCTTTCCGTGCCCAGTTCAGCGCCGCTGCGCTTGGCCTGCAGGGTTCCGGCTGGGCTTTCCTGGCCTACGAGCCCATCGGTGGAAACCTGCTCATCGAACAGCTCTACGATCAGCAGGGCAACGTCGCAGTAGGCACCACACCGCTGCTCATGCTCGACATGTGGGAGCACGCCTTCTACCTGGACTACGTCAACGTCAAGGCTGACTACGTCAAGGCATTCTGGAACATCGTCAACTGGGCGGACGTCGCCAAGCGCTTCGAAGCCGCACGCGCCAACGCCACGGGCCTCATCGTCCTCTAGTTGGTGAGCCCCGGTTCACGCCGATGTAACAAAAGTCACTTTTTGCGTGAATTCGGACCAAATGCTGGAAAGCCTGCCTCCGCAGTTGCGGGGGCAGGCTCAGTTAAACGTAAGATGGATCACGGAAGGCGGTTAGCCTTCAGCAACGTGGCTGGTCGCCCTCCGATCTGATAATCACCTCTGCCCAAAGACGTGCGGGGTCTGTTAGTTGGAAATTTTTAATCCGACTCACTAGGCGTGCTTGCAAGAGCACCAAGGAGATTGACACATAGTGACCACCCGTATTGGTATCAACGGCTTCGGCCGCATCGGCCGTAACTACTTCCGCGCAGCACTGGCCCAGGGCGCAGACCTCGAGATCGTCGCAGTCAACGACCTCACCAGCCCCGAGACCCTCGCCCACCTCCTGAAGTACGACTCCGTCGGTGGACGCCTCGCCCAGACCGTGGAAGTTGTCGATGGAAACCTGGTAGTCGACGGCAAGTCCATCAAGGTCCTTGCTGAGCGCGATCCCGCAAACCTCCCCTGGGGTGACCTTGGCGTGGACATCGTGATCGAGTCCACCGGTTTCTTCACCAAGGCTGCTGCTGCCCAGAAGCACATCGACGCCGGCGCCAAGAAGGTCCTCATCTCGGCACCTGCCAGCGACGAAGACATCACCATTGTCATGGGCGTCAACCACGAGCTCTACGACCCCGCAGCGCACAACATCATCTCCAACGCTTCCTGCACCACCAACTGCCTCGGCCCGCTGGCCAAGGTCGTCAACGACGCCTTCGGCATCGAACGTGGCCTCATGACCACGGTCCACGCCTACACGGCAGACCAGAACCTGCAGGACGGCCCGCACGGCGATCTCCGCCGCGCCCGCGCTGCCGCCATCAACATGGTTCCCACCTCCACCGGTGCCGCCAAGGCAATTGGCCTGGTCCTCCCGGAACTCAAAGGCAAGCTCGACGGCTACGCCATCCGCGTTCCGGTCCCCACCGGTTCCGCTACGGACCTTACGGTCACTGTTTCCCGCGAAGTCACTGTTGAGGAAGTCAACGCAGCCGTCAAGGCCGCAGCTGAGTCCGAGCAGTTCGCCGGCATCCTGAGCTACACCGATGCGCCCATCGTCTCCTCGGACATCGTTGGCGACCCGGCTTCCTCGATCTTCGACTCCGGCCTCACCAAGGTCATCGGCAACCAGGTCAAGGTTGTTTCCTGGTATGACAACGAGTGGGGTTACTCCAACCGCCTCGTAGACCTCACGGAGCTCGTCGCATCCAAGCTGGGCTAGGGTAGACACATGACATCTCACACCCTCAACGAACTCATCGCTGAAGGTGTCCGCGGGCGGTACATTTTGGTCAGAAGTGACCTGAATGTGCCGCTCGACGGCTCTACAGTGACCGACGACGGCCGCATCAAGGCCTCCCTTCCGGTCCTCAAGAAGCTCTCGGACGCCGGTGCCCGTGTGCTCGTAACCGCCCACTTGGGACGTCCCAAAGGCGCCCCCGAAGACAAGTACTCCTTGAAGCCCGCTGCGGACCGCCTCGCGGAACTCGCAGACTTCAAGGTAGAACTCGCCGCAGACACGGTGGGAGACTCCGCCAAGGAGCTTGCCGCTGCCCTGCAGGACGGCGAAGTGCTCGTCCTTGAGAACGTCCGCTTCGATGCCCGCGAAACCAGCAAGGACGACGCCGAGCGCGGCGCCTTCGCTGACGAGTTGGTGGCCCTCACGGGAAGCAACGGCGCGTTCGTGGACGACGCTTTCGGCGCGGTCCACCGCAAGCACGCCAGCGTCTTTGACGTGGCTACCCGGCTGCCCTCATACCTGGGCGATCTTGTCCACACCGAGGTTGAGGTTCTGCGGAAGCTCACAACGGACACTCAGCGTCCCTACGTGGTGGTTCTCGGCGGTTCCAAGGTCTCTGACAAGCTGGCAGTCATCGACAACCTGCTCGGCAAGGCAGACACCATCCTTGTGGGCGGTGGCATGCTTTTCACCTTCCTGGCCGCAGCTGGCCACAAGGTGGCGGGAAGCCTCCTCGAGGAAGACCAGATCCCCGTAGTTCAGGACTACCTCAAGCGTGCCTCTGACGCGGGAACATCCTTCGTGATCCCCACGGACGTTGTGGTGGCGAGCCGCTTCGCAGCGGACGCTGAGCATGAGGTCGTGAAGGCAGATGCCATCGAGGACAGCGCTTTCGGCGCTTCCGGCATCGGACTGGATATTGGGCCGGAATCCGCCTCGGCGTTCGCAGCTCAGATCGAAGGGGCCAAAACTGTTTTCTGGAACGGTCCCATGGGTGTGTTCGAATTCGAAGCCTTCTCCAGTGGCACTCGTGCCATTGCACAGGCCCTGACTGACACGGTTGCCTTCACTGTGGTCGGTGGCGGCGACTCCGCTGCAGCAGTGCGGACGCTCGGGTTCGAGGATTCGCAGTTCGGTCACATCTCTACCGGTGGTGGCGCGAGCCTGGAGTACCTTGAAGGCAAGGAACTTCCCGGCTTGAGCGTCCTGGACCGCTAAGCACCAATCCGGCCGGCAGGACGCCAATGCGTCCTGCCGGCCGTTCCATATCTCAACGCATTCTTTGGAGTTCATGTGACTACCTCTGCCAACGGCAACTTTGTCCGCAAGCCCTTCATCGCCGGCAACTGGAAGATGAACATGGACCACGTCCAGGGCATCACCCTGCTGCAGAAGCTCGCCTGGACGCTCTCCGACGCGAAGCACGACTACAACCGTGCCGAAGTCGCTGTCTTTCCGCCGTTCACCGATCTCCGTGGCGTTCAGACGCTGGTACAGGGCGATGAGCTCGATGTTGACTACGGCGGCCAGGACCTCTCCCAGTTCGACTCCGGCGCCTACACCGGCGACATCTCCGGTCAGTTCCTCAGCAAGTTGGGCTGTGCCTATGTCCTGGTTGGGCACAGTGAGCGCCGCACGATTCATAACGAATCCGATGACGTCCTGAACGCAAAGGTCAAGGCCGGATTCCGTCACGGTGTCACTCCCGTTCTCTGCGTCGGCGAAGGCCTCGACGTCCGCCAGGCCGGTACGCACGTGGAGCACACCTTGGCCCAGCTGCGCGCCGGCGTCGAAGGACTCACGGCCGAGCAGGCCGCCGAACTCGTTGTTGCCTACGAACCTGTCTGGGCCATCGGTACAGGTGAAGTTGCCGGCCCGGAGGATGCACAGGAAATGTGCGCAGCCATCCGCGCGGAGCTTGCCGAACTCTTCGACGAGACTGTCTCGGCGAAGACCCGGCTGCTGTATGGCGGCTCCGTAAAGGCCAACAATGCTGCCGCCATCATGGCTGAAAGCGACGTTGACGGATTGCTCGTGGGTGGCGCCAGCCTGGACCCCGCTGAGTTTGCTAACATTGTCAGGTTCGAGAGCCACCTCGTCACGGACTAGTCCGGCTCCCGTTTTCCGTTTCTTCGAAAGGCCGTCGTGGACGTTCTTCAAGTCATTCTGCAGATTCTGCTGGGCATCACCAGCCTTCTGCTGACGCTGCTCATCCTCCTGCATAAAGGGCGTGGCGGCGGTTTGTCCGACATGTTCGGTGGCGGAATGAGCTCCGGATTGAGTTCGTCCGGTGTAGCCGAGCGCAACCTTAACCGGTTCACCATCATTCTGGGTATCACGTGGGGTGTTGTCATCATTGGCCTCGGGCTGATCATGCGCTTCACCTCGGGTGGCGACTCCTAGTCATCCCAAAAGAAGGGGAGGTTCCTGAACGGAGCCTCCCCTTTTTGACCCAAGACTTTTAACCCAAGACACCGACCCTAGTGCCGTCGTCGAGCCCTCGCATTAGACTGGGCCTGTTGGCCGTAAGGCCCACAGGCCGGGACGGCCGACCACCGAGTCGCTAGGGGTTCGAAAATGGTTCATGGCACGCCTGGTTATCGGGGCACCCGCGTAGGTGTAACCCAGGGTTCAGCTCCGAGGAATCAGAGCGACCACGGCGCAGGCGAGCAACTGCCGCGTATTCGGGTTCCCTATTGGTGCGCCAAGGGACACGAGACGCGGCTTGTTTTCCTTAAGCTTCCCGACGACCAAATTCCCAAGAGCTGGGACTGTCCGAAATGCGGCCTGTCCGCATCGCGGGATCCTGGCCATCCCGCCTCCACAAAGCCCGAGGACGAACTCTTCAAATCCCATCTGGATTACGTTAAAGAGAGACGCTCCAGCCAGGACGCCGAAGTGGTCCTGGCTGGAGCGTTGGAACGGTTACGCGCCCGCGGGGTCCTTCCGGACCAACTGCTGGGGGACGCGTGAGGCTGCATTCTCGTCGATAAGCCACAGGGTGCGCGCACGACCGGCCGGACCCGCTGCCGGGACCTGGACCGGGTTGGCACCAGCCAAGGCCAGACCAACGGCCCCGGCCTTGTCCTCGCCGGCAACAACCATCCAGATTTCCTGGGCGGTGTTGATGGCCGGCAGCGTCAGTGAAATGCGCGACGGCGGCGGCTTGGGAGAGTTCTCCACGCCCACCACAGTGCGCTCCTTCTCACGAACGCCTGCCTGCTCGGGGAACAATGACGCAATGTGGGCATCCGGACCTACGCCAAGGAGCAGAATGTCGAAGCGGGGCAGGATGCCAGGCTTGTCAGACCGGTCGTCAGACATATCCGCTGCATGTTCAGCTTCGGCAGCCTCTTTAAGCTCCTCAGCGTAAGCGTCTGCGGCTTCGTCTGCGGTGGCGAACTGGTCCGTTGACCCGGGCTCGTGAATCCGGGCAGGATCCACCGCCAGGTGGGCCAACAAGGCCTGATGTGCTTGGCGCGTATTCCTGTCATCGCTGTCCGCGGCAACAAAACGCTCGTCCCCCCACCAGAAGTTGACCTTCGACCAGTCGACTGCAGGGGCTGCGGCGGAATCTGCTACTGCCTTCAACGTCCCAATGCCAACGGTTCCGCCCGTGAGGACCACCGTCGCTTCGCCGTGCTTGTCCTGGACATCCACAAGCTTGGTGATGAGACGGGCCGCGATGGCGGCCATCAACACCTTGGAATCGGGGTGGATGCTTACTCTTGGCTCAGCGTGCACTGGTCTGGACTCTCCTCTGGCTGGTAAGTGGCAGTCCCATCGTAATCACTTCTCCGAAGACTTCGTCCGGATCAAGCCGTCGCAGTTCCTCAGCGAGGCAATCCTTCAGGCTCCGGCGGGGGAGCGTGATACGCTGCGCCGGCTGTCCCGGCTGCGTCAGCTCCGCTACGGACAGGCCGGGGCGGAAGAGCTGGACGTCGCCGCTGGCTCGGGTGAGGCGGACACGGCGGATTCCGGTACCTGCAGGGTCGGCCACGATGGTGACCGGGGCCTGCAGGGCAAGGCTCAGCCAGGCGGCCAGCAGCAGCGTGCTGGGGGAGTCCGAGGCACCTTCAACGGCAACGGCAGACACGGGGTCGCCGTCCACTTGGTCGAAGACAGCTGCGAGTTGCATGCGCCAGTTGGTCAGGCGGGTCCAGGCGAGGTCGGTGTCGCCGGCTTTGTACGTGGCGCGGATGTTCTCCAAGGCCCGGCGTGGGTCTGGTTCGTTGGCTGAGTCCGTGATGCGGCGGTGCGCGATGCGGCCGATGGAGGTTTCGCAGGCGCTTTCCGGGGCGCCGTGCGGCCACCAGGCCACGATCGGCGCGTCCGGGAGGAGCAGGGCCGCGACCAGGGATTCGCTTTCGTGGGCCATGTGCCCGTGGCCGCGCAGCACGATGACCTCGGACGCGCCGGCGTCCCCACCGACACGGATTTGCGCGTCGAGACGGTCCGGGCCTTCAACACCGGCGTCGGCCAGGACAATGATCCGGCAGGGGTGTTCCCGGCTGGCTTCATTGGCTGCCTCGATGGCTTCTTCTTCCTGCCCGGACTTGGTCACCACCACCAGGGTCAGCACACGACCCAAGGCAATCACGCCGCCCTGCTCACGCAGGGACATGATCTTCTTGGAAATCTTGGAGGTAGTGGTATCGGGAAGATCTACGATCATGGCCTTCTCCAGGTTCGTCCGTCACGGGCCAGCAGGGCATCAGCCGACGCCGGCCCCCAACTGCCGGGTGCGTAGGGTTGCGGTTGTTCATCCAGCCCGGCCCAGTACTCCTCGAACGGGTCCAGGATCTTCCAGGACAGCTCCACTTCCTGATGCCGTGGGAAGAGCGGCGGCTCACCCAACAACACATCCAGGATCAGCCGTTCGTAGGCTTCGGGGCTGGACTCGGTAAACGAATGGCCGTAGCCGAAGTCCATGGTCACATCACGGACTTCCATCTGCGTGCCCGGAACCTTGGACCCGAACCGGATCGTCGCGCCCTCGTCGGGCTGGACCCGGATCACCACGGCGTTCTGACCAAAGTCGTCCTCACCGTGATCACGGAACAACAGGTTCGGTGCCCGCTTGAACACCACCGCGATCTCGGTCACGCGCCGGCCCAGGCGCTTACCCGCACGCAAGTAGAACGGAACACCATTCCACCGCCGGGTATTGATATCCACCCGGATCGCCGCGAACGTCTCCGTCTTCGAATCAGCCGGGATACCGTCCTCATCCAAGTAGCCCAGGACTTCCTCCCCGCCCTGCCACCCACCGGTGAACTGACCCCGCGCCGAATGCGTGGACAGATCATCGGGGAGCTTGACCGCGGCCAGGACCTTTTCCTTCTCCGCCCGCAAATCATCGGCATTGAAGGAGATGGGCTCTTCCATCGCGGTCAACGCCAGCAACTGCAGCAAGTGGTTCTGGATCACGTCACGGGCAGCGCCCACGCCGTCGTAATAGCCTGCACGCCCGCCCGTGCCGATGTCCTCGGCCATGGTGATCTGCACATGGTCCACGTAGTTGGCGTTCCAGAGCGGTTCGAACAACTGGTTCGCGAAACGCAACGCCAGGATGTTCTGCACCGTCTCCTTACCCAGGTAATGATCGATCCTGAACACCGCATCAGCCGGGAACACCGACTCCACAATGTCGTTCAGCTGCCGGGCCGACTCAAGGTCATGCCCGAACGGCTTCTCGATCACCACACGCCGCCACTGCCCCGGCTTCGCCTGCGCCAGGCCGTGCTTGGAGAGCTGTCGGCAGACCTGCTCAAACGCCTTGGGCGGGATCGACAAGTAAAAACCATGGTTCCCGCGGGTACCACGGGTCTCATCCAACTCATCAAGGACATCACCGAGGCGCTCAAAAGCGTCGTCGTCGTCGAACTCGCCCCGAACAAAGCGGATACCGGAAGCGAGCTGCTCCCACACTGCTTCGTCGAACCTGGTTCGCGCGTGGGCCTTGACGTTCTCCTTGACCTCGGCCGCGAAATCCGCGTTGTCCCAGTCGCGGCGGCCGAAACCGACCAAAGCAAAACTCGGAGGCAACAACCCACGATTCGCGAGGTCATAGACCGCGGGCATCAGCTTCTTACGGGCAAGGTCACCGGTGACTCCGAAGAACACCAACGACGACGGCCCGGCAATGCGGTTCAGGCGCCGGTCCCGCGGATCCCGCAAAGGATTCCGCAGACCGGCGTTCTTCCTGCCGTTTTCAGTTTCTGGCATGTTTGTTTCTGTGCCTTAGCTTTCGAGTGCGCTGGCCTGGTTGGCCAATGCAGCGACGACTTCCTGGAGCTGGGCCACGCCTGCTGCACGCTCGGTGAGGTGCAGGCGCAGTACGGGGCGGCCATGGCCTTCCAGCACCTGGGCGTCGCCCGAAGCCTGCGCGGCGATGAGCTGACCGAACGTGAAGGGGCGCTCAGGGATTTCGAGGTCGGTGGATGATGCTGCAGTGATCTGCAGGAAGACTCCGATGGCCGGTCCGCCCTTGTGGAACTGACCAGTGGAGTGCAGGAACCTCGGGCCCCAACCGAACGTCACCGGACGGCCACTGACGGCAGCGAGTTCATCACGGATGCCTTCGAGCGGAGCGTGTGAAATACGGTCAAGATAGGCCTGCACGCTCAAATAACCGTCAGGACCCAGTTGGGCGAGCAACGACTGCACCGCTTCGGTGGCCGTTGACGCGGTACCCAACCAGTCGCCGCCACGAACCTCCACTGCTCCGTCGGTGAAGGCGGCAGGGGTGGGTTCCGGGCGCGCGTCCAGCAGGCCGCGCGCTGCCACCTTGGCGGCTTCGACGTCGGGCTGGTCGAAGGGGTTGATCCCCAGCAGTCGCCCGGCGACCGCGGTAGCGAACTCCCAGACGAACATCTGGGAAGGCAGCCCACCGGCGATAGCTACCTCGTTTTCGCGAAGTTCGACGTCGGCATCGGCACCTACCAGCCGAACCACCAGGACGTCGTCGGCGCCGTTAAGAGCCTCGGGGGAATCCGGGCCGGCGACGACCGGCAAGACGCCGGTGCCCAGCTTGCCGGTGGATTCGGCGATGAGCTGCTCGGCCCAGTCGGCGAAACCAACAATGCCCGAACCGTCTTCAGCGATGACGATTTTGTTGCGCAGCGGGCTGGTGCCGCCAAGTGCGATGCCCAGGGCAAGACCAATGTTGTCAGCTGAGTCCTCGTTGAGGATCTCGGCTGCTTCTTCTGCCTCGTCCAGGAAGGCCTGGATGTCCACGCCGGCAAGGCCACAGGGGACCAGACCGAACGCTGTGAGCGCCGAGAAGCGTCCTCCAACGTTGGGATCGGCGTTGAACACTGCACGGTAGCCTGCTTCGCGGGAGGCCTTGTCCAGGGGCGAACCCGGATCCGTGACGATGATGATGCGGCTCTTGGCATCAATTCCGGCGTCGTTGAACGCCTTCTCGAACACCCGTCGCTGGGAATCCGTTTCAACAGTGGAGCCCGACTTGGAGGAAACGACGATAGCCGTCTCCGCCAGCCGGTCATTCAAAGCAGCACTGACCTGCTCAGGGTCCGTGCTGTCCAGCACAGTCAGCTCGACGCCGGCGGTACCGGCAATAACCTCTGGAGCCAAGGAAGACCCACCCATGCCACAGAGGACGATGCGGGTAACTCCTTCGGCGCGGAGGGCATCACGAAGTTCCAGAATGTCCCCGACCAGGGCCTGGGACACGGTGGCCGCTTCTACCCAGCCGAGACGGATCGCGGACTCGGCCTCCGCCTCAGGACCCCACAGCGTGTGGTCCTTGGCGAAAATCCGGGTAGCAATCTTGTCTTCGACCAGTCCGTCAATATGCTGGGCGATGGCCTGCTGGGCGGCACCGCTGGCGTCGTAGCTGATTGTGCTCATGGTGGGTTAGGAAGCCTTCCGTGCGGTGACGAGTGCGCCTTCGACGTCGGCGAGGAGTTCCTTCCAGGAGCCCACGAACTTCTCGAGGCCTTCGGTCTCGAGAAGGGTTACGACGTCGTTGTAGGAGACACCGAGTGCTTCGAGGGCGTTGAGGGTCTCGTTCGCTTCGTCGTAGGTGCCGGTGATGGTGTCACCGGTAACAACGCCGTGGTCGAACGTGGCATCCAGCGTCTTTTCCGGCATGGTGTTGACCACGCCGGCAGCGACGAGTTCCGTCACGTAGAGGGTGTCCGGGTAAGCCGGATCCTTCACGCCGGTGGAGGCCCACAGTGGACGCTGGGGGAGCGCGCCGGCTTCGGCCAGCACGGCCCAGCGCTCGGTGGAGAAGAGCTCTTCGTAGACCTGGTACGCCAGGCGTGCGTTGGCAACGCCTGCCTTGCCCTTGAGTGCCTTGGCTTCATCGGTGCCGATGGCGTCAAGGCGCTTGTCGATTTCAGAGTCAACGCGGGACACGAAGAACGATGCCACCGAGTGGATCTTGGAGAGGTCGTGACCGTTCTCCTTGGCCTGCTCAAGGCCGGACTGGAAGGCGTTGATGACCGCGCGGTAGCGCTCCAGGGAGAAGATCAGGGTCACGTTGACGCTGATGCCCTCAGCCAGGGTTGCCGTGATGGCTTCCAGGCCTTCCAGGGTTGCCGGGATCTTGATGTGGACGTTGTCCTTGTTGACCTTCGCATAGAGGTGCTTGGCCTCGGCGATGGTGCCGGCGGTGTCCCATGCAAGGCGGGGATCCACCTCGATGGAGACGCGGCCATCCACACCGTTGGTGGCTGCGGCGATCGGCGCGAACAGATCGCAGGCGTCGGCAACGTCCGTGGTGGTGATTTCGAAGATGGTCTCTTCGACGCTGGCACCGGCGGCGGCCTGGGCTGCGATGGTGGCATCGTAATCAGTGCCTGAGGTGATGGCGGCGTGGAAGATGGACGGGTTGGTGGTCACACCAACTACGTTCTTTTCGTCGATGAGCTTCTGCAGGGTGCCGGTGTCCAGGCGGGTGCGGGAAAGGTCATCGAGCCAGATCGAAACGCCGGCGTCAGAGAGCTGCTGCGTGGGAGTGCTAGACATGTGTTTTTTCTCCTGTGAGGGGGGAGCAGACTGTTATGCGTTGGCGTCTGCGAGGGAGTCTTTGGCTGCGGCTGCGACAGCTTCGGCGGTGATGCCGAATTCATTGAAGAGCCGCTTGTAGTCTGCCGAGGCACCGAAGTGCTCCAGGGAGATGGAACGGCCGGCATCGCCCACGAATTCGCGCCAGCCCAGTGCGAGGCCGGCCTCAACCGAAACACGGGCCTTCACGGCAGCGGGGAGCACGGACTCGCGGTACGCCTCGTCCTGCTTGTTGAACCACTCAACACACGGCATGGACACTACGCGCGCTGCGATGCCCTCCGACTGGAGTGCTTCACGGGCCTCGACGGCGAGCTGGACTTCCGATCCGGTGCCGATCAGGATGACCTGCGCGTCAACGCTCGCGCCGTCCTTGGATGCCTCGGCCAGCACGTAGCCGCCCTTGGCCACACCTGCGGTGGAACCGAACGTGTCACCAGCGGCTTCACCTTCGCCTCGGGCATAGGTGGGGATGTTCTGGCGGGTCAGGACGATGCCGGCCGGGTTCTCGTGGTTCTCGAGCATGACCTTCCATGCTGCGGAGACCTCGTTGGCGTCACCGGGACGGACGACGTCCAAGCCCGGGATGGCGCGCAGGGAGGCGAGCTGTTCCACGGGCTGGTGCGTGGGGCCGTCTTCGCCCAGGCCGATGGAGTCGTGCGTCCACACGTAGAGGGACGGAACACCCATCAGGGCGCCGAGGCGAATTGCCGGGCGCTGGTAGTCACTGAAGATCAGGAACGTGCCGGAGAAAGCGCGGGTGCGGCCGTGCAGGGAAATGCCGTTCACGATCGACGCGGCAGCGTGCTCACGGATACCGAAGTGCAGTACGCGTCCGTACGGGTTGCCCTTCCAGGCGTCCGTGGAACGCGACGTCGGGATGAACGACGGCGAACCTTCGATGGTGGTGTTGTTCGACTCGGCGAGGTCGGCCGAGCCGCCCCAGAGTTCGGGAAGGACCGGGCCGATGGCATTCAGGACCTTGCCCGAGGCCGCGCGGGTGGAAACATCCTTGCCGGCTTCGAACACCGGAAGCGCGGCGTCAATGCCCACGGGAAGCTTCTTGGCTTCAACGCGCTCCAGCAGGGCAGCGGCATCCGGGTTGGCGGACTGCCATGCCTCGAAGGAGGCCTGCCATGCTGCGCGGGACTCGGCGCCACGGTCAAGGACCTTGCGGGCGTGTGCCAGTACTTCTTCATCAACGTCGAAGGACTTGGCCGGATCGAAACCGAGCACGGTCTTCAATGCTGCGACTTCCTCGGCGCCCAGGGCGGAACCGTGGATCTTTCCGGTGTTCTGCTTCTTCGGGGCCGGGTAGCCGATGATGGTGCGCAGCGAGATGATGGACGGCTTGTTCGTCTCAGCCTTGGCTGCCTGCAGTGCGGAGTACAGTTCCTGGACGTCTTCGACGTAGTCGCCGGTCTTGGTCCAGTCAACGCGCTGGGTGTGCCAGCCGTAGGCCTCGTAACGCTTGAGGACGTCTTCGGTGAAGGCGATGTCGGTGTCGTCTTCGATGGAGATGTGGTTCTCGTCGTAGATCACCACGAGGTTGCCCAGCTCCTGGTGCCCGGCGAGGGAGGAAGCCTCGGACGTCACGCCTTCCTGCAGGTCGCCGTCGGAAGCGATCACCCAGATGGTGTGGTCGAACGGCGACTCGCCGGCGGGAGCATCGGCGTCGAACAGGCCGCGTTGGCGGCGCTGGGAGTAAGCGAAACCAACAGCCGAAGCCAGGCCCTGGCCGAGCGGGCCGGTGGTGATTTCCACACCGGCGGTGTGCTTGTACTCGGGGTGGCCCGGGGTCAGCGAACCCCAGGTACGCAGCGCCTCAAGGTCCTTCAGTTCCAGGCCGTAGCCGGAGAGGAACAACTGGATGTAAAGGGTCAGCGAGGTGTGACCGGGGGACAGGACGAACCGGTCACGGCCGATCCAGTCCGGGTTCTTCGGGTCATGACGCATCAGCTTCTGGAACAGCAAGTATGCTGCCGGAGCCAAGCTCATTGCCGTTCCCGGGTGGCCGTTGCCGACCTTCTCCACGGCGTCGGCGGCCAACACGCGAACGGTGTCAACTGCCTTCTTGTCCAGATCGGTCCATGACAGTTCTTGCTCTTCCAAATGTGGCACGAAAACCGAGCCCCTCTCTGTGCTGACGGCAGGCGTACGGACACGGCACGCAGGAAGCACAGGATGGCGCCCGCTGCAATGTGTCTACCAGCCGTTCACCATTGAAACGTTGATCTCTCATCCAGACGCACGGATATCCGAGAATACGGTTTCCCGGATCGTCAACGTGTGCTGATCTGCTCAACAGCTTAGCCCCAAACGTGGCATGGAACTCAGGGAATCCCACTAACTGGACAGAAATTCCCTTATATGAATCACGATGGCCTGTCAGGGGAGTGAAGATTCGGAAACATTGACGTATTTTGCGGACATCGGGGCACTTCCGGCCACGGTATGATATTTGGAGGCCACCAGCGGTACATGCGCCCGCGTTTGCTTTTAGAAAACCGGGACGGCAGCCGCTGCGAGAACCCCAGAGCATAGAACAGAGTGACTGCCGCCGTGAGCACAACTGATACGCCCCTTAACGCGTCCCCGGCCCGGGGAAGCATCGGAATTTCCCGTAAGTTGAAGGCGTATCTGGCACTGACAAAACCACGTGTCATCGAGCTGCTCCTCGTGAGCACGTTGCCCACCATGATCTTTGCCCAACGCGGATTCCCTTCCATCGGATTGATCCTTGCAACGCTCGTCGGCGGTGCGTTCGCGGCAGGCAGCGCCGGAGTATTCAACTGCTACATCGACCGCGACATCGACAAACTGATGCACCGCACCGAGAAGCGCCCGTTGGTCACCGGCGAGGTAACTCCGCGCGAAGCCCTGATCTTCGCCTGGTTACTAGGCGCGGCGTCCATCGCAATCCTCTGGTTCGGCGCCAATCCACTGTCAGCGTGGCTTGGCCTGGGCGCCATTGTCTTCTACGTCGTCATCTACACGATGATCCTCAAGCGCCGCACTGCCCAGAACATCGTCTGGGGTGGCGCCGCCGGATGCTTCCCGGTGTTGATCGCCTGGGCAGCCGTCACCAACACTGTGGAGTGGCCCGCCGTCGTTCTCTTCATGGTGATCTTCCTCTGGACGCCGCCGCACTACTGGCCGCTGTCCATGCGGTACGGCGAGGACTACCGCAATGCAAAGGTACCCATGCTCGGCGCTATCGCCGGTGCCAAAGTCGTTTCGGTACAGGTTGTTCTTTACGCCTGGGCCATGGTTGCCTGTTCGCTGCTGATGGTCCCTGTCGGTGGGGCCGGCTGGGTTTACACGATCGTCGCTGTCGCGGCCGGAGCCTGGTTCCTCTACGAGAGCCACGCTTTGTACAAGCGGGCACAGGGCGGCGACGTCTCCAATAAGGGAGCCATGAAGGTCTTCCACGGCTCCATCAGCTACCTCACGCTGCTCTTCATCGCGTTGGCCGTTGACCCCTTCATCGGTTCGCCGATCATCGGCGGCTAGGTTCCCCGAACCCTCAAGCACCAACGCACGACGCCGGTACTCGCCATTTTGTTTCAGTGGTCAGTGCCGGCGTCGCGCTTTTCCGCCCAAAGCAAGGACGCTCTCTCACCTCCCGCGGGCTTGAGCCCTACGCTCTCTCACCTCCCGCGGGCTTGAGCCCTACGCTCTCTCACCTCCCGCGGGCTTGAGCCCTACGCTCTCTCACCTCCCGCGGGCTTGAGCCCTACGCTCTCTCACCTCCCGCGGGCTTGAGCCCTACGCTCTCTCACCTCCCGCGGGCTTGAGCCCTACGCTCTCTCACCTCCCGCGGGCTTGAGCCCTACGCTCTCTCACCTCCCGCGGGCTTGAGCCCTACGCTCTCTCACCTTCCGCGGGTTCCAGAGCGTCCTGCATCACCCCGCAAATGATTCGACGAGACGCGCCAGCGGCGGGGGTGCTTGCCCGGCAGGGAGCGCCTCGATAAGCAGGGGTGCGTAGCGGACCTTGTTGCCACTGCGCCCTCCAAAGAATCGCTGCAGTTGCGCTGTTACGGGCCGTTCGCGAAGCGATGGCTGGCGTTGAAGGAGCCGAAATGACGCCAGCTCGCCTTGAGCTTCGATGACCTCGAGCACAGCGTCGGTTCCCAGGCATCGGATGAGTTCATCCTCCAGATCGGCATCACATACTTGGAACCCGCGCTCTTCCAACGGTCCGGATCCGACACCGGCGCGGATAAGCGCACGGGCTATTCCTTGGGACTCCCCGGCATCACATAGACCAAGCAACCTATGGCCGGCCCCCTTCGGCCCGTAGCGGTCGAGGAAGTGGATGATGCTGGTAGCTCCACCCATTGGGACGATCTGCACATGCTCTTCCGCCAAGTCATGGCCAAGTCGAAGGGCCAGCGCCTGGACCGCCACACTGTCACTTTCGCCCTCGACCAACACCGTTGTGGTTCGCATTGGACCAGTATGGGGGATGCCGGCAGCGAAGCGCCTTGACGCGCTTTGCTACCTAGAAGGCCCGTTGCAGCACCTAGTTCCGGACTCCGGGCACCTAATTCCTGTCCAAATGCCACCTAATTTGCGGAAAAGTCATCTAGGTGGTGCCGTGTGCAACCTAGTGTTCGTGATGGAACAGAGCTGTTCCGCGCCGCACGAGCATTGGGGAAAACAGTGAAAGCACTCCTGCGTACAGCCGGGATTCTGACGGTTGCTTCGGCTTCGGTCTTGACCGGAGTGACCGCCGCGCAAGCCGCACCGGCTTGCTCCACGGCCCGCGTATGTCTCTACGACAATTACTGGTTCACGGGGACTCAACGGACCTATAACTGGGTCGCATCATATGTGGGTGACACGGCAAACGATAAGGCCAGTTCCATAGTCATAGGCCCGCCTGCGAACATTCAATCGCCTTACGTGTACCTGTATCGGGACCTCAACTACTCCGGCCATGCCGTGATTTTCAGGGGTGGCAACGCCGTCAACGATCTTCGAGGTGTATCAATGTATGCCGGTGTGAACTGGGACGACGAGATCTCCAGCATCTGGGGTTAGCCTTGCGATCTCCCACTTTTGGTGCGGTTCTCAAGTTCGCAGCGACGCTGGCTGTTGTCGTGCCGGCCGGCGTGGCCTGTTCGGGCCCGCCGGCAGCGTCACCCACCGCGTCCACGGCCATCAGCCTGCCGGACGTTGATCGTTCTGCCGGGGCTGGAGCCACGGCGTCACTCAACGAGGCCAGTGGAGAGGTGATTCTCCCGATGAGTGCCTACTGGTACTCAGACCGTGAGAACGTCATCGTCAATTCGGCGGTGGCCTTCCTCATCTACGATTGCGTGGAAGATGCCGGGTTCACGGTGGCTCCATGGGGCGGTGGAGGTAAAGCCCTTCAGGACTACAGATATGGTCAGTGGTCCCGCTCTTTGGCTGCCAGGAACGGTGCCATGCCGGAGATCAGGCAGATTCCCGGCGTGATGGACGAGCAGCCCGAGCGCCCGCCCCTCAGTGCCAAGCAACAGGAAACGGAAGTGAAGTGCACCAATTCAGTGGGGCGGGCAGGTTTGCCCGAACTCCTGGAGGGTCTGGCTGGAGACACATCCGTCCAGAATCAGATCACGCGCAACGCCGTGGCGCTGACGGAACGCGATTCCGAGTATTTGGCTTTCCGGCGGGCTTGGGAGGATTGCGTGGCCGGGAAAGGTCTCAAGGTTTCGGAGCAAGGTTCGTGGAATCTGACGTCGGGCGGCTCCAAGGAAGACGAGATTCGTGTTGCCTTGCTGGCTCTGGACTGCAAGGAGGCCAACGGCGGCGCCGGCAAACCCTATGACATTCTCGCTGAGTACCAGGCAGCACAGATGAAGGACCATCAGGCTGAACTGAACGCCCTGGCAGATGAAAAGGCTGCCGCTGTGGAGCGTGCCAAGCAAATACTGCGCGATCACGGCGTGGCTGATGCAGGACTCTGAGTCCCTGCTGATTCGCCGCGGCATGAGGCGCGTCCCACGATGGTGGCTGATATCTGTCGCGTCGGCCGTTGTGCTGGCAGGCTTGGGTACCGCCTACTGGGCGGGAGCGCACACAACGGCCGGGACGGAGCCGATGCCGACTCTGGCCTCGGTGGTTCCGGTTTCGGCAACGGTAGAACGCCGTGCGGTGGTCAAACAGGTGGTTCTTTCCGGGAAAGTCGTTCCAGGAGCCCAGTCCACCCTTCAGGCGAGCCCCGCCGAAGGTGTTGACAGACTGGTGGTGACGGACGTGGCAAAAGAGGCCGGGAGCCCCGTGGTTCCCGGTGAAGTGCTGGCGGTGGTCTCCGGGAGGCCGCTGCTGATACTGCCCAGCAGCGTGCCGTTGTATCGGGACATCAGCCCAAGGGACTCGGGTCCCGATGTCAAAGCCCTCCAAGCGGCCTTGACGAACTTCGGGTATGCATGCGCCACAACAGGAACCTTTGACCTGGCTACTCAGCAGGCACTGGGATCGTGGTACAAAGCCGCAGGGTACAAAGCCCCCGCTGCGCCCGATCCACTCCCTCAGGAGGAAGCTGGTAATGCAGCACCAACGAACTCGTCGGGCGTCATGTTTCGCTGGCGGGAATTTGTCCAGGTCCCCGGTGACTCCGGGACTGTAGCTTCCATCGCCGGACCCGGTTCACTTCTGGCCGAGGACGGGATCGTGGCCCGGGTCAGGGTCGCCGACGACTCCATTGTTGCCCGTGCAGATGTTGTTCAATCCGAGACTTTCGTGGTGGGCACGCCCGTAACGGTCAGGGCCGGTTCAACGGTCCTGGACACCACGGTGGTGCAGGTCAGCAGCTTCCTGGAGGGTGACCAAAACAAAAACGAAATCCCTGGAAAAGACATCACCGTAGCATTGCCGCCGGGGACACAGGGATTCGCCGCAGACCAGTCAGTCACCATGACTTCAGGCAGCGCAGTTGCAGAGTCCCTCGCCGTTCCCCTCATTGCGATTCGCCAGGACGGCGGGACACCGTACCTCCTGGTTGAAGGGAACAGCGAGCCCCGCCGCCTGGAGGTCAAGGTCACCGCGCAGGCAGACGGGTGGGCGGCGATCGCGGACGTAGACGGCCTGATCGTAGGGGATCAGGTGAAACTGCAATGAGTGCGCTTGTGCCCGCCCACGAATCATCAGCGCGTGCGCAGCGCCTGCCCATCCTCAGCCTACGAGGCGTTAGCCGCGGCTTTCCCGGGACGATGGCGTTGGTGGACGTGGACCTCGACATCCATGAGGGGGAATTCGTGGCCATAGTGGGTCCCTCCGGTTCGGGAAAGTCCACGCTGCTCAACGTCCTTGGTCTTTTGGACACACCGACATCGGGCACATACCGGATCAGAGGTATGAATGTCGCGGACCTCGACGAGAGAGCGCGGGCAGACCGGCGGGCCGATGTCTTTGGCTTTGTCTTCCAGGAATCCCATATGTTGGGGCGTGACGCCGCGGCCCGAAATGCCGTGCTGGGCCTTCGCGCACGGGGAATAGGGCTGTCCGTCCAGAAACAGCTGGTCATGCCCGCTCTGAGGAAATTTGGGCTTGGGCACAGGGCGGCAACCCCGGCGTCGCTATTATCCGGGGGAGAGCGTCAACGCCTGGCCATCGCCCGGGCCGTGATCGGAGCTCCGAAAGTTGTGCTTGCGGACGAACCCACAGGCAGCCTCGACACCGCGAACGGCAAGATCGTCATCCATCATTTGCGTGAGCTCAGTGACTCAGGAACCACCGTGGCCATGGTGACGCACGATCCCGACATTGCTGCAGCCGCGGACCGCATCATCACGATGCGCGATGGGGCCATCGTCAAGGACACAGGGGTCGGCCGCGGCTGTTTCGTCGGGACACCCGCAACCGCCGCCAGTCCAGGAAGCAACAAACAGGCGTTGGTCCGGCGCCGACGCCACGAGGCCGCGGATGTTGTTGCTGACGCAGTTTCTGCGCTGACGATTCGTCCATCCAAAGCCCTTTTGCTGATCATGGCGTTTCTCCTTGGCAGCGGAGGGCTGGTTGCGGCCATCGGGCTGAGCGAGAGTGCCTCAGTCAAGGTATCTGCCCGGATCGACGAGGCCGCGAGGGACGAAGTCCGGGTCACGCGCGAGGAAGGTTATGCCTCGTGGGAAGCTGTCACCAACGATCTCCAGGCAGCCAGGAGGCTATCCGGTGTGGACGATGCCGGAGTCATCACCGAGCTCTCATCGTCGGTGGTGCAACCATCGACCTTCCGGCCCGGGTCCTTTCCCGAACAACCGGCGTTCAACGGGGCCGTCCGGATCGTCGACTCCGCCTACCTTCGAATCCAAGGGGCAACGGTGTCCGACGGTGATGCTGCCTTGCTCGACCATTCATTCGGAGGGCCCATCGCTATCCTGGGCCAGAATGCCGCCAATGAACTGGGTATCGCAAAGCCAGGTCCCGGCGTCGTTGTGTGGCTGTATGGCGAGCCGGTCCCGGTGGTGGGGATTGTTGATGAGCCGGGCCGTGACCCGGTTCTGCCGTCAGCGGTGATGGTGGGAGTCGGGTCCTACTCTTTGACCAGCAACGTGGCAGCATCCCTGGTCCTTAGGACGAGTCCAGGGATGCCGGCAGCCATTGCCGAGGCGCTGCCAAAGGCCCTCAACCCTGCTGAACCCGGGACCGTAAAAGTACAAACGGTGGCCGACCTCCGGGAGCTCAAACAAGGGATCAATACGGACCTCGGCAGGCTGGTAGCCATTGTCTCCGTCATCCTGCTCGCCATGGCCTGCCTCAGCGCCGGAACCACCATGTATTTGGGCGTGTTGGCGCGGTCCAGCGAGATTGCACTGCGACTTGCCCTGGGCATGCGGCGAGGAGTGCTGGCCTCGATGTTCCTTGTCGAAGGTGCCGTGGTGGGAGCGTTGGGAGGTGCTGCAGGCGCAGCCGTAGGCATGGGAGCCGTGCTGGCCTACGCATCCATCGAAGGTTGGTCTGCTGTGATCCCTTGGTACACGTCACTATGGGGCATAGGGGCGGGACTCGCCAGCGGCACCTTGTCCGCGGTGTATCCGGCCGTGCTGGCCATGCGTTCCAACCCGGCGCAACTGATCCGGGCTTAGGAGATCTGCTAACGGACCGGGCTGTGCTTTGCAAGATCGGCGGCATTGGTGGCTGCACTCATGAGGAGTGCTGCCCCGAACATGTGCGCACCGACCAAGAGTGCGGGGATTCCGTTGTAGTACTGGGTGAATCCGATGGCAGCCTGGAGCAATGTCACGCCCAGCAACATGTATGTAGCAGTTCTGAACGGACCGGCGATCTTGTGGCGGATCACCAGGTACACAGCAAACAGGGTTCCGGCGGTGATGAGGTAGGCGGGAACGGCGTGGATGTGCGAAAAGAGGTCCCAGTCCAGGTCGTTGCGTGGAGCATCAGCATCGCCTGCATGGGGTCCGGCCCCGGTCACAACGACACCCAGCATCACAGACAGTGCCGAGAAAACAGCAACGGCCGTCGTCACGGGGCGGGCAATCGCGGGGAGGGCAGGCAGCGTCCGGTTCATGAAGTGCCCGGTACGGCCGTAGGCCCGGTTGACCAACAGGGTAGCGAAAACGACCAGCGCCATCGAGACAAGGAAGTGCAGGCCAACAACCCAGGGATTGAGGTTGGACAGCACGGTGATTCCACCGATAACCGCTTGCGCAGGGATGCTGGCAAGGAGTCCCAGTGCCAGGATGAAAAGGTCGCGTCGTTCCTTGCGGAGGTTCCACAAGTACACCAGCATGAGTGCGGCAACGGCAGCGAGGGCAAAGGTCAGCAGGCGGTTTCCGAATTCGATGAATCCGTGGATGCCCATTTCCGGCGTGTTGACGAGTGAGTCACTGGTGCACCGCGGCCAGGTGGGGCAGCCGAGGCCCGACGCCGTGAGGCGCACTGCGCCGCCGGTTACCACGAGGACTGTCTGCCCGATGAGAGAGAACAATGCCAGGCGGCGCACGGCGTTGTTGACCTCGGTGGGCAGCTTGGACGTCAATCGCTGGACGGTTTTCGGGAGGCGCGATGCCGTGCTCACAGTTTTCTCACTTCTCGGTTCTGCATGGTTGGTCGGTTCGGGGCGGGTTAGTTCCACTTGAACCATCGGATTGCTGCGGCACCGGCCAGTACTGTCCACAGCAGGAGGATGAGAACAGCCGGGAACGGTACCGTGCCCAACAAGAAGGCATCCCGGAGCGCTTGGCCCAAGGCTCCTGAGGGAAGGAACTGGACGATGCCCTGCAGCGGGCCGGGAAGCCTGTCGGCGGGTACCACAATCCCGCCCAGCGCGCCGAGCAGGATCCACAGAAGGTTGGTTATCGCCAGCGTGGCCTCCGGCCGGACGGTGCCGGCGACCAGCAAGCCCAGCGCGGTGAAAGCGGCAGCGCCGAGAACCAGCAGCCCGAGCCCCGGGAGCCAGGCCTCCGGGCGTGGTTGCCATCCCAGCAGGGCCGCAATGGTGCCCACCACCAGCACCTGGAGGAAAAGAACCACCAATACGGCGAGAATCTTCCCGGCAATCAGACCGCCCCTCCCAAGTGGCGTGGTGGACAGGAAACGAAGAACTCCGTACCGGCGATCAAAGCCGGTAGCAATGCCTTGACCGGTAAATGCCGTGGACATGGCACAAAGGGCCAGGATTCCCGGCGTGGCCACGTCAACACGTGATCCGCCCAGACCGTCAAGCATGGGAGTAACCACTAGTCCCACCAGCGCCATCAACGGGAGCACGATGGCGAGAATAAGTTGCTCACCGTTGCGCAGCATGGTGATCGTCTCGTAACGCCCCTGCTGGATAATCCGGCGCGGCAACGAGGCCGGCCCTGCGTTTGGCGATAGGAGCTTGCTCATCGGAGGTTCCTTCCGGAAATGTCCAGGAACACGTCTTCAAGGCTGCGGGCTTCCAAGCGCAGCGAGGCAGGCATGATATTCCGTTCCGCCCACCATGCAGTCAAGGCTGCGAGGTCTTGGGGCGTGATTTGGCCGGTGATGGAGTAACTACCGGGCCTGGTCTCTGATAGGTCAAGACCAGCGCCAACAGCCCCGGCGAAATCGAGCCCGCACGGGGCATCGAAGTAAAGGGTCCGGTCGGTAATGGCGGTGTCCGCAGCGTGATCGTGCTGAAGCAGCTCGGCGACCGTTCCTTCAACAACGTTATGGCCGCCGTCGATGATGTAGACGTAATCGGCAAGACGCTCGGCGTCGTCCATCAGGTGGGTGGTCAGGACGATACCCATGCCGGCGTCCCGAAGTTCGGCAATCAGCTCGAAAACCATCTGGCGCGATTGGGGATCAAGTCCGGCGCTGGGCTCATCGAGGAAAAGGATCTCGGGATTGCCCACCAGCGCAGCTGCCAATGCCAGCCGTTGCTTTTGACCGCCGGACAGACGGCGCACGTTGGTGCGGCTGAACTGGCCGATTCCCAGCCGTTCCACCAACGCGTCAACATCCATGGGGTTTTGGTACATGCCGGCAACGTGCCGCAGAAGGGGAATCGGACGGGCCGACGGCGGCAGTCCGCCGTCCTGGAGCATCACACCTACGCGGGACCTCAAGTCGGCACCTGCCGTGTCCGGGTCCGCGCCAAGCAGGGAAATGCTGCCAGCCGTCCGCTTTTGCAAACCCTGCGCACATTCGAGGGTGGTGGTTTTACCGGCACCGTTCGCGCCCAGGAGGGCAGTGACCTGGCCTCGCTCGGCCACCAGGGACAGTCCACTGACCACCCGGAGCATCTTGCCGTCAAGGGAGGCCAAAGGGCCTACATCCTTAATGAGTCCGTCTATGGTGAGGACAGGGGATTCGGGTGATCGCACCAGAGTATTCTACGTGAAGTAGTACGGTCACACTTGGCAGGCAGCCAAGTCAGCCTTGCCTTACTGGATGCATGAAACAAATTACGACATGATTGTGTTGTGTATTCCATGAGCAGTCCAGTTTCCATGCCCTCAAAGCGGCATGCTGCAGCGGCAGAGGCCTTTGTGGCTTCGCCTGCGCTGCCGGACGCCGATGACCGCACCCGGGACCGTGTCCTGAGCGCAGTTCTCGAAAACGGCCCGGTGAGTGCCGCGGAGCTCGGTGACCTTCTCGGTTTTACACCGGCTGCGGTTCGCCGCCACCTTGACCATTTGGAACGCAGCGGCGTGATCGAGGTCAAGCGCGTAGCCAAGGCCGGATCCGGCGCTGGCCGCCCCGCGCGTCGCTATGTCCTGAGCTCCCAAGGACAATCCACGCTGGGCGACGATTACCTGAACATTGCCAGCTCCGCGCTCCGGCGCCTCCAGGAACTGGCCGGTGAAGACGCAGTCCGCCAGTACGCGGAGGAGCGCTTCTCCGACATGGAACGGCGCTATGCTCCTGAGGTCGAGGCCGCCGGAGATGACATCACTGCCCGGGCCATGGCGCTCTCGAAAGCCCTGAGCCGCGACCGATTCGTTGCCTCGGCTCATTCCATCGAAGCCAAGGCCCCGTTGCCCGCTGCGCTGTCCAGCGTCCAGCTTTGCCAGGGACACTGTCCCATCCAGCGGCTGGCAGCGGAGTTCCCCGTCTTCTGCGACACGGAGACCAAGGTCTTCTCCCGCCTGGTGGGCGTCGATGTCCGGCGCCTTTCCACGCTCGCGCAGGGCGGACACGTTTGCACCACCCACATACCTACCGGGCGCCCGGCTGCCACGGCATCCCAGGATGTCGCAGAGCAGTCCGGGAACCCGTACCAGGAATCAAACAACCAGCAAGAAAGGCCGTGATGACGGACCAAATAGCAGAGAAAGCGGTAGCCGAAGGCACTGTGATCTCGGAGATTCTGGAGAAGAATCCCGAACTGCACGGTATCGGAAACTACGAGTACGGCTGGGCCGACAAGAACGACGTAGGCGCAAATGCCCGTCGTGGCCTCAACGAGGAGGTTGTCCGCGACATCTCCTCGAAGAAGAACGAGCCCGAATGGATGCTCGATCTGCGGCTTAAGGGCCTGAAGTACTTCGACCGCAAGCCGATGCCTACCTGGGGTGCAGACCTCTCGGGTATCGACTTCGACAACATCAAGTACTTCGTGCGTTCCACTGAGAAGCAGGCGGCAACGTGGGAAGACCTTCCGGAAGACATCCGGAACACCTACGAGAAGCTGGGCATCCCCGAAGCTGAGCGCAGCCGCCTCGTGTCCGGTGTCGCCGCCCAGTATGAGTCCGAGGTCGTCTACCACCAGATCCGCGAGGACCTCGAGGCCCAGGGCGTCATCTTCCTGGACACCGACACCGCTTTGCGCGAACACCCGGAGATCTTCCAGGAGTACTTCGGCACCATCATTCCCGTGGGCGACAACAAGTTCGCCTCGTTGAACACGGCTGTATGGTCCGGCGGTTCGTTCGTGTACGTGCCCAAGGGCGTGCACGTGGACATCCCGCTGCAGGCGTACTTCCGTATCAACACGGAGAACATGGGCCAGTTCGAGCGCACGCTGATCATCGCTGATGAGGACTCCTACGTTCACTACATCGAAGGCTGCACGGCTCCGATCTACACCTCGGACTCCCTGCACTCTGCGGTTGTGGAGATCATCGTGAAGAAGGGCGCCCGCGTCCGCTACACCACCATCCAGAACTGGTCCACCAACGTGTACAACCTGGTTACCAAGCGCGCCATCTGCGAAGAAGGCGCAACCATGGAGTGGATCGATGGCAACATCGGCTCCAAGGTGACCATGAAGTACCCGGCCGTCTACCTCGTTGGCGAGCACGCCAAGGGTGAGACGCTGTCCATCGCCTTCGCCGGCGAGGGCCAGCACCAGGACACCGGGTCAAAGATGGTGCACATTGCTCCGAACACCAAGAGCTCCATTATTTCCAAGTCCGTGGCCCGCGGCGGCGGCCGTGCCGCTTACCGTGGCCTGGTCCAGGTCCGCGAAGGTGCCAAGCACTCAGCCAACACGGTCCGTTGTGACGCCCTCCTGGTGGACACCATTTCCCGTTCGGACACGTACCCGTACATCGACATCCGCGAGGACGACGTTGTCATGGGCCACGAGGCCACCGTTTCACGCGTCAGCGAAGAGCAGCTCTTCTATCTGATGTCCCGCGGCATGCCTGAGGACGAGGCCATGGCCATGATCGTGCGTGGCTTCATCGAGCCGATCGCCCGTGAATTGCCCATGGAATACGCTCTTGAGCTGAACCGCCTGATTGAACTGCAGATGGAAGGGTCCGTCGGTTAACAATGACTGATATCACTACTGAAAAGGCGCGCATCGGCGCGCCCTCGGCCCAGCCGTTTATCAACGGCTTCACCGAGGAAGGCGAGAACCTTTCGCCCGTCAACACTGGCACGAACACCAGCACGACGTCGGAGCAGCCTTCCGCTGGTCCCCTCGCCGGCGCTTCGGCCAAGAGCCACTCGCATGGTGGCGGCGTTGGCATTCCTGACAGCTCGCGTGCGGGCCGCCTCACGTCGTACAAGCTGGCCGACTTCAAGCCGCTGAACGGCCTTGAGGAAGATTGGCGGTTCACGCCGCTCAAGCGCCTGCGCGGCCTCCACACCGAAGTCCTCAACGGTGCAGCTCCGGCTGTCAACGTCACGGCACCCGCCGGCGTCGTTGTTGAAACCGTTGGCCGTGACGACCAGCGCATTGGCCAGGCAGCCATCCCTGAGGACCTCGTGTCCGCCAACGCCTGGGAGAACTTCGCCGAGGCCACTGTTATCACCGTGCCTGCTGAACTGCAGGCCGAGGGTGAAGTTTCCGTCCTGATCACCGGCGCCGGCGAAGCACCTTCCGCCCAGCACATCGTGATCGTGGCGGAACGCTTCTCCAAGTCCGTCGTGGTCTTGGACCACCAGGGCACCGCTGTTGTTTCGGAGAACGTGGAGATCATCGTCGAAGACGGCGCTGAACTGACTGTCGTCTCCCTGCAGGAATGGGCTGACAACGCCGTCCACGCGTCATCGCAGCAGGCAAAGATCGGCCGCGATGCCAAGTTCAAGCACATCGTTGTCAGCCTTGGCGGCGACCTCGTTCGCATCACGCCGTCAACGCGCTTCACCGCGCCGGGCGCCGACGTCGAAATGTTTGGCCTGTACTTCGCCGACGCCGGACAGCATCTGGAGCAGCGTCTCTTCGTTGACCATGCCGTGGCCAACTGCAAGTCGCGCGTCCTCTACAAGGGGGCCCTCCAAGGCCGCAATGCCCACAGTGTGTGGGTTGGCGACGTCCTGATCCGCAAGGAAGCAGAAGGCACCGACACCTACGAGGCCAACCGCAACCTGGTGCTCACGGACGGCGCCCGCGCGGATTCCGTTCCGAACCTCGAAATCGAGACCGGCTTGATCGAGGGTGCCGGCCACGCCAGCGCCACCGGCCGTTTCGATGACGAGCACCTGTTCTACCTCATGGCCCGTGGCATCCCGGAAAAGGTCGCCCGCCGCCTGGTGGTCCGAGGCTTCCTGAACGAGATCATCCAGCAGATCAAGGTTCCGGCAATCGAAGAGCGCCTGACCGCAGCTGTTGAGCGCGAACTCGCCGCGACCGACAACTAAGACAGGCCAGGCGGAGTAACAATGAGTGAAGAAACCAAGGGCGAACTGGTATGCAGTGCCAATGACATCCAGGTCAAGCAAGCGCTGCGCGTCCTGATCGATGACTACCCTGTAGCCATCGTCAAGGACTCGATGGGCGATATCCACGCCATCGCCGATACCTGCTCGCATGCGGACATCTCGTTGTCCGAGGGTGAGGTTGAAGGCTGCGCAATCGAATGCTGGGGACACGGTTCCCAGTTCGACCTCCGCAGCGGCCAGCCGCTCCAGCTGCCTGCTTACGACCCCGTCCCCGTTTTCGCCGTCACCATCGATGGAGACGACGTTTACGTGGACGTGACCAATGTTGTGAACGGCGCCTCGGTAGATAACTACTGAGCGCCAAGTACCGCCAGACTTACGAACGGAAAGAAAGAAGAGCATGTCAACTCTTGAAATCAAGGACCTGCACGTCAGCATCGAGACGGAGCAGGGCACCAAGGAGATCCTGAAGGGCGTCAGCCTCACCATCAAGACCGGTGAAACCCACGCCATCATGGGCCCCAACGGCTCGGGCAAGTCCACCCTTGCCTCCACCATCGCCGGTCACCCGCGCTACAACGTCACCAGCGGCACCATCACGCTGGACGGCGAAGATGTGCTGGAAATGAGCGTCGACGAGCGCGCCCGTGCAGGCGTCTTCCTGGCCATGCAGTACCCGGTAGAGGTTCCCGGCGTCACCATGACCAACTTCCTCCGCACTGCCAAGACCGCGATCGACGGCGAAGCGCCGGCCCTGCGTACCTGGACCAAGGACGTCAAGGCCGCCATGCAGCAGCTTCGCATCGACGCCGACTTCGCTCAGCGCAACGTCAACGAAGGCTTCTCCGGTGGCGAGAAGAAGCGTGTTGAAATCCTTCAGCTCGAACTCTTCAAGCCGAAGTTCGCGATTCTCGACGAGACCGACTCCGGCCTGGACGTGGATGCGTTGAAGGTTGTCTCCGAGGGCGTTAACCGTGCACATGAAGAGGGCAACATGGGCACGCTGCTCATCACCCACTACACCCGTATCCTGCGCTACATCAAGCCGGACTTCGTTCACGTCTTCGTTGACGGCAAGGTTGTTGAAGAAGGCGGCCCCGAGCTCGCCGACCGCCTCGAAGAAGAAGGCTACGACCGCTACGCCCCAGGGGCCGGCGTTGCCGTTGCTCCTGCCGTACAGGCCTAGTTAGGATCGTTCCATGACCGACATCAATGTGGCGCGTACCAGCCTCGAGGACGTCGAGGAAGCGCTCAAGGACGTGATTGACCCGGAACTCGGCGTCAACATCGTGGACTTGGGCCTTCTCTACGGACTCAAGTACTCCGATGACGACGGTGCCCTCCTGATTGACATGACACTGACCACGGCGGCCTGCCCGCTGACGGACGTGCTTGAAGAGCAGGTTGGCAAGTCCCTCGACGGAGTCGTTGACGATTGGCGCCTGAACTGGGTATGGATGCCGCCATGGGGTCCCGAGCGGATCACCGACGACGGCAAGGACCAGATGCGGGCCCTCGGCTTCAACATCTGATCAACATTCGCCCGCTCAAGGGTAAAAGGAAGGGTTCCGGGTATATCACCCGGAACCCTTCCTTTTTGGTGCCGTGCTGCCCTAGGGCGAAGCCACACCGAAGGTATCGCACTTGTTGATGTCTCCGGTGGTGTACCCCTGATAGAACCACTTCTGCCGCTGCTCACTGGAGCCGTGGGTCCAGGATTCCGGGGAGACACGGCCCGTTGCCGCCTCCTGGATGCGATCATCGCCGACGGCGGAAGCGGCGGAGAGCGCATCCTGCAGATCCTGCTCAGTCAGGGGATCAAGGAAAGGTTTGCCGCTGGCGTCCGTTTGCGTCGTTGCGTGCCTGACCCACAAACCCGCATAGCAGTCAGCCTGCAGTTCCACCCTGACGGCACCCGACTGCGGTCCCTGAGGGTCCTGCTGTGCCTGGTCCAGGTTTCCGAGAATATTTTGGACATGGTGTCCGAACTCGTGGGCCACCACATACTCCTGTGCCAGAGGTCCTCCGGAGGAACCAAAGCGGGTCACCAGTTCATCAAAGAAACCAGGGTCAAAATAGGCTGTAGTGTCTGCAGGGCAATAGAACGGACCCACGGCGCTGGTAGCTGCACCGCACCCGGTGTTGGTGGCCTCACTGAAGATGACTGTCTTGGGCCGCGGGTACTGGACGTTATAGTCGGCAAGGTATCCGGGCCAGAAAGCGTTGAGGCTGTTCACCGTTCCGGTGATCCGGCAGTCCAACCGTTTGTCCGCGTCAGCTCCGGTCTGGCATTCCTGGACACCTCCAGCGCCGCCACTTTCGACGGCGGGCGGCTGCGTTCCGCTGCCTGTCAGGTCGCCCAGGATGTTGGGGTTGATGCCGAACAGTGCCAGCAGCAGCACCACGATCCCGCCGCCAATGCCACCGCCGATCTTGGTTCCGCGGCCCATACCGCTGCCACGTCGGTCTTCCACCTGGGAAGGGTCAAGCTGTGCGCCGTCATTGAAACTCATACAGTCAGAATAGACGTCACTATTGGTGCCCGGCGCCTGACGCTGCCGTAAAATTGTGTGGATGCCTTTCCTGGACAAACTTCAGCTCTGGGCCGATGAGCGCCCCCACGACACCGCGGTCGTTGTGGGCAGCAGCCGGCTCACCTGGGCGGGACTCCGCGACGCCGCAGCAGGGCTGCTGGGCGACGCAACCGCGACCACTGTACTTGCCGAGCCCAACTCCGCTCGCTTTGTGGAGCGCTACACGGCGGCGGTGGCAGGGGAGCGGCGCTGTGCCGTGCTGGACCCTGAGTGGCCGATTCCGATGATCCAGGAAGTCTCCTCGCGTGTCGTAGAGACCAGCACACCCGTGCGGACGGATCTTATGGACGGGGACCCGTCTACGACCTTCCTCATCGGCCTAACCTCCGGCACTACCTCAGTCCCCAAAGCCTTCACCAGGTCCCGCAGATCCTGGCAGGTGTCCTTCGAGGCATCCATCGAGTTTTTTGGCCTCTCACGGGATGACCGCACGTTGGCACCGGGTCCGCTTTCCGCCAGCCTCAACCTCTACGCCCTCTCCGAGTGCCTCTACGCGGGCGCTGCTTTCCATACGCTGGAAGCATTCGACGTCGGAGAGGCACACGCGGCCATCAGCCACGACGGCATCACCCGCCTCGTGGTTGCGCCAACGGCGCTGCGCTTGCTCAGCGAGCGGGGGCTGGCCGGCGACGTCGACGCTTCGGGCATCCGCAGCATCGTGTGCGCCGGCTCCAAACTGGACGCCCGGACGTTGGAGGCCGCAAGGCGGTGGGCTCCTCGCGCGGCTATCTACGAGTACTACGGCGCGTCCGAACTTAGCTTTGTCTCCGGCACCCGACTGGCCGCGGGTGAACCATTGGACGCCGGGGGCACCGGCATCGGATTACCCTTCCCGGGTGTGGAATTGTGCATCCTCGACGACGCCGGCCAGGCTCTGCCCGATGGTGGGCACGGGAACATCAGTGTCCGGAGCGGGATGGTCAGCAACGGTTACCTTTGGGGCGACGATGGACAAGCCCTCCGATGCCTGGACGGTTGGTACACCGTAGGCGACCAAGGATTCATTGAGAATGGCACCCTCCACATTCTTGGCCGCCGCTCAGACATGATCATCACCTCGGGAAAGAACGTCTACCCCCACGAAGTGGAGCTGGCACTGGCTTCCGTACCGGGCATTGATGTTGCGGTCGCTGCAGGTGCGCCCGACGATATTCGCGGCCAAAAGGTGATCGCCGGCGTCGTGCCTTCATACGGTGCGGTCACCGCCACCCAACTTCGCAGCGGCCTTGACGGCCTCTTGGCACGGGACAAGCGGCCGTTGCAGTACTACGTGTTGTCGGAGTTGCCCATGACGGACCGCGGCAAGGTCAGCAGGAAAGTCCTTCTGGACTGGGTCAAGAACCACGACCCGAGGGCGCAGCCTCTTGGGTAGCGATGGCGGCGCAGCCGGGGGAGTAGCCGACGAATCCCGTCAACCCGTGATCGTCGCTTCTCTTCGATCGCCTATTTGCCGTGCCAACGGCCGTTTGAAGCAACTCCGTGCTCCTGATCTCCTGGCACCGGTGTTGGGGGCGCTGCTGGAATCCCTCGCCGTGGATCCCGCGGACGTGGACGATGTCATCATGGGGAATGCTGTGGGCGGCGGCGGAAATGTGGCCAGGTACGCCGCGCTCCAAGCCGGGATGCCCCTCTCCGTGCCCGGTCTCACCGTGGACCGGCAGTGCGGTTCGGGCCTGGATGCCATTGCCTTGGCGTCACGGCTGGTTGCTTCCGGCGGGAACCCGCTCTATCTGGCCGGCGGGGTGGAAAGCATCAGCACCGCTCCGGCAAGGGCCAACCGGAACGACGACGGCGAACTGGACTTCTATTCCCGGGCCAGCTTCGTGCCACCGCGGTTTGGCGATCCGGACATGGGCGTTGCCGCCGAGAATGTGGCCCGAGAGTACGGTGTGACGAGACAGCAACAAGATGCGTACGCACTCCGCAGCCATCACCGCGCAGTTCGGACTGCCGAAGAAGGTAAGTTCGCGGGCGAGATCGTGCCGCTCAAAGCCCATGGAACTGTGGTGGATTCCGACGACGGACCCCGGGCTTCGCTGCGGGCGTCAACCATGGCGAGGTTCCCAGCTGCGTTCGTACCCGGCGGGACGGTTACGGCAGCAAACTCATGCTTCGACGCGGACGCAGCATCCGCTGTCGTCATCACATCGGTGAAGCGTGCACGCGCCATGGGTGCGACTGACGGATTGTTGGTACTCGGCTGCGACACCGCGGGTGTGGATCCGCAGCTCCTCGGGATCGGCGCGGCGCACGCAGCGCACCGTCTCTTGACGAATCATTCCGTGGCCGCCGACAGCGTTGATCTGGTCGAGTTCAACGAGGCTTTCGCTTCGCAGACCATTGCGTGCCTGGACCACCTGGGCATCAACCCGGAGAGGGCCAACCTCGAAGGAGGCGCCCTGGCCTTGGGGCACGGCTTCGGCGCATCCGGGGCTGTCCTGGTGACTCGGTTGCTGGCCCAGGCACGCGGCCGCTACGCCATCCAGGGCGACAGCCCCCTGGCTTTGGCGATGATCAGCATTGCCGGCGGCATGGGAACCGCGGCGCTGATGCAGTACTCGCGGCTCTAGTTTCCGGAGGCAGCGTCATCCGGCTCGCCCAAACCCCGTGCAGCCAACGCATCGCCGGTCTGCCGGGCGTATGCCACGGTAGTGATGAAGACCGGCAGGACCAGCGCCCTGGGATTGCGCTCAAGTCCCCGCGCACGTGCCGAGTCCCTCACGTCAGAAAAGGCGCCGGCAATAAATGGAATGCTCCTGAGCATCACCGCGATGGTCAAGGCGAAACGTTCGGGGTCGGCACCTAACGGGCGGAATGGCTTGGCGAGGGCAACCACTCCGTCCAGCAGGTCCTGCACGGGAGTAGTAGCCGTGAGCACTGAGGCAGCCACGACGCACACCAGCACGTTCAGTACGATGCGCGCAGCCGTGGGACCTCCAAGTTGCCACCATTGGAAGAGTCCGATGACGAGCACGATGGGCGCCACCAGCCAGATGGCCCTGATCAACCTACGCAAGCCGGCGCCGCTCAGCAGGAACAACCCGCACATCACGGCGAAGACCAGCAGGGAGATGATCCAGTCCACGATCAGGAAGGATGCCGCACCACAGGCCGCCACCACCAGGAATTTCGGCCATAGGGGAGTGCGGTGGACAAGCGAGTTTCCCGGGACGTAGTTGGCAATCAGGAAGCCATGGCCCCTCACTGGGGCGCCTTTCCCATCGGTAGCTCGTCCAACGCTGCTGCACACAGCGCACGGTAACGGGCAACGCCTGCTGCCGCGTCGCCGTCGAACACTATGCGACCTGACTCGACCACCAGAACGCGGTCCATATCGAGGGCGAGGTCCAAGTCGTGGGTGGACATAATGACCTGCTGGTCGAGTCCGGCCACGGTTCGCCGCAGGAGTTCGCGGTTGCGGAGATCCAGCAGTGTGGATGGTTCGTCCAGTACCAATACCTTGGGATTGACGGCCAGGACTGCGGCCAGGGCCAGCAGTTGCCTTTCACCACCGGAAAGTTCGTAGATGCTTTGATCGGCCAAATCCAGGAGCCCGAAGCGACCCAGGACGGCCTCGGCCCGCGCAGCCCGCTCCTTGGAGTTCTTAATGGACCGTCGCAGCGAAAGCTCAACGTCTTCCCGCCCTGTAGGCATGACCAACTGTGACAGGGGATCGGTGAAGACGAAACCCACATTGCTTCGGACCCTGCGGACGGCCGTCACTGTGTCATCACCATGGACCACGACAGTTCCCCCGCCCGGTTGCACCAAGCCATTCAAGAGCCGCAACAGGGTGGACTTCCCCGATCCGTTGGCACCTATGACGCCGATCCGGCGCTCGACCAGGTCCAGGGAAAAATCGTGCAGCAGGGTCTTGGGCGTGTCGCTGCCGTCGACAGCGACACGCACCGAGACCCTGCTGAAACTGATGGAGTTCATGGAGTGATTGTTCCCGCTTTACTTGACCCGACGTACCAGGACATCCGGGAAGGCCTTATGGATTGCCATGGCGATGATCACGGCCAGGACGTTCTTAATGATATCGCCGGGGACGAAGGGAAGGTCGGCCAGGAACGCCTTGGCGAAGTCCAACCTGGCGTTGACCATCATTCCAATAACGCCCAGTCCGTGGACGATCACGATGCTGCTCACCATGGTCGCAGCGAACAACCAGAGGGCACGGAACTTGACCGTCCGGCGGATGACTACCGCCGCGAGATAGCCGGTGGCGGCAGCAGCCAAGGGGAACGCAATGATGTAGCCGGCCGAGGGAGTCGCCAGGATGCCCAATCCACTCCGGCCACCGCTGAAGATCGGCAGCCCGGCCAGGCCCAAAAGCACGTACAGGCCGACGGCGGCGAAGCCACGCCCAGCGCCCAGCACCAGTCCGCTCAGCATCACCGTCAGTGTCACCAGCGTGATGGGCACGCCAAGGGCTCCCACAGGAATGCCAGGGACAATCGAGGAGGCCGCTACGAGGGCCGCGAAGACCGCGATGAGCCCCAGGTCGGTGGCAGTCCAGCGTGTGCGGGAAGTCGGCTTTGGCTGCACACTGGCAGCGTTGGTCTGGCTCATGACGGGTCCAATCAGGTGTGATGCGATGCGATGAATACGGAGCTTTCTCCCCTGTTCTTGAGAATACGGATGCGGCGTAACACGGTTTTTGGAGCCTTTCCACAACACTGGCCGGTGATTCTTTGGCGGGTGGCACAGTTTTCGCTCATTTGAGTCGATGTCAGCCTGCGGCCGGGGTGCCGGTAGACTTGAACAGGCTGTTCTCACAGCCGCCCCCGCCGCACCTAACGGACCCACCGGTCCCCGCGAGCGTTCCCCATTGAAAGGCATCACCCGAATTGATTACCGTCCAGGACCTCGAACTCCGCGCCGGCGCACGCCTGCTCATGGACCAGGTTAACTTCAGGGTGGACAAAGGGGACAAGATCGGACTCGTCGGCCGCAACGGCGCCGGCAAGACCACCCTTACCCGCGTCCTCGCGGGTGAAGGCCTTCCGGCCGGGGGCAAAGTGACCCGCAGCGGCGAGATCGGCTACCTGCCGCAGGACCCCCGAACACCTGACATGGAGCAGCTCGCCCGCGACCGCATCCTTTCTGCGCGCGGGTTGGACGTGGTGGTCGGCAAGCTCAAAAAAGCCCACGATGACATGGCCAGCGATGACTTGGCCGTCCAGCGCAAAGCAATGAACCGCTACGACCGCCTGGAATCTGAATTCCTGGCTGGCGGCGGCTACGCTGCCGAGGCTGAAGCCGCGGCGATCTCCTCCAACCTTGCACTGCCGGAACGGCTCCTCAACCAGCCGCTGAAGACTCTTTCCGGTGGCCAGCGCCGACGTGTGGAATTGGCCCGCATCCTGTACTCCGACGCGGAGACGCTGCTTCTCGACGAACCGACCAACCACCTCGACGCCGACTCCATCACCTGGCTTCGTGACTTCCTGAAAAATCACCAGGGTGGCTTGATCGTGATCAGCCACGACACCGAACTGCTCGAAGCGACGGTGAACAAGGTCTATTTGCTGGATGCCAACCGTGCCCAGATCGACTACTACAACATGGACTGGAAGCGCTACGTGCTCCAGCGCGAAACGGACGAGCGTGCCCGGAAGCGCGAACGTGCCAACGCCGAGAAGAAGGCCCAGGTCCTGATCGACCAGGCCAACAAGATGCGGGCCAAGGCCACAAAGGCCGTAGCCGCCCAGAACATGGCCAAGCGTGCCGAGCGGCTCCTGAGCGGCTTGGAGGCCGTGCGCGAGAACGACCGCGTAGCCGCACTGCGCTTCCCGGATCCCTCACCCTGCGGCAAGACCCCACTGACCGCGGAGGGCCTCAGCAAGTCCTACGGCTCATTGGAAATCTTCACGGATGTGGATCTGGCAATCGACCGTGGCTCCAAGGTCGTCATCCTCGGCCTTAACGGTGCCGGCAAGACCACGCTGCTGCGCATGCTGGCCGGCGTCGATAAGCCGGATACCGGGGACATCATCCCCGGTCACGGCCTCAAGGTGGGCTACTACGCCCAAGAGCATGAGACCCTCGACGTCGACCGCACGGTCCTGGAAAACATGCGTTCCTCCGCACCGGATATGAAAGACGCGGAGGTCCGGGGAATCCTTGGCTCATTCCTCTTCTCCGGTGACGACGTCGACAAGCCTGCAGGCGTCCTCTCCGGCGGTGAGAAAACCCGTTTGGCCTTGGCCACCATCGTGGCCTCCAGCGCGAACGTACTGCTCCTCGATGAGCCCACCAACAACCTGGACCCCGCCAGCCGCGCGGAAATCCTGGGTGCGCTCAAGAACTACAGCGGCGCCGTCGTCATGGTCAGCCACGACGAAGGTGCTGTGTCGGCGCTGAATCCGGAGCGTGTTGTACTGCTCCCGGACGGCGTGGAGGACCACTGGAACGAAGACTACCTGGACCTCATCACGCTGGCGTAGCTTTCAGCGGTGGTTGCGTACCGCTGCGCGGCGCATGTGGTTGCGTACCGCTGCGCGGCGCGCTTAATCTGCCGCGTGCTCGCTAGTTCCTCGCTTGGACGCACGCTACGCAGATCAACCGCGCCGCTTCGCTCGCGGGCAAGTGGCCTTCGCGCTGCCTAGCGGACCTGCAAAGGTTCGGCATCGGTGATGCGCGCTAGTTCCTCGTAGCTGATGGAGAACATGGAGTTGTGGTCTCCGGCTCCGGCCCAGAGGACAAGGTGTTCCTGCAGGGACGTGTCCAGGATGGTGCGGAGTTTCTGTGGGTGGCCTACTGGCGCTACTCCGCCTACTTCCTGGCCGGTATGTTTCAGCACGAAATCCGGTGTGGCGCGGCGGATCTTGCCTGTGCCCACCTGTGCTGCAACCAATGCTGTATCAACCTTGGCTGCACCGCTGGCCAGGATCAGCAACGGTTCACCGTCCAGTTCAAACACCAGGCTGTTGGTGATCGCGGCGACCTCGCATCCCAGGACCGCCGCAGCTGCGGCTGCCGTGGGCACCTTCTCCTCGAACAGCCGGACCGTGTCCTGAGCACCGGCTGCCGTCAAAGCGGACCTTACATTGGCGACGGGATCAGGTCGCGTATCAGTAGCCTTGAGCATCCAGGATCGCGTCTTCCTCTTCTTCGGACGTGGCGCGCTTGTTCTTCCGAGGAGCAGGAGTGCGCTTCTTCGGCGTGCCACCGGCGGCGATTATTTGCTCGTCCTCTTCGTCTTCGGCGTCAATGGCCGCGTTGCGGGCCTGTTGCCGTGCGGCATAGCCGAAACCGATGAACATCAGGACGCCGAAAGCGAACCATTGCAGCGAATAGGAGAGGTGCGTTCCTTCCTCGGTTGCCGGTTTGGGGAACGGCGTTGGCATCGGCTGCACGGCCGGATCTTCACTGGCGAGTTGTCCGTAAGCACCAGTGGCGATGGGGTAGGGGAGCTCGCTGGCGAAACTGGCCAGGTCAATGGAGGCCAACTGCCCGTCCACCGCTCCGCGATCCAATTTGGGTTCAGCGGGCTTGAGACGCGCCACCACGGTAACCTGGCCGGTTGGTGGGGCCGGTACAACATCGGGACGGCCGGGAGTGTTGTTGCCGATCGGCAGCCACCCGCGGTCAATTACCACTGCTTCGCCTGTGGTCAGGCGGAAAGGAACCACGACGTCGTAACCTGGCTGTCCGTTCAACGGCCGGTTACGCACAACCCGCTGGCCATCGAGGTCGTAGCTGCCACGCAGTTGCACCTGTGTCCATTCCCGTTCAGGGTCCAGGGAGTCGAACTGGTTCTTGATCTCGGCGTAGGGGATGGGAGTGGCGGAGTAATTGCTGACCACGCGGTTGATTTCTGCCAGCGTTTCGGCCCGGCGGTCCATCTGCCAGCGGCCCAGAAACACGCAGGCCGTAGCGAAGATGACAGCCAGGACGAAGTACCCCAGCCACTTGCTGGAGAAGAGGAATCGATACATTCAGCCGGCCTCGTTCGCCGAGGCTTCGGACTCCGTGAAGGGCACGGTTTCCTTCCAAAGGCTACGCGTTTGCAGGTAGTCCTCCAGCCACTCACGGTGGTCTCCACAAGAAAGCCACACTTTGCGTCGCTCGGGGGTGTGGATCCGGGGATTGTTCCACAGGAGTTGCCACTGGGCCCCGGATCGGCAGCCCTTGCGGGAACACATCGCCGGTCCTGTGGCGCGTGCGGACTCCTGGCCGGCCCCACCTGGGCCAGCAAGACTAAAAATGTTCATGAGGCCGCCCGTTCATCGCCGGATTGCCCGGCTTCGGTTGCATGACCCGTCGATGGGCCCTCTTGTTTGGTCGGTGATTCATCATCCACCAGCTCTCCCTGGAGCACAGTGGGCGCGTCCGACGGCTCTTCTTCAGGTTGGGTGGAGCGTTCGATTTCAGGGACTGCAACGTAGTCCAGTAAAGACTCGCTGTGGTCCTCGGCCTTATCGTTGCCGTTGGCGATGACCACAGCGATCCACGGAAGGAACACGGCGCCTGCGATGGCAATGATCTTGAACCAGCCGTCCACCACAAAAATAAGGACTATGCAGACCATACGGATACCCATGGCGACCGCATACTTGATCATGCGCTCACGCATGTCTTCAGAGTGCGCCGCAGCCGCATCTGTGATGCTGTGGACTTCGGGGTCACCGGAAACAGCATCCGGTTCCCCGGGCACTTGCTGCAGGGGACTGTTTTCTCGTGTCACAACTGAATCATCACGCTCCAAAGGCCTCTATCAATTCTCTCACCAAGGCCGTAGCGGCCCAAACCGCGCGACGTGACGGCTGCCGACGGGATGCTGCGGGCGGATAAGATCGACACAGGAAAATCCCTCTTCAAAGCGGCAAGCGTATGCCGCAGAATTTCGGAGCGAAAGTATGTCTGAAGCAGTATCAACCGGCCGCAGCGTCCTCATCACCGGAGGCAACCGCGGCATCGGCCTCGCCATTGCCGAATCGTTCCTTGCCAACGGAGACAAGGTTGCCGTCACCTACCGCAGTGAAACAGACCTGCCTGAAGGCATCCTGGGCGTCAAGGCCGATGTTACGGACGAAGCATCCGTAGACGCTGCCTTCAAGATTGTCGAGGAGGCACACGGCCCCGTTGAAGTACTGGTCGCCAATGCCGGGATCACCAAGGACACGCTTCTGCTGCGAATGAGCGAAGACGACTTCACGTCCGTCCTGGATACGAACCTCACAGGGGCGTTCCGTGTCATCAAGCGCGCGTCCAAGGGCATGATCCGCCTTCGCAAGGGCCGTGTAGTTTTGATCTCCTCCGTCTCCGGCCTCTACGGCGCACCCGGGCAGATCAACTACTCCGCTTCCAAAGCCGGAATGGTAGGCATTGCGCGGTCGCTGACCCGGGAGCTCGGCAGCCGGGGCATCACGGCCAACGTAGTAGCGCCAGGCTTCATCAACACTGACATGACTGCTGAATTGCCGGAGGAAACCCAGAAATCCTACCTGGCCAACGTACCTGCAGGACGCTTCGCCGAGGCCTCCGAAGTAGCAGACGTAGTGCGCTGGGTGGCCAGCGACGAAGCCGCCTATATCTCCGGCGCCGTCATCCCGGTTGATGGCGGCCTGGGCATGGGGCACTAGCCCACTAGCCTGTACCCCTGTTTTTGTCCGGGACCAACAACCGAATTCATCGCTGCCGCTGGCATGATGGAAGTCGAGGCCACGGAATTTGGATGAAGTGAACAAAGGAGCATGAATGGGAACGCTGGATAACAAGACCGCCATCGTCACGGGATCTTCCCGCGGAATTGGCGCCGAAGTTGCCAAGATCCTCGCCGGCGAGGGCGCCGCCGTCGTAGTTAACTACCGGCAGAAGGCGCCCCGCGCCAACAAGGTAGTAGCGGACATCCAGGCAGCTGGGGGTCGTGCAGCTGCGGTGGGCGCAGACCTCACCACCGATGAAGGTGTGCACGCCCTCGCCAGTACGGCCATGGAGGAGTTCGGTTCGCTTGACGTCCTGGTGCTCAACGCTTCCGGCGGTATGGAATCGGGCATGGAGGAGGGCTACGCACTGAAGCTGAACCGCGATGCGCAGGTCAACATGCTCAATGCAGCCGTTCCGCTCATGCCTGAGGGCTCACGTGTCGTATTCGTCACCAGCCACCAGGCACACTTTGTTGAGACCGTCCCGACCATGCCCGAGTACGAGCCCGTAGCCAAGAGCAAGCGCGCCGGTGAGGATGCACTACGCGCCCTCCTTCCCAATCTCGCGGACAAGGGCATCTCACTGGTGGTTGTTTCCGGTGACATGATCGAGGGCACCGTTACGGCGACCCTGCTGGACCGCTCCAACCCGGGAGCAATCGAAGCCCGCCGCGCCGAAGCAGGCAAGCTGTACTCCGTGGAGGAGTTTGCAGCTGAAGTAGCCAAGATGGCCACTGCTGACGTCGAATCCGGACACACCGAATACGTTGGAGGCGCCGACTACTTCGGCAATACTGCTGAGTAAAACAGCCTTGACAGCAGCGGCCCGGGACGAATGTCCTGGGCCGCTGCTGTTTAAGCGCCAGGTCAGATTAAGGCCATGCCATGAAATGAAATTACGATTCTATAAATAGTGAAGATTTTTGCGTCACGAAATAGCATTTGTTGTTTCGCCTATTCTGCTTTGCATTTATGGAATTCATCTGGTTGACTCTCCAAGGCGCCCCAGTGAGTAGTTGACAGCATGCTGCATAAACCCATGATGGGGGAGTTTATGCCGCAGTCCAACGCCCCAGGCACGATGCTGGAAAGCTTCGCCATGAACTCGCATGGGCTGCTATCGTCCCTGGGATTAGGAGCTTTCTTGGACCTGTTATTGCATGCTGAGGATATTCACGCCTCGTACGACCATCGGCGCATCCTCAAAGGCGTTGGGCTTTCCTTGCATCGAGGCGAGATTCTGGGGTTGATCGGAACCAATGGTGCCGGCAAGACCACTTTGATGGGCGTCTTGGCCGGATCCCACAAGCACGACCTCGGACAGATCACTCTCGCAGGGGAGAATTACGGACCGGACTCCATCGCAGAAGCGCAGGCCTGCGGAGTCGGCTTGATTCCCCAAAACTTCCGGATCGATCCCGGCCTGACGATCACCGAGGCAATATTCCGCGGTACTTTTCAGGCAGGAAAGTCTCATGGTGAACTCCGTGATCAAGCGGCCAAGCTGATCCGGGAAATAGGCATCAGCATGGATCCGGATGCCAAGGTCGGGACGCTGATCCGTGCCGAACAGGCGCTCGTGGAAGTTATGCGCATGGTCGCCGAAGAAGCCCAGCTCGTGATCATGGATGAAGTGGCTGCTTCACTGCCGGATCACGACGTTGCTGTGTTGCATCAGGTTTTGAGGATGCTGACCCGTCAAGGCCGGGCAATCATCTACATCACCCATCGGCTTGATGAAGTCCGATCCATTGCGCACCGGATCGCTGTCATGCGGGATGGCAAGGTTCACAAGACCCTGGAAGCCAGCCAAACCGACGCCGAGGAACTTGCTTTCCTCCTGCTCCAACAGGAACCGGAGAAAGCCGCCAGGCCGACTGATCCGGCAGCCGGCGACAAGGCGTTGCGGATCGCCAACCTCAGCGTGGGGGACAGGGTTCGGAATGTGACATTCACTGTGGCCAAGGGCGAAATTTTCGGCCTGGTGGGGACCCACCGGTCCGGCGTACATCAAGTGGTTGAGGCTCTTGCGGGTCTTCACCCAAGCACCTCAGGGCAGATTCACCTGTACGGGAATCAAGTAGAGATCCGGGGGGTCCATGACGCTCGGCGCTTGAAGATTGGCTATTCCCCGGATGCGGCCGACGACTACGAGTACGAAGCCAGCATTGCAGACGGGCTTCAGCATGGGGCCCAAGCGGGCAATGAGAGCCTTCAGGATGAGATATCCCAGCTTCGGGGTGTGGCTGATGTGGTTCACCGCATGCGCATCAACACAACCAACATCCAGGGCGCCATCTCCACCCTTTCAGGCGGCGACCGCCAGAAAGTGCAACTCGCCAGATGGATGACCACCACCTGTGACGTACTGATCCTCAGCCATCCCAGTCGCGGAATCGATATTGGGGCCAAAGAGATCGTGTACAAGATGCTCACGGAGCTCAGCCGCACGGGTGTGGCGATCATCCTCTTGTCTTCGGACCTGTCTGAAATGGTCAACTGGTGCCATCGGATTGGTGTAATGCGCGACGGCGAACTGGTCACCATCGAGGCCAACGCCAATACCAATGAGGATGTTCTGGTGCACCACATGTTAGGTGTGAAGTTTGAATCGGCTGGCGCCGGTGCCCGGCGCGTGAAGAACTAGCCCCATGAAGAATTAGGCCAGTCAAGAATTGGCCCAGTCAAGAAACCATAAAGGGCGGCCGCGCTTTCTGCGGCCGCCCTTTATGGTCCTCTGAAGGAATCAGATGGCAACAACCTTGGCGATGTTGCTGAGCTTGTGGCGCGCCAGGGCCAGGTTCGCGTAGGTACGGTCAAGCACCAGGTACACAAAGAGCCCCTTGGACCCTGCTGAATTCAGGACGTTGATCAGGTGGTACTGGGAATCCAGCGTGATCAGGATGTCTTCGATATTGCTGTCCAGGCCAAGATCGGCCATGGTGCGGAGCTTTGAACTGACAACATTGGAGTTTCCGGCTGCGGCAACGCCGAGGTCGAAGCCGGGGTTGCCACCCTGGGCCAGTGCCATTCCGCTGGAGTAGTCAACGATGGCCGCGCCTGTGGCGCCTTCGATGGACAGCAGTTGTTTCGTAGCTTCATCAAGCGAGCTCATAAGAAATTCTTCCTGTTCTGTTGTGTCATCACGGGTAGTGGTGGAGTTCGCCCCTGTGCGGGACTGGTGGTCCTGGAGGATTTCGTGGAGGGGAGTTGTGCTCTCCCCATCGGGGGCCCGGCTGTCTTCGAACGACTCGAATCCTTCGCGACGTTTCCACCATTTCCACGTAAGCTCCGAACGGTTCACTTCCTGCCCTGCACTTCCGTCATCCCGGACTGCCGCGTACTCCACGGATTTCCTCGTCAAGGTATTCACTTTACACATCAATTGTTCATTGATTCACGAAAGCATCGAAATTCATGTGAGGCAAATAGCAGCCATATCGGCCATTAGTGACAATTTGATAAAAAGTTCAAATTGTCGCGTCACGAAATGCACCTAGGCGTTTCTATGCATCGATGGGTAGGCGGAAAGACGCCCCCCCCCTTTTGGGCACACGAAAGGGCACGCAGGGGGTGGAACCGGCGAGGGTGAGGACACGGCCAGTCATCAAGACATGGCCCCGCCCAGGGAGATTGGGGGTCAGACGTTGGCGATATGCCGGACAGCGTCAAGGAACGGCATATTGATCGCGGCGTCCGCAACGGCGCGAACAGCTGGCTTGGCGTTGAATGCAACGCCAATGCCGGCGGCACTGAGCATGTCGAGATCGTTGGCACCGTCGCCCACCGCAATGGTGTGTTCAAGGTTGATGCCCTCAGCGGCTGCCCACTCACGCAAGTACTTTTCCTTGGCTGCACGATCGATTACGGCGCCGAGGACCTTACCGGTCAACGCGCCGTCGACAATTTCAAGCTCGTTGGCAATCCAATAGTCCAGGCCGAGTTCCTCGGCAATAGGACGGAGGATCTGGTTGAAGCCTCCGGAGACAACAGCAACCACATGGCCTGCATCCTTGAACGCGGCCACCAGTTCTGCCGCACCGAGGCTGAGGCGCACCTCTTGTCGCACTGAGTCGACGACGTCGGCCGACAGACCCGCGAGGACGGCCACACGGGCGTGGAGGCTCTGGGCGAAGTCCAGCTCGCCCCGCATGGCAGCCTCGGTAACGGCGGCGACTTCCTCGCGCTTGCCGGCGTAGGCTGCCAGTAGTTCGATGACTTCCTGCTGAATCAGTGTCGAATCAACATCCATGATGAGGAGCTTCCGGGATGCTTGCCGCAGGCTTTCGGGAACTATGGCTGTGTCCATTCCGGCACTGGCTGCGGCAGCTACCTGCCGGCGGACGTCTGCCAGGTCCGTTGCCGTATCCGAACCCGCAGCGAGTCCTGCCGTGAAGACACTGAAGCGATCGTCCCCGCCCTGTGATTCCGATGACACTGCGACGCCGGCGTCGGCAAGCACCTTCCGGACATTCTCCAGGGATTCGGGGGACAAATTCACGCCATAGCTGACTGCAGCCAAGTTCGAAGTCATGGCCTCAATCCTACTGAGGGCACTCCGTCCATCCGAATTCGTTTCGCCTCGGAATCGAAGGAAACCACCGGTTATCAGTCACGTCCATTTTTGTCCTAGTGTCTACTGCTATGAGTGATGTTCTGGAATTGGCTTCCGTCAGCGTTGTCCGAGGCAAGAAGACCCTGCTGGACAAGGTCGACTGGGAGGTCAACGAAGGCGAACGCTGGGTCATCCTGGGCCCCAATGGCGCAGGGAAGACCACGCTCCTGCAGATTGCGGCCGCCCGCCTTCATCCGAGCAGTGGCAAAGCCGGGATCCTGGACGAAATCCTGGGCCGGGTGGACGTCTTTGAACTCCGCCCCCGCATCGGCCTCTCCTCGGCAGCACTTGCTACCCAGATCCCCGAGCACGAGAACGTACTGAACGTCGTGGTCACCGCCGCGTACGGGGTTACGGGCCGTTGGCGGGAAGGATATGAGCGCGACGACGAACGCCGCGCCTTTGGCTTGTTGAACGACTGGGGCATGGGCCCCCTGCTCAACCGCACGTTTGCCACCCTCTCCGAAGGGGAACGAAAGCGGGTCCAGATCGCCCGTGCACTCATGACGGATCCGGAACTCCTGCTCCTGGACGAACCCGCCGCCGGCCTTGACCTGGGCGGCCGTGAGGAACTCGTCCACAAGCTTGGCGAACTCGCCAGCGATGAAGCGGCCCCCGCGATGGTGCTCGTCACCCACCACCTTGAAGAAGTGCCGCCTGGGTTCACCCATGCCATGCTGCTCCGCGAAGGCGGCGTTGTTGCTGCCGGTCCCATCAAGGAAGTCCTCACCGACGAGCACCTCAGCAGCACATTCGGCCTGCCGTTGGACGTTTCAGAAAACGCCGGGCGCTACACCGCTACGGCCCGCCGCTAGACCGGTTCCGGAGACACCAATGGAGATTCTTAGCAGCATCCTGGTCTTTTTCGCGGGATTATGGGCCGGCACCATCAATGCCGTGGTCGGTTCCGGCACGCTCGTCACCTTCCCTGTGCTCATCGCGCTCGGAGTGACCCCGGTGGTCGCCTCCATGAGCAATGCCATGGGCCTCGTGGCAGGCACAGCAGCCGGAGCCTGGGGTTATCGCCGCGAGTTGGCCGGCAGGGGACGACAGCTGATGAAGCTGCTGCCGGCCTCGCTGCTGGGTGGCATCACCGGTGCGTTGCTCCTCCTGCACTTGCCGGAGAAGGTCTTCCACTACGTGGCCCCCGTCCTGCTGGTAGTGGCACTGCTCATGGTCGTGTTCCAGCCCAAGCTGCAGGCCTGGGTGCGCAGCCGCGAAGAGAACCCTGAGCACGCCATCCGGGACCGCAGCCATGGCATCCTCCTGGTGGTGCTGGTCTATCTCGCCGGCGTCTACGGTGGTTATTTCGTGGCGGCCCAAGGGATCTTGCTGGTAGGCATCCTTGGTGTGTTCCTCACGGGAACCATGCAAAATGCGAACGCCATGAAGAACATCCTGGTGCTTGGCGTCAACATGGTGGCAGCAATCTCCTACCTGATCTTTGCCTTTGACCGCATCAACTGGCTGGTGGTCCTCCTCATTGCCGTGAGCTCCACCATCGGCGGGCTGGTTGGTTCGAAGGTGGGCCGGAAGTTGTCCCCGCGGGTCCTCAGGGCTGTCATCTTCTCCCTTGGCATCGTGGCCCTCGGCTTCATGATCGCCAACCTGCTGAAATAATCTCCCGGTGACATTCCACTACCTTGAGTCCGCGGACGATCCCCGCGTGACGGACTACACCACGCTTACCGATGTGCATCTCCGAAAACTGCGCGAGCCTGAAGAAGGCATGTACATCGCCGAGTCTTCAAGGGTCCTCCGCCGGGCGTTGGCTGCAGGACACCAACCCCGCTCGTTTTTCCTTGCGGAGAAATGGCTGGAGGACCTCGACGACGTTTTCCGGGCATACCCCGACGTTCCGGTCTTCATCGGCAAGGCTTCATTGCTGGAGGAGATCACGGGCTTCCACCTGCACCGCGGGGCAATGGCCGCGATGCACCGGCCTGCCCCCGTTCCGTTGGAAGTACTCTTGGCCAACGCGAAGCGGGTCGCCGTACTTGAAGACATTGTTGACCACACGAACGTTGGGGCGATCTTCCGGTCGGCCGCGGCCCTGGGGGTGGATGCCGTCCTCGTCTCGCCACGGTGTGGAGATCCCCTGTACAGGCGCAGTGTCCGTGTCAGCATGGGCACTGTCTTCCAGGTTCCGTGGGCGCGGCTGGAAAGCTGGCCCGGGGACCTGGACCGGCTCAAGGAGCAAGGCTTCACTGTGGCGGCCATGGAGCTCACGACTGATGCCCTGGACCTGGATGACCTTGCAGCAAGACAGTACCCAAAACTTGCCCTGGTACTTGGCACCGAAGGGGCAGGAATGAGCGAGGATACTCTCGCCGCCGTCGACCTCGCCGTCAAAATCCCGATGCGGGCAGGCGTCGATTCCCTCAACGTTGCAGCCGCCTCGGCTGTGGCCTTTTGGGAACTCCGTCCACGCGACTGATTACGGTTCGTGTGGCGGCGCGGTTTCCGCTATGATTGGTTGTTGGCCCGGCCGCTGGAATGTCCGCATTGCAGCAACCAGACCACCTCCATTCATACCTGGCAGCTGGCAAAATCCAGTTGCGTGAACAAAAGGTCCCATTATGAAGTCTGATATCCACCCGAAGTACGAAGCTGTTGTATTCAACGACCTGGCTTCCGGTACGCAGTTCCTGACCAAGTCCACCGTGTCTTCTTCGAAGACCATCGAGTGGGAAGACGGAAACACCTACCCGGTTATCGACGTCGAAATCTCTTCGGAGTCCCACCCGTTCTACACGGGCAAGCAGCGCATCATGGACTCCGCTGGTCGCGTCGAGCGCTTCAACGCTCGCTTCAAGGGCTTCGGCGGCAAGAAGTAATCCATTTCACCCCAAGGCTTTCAGAGGCCCGCATTGCCGGATTCCGGCAATGCGGGCTTTTGCGTTTTCCGGCAAGATGGAAAGCATGACTTTCCAGCCCGCACCTGAAACTGAAAACCACGACGACGGCGCGCGCCTCCACGGGGAATATAAGGTCCCAGGCGGAAAACTCGTGGTGGTTGACCTGGAAGTTGTGGCTGGACGCTTCGCCGACGTTTCACTAAGCGGTGATTTCTTCCTGGAACCCGACGAAGCACTGCAGGACATCAACACCGCGCTCACGGGTATCCCCGACAATTCAACGGCGGCAGAAATCGCCGCGGCCGTCACTATGGGGCTGCCCGAAGGCGCCGTGCTGTTTGGGTTCTCCGCAGAAGCCGTGGCCGTAACAGTCCGCCGTGCACTGTCCAAAGCCACAGGCTGGGCTGACCACCAGTGGGACGTCATTCCGCCCTCAGTCCTGCCCACCCAGGTCAACGTAGCCCTGGACGAGATCCTCACCGAAGAAGTCGGCGCAGGGCAGCGTAACCCCACTCTGCGGTTCTGGGACTGGGAAGAACCCTCCGTGGTCATCGGCAGCTTCCAATCCGTTCGAAACGAAGTGGACCCCGAGGGCGTTTCCCGCCACGGCATCACGGTCGTGCGCAGGATCAGCGGTGGCGGAGCCATGTTTATGGAGGCCGGCAACTGCATCACCTACTCGCTGTACCTGCCGCAGACGTTGGTTGACGGCATCAGCTTCGCCGACTCGTACGCGTTCCTCGACGCCTGGGTCATGGCTGCCTTGGAGAAACTAGGCATCAGCGCCTACTACATTCCCCTCAACGACATCGCAACAGACCAAGGCAAGATCGGCGGAGCAGCGCAGAAACGGCTCGCCAACGGTGGCATGCTCCACCACGTGACCATGAGTTACGACATCGACGCCGACAAGATGGTTGAGGTCCTGCGCATCGGCAAGGAGAAACTCTCCGACAAGGGAACCCGGAGCGCCAAGAAACGTGTGGACCCCCTGCGACGCCAAACCGGGCTGGCCCGCACCGCCATCCTGGCTGCCATGCAGGAGGTCTTCATGGAGCGCTATGGTGCGGTGGAGTCCCGCCTCACCGAGGCGGAGCTCGGTGAGGCAAAGAAGCGAGTGGACACGAAGTTCGGCACCACCGAATGGCTGAACCGGGTGCCGTAGCTCCCGCCCTCCGGCGGGGCCTAACCTGTGGCGGCCTGCGCCGTGAGTGCCCGAAGCAGGTGGCTGCGCTGCTCGATGATGATGCGGCGCAATGCCCTCGGAGCGTCCGGGTGGGACTGCAGCCACTGGTCCGTACGTTTGAGGACCGGATGTTCGGAAGGCTGCATGCCATCCGCCAGGTCCTGGGCACCCGGGTACAGGCCCCGCACAATCCTGCCCGCGATCTCGATGCTGCGCTCCGCCCATACCTGTTCAAGGCACTCGAAGTACGGCTCAACGTAGGGTTCCAGCATGAACCCTGGGCCGGTGGCAAAGCCGGCGATCGTTGCACTCAGGATCTCGTTGGAAAGTTCTGTGCTGTTGACCGCGGAATCCCAGGCAGCCGCCTTCACCGACGCCTCAGGGATGGCAGCCGACGCCAGTGCGTGGCCTTCCCGGCCAGATGCTGTCTTGTCTGCTTGGAGCTCCCTGTCCAGTTCGGCCCTTGTCGCCTGCCCCTGGGCGGACAGGGCCTGCCAGAGGCTCCACCGCAATTCCGCGTCGACAGCCAGTCCCTGAATGACAGTGCCGCCCTCCAGGATTCCCCGCAGGAAGGGAAGTTCGCTGTCTCCGTGCCTGGACACTTCTGCCAAGGTCCTGGCCCAAGCCAGCTGCTGGTCGGAACCCGGAACCGCCGCCTTGATATTGGCGGTCACCGCTGCGAGGAAGTCCTTGCGCACCCGTCCGCGTGTCGTGAATGGGACGTAGCGTTCTATAGCGCCGGAGGCATTGCCGAGCACGTTCAACAAAACCCCGATGCCAGTTTCCGATGGCGCAAACTGCTCCACCGCGGCAACGTAGCGCGCGGCCGGGGTGACGCCGTCGCGGGCAGAATCCCACAGAGCGGTCCAGCAGAGGGCGCGGGCCATGGGGTCGGTGATTTTGTCGAGCGATGCCCGAACGGTGTTTTCGGAGCCGGGGTCCAGCCGTACTTTGGCGTAGCTAAGGTCATCGTCGTTGACCAGAAGCAGTGCAGGACGGGGCTTTCCGCTCAGTTCCGGCACGAGGGTGCTGGGCCCTGCGACGTCAATCTCGACGCTTTCGGACCGGACGAGCTTTCCCGTTGCATCAGGTTCGTACAGGCCAAGCCGCAACCGATGGGGACGAAGTTCCTGATGGCCCGTGATGGGATCGATAGCGTCCTGGCTAAGCGTCACGGCGCCAAGGACTCCTCCGTCTTCTACGAGCTCGGCCGAAATGGTGGAGATGCCGGACGTCTGAAGCCATTGGCGCGCCCACTCCCCAAGGTCCCTTCCCGAGGCAGTGCCGAGAGCCTGGAGGAGGTCCTGCAGGGAGGTGTTGCCGAACTCGTGGTCGCGGAAGTACTGACGGGATCCAGCAATGAACGCGTCGAAGCCGACGTACGCCACCAATTGCTTAAGGACCGATGCGCCCTTGGCATAGGTGATGCCGTCGAAGTTTTGCTTAGCAGCCTCGAGGTCCGGAATGTCGGCCACAATCGGGTGCGTTGTGGGCAGCTGGTCCTGCAGGTAGGCCCAGGCTTTGCGCTTGTTTGCGAAGTTCACCCACGCGGTGTCCCAACCTGTGGCCCGGTCCACGCCAAGTGTCCCCATGTAGTCGGCGAACGACTCCTTGAGCCAGAGGTCGTCCCACCAGTTCATGGTCACCAGATCGCCGAACCACATGTGGGCCATCTCGTGCATCAGGGTATTGGCGCGGGCCTGGTACTGGGCATCGGTGGCGCGGGAGGCGTAGACGTACTTCTCAGTGAAGGTGACCAGCCCGGGGTTTTCCATGGCTCCGAGGTTGTATTCGGGCACGAAAGCCTGATCGTACTTGCCCCACGGGTAGGGGTAGTCGAACAGCTCGTTGAAGAAGGCCAACCCGCTCTTGGTCAATCGGAAGAGTTCATCGGCATCGAAGGAGCCCGACAAGGACGCGCGGCAGAATAGCGCCAGCGGCACGTCAAGGCGGGTACCGTCGTCGAGCGTTGCTCCCCAGTGGTCTGTCGCCTTGAAGTAGGGTCCGGCGAGCACGGTGGTGATGTAGGTGGACATGCGCTTGGTAGTGGCGAAGTCCCATTGTGCGGCTTGGTCAGTCAGGGGAGTGCGCGTCGACTCAACCCCGTTGGAAGCGACCTCCCAGCCACTCGGCGCGATCACGTGGAAAGTAAATTCGGCTTTGAGGTCGGGCTGTTCAAAGTTGGCGAAAACGCGACGGCTGTCCGCCGGCTCGTACTGGGTGTAGAGGTAGCACTGGCCATCGGCGGGATCGACAAAGCGGTGCATACCCTCCCCGGAGCGGCTGTAGAGTGCCGTTCCGGTCACCGTCACCGTGTTGTCGGCTGCGAGGCCTTCCAGGACTATCCTGTCGCGGTCCACCACTGAACCAACGTCAAGCGCCCGGCCGTTCAACATCACCGACTGCACGCTTCCGCTGATGAAATCCAGGAAGGTGGCAGAGCCAGGCGTTGCAGAGAAGGTGACGGTGCTGGTACTCGGATAGCCGGCGACTGCGGGATCTTCCGCGTCGCGGACATCGAGGGTGACGTCGTAGCTGTGGGTGGTGATCAGGGCTGAACGGGTGGCGGCTTCATCGCGCGATAGGTTGTGATTCGACACACAGCTATCTAATCATGATCAGGGCGGCGCCCAAGCCCAACGATGCGATGAGCATCCACGAGCCCAGGGCCACCAGGACAGCACGCCCTCCGGTGTGGATCAGGGTCCGTATACGCACCGCTGATCCCAGTCCAAACAGCGCCGTCGCCAGGAGGATGTCTTGGACAGCGGCCGCGATTTCCAGTGTTACCGGGGACGCCCAACCCAAGGAGCGGACGGCCACCAGCGCGAGGAAGCCCAGCACGAAAAGCGGAACGATTGGCGGGAACCTTCCGTCGGATTCGGCGCTTCCGTCGGCATCACCGATGGCCCGTTCCCTGACGTCGAGGAATCGCTGGTGCAACCCTGCCGTGGCGGCAACAGGCGCCAGCAGGACAACCCGCGTCAGTTTCACGACGACGGCGATCGCCAGGGCCGATGCCCCGGCAGTTTGCGCTGTGGCCACTACCTGGCCAACATCATGAACGGACGCTCCCGTCCACGCCCCGAACTGCTCAGGACTCAGGTTCAGAGGATGCATGAGGAGGGGCAAGACGCCAATAGCCAAAGTGCCGCACAAGGTCACGAGAGCGACCGGCAACACAGTGTCCTGGTGCTTGATCCGCCTCACAGCAGCCATGGCTCCGATCGCCGAGGCGCCGCAGATGGAGAAGCCCGTGGCAATCAGCAACGCTGTCTCTCCCGGAAGGCGCAACAGGCGGGCCAAGCCGTAGGTCCCGGCGAAGCTGAGCAGCACAACGGCGGTGATCAACAGCAGCGCCAGCCAGCCAAGGTCGAGCACATCGCCGATGCTGACCTTCAGTCCCAGCAAGACGATGCCTGCACGCATGAGGTGTTTCCCGGCGAAGTCCAGGCCCGGGCGGGCGCGCCCCGCTGTCAACACCGCGGTGCCCGGTATATTTGCTGAGAGCAGGCCCAAAGCAACAGCGAGCGTCATAGCCGGTACCGCCGGAAACACGGCGTGGATGGCGAAAGCAACACCCGTAGCGGTGATGCCCAGGACCAGCCCAGGCCCCAGCCGGGAGAGTTGTGGCGCAAGACTGTTGAAGGGCATGCCTCAACCCTGCCGGATGGGGGCACGGAAAGGCGAACCGGGAGTCTCCGGAAACCGCGACACAATCAGCGCGTAATGCGCTCGACTCAAAAAGGTGATTGTCTAATTCCCATGTCTGACCTATTCCAGGATTACTCCGAGGCTGCTGCACGCAGCGGCGCCTACGACGAGATGTTTGCCCCCGGCCACGTGGCCAGAAAATCCTACGGTCAGGTCTCCGGTGCCCTGCGCGAGCTTTCCCTTGCGGATGTCACCGCACGTGCGGATTCGATGGCACGTACCTTCCTGGACCGCGGCGTGACCTTCGACTATGCGGGGGAGGAGCGGCCGTTCCCGCTGGACATTGTTCCCCGCGTCATTCCGGCCGATGAGTGGGATGTACTGGAACGGGGCGTCGCCCAGCGGGTCAAGGCCCTTGAGGCTTTCCTGAACGACGTCTATGGCCGTATGGCCGTGGTGACTGACGGTGTGATTCCCCGGCAACTCGTGACCACCAGTGCGCACTTCCACCGGGCAGTACACGGTTTTGAACCGTCAGGCGGCGTTCGAGTGCATGTCTCGGGCATTGACGTCGTTCGCGACGCGGCCGGGACGTTCCGGGTACTTGAGGACAACGTCCGCGTTCCATCCGGCGTCAGTTACGTCCTGGAGAACCGCCGTGCCATGGCCAAGGGCCTGCCTGAGGCCTTCGGTCAGCAGCACATCCGGCCCGTAGAGGAATACCCACGGCGGCTACTCTCCGCACTCCGTAAAACAGCTCCGGCGGGTGTGGACGATCCGACAGTGGTTGTCCTGACGCCGGGAGTGTTCAACAGCGCCTACTTTGAGCACACGCTGCTCGCGGGGCTCATGGGCGTGGAGCTGGTGGAAGGTCGCGACCTCATTTGCCGTGGCAACCGCGTCTATATGCGAACCACGGCAGGTGAACAGCGCGTGGATGTCATCTACAAGCGCATCGATGACGACTTCCTGGATCCCCTCCAATTCCGCTCCGATTCCATGCTCGGCTGCCCGGGGCTGGTCAATGCCGCACGTGCCGGGGGAGTGACCATCGCCAACGCTGTGGGCAACGGCGTAGCCGACGACAAGCTCGTGTACAGTTACGTGCCTGACCTGATCCGGTACTACCTTCACGAAGAGCCGATCATCGCCAACGTTGACACTTTCCGGCTCGAGGAAAAGGAAGCCAGGGAGCATGTGCTGGACCGCCTCGACGAACTGGTGGTCAAGCCGGTGGATGGCTCAGGTGGCAAGGGATTGGTCATCGGACCCGACGCCACGAAGGAAGAACTCGACGCCCTGCGCAAGCGCGTCATTGCCGATCCGCGCGGATGGATCGCCCAGCCCGTCCTGCAACTCTCCACTGTGCCCACGCTTTCCGGAGACAAGTTCGGACCCCGCCACGTCGACCTCCGACCCTTCGCGGTTAACGACGGCGATGACGTCTGGGTCCTGCCCGGCGGCCTCACCCGTGTGGCGCTCAAGGAAGGCTCCTTGATTGTGAACTCCAGCCAAGGCGGCGGTTCCAAGGACACGTGGGTATTGGCCGATTCACCGCAATTGCCCGCTGAGATCATCCCCCGCCAGTCCGTCACCGTCCGTGAACAGGTATCCGTGTGGCCCGTGGAAACCAACTGGCGTGACCGCCAAACGGAGCAGCAGCAGTGAACCCGATCCACCACCACTTGAACTTCGACATGCACCACGCGAAGGAGGCAGTTCCATGCTGAGCCGTATTGCTGAATCACTCTTTTGGATCGGACGCTACGTAGAGCGCGCCGACGGTACCTCCAGGATCCTGGATGTGCACCTCGAGCGCCTCAACCACCTGCCTCTTGAAGAGCAGCGCAGCGTCGCCCGTGAACTCCTTGCCGTCATGGGCGCCAAGCCCCAGAGCGAGGATTTCGGCTTGCCCGAACTCCTCCACGCCCTGGCATACGACAAGCAGAGCGCGTCCTCCATTGCCGGTTCCCTGGGCGCCGCACGCGAGAATGCACGCCGCGCGCGGGAAACCGTCTCCCAGTCCCTTTGGGAAAGCCTCAACACCACCTATTACGGCCTCAACCAGCACCGTAAGGACGTTGTAGGAACCTACCGTTTTTGCAACTGGGTTCTGGAGCGGACCGCCATGGTCCGCGGCCTCGCAGACACCACGGTCAGCCACGATGAAAGCTGGTTGTTCATGGTGCTCGGCCGCTCCCTTGAGCGGGCAGACATGACTGCGCGCATGCTCTCAACACGGGATGTGCAGTCCGCAGGAATGTCATGGGTCAACATGCTTCGGTGTGCAGGTGCCTACGAGTCCTTCATCCGTACCCGCAGGGCAGCGTTCGGAGACCAGCACGCGGCGGAATTCCTGCTCCTGGATCGTCTGTTCCCGCGTTCGATTGTCTACGCCCTGCGCGATGCCGATGAGTGCCTGGCTAAGTTGGACCCGTCAGCGCAGCGTGTTGGCTTCATCAACGATGCCCGGCGCATTGTTGGCCAGGCCAGAACATTCCTTGAGTTCCACCGCACAGACGACCTCATGTCCGAGCTGCCCGAGCACATGGAACGTGTGCAGAAGGCCGTGACGCAGGCGTCGGACGCGATTTCCCGTAAGTACTTCAATCAGGCTGATGAGCACGCCTGGGTGGGAGAAGTTTCATGACCCGGCTGAGCATCGTCCACAAGACGGCCTACAAATACAATCGCCGCGTGACGTTGTCCTACAACGAAGCCCGGATGACTCCGCTGACTGACGGCCAGCAGGTGGTCCTGGAGTCCTCCCTGAAGGTCTCGCCCAACCAGGCATCCGTCAGTACCTACCGTGACTATTGGGGAACCCGGGTCACCGCATTCGATATGCAGATGCCGCATGAAAGCCTTGAGGTCCTTGCGACTGCCACTGTGGAAGTGCATCGCACCGAGCGGGTGGCAGTTGAGGATGACATTGTGGGATGGGACGTCATCGCGTCGGACAAGGTCCAGGACGAGTTCAGCGACTGGTTGCCCCAGTCCAGGCTCAGCGGACCCGGCGAGGAAGTCCTGGGCATTGTTCCGGGTGTTGTCGAAGGCAAGAATCCCCATGAGGCAGCCTTGGCCGTCTTCTCGTGGATGGCCGGCGAAATGACCTACATGAAGGGCACTACCGGCGTAACCACCAACGCCGAGCAAGCTTGGTCGCAGCGCCAGGGCGTGTGCCAGGACCTGGCCCACTTGGCCATCGGCGCTTTGCGCTGCAGCGGCATCCCTGCCCGCTACGTTTCGGGATACATCCACCCCAGGTCCACGGCGGACATCGGCGAAACCGTTGCCGGCCAGTCACATGCCTGGTTGGAATGGTGGGATGGCGAGTGGCGCAGCTGGGACCCGACCAACCACAAACCAGCGGGTGACTACCACGTGACAGTGGCGAGGGGCCGGGACTACCGTGATGTTCCGCCGCTGAAGGGCATCTTGTCCGGTGGCGGCGGTTCCGGACTCTCCGTTTCCGTGGAGATCACCCGCCTCGCGTAGGAGTTGACTCGCACAGGAATTTGAGTGCAGATAAGGCCCTTAAGAGCTGCTCTTAGGGGCCTTATCTGTACAAAAAAAACTTCAGATTTTCTACCAGGGCGACGGCTTGTAGTCCTTCAGGAAGACACCGTACTGGTCCTCGCCTTTTTCACCCATCACGATGGGGTCGTACACGCGGGCAGCGCCGTCCACCAGATCCAAGGGGGCATGGAATCCTTCTTCCATGAGCCGCACCTTGGTGTAGTGGGGGCGCTCGTCAGTGATCCAACCCGTATCTACTGCGGTCATGAGGATGCCGTCGGAATCCAACATTTCCTGTGCGCTTGTTCGGGTCATCATGTTCAGCGCGGCCTTGGCCATGTTGGTGTGGGGGTGTCCGGGGCCTTTGTAAGCCCGGGAGAACTGCCCCTCCATGGCTGAGACATTCACGATGTACTTCCGGTTCGCGGTGGACCGTTTCATGGCATCACGAAGTCGGCTCACCAGCAGGAAGGGTGCCGTGACGTTGCACAACTGGACTTCAAGCATTTCAAGCGGATCCACCTCATCCACCACTTGAGTCCAGCTGTTGATGGAGGCAAGGTCCGGGACCAGGCCACCGGCATCGATGGCCGTTCCGGACTCAATCCTCTCCAGTGACGCCGATCCCGTGGACAGCGCCAGCGAGGTGATCGCGTCGCCAGCCAAAACAGGGTGTTCAGTGACGCTGCTCGCGAGTGCCAGCGGGTGCTTGTCATGCGCGTGGCCGAACGTCACCAGCTCAGGTCCACCGTTGGCGGCTTCCAGCGCGGCCGGCAAGGCCTCATCTTCTGCGTCAACCAACGGCTTGTAGGCGTTCCCGGAGCGTCGCACGGTCTGGGCGGCATTGTTGATGATGATGTCCAGCGGGCCAGCCTCGTTGAGCGAGTCCGTCAAGGCCATCACCTGGGCCGGATCGCGGAGGTCGATGCCAACGATGCGCAGGCGGTGCAGCCAGTCTGCGCTGTCTTCCATGGCAGCGAAGCGCCGGGCTGCATCCTTGGGGAAGCGCGTGGTGATGGTGGTGTGGGCGCCGTCCCGAAGGAGGCGCAATGCGATGTACATGCCGATCTTGGCACGCCCACCGGTCAACAACGCCCGCCGGCCCGTGAGGTCGGTGCGGGCATCTCTCTTGCTATGGCTGAAGGCCGCGCATTCAGGGCAGAGTTGGTGGTAGAAAGCGTCCACCTGCGTGTAGTGCTTCTTGCAGATGTAGCAGGGTCGCGAGCGGATGAGGTGGCCCGCAATTTCACCGGTAGCGGAGGGGGCCAGCTTGTTGCCGCGGGTTTCATCGTCAATCCGGTCCGGTGCTGCCGTGGCGGTCAGGGCAATCACGGCGCGGTCAGCGTCGGCAATGGAGTCGCGTTTGGTGACTCGGCGGTGGCGTTTGACGGCTTTGAACATCTTGCCGGTGGCACGCCGGACAGCAACATAGTCCGGGTGCTCTTCGTCGTAGACGTGGATCGTGGTCAGAACCTTGAGGCAGGCCTGGATCTCTTCAGGCGTCAGATCGGTGGAGCTCATTGACCTGATTTTACAGCCTTCGGACCCTATGGCCTGCCTCGGGTTCCCGCCATGACAGCGGGGGTGCCGGCCGGTTAGTTGGCGGCGCCCTGTGTTGCAGCATCTGCCACGCGTGACTGGATCCCGGCCGCTACCTTTTCGGCGGAGTCGCGGATGTCGGGGTCGTCATGGGTTGCAGCTTTGACCGCCTCCGGGAGACCCCGGCGGTGCTGGGCGGACAACGCCAACTCTGCCTCGCCCGGCTCGGGAACCACTTGGCCCTTCGCCAGGACAGTGATGCCGGACTCCGTGACCTTGTACCCGCGGGCCTTGTCCAAGGCCGGGTCCAAGCCAATTGCGGCACCAGCCGGAACCTTGACGTTCTTGTCGAGGATGGCCCGCTTGATGACGGCGCCTTCGCCGACGCGGACTTTGTCCATCAAGACGGAGTCCTGCACACGGCTGCCGGCCGCAACGTAGGCGTCGTTGGAGAGGACGGAGCCCTCAACGATGCCTCCGGAAATGACAACACCGCTGGCAACAATCGAATCGAGGGCGGTTCCCACCGTATTGTTCTCGCCGCGAACGAACTTTGCCGGCGGTGAAATGCTCTGGCGGGTGTAGATGGGCCACTCGGAGTTGTACAGGTTGAAAACCGGTACAGGCGAGATGAGGTCCATGTGGGCGTCGTAGAACGAGTCGATGGTACCGACGTCGCGCCAGTAGGTCCGGTCCCGATCGGTGGCACCTGGGATGTCATTGAGCGTGAAGTCGTACACGCCCGCTTCACCCTGGTCCACGAAGTACGGAATGATGTCGCCACCCATGTCGTGTTTGGTGTCCAGGCGTTCCGCGTCCACGTGCAGTGCCTCCACAAGGGCATCCGCGTTGAAGACGTAGTTGCCCATCGAGGCCAGGAACTGCGTGGGATCCGCTGCCAGCCCGGGGGTGCTGGCAGGCTTTTCCACGAAGGCCGCTATCTTCTGCGGATCGTTCTGGTCGACCTCGATCACGCCGAACTGGTTGGCCATGTTCAGTGGCTGGCGCACGGCGGCGACAGTAGCCTTGGCGCCACTGGCAATGTGCTGCTCCACCATCTGGGAGAAGTCCATGCGATACACGTGATCAGCGCCGACCACTACCACGATGTCCGGGGCGTCGTCATGGATGAGGTTCAGCGATTGGTAAATGGCATTTGCACTGCCAAGGAACCAGCTTTTGCCCACGCGCTGTTGCGCAGGAACAGAAGCCACATAGCGTCCCAGCTGCGTTGACATGCGCCAGGTTTCCGAGATGTGCCGGTCAAGGCTGTGCGATTTGTACTGCGTCAGAACGACGATTTTCAAATATCCCGAATTAACGAGATTGGATAGTGCAAAGTCAATTAACCTGTAGCCGCCTGCGAACGGAACCGCGGGCTTGGCCCGGTCCGCCGTCAGCGGCATGAGTCGGTTGCCTTCTCCGCCTGCCAATACGATTGCCAGAACTTTCTTCAACGCCATGGTCACAGCTCCCCGTACGTCTTCGTATCCCCCAAAAGTCCGATTTTCCGGACTCTTTCACACTAGAACACATACGCCGGAACGACTACGTTGGTTAGCGTGCGAATAGACATTGTGACTAAAGAATTCCCTCCGGAAATTTATGGCGGTGCCGGTGTCCACGTTGCCGAGCTCAGCCGGGTGCTGGCAAAGCACGTCGACCTTCATGTGCGGGCGTTCGGCGCGCCACGTGATGCCGACTATCACGGGGCTACCGTGGCGTCCTACGCCACGCCCGAAGACCTCGGCGAAGCCAACGCCGCCCTCCAGACCCTTGGCGTGGACTTGAGGATCGTTCCGGACATTGCGGGAGCGGACCTGGTCCACTCGCACACCTGGTACGCGAACATGGCCGGCCACCTCGCCTCGCTGCTGCACGGAATTCCCCATGTGCTCAGCGCCCACAGCCTGGAGCCCCTCCGCCCGTGGAAGGCTGAGCAGCTCGGAGGCGGCTATGCGCTGTCCTCCTGGGTGGAGAAGACTGCGTACGAGGCGGCCGCGGCGATCATTGCCGTGTCCGACGGCATGCGCCAGGACATCCTCCGCAGCTACCCGGATGTGGATCCGGACAAGGTACGCGTAGTCCACAACGGCATCGATGTTTCCCTCTGGGAACGCGACGAAGAGGACGACGCGATCCGGGACCTTGGCATCGATCCTGCCAAGCCCAGCGTGGTCTTCGTGGGCCGCAACACCCGCCAGAAGGGTGTTCCGTACCTGCTCCGCGCCGCGTCGGGCCTGCCCGACGACGTCCAGTTGGTCCTGTGCCTCGGTGCCGCCGACACTCCGGAACTCGCCGCTGAAACTGCACGCCTCATTGAGGAACTGCAGTCCAAGCGCCAAGGCGTCATTCTCATCGAGAGGATGCTGCCCCGGAAGGAACTCATCCAGGTCCTCAGCCATGCCACAGCCTTCGCCTGCCCGTCCATTTACGAGCCCTTGGGCATCGTGAACCTTGAGGCCATGGCTTGCGGCGCAGCTGTGGTTGCCAGCGCCACCGGCGGCATTCCGGAGGTGGTCCAGCATGGCGAAACCGGACTCCTCGTCCCGCTGGAACAGGTTACCGACGGGACCGGGACGCCATTGGACCCCGAGAAGTTCGTCAGCGATTTCGCCGCTGCCCTGAATGAGGTGGTGGCCGACCCAGCCCGCGCCCGCGAAATGGGTATTGCGGGACGACGCCGGGCCGAAGAACACTTCTCGTGGGAATCCATCACCGAAACAACGCTTGAGGTCTACAGGTCGGTCCTGCGCTGATTCAGCCCGGGCCGAAGGCTCACCCCTGAGTCCAAACAGCAGGACAAACCACGACGGCGCCGCCCCCTTTGGTGGGACGGCGCCGTCGTGCGTGACAAAAGTTCCGGAACTGTTCACCGCCTGGCAGCGGAGTGCTGCTAGCGGGCTTTTGCCGCCTTCAGGGCGAGGAGCGTTTTCTCGTCTGCGGGAGCGCTGCCGCTGGCGCGCTGTTCGCGGAAGTGCTTCCGGGCCTCGCTCTGGCGGCTGGCTTCTGCGCCTGTCGCGATCGAGGCCCGCAGGTGCTCGGGCCCATAGCCAAAGGCGTCTACAAGGTCCACGGCGTGCGGGCGGATCTTGACGAGCAAACGATTGATGTAGGTACCCACAGTCCGCCCGCGCTGCATCGAGAGGCGACCGTTCATCAGGTACCAGGAGAGGTGCTTCTCGATCAGGGACAGACCGAAGAGGTCGCGCAGCCAGGTTAGGACGCGCTTGGTTCCCTCATCCGGCGCCTGCGTCAGGGCCTCGGTGAAGGCTTCCCACTGGAGAAGTTCCGCGTGGGCCTGCGCTGCTTCGATGAGTTCGTGCTGATGCTGGTTGAACAGCGCCGCAGCCTGGTGCTGGGGAAGCTTGTTCGCCCCCTTCAGCGCCGCGCCGACTTCGGCAACCATGGACTGCACCCGGTCAGCGAGCAGGGTCCGCTGGCCTTCCTCGTCGCGCAAAGCCAAAGCCGCCTTCTGGACCGACCCCGTGTCGGCGACGAACTGGGCCACTTGGCGAAGACCCGTCCGGTGCAGGGCCACGCCTGCAGCCTGGTCCACTACATAGCGCGCAAGCACACCGAAGTCTGCGCTGCGGAATTCCTTGGCGTAATCGGCGAGGAGGCGCTTGGCGACCAACTGCAGCAGCACGGTGTTGTCGCCTTCGAACGTGACGTAGACATCGAGGTCGGCCCGCAACGAAGCAAAGCGGTTCTCGATCAGGAATCCGGCGCCGCCGCAAGCTTCACGGCATTCCTGAAGGGTATCCAGGGCGTGCCAGGTGCTGAGTGGCTTGAGTGCGGCTGCCAAGGTCTCCAGGTCCTGGCGGTCGGCGTCGGTGTCGTGGGCGCCCGAGAAAACGTCGTCGAACTTCTGCAGGAGCTGTTCGTGGGCGAAACTGGCCGCGTACGTAGTGGCCAGCCTGGTGAACAGCCGGCGCTGGTGCCGTTGGTAGTCCAACAGGACTTCCTCGTCCGTCGCCGAGGAAGCGTTGAACTGACGACGCTCGGTGGCGTACTGGATGGCAGTCTTGAGGGCCACCTTGCTTGCGGCTACCGCGGCCCCGTCCAAGGAAACGCGGCCCTGGACGAGGGTGCCCAGCATGGTGAAGAAGCGGCGTCCCGGGCTCTCGATGGTGGAGGAGTAAGTACCGTCCACAGCGACGTCGCCATAGCGGTTCAGCAGGTTGGTGCGGGGGATGCGCACGCCGGTGAAATGCAGCCGGCCATTGTCGATGCCGTTGAGGCCGCCCTTGATTCCATCATCTTCGCCTCCGATGCCGGGGAGGAATTCCTTGGTGGCCGGATCGCGGAGTTCCACGTAGAAAGCATGCACACCGTGGTTGACGTTTTGGGTGATCAGCTGGGCGAACACCACCGCGGCGAGGCCATCATGGGCCGCGTTGCCGATGTAGTCCTTCCACGCCGCCCGGAAGGGAGTGTTGATGACGAATTCCTGGCTGGCGTCGTCGTATGTCGCCGTGGTTGCAATGCTTGCGACGTCGGAGCCATGCCCGGTTTCGGTCATTGCGAAGCAGCCGGGGATCTCCAAGCTCATGATGCCGGGGAGCCACTTGTCGTGGTGTTCAACAGTTCCAAGATGCATCACCGCGGAGCCGAACAGGCCCCACTGAACTCCGGCCTTGATTTGAAGTGAGGGGTCGGCCGTGACCAACTCCTCGAAGCCCGCAATGTTTCCGCCGTGATCGTCGGAGCCCCCCAGCCGGGTAGGGAACGCCCGATGGACTGCATTGTTGTCCACCAGGAATTTGAGCTGCTCGAACACGCGGGCGCGGTGCTCGGTGTGATGCATTCCTTCAATCTTCTGCACTGCCGGATTGCCGGCCACTTCACGTGCCTGGTGGCGGATGTGGGCCCACTTGCCGAGGAGCTGCTCTCCGAGCGCGGCGACATCAACCACAGGCTCGACGCCGGCGGCGGCGTCGCTGCCTGAGGGTTGATGGGCTGATGAGGTCCGGTCCACTACTTCAGTCATGTTGCTTCCTTCTTTGGTTCCGACAACTGATGAGTCATTGCTGGTGTCAGGTGGTGGTTTTGAGTGCCGGGGCAATGCCGAGGCACAGCCAATCGGTGATCTGCCCCGCCATTGTTGCCTGGTCAGGTTTACCGGCTCCGGCGGGACTTCCCAGCCACATTTCGCCCGCGTTCCTGACAAGTCCTATGGCGGCAGTGGGCCAGTAGACAATGACGGCTTCTTTCTCTGCACCCAGGTACTCCCGCATGGGGTTGGCGATCATGTCCGTGATCTGCTCGAAGAAGTTTCCCAGCGCGCCGGACGCGGCGATCGCGTCCTGCGACGAGGCTTCTCCGGGGCTGAGCCGGGTGATGAACGCGTACACGTTGGGGCTGGATTCGGCCATTTGAAGATAGGCGGAGACCATGGCGAACAACCCCTCGCGGGGAGTCTGCGCAAGTTGGGCCGCTTCCTGCATGCGACGCTGCATCTGGCCGAGCACTACCTCGCCCATGGCTTGCTGAAGTCCGGCCTTATCGCCGAAGTAGCGGTAATAGACGGACTTCGATGTTCCGGCGGCTCCCGCGATGTCTTCCATGGAAGCGTCACTCCCGAGCCTGTGAACAGCCTTCCGCGCTGCCCGGATGAGTTCCCGACGACGCTCTTCGCGGTGGGACTGCCAGCGGGCTGCCCGGCCGTCAACCATCGGCCCGGCGTCCGAGGAGGCCCCCACCGGCGGAACGTGGGAGTCGCCCGCCCGGGTATCGGCGGCGGTGATGATTTCTTCGTGGCGGCTGTTCACGATACCCAGCGTATCAGGTACGCTGGGTATCAGTAACTGGCTTTGATCAAAGGAGACAACATGGCTGTAGCAGACGAGACCTCAGGCGGAACCCGGAACCAGGGTTCCGCACCCCAGGCACCACGCGCCGCTGTGATCGTCGGTGGCAACCGCATCCCGTTTGCGCGAACAGGTGGCGCCTACGTCAAGTCGTCCAACCAGGACATGCTTACCGCTGCGCTGGATGGGTTGATCGCCAGATTCGGGCTGCAGGACGAACGCATCGGTGAAGTGGCGGCAGGGGCCGTACTCAAACACTCGAGGGACTTCAACCTCACCAGGGAGGCCGTCCTCGGATCCGCTTTGTCCCCGGAGACCCCTGCATATGACCTCCAGCAGGCCTGTGCCACGGGCCTTGAGACTGTGATCGGCTTGTCCAACAAGATCAAGTTGGGGCAGATCGATTCGGCGATCGCCGGCGGAGTGGACTCGGCTTCCGATGCCCCGATCGCCGTCAGCGAGGGGCTGCGGGAGATCCTCTTGGACCTGAACCGCGCCAAGACGCCTGTGCAGAAGCTGAAGATCATCGGCCGTGTCCGCCCCAAGGATCTGGCGCCGGACGCGCCTAACACGGGCGAGCCACGCACCGGCCTGTCCATGGGCGAACACCAGGCACTCACCACAGCGCAGTGGAAGATCACCCGCGAAGCCCAGGACGAACTCTCTTTCAACAGCCACCGCAACCTCGCCGCCGCGTACGAACGTGGCTTCTTTGATGACCTCATCACTCCTTACCGCGGGCTCAACCGCGACTCCAACATGCGGGCTGACACCACGCTGGAGAAGCTCTCCTCGCTGAAACCCGTATTCGGCAAGAATCTCGGCTCCGAGGCCACCATGACCGCCGGCAACTCAACGCCGTTGACGGATGGTGCGTCCACAGTCCTTCTGGCGACAGCAGAGTGGGCCGACGCCCATGGCCTGCCCAAGCTCGCAACGGTCCTTGATGGTGAAGCCGCAGCAGTAGACTTCGTCCACGGCAAGGACGGCCTGCTTATGGCGCCCGTCTTCGCTGTACCCCGCTTGTTGGCCCGTCACGGGCTAACCCTTGAAGACATCGACTTCTTCGAAATCCATGAAGCCTTCGCCGGAACAGTCCTGAGCACGCTGGCTGCTTGGGAAGACGAAGACTTCGGCCGGACACGCCTCGGGCTTGACGGAGCGCTCGGCAAAGTGGACCGGGCCAAGTTGAACGTCAATGGATCATCACTTGCCGCCGGACATCCGTTCGCTGCAACGGGTGGCAGGATCGTGGCCTCCCTTGCGAAAATGCTGCACGAGAAGGGCTCCGTAGATGGACGCCCGGCACGCGGCCTGATCTCTGTTTGCGCCGCCGGCGGCCAGGGCGTTGTTGCCCTTCTGGAAGCAGCATAGGGGAACTCCATGACAGACAAATACACACAGCTCGTCAGTCACGGACTGGGCAAGGACGTCGCCAAAAGGCTCGGTCTGCCGCAACCCGTGGTGCTTCGACGCTACCAACCCGGAGCCCCGCTGGTGACCGGTCCCGTACTGGTAATCGGCGACAGCGCAGGAGCAGATGATATTGCCACAACCCTCCTGGGGTGGGGCTTGGATGTCCGGCGCAACGCCTTGCCCAAAGAGGAACTGGGCGCCATCGTTGTGGTGCTCGACGCCGTCCAGCATCCCCGCGATTTGAGCAAATCCGTGCTGACTGCGGGCACCTCCCTCCGGGACCTGGCCGCCAATGCCCGGGTGGTCACGATCTCCCGGACGTCACAGTCCGCCCCAAGCCCTGCGTCGGCTGCCGCCCGCCAGGGCATTGACGGCTTGCTGCGTTCGCTTGCCAAGGAGCTGAGGGCCGGCACGACAGCCAACGGCATACTCCTCGACGATGACCTCGCGACCACCAGCCCGTCGGCATTGGGCGCACTCAGGTTCTTCCTTTCCGGGCGTTCCGCGTACGTGGACGGACAATTCCTGACAGTCAGCTCCACCTCAGGCATGCTGCCAAACGATTCGGACAAGCCGTTGGCCGGGAAGGTTGCAGTAGTCACCGGAGCAGCCAGGGGCATCGGTGCGGCCATCGCCCGGACGCTGCACCGCGACGGCGCCACGATAGTCGCTGTGGACATTCCCGCAGCCGGGGACCACTTGGCAGCAGTGGCCAACGAGGTCCGGGGCACCGCACTCCAGCTCGATATCAGTCGGGACGACGCGGGGCACCGGATCATCGAGCACGCCATTGAACGTTACGGCCGGCTCGACATCGTGGTCCACAACGCTGGAATCACGCGCGACAGGCTCCTTGCAAACATGGACGAAGGCCGCTGGCAGTCTGTCATCGCAGTCAACATCGCGGCGCAGCTGAACATCAACGAGGCCCTTATGGCATCGAAGTACTTCAAGGACGCACCCCGCATCGTCTCGGTGGCCTCCACCAGCGGCATCGCCGGCAACAGGGGCCAGACCAACTATGGCGCTTCCAAAGGCGGCGTGATCGGTATGGTGAGGTCCACTGCGGCCTTGATGGAATCCTTCGGCGGAACCATCAACGCTGTTGCTCCTGGGTTCATCGAAACCGAAATGACAGCCAAGATGCCCTTTGCCATCCGCGAGGCGGCCCGCAGGCTCAATTCGCTGAAGCAGGGCGGCCAGCCCCAGGACGTGGCCGAAGCCATCGCTTTCCTGGCCAGTGACGCTGCTGGTGGAATTTCCGGTGAAGTTCTGCGCGTCTGCGGACAACAACTGGTGGGAGCATGACCGAGCCCCAGCCGGTAGTTCTTGGGGAGTTGCCATCGCTGTCCAAGCTGTACGTCAATGCTGCAACAACTGCCGCCCGCCGCCGGGTAATGGGGACGTCGGCGGGAGAGCGGTTGCCGGTTGTCAGCCATGAGGTCAGGAACGTCCTGGCCGATGTTGGAAACCTGACCGCGTACCAACACCTGGTGGGGGAGACTGCGAGCGACATCCTGCCGGCGGGCTATGTCCATGCGCTGGCCTTCCCCGTATCCATGAGTGTGATGAATCGTGACGACTTTCCCTTGCCGCTTCTGGGAATGATCCACCTGAGGAACCATGCGGAGCAGCACGCGCCCATCCTCTTCTCCGAGCCACTGGACATCAGATCCTGGGCGGAGAACCTGGCTGGTCACAGGGCGGGGACACAGCTGGATGTTATGGCTGAAGTCCGTTCGGCTTCCAGTGGTGACTTGCTGTGGCGAGGTGTCTCAACGTACCTCGCCAAGGGCGTCTTCCTGCCAGGCATCGACAAGCCAGGCAACTCGAATGGTTCACCTGGGTCCAGCGATTTTTCGCCGCCGGATCCCACGGCGTTGTGGCAACTCGGCCTGGATGCCGGGCGGAATTACGCCACGGTTTCCGGTGACTTCAATCCGATCCACCTCAGCGTTCTATCTGCCAAAGCCTTGGGGTTGCGCGGTTCCATAGCCCACGGAATGTACCTGGCCTCCCGTGCCCTTGCGGACGTTGGGGCGGTCAAATCAGACTCCTTTGCCTGGGACGTCACCTTTGAGGCTCCGGTGTTCCTCCCAGCGCGCGTCGCCTTGGACATTGCAACGGTCCATTCAGGGTCCGGAGGCTGGGAGCGCTCGGACTACGTGGCGTGGAATCCGCGCAGCGGCCGGCGTCATTTCACGGGCACAGTTTCAGCCTTGTCTTAAAGCAGACACGACTCTTAGAGCAGACATGGCTCTTAAGGCAGACACGGACGACGGCGGTGCGCACCCTGAGGTGACCGCCGCCGCCGTCGTTAATTACTTGGCGGTGAGGCAGCTCAGCTGCGCGCCGCAGTACTTTCCGGGACGTACGCACCGGCCCAGCGGAAGACTTCCTCGAAGAACCGGCTCCGTGCGGGCTCGGCAGAGAGCGCGAGGTCATGGATTCCGCCGTCTATCCTTGCCAACGTGACCAATCGACCGAGCCGTGTGCTGCGATCAGCAATGTGCCGGACGTCGAGGACGATATCCGAGGAAGCAATGGTCTCCATCGGCGCCGTTTCTGCGGCACTGGCTGTGGAGGCGCACACCAAGACCGGGCACCGGATATCCAGGCCCCTGGCAAGTTCGGCGTGTCCACGCCTGATGGCCCGCAGCCAGCCGGCAAGAACGGGGAATCCTTCCAGTGGCTTCCACTTGAGGTTGAAGTCCCATGCGCCACCGGTTGTGGCGTGCAGGCTCCGCCCGTAGTGCTCACCCAGCACACCCACCTGCCGCCGCGGCTGATAGTTGGCAAGGCGTTCGACGACGGCGGTCCCCACCATGCGCTGCAGCAAAGGCTTGTTGAGGTCGAACCAAGGGCTGTTCAAGACCAAAGCGTCCACGATGCCATCGAAGCGATGCCGGTGCGCCCACAGGCTGGTCACCAACCCGCCAGTGGAGTGGCCCAGGACAACCAGGACGTCGTGGCCATCCTCTTCCTTGATGATGCGGGCGGCCTCATCCAGCTCTTCGTCATAGCTCTGGAGTGACTCGATGTAGTTGGGGGTCTGGTGGGGGCGGAGGGAGCGTCCGTACTTTCGCAGATCCAGTGCGTAGAAGTCGAATCCGGCGTTGATCCACTCATCCGCCAAGTGTGTCTGGAAGAAGTAGTCCACAAAGCCGTGGACGTAGAGGACAGCCCGCCCACCGGCCTGCTGCGTCTTCCTGGAGACCAAGGTGGCCGTCACGTCGCCCTCGGCATCCGGCTGGAGAGTCAGCGTCCGTGCCACGTAGTCGGGACCGAGGATGTCTTCGCAACTGGCCATGTTTTCCTTATGTGAGCAGGGAAGAAACAATTGTGATCAAAATCGCATTGTAAGTGGAGCAATGATTTCAGGGCAAAACAAACAAGGCCTGGAATCCATGGATTCCAGGCCTTGCGATTGTGCGCGGAGGGGGACTTGAACCCCCACCCCCTTTCGAGGACTAGCACCTCAAGCTAGCGCGTCTGCCATTCCGCCACCCGCGCAGGTGGTGTTCAGAGAGGCCGTTCTGCACCTTCCGGTGCTTCACTTTCCTCCGAAGCAGCGAGAAAAACTCTAACACGGTTTCGGGATGCTGAAAAATCGGCGCTGGTCAGGGCGCCTCCCACGGACGCCCGGCGACCCGTGGCGCAACCAATGCCTGACTGAGGTCGCTGCTGGTGAGTAGGCTGATGGAACACGGGACGGGCTGCGGAATCCGCAGTGCGCGTCACCGGAACCTGCAGCCCAGCCACGCAAGGAGAGTTTCCATGTCTGTCATCCGCCCCGAAGACGAAGTCGTCCGGATCTGCCAGGAGCTCATCCGCATTGACTCCTCCAACTTCGGCGACGACTCCGGACCCGGGGAGCGTGCTGCAGCCGAATACACCGCCGGGCTCATCACGGAAGTTGGTCTCGAGGCCGAGATCTTCGAGTCCGCCCCGGGGCGGGCAAACGTTGTAACGCGCCTGGCGGGGGAGGACCCTTCGGCCGACGCCCTGGTGGTGCACGGTCACCTGGACGTTGTTCCTGCCCTTAAGGACCAGTGGAGCGTCGATCCCTTCAGCGGTGAACTGAAGGATGGGCTGGTCTGGGGGCGTGGTGCCGTGGACATGAAAGACATGGACGCAATGATCCTGTCGGTCATGCGCGACTTTGCCAGGACGGGCCGCAAGCCCAAGCGCGACATCATTTTTGCCTTCTTTGCCGATGAAGAGGCCGGCGGTACGTATGGTGCTCGGTACGCCATCGAACATCGGCGCGAGCTCTTCGACGGCGCCACCGAGGCAATCTCTGAGGTTGGCGGATTCTCCGCCACCATCGGTGGCCAGCGGACCTACCTGCTCCAAACTGCCGAAAAAGGATTGTCCTGGCTGCGGCTCGTGGCACATGGGCGGGCAGGCCACGGTTCCCAGATCAACACCGACAACGCCGTCACCCGGCTTGCCGCTGCAGTAACCAGGATCGGCGAGTACAAATGGCCGGTGGAGCTGACGCCTACCACGCGGCAGTTCCTTGACGGCGTGACTGAACTGACCGGCGTCGAATTCGATGCCGACAACCCGGACATCCTCCTCAAGGAGCTGGGCACGGTAGCCCGATTTGTGGGCGCGACACTGCAGAACACGTCGAACCCCACGTTGCTGCGGTCCGGCTACAAACACAATGTCATCCCCGAATCGGCAGAGGCCTTCGTGGACTGCCGCACTCTTCCCGGCCAACAGGAACTTGTCTTCGAAACCATCAAGGAACTCGCCGGCGACGGCATCGAGATCAGCTACGTCAACAAGGACGTGTCCCTGGAGGTGCCCTTCGCAGGCAATCTGGTTGATTCAATGATCGACGCCCTGCACTCCGAGGATCCCGGCGCCAAGGTGCTTCCGTACACGCTCTCCGGGGGCACGGACAACAAGTCCCTGAGCAAGATTGGCATCACCGGGTATGGCTTTGCTCCGCTGATGCTGCCCGACGAACTTGATTTCACCGGCATGTTCCACGGCGTTGACGAACGCGTTCCGGCCGAGTCCCTCCAATTCGGTGCCCGCGTCCTGAACAGGCTGCTGAGCAACTACTAACCGTAATCACCAGAAGGAGGCCTGGCCATGGTTCCCGAAGAAATCCTTCCCGACGCCCTGCTTGAGCGCCTGCGCGGCCGAGCGGCCGGCTACGACCAGAACAACGCGTTTTTCCACGAGGATCTGGAGGAACTGGCGGCGGCCGGATACCTTAAGCTCTTCGTGCCAGAGGTCGACGGCGGATTCGGGCTCGGCCTCGAAGCGGTAGCTGCCTTGCAGCAGCGTCTCGCCACGGCTGCCCCGGCCACAGCATTGGCGGTCAATATGCACCTGGTGTGGACCGGCGTCGCGCAGGTCATGGCGGCGCGGGGTGATGACTCCTTGGACTTCGTCCTGAAGGAAGCCGGCCAAGGAGAAGTGTTTGCTTTCGGCATCTCCGAAGCTGGCAACGACTCCATGTTGTTCGATTCCGGCACTGTGGCGGAGCCACTGCCCGATGGCAGCTACCGGTTCACCGGCAGGAAGATCTTTACGAGCCTTTCACGTGGCTGGACCCGGTTGGGGACGTTCGGGAAAGACGCGGATGCCCGGGACGGAGAGGGTGAGCTAGTCTTCGGCTTCCTCCGGCGGGATGAGCCCGGACATGAAACCCTCAGCGACTGGGACACTTTGGGAATGCGGGCAAGTGCTTCGAACACTACGCTCTTGCACGGCGCCGTCATTCCTGCGGATCGGATCTTCCGCAAGTTGCCGGTGGGGCCCAACAAGGACCTACTGATCTTTGCCATCTTCGCTTGCTTCGAAACGCTTCTGGCCGCGGTATATACCGGTGTCGCGGAGCGTGCTTTCACCCTTGGGGTGCAGAACGTCAAGCGACGGGTGTCGGCGAAGCATGGAGGACGCAGCTTTGCCCAGGATCCTGACATCCGTTGGAAGGTTGCCGACGCCGCTTTGGCCATGGACGGCATCTCCCCGCAGATATCCACGATTGCCCGCGACGTGGACAATCTGGTGGATCACGGAGCCCAGTGGTTCCCCAAACTGGTGGGACTCAAATCCCGGGCTACGGAAAACTCACGCCACGTGGTGGACCTGGCCATTCGGGTCACGGGAGGATCCAGCTACTTCAGGGGTTCCGAGATGGAGCGCCTCTACCGGGATGTTCTGGCGGGTATTTTCCATCCGTCCAACGACGAATCCGCGCACAACACCGTAGCCAACGCGTGGCTGGGGCCTTTGGAGGACTAGTGGTTCCTGGCGAGGGCTACACAGTCCGCTGCACAGAATAGACCTTGCGGCGTAGCCAGAAGCGTCTACCACCGCCAACGTAGAGCACGCTGCGTTCGAGCTCCCACTTGCCATACTCGGAATGTTCGGCGAGCCGGCGGCGGGCATCAGGCAGCGAATCGTCAGGTCCTACCGTCAGGACGAGGTACTCGTACTGACGTGCATAGTCTCGTTGGCGCTCCACGGAGCTACCCGGAAATTGTTCTCTCATCCCTCTCCATTTTCGTCCTTTTCCGGCTAACGTGAAGTCATGAGCATCGATCCGCGTGTCGCGCTTCAATCATTGACCGCCGCCCTTGAAGAACATTTGGCCGCCGCATCCGCCCGGCGCGGTGAGGGCGACCCCAACGTCGAGGCCGCGTTTTTCGCCGTCGCCGATGCCTTCGAAGTTTATGAGGACGCCCTCTACGAGGCGTATTCCGAGGTTACTCCGCTCCAGGTCTTCGACGACGAGGAGGAAGACGACGAGGAGATCTCCGACGAAGACCTCGAGATCGTCGAGGACTGAATATCCGACGAACCGGCCGCCCTCGGGTGGCCGGTTTTTTTGTGCCGTTTCGCACATCTCCGTGGTGGTTCCGGCCCGTGTTTCCGCGGTTTTTCGTCGTCCAGGCACGTAGTGCCGGCAACGCCAGCTAGGTACTTGCACGTAGGGGGTATGGGTAATCCTGCGCAAAGTTGAGTATCGACTACTGGTGCGCCTCCGGTCGGCCGCAGCTTCACTGATAGGTAGGCAACGGCAGGTCTCCAAAGAAGGCTGACATGGTAAAAGTTCCAGTCTTGCGTATAGGCAAGGTAGCGGCACACAAAGGTGCGGCCCATGCCCCCGCGGGGTCAGCCTTCCCGGTTCAACCCGTCGCCGCCGACGTCAATCCGCCTGCGTCTCCCTGGATTGGCAAGTCCGCTGCTGCACAGCGGACTGAAAAGGCGGGACTGGCGGCGCTGAGGTCGGATGTCACCCTGGACCTCGTGCTGCCGCCAGTCACCCACCGCCGCCCGCGGGTAAAGGCTCCCCATAAGGACCGCTTGACGTGGACACGCTTCCTGACCAACAGCCTTCGCCTGGCTGACACGGGCCTGGTGGCCGGCGCCGTCTTTGCCGGACTTCTGGTGAACACAAACGGAATGGCACTTGCTGCCGGCAGTCCTGCCCAGCCACGACACCTGGTCCTGGGATTGATCCTTGGGGTCGTGTGGCTGGCAGCCTTGGAGGTTTACAGGACCCGCGATCCCAAAGTCCTCGGCGTCGGCCCCGAAGAGTACAAGCGCGTACTCTCGGCCAGTTTCCGGGTCTTCGGATTCCTCGGCATCGTAGCGGTGGTTTTCCGTTTGGAGGCTGTCAGCTCCTTCGTCCTCATTTCCTTGCCCCTGGGCCTGATAGCACTGACGGGCAGCAGGTGGGGTTTCCGCCGGTGGCTAAGCCATGAGAAGTCACGTGGACGTTGCCTTTCCCGCGCGATCGTAGTGGGTGAGCCCCAGGACGTCAGGTACGTCATCAAGCAGATCAACCGGAAGTCCGGTGCTGCCTACGACATCCTGGGAGCCTGCCTCCCGGGTGCACGCCGCGGCACTGTCCTTGCGGTTGACCACCTGCGCGTCCCTGTCTTGTCTTCGATCTACGGTGTTGCCAACACTGTCCGGCAGACCGGCGCCAACGCGGTGATCGTGGCCGGTCCGGTTCCCGGTGGAAACCAATTCATCCAGGAGCTCGGGTGGCGGCTGGAGGAGAACGCTGCTGAATTGGTCCTGGCAGCGACCCTGACCAACGTGGCCGGTCCGCGCATCCATTGGCGGCCGGTTGAAGGCCTGCCACTGATGCATGTGGATATTCCGCACTACACCGGGGGCAAGCACACGCTTAAGCGGCTCATGGACATCACGGTATCGGCAACAGCTTTGCTGGTTCTGGCGCCGGTGCTGCTCATTCTGGCCGCGATCGTCCGCACGGACAGCCCCGGGCCTTTCCTGTTCAGGCAGGAACGGATCGGAAAGCAAGGGACCACCTTCCAGATGCTGAAGTTCCGTTCCATGGTGGTTGACGCTGAAGCCCATCTGGAGGCACTGAGCAACCAGGACGAGGGCGCGGGCGTCCTTTTCAAGATCCGGGGCGACCCACGCGTTACCCGCTGCGGTAGGTGGATGCGGAAGTACTCCCTGGATGAACTGCCGCAGTTCTGGAACGTCCTGATGGGGAACATGAGCCTGGTGGGGCCCAGGCCGCCGTTGTCGCGGGAGGTCAGCGGCTACGAGCGCCACACCCACCGCCGGCTGCTGATCAAGCCGGGGATCACCGGGTTATGGCAAATCAACGGACGCTCTGACCTTCCGTGGGATGAGGCAGTCCGGCTGGATCTCTACTACGTGGAGAACTGGTCAATAGCGGGGGACTTAATGATCATGTGGCGGACATTCCGGGCCATGACCCGGCCGTCCGGCGCCTACTAGTGAAAGTCACGCACTACCTGACAAGAACCGCGCTATCACACAGAAGTCGAGTCGGAAATGAGCATACGAACTATTCCATCAGGACAACTGAACGGCCACGCCCTGCGGCCCAAGCTTCGCATCGCTGTGGTCGGGGCAGGGTACTGGGGTCCTAATCTCGCAAGGAATTTGAAGGCCAGCCCCGACTGGGATCTGGTGGCCATTTGCGACCTTGACGTCGAACGTGGCCTCCGGCTCGCCGAGACGGTTGGCGGCGTCGCCGTCGTCGAGTCGCTGGACGAACTGCTGGACACCTACAACCTGGACGCAGTCGCTGTGGCGACGCCGGCACACACCCATCACGGCGTCGTGATGACAGCGCTGCGCGCAGGGAAACACGTGCTGGTGGAAAAGCCTCTCGCAGACAGCCGGGCCAAGGGCCTGGAAATGGTGGAGGAGGCCAAAGCCAGGGGACTGGTCCTGATGGCGGACCACACCTACTGCTTTACCCCCGCTGTCCTGAAGATCCAGGAACTCGTGGCCAGCGGTGCGCTGGGCGACATCCTGTACGTCGACTCCGTCCGCATCAACCTGGGACTCGTACAACCGGACGTCAATGTCTTCTGGGACCTGGCTCCCCACGACCTGTCCATCCTGGACTTCGTCCTGCCCGGCGGGTTGCACCCCACCGAGATCGCTGCGCACGGGGCGGATCCGCTGGGTACCGGCAGGGACTGCGTGGGACATTTGACCTTCGGCCTGCCCAACGACGCCATGGTGCACATCCATGTGAACTGGCTCAGCCCCACCAAGATCAGGCAAATGATCATCGGAGGGTCAAAGAGGACCCTCGTCTGGGACGACCTCAATCCGCAGCAACGCCTCAGCGTCTACGACCGTGGAGTCAGCCTGGAACACCAGCCGCGGTCGGCCGCGGACAAGCGGACCTCGGCCATCTCCTATCGCCTGGGCGACACGTGGTCCCCGGCGCTGCAAGAACGCGAGCCCCTGGGCCAGGTAGTGGCCGAGCTCGCTTCGTCCATCCGGAACCACACCATGCCGCGGACCAGCGGTGAATCCGGGCTGCGGGTTCTTTCTGTCCTTGAAGCAGTCACCCAAAGCCTGAGCACCGACGGGCAGTCCACCGTGGTGGCCGGCAATGAGGTCAATCTCCAGGTTGTCCGGTGAAAGAGCTGCTGGGGGCCAACGTCCTGGTCACAGGCGGCGCCGGAACCATCGGGTCCACCCTTGTTGACCAGCTGCTCGACGCCGGTGCGGCGCACGTTGACGTCCTGGACAACCTCGTGCGGGGACGCCTGGCGAACCTTGACGGCGCGTTGGCCAGCGAACGCGTTCAGTTGGTGCAGGGGGACCTGCGGGACCGCGACCTGGTCCACGGGCTCACCAGCGGCAAGGACCTGGTGTTCCACCAGGCAGCCATCCGCATCACCCAGTGCGCCGAGGAACCTCGGCTTGCACTCGAAGTGCTTGTCGACGGTACATTCAACGTTTTGGAGGCCGCCGCTGAACACAAAGTGGACAAGCTCATTACGGCCTCCAGTGCCTCCGTCTATGGCATGGCGGAGGACTTTCCCACCAGGGAACGCCACCATCACCACAACAACGACACCTTCTACGGTGCGGCGAAATCGTTCAACGAAGGCATGGCCAGGAGCTTCCGGGCGATGTCCGGCCTGAACTACGTAGCCCTCCGGTACTTCAACGTTTACGGGCCGAGGATGGATGTACATGGCCTGTACACGGAGGTGTTGGTCCGCTGGATGGAAAGGATCGTTGACGGCCTCCCGCCCGTAATTTTCGGCAGTGGCCAGCAAACCATGGATTTCATCCATACGGCCGATGTGGCGCGGGCCAACGTCCTCGCAGCAGTCAGCGACGTCCGCGAAGGGGTCTACAACGTGGCCAGCGGCACCGAAACCAGCTTGGCCGAACTTGCACATGCGTTACTGGCCGTGATGGATTCCCCGCTGCACCTTGACCATGGGCCGGAAAGGGCAGTCAATGGCGTGGCCCGCCGGTTGGCTGACATTTCGGCCGCACGGGAGCACCTCGGATTCGAGGCTGCTGTCGGTTTGGAGGATGGACTGCGTTCGCTGGTGTCCTGGTGGCAGCCGCTCCGTGAGGAGATTGCCGCTGCACGGACTGTCAACGGACCTGCTGCGCCGGTAGTTGGTGCCCGATGACAACATCCGAGACCCGCTTGGCACGCATCGACGTCATGAAGCCGTGGCTCGGCGAGGAGGAAGCCCAGGCCGTGGCCGAGGTGATTGCCTCAGGATGGGTCGCCCAAGGTCCCAAAGTCCGGCAGTTCGAAGATGCCTTCGCCTTGGAGCAGCAGGCAGCCTTCGCTGTGGCAACCTCCAGTTGCACCACGGCCTTGCACCTGGCGCTGGCCGTCCTGGATGTTGGCCCGGGCGATGACGTGGTGGTCCCTTCGTTCTCCTTCATTGCCACAGCAAACGCAGCGACGTATGTGGGAGCGCGTCCGGTGTTTGCCGACATCGACCCCCTCACCGGATGCCTGACAGCCCAAACAGTGGAGGCCGCCCTGACGCCAGCCACCAAAGTGGTCATTGCCGTTGACCAAGGAGGGGTGCCCGTTGATCTCGACCCCATCCGCGCACTGTGCGACCCCCTTGGCATCACAGTGGTGGAAGATGCCGCCTGTGCCATCGGTTCCCGCTACCACGGCCGCCCTGTTGGGTCAGGCGCAGAAGTGGCCGCATGGTCATTCCATCCCCGCAAAATACTCACCACAGGAGAGGGCGGAATGCTTTCCACCTCGCGGAAGGACGTGGCTGACAGGTCACGACGCCTCCGTGAACACGCCATGAACGTCTCCGCCGCTGACCGCCATGCCAGCGTCCTGGCACCCGCTGAGGAGTACCTCGAGGTCGGGTTCAACTACCGCATGACCGACATGCAGGCCGCCGTCGGGATCGTTCAACTGGGCCGGCTCCGGGCGGCCGTACAGCGCCGCCGGGAGCTCGCAGCAACCTACGCGAACGCGTTCGCGGGCATTGAAGGCCTCCGGCTGGCCAGCGACCCGGACTATGGCATCAGCAACTTCCAGTCCTGCTGGCTTGAAGTCGGTCCAAGGTTCCCGGTGGGCCGTGACGGGTTGATGTCTGTCCTGGCCGAGGACGGCATCTCGGCGCGACGCGGCATCATGGCCGCGCACCGCCAACCGGCCTATGCGGACAAGGACACCGGCAACGCCGCCCTGGACGCTACTGAATGGCTGACGGACCACACGCTCATCCTGCCCCTGTACCACCAGCTCGCATTGCATGACCAGGTCCGCGTCATCGATTCAGTGCTTCGGGCCGCGGGACGATTGACATGAGTGAACTTCTCCTCATCGCAGCAAGCGGTTTGGCCAGGGAAGTCCTGGCCATGGTCCGCAGCAGCGGGCCGTTTGACGTCATTGGAATCCTCGACGACGACGAAGACAAGCTCGGGCGGGTGGTGGACGGCGCCCATGTGCTTGGACCCATCCGGGACGCCCTGAAGTTTCCCCATGCGCTGCTGCTGGTCTGCATCGGGTCCGGGGCAGGCCGTGAGAGCGTGGTGATGAGGCTCCGGACCCTCGGGCTGGACGAAGAGCGTTATGCCACGGCTGTTGATCCTTCCGTGCAGGTGCCCGAGGGCTGCATGATCGGCAGGGGCAGCATCCTCCTGGCGCATGTGAGCATGACCGCGTCCGTGACCATCGGCAACCACGTAGTTGCCATGCCGGGAGTCACGTTCACCCACGACGACGAGATCAGCGATTTTGCGACCTTCGCCTCGGGTGTGTCACTCGGCGGGAACGTCCACATCGGCCGGGCCGCCTACATCGGCATGAACGCCAGCGTCCGCGAGCGCACCTCCGTCGGTGCGAATGCAACCATTGGCATGGGTGCGGCTGTCCTGACCGATGTTCCTGATGACGAGACCTGGGCAGGCGTTCCGGCACGTGTGATCAGGCGGGGCAATTCTCCCGCGTTGGAGGGCATCCAATGAAACTGATGCGGCCGGTCGCTTTGCGGCACTCAACGAGCATTTCGGTGGTGGTTCCGTGCTACAACTACGGGCGGTATCTGCCTGACGCTGTGGCCAGCGCCTTGACGCAGGAGGGGGTGGACGTTGAGGTCATCGTGGTCGATGACGCCTCCACCGACGGCAGCGCCGCCGTAGCCTGGCGCCTGGCATCGGAGGATCCGCGCATCACCGTGGTTCTCCACGAGAAGAACCAAGGGCACATTGCTACGTACAACGACGGACTCTCCAGGGCGCGCGGCCGCTACGTTACTCTCCTCTCCGCCGATGACCTGATCGCTCCGGGCGCCTTGGTCCGGGCCGCAGCGCTGATGGAGGCGAACCCTGGGGTGGGAATGGTCTACGGCCTGCCCAAGGATTTCACCGATCAGCCACCGTCCCTTTCGACACATGACCACACCACCTGGAGTGTGTGGGAGGGCCGGCAGTGGATTTCCCTGGCGTGCGCCCGCGGAAGAAACTTCATTCTTTCCCCGGAGGTGGTCATGCGGACCGACGCGGTGCTCAGTGTCGGCGCCTACAGCACAACGTTGCCGCACTCCGGGGACCTCGAGTACTGGTTGCGGGCGGCAGGCTCATGGGATGTGGGGCGGATCAATGGACCAGTCCAGGCGTTCTACCGGGTCCATGGTGCCAACATGCATCAAACCGAGTTTGCGGCGGCCGCGGTTGACCTCAAGCACCGGCTCGATGCCTTCCGCGTCCTGGAGGATCCCAGGTTTCCGATGAACCCCAAGAGCCGTGCACGGCAGTTGCAGCGGGCAAAGTGTGCACTGAGCAGGGAAGCGGCGCAACTTGGATTCAGGGAAATCAACAGGGGCGGGTCAGTGGAGGCCGCCGTTGAGCTGCGGAAGTTCATCGAGTGCCTTCACGAGGTTCCCGGCAACATCCATAGGGCCAACGCGTTGCAAGCCAGGATCACCCGTGGCGCCCGCGGCTGGAAACCAGGGGTTGGAAGGCAGGCCGCCGAGTTTGCGCGGGGCCAATTGGACCGGGTCCGTTGGCGTATCTGGGCCATGACAGGAATCTCGTGACTGCGGTAGGCGGTCAGGACCGCACTCTGGGCAACCGGGCCGCGAGCGCCACGCTGTGGGGCGGGGTCAACATGGCCTTGGGCAGGATCGTCCAGTTTGCCACCACCATCATCGTGGCCCGCATGATCGCTCCGGAACACTTCGGGGCGCTTGCGGTAGCTATTGTGGTCCAAACAATCGCCACGAACATGGCCGAGCTTGGAGCCACTGCCGCGCTTGCCCGGGGCAACGGCGACCCGGACAAAATCGCGCCAACGGTGTTCTCCATAGCACTGGTGACCAGTGGCATCATGACAGCGGCCGCTGTTGCCCTTGCCCCTGCCCTGGCGGCGGCATTTGATGACCCGGCCGCGACTCCCGTGATCCAGGTCCTGTCGATCACCATCCTCCTGCAGGGCATTGGCGCGGTGCCTTCCACCATGGTGTGGCGGGAGTTCCTGCAAAAGCCGCGTGTCGTCGTCGACCTCTGCAGCCTGATGACCGTGTTGGTTCTTGTGGTTCCGATGGCTTTGGACGGTTGGGGTGCCATGGCGCTTGCCTGGTCCAGGGTGGGTGGCCAGCTTGTTGCCATGGCCGGGTATTGGATCATCACGCCGAAAAGGTACGTGCCGGGCTTTGACCGTTCAGTGGCTGTGGAGATACTGCGCCTGGGCATGCCACTTGCCATGGCCAACCTTGTGGTGTTCGTGACGCTGAATGTGGACTATCTCTTGATTGGGCGGATGCTGGATCCGACGGCGCTGGGCCTGTACCTGCTGGCGTTCAACCTGGCGGGGCTGCCAAGTTCAGTGATCACGGCTGTTATTCGCGCCACCGCGGTGCCAACGTTCGGCAGGCTCTTCGCAGAGGGGACGCTCGGGCCCCTGGCCTCCAAGTTTGTCACGGGCGTTTCCTACTGCGCCTTTCCGATCTCGGCAATGGTGATCGCACTGGCCCATCCGCTGATCGTGACTGCCTACGGTGGGGCGTGGGCGCCGGCGGGCATTGCACTTGCAACGCTTGGAGTATTCGGCGCCACCAGGATCCTCGTGGAACTCTTTGCTGACCTGAGCGTTGGGGCCGGCCGTACCGTGTGGCTCTTTTGGGTCCAGGTAGCCTGGCTTTCCGCCCTGACGCCGGCCCTTTTCCTTGGCATCACGTGGTGGGGAATTGCCGGGGCGGGGATCGCCCATGCCACAGTGGCCTGCCTGGTGGTCATTCCCCTGTACGTACACTCCCTCACTTCCGTACTGCAGACCACTGCCTGGCAGCTCCTTCGTGGAAGCATCCCGCCCCTGGCGGCTGCCGCAGTGGCTGGGACCGCTGCGTGGCTGGCCACCCAGGGGATGGACAATCCGGCCATCGCCCTGGCCGCAGGCACGCTGGTGGGCTCGAGTTTGTACGTACTCCTGACGTTCCGCCAGGGCAAGCAGCTGGTGACGGACGTTCGTGGTTTGCTTCAGGCCAAAGCGGGCGTGTCCGCACCATCACACGCCAGCAGTCCGGGAAGCGCGGGCACGCCGTGAAACCTCCGACATTGGATACAGCGCGCCTCCTCGCGAAAAGGCTTCGCAGGGATGGCTGGCGGCCCGTGGCACGTACCGTGGCGGCCAAGGTTTCAGACGCCGCTGTGGATGCCTGGCATCTGGCCGAACCGGGCCTTCCCTTGAGGGAGGAAGACATTGTGGACCCAGGGTCCCTTGTGGAGCAATCTCGTGTACCTGTGCAGTCATCGGTGGGACCTGTGCAGTCATCGGTGGGACCTGCCAGGACCGGCAGCCTCTCGGTTGGCTGGGTCTGCACACCCCCGGCCCCCGGCTCCGGGGGGCACACCACCTTCTTCCGAATGGTGGAGGAGATGGAAGAACGCGGCCACCACTGCACCCTTTACCTCTACGACGCCAACGATGACGACACCAGCCGTCACGAACAGACCATCCGAAGCCACTGGCCGGCGCTGCGTGCCGGGGTTCGCAGCGCCACAAATGGGATGGAAGGGGTGGACGCCATTGTTGCCAGTTCCTGGCCCACGGCACACGTTACCGCGGGAAGGGCACCCGGCGGCGTCCACCTCTTCTATTTCATCCAGGACTACGAGCCATACTTCTATCCACGCGGATTCCTTTACGCGCTGGCAGAAGACAGTTACCGCCTTGGACTGACCAACGTGGCACTCGGCGGGATGATTGGCGAGGTCATGCAGGCAGAACTTGGCGAACCCCCTCAAGCTGTGGTTCCTTTCGGCTGCGACACGGGCACGTACCGACTACTCAAGCCATCACCAGGCAACATCCGTGCCGGAGTGGTCTACTACGCCAAAAGGAAGATCGACCGGCGGGGCTATCTCCTGGCCAGGCTGGCTTTGGAACGCTTCCATGCACTGCACCCCGAACAGGAGATCCACATCTACGGGGACACCGTCACTGGGTGGGATATTCCGGTGACGAACCACGGCAACCTCACGCCGACCGAATTGAACAGCCTATATAACCGCACCATTGCCGGCCTGGCTATTTCCTTCACCAACGTCTCCCTGGTCCCCGGGGAACTCCTCGCTGCAGGAAACGTGCCAGTCCTGAACCATTCCGCCTTTGCCTCAGGACTGCTCAGGGATCCCGACGCTGTGTGGGCACCTGCCACCCCGGCTGGGTTGGCAGCTGCGCTCGCAGAAGTTGTCAGCGCTCCCGGTATCGAAGAACGTGCCCAAGCCATTGCGGGCAGGACGCGGCTGGATTGGTCCAGCACCCGTGAAGAATTTGCCCGTCTCCTGGAAAATGCATGCGCGTCCATGTCTCACCTTCCGCCCCTGGATTCACTGCGCGGAGGCCGAACATGAAGCGGATGAAGAAACTCCTCATCTTCCCGCCAGCCAGGGAAATACAAACAGGAGATCTTGAGGACACCTCGGGGAGCGCCAATCATGTGGGCCTCCTGCTGAAATTCGCAGCATTCGGCGTCTTCTTCTTCCCCTCCAACATGGTGGTGAAGCCAATAGGCGCAGTGGGCACGGTTCCCATCATGCTGGCACTCCTGCTTCTGGTATTTTGGCTCTGCTCGGCCCTCTTCGGGCTGCACAATCCGCTGAAGAGCAGCCATCCAGGACGGCTCGGGCTCGGAATGCTATGGGTAGGAACGTGCGCGTCCTATGTGGCGCTGTTCTCGGGCTTCACCGGCAACACCAACGTGTCCGCCCAGGCTGCGGCCGACCGATGGCTGATCCTGATCCTCGCATGCGGGGGGATAGTCCTGGTTGCCACTGAGGCAGTCCGCACGCTCAACGACGCCATGTCACTGGTGCGGGCAATCCTTGCCGGTGCCTTCTTTTGCTGCCTCGTTGCCTTGGTCCAATTCCTTTTCCGTGTCAACCCGATGCTGTGGGTCCAGGAGGCAATGCCTGGATTCACGGATAACGGCGGAAACACGGCTTTCCAGGTTCGCGGCCTGATGACGCGCGTTGCAGGCAGCACTTTCCACTCCATTGAACTGGCGGTAGTCTGCGCCATGTTGCTGCCGTTGTCGATCTGGCGGGCAATCTACGACAGGACCGGCCACAAATGGCTGCACTGGACGGGTACGGGCCTGCTGGTTGTCGCCATCGCCTCAACCGTTTCGAGGTCCGGCGTCCTGGGCCTGTTCCTGGGGATGGTGGTGTTCATCCCGTTCCTGCCCCGCTCAGCGCGGCGATGGGCCGTGGTGGCAGCCCCGGCAGCAATGGCGGCACTGTTTGTGGCAATCCCAGGGCTTGTGGGAACACTGACGTCCTCTTTCACCGCCGGGGACAGCGACCCCTCGCTCACAACGCGCACAAACAACTACCCACGCGTGGCCGAGATGTTCGGGGAACTGCCCTTCCTGGGGCTCGGTCCTGGGAACTACCTGCCGGACAACGCCCTCCATATCCTGGACAACCAATACCTCAACTCCCTGGTCACCCTCGGCCTGGTGGGCTTCATCGGCATGGTGGCCTATCTCGTCCTGCCGGCCATGTCATCGTTCATCGCAGCGCGCGCTTCCCGGATCCCGCCCCTCCGCTGCCTTGCAGGAGCAGTGGCAGCCGCCGGTGCGGTGGCCGCCGGATGCTCGCTGACGTTCGATTCGATGGCTTTTCCCGTGTTTGCCCTGATGTATCCCTTCATTGTTGGCCTCGGAGGAGGCGCATGGATCATGATCCGCCGTGAAATCGAGCTAAGGGAAACCAAGGCTCCCGACAAGAACAACAGCGGCCCGCCCCTGTACGGACTCAACCGCAAACCTTCCACACCGAATGTCGAGGCGATCACATGGACCCGGTAGCAGTCATCAAGACTTTGTGGCACCACAAGTTCATAGTGCTGCCTGTCCTGCTGGTGACGGCGCTCGCAGCCGTCTACGTGTACTCGTTTGCCCCGCGATCGTATGAGGCGAAGGCAACGTATGCGATCGTCAACCCAAAGATCCCTACTGCTGCTGAGTTGGAGAAGAACCCCGAGCTGAACTCCCTCAATTCAGACAACCCGTACCTTCGATCAGCGGATTCATCACTGATTGCCCAAGTAGTGGGCACGCGGCTGAACGACGATACAACCGGGGACGCCCTCCTTCGGGACGGACTGAGCACGGACTTCACGGTCCAGCGCCCGCCCGCCTCGTTCCTGATCGAAATTTCGGCGGCTTCAGAGAGCAAGGACAAGGCTGTTGCCACGGTCAAGGCCCTGGGCACCAGGCTGGAGGCGGATCTTCTGGCCATCCAGTCGATCAATGGAGCCAATGAGCGGTTCCTGTACACCTCGCTGATGGTTGCCGCTCCCGACAACGCCACAGAGCAATTTTCCAGCCGTCTCCGCTCGCTGATCGTTGTACTCGTGGCCGGGATCGTGCTCACCTTCGGGGCAGTGTCCATAGCCAGGGGCCTGGAGTCGTCACGCTCGCGGGCCCGCTCTGCCACGCCGGCAGGGGAGCGGCACAAGAGGTCGCGCCGCCGTCAGGACCAAAAGGACGAGGACCCCAACGGCCGGCCCACTCTTCCGGGCCTCGAAGAGCTCACAGTCCAAGACGTCCTGAAACCCGCCCCGGCAGATCAATTCTTCGCGGCCAACGGACCCTTGAGTGAATCCCTGCGATCCCACAGCAACGGGAAGTCGCCCATAAAGGAAACATCCGCCTGAAAGGCAGCCAGTGAAACCAAGGACAGCAGGCATCCTGGGGGGAACTGTCCTCGCCAGCCTTGTCATAGCGGTCGCTGCCGCAAGCGGCGTTCAACCCTTCACCGGGCCAGGAACGCCCAACGGCGGTCAAACCAGCACCACAGCCAGCCCTCCTGCGAGCTTTGACGCAGTGGCGTTGCGCCCCGTCGATGGTGGCGCGGACTACTACGCACAGTTCAGGGACAGCCTTCCCGCCGATCCAACGTACTTCCCCATCGCCGTATGGTTCGAAAGTGTCCTGGACAAGGGGAATATCGCCTTGGACACCGAAGCCGGGCTCAACACCTACGTCGAGCTAACCGCCAATTCCGACCTCCAACTGGTCAAGGCGTCGGGTATGTATGCCATCCCCACCTTCGACTCCGCGGATGCCTCAGGCTTCGCCCTCAGCGACGAAGTGGACATGTGGGCAGGACCGGGCAGCGCGCCGTGGACAGGCAAATATCCCGGTGAAGGTCCGCTCTGCGTACCGGAGGAAAGCAAATGCGGCTACACCGTCCAGAAGGAACGCCGCGCAGTAGCTCCACAAGGGGTCATGCTGTATGCCAACTACGGTAAAGGCGTGGCTTTCTGGCTTTCCGATGAGGAATCCGTGGAGTTCTTCAAAGGCATCCAGGACGTTGTCTCCGCAGATACCTACTGGTTCACGGACCCCAGTATCTGCGCCAAAGGTGAAGGCGGCGCGATCGTCGGCTACACACGTGACCTCACACAGGAAGAATGCAGGCTCGCCGCAAACTACGGCTGGACCATCGAACGCATCCGAAAACTGCAGGCAGCCGGAAACGCTACGCCCATCTGGGCCTTCGTGGAAGCCGGACACCCCTTCAAGGACTCGCCCAACGCCACAACCATCACTGCACCAGAGATTCGGGCAGCAGTATGGAGCAGCCTGATCCACGGCGCCAGGGGCGTGATCTACTTCAACCACAACTTCGGCGGGGACTGCATCTCCCAGCACGTACTCCGTGACTGCGGCACCCAAGTCCGGCCAACAGTAACGGCACTGAACAAACAAATCACAGAGCTTGCCCCTGTCCTCAACGGGCCCTTCCTCGACGGCGCCACCACGGCCACCGGCCCCGTGGACTTCACCACCAAACTGCACGACGACAAGGTCTACATCTTCGCCGGCGCCAACAAGCAGGCCGGCGGGCAGGCAACCTTCCACGTCCAGTGCGGCGGCAGCACCGCCGTCGTCCTCGACGAAAACCGGACCATTCCCGTGGTGGACGGCAGCTTCACAGACACCTTCTCCGACGGAAACGCCGTACACCTCTACCGCATCGAAGGCGGCGGGAGCTGCGGCTTCTGATTACCGGCTGCTGTCGTCCCGCTCCCAGGCGGTGGCAGGCCTGCGAGCCAACAGCGGACGACGGCGGCCGGCAGCAGCGAAGGCGGCGTAAACGGCGGCGTCAACGGCAGAAAGCGGACCCCTGACGGAGCAAAGCAGTTCCCGCACAGTCCGGGACGTCGTCGCCTCAGACTCCTGCCCGTCCTGTTGCGCATTTCCCCTGTAGCTCCGCCGCAGAACAGCAAGCAGGGAACCCCTGGTCCGCGGCGTCCTCACCACCACAGGCTCAGTGGGCAGGACTGCCTTCTCGTCCTCTGCGAAGAGCCGGTCCACGTAGTAGTCATCCCCGGTCAGGGCTGGAAACGCGCCCAGCCGATCATGCCCGCCCCTGCTGAGGGCATACGCCCCCGCACCCCAAAGGCCTTGGGCGTTGCCGGGTATCCGGCTCCTGGCCCTGTAATAGGACCGCACCAGCGCAGAGGCACCTCTGGTGTCATACCGGAAGGACGGACGGGCAGCAAGCAGCGGCCCGCCGTCAAGAGCCTTCAGGACCGTGTGGAGGGCCTCGGTGCTGACTTCGATGTCCGCATCGAGGTAAAGGCGGGGCCAACGGTTCGTCGCCTGATCTGCGGCGTTCAAAGCCGCGGTCTTGGAAGCAGCACCAACACGCAGGACCCGCACCCCCGGGAACGTCGACGCAATGGCCTCCGTCCCATCCGTACAGCCATTACACGCCACAATGACCTCAACAGTGCCCCACGCAATCACGCCCTCCAGCGACCCAAGGGTCCTGGCAATCACAGTGGCCTCATTATGCGCAGGAATGATCACGGCACCCGATGGCGGTCTCCCGCCAGCCATCCCAGCACCACCTCCACGGGTAGCCTGCGGCAACCCACGCCACCGCTTGCGGTCAAGCACAGCCAAGGCAGCCTCACGGTGCCCGGGCTTATGGAGACGGACAAGTTCCGAAGCCAAAACCACCGCAGTGAACGCCGTCAGCCTGCGCCGACCGCAATACTTCTCCGCATACCGCACCCGGTTGACAGACATCAGCGCCGTCAACTGCGGCGACGTACCGGAGCCCCCACGCTCATGCCACATCCGGGCGGAAGGCTCAAACCAGATCGAACGGCCCGTCTCCCGCACCCTTCGGCAATAGTCCGTCTCCTCCGAATACAGGAAAAACTGCTCATCCCAGTCACCCACCTCCCTCGTGGCATCCGCACGGATCAGCAGCGCCGCACCCGTCGCCCAATCAACACAGTGCGCATGCTGGTAACTCTCCGGATCAAAATCCATCTCGGACAACCACCCCGGCCTGCCCTGAACCCGGCCGCCCAGGGCCGCATCACCCAGCGCTCGCAGAACGCCCGGTTCGCGGCGCAGAGATGGGTACACGCTGCCGTCGTCGTCCAGAAGGACCGGAACTACCATTCCAGCGCCGGAGAGTGCCATTCTTCGGCGCAGGGCAGCAACCGCACCGGGCTCCACGCGCAGGTCCGGGTTGAGGATGAGGTAGGCGTCCGCGTCTCCGGCCATATGCATGGCAGCATTGATTCCGCCGGCGTATCCAAGGTTCCCCCCAGTGCTCACGGCGACGACGTCAGGATGCCGGGCCACTTCGGCCATGGTGAGGTTATCGGGGGAGTTATCGGCCACCACCACTTTCAGTGACTGCTCCCCGGTTTCCCCGCGCAGGCTGGAGACCAGGGCTTGGACGTCGTCGGCGTTGTTGTAGGTCACCACAATCACGGCGACGTCGGCCTTTGTCCCGGCCGGCAGGAACGATCCCGGAACACGGCTGGGCCCGTGCTCCGGGACGGCTGGGACTTCGGTTCGCGGGATCACGCCCGTTGAACCGGTCGCCGAAACGGGCAAAGCTGCACTACTGGACATCCGCAGGGTGAGGTATGCACCCGGTCCGTCCACCAGGTATCGCCGGGCCAGGCGTCGTGGTTCAAGCATCAAACGCCAGGCCCATTCCAGACCATGGGCACTCACCCATACCGGGGAGCGCTTGATCCGGCCGGCGAGGAAGTCAACAACGGCACCGAACGCGAGCAAAACCTTGGCCCCCGTCAACTGCCCGTACTCGGCAATCCAGAGCTCCTGCCGGGGTTTGCCCAAACCCACCACGAGGATGTCCGTACCGGAGGCGGCAATGTCAGCTGCCAAACGCGAGGATGCGGTCACATCACCAAGTACAGAACGCTCCGGGGCCCACCAACCTGCAACTATCAGGCCGGGACGCTCCCCGGCAAACCTGTTCCGGATGAGCCCTTGGGCTTCCGGCGATCCGCCCAGGAATCCCACGCGCAGCCCTTGCTCCTCGGCATGATCCAGCAAAGGGCCCACCAAATCGCTTCCCGCCAGGCGCGGCCAGGCACGGTCGGTGAGCCTCCCGGCTTCCGAAACCAGGGGCGCACCATCGAGCAGGGTCAGCCATTCAACTGATGCGGGCTGGTCCAGGGTGCCCACCCACCGGCTGCCGGCGCCGAAGTGCCGGATGTGATCGAGGTTGGCAGAACAAACACCCAGCGGTTTCGCATCAGCGGCCGTCGCGCGGCGCAGGATTTCACGCAAGGCGTCATCATTTTCCATCAGCTTTACGGGGGCTCCGCCGAGATTCACCCACCGATCATCAGGCGGGACTACAGGGGACCGCCCCTGGGGGGCGAACAGCGTGGCGCCGCCCTTGCTGTCCAAGGCAGGGTGACGCTGGGGGAGTACGTCTTTGCGGGGCGCGATCTTCGGCAGCAGCATTCTCGGCTCTCCAGGCTTCAGGGACCAACTCAGGGCACAACGATTGATGCCGGCGATCCGAGGCTGCTGCACTGCCTGGATCGCCGCGGACAGCGGGTGCTGCCCAACCAACTTGTTCACTTGAGTTGTCTCCCGGCCCCGCCACATTGTGGGCTGCCGTAGGGCAACTTTAGGCCGTTTTGCCGGACTCCGCTAGGGCTTCAGTGCCGCCACATAGTCAGCAAGCCGTTGGGCGGCGGCAGGCGGATCAAAACCGCTGGCTCGAATTCCTGACAGGTCCAGGACGCTGCTCTGCGGACGGGGAGCGGTGCCTGGCCTGAAGTACTCAGAGGTACTGACGGTCTGCACCAAACCGGGATCGGCCCCGCACAAGCGATACACCTCCCGGGCAATGTCGGCCCACGACTGCCGTTCGCCGCTGTTGCTGAGGTTGTACGTCCCATAAGGGGCCTTGGTTTCGAGCACATGCCGGATCCCCGCCGCGATGTCCGTGGCGAAAGTCAACCGGCCCCATTGGTCATCCACCACCGACGGTGAAACTCCGCGTGCCGCCAGCGCAGCCATGGTGCGGACAAAATTGCGGCCCTCGCCCACAACCCAACTGGTGCGCACAATGTAGTGGCGCGGCACCGTCGCCACGGCAACGTCGCCAGCAGCTTTGCTCTGGCCATAGACCCCCAGGGGCGAGGGGTCCTCATCTTCCCGGTGAACGTCCGCCGTGCCGTCGAACACATAGTCGCTGGAGATATGAACCAGCGTCAGGGAATGTTCGACGGCGGTCCTCGCCAACACGGCCACGGCAGTTGCGTTGATCCTCCAGGCAGCTGCGCGGCCGTCGGCGGTCTCTGCAGCGTCCACTGCCGTGAATGCTGCTGCGTTGATGATGGTGGAATACTTCCGCCAGTCGGTTGCCGCATACGATGCTTCCGACGTGATGTCGAACTGCTCCCTTCCCGCAAATTCCACCGTTTGATCACCTGCAAAAGAGGTCCGCAGGGCGTTTCCGAGCTGACCATCCGCGCCAAGGACCAGCGTCCGCCGCCTCTTCATGGGTTCCACTTCGGACAATCCCTGATGACTCCGGTCCTGTGGAGACACCACCGCTTTGTCCAAGGAAATCGGCCACGGGACAGCCACTTCTTCATCGGCCAAATTCAGGAAGGTGTAGTCCTTCTGTGCCTCCGCGCTCCAATGGTCGTTGACCAGATAGGTGTACGCGGTGTCGTCCTCAAGCGTCTGGAAGGCGTTGCCTACCCCTCGAGGGACGTAGATCGCGTCCTTGGCTGTCAGCTCCGCACAAAACAGCGTCCCAAAGGTGGGTCCTTCGCGCAGGTCCACCCACGCGCCGAAGATACGTCCGGAGGCGAGGGAAATGAATTTGTCCCATGGTTCGGCGTGAATGCCACGGGTGGTACCGCGGGCAGCATTGAAGGAAATATTGTTTTGCACCGGGCCGAAATCCGGCAGCCCAAGGTCCGCCATTTTCTTCCGGTGCCAGTTCTCCTTGAACCAGCCCCGGTCATCCCCATGAACCGGCAGCTCAAAAAGCAACAAGCCCGGGATAGGCGTAGTCCTTGTCCGCAATTGCTGTGCCGGTTCCACGGTTCAGTGGCCCTGACCCGCGTACTTGGATTCGGTCTCAGCCTTCTGTGGGCGCCACCAATCTTCGTTGTCCCTGTACCACTGCACGGTGTCAGCGATGCCGGCGTCGAAATCCGAATACCGCGGCGACCAGCCAAGTTCCCGCCTGAGTTTGCTTGAATCGATGGCGTAGCGAAGGTCGTGGCCTGGACGGTCACTCACCGGGTCGTAGGCATCGCGCGGCTGCCCCATCAGCGAAAGAATCATTTCCACGACCTCGCGGTTGGATCGTTCACCGTCGGCTCCTATCAGGTAAGTTTCACCAACGCGGCCGCGTTCGAGAATCGCCACCACGGCTGAGGAATGGTCCTCAACGTGAATCCAGTCCCGGACGTTGCGCCCATTGCCGTAAAGACGCGGCCGGGAACCTTCCAGAATGTTGGTGATCTGCCGGGGAATGAACTTCTCCACATGCTGGTAGGGGCCATAGTTATTGGAGCAATTGCTGATGGTCGCCTGGAGGCCGAATGACCTGACCCATGCGCGAACCAACATGTCCGAGCCTGCTTTCGTGGCCGAGTATGGGCTGGTTGGCCGATACACGGAATCTTCCGTAAAGCGGTGCGGATCATCCAGGGCCAGGTCTCCATAGACCTCATCCGTGGAGATGTGATGGAAACGCTTGCCGTGTTTGCGTGCGGCCTCAATGAGCGTGAAGGTACCCAGCAAGTTCGTGTCAACAAAAGGCCGGGGTTCCGCCAGCGAGTTGTCATTGTGGGACTCGGCCGCGAAATGTACTACCGCGTCCACGGCGGCAGTCAAAGGGTCAACCCTGGCGGCATCGCAGATGTCGCCTTGGACGAAGTCGAAGCGTTCGGGAGGCAGCCCGGCGAGCGATTCGATGCTGCCCGCATAGGTCAATTTGTCCAGGACCGTGACATGCAGGCCAGTGTGCTCCATGATGTAGTGGACAAAGTTGCATCCAATGAATCCGGCCCCGCCGGTGACAAGGATTCTCTGCATGGCCCTAGAGTAGCCGCCCGCGGCGAGACTGGGCACAGGTGAGGACGGCTGGTTTGCGAGGAATTGTTCTTGCAGGTGGAACGGGTTCGCGGCTCCACCCCATCACGCTCGGAATCAGCAAGCAGCTGGTTCCCGTGTTCGATAAGCCCATGATCTATTACCCCCTGTGCACGCTGATGCTCGCAGGGATCCGCGACATCCTGGTCATCACGACGCCAGGGGACGCAGCCCAGTTCCAGCGGCTCCTCGGCGATGGATCCCAGTTCGGCATCAACCTCAGCTATGCGGAGCAGCCGACGCCGGACGGCCTCGCCCAGGCTTTCATCCTTGGGGAGGATCACATTGGAAGCGGCAAAGTGGCGCTGATCCTCGGGGACAACATTTTCAACGGCCCCGGCATGGGCAACCAGCTGCGCCACTACGCCGACGTCGACGGCGGCGCCATCTTCGGTTATTGGGTCAAGGACCCGTCCGCCTATGGAGTGGTGGAATTCGACGACGAGGGGCTGGCGGTTTCCATCGAGGAGAAACCGACCGCGCCCAAGAGCAATTACGCGGTCCCCGGCTTGTATTTTTATGACAACAACGTGGTCGCCATGGCGAAAGACCTCCAGCCATCCCCTCGTGGGGAACTGGAGATCACGGACATCAACCGCAAGTACATGGAACTGGGCCAGTTGCACGTGCAGAAATTTCCGCGGGGTACCGCCTGGCTGGACACGGGAACCTTCAGCGACTTGAACGACGCCTCAAACTATGTCCGCACCACGGAGAACCGGCAGGGTCTGAAGATCGGCGCTCCGGAAGAAGTGGCGTGGCGGATGGGATACCTGAGCGACGACGAACTTCGCCAACAGGCTGCCAAACTCGCCAAGAGTGGGTACGGGAACTACCTTCTGGACATCCTGGACCGCCGATAGCACCGAACTACGTGGCGGACACGTCTTCGAGGGCTCGGGCAATTTCTGCGGGAAGAACGGTCAATTGCGCGTCCAGCAGTTCTTTGACTTGTACGGCATTCCTGGCGCCGACAACAGCTGTCGCGACGCCCGGGCGTGAGAGCAACCAGCTCAGGGAGACGTCCAGGGGAGACCGCCCCAGTCCGCGGGCGGCCATCGCCACCGCCTCCACCACCCGGGAGGCCTTCGGCTCGAGGTACGGCTCAACATAGGCCGCAAGACGGCTCTGCGCTGCCCTCGAATCGGCCGGAATCTGTCCACGGTATTTCCCGCTCAGGACGCCCCGACCCAGCGGCGCCCAGGCCATGAGCCCCAGCCCCGCGTCTTCCACGGCGGGAATCAGTTCCTCCTCAGCCCGGCGCTGGACCAGGGAGTATTCCGACTGGTTTGCCACCAGCGTGAATCCGGCCACGGCAGCGGCCTTGGCTGTCTGCCATCCGTTGTAGTTGGAAATTCCGACGTAGCGGGCACGGCCGCTGCGCTGGGCGAGTTCCAACGCTGACAGGGTTTCGTCCAAGGGAACATTGGCGTCCCACTCATGGGCGAACCAGATGTCGATGTAGTCCGTTCCCAGCCTGGCCAAGCTGGCATCCAGTGCGGACAGCATCGCCCCGCGGGAAGCGTTGATGCTGCGCCGGGAGTCCGACGACGACACACCGGCTTTGGTGGAGATGACCAGTTCGGAGCGGGCCACCACATCACCCAGCATGGAACCCAGCATCGCTTCGGCCTGGCCTTGCGCATAAGAAGCAGCGGTGTCAACCACAGTGCCTCCGGCAGCAACGAAAGCGTGCAGCACTTCGGCAGCGTCCTGTTCGTCTGTTTCCTGGGCCCAGGACATGGTTCCGAGGGACAAAGAGGACACACGGAACCCGCTGTTTCCGACATAACGCTGCTGCATAGCTGCTAGCTTACGGGCAGTTCCCAGTCTTCATGACGTAGGGTCTATTCACGTGAACTGGATAGAAGCAGCCTTGCTGGGCCTGGTGCAGGGCCTCACCGAATTCCTCCCGATCTCTTCAAGTGCGCACCTGCGGATTGTCGGCTCATTCCTTCCGGGTGCCGCCGACCCGGGTGCCGCCTTCACTGCGATCACGCAGCTGGGAACCGAAACCGCGGTCATCGTGTACTTCTGGCGCGACATCGTCAGAATCGTTCGCGCATGGTTTGGTTCCCTGACAGGGAAAGTGGAGCGCAGCAATCCGGATGCCCGCATGGGCTGGTTGGTCATTCTGGGCAGCCTGCCGATCATCGTCCTGGGCCTGTTGTTCCAGGACCAGATTGAGTCCGTGCTGCGCAGTATGTGGATCGTTGCCACCATGCTGATTGTGTTCGGCATGATCCTGGCTGTCGCCGATGCCATCGGCAGGCAGGAGAGGGACCTCACACAACTGAGCTACAAGCACGGCATCCTGTACGGCTTCGCGCAAGCCATGGCTTTGATTCCGGGCGTCTCCCGGTCAGGCGGAACCATCACGGCAGGGCTGCTCATGGGCTACACCCGTGAAGCTGCTGCGCGGTATTCGTTCCTTCTGGCCATTCCGGCTGTGTTCGGCAGTGGCCTCTACCAGCTCTACAAGACCATTTCGAATGAGGGGCTGTCCGGTCCTTACGGCCTTCCTGAGACCGCCCTCGCCACCGTCATCGCCTTTGTGGTGGGCTACGTCATCATCGGTTGGTTCCTGAAGTTCGTCTCCACGCGGAGCTACCGGCTCTTCGTTTGGTACCGGATTCTCCTTGGCCTGGCGTTGTATGTCCTGCTCGGTTTCAATGTGATCGACGCCTAGCACTATGGTTGAGTCGTGAAATCGTGGACCTCCCGCCCTGTTCCTGAGCTGCCCGGCAGCATGCCGCAACTTCGACTGTTCGACACAGCCCTTGGCCGTGTGGTGGAGGTTGAACGGCAGGCGGAACAATCCATGTACGTCTGCGGCATCACGCCGTATGACGCTACCCACATGGGACATGCGGCCAGCTACGTGGCCTTCGATCTCCTGAACCGGGTATGGCGCGACTCCGGTATCCGGGTGTCGTATGTCCAGAACGTCACGGACGTCGATGACCCCCTTCTGGAGCGCGCCACCGCCACGGGTGTGGACTGGCGCGACTTGGCGCAAAGCCAGATCGAGTTGTTCCAGACCGACATGGACGCACTCAACGTCCTGGCGCCAAACCACTACATCGGTGCTGTAGAGGCGATCCCGGACATTGTGCCCGCCATTGAACGCCTCATCGCCGACGGCGTCGCCTATCGCGTTCAAGGAGCGGACGGCGAACCCGACGGCGACGTGTATTACGACGTCGAAATGGCCGGCAAGCGCTCCGACGCCACCGACGCCTGGACCTTGGGCGATGTGTCAGGACTTGGCGAAGCGGAGATGCTGACCTTGTTCGCGGAGCGCGGCGGCGATCCTGCGAGGCCAGGCAAACGCAACGTCCTGGATCCTTTGCTCTGGCGTGTGGCCCGCGATGGCGAACCCAACTGGCCCGGGGCAACCCTTGGCGACGGACGGCCCGGTTGGCACATTGAATGTACGGTTATCGCACAGAAGTACCTCCCGGCACCCTTCACCGTCCAAGGCGGCGGATCAGACCTCATCTTCCCGCACCACGAAATGGGAGCCGGCCACGCGTACTCCCTTTCCGGTGTCCCGCTGGCACGGCACTACTCGCATGCCGGCATGGTGGGCTTGGACGGCGAGAAGATGAGCAAGTCCAAGGGCAACCTGGTTCTTGTCTCCAAGCTCCGCGCGGCCGGTGAGGAACCAGCAGCCATCCGCCTGGCCATTCTTGCCAACCATTACCGCTCTGACTGGTCGTGGACCGATGCGGAGTTCGCGGCCGCCAAAGACCGGCTGGCACAGTGGCGTGAGGCCGCGGAGCAAGCCCCGGCGGGCTCGGCAGGACCACTGGTGGCAGCCATGCGCCATGAGTTGGCCAATGACCTCAACGCTCCCGGAGCCATCGCCGCCGTCGACTACTGGGCAAAGGAAGCGCTGCGCTCGGGCGCGGACAAGTCCGCCCAGGACACAGCCTTGGTGATGGACGCCATCGACGCTTTGCTTGGCGTGGAACTCTAAGACGCGAAACCGCGCGAAACACCATCGGCACGAAACACCAACGGCCCTGACGCAATGTCAGGGCCGTTGCATGTTTTTGGGATTGGTTCTTACGGGCGCTCTTTGCCCCGCCGCTTAAGGTACCGCTCGAATTCGCGGGCAATGGATTCGCCGGAGGCTTCCGGCAGGTCCGCCGTGTCCTTCGCTTCCTCCAACTGCCGCACGTAGGCTGCAATCTCGGGGTCCTCGGTGGCGAGTTCGTCCACTCCGCGTTCCCAGGCCTCTGACTCTTCGGCTAACGCCTGGCTATCGAGGGGAACCTGGAGCAGGTCCTCCACCTTGTGCAGGATCGCCAGCTGGGCCTTGGGGGAGGGCGGCTGGGCAACGTAGTGCGGAACTGCCGCCCACAGGGAAACTGTCGGCAACCCCGCCAGCATGGCGAACTCCGCAAGCACGCCGACAATACCTACAGGCCCCTCGTACTGGGATGCCTCGAGGTTCAGGCGCTCCCGCAGCGAGCTGTCCTCGGTGGTGGTGCTCACCGGAATAGGTCGGCTATGGGGGACGTCGGCAAGCAAGGCGCCAATCAGGATCACGGAGTCCACCTTGAGTGCTTCCGCGTGGACCAGCAATTCGGTGGTGTATGCCCGCCAACGGTATGAGGGTTCAGTGCCGAGTACGAAGACCACATCCACGTTGCTGTCCGGAACCGCTGCCTTGTAGATCCGGGTGGAGGGCCACTTGACCTTGCGGGCACCCGAGGATGTACGGCGCACGGTGGGCCGGGTGAACTGGAAGTCGTAGTATTCCTCGGCGTCCACCGTGGCAACCTTCTTGCCGTCCCAGAGCTTGTTCAAATAGTGCAGCGCATCGCTGGCGGCCTCGCCGGCATCATTCCAGCCCTCGAATGCGGCGAGCATTACGGTGACACGCTGGCCTTCCGCGGGTTCCTTGAGGAAACGCTCGGGCTCCGCGGTGATGTCCTGCCCTTCGGGGGTCCCGTCCACACTGTTCATCCACTCACCCTACGTCCAAGACCCTTGCGGATGCATGGCATTTGACGTCAATGCGTGTCTCCGATTCGCCCACAGCGCAAAGCACGGACGGCCGTCGGCCAGGTTCCACGTAGACTGGAAACCATGCATTCGTTACCCAGCCAGCCCCTCCTCAAAGCCGTGCTCTGGGATATGGATGGCACACTCGTTGACACCGAGCCCTATTGGATCGCTGCCGAACGCGCGCTTGTGGAGTCCCATGGCGGAAGCTGGTCGCACCAGCAGGCCATGCAGCTGGTGGGGCAGTCATTGTTGCACTCGGCCGCTGTCCTTCAAGCCGCGGGCGTCCGGCTTGAAGCCCGCGAAATCGTAGACACGCTCAGCGCCCAGGTCATCACACAGGTCCGCAATGAAGTCCCGTGGCGTCCAGGGGCGCGTGAACTCCTGGATGAACTTCATCAGGCCGGCATCCGCTGCGCCTTGGTGACCATGTCCGAGGGCCCCCTCGCTGGAGTTGTGGTGGAAAGCCTTCCCAAGCCCTACTTCGAGTTCATGGTTACGGGGGATACCGTCGCCAACGGAAAGCCGCACCCCGAGGCGTACCTCACGGCCGTCGAACGGCTCCGCCTGGATGACCCGTCCCTGACCATCAATCATTGCGTCGCCCTGGAAGACTCCGTACCAGGGGCAACGGCTGCCATCGCCTCTGGCGTGGTGACGGTAGGAATTCCCCACCAAGTACCCCTGCCCCAGGACCACCGCATGATCATGTGGGACACCTTGGTTGACCGGACTGCATCGGATGTCCAGCAATTGGTCGTTGACCGCTTCGCAGCCGGGAACCTGCTTGAAGGGGCCAACTAGGTGAGCAGTTCCTCCACGCCCCACCACGCCGCCACCAAAAAGGACGGCATTCCCCTCGGAAAGATCGCCGGTATTCCGGTTTACCTGGCGTACTCGTGGTTCGTGATTGCCGGCTTCACGGTGATTGTCTACGGCCCGGCACTGCTGATACGGATGCCGGAGCTCGGCCTGGGGGCGTACTTCGTGGCCTTGGGTTATGCCCTGCTGCTCGCCGTCTCGGTTCTGGTCCATGAATTGGCACACGCGCTCAGCGCAAAGGCCTTCAACTGGCCGACGGAAAAGATCGTGCTGAACCTCTGGGGCGGACATACCCAATTCGAGAATTTCACGGCTTCACCGGGACGTTCGGTGGTGGTCGCCTTGGCCGGACCAGCCTCCAACTTCGTCCTCGCGGCCGGAATGTGGGGCGTTCTTTCTTCCGGCGGCTTAAGCGGCGTATCGGAAATCCTTGCCAACATCCTGATGTGGGCCAACCTCCTGATCGGCTTGTTCAATGTCCTTCCCGGTTTGCCCCTGGACGGCGGCCGCTTGGTTGAATCGGCGGTGTGGAAAGCAACCGGAAGCCAGGACAAGGGCACGATCGCCGCCGGGTGGTCTGGCCGCATCATCGTTGCCGCATTGGTCATCTGGTTCATCGGACTGCCGCTTATCAGCGGCACGCCCCTGGACATCAGCCTCACACTTATTACCGTCCTCGTCTGCGGCTTCCTCTGGATGGGGGCATCCAGTTCGATCCACCACGCCAAGCTCCGCAGCCGCCTCTACCTCGTGAGTGCCGCTGGACTGGCAGAGCGCGCCGTTGGCGTGCCGAACTCGGCCACCGTCGCAGACGTCCTGGACATTTCGCCGGCCGGGAGTCCCGCCGTCGTGATTTGCGGACCGGATGGCAAGCCGCAGGGCGTGGTCGACTTCGGAGCAGCAGCCGCTGTGCCTCCGCAATCAACGACGACGACGCCAGTCACCGCAGTAGCGCACGCCCTCGGCGCCGGGGCGTATGTCCCGGAATGGTCCAAGGGCCAGGAATTGATCCAGTACTTGGCACGACTGGAGGGCGGCGAATACGCTGTGGTGGATCACAACGGAATCGTCACGGGCCTTCTCCGCCAGCAAGCAGTAGTGACGGCCATTACAGGTAAGGAAGCCCGCCGGAGCGGGCGCGCCTGACACCCTTGCCGGTAGAGTTGCATGCCGGCGGTTTTACCGAAGAACCCATGGATTTTTGGCGCCCACCCGCCGGCAAGACGTTGCGGCACAGCCGTACAGGAGCGAGGAACAGTACATGAGCAGCGAAACCGCCGCCCCCGAAGCAAGCGCAGGCACCCACGAGGCAGGCACCGGCCAGGCCATGCAGCCGACGGGTGCCGCGCGCCGCCGCGGGCCTTTCCGCGTCGGCGAGCGGGTCCAGCTCACGGATGAACGCGGCCGCATGAACACCATCACCCTGGAGGTCGGCGGCGCTTTCCACACCCACCGCGGCTTCCTGAACCATGATGAGATCATCGGCAAGGTGGATGGCTCCGTAGTCAGCAACAACGTTGGCCAGCAGTATCAGACCCTGCGTCCGCTGCTCTCCGACTTCGTCTTGTCCATGCCCCGTGGCGCCGCTGTTGTGTATCCGAAGGACGCGGGCCAGATCGTCACGATGGCGGACGTCTTCCCCGGAGCACGCGTCGTTGAGGCCGGAGTCGGGTCCGGCGCACTCTCCATTTCCCTGCTGCGCGCCGTGGGCGACGGAGGCTACCTCCACTCCTTTGAGCGTCGCGAAGAATTCGCGGACATCGCCCGCGGAAACGTGGAGACCATCTTCGGCGGACCGCACCCCGCATGGCAGATCTCGCTGGGCGACTTCCAGGAAGAGGTGGTCAAAGCCGAGGCCCCTGGCTCGGTTGACCGCGTAGTGCTGGACATGCTCGCGCCCTGGGAATGCCTGGATGCTGTTGCCACGGTCCTTGCTCCCGGTGGGGTCTGGATCAACTACGTAGCAACCGTCACGCAGTTGTCCCGCACGGCCGAGGCCATCCGCGCTGATGGCCGCTTCACTGAGCCTGACGCCTGGGAGTCCATGGTTCGCGGATGGCACCTTGAAGGTCTGGCCGTACGGCCGGACCACCGCATGGTGGCCCATACCGGATTCCTGCTGGTCACACGCCGCCTCGCCGATGGAGTCACTGGAATCTCCGTCAAGCGCCGCCCGTCCAAGACCGAGTTCAGCGCAGAGGACCTCAACGCGTGGACGCCTGGCGCTGTGGGGGAGCGCTCCGTCTCGGACAAAAAACTCCGCCGGGCAGCCCGCGACGCCATCGCCGGAACCAACGTCCAGGATGATCCCTCAGTCACAAACTGAGAAAGGTCACAATAGGGTCCGCATTCCGGATGTCACCAAGCACCCTGCGCTTTTCGGGACTAAGGTCTTGTTAAGCGCAGGAAGGGGCTGATGAATCGTGGATACGTCAAACAACGACCTTGGACGGCCAACGCCGGAAGAAGCACACGCTGCAGCGGAAGAAGCGGCAAGCCGGGGGCTTGCAGCTGTCCAACCGCCCGACCCCTCGAGTGAACTGACTGTTGCCGAACGGCAAATCAATATCCTCCGGGACAAGCTTCGCCACATTGACCGCCAATTGGCAGCTGCTACCCAGAACAACGGCAAGCTTGTGAGCATGCTGGAAACGGCCAAGACCGAGATTCTCCGCTTGAAGGGTGCCTTGGAGCAGGAGGGCCAACCGCCCTACAGCTTCGGAACCGTGGTGCAGATCAACCCACGGAAGCAGGCAGTCGCCGGGAGCTCCGGGCAGGCTGCTACCGAAGAGTCCGTGGATATCTTCAACGCGGGCCGCAAGATGCGTGTAGGCGTCAGCCCGTTGGTCAACCTCAACCAGCTGGCAGTCGGGCAGGAAGTCCTCTTGAACGAGGCGCTCCTGGTGGTGGCAGGACTGGGCTATGAACGCGCCGGCGAACTGGTCACCCTCAAGGAAATGTTGGGCAAAGACCGCGCCCTTGTGGTGGGTCGAGCCGACGAGGAACGCGTAGTCCGGCTTTCCGGTGCACTTCAAAGTGTCCACCTGAAGGTCGGCGACGCACTGTCGCTTGACTCGCGGACCGGCTACGCCCTGGAGAAGGTTCCGCGCGCCGAGGTGGAGAACCTCGTCCTCGAAGAAGTCCCGGATATTACGTACCAGGACATCGGCGGCCTCGGCCCACAGATCGAGCAGATCCGCGACGCCGTAGAGCTGCCCTTCCTGCACCCGGACCTCTACCGCGAGCACGGGTTAAAGGCTCCCAAGGGCATCTTGCTGTATGGCCCTCCGGGTTGCGGCAAGACCCTGATCGCCAAGGCGGTAGCGAATTCCCTCGCCGCCCGCGCCGCCGAGCGCGCCGGCAACACTGACCTCAAGAGTTACTTCCTGAACATCAAGGGCCCGGAGCTCCTGGACAAGTATGTGGGTGAGACTGAGCGGCACATCCGCCTCATCTTCTCCCGTGCCCGTGAAAAGGCTTCGGATGGCAGCCCCGTCGTCGTCTTCTTCGATGAGATGGACTCACTGTTCCGCACCCGCGGTACCGGAGTTTCATCCGACGTCGAAACCACTATCGTGCCCCAGTTGCTGAGCGAGATCGACGGCGTGGAGCGTCTGGACAATGTCATTGTCATTGGCGCCTCCAACCGTGAGGACATGATCGATCCCGCTATTCTTCGCCCCGGTCGCCTCGATGTGAAAGTGAAGATCCAACGCCCGGACGCCGAGGCAGCAGCGGACATATTTGCCAAGTACATCACCACGGATCTGCCCTTCCACGCCCAGGACCTGGCCGAGTACGGCGGAGACGTTCAGGCAACTGTCGATGCCATGGTGCAGCGCACGGTCGAAGCTATGTATTCCACGGAGAAATCCAACGAGTACCTCGAAGTCACCTACGCCAACGGTGATACCGAGATGCTCTACTTCAAGGACTTCAACTCCGGCGCCGTGGTGCAGAACGTGGTGGACCGCGCCAAGAAATACGCCATCAAGGACCTCCTGACCAACAACCAAAAGGGCCTGCGGATCGAGCACCTCCTGCGAGCCGTGGTTGACGAGTTCCGCGAGCATGAGGACATGCCGAACACCACCAACCCGGACGACTGGGCCAGGATCTCGGGCAAGAAGGGTGAACGGATTACGTACATCCGCACTATTGTCCAGGGCAAGGCCGGCCAGGAACCAGGCAAGTCGATTGAAACCACCGCCAACACGGGCCAGTACCTGTGACAGCAAGACCCGAGGGTACGCCTGCTGAAAAGTTGCCCGCCGGCGGCGCCATGCGTGTCATGGGCTCGGAAACTGAATACGGAATCCATGCGCCGTCGGCGCCCGGGGCGAATGCCACCATGATGTCCGCGAGGATCATCCAGGCGTACGCCACAGTTACACGGCAGCGGGCAGCCGGGGGAGCCGAGACTCGCTGGGACTACACCGACGAGGAACCGTTGCACGATGCCCGCGGTTGGACCTTGGACAGGTCTGCCGCGGATCCCAGCCAGCTGACGGACCAGCCGCCAGTGCTCGACGCCGAAGCTGTCGCCTTGGCGTACGGTCGCCAGGAACTGGAGCTCGATGGAGCCGACGAGTCCGGTTCCCTGCTGATGAACATGGTCCTCGGCAACGGAGCACGCCTGTACGTGGACCACGCGCACCCTGAGTATTCAAGCCCGGAAGTGACGAATCCGCGCGACGCCGTCGCTTGGGATGCTGCCGGTGACCTGGTGGCTCTGGCAACGGTCCGGAAAGTCGCGGCTGACACCAGCTTGCCTCCCATCAACCTGTACAAGAACAACACGGACAACAAGTCCGTCTCCTACGGGTCCCATGAGAACTACCTCATGCCGCGATCCGTGCCGTTCGGTGACATCATCCGTGGCCTGACACCGTTCTTCGTGTCCCGCCAAGTGGTGTGTGGTGCCGGACGGGTTGGACTGGGACAGGACAGCTCTACCCCTGGCTACCAGATCAGCCAACGGGCGGACTTCTTCGAGGCAGAGGTGGGGCTGGAAACAACCATCCGGCGTCCCATCATCAACACCAGGGACGAGCCCCACGCAACGGCTGACAAGTACCGCCGCCTCCACGTGATCATCGGAGACGCCAACCTCAGCCAGGCCTCGAACTACCTCAAGTTCGGTACCACAGCCATGGTCCTAAGCCTCATAGAGGCCGGGCAGGCTCCAAAGATCGAGGTTCACGAGCCCGTCCAGGCGCTCCAAGCGATCAGCCACGACACGACGCTCACAGCTACAGTAAGGTTGCTCGACGGCCGAAGAGTGACGGCCCTTGACATCCAATGGATGTATTACGAGGCAGCGGCCAAACTTGCGCAGGAGACAGGCGTGGCGGACTCGGTTACCGGCGATGGCCACACCCACGAAGTCCTGGCGCACTGGGAATCTACACTGACGACGCTGGGCAGCGACATCAGTGCCGCTGCCTCGTCCGTCGAATGGGTAGCCAAGAGATCGCTTCTGGAAGGCTACCGAAACCGTGACGGACTTGAGTGGGACGACGCCAGGCTCGGTTTGGTGGACCTGCAGTGGTCGGATATCCGGCCGGAAAAGGGCTTGTACTACAGGCTGCTGTCCAGGGACCGCATGATGCGGATCGTCGACGACGGCGACATCGCCCGGGCGGTGACCGAGCCGCCGTCGGACACCCGCGCGTACTTCCGCGGAAGGTGTGTTTCCAGGTTTGGCAAAGACGTGGTCGGCGCCAGTTGGGACTCGGTAATTTTCGACGTTCCCGGGTTGGGAAAACTGCAGAGGGTGCCTACCCGTGAACCGCTGCGTGGAACCCGGGCGTTGACCGGCGCATTGTTCGACCGTCACCAGGACGCCGGCTCATTCCTCGCCGATTTGATGGGCCAAAACCCGCCGCCGGCCAGGAGCTGAGGCTGAAACGGCACAGCGACATTCGTGCCCGTCCAAAGCCGTACGCAGCAGCCCACAGCGTGGCAATATGGCAGTAGGAAGTCTCCGGCATCAGGAGACTGACAGTAGGGAGAAAGAAAATGGCAGCTCAGGAGCAGCAACAACCGCAGTCAAGGGAAACCGAAACTGAAGTAGACGTGCCGGAGGCCCCACCCGCAGCGCCCGGGGCACAGGCATCGGACGCAACGCAAGGCGTGGATGACCTCCTCGATGAAATCGACGGCGTCCTGGAATCGAACGCTGAAGAGTTCGTCCGGGCATTCGTGCAAAAGGGCGGCCAGTAACCAGACCCACCCCGTAAGTACTGCCCGGTCGGCGTGAGGCCGCCGGGCATCGGAACGCAGAGTCGAAGGAGTGCAGCAATGCAGGACCCATCAACCGGCCCCCTGGCCACCCAGGCAACGTCTTCCTTTACGGAGCATCTCCAACGCTCGCGTCCCGAACTACTTCCATTCAGCCAATCATTGCCAGCCGGCATGGTTCCTTCGTCGCCTCACGCCACCACCATCGTGGCGCTGACATATGCGGGAGGTGTCCTGATGGCTGGAGACCGCCGGGCCACCATGGGCAACGTCATCGCCAGCAGGCACATCGAGAAAGTGTTTCCCGCCGACGAGTATTCTGTCCTGGGTATCGCCGGCACGGCGGGCCTGGCCATCGACATCACGCGGCTTTTCCAGGTTGAACTGGAGCACTACGAGAAAATCGAGGGCACGCTCCTGAGCCTGGTGGGCAAAGCCAACCGCCTGGGGGCAATGATCCGCGGGAACCTGCCCATGGCAATGCAGGGTATGGCGGTCATTCCGTTGTTCGCAGGGTTCGACCAAGTGTCCGGAGTCGGCCGGTTGTTCTCCTACGACGTCACCGGCGGCCGCTACGAAGAGCAGGAACACCACTCGGTTGGTTCCGGCTCGGTGTTCGCCCGCGGCGCCCTGAAGAAGCTGTGGAAGCCGAATCTCTCCGAAGAAGCCGCAGTGGCAGTGGCAGTGGAGGCGCTCTACGATGCTGCTGACGACGACTCCGCCACCGGCGGACCTGACCCGGTCCGCCAACTGTGGCCTGTTGTCTACACTGTCAACCGTGCCGGCAACCGCCGCGTTCCGGAACGCGACCTGGCCGCCATAGCCGGCGCCATCGTCGAATCGCGGGCCATCGCCGGACGGGAGGCCTGAGATGACCCAGCAGTTCTACGTCTCTCCCGAACAGCTGATGAAGGACCGTGCTGACTTTGCACGGAAAGGCATCGCACGGGGCCGGTCGGTGGTGGTGATCAGTTGCGCCGACGGCATCGCCTTGATCGCGGAGAATCCGTCGCCCTCGCTGCACAAGATCGGCGAGATCTACGACAAAATCGCTTTCGCAGCAGTGGGCAAGTACAACGAATTCGAAAGCCTCCGGCAAGCAGGTGTCCGTTACGCCGACGTCCGCGGATACTCCTACGATCGTGAAGATGTCACCGCCCGCGGTCTGGCCAGCGTGTATGCCCAGAGTCTGGGCGCCGTGTTCACGGCGGAACAGAAACCGTTTGAAGTGGAACTGGCAGTCGCCGAAGTGGGTCTGGCACAGGAACAGGACCACCTTTACCGTCTGACCTTCGATGGCTCAATTGCCGATGAGAACGGCTTCGTTGTCATGGGCGGGCTTGCAGACCAGATTTCCGACGTCGTCAGTGGGGCTTGGGAGCCCGAGCTCAGCCTGGCCGGGGCCATGCGTTTGGCACTGCGCGCCCTGGCTGCTGACAAGGAGGCTGACGCGCTGCCGTCTACCGCCGTCGAGGCTGCAGTCCTGTACCGCGGGTCCGAAAGCCACCGCGGTTCCCGTAGGGCGTTCCGCCGGCTGTTGCCTGAGGACATGACCCTGTTGCTCGCCGAGGAGGCTTGAGATGGATAAGAGAATATTTGGCATCGAAACGGAATTCGGAATCTCCTATTCCAGCCCGGATTCGCGTCCTCTGGCCCCTGAGGAAGTGGCCCGTTACCTCTTTCGCAAGGTAGTCAGTTGGGGCCGGTCGTCCAATGTCTTCCTGACCAACGGCTCACGGCTTTACCTGGATGTGGGCTCGCATCCTGAGTACGCCACGGCCGAGTGTGACGACCTCGCACAGCTGATCGCCCATGACAGGGCCGGTGAACTCATCCTGGATGATCTCGTGGACGAAGCCCAGGCGAGGCTGGCGGCGGAGGGATTCAACGGCACGGTGTACCTCTTCAAGAACAACACCGACTCCGCCGGAAACTCCTACGGTAGCCACGAAAACTACCTGATTCCGCGGCGGGGGGAGTTCTCCCGCCTGGCCGAGATCCTCATTCCGTTCCTGGTGACCCGCCAGCTGATTGCGGGAGCGGGAAAAGTGCTGAAGACGCCACACGGTGCCACGTTTGCCTTCTCCCAACGTGCCGATCACATCTGGGAGGGCGTGTCTTCGGCCACCACCAGGTCCCGCCCCATCATCAATACCCGCGATGAGCCACATGCGGACGCTGAGTTCTACCGTCGCCTGCACGTGATCGTGGGGGACTCCAACATGTCTGAAACCTCCGCGCTCCTCAAAGTGGGAACAGTGGACCTTATCCTCCGCATGATCGAGGCAGGGGTGATCATGCGGGATATGCGGATGGAGAACCCTATTCGCAGCATCCGCGAAATCTCCCATGACCTCACAGGCCGCGCGCTGGTCAGGCTTGCCAACGGCAGGCAGCTCACCGCCCTGGATATCCAGCGCGAGTACCTGGGCAAGGTCACTGAGTTCGTCGCCACGAATGGCGCACACAACGCCCACGTGCCACTCATCCTGGATCTTTGGCAACGAACGCTCGACGCCATCGAAAGCGGAGATACCAGCACCATCGATACCGAAGTGGACTGGGCCATCAAGAAGAAGCTCATGGACGGCTACATGAACCGGCATGACCTCAGCCTTGACTCACCACGCATCGCCCAGCTCGACCTCACATATCACGACATCTCGCGTCAACGTGGGATCTTCTTCCTGCTGCAAGCGCGGGGGGCAGCACGGCGCCTGGTCACTGAAACGGATGTCAAGGACGCCGTGGACGCGCCGCCCCAGACAACCAGGGCAAAGCTGCGGGGGGACTTTGTTCGCCGCGCCCAGGAGTTGGGCCGTGACTACACGGTTGATTGGGTGCACCTGAAACTCAACGACCGGGCGCACCAGACAATTCTCTGCAAGGATCCGTTCCGGAGCGTTGACGAGCGGGTGGATGCATTATTGGACTCCATGGGCTGACCGGCTTTATAAGCTGGCTCCCAGCTTCACGGGCTATTCTGGATAGTGGTCTCTTTCCAAGAGCCACACTGCTTGGATGCGCAACGCGCCTTTCCGAGTGTCCCTTGCCCCGACGAAAGTGTCTTTTTTGTGCGCCGACTCCTAGCAATTCTCCTTCCTGCCCTGTTGCTCATCACCGCGTGCGGAGGAAGCACTCCGGCCGCCGAGCCCACCAGCCAGTCTGCCGGTGACACCTCAAAGCTCGACTCCGTGAAAGTAACGGACAACGGCGACAAAGCACCCGGCGTTGAATTCTCCAAGCCCCTCACTGTGACTGAACCGACCGTCAAGATGGTTGTCGAAGGCGATGGTGAGCGCGTGAAGGCCGGACAGACGGCCGAGCTGATGTACCTTGCCGTGGACGGCAATGACGGCAAGACCGTGGAAGATGCCTATGCCAACGGCCCTCAACCAATCGAACTGACTGACGAGTTGAAGACCGGCAACGAGCAAATCTACAACGCGATTGTCGGAGCCAAGATTGGATCCCAAATCGCCTTTGCGGCACCGGGCAATGCCGCGGCGTCTGCCCCCGCCTCCACGCAGTTGGTCGTCTTCAAGCTGGTCTCAGCGAAGGATCCCGCACCGGTGCTGGAGAAGCCCGAAGGCGAGACTGTGACTCCTCCGGCAGGGCTTCCCACCGTGAAGGAAGACGACAAGGGCATTCCCCAGATTTCGGTAGAAGGCGTTGCTGCTCCGAAGGAACTCATCGCCCAGGACCTCATCAAGGGCACAGGCGCTGCCGTTAAGGCCTCCGACACCCTGACGGTCAACTACGTAGGCGTCACCCTCACCGGTGGCACCAAGTTCGATTCCAGCTACGACCGGGGGGAGTCCACCAGTTTCCCGCTCACCGGAGTCATCAAGGGCTGGACCCAGGGCCTTGAAGGCAAGACTGTCGGCTCCCGCGTCCTGCTGGTCATTCCGCAGGATCTGGCCTACGGCGAAGCCGGCCAAGGTGAAGCCAAGGGCGACCTCGTGTTCGTCGTGGACATTCTTGGCGTCAAGTAACCGGAACTGAAACTTCGACAAGTCCGTTTGGGACTGGCTTAAGCTTGTTCCTGACACCCATCCGTCCCCTCACAACAAGGAGCCACCATGTCATTTGGTCAGCGTGATTTCGACCGCACCAAGCCGGAAATCGACTTCCCGGAAGGCGACGTCCCCACGGACCTCGTCATTACGGACCTCATCGAGGGCACCGGCACGGAAGCCAAGGCCGGCGACACCGTATCCACCCACTACGTAGGCGTCGCCTGGTCCACTGGTGAAGAATTTGACGCTTCCTGGGGCCGCGGCGCCCCGCTGGACTTCCGGGTCGGCGTCGGCCAGGTCATCCAGGGTTGGGACCAGGGCCTGCTGGGCATGAAGGTCGGCGGCCGCCGCCGCCTGGAGATCCCTTCCGAGCTCGCCTATGGCTCCCGCGGTGCCGGTGGAGCGATCAAGCCCAACGAGGCCCTGATCTTCGTGGTCGACCTCGTAGCAGTCCGCTAAGGCGGAAAGCTCTTAGCAAGGCGCGTTACCTTCCGGTTTCACCGGTCGGTGACGCGCCTTGCTGCTTTCCCGCAGGTCTTTAGTAACGTAGCAAGGGTGTCCGCATCCCGCACTGAACGACTTCTGAACCTTCTCCTGGCTTTGCTCAATACCAGGGTGGGGCTTCCACGCTCTGTCCTGCGTGAGAAGGTCTACCGCGATTCCGCTGCCAACGATGTGGCTTTTGGGCGGATGTTCGAGCGCGACAAAGTGGACCTGAAGCAGTTTGGCTTTGAGATCGAAACGTTGGTGGATCCGCGCAGCTTCGGCGCAGAAGATCCTGCGACAACCCGCTACCGCATCGGTAAGGATTCAAACCGGCTTCCCGACGTCAGCCTGACCCCGGCCGAGTGCACGGTCCTCCTGCTGGCTGCCCAGCTATGGGAACGTGCTGCGCTTGGCACGGCGGCCACCAATGCCGTCCGCAAACTTCAGGCGGCCGGTGGTTTCACCGACGTCGACCTCCCATCGGGGGTGCAGCCGCGGATCCGGCCGGCGGGACAAGCTTTCGACGACGTCGTGGCAGCCATGCACGGCAGGCAGGCCGTCCGCTTCGGCTACCTTGCGGTCAGCACCGGGCGCGAGGAGGTGCGGGATGTTGAGCCCTGGGGACTTGGCAGCCGCTTCGGCCAGTGGTACCTCGTGGGCTTTGACCGGGGGAGGGAGGCCAAACGGCTTTTCAGGCTTTCCCGGATGACAACCGCCGTGAGTCTTGTGCCCGGCAGCAGCTTCGAGGCTCCGGATGGCTTCAACGCCCGCGCCGAGCTTGCTTCACTCAATGAGCTGCCAATCCAGCACGCCGCCCTCGACGTGGACAGCGACCGGCTCCTGGCCCTGCGAAAAAGGGCCGCGCATGTGGAACCGGCTCCAGGAGAGGACAGCCGTGACCGTCTCGTCGTGGACTTCCGGGATCCCGAGGTCCTGGCCGAGGAACTGGCCTCTTATGGTCCCCATGTGAAGGTGGAGGGTCCGGCCGAGCTGCGTGCCGCCGTCGTGCGCCGACTCCAGGGTGCGGTGAACTTCGACGCCGAACCACCCGTGCCCGTGGCGTTCCCGGACTCTGAGAAGGTGCCACGTGCCCGGAAGCGGACATCCGAGGATCAACTGGCCAGGATGCTCCAGTTGGTTCCTTTCCTGGTCCATCATCAGGGCCTGCACATCCAGGAAGTCGCAGACCATTTTGGCATCACGCGCAAGGCTCTGATCGACGACCTCAAGATCCTCATCTGCTCAGGGCTCCCGGAAGGTTATCCCGATGATCTCCTGGACATCCAGTGGGAGAACGACCACGTCTACATCTCTGAGCACCTGGACCTGAACCGTCCGGTGCGCTTCAGCGAGGAAGAGGCCGCTGCGCTGCTGACTGGCTTGGAAATGCTGGGAGACCTGCCTGCCCTGGCCGGCATGTCCGAGGACGGGCCAGGCAGCGCACTGGAATCGGTGACCCTCAAGCTGACCGGCGCAGCAGGACAGGCCGGGCGTTTGGCGGGCTCCGTAGCCGGCCAATCAGTGGCGCCCGAACAGTCGCAGGCTTTCGCCACCATTACCCAAGCGATCAGGGACAGCCAACAACTTCGGTTGAGGTACTTCTCCCGGCAACGGGACGAACTGACGGAGAGGGACGTTGATCCCTTGCGGCTCTACTCCCTGGACAACACCTGGTACTTCGAAGCCTACTGCCACAGTAAGGCGGGCATCAGGAACTTCCGGCTGGACAGGGTGGAAGCAGTGGAAGCAAACGGCCGTCCTGCCTCCGGCACAGCAACGGCCGGGCAGGACTTTCCGGCCCGGCTGTTCACGCCCAGCGACGACGATGGCCTGGTGCTCCTGCAGCTCACCCGCCAGGGTGCCGGACTGGCAGATGACTATTACGCCGAGCGAACAGCCCAACTGCCCGACGGCGGCCTCCTCGCCGAGGTGCGGTTCGGCGATGCGGGCTGGCTCCCAATGTTCGTGGCACAGCATGGGGGCTCTGCGCGGATCCTCGCCCCGGAGTCATTGCGGGCGGAAGCCCGCACTTGGCTTGACGCGGCCCTCTCCCAGTACGACGATCCTTCCGACCGCCCGGCTGGCTAGACTGTTCAGATGCCTTGGTGGTTCTGGATCCTGTTGTGGATCGCGCTCATAGCCCTTTCGTTGTTGCTTCACCTGACGCTGGGGTACCGCTTGTTCAGGAAATTCATGTCAACTGTTCATGAATTGGGCGACGCGGGTAAACGTTTCAGCAAACTTTCGCCCGACGTGGAAACCTCCGACGTTGAAACGACGGAAGCGCGCGCTGAACCAGGCTCCGCAATTTTTGCCTCCCCGGATCAGATACGTCATGATTACCTGACGGCCAAAGCCTTCCGCCAGGAAGTTCGTCGCCAAAGGCGCGTCAAGCGCAAAGCAGATCGGGGTCAGCCCCAATCCCTGCACGACATTGAATTCAGATAGACGTAGGATGTATCCAAAAGGAAAGGACCTCCCCACATGAGGCTCGAAGGCTGGCATCTCATCATCATCATCGTCCTGGCTCTGGTGCTCTTTGCAGCGCCGAAGCTGCCGTCCATGGCGCGCAGCATTGGGCAGTCGATGCGTATTTTCAAGTCTGAAGTCCGGGAAATGAAGAAGGATGGTTCTTCCGAAACGAAGGACTCCCAGGACGCTTCCGACGCCGTCGAAGGCAAGGTAGTAGGCCACCCGGACGCCAAGGCCAAGAACAACGGCGAGACTGACGTTCCGCCCGCCAACCGCGTCTAAACAGAAGTGGTAGAAACGAAGGGGCGCAAGGCCAACCCCGAAGCCCGGATGGCGCTCCTTGACCACCTCAAGGAACTCAAGAACCGGCTCTTCAAGGCTGCAATCGGTATCATCCTGGGTACCGTGGTGGGCTTCATTGTCTACCAGCCGCTCTTGGAGGGCTTGATCAAGCCGATCAAGGACCTCAACGAGAAAGAGGGCCGCGCTGCGACCCTGAACTTTGACGGCGTGGCCAGTTCATTCGACCTCATGGTCCAGGTTTCGGTTTTTCTTGGCGTGATCCTGTCAAGTCCTGTGTGGATCTACCAACTCTGGGCCTTCATCGTGCCCGGGCTGCACAAAAAGGAACGACGCTTGGCGTTGTCCTTCGTCGCAGCGGCGGTACCCCTTTTCATTGGTGGTGTCCTCCTTGCTTGGCTGGTACTGCCCAACGCCGTTCGCGTGTTGACCGATTTCACTCCTTCGGGTGGGTCAAACTTCATCAGCGCGGAGATCTACCTCGCGTTCGTTCTGCGGCTCCTGTTGGCTTTCGGCATTGCTTTCCTTGTCCCGGTGGTTCTTGTGGGGCTGAACCTTGCCGGGATCGTCAAAGGCAAGCAGTTGGTCAAGAGTTGGCGAATCACGATCTTCCTGGTGTGCCTGTTCGCTGCGATGGCTGCTCCCGGCGCAGATGCCATGAGCATGTTCTACCTCGCAGCGCCCATGCTGCTTCTGTTCTTCGCGGCCATCGGCGTCTGCCTCTGGAACGACCGGCGCCGCGAGCGTCGCGCCATCAAAAAGGCAGCTGAGACCGAAGCCAACGCAGACATCGCCACCCCGGCAACGGATCTGGAGAATCTCTAGACGTTGGGCCACTAGGCTTGATGCATGTCCTCCATTTCCGGGTCTTCATCTCCATCAGACCGCTATCAAGCGGCAGCCCAGCGGGCAGCTGAGTCGAAAACGTACCTTGGCGCCTTTGCCCGTTCCCTGGACTTCGACCTGGACGACTTCCAGCGTGAGGCGTGCAGGTCGCTCCAGGAAGGCCGCGGGGTCCTGGTAGCAGCCCCGACGGGTGCGGGTAAAACCATAGTTGGCGAGTTTGCCATATATCTTGCCCTGGAGCGGGGGCTTAAGGCCTTCTACACCACCCCCATCAAGGCTCTGAGCAACCAGAAGTTCTCGGAGTTGGCGGCTAAGTACGGGGCAGAGAATGTTGGCTTGCTGACAGGCGACACCACCATCAACGGCGAGGCTCCAGTGGTGGTCATGACCACCGAGGTCCTTCGGAACATGCTGTATGCCGATTCAGAGACCCTGGGTGACCTTGGTTTTGTCGTGATGGACGAGGTCCATTACCTGGCCGACCGATTCCGCGGGGCCGTCTGGGAAGAAGTCATCATTCATTTGCCCAGCGAGGTGCAGGTTGCCTCACTGAGTGCCACAGTCTCCAACGCCGAAGAGTTCGGCGCCTGGCTGGATACGGTCAGGGGCGACACTGACGTCATCGTTTCCGAGCACCGTCCGGTGCCACTGTGGCAGCACGTCATGGTGGGCCGGGAAATTGTTGATCTCTTCGCTGGAGACACCACCTTTGACGAGATCGCGCCCCAGGCCCCTGGAGCACAAGAAACCGAAGCACCGGATCTTTCCGAGTCCGATGAAGAGGTGAACGCACCAGTGGCAGCTGACCACAGGAACTCCGCCGCCAAACGTTCTACTCCCCTCAAGGTCCGCCAGGCAGTCACCGGCCCGGAATTCGAAGTCAATCCGGATCTGTTGGCGATGGCCCGTTCCGAGAGCCGCATGAACATGAGCGGACGCTTTGGTCATGGGGGACGCAGCCGCCGGCGCCAAGACCGCTACCGCGATGAGCGGCAGCAGTCAGAGCAGCGCAGCCCTGTCCGGAAGGCCAGCCGTCCACAAGTCATCGAGAGCCTCAGGCGCCAGGATCTCCTGCCTGCCATCACGTTTATTTTCTCCAGGGCCGGCTGTGACGCCGCAGTGGCTCAGTGCGCTGCATCCGGGCTGTGGCTGACAACAGAGCGGGAACAGCAAATCATTGCCCAGCGGGTGGACGAGGCCAGCCACGAAATTCCCGCCGATGATCTCGATGTCCTCGGTTTCTGGGGTTGGCGCGACGGACTTGTCAGGGGCTTTGCTGCCCATCACGCAGGCATGCTTCCGACGTTCAAGGAAGTGGTGGAAAAGCTCTTTGCCGACGGCCTGGTGAAGGCGGTCTTCGCCACCGAAACGCTGGCCCTTGGGGTAAACATGCCAGCCCGTTGCGTGGTCCTGGAAAAATTGGAGAAGTTCAACGGTGAAGCCCATGTCAACATCACGGCGGGGGAGTACACACAACTCACCGGACGCGCCGGACGCCGGGGCATCGACGTCGAGGGCCATGCAGTTGTGCTGTGGCAACCGGGGACCGATCCTGCGGCCGTAGCCGGTCTGGCTTCACGCCGCACCTACCCCTTGAACTCCAGCTTCAGGCCCACCTACAACATGAGCATCAACCTGATTGCCCAGTTTGGCCGCGGGCGCGCCCGCGAAATCCTGGAGTCCTCCTTCGCGCAATTTCAGGCGGACCGCTCCGTGGTGGGTCTTGCCCGGCAGGTCCGGGGGCGCGAGGAGTCCCTGGCAGGCTATGCAAAGTCCATGCAGTGCCACCTCGGAGACTTCACCGAATACGCAAAGCTCCGGCGCGAGCTCAGTGACGCCGAGAATTTCGCTGCACGCGACCATCAGCGTGCCCGCAAGTCCCATGTTGCCGACTCCCTGGCACGGTTGATTCCCGGCGACGTCATCAGCATCTACAGCGGCAGGCTTGCCGGGCATGCAGTGGTCCTTGAAGTGGATCGAAACGCCCGTGAGCCCCGCCCGTCGGTGCTCACCTCGGACAACCAACTCCGTCGCATCGGTGTCCACGACCTTGAAGGCCCGGTATCGCCGGTGACCCGGATCCGCATTCCGAAATCCTTCAACGCCAAGGTCCCGAAGGCCCGCCGGGACCTTGCCTCGTCCATGCGCCACGCAATCAGCGAAGACGCACCAGAGAGTCGCCGCAACAGCAGGCACGAGGACTTCGGCCTCGGAGCCCGCCTGCCGGACCAGGAAAAGAAAATTGCCGACCTGAGGCGCGCGCTCCGGGCCCATCCGTGCCATGGCTGCAGCGAACGCGAAGACCACGCCCGGTGGTCGGAGCGGTGGTGGAAACTGCGTAAGGAAACCGACGGCCTGGTCCGTCAAATCCAAGGCCGCACCAACACTATCGCCAAGACGTTCGACCGTGTGTGTGATGTTCTGTCGGCATATGGTTACTTGGAGACGAACGACGCCGGGCAGGTCACCATCAGCCCCGACGGGCAGCGGCTGCGCAGGATCTATGGCGAAAAGGACCTGCTCATCTCCCAGTCGGTCCGCCGCGGCGCCCTTAACGATCTCGACGCCGCAGAGCTGGCGTCCCTGGCCAGCACCTTGGTGTACCAAGCCAAACGCGAGGACCGCGGGCTGCGGCCAAAGATGCCCACCATTTCGCTCGAATCGGCTGTGGACATCGTCATCCGGGAATGGTCCCAGCTGGAGGACACCGAGGAGCACAACAGGCTTCCCTTGACCGGTGAACCGGAACTCGGCCTGATGTGGCCTATGTATAAGTGGGCCAAAGGCCGTCATCTTCAGGAAGTCCTCAGCGGAACCGACCTCGCTGCCGGTGATTTCGTCCGTTGGGCCAAGCAGGTAGTGGATCTGCTCGACCAGCTGGCCAAAATCCCGCAGCTGGACCCACGCGTGGCACGAATCTGCCGGGAATCCATTGACTTGGTCCGCCGCGGCGTCGTTGCCTACTCCACGGTGGCCTAGCCCACATCTTCATCTGATTTACTGCTTTCAACGCTCGAGGAGCTCAACCAATGAACCAGCCAGGCGCGCCTGCCGGCCAAAACCGCAACGCAAAGGACCGCCGGGTCACGATGTACCGCAACGGTTCTATCTATACCGCCGCTGATCCGTTCGCCACCGCCATGGTGGTGGACGGCGATACCGTTGCCTGGGTCGGTTCCGAGCAGGCAGCTACATCCATCGCCGATTCATCGATGGAGATTATCGATCTCCGAGGCGCCCTCCTGGCTCCGGGTTTTGTCGATTCCCATGCGCACCTGACCGAAACCGGCCTCGCGTTGTCGGGCCTGAACCTCACCGCGGCCCGTTCGGCCAAGGAACTCCTCGACGCCGTTGCTGCTGCCACGGCCGGAGGTTCCGGCAGCATCCTGGGACACGGCTGGGATGACACAGCCTGGCACGACTCCGCTTTGCCTACCCTCGAGGAGATCGAGCGGGCAGCCGGCGGACGGCTGGTTTACCTCTCACGCATCGATGTCCATTCTGCCTTGGTCTCCCCGTCACTGGCCTTGGCGGCGGATTTGGACGGCTTGGATGGATTCTCCGGCAGCTCACGGGTGGTGCGAGCAGCACATTCTGCCGCAAGGCTTACAGCACGGCAGTTCCCTGCGTCTGAACGACGTGCTTACCAGGAACGAGCCCTCCAGGAAGCGGCTTCCCACGGCTACGTCGCCTTGGCTGAAATGTCGGCACCCCACATCTGCGGACCCGATGACCTCCGGATGGCCGCCTCATGGAATGACGAGGGAAACAGCCCGGAAATCCTGCCTTATTGGGGTGAGCTTGCTTCATCGGCCGAGCACGCCCAAAGCATCCTGGAGGGCTTGGGTACAGGGGTCCTGGGCCTCGCGGGCGACCTCAACATGGATGGTTCCATCGGCTCCCGAACGGCGGCCCTCATAGACGACTATGCGGATGCGCCCGGGCACCGCGGCAGCCTGTACCTCTCCGTGGATGACGCGGCCCGGCACCTTGCCGCTACCTCCCAACTGGGCATCCAGGCAGGATTCCATGTCATCGGCGATGCTGGCCTCGATGCGGTTCTTAGTGCGTTGGATGCAGCCGCGGCCGAAGTGGGAGAGCAGCGTATCCGGGCTGCGGGCCACCGACTGGAACACGTTGAGATGGCTGATCAATCCGCCGTCGACAGACTGGCCAAGTACTCCATCACAGTCAGCGTGCAGCCGGGTTTCGATGCCGCGTGGGGCGCTCCAGGCGGTCTCTATGACCAGCGCTTGGGCGGCCGGAGCAAAGCCATGAATCCATTCGCTTCCTTCTATGCAAGCGGCGTGCCGATTGCGTTTGGCAGCGACAGCCCCGTCACGCCCCTGCGGCCGTGGTCCAGTGTCCGGGCGTGCCTGGAGCACAGCAATCCGGATCAGCGGATTTCTGCCAGGGCCGCATTCCTGGGGCACACCCGGGCAGGCTGGCGGGCCGCGAAGCACCGAAACCCCCTGATGGGCCAACTGGTGCCCGGAGCACCTGCCAGCTTCGCCGTGTGGGAAGCCGAAGAGCTCATGGTTCAGGTGGCAGACAGCCGCGTACAGTCCTGGAGCACGGACCCGAGGGCGCGGACACCACTGTTGCCTGCGCTGGATACCGGCAGCGACCCTCGCTGCTTGCAGACGGTCCGTGAAGGACAGGAACTGTTCGCGCACGAGAACCTCCGCGCCTAACGGGATCAATTTCTCGCCTCGGGGAGGGTCACTGAACTGGGCCGACGCATGGAACCGCAGGTCACCGGGCGGTTGACAGTGTGGGGGGAGTCCGTAGCATTGAGGCTCAACGGACAATCAACGCAGCGGCAAAGCCGAGGCTTGGGGGTCCGGCCGTGGCCGGAACACGTTCATGGTGGCGGCAAACAGGTGGGCAGGTCCGCAGTGACCCAGAAAACAGTTCGTCAGGGATTCTTTGCCCGGCGCCACTGGTCCTGGGCTTGTGGACCTGCCCGCGGCATTCTGCTCCCTGCACCAGGCCCTTGCCTGTGTCTGACACCACAGCCGCTCAAGGAGTGCCTTCCGGCGTCCTATAATGGAGAGTTGCGCCAGAATGCCAGCCGCCAGGCTGGTCCGGCACACTGACCGCTCCATCAAGGAAAGGCCTCTTCTTGCGTGTCCTGACGATCATTCCCACCTACAACGAGCTCGAATCGCTCCCCGTGACGCTGGGACGGCTGCGCGCAGCTGTTCCCGAGTCTGATGTTCTGGTGGTTGACGACAACAGCCCTGACGGCACGGGACAGCTTGCCGACGAGTTCGCCGCAGCGGACAGCCAGGTGCACGTTCTGCACCGCAAGGGCAAGGAAGGACTCGGCGCTGCCTACATCGCCGGCTTCAAGTGGGGCCTGGCCGCAGGATACGACGTCCTGGTAGAGATGGATGCCGACGGTTCCCACAAGCCGGAGCAGCTGCCGCTGCTTCTCGACGCCGTCAAGGACGGCGCAGACCTCGCAATGGGGTCCCGTTGGGTCACCGGTGGCAGCGTCGTTAACTGGCCGCTGTACCGCCAAGCCATCTCCCGCATCGGCAGCACTTACGCGCGGATCATGTTGGGTGTAAAAATCAAGGACGTTACCGGCGGCTACCGTGCCTTCAAGCGCACCACGCTTGAGGCCCTGAACCTGGACGAAGTCGAATCGGTTGGATACGGCTTCCAAGTGGACCTCGCATGGCGGGTGGCCAAACTGGGCCTCCGCATCGAAGAACGCCCCATCACGTTCGTCGAGCGTGAACTTGGTGCCTCCAAGATGAGTGGCAACATCGTTGTGGAAGCCATGATCAATGTCACCAAATGGGGAGTGGCAGCACGTTGGGCGAAGCTCACCCGCAAGTCACCTGCCATCGCCAAGTAGTATCGGCAAGAGAAAAGGCCGGGCCGGGTTCCTCAAGGAACCCGGCCCGACCTTTTTGTCTGCGTTGCAGACTACGCGGAACGACGCTCTCCACGGCGTTCACGCAGAATGTTCAAACGATCCTCAAGGATCTGCTCCAGCTCGGGAAGGCTGCGGCGTTCCAGCAGCATGTCCCAGTGGGTACGTACGGCTTTCTCGTTGGCATCCACAGGACGCTCGCCGTCAACCAGAAGCGCTTCCTTGCCCGTCTTGGAAACCCAAACCGGGGGAATCTCGGCTTCGGAGGAGAAGGTTACGAAGACCTGCTCGCCATCCTCGCAGCGGTACTCGACCCGCTGGCGCGGCGCCGGTTCAACGCCGGACTCGGTTTCCATGCTTTGGGCGCCAAGACGCATACCCCGCAGGCTGCGATCGCTCATGATTACTCCCTCTGTCTGTTCGCGGAGCAGGAACTCCGCGCTAGCCGTAAGCCGTTTTCACGTTCCTTACGGACTACTTCTGCACACCTTGCATCACTAATTGCAACGCCTGGCAAAGCTTTTATGTTCCATCCGCACTGAACCAGCCGGACAAATATCCCATTATACGCGGATCAGGTCCTACTACTCAAAAGGCGGTAGCGACAACGAGCGGCCAGCCGAATGGCTGACCGCTCGCAACGTCGTGAATGCTGTTATTCTGCGGGCTTCGCGTGTTCTCCGGATGCCATCGGTGCAGAGGCCTTGGCTTCTTCATTACCACCGAACAGACCGACAGGGGAGTCCCCGCCGTTCCCGCCGAGGGCACCACCGATGCCCTTAAGCGCTTCGCCGACTTCACTCGGAATGATCCAGAGTTTGTTCGAGCTTCCTTCAGCGATCTTAGGAAGCGTCTGCAAGTACTGGTAGGCAAGGAGCTTCTGGTCCGGATTTCCCTTGTGGATCGCGTCGAAGACCTTTTGGATGGCTTGCGCTTCACCGTCAGCACGGAGGATAGCTGCTTTCGCATCACCTTCAGCTGCGAGGATGGCGGCTTGCCGCTGGCCTTCTGCGGTGAGGATCTGGGACTGCTTGGTGCCTTCAGCGGTCAGGATGGCTGCACGACGGTCACGCTCTGCGCGCATCTGCTTTTCCATCGAGTCCTGGATGGAGTGGGGCGGATCAATCGCCTTCAGTTCCACGCGGGATACACGGATGCCCCAACGTCCCGTCGCTTCGTCGAGGACTCCGCGCAACTGACCGTTGATCTGGTCGCGGGACGTGAGGGCTTCTTCAAGGTTGAGCCCACCAACCACGTTACGAAGCGTGGTGGTGGTCAACTGCTCCACGGCCTGGATGTAGTTTGCGATCTCGTACGTTGCTGCCCTTGGATCGGTCACCTGGAAGTAGACCACGGTGTCGATGGAGACCACCAGGTTGTCTTCGGTGATGACCGGCTGCGGAGGGAATGACACTACCTGTTCGCGAAGGTCGAGCAGCGGCAGAAGCCGGTCGACGAACGGGATCAGGATGGTAAGTCCCGGGTTGAGCGTGCGCTGGTACTTGCCGAGTCGTTCAACGACGCCGGCGCGGGCCTGCGGGATGATCCTTACCGAGCGGACCAACACGATGATGACAAAAATGACGAGAACAATCAGCACAATTGCTGCTGCTGTTCCTCCTAAGCCGTCCATACATCTCCTTCGTTCCCCAATTGCGTGGTTTGATGCGGTTATGCGCGGGCGGGCTGCCCAACCCGGCAACCGACTAAATCAAGAGGCGCGCCTCAGCGCGGGCTGTTGTCGGCAGACGAGGCGACTACCGCCGTCGCGCCGTCAATTTTGGTGACCTGGACTGTTGCGCCGGCGTCGATGACTCCAGCGGTGCTGCGCGCGCTCCAGACATCACCACCGATTTTGACGAGTCCACTTGTCCCGCTCACGGCTTCTATGACGAGAGCGGACTGCCCTATCAGGCGGTCAATGTTGGAGCGTTGTTCTTCGGGCCCCTTGTGGAGGTGTTTGAGCGCAACGGGCCGCACGAAGGCAATCATGAGGAGGGATACGACGGAGAAGATGACGATCTGCAGCCAAAAATCGGCGCCGGCGAAGTCAGCGATCAGCCCAGCGAGGGCTCCGCCGCCCAGCATGATGAAGAAGAGGTCGAGAGTCAGCATCTCCACCACTGCGAACGCGAGGAACACTGTGAGCCAGAGGGCCCACCAATTCTCGCCGAGCCATTCAAACATCCGTTCCCCCTTGGTCCCGGATCCCGCGGGCGGGATCACAGTCGCTGTCCTTCCATCCTAGCCCGACGTACCGTCCCACGTCAGGACACGTTAAACACGCTGATCCGGAACTTCGCCGTCGTGGACACCGAACCGTCAAGTCCGGCCAGTTCGGACAGCTGCCCGGGGAGGAGATGGTGGCCGGCCGGGCCCATGAAGGCGACGTCTGCCACCTCCCGTCCACTCAACAACAGGGGAATATCCAGGCTTTGGCTGGTCCCTGAACCGAAGTGCCCCCTCATGGTCTCTGCCAGACGCTCTTCTTTGCCTTCTTCGATACCCAGCATGCCTGTCCGGGCAGCGATTTCAGCGAGATGGCCCGGCCGGGGTGTCACGATGACCAGTTTCCCTCCGGGGCGGAGCACGCGGGCGAATTCTGCGGGGTTTCGCGGGGCAAAAACCACCATGACTGCGTCCACGGAATTATCAGCCACAGGCAAGGGACGCCAAATGTCCCACACCAGGCTAATGGACTGCGGGTTGAGCCGCGCCGCCCTGCGGAGCGCGAACTTGGAGATATCCAGGCCGATGGCAGTGGCCCCGGTTTTCCGGACTACTGCGTGGAGATAGTGACCGGTACCGGTGCCCGCGTCCAGAACCAACCCATCGGGTTGTTCAAGCACGCCAGCGGCTATGTCGGCAACTGCATCAGCCAGGGCAGAGTAGTGCCCGCCATCGAGGAACCGGTAACGTGCCGCCACCATGTCGGCCGTATCAGCTTCAAACACGGTGCCCTTACCCGTCAGCATGTTGAAGTAGCCCTGTTTTGCGGCGTCGAAAGTATGTCCGGACCGGCAGGCAAGTGTCCGCTGCGGGTCCGCCGTGAGATTGAGCGCCCCTTGGCAAACAGGACAACGGAGGGCAGCGACGGCGTCGGACAACATGGCTTCAATCCTACGGTGGGACGGAGTGTCTGGTGCCGCGCGCTTGACCGCCGGGCTAGGCTCACCCTCGTGAAACCCGAGCAACTTTCCCTGCTGAACTCCGTATCCGCCCCGGCCATCCACCCCGATGGGACCAAGGCGGTGGTATCTGTCACGAGGCCGGATTTTGATGCTGACAGTTACGTCGGCCAGTTGTGGAGCATCCCCTTGGACACCACCAAACATCCGCGTCGCATCACCCGAGGCTTCAAGGACACCTCCCCGGCTTTCTCACCTGATGGCTTGGTCCTTGCCTTCCTTCGCAGCGAGCCCGACGGGAAGCCGCAGTTGTTCGTCGTGGAGGCGGCCGGTGGCGAGCCGCAGCGAATCACGGATCAGCATGCCGGCGTGGGTAGTTTCGAATGGGCGCCCGACTCCCACCGAATCGCCTTCGCGGCCCGCGTGCCGGAGCAGGGGCGCTACGGAACAGTCGACGGCGTCACGGCAGGCGGCGAGGACGGTCGCCTTATTACTACCAATCAGTACAGGGCCAACGGCCTGGGGTATACCTCCGACCAACGCCAGCAGTTGTTCGTCGTTGAGGTCCCGGAACTGGGTGGCGAGCCGGCAGTCGCCCTCAGGGGGCGGGCCGCACACGAACAACCAGCCCGCGTGGTCTCAGGCGTTCCTGCAGCCAGGCAGATCACCTTTGGCGATGCTGACCATGAGTCTGCGTGCTTCTCTGCTGACGGTTCACAGCTCTATTTCGTGGCAGGCCTGCAGGAAGGGCACGACGAGGACCTGGTCACCTCGATCTACCGCGTCGATGCCTCCGGAGGCCAGCCAATCGCCGTCGAACCATCAACCGGGAAACTGCAGACCGTCGCCGAGGTCCGCACGTCAACTGACGGTCAGTGGCTCTTCTACCTTGCCCAGGACATGGGAGAAACGGGCAGGGATTTCGTGGCACGTAACACCTCGCTCCATGCCATGCCCATCGGCGGGGGAGAGGCCACACGACTGACCGATGTCGAATACCTGGATGTCTCTGGGCCATTGGAGCCGAGTGGTCCCGCAAGCGTGCTGGTCCTGAACACGGCCCTGGGCAGCGTCGAACTGCTCGATGTTCCCGCGGAAGGCGGGATCACACCGCTTGTCCATGGTGCCCGGGTGGTCATTGGGGCAACAGTGGCGGCCAACGGCGAAATCGCTGTCAGCTATTCGGATGCCACCACTGTGGGCGATGTAGCGTCGCTGGAACGGGGTGAGCTCCGCCTGTTGACGGACTTCTCCGCAGGCCTCAGGAACAATTCACGGGTCAGCGAGCCACTGGACGTCGAGGCCACCTCTGAGGACGGCCACCCTATCCACGGTTGGTTGGTGCTGCCTGACGGGCCCGGCCCACACCCGGTCCTGCTGAATATCCATGGCGGACCGTTCGCACAGTACACCGGTGCCTACTTCGACGAAGCACAGGTCTACGCAGCTGCCGGATACGCAGTGGTGATGTGCAATCCGCGGGGGTCTTCCGGGTATGGCCAGGCCCACGGGCGGGCCATCAAGCAGCGCATGGGCACAGTGGATATGCGAGACGTCCTTGCGTTCCTGGACTCTGCCCTGGCCGCGGTGGATGCGCTGGACGAGGATCGCGTGGGCATCATGGGCGGTTCATATGGCGGTTACTTGACCGCCTGGACCATCGCCCATGACCATCGGTTCAAGGCTTCGATCGTGGAACGCGGCTTCCTGGACCCCGTCAGCTTCACAGGTTCATCTGACATTGGCTGGTTCTTTGGCGGAGAATACACCGGGGGTACGCCTGAGCAGATGGCAGCCCAGAGCCCCATGGCCGTCGCAGGCGCTGTCACGACTCCGACACTGGTGGTTCACAGCGAAAATGACTTACGCTGCCCCATTGAACAGGGACAGCGCTACTACTCACAGCTGAAGAGCCAGGGCGTGGAAACTGCCCTGCTGGTGTTCCCCGGCGAGGACCACGAGCTGTCCAGGTCCGGTACGCCGCATCATCGCAGGCAGCGCTTCGAACACATCCTTCGTTGGTGGGCAAAGTTCCTCCCCACGGCGTCAAACCAGCCTGACGCCCCGAAATGACGTCCCGGATTTCAGTGAAGGAACCCGAGAGCCCTGCGGGCATCCTCAATCTGCGGCGCAGACCAACGGGCCGAGTGCTCTTCGTTGCTGGACAGCGACCGGATTTCGGCGCGGTCCAGGTACAGGCAGCCGTGGAGGTGGTCCGTTTCGTGCTGGACGATACGGGCCTGCCATCCTGAAAACCACTCTTCCATGGGCTCGCCGGCCGTATTGGTAAAGCGCAACTCGACGTTGCGGTGGCGTGTCACAACAGCCTGGTAGCCGGCGACTGAGAGGCATCCTTCGTAGAACGAGGCTGTCTCAATCCCCAGCGGCCTGTACTCCGGGTTGATGATGGCGAAGAATTCCAGTTGTTCCCGGTGGCGAACGGCCGCAGATGCCGGGTCAACCTCGTACTTGTCCTCAAGCACGGCCACTTGCAAGGGGATCCCCAGCTGTGGAGCAGCGAGGCCAACCCCCGGCGCGTCGTGCATGACATCGCGCATCCGATCCACTAGGGCCATCAACTCTACGTCGTCGATCTGGCCATCAAACGGGGCGGCCATCTGGCGCAGGACGGGGTGCCCCGCCTGGACAATGGCCGGGAGCTCTTCCGAATCCAGCAGTCGGCGGACAGTGTCCCTGATCTGCGTGGGATTGAAGTCCGTGGCAGGGCTCTTGGCCTCGGGATGAGGTTGGTGCGTCATGTGTCGAGCCTAACGCGGCGGGTGCCCGCGACGTTGGGCTAGGCTCGACGAATGAGCGATTCCACCCCTTTGGACCGTGTACTGGGTTTCGTCAAAACAGTTGAAGCCGGCGGCGGAGCTGCTGAGCTGCGGCCCTTCCTTGCCGAGGACTTCAAACTCACCGAGTGGCCGCATGCCTTGTCCAAGACAGGCTCCACCAGGGCCCTCGCGGAAACGTTGGCCGGCGCCGACCACAGCAAGGAGATTGTTGCCAATCAGCGGTTTGACGTGGTCCGCACCACCAGCCAGGAAAACCGGGTAGTGCTGGAGATGAACTGGTCTGCCACACTGCTCCTTGACCTGCCCCATTGGGACCGCGGCGACACCATCCGCGCCCGGAGTACTGCCGTTTTCGAGCTTCGCGATGGTTTGATCATCAGCCAGGATACCTACGACTGCTACTACACCACGCCGGAATAGCTAGCGCATGGTGAAGCGCCGCTCCACCAACCCTGCGACGGCGGGAAACTCAAGAGCGCTGGCGAAGAGCTTGTTCCTGGCGAGCATGACATGAGGTGCCAGCGGCCGGCCGAGAGCCATGTTCAGCCCGGCCTGCCTTGATGCCCGCAGGGCGGCACTCCGGCGTGACATTTCGAAGTTCTTGAGAATTCGCCCCACATCGTCCCCTTGGAAGGAATTGCCCATGATGGGCGCGAGTGCAGCGGCGTCCAGCCATCCCAGGTTCATGCCTTGCCCTCCGATGGGGCTGATTTCGTGGGCAGCGTCACCGAGCAGGACCAGACGGCCGTGAACCATCCGCTTGGCCAGCCGTGAACGCACTTCGAAGGCGCTCAACATCGTGTTGGTGCCGGCATCCAGTACCTCGCCCGTCCTCACCCCAACCAGTTCCGCCAGCCCGTCCGCCGTCGAGCCTTTGTCCGGCGCCCCCAGCCTTACCACCCATCTGCGCACGCTGCCTGGCAGCGGAAACGACTCCACAATCCCAGCAGGCTCCAGAAACAAGACCGCGTCGGTCCCGTGCCCGGTTGTATCCGCGAAGTCGCCCATGATGTAAGAGTCCGGATAGCTCCGGGATGGAAGGTGCGGCAGGATCCGCTGACGGATTAACGAATGCGCTCCGTCAGCAGCAACCGCCAGCCTGGCACGGAATTCAAGGCCCCCTGAAGACGAAGCCGCCTCGATGTGGACGGATCTGAAATCGTCCACTACCTCCTGAACATCGGCGCCACGGATAATGGCCCCGGGGTCCAATGCCAACACCGTCTTCTCGAGGATGTTCTCCGTGACTGCCTGCGGCACTGCAAGGATGAACGGGTATGCGGGGTCGCCATCGAACGCCAACGTGGCAACTTTCTGTCGTTGGCTGTAGGCCACGCCCCTGCGAATAAGGACCCCGGCGGCAATCAGTTCGTCGGCGACTCCAGCACGCGCCAACTCCGTCAGCGCTGGAGGGTGGATGCCTATCGCCCGTGAGCGGCCACTCCTGCTAATCCTGCGCTCCAGGATGCGGACATGGTGTCCGCCCTGAAGCAACAAGGCGCCCATGAAGAGTCCCACAGGACCGGCACCAACAATCACAACGTCAAGCACGTTCTTGCCTTTGGTCCTGGGCGCCGGCAAGGCGCCGCTCATGGACCAGCAGGTTATGCCACGGGCCGTTTCTTTCGACCCGCCATGCGTTGGGCACGGCCGATGCCAGTTCCGCCGCTGTGTAGCTGCGCTTGATGGACGTCAGGCCATCACCCCAAATGTAGGAGCCCAGGCCCAAGGGCCAAAACCCTGCAGCGAACAACAGGTATGCAACGTTGCTGCGCTTGAGGTCGTTGTGGAGGGCGAGGCTGTTGCTGAGCGACTCGGAGTCGCGAAGCACTCCTTCGAGTTGCCCGGCGTCGAGGTGGTGGAGGATATGGTTCGAGATCACGACGTCGTAGGTCCGTCCCTCCCGAACGAGCTCGGAGCTATGGGCCTGACGATAAGTGACGCCCTCAACGCGTCGAGCCTGTGACGCAAATTCATAGGCCCTGCCGTCCGGATCGATCGCTGTCACCGCAAGGCTGAAGCCATCCTGCTGAGCCCACAGCGCGAGGCTTCGGGCAACGTCTCCGCTGCCACAACCGATGTCCAACAGCGATCCTTTGCGGCCTACCGTCAGCAAGGGCCGGATCCGTTGGTGGTAGGTGCCTCGCCAACCGGAAAGCAGGCTATTGACCACCGGAAACCTGGCGTAGGTCTTTTTGAGGCGTTCGGGGTTGCAGTCGGCCCTGTCCATCTCCTCAATTGCGGACAGATCCCTGTCCTGCAGGGATCCCCATGGACTCACAGGGCAGGGGAGACCAGGGTAAAGAGGCCCGTCTCCACCGTCAGCCCCGGGCCGAAAGCCATGGAACAGATGCGCTCCTCACGGTCCGTGGCTGGCTTTTCCAGCATGTACTTCAGGACAAACAACACCGTGGCGCTGCTCATGTTTCCGTACTCGCGCAGCGTCTCCCGGGCTGGCACCAACTGTTCCTGCGTCAGTTCCAGCTTGGACTCCACCTTGTCCAGGATGCTGCGGCCACCGGGGTGGATGGCCCAATGTGTGATGTCCCGGTAAGGGAGTCCGGCAAGCTGTGGCTCCTTCGCGAGAAGCGGCTCCAGGGCTCCGGTGATGTGTTCTTCGATGATGTGGGGCACGTAGGAGCCCAGCACCATTTCGAATCCTTCGTCGCCGATGTTCCAGGCCATGGCTTCCTCGCCCACCGGTGTGAGGACAGTTTCGAAATGGTCCAGCCTGATCACCGGATCCGGCCCCTCCGGTTCACGGGCCGTGACGATTGCTGCCGCCGCACCGTCGCCGAAAATGGCTGAGCCCATGATCGTGTCGGGATCATTCGAGGTCCTGACGTGCAGGGAACAGAGCTCAACACAGATCACCAAAACCACAGCCTCGGGATCGGCCATACAGAACTGCTTGGCTGCCTTGAGTGCGGGGAAGGCGGCATAGCAGCCCATGAATCCGAGGTGGTACCGCTGCACGGCAGGGTTGAGTCCAAGGGCCCGGACCACTTTGTAGTCGGGTCCTGGATTGAAGAATCCCGTGCAGGACACCGTAATGACGTGGGTGATGTCGTCCAAATCGATGCCGGACGCTTGAGCTACAGCCGTCTTGCCTGCCTCAACGAAAAGCTTGGTGGCTTCTGTGGCGAAGATTTCGTTCCGGACCTTGGTGCTTGGGCTCAGCACCCTGTTGGTTTCGGGATCGAAGAACCGTGGATTCTCGGGATGGGCGTCAAGGCTGAGCTCTTCGACAGCCGTGTAGCGGGTGTCGATGGCTGCTGAATCAAAACAGGTGGTGACCAGCCGCGTTCCCAGCCGGGTCAGGCCTGGCTGGGATGCAAAAACTTCGCGTGCTTGTTGCTGGACGAGGATGGTTGGCGGAACTGCGGTTTCAAGGGACCTCATGTATACCGGCATGCTTCATTCTTAGTGAGTAAACCTGTGAAGACAATGGCAGAATCAAACGTACTGACCGAGGTTGGTCAGGGTGAGCCAGGCGACGCCGACGGGGGACTGTTGGGCAGCGCCGCCTAACAGATGGAGAAATGATGACTATTGCTGCGGGCACTGACACGCAATCTCCCGAATCGCACGTTGCTGACACCCACGATCTGATCCGGGTTCAAGGTGCGCGTGAAAACAACCTGAAAGACGTCAGCATCGAGATTCCGAAGCGCCGGCTCACGGTGTTCACGGGCGTTTCGGGATCCGGGAAAAGCTCGCTGGTTTTCGCCACCATCGCTGCAGAGTCGCAGCGGATGATCAACGAAACGTACAGCGCGTTTGTGCAAGGCTTCATGCCGTCCCTGGCCCGGCCGGACGTTGACATGCTCGAAGGATTGACGACGGCGATCATCGTGGACCAGGAGCGAATGGGATCCAACCCGCGGTCGACGGTGGGCACAGCTACCGACGCCAACGCTATGTTGCGGATTCTGTTCAGCCGCCTGGGACACCCACACATCGGCTCACCCAACGCCTATTCCTTCAACGTCCCGACAGTGAAGGCCAGCGGTGCCATCACGGTGGAGCGTGGCGAGGGCAAGACCAAGACAGAGAAGGCCAGCTTCAACCGCTTGGGTGGAATGTGTTCGCGTTGTGAGGGCATGGGTTCGGTCAACGACTTTGACCTGACTGCGCTGTACGACGACAGCAAGTCCCTCAGCGAAGGCGCACTCACCATCCCCGGGTACACCATGGATGGCTGGTACGGACGCATCTTCAGCGGGTCCGGCTTCTTCAACATGGACAAGCCCATCGCCAAGTTCACCAAGAAAGAACTCCACGATCTCCTGTACCGTGAGCCCACCAAGATCAAGGTTGAGGGCATCAACCTCACCTACGAAGGCGTGATCCCCAAGATCCAGAAGTCCATGCTGAGCAAGGACGTCGACGCGCTCCAGCCGCACATCCGGGCCTTCGTTGAGCGGGCCATCACGTTCACCACGTGCCCTGAGTGCGAAGGTACCCGGTTGAGCCCCGAGGCCAGGTCATCCAAGATCAAGGGCAAGAGCATCGCAGATGTGTGTACCATGCAGATCAGCGACCTTGCAGAATGGATTCGCGATCTGGACGAGCCCTCAGTTGCTCCGCTCTTGAAGGGACTCCAGCACCTCCTGGACTCATTTGCGGAAATCGGCCTGGGGTACCTTTCCCTTGATCGGCCCGCCGGCACGTTGTCCGGGGGAGAGGCACAACGGACCAAGATGATCCGACATCTTGGATCGTCCCTGACAGACATCACCTACGTCTTCGATGAACCCACCATTGGGCTGCACCCTCATGACATCGAGCGGATGAACCAGCTCCTGCTGCAGCTGCGGGATAAGGGAAACACCGTGCTCGTGGTGGAGCACAAGCCCGAAACCATCGCGATTGCCGATCACGTTGTGGACCTCGGTCCCGGCGCAGGGACCGGAGGTGGCACTGTGTGCTACGAGGGTCATCTGGAAGGTCTTCGGGGGAGCGACACCATCACTGGGCGCCACCTCGACGACCGTGCCTCCATCAAGGACGATTTCCGTTCTGCCAAGGGCAAAATGGAAGTCCGCGGCGCATCAGCGAACAACTTGAAAGACGTCGACGTCGACATCCCCCTCGGCGTTCTCTGCGTCCTCACCGGCGTGGCCGGCTCCGGAAAAAGCTCATTGATTCATGGCTCAATTGCAAACCGCGACGGTGTCCTGGTGATCGACCAAGGGGCCATCCGAGGTTCCCGCAGGAGCAATCCTGCCACTTACACAGGACTCCTGGAGCCCATCCGCAAAGCCTTCGCCAAAGCCAATGGCGTGAAGCCGGCGCTGTTCAGCTCAAACTCGGAGGGCGCCTGCCCCACCTGTAATGGCGCCGGCGTGATCTACACGGATCTCGGCGTCATGGCGACCGTGGAATCCACCTGTGAAGAGTGCGATGGAAAGCGCTTTCAGGCGTCAGTCCTGGAGTACAAACTGGGGGACCGAAATATTGCAGAAGTGCTTGCAATGTCTGTCAATGAGGCTGAGGTCTTCTTCAGTGAGGGGGATGCACGAACCCCTGCCGCCCACAAGATCCTTGACCGCCTGGCCGACGTCGGCTTGGGTTACCTGACCCTCGGCCAACCACTCACAACGTTGTCCGGCGGTGAACGTCAACGACTGAAGCTGGCCACGCAGATGTCCGAAAAGGGCGACACCTACATTCTGGATGAGCCGACCACTGGCCTGCACCTGGCCGATGTCCAGAACCTGCTGGGAATGCTGGACCGTTTGGTGGATTCCGGAAAGTCAGTCATTGTGATCGAACATCACCAGGCTGTCATGGCTCACGCCGACTGGATCATTGACCTTGGCCCCGGTGCAGGTCACGACGGCGGCAAGATCGTTTTCGCCGGCACGCCTGCCGAGCTTGTGGCTGGCAAGTCGACGCTCACCGGCAAGCACCTGGCAGCCTACGTGGGCTCCTGAGACTTCCTCACGCTGCGGGCCGGCAGAGTCCATGCCGGCCCGGTGCCTTCCTGATGATTTGCGTCAGTAGAGGCATCAATTCGCAGTGTCCCACTCAATGTGATGCCGATACACCCAATCAAAGTCGTCCTTCGACTTTCGTGCGATTCCGCGGAAGACCGCCGGCAGCACCAGATCCTCGAAAACGCGCTTGAACTGGCCGCGGATCTTCGGCGCCGCATTTCTGCGTCCCCATTCGACCACGGATTCCGCCCGGGTCCTGCGTTCGTTCTCATAACGCGCCAGCGCCTCCGAAATTGAGTCCGGCGCCAGCCCTTGGAGCGAACGACCCAACGTGACCGCATCTTCAATTGCCATGGAAGCTCCCTGACCGGACGACGGCGAAGCTGCATGGGCGGCATCGCCCACCAGAACAAGCCTCTCGCGCTGCCAGCGCGGAATGCTTGGAAAATCCGAGGTCGTGTAGGGCCTGATGATGTCATCCGTAGCGGTGATGATGGCCGCCATCATCGTACGGTCCCCGGCGACGAGCTTGGTCAACCAAGCCTTGCGGGCGCCGGCGTCCAACGTGGCGGGATCTTCAGAGGACCGTTGCAGGGGATTGGCAAACCACCAGATCCGGCCGTCGGGATCCTGCATGTAGCAATAGAAGCAGCGCTTACCGAAAACCATCTTCATGCGCCCGGGTTCGACGTCCATCGGCTCGGCCTTCAAAACCCCCGCAGCGACTATGCCGCCCGTGTTAAGCAACGGAATGGTCCTGGGCGCCGGCGATGTGGGATCTATCAGCTTTCTGACGCGTGAATGAAGGCCATCGGCACCAACCACAATGTCCCCATGTGCAGTGGTTCCGTCGTGGAAAACCGCCCTCACGCCGTCGCGACTTTCCTCCACCGTGGTCAGCCGCTTGTCATAAACGATGCTGATACCGAGCCGACCGGCTTCTTCCCGCAGCAAGCTGTACAGCTCGGAACGGGTCATGGTGCGGGCGGTGGTGCCGTCGGGCAGGGACCCGCCGTAGTCGAAGTCCACGAGGTGCCTACCGTTACTTCCCAAGTACATGGACATGAGGGGAGTGCTAAAACCCAAGTTGGCTGCCGCCGCTTTGAGATTGAGGGTTTCCAAGGCATCGAAACCGTTAACGGCCACCGTCAGGAACCCGCCGATGCCATCCGACGGCGCTCCGTAGGATTCGAAAATGACAGGTCGATGGCCGGCCTTGTGCAGCGCTATGCCGCTGGAGAGTCCGGCAATACCGGCACCAACAACCATGCAATTCAACATCAGAGCCTCCAGATATATTTCGTTCGGTCGAACGAAATATACGTCGAGACCATGGTTGGGTCAATCCTTTCGGAATCTCGAAATACCTTGCTAGCCTCTGAGGATGCACCCAGACAGCGACGCGGACGCTCGAAAGGCCCTGCTCGAAGCTGTTTTCGCTTCCGGGCGGGAACTATCGACGGCGGCCGTGATGTTCCACACGAAGCTCTCCGAACTCCGTGGATTGTCCGCAACGGAAGGCAAAGCCATAGATATCCTGCTGCGGTTCGGACCCATGACGGCAGGAGAATTCGGCCAGCATTCGGGCCTGGCGCCAGCCTCGGTGACCGGGCTGATGCAGCGACTGGAAGGCAAGGGCATAGCCCGCAGGGTCAGGCATGACGAGGATAAGCGGAAAGTATTGATAGAGCTGATCGGCGACCAAGTAACTGCCGCAACGCCATACTTCGTCGATTTCATGAGTGGACTGACAGGCTTACTTGAGGGCTACAGCGACGACGACCTACGCGTCATCGCCGATTACTCAGCTAAGGCCGCGGAAATCCAGAAGAACGCAGCAGCGCGCTTAGGAAACGAAGCAGGCTGACGCGAAGCCCGGCACCCCCTCCCGGGCATTCCTTCATAACGCCGATAATCTACATTATGTAAAGTAAAGCTGAATGGGAGTCCCCTGGGCCGCCTCCACCCCTTGATGTCCGCCGGCTTACCGCCAGCGAATCAGCCCTCCAGGCCCGCCTAAATGCCCGCCACAGGAATGACCCGGACGGGCTGCATTGGCATTTGAATCGGGCAGCCGAGCTGGAGAACATCCTGGCAAACAGAACACTGGATGACTTCGCGGTGGATTCCTCGGACATATCGGCAGAAGCCGTAGCGCGGGAGGTTTTGGAACGGACCGGATTCTGGGTGCAAACCAGGGCGAGCCACCTTCCGCCGCCGCCTGGGTGATATCCCACCAAGCCGACTGCTTCGCCCCGCTCCCTGCCCAAACTCCGGAGCCTTGCCCTGACGTCAGGACATGCCTTAACGAAATTCTTCGGTCTGCAGCGCAGCCGGGCTTACTTGACCCTCACAGGACGCCTGCTAGTATCGAGAAAAGAAGGCATGTCCTATCAAAAGAACAAAGGGTGACATACTCCTACGTCGTGACAAGTGACGGCGGGGTTGGATCTGTAACGCGGGGAGCATTCAGTGGCGAATCAACTTGGTCTCAACATCGATCGATCCTCCCCCGTGCCCTTGTACCATCAGGTAGTCCAGGGCATCGAGGCGGCAATCCACAGCGGTGTACTGGAACCGGGTAGCCGCCTGGACAACGAGATCGACCTCGCAGCCCAGCTCAATTTGTCCCGGCCCACCATGCGCAAGGCCATGGATGAGCTGGTCCGTTCCGGCCTCCTGGTACGCAAACGGGGCGTAGGAACCCAAGTTGTCTCAAGCCAGGTCCGACGTCCGCTCGAGCTTTCCAGCCTGTTCGACGACCTGACGAACAACGGCAAAAAGCCCACCACGGAGGTCTTGAGCTTCTCCCACATGGAGGCCGATGCCCCCACGCTGGCTACGCTCCAGCTTCCTGCCGGCTCCAAGGTCTACCACTTCACGCGATTGCGCAAAGTCGGTGGCAAGCCACTGGCGCTGATGGAAAACTGGGTCCGCGACGACATCGCCACCATGGACGAATCCATGCTGGCCTCCGAGGGACTCTATGCAATCCTGCGCCGGGGTGGCGTCAACTTCCGCCTGGCGAATCAACGGATCGGCGCGATGATCGCCAACGATTACCAAGCACCCCTGCTGGAAACAGACGTCAATTCTGCGTTGGTGACAATGGAACGAACGGCCGTGGACGACACCGGCCGGAGGGTCGAAACCGGTCATCACGTCTATCGAGCGGACTCCTACAGTTTTGAAATGACACTCGTACAGCGCTAACACGAAGGACTCCCCCACCATGACCAACTGGGTCTACCCCCTGGGCACCGCAGCCGACGGCGACTGGGACATCTCTCTCGGAACATCGGACTCCTCCACCGCCGTGGACGGCTGGGCCCACACCGGTCTTAAGGTCGCGACGCTGGCGGCGGGCGCCGCCGTCGAACTTCCTGCCGGAGGTGAGGAACGCATCGTGGTTCCGCTCACCGGCGCGTTCGTAGTCACCGTGAGTGGTGTCGAATACCCGCTTGCGGGACGGCAATCAGTTTTCCACGGGCCCAGCGACGTTCTGTACTCCGGCACCGACACCTCCCTCACCATCAGCTCTGCCGACGGCGGCCGCGTCGCCGTCGCAACGGCACCTGCGCAGGCTTCGTATCCGATCCGTTTGATCAAGGCTGTAGAAACGCCAGTGGAACTGCGGGGCGCCGGCAACTGCTCCCGCCAAGTCCACAATTTCGGTACACCCGCAGCCCTGGAGGCCGACCGGTTCATTGTCTGCGAAGTCATCACCCCCGCCGGCAACTGGTCCTCCTATCCCCCGCACAAGCACGACGAGGAGAAGGACGGGGAAACCCACCTCGAAGAGATCTACTACTTCGAGACCCAGGTCGCCGCGGGCTCCGGGGCACCTGAGGACGCCGATGCTATTGGTTACCAACGCGTGTACGCCTCAGACGACCGGCCCATCGATGTGTCCGCGGAAGTCCGCACGGGCGACGTCGTACTGGTCCCCTACGGCTGGCACGGCCCCGCTATGGCGGCACCCGGCTATGACCTGTACTACCTCAATGTGATGGCCGGTCCCGGCCCGGTCCGCGAATGGCTTATCAGTGATGATCCCCACCATGGTTGGGTGCGGCAGAGCTGGGACGGGCAGGATATCGACCCTCGGCTTCCGTTCGGGGCCTGACGCCGCACCGGCTCCTCAGACGTTGCAAGCGCGAAAATGCCCCCTTGCCGAACCCAGTGGGTTCGGCAAGGGGGCATTAGCGTGTCATTCGAACTAGCCGAGGTCCACCTTGACTGGTACACCAGTTGCCAGGGACTCCTGGGCCGCATCGGCCACCCGGGACGCCGCAACGGCGTCCTCAGGGGTGCACGGGTTTTCCCGCTCCCCCAAAATCAGCTCCACGAATGCTGCCATCTCGGTGCGATACGCCTGGTCGAAGCGCTCGGCGAAGGTCTGGTGCGGCGGGCCGGCCGGGAAGGTTACGGAGGCTTCTGGCGACCGCAATGCGGACTTCTCATCCAGGCCCACCATGATCGTGCGCCTGGAGCCTTGAATCTCAAGCCGCACATCATGGCCGGCCCCGTTGTAACGGCTGGCTGAAACCGTCCCCACCGTGCCGTCGTCGAACGTGACGACGGCCAGTGCCGTGTCAACATCGCCGACGAACCCGATGGCCGGGTCACCATTGTTGGAGCCCTTGGCGTAGACCTCCACGATCTCCCGGCCCGTCAGCCAGCGGAGGATGTCGAAATCGTGGACTGAGCAATCCCGGAACAGTCCACCGGACGTAGCCAGGAATTCCACCGGCGGCGGCATCATATCGCACGTGACCGCCCGCAGGGAATGAATCCAGCCCAACTCACCGGCCTGATACTCACGCTTGGCCTCAAGGTAGCCGGCATCGAAGCGGCGTTGATGGCCGATTTGCACTACACCGTTGTTGTGCTTGATGTAGTCCAGCGTCGGCAGTGCATCAGTGACGTTCAGGGCCACAGGCTTTTCGCAGAACACCGGGATCCCGGCATCCACCCCCGCCCTGATCAAGTCCGGGTGCGTAGCCGTTCCGGTGGCTATCACCAAACCGTCCAGGCCTGACTCAATCAGGTCCTCCACAGATGGCAGGAACCCGGCATTAAGGCCTGCAGCAATGTTCTGCGCATGGTCCGTTGCCACATCTGTCAGCCGTAGCTGGATATTGACTCCCCTGGAGTGAAGAGTCCCGTTGAGCGCGCTGATGTTGTTGGCGTGCATGACGCCGATGCGCCCCACGCCAATGAGGCCGAGAATGATGTCCCTCATAGTGTTCCTTTGTGGTTGAAGTTCTAGGTGGTCGGGAGGGATTGCAAGGTCAAAGCACCGGGAACAGGCACCGGGCCACCCTGCTTGACCGATTCGATGCAGGCCAGGGCACAGGCAAGCGCACGGCGGGCGTCCGCGGCCCCAGGTGTGACTGTGAACGCTGAGGCCACCGGGGACACTCCGTCGCGATGTGCTCTCACCACGGCAGAGAAGTCGATGAGTTCATCCGTGTAGGCCTGGCGGAACAACTCCACGTTGAGCCGCGGGGTTTCCGCCGCGAGACCCTCGGCGGCGTAGCGGCGGCTTGCGGTCTCCGTGGCGCGACCCGCTTGAACCATACCCATGGAGCCGAAGACCTCGCCCCGGACGTCGTAACCATAGAGAGCGCTGAAGTTGGCTTCCGCCACGCCAATGGCTCCGTTGCTGTATCTGACCGTGACCACTGCCGTGTCCAGGAATCCTTGGTCGCGCAGCCCGGGTTCAATCAACGCATCGGCTACTGCATAGACTTCCACGGGTTCGGCCCCTTCGTTGAACCAGTTCAGGGTGTCGAAGTCGTGGATAAGGGTTTCCAGGAAGATGGTCCGGGCCGGTACTTTGGCCGCGAGCGGGATGCTGCCATTGCCAGGATCGCGGGTCAGGGAGCGAAGAAGCTGGGGACGGCCGACTGTTCCTGCGGATACGTCCTGTTTCGCCGCAAGGAAATCCTCCGCATATCTGCGGTTGAATCCAATCTGGAAATGGACACCGCTGGCCTGCACGGCAGCGAGGGCTGCATCGAGTTGGTCCAGGTCCTGGGCCGCAGGTTTCTCGCAGAACACATGCTTACCGGCCGCCGCAGCTTGAGTGATGAGGGAAGCGTGGAAACGGGCGGGGCTGGCAATGACCACGGCGTCGATCCCAGGATCGGCCATGATGTCCTCGGCGTTTGCCGTGATCTTTTCTACGCCAAGTGAGGCCGCCAGGGCCTCAGCAGAATCGAGGTTGGGGTCGGCGATGGCGCCAAGGACGGCGCCAGGGATACGGCGGGCAATGCTCTCGGCATGAAACGCACCCATCCAACCGGAGCCAACGAGACCGATCCGTACGGGCTCAGGGACTGAGGTGGAATGTGGAGTGAGGTAAGCCATGGGCTGTCCTTTCGGTGGTGGCAGGGTATTGAGGGAATCAGGCATACGCGGGCCAGTCAGTGGTGTCAGCCGCGCCAGGGAACACCACGCCCAGCTGCCTCCGGATCTCATCAGCTACCTTCAGCGTGCGGATGGAAGCAGCCAGCGTCCTTTGGTCGACGCATGTATCGCCGGCAGCAATAGCTCGCGCCACGGCCGCTGCCTCGTAATGAAGGCCTTCAAAATGACCGCCGACAGGCTCGCTGTGGCGCAGGCGCGTGCCGTCCGGGAACCGAACATCGAATCCTCCGGGCATATTGAAGGGTCCATCGATGGTCAACGTCGCCTTGGTACCCACAATCGTGGCTGCGGTAGGCGTGAAGTTGTGCAGGTGGGTGTTGACGACGGCCTGAGCGCCGCCGTCGAACTGCATCACAGCGGACAATTGGGCATTCACCCCTAAGGGGTGGGGCTGGCCTATGGCGTGCAGTCGCCGTGGCCCGCCCAGAACCTCGGTCACGAGGGCGAGCGGGTAAGTGCCGAGGTCCAGCAGCGGCCCGCCCGCCAACTCCGGATTGAAGATGCGGTGTGACTCGTCGAAGTACTCACCGTACTCGGCAAGGACAGTAGTAATAGTGCCGAGCGTTCCGGCCTTGAGGACCTGTCGGATCACATCGAATTTGGGCAGGAAGAAGGTCCACATGGCCTCGGCTGCGAACACGCCAGCGGCTTCAGCCCTGGCGGCAACGTCCTGTGCCTGGCCCGCATTGAGCCCAATCGGCTTTTCGATCAGGACATGCTTGCGGGCGTTGATGGCCAGTACAGCAGCTGCGTGATGACCAGTGTGCGGCGTACAAACGTACACGATGTCAATGTCCGGATCACTGGCTAGGTCCTCATAACTGCCATAAGCCGCGGGAACGTTGAACGTCTCCGCGAAGGCCTTGGACCGGCTCAGCGAACGGGACGCGACGGCGGCAATCACCTGCCCGGTATGCGCTTGGACCGATTCGGTAAAGCGCTCGGCAATCCAGCCAGGGCCCATGATGCCCCAGCGCAGTACAGGGGCATCCAGGGATTCAGGGACACGGGATTCCGGGAGCAACGTGATGGTCATGAATAGCTGACTTTCGTGGAGGCACCGCTGCTGTGCAGTGACTGGATCATGGCATGAGCAACCAAGGCTGCGTTGAGACCGTCCTGGGCACCGGCCAGCGGAGGCATTTCTCCATTGGCGAGTGCCGAAATCCATGCCTGCAACTGCAAGCGGTAGGCATCTGCGAACCGGGGGCGCCAGTCGGCAGGGATGGGTTCGCGCCGGGTTCCTTCCTGTTCGAAGCCCACGAGGACCGAATCCTGGAGTGCTGCAGCCCCCAGTTCGGAGACCACCTCGCACCGCGTGCTGTAGCCGTACCGGGCATTCAAGTACAGCTCCAAGGTGGTGAGCGTCCCATCCGCCGTCCGCAAGGTCATGAACGAGGGGTCCTGGAGCGCCGTACCAGCATGGCGCGTGCTTCTTCCGGCCTGCCAGGAAACCTCAGTAATGGCAGAGTCCAGAAGCCATGGAATGATATCCAACTCATGAATTGCCGAATTGGTGATGGCGGATTCAGAGGTGGTGCCGGGTGCAGCAGACGCATTTCGACTGATGCAATGGACCATCAGCGGCTCCCCCTGCGCCCTGGTTCGTACAGCATGTCGCAGCGCGACATAGCCAGGGTCGAAGCGACGCATGAAGCCTAGGGACAGCAGGGAAACCCCCGTTGCAGCCACGATGTCGGCGTCGGCAGCCACCACATCCAGGCTTTCCATCAGCGTGGGCGCCAACGGCTTCTCGCACAGCACCGGGGTCATGGCTTCAAAGCATTCCAAAACGAGGCCCGCGTGTGTGGAATCGTGCGAGGCAACGACCACGGCGTCCACATCGCTGGAGTTGATCAGTTCGGAGGGGTCGGTGGTGATACGTGCGGATGGCGGCGCTGCCGCGGCGGCGCGGTCGGCGTCGAGATCTGCCACAAAGGTGACTTCGGCGCCGCCGATGGTGGTAGCGAGGTTCCTGATGTGGTCTGCGCCCATGATTCCGGCGCCGATGACGCCTACCCGGATCGGCATGGAGTTCCCTTCTGATAAGTGATGTGTGGCCTGTCTCGATGGCGCGCACAGCGCGGGGTGCTCCGGAAGGAACTCCGGAGCACCCCGCCACCTGCTGGGTTACGTGTGTTTCGGACCCCCAGCGTTCACTGTGTCGTCAACATCGGCGACTTCAGCTTTGACCGCCTTGACCACCTCGCCGTGGCCACCGAGCTGCTCCAACTCGTGAGCGAGTTCGGCAAGCTCAGCACCACCAGCCATCTGTGCGGTGAGTTCGTCCAGCGTGATGTCCTTCTTGTCGTAGTAGCCGATCGACTTGCCACGCTTGAGCAGCAGGAAGCGATCACCCACGGGGAAGGCATGGTGCGGGTTATGGGTAATGAAGATGACACCGAGTCCACGGTCGCGGGCCTGGAGGATGTAGCGCAGAACAACGCCCGATTGCTTCACGCCCAGCGCAGCCGTGGGTTCGTCCAGGATCAGGACTTTCGCGCCGAAGTACACAGCGCGGGCAATGGCCACGCACTGGCGTTCACCACCGGAAAGCTGCCCGATTGGCTGCTCTACATCGCGCAGATCAATACCCATCTCGGCCAATTCCTTGAGGGTAATGGCCTTCATCGCCTCTACATCCATGCTCCTGAAAGGCCCAAAGCCCTTGGTGAGCTCTGATCCCAGGAAGAAGTTCCGCCAGATCGGCATCAGCGGAACCACCGCAAGGTCCTGGTAGACGGTCGCGATGCCGGCATCCAACGCATCGCGTGGTGAACCGAACTTGCGTTCCTCACCCATGATGTTCAGTACACCGTCATCGTGCTGGTGGAGACCGGCAATGATCTTGATCAGCGTCGATTTGCCGGCACCGTTATCACCCAGCACACAGGTGACCCTGCCGTTGTCCACTGCCATGGTGACGTCACTGAGGGCGATGATGTTTCCATAGTGCTTGCCCACTCCCTCGAGGGACAGAAGATGCACAGGTGTGTGGGTCAGGGGGTCGCGTTCGTTCTTAAGCAGTGTTTCCTGGTCGATTGCTTTGGCATTCATTTCCTTGGCCCCTTACTTGAGTTCCGCGCGGCGCTTGACGATGAGGTTGACGATGGTGGCGAGCAACAGCATCAGGCCCAGGAAGAACTTGAACCAGTCCGGGTTCCACTGCGCGTACACAATGCCCTTGTTGGCCATGCCGAAGATAAACGCACCGATCGCACCGCCCACTGCGGATCCGTAGCCACCTGTCAGGAGGCAACCGCCAATCACCGCGGCAATGATGTACAGGAACTCGTTGCCCACGCCTTCGCCGGACTGCACGGTGTCGAAGGCGAAAAGGTTGTGCATACCCAGGATCCAGCCGCAGAAGCCAACGCCCATGAAGAGCCCGATCTTGGTGGCCTTGACTGGCACACCTACGGCGCGGGCGGCATTCGCGTCGCCGCCCACTGCGAAGATCCAGTTCCCTACCCGGGTCCGCATGAGCACCCAGGTGGCGACCGCTACGAGGGCGATCCAGATGAACACGGTGATCTTGACGTCGATGCCCCCAATGTTCACCGAGGATGCAAAGACTCCCCGGGCCGTGTCGAAACCTTCCATGTTGGAGATGGACGGCGAGGAGACAGATCCGCCGATCAGCCGGGTGAGGCCCAGGTTAAGACCGGTCAGCATGAGGAACGTGGCCAGGGTGACGATGAAACTGGGGAGCTTGGTCTTCATCAGGATCCAACCGTTGATGAAACCGATGGCCAGTGAAACCAGCAAAGCCAGGATCACGCCCACCCAGACGTTTGTACTGAAGTACCAGCTGAACATCGAGGCCGTGAGGGCCGAGGAGATGACTGCGACGCCCGTGGAGAGGTCAAACTCGCCACCGATCATCAGCAGGGACACCCCTACTGCCATGATCCCGATCGTCGAGCTGCCGTACAACACGGTGGCCAAGGCATTGGGCTGGGTGAAGGTCGGCGACACCAAGGCAAAGAAGATGAAGAGGACGATTGCCCCTACAAGGGCTCCCACCTCCGGGCGGCCAAGGAGCTTCTGCAGTGCGCTTCGCCGCGCAACCCGTTCATCTCCGGCAGGTGGGGTGAGCTTGGTTTGAATAGTGGTCATGATGATTCTCCTTGCCGCCGGGCTGGCATCTGCCAGCCCGGCCAGCGGCTGTTTAGCGGATACCCTGTTCGGCAAACTTCAGAACTTCGGCCGCATTGGATTGGTCAACAATGGCCGGACCGGTGAGGACTGACTGTCCACCGCCAACTTTGAATCCGCCCCGTTTGTTTTGCCACAAGGCATCCACGGCACCATAGCCCTGAAGCCACGGCTGCTGGTCAACAGTGAAAAGAACGCTGCCATCGGCAACCTTCTGGGCAAGTTCCTTGTTGAGGTCAAAGCTGGCTACCTTGGCTGAACTCCCGGCAGTGGCCACTGACTTGAGAAGTGTCAGGGTGATGGGTGCACCGAGACCGATAATGACGTCAGCGTCCTTCGATGCCTGCAGTTTTGCTGTGGCTGTGGACTCCACCGACGTCATGTCTGCCCCGTTGACATAAAGGATTTCAGTGCCTGGCACCTTTGCCTTCACGCCGGCACACCGGGCTTCAAGGCCAACATGCCCTTGGGCTTGGATCACGCACACGGGGTGTTTGTAACCACCCTCTGCGAGCCTCGCTCCTACTGCCTCACCGGCAAGCTTCTCGTTTGAACCAAAGTGCGTAAAAGCACCAAGCTGTGCGGAGGCGGCCTCGCCGGCATTGAAGCTGACGATCGGAATACCCGCGTCAGCCGCCTTCTTGAGCGCGTCTTTCAGAGCATCCGGCGTAGCCAACGTCACGGCAATGCCGTCGACTTTTTGGTCCACTGCCTGCTCGATCAGCTGCGCTTGCCGACCAGCTTCCGGGTCGGAGGTGTACAACAATTCGACGTTGTCCTTCGCCGCGGCCTCCTCTGCTCCCTTGCGCACCGTGTCCCAGAAGGTGTCACCAGCGGGAGCGTGGGCGATCAGGGCGATCTTCATCCGCTCCGTCGTGGCCACTTGGCCTCCCCCGCCGCCGGCGGCGGCTTCCGGAGCCCGTCCACCTGTGCTCGAACATGCGCTGAGGGCAACGATCGGCACTACCGCCGCAACCAGCGCTGCCTTACGCCAAGAAAAACCAGCCACCATAATCTCCTTTGATCCCAGGTCCGGGCCGCCACATTGCAGCCTCCGGAGCACCGTCTACGTTGATCATGGTGACTTGGCTCACGAATGTCAAGAGTTTGTCCTGACATTAGTATGTTTGTACGTGCTTGTAAGTTTCCCTCACCTTGCCGCCGGCACGGCAGTGGTGCTACGAACCACCAAGGCAGGATCAATCAGCTTTCTCTGCGAATCCACGACATTGCCTTGGATTTGATCCAGCAGGGCCTTTGCCACTCCTACGCCCACCAGGTCACTTCGGTTATCCACGGAGGTCAGGTCCAGATAACGGGACTTCGCCAAAGATGAATTGTCATAGCCGATCAAGGAGACGTCCTCAGGCACTGCCAAACCACGCGCCTTCAGGGCACCCAGAGCGCCGAACGCCATGGTGTCATTGGCCGCGAAAATCGCCGTGACTTCAGGATGATGATCCAAAAGCCAGCATGTGGAAGCGTAGCCATCCTCTTCCGAAGTGCCCCCCTCCTCCCCCACAATCAGCACTCCGACGCCAACTTGCTGAAGCCGCCCCTCGAAGCCTGCCCTGCGATGGGCCGCAGCCCCGCCCGATCCCGAAAGGTGGCCGACACTGCGGTGCCCAAGGCGCAAAAGATGATCGGCAGCCATGGCGCCGCCGCCGTCGTCGTCGTTGGTTATGAGGCTTGCCTCTGCCGGAACATCATGACGCCACCCGGCCACCACGGTGGGAACTCCCGTGCCGCTCAGGACGGTTGCACCGGGTTCGGCAGCGATGACCAGCCCATCAACATGCATGGCCAGCAGACCGTCCGCAGCTTCCTTGATACGGTTTTCGCCAGGGCGCGAGTCAGCGAGCATGACCTGGAATCCAGGCTCCGTCAATACCGACTCCATCCCCCGCAGCAGGTCAACGAACCAAAGGTTCCGATAGTCGTCAATGACGAGCCCGATACTCTTGGTCCGGCTGCTGGCGAGGGTAGTGGCCGCCCGGCTGGGGCGGTATCCCAGCTCTGCAATTGCACTCCGGACCGCCTCGCGGCGCTTGTCGCTGACCCGGTCAGGATTCTGCAGCACCAACGAAACAAGCGACGGCGAGACGCCGGCCAACTTTGCGACATCGTAGATTGTGGGGCGTCGCGCTTGTGGGTTGCGCGGATTCATGAGGCTGAACCCCCACCGGCCCGAAGGTCGCACCCCGAATGATTGACAGGACATATAGACATAGCTACGCTCAAAGTCAGCATACAAAATTGTAGCGCTACAAAATGCCGTTGAGTGTCCCCCGCCACGGCTGAATTTCAAAGGAGAAATCATGGCTGACAGCCTTGGTGTCGCGGTTATCGGCGCAGGTATGGCCGGTAAAGCCCACGCGGCGGCCTACCGGACAGCGTCGACCCTCTACAGCCCGGTGCTTCCGCAGGTCCGCTTGGTTTCCATTGGCGACGTGAACGCTGAGTTCGGTTCCCTGGCCGCCCGCCGCTTTGGATATGAGCGACATGACACGTCTTGGCAGGCGATCGCGGAAGCCGACGACATTGACGTGGTCAGCGTAGTCATTGCCAACTCCCTTCACCGCGAAGTGGTGGAGGGCCTCCTTGCCGCCGGCAAGCATGTCCTGTGCGAGAAGCCCTTGAGTGACTCGCTGGAAGACGCTCAGGCCATGGCCGAAGCTGCGCGCCTGGCCGAGTCCTCGGGAACGTTGGCCCGCATCGGCTTCACCTTCCGCCGCACCCCCGGCATCGCCTACATCCGCGAGCTGATTCACAATGGCGCTCTCGGGAACGTGCTTCACTTCAGCGGCCGATACTGGACCGATTACGGCTTCAGCCCTGAAGCCCCGATGAGCTGGCGCTACAAAGGCGGCCCCGGCTCCGGTGCGCTGGCCGACGTCGGAAGTCACTTGACGTACGTGTCCGAGTTCCTGTGCGGCGACATCAAATCCATCAGCGGTGGTCGCCTGACAACCGCGATCGATAAGCGGCCGCTGCCGCTGGCTGCGGTCATGGGCCACGACCACGTGGCCGTCAGCGACACTTTTGAAGCGGTGGAGAACGACGATTACGCGGCCTTCAATGCAGAATTCGCCAACGGTGCGGGTAGCTTCGAAGTCTCCCGGGTGGCCGCAGGTCACGCCAACAGCCTCCAGTTCGAAGTCTTCTGCGAGAACGGCGCCGCGAAGTTCGACCAACGCCGCCCGTCCGAGATCCAGCTGTTCCTCAACGACGGCTCCGGAAACGACAACGGCTACCGTCAGGTGATCCTCGGGCCGGGTCATCCGTACATCTCAGGTGGCCTTGCCATGGACGCTCCCGAGGTTGGTTTCGGCCAGAATGACGCGTTCGGCTACCAGGCCCGCGCATTCCTGGAAGAAGTTGCCGGCCTCGGCGAGAGCTCGTCGCTGCCTCGCTGCGCAACCTTCGACGAAGGCGTCCGCAACATGGAAATCCTCGGCGCCGTCGCCGAGTCCGCCCTGAACAACGGAAAGAAGATCACGCTATGAAGCTCGGCGTTTACAACGCGATCCTCCACGACCGTCCGCTGCCGGAGGCGTTGAAAGTCATTGCAGACCTCGGGCTCACGGGTATCGAAATCAACACAGGAGGATTCCTGCCGGCGGTGCACGTCCCCACCTTCGACCAGATTCTGGAAAGTGACGCGGCTCGCGATGATTACCTGGCGATCTTCGAAGGCACGGGCGTTTCCATTGCCGGCCTGAACTGCAACGGCAATCCGCTTCACCCCAAGCGCGAAATCGGTGAGAAGCATGCCGAAGACATCCGCCGCTCCATCCGCCTGGCCCACCGCCTCGGCCAGAACCGCGTGGTGACCATGTCCGGATTGCCCGGCGGCGAACCCGGAGCCACCACCGTCAACTGGGTGGTCAACGCGTGGAACTCGGCTGCACTGGACGTGCTCGACTACCAATGGGGAGTAGCTGCGGATTTCTGGAAGGAAACCGACCGTCTCGCCGCTGACCACGACGTCAAAGTGGCTCTGGAGCTGCACCCGCAAAACATCGTCTTCAACACCGCGGACGTCTACAAACTCATCGAACTCACCGGCGCCACACACGTTGGCGTCGAACTGGACGCTTCCCACTTGTTCTGGCAGCAAATGGATCCGGTGGCCGTGGTCCGTGAACTCGGCCCGCTGGTGTTCCAGGCGGCCGCCAAGGATGTCCGCGTCAACAAGGAAAACGCCGCACTGTACGGCGTGCTGGACAACAGCTTCCGCCGCCTGTCAGCCGATGAGAACCGTACCAACCTGGGCGGGGACGAGTGGGCCAACGAATGGCCGACGAACTCTGCTTGGGACTTCGTGGCCCTGGGCCGCGGCCACGACACCGCATTCTGGACCGAGTTCCTGCGTGCACTTCACGACGTCGATCCAGGCATGCTGGTCAACATCGAACACGAGGATGTTTCCTTGGGCAGAATCGAAGGCTTGCAGGTGGCAGCCCAGGTGCTATTGGACGCTGATGCGGCGCTGGCCGCCTCCCTGAACCCCACTGCCTGACGTTTCACAACCCGGATCCATGATGAATACTGACCGGATCCAGATGGGGACGGCGCCGAGGCGTCGTCCCCATCTCTGCACCTACATAACTACAGGGAGGGAAAGAATGCGTATTGGAATTGTCGGATATGGGGCCGGCGGGAGATATTTCCACGCACCGTTCATTGAGGCAGCCGAGGACGTGGAGTTGGTTGGCATAGTGGCCAGGTCGGAGTCAACGCGGGCAGCGGTGGAATCGGACTTCCCGGGCATGCCCACCTATTCAAGCCTCGGCGAGCTTCTCGCTGCAGGTGTGGACGTTGTGACCATCACCACCCCGCCCCACACGCGGCATGATCTGGTGATGGAGGCCATCAATTCCGGCGTGCATGTTGTGGCGGACAAGCCCTTTGGACCCACTGCAGTTGCTGCGGGCCAACTCGCGGAGGCCGCCAACAACGCAGGCGTCATTCTGAACGTCTTTCACAACCGCCGCCGTGACGCCGACATACTGACCCTTGCCAAGGTGTTGGCCTCAGGAGAGATGGGCGTGCTGTGGCGGGTGCACTCGATCATGGACCAGGACGATGCCAACAGTTTGGAAGTCGGTGCCACCGGCGGGCTCTTGCGTGACCTTGGCACCCACTTGGTTGACCAGATGCTGTGGCTCCTGGGGCCCGCGACACATGTGCACGCGACTTTGGATTGGACCGAGCGATTCGGGGAACGGACCGACTGCGGCTTCTTCATCACCATGACACATGCATCGGGCGTTGTCTCCACTGTTTCTGCCAGCAAGCTCAACCACTCCACTACCAGGGAGTTGCGTGCCTACGGCAGCGAAGGCAGTTACATTGCCGCAGCTTCGGACGTTCAGGCCAATGCCTTGATGGCAGGGCGAAGGCCTGTTGCAGACTCGGAGAGTTGGGGCATTGACGCACCGGAATACTGGGGCACCCTGTCCCGAAAGGACCACCGCGAAACCGTACCGTCCGCGCAAGGTAACTACACAGGTTTCTACACAGAGTTCGCGCGGGCTGTCCGTGGCGAAGGCCCCGAACCGGTGCCTGCATCAGAAGGGATCCGTACCCTCGAAGTCTTGGACGCAGCCCGCCGCAGCGCGCTTGAGAACATGGTTGTCGCGCTCTGACGAGTCCTGGGTACAGGCGCAAAAAACGCCCGATGCCTGCCGGCGTCGGGCGTTTTTTGCGTGGTTCTTGGCTGCCACCGGCAGCCACCTGTCAGGCGGAGGCCCCAGCGCCCTGCTTGAAGAGGTGCTCAAGCTCTTCAAGCGACTTACCCTTGGTCTCCGGGACGGCGCGCTTGACCCAAACGATGGCGCACAACTGCAGGGCCACGAAGATGAAGAATGTCGAAGAAACTCCCATCAGCGATACCAGCTGAGGGAAGAAGAATCCGATCAGGAAATTGATCATCCACAACACAAAAACACAGATACCCATGCCGATACCACGGACGTGCATCGGGAAAATCTCGGACATAGTCAGCCACGTCACTGTCCCGATACATCCCTGCATGGAAGCAAGGAATGTCACCATGAACAGCAACACCAGATAACCACGCAAAATACCCTCCGGAAGGGCCAGCGAAATGAGGGCGATAGCGGTCAGGGATGTTGCCGTGCCGATCAACCCCACAATGAGCATGGGCTTCCGGCGCACGCGCGTCATCAGGTACATGCCGACAATGACGGCCGCCACAGATGTGATGCCGTTGAGGACATTGGCAACCAGGGCACCTTGGTCCCCAAAGCCTGAAGACGACAAGATTGTGGTTCCGTAATACATGATGGCGTTGACGCCGCTGATTTGGTTGATGATCGCCATACCAAGTCCCACCACAAAGATTCGACGAATCCATGGCACCGTGAGGTCCTTGAACGTTCCGAGCTTGGACTGATAGTCCTCTCTGGCCGCCTGACGTACCTCGTCGAACTCGGTGCCGACGTCCCCCGCGCTGCGAGTCGAGCGCAGCACTTCCAGGACCTCGCCGAAACGTCCGGCCGACGCCAGCCAGCGCGGACTCTCCGGCAGCACCAGCATGCCAAACCACAGAATCACGGCGGGAAGCGTGGCAATGACCAGCATCCAGCGCCACACGTGCATTTCTTCCGGGAAGAGGTTGCCCAGCACCGCATTGAACGTGAAGGCCAGGAACTGTCCTGTGACGATCATGAGTTCGTTCTGCGTGACGATCCTGCCGCGCTGAGCCGCCGGCGACATTTCGGCCAGGTACACGGGAACGATCACCGAAGCACCGCCGACGGCGAGACCCAGGACAGTGCGCGCAAGGACCAGAAGCTCAGTGCTCGGAGCCAAGGAACAGCCCACGGTCGCAAGGGCGAAGATCAGGGCCAGGCCCATGATCGTCTTGCGCCGCCCAAAGCGGTCGGACAGCCGTCCGGCGCTGATCGCGCCAAAGGCGGCGCCGAAGAGCAATGTCGATGTGACCAGGCCTTCGGTCAAAGGAGTCAGGCCCAGGTCCTTCTGCATGAATGGCAAAGCACCATTGATCACGCCGGTGTCGTAACCGAACAGCAGCCCGCCAAAAGTGGAGAACAGCGCTACCTTTCGAAGGAACTTCCTGGGGTTGGCCGGCTTACCGGTCTTCCCTGATGTGGCGGGACGGCCAGAAAGCCGGCCGGTCCGGGACTCGATTGAAGGAGACTTCGTCATGGGTTCCTTGGCTCGCTGCCGGTCCTCACTTTGTCCGGGCGACGTAGTCGACCATCGTCTTGAGCTGGTAGCGGGAAACATCTTCGGCGTTCTCATCCTCGGCAAACACGGAGGAGACCATCACCGTGTTCTCCTTGTCCAGGAAACCGATCTCCTTCAGCCCGCCAAAGAACTCGTCCCAGTTCACGTCGCCATCGCCGATCTTCAGGTGCTGGTGGACGCGAACGGCGTTTCCGGGAGGGTTGGTGATGTACCGCAGACCGTGGGAGGCATGGTGGTTCATGGTGTCCGAGACGTGCACCAAGCGAATCTTGTCCCCTGCGGCACGCATGATCTCCAGTGGCTTGTTGCCCATGTGGAAACTATGGGAGGCAACGTAAACCATCCCAATGTTCGGCGAGTTGACGCCACGAATGACCCGCAGGGCGGCAAGTCCATCCTCAACGAAATCATCCGGGTGCGGATCGATCAGAACATCCATGCCTTCGCGCTCAATGATCGGCAGCAACTCTTCCATGGAACGGTAGAACGCCCGCTCGGACTCCTCTGCCTTTTCCGGACGGCCACTGAATTCCGTGTTCATGGTCTGGACGCCCAAGTCGACGGCGATCTGAATAGCGCGCTTCCAGTAACGGACGGCGGCTTCGCGGGCATCCTCGTCCGGACCGGACCACCGCAGGACCGGCAGGACAGAGGCGATTTCAATGCCGGCGTCTTTACAGGCTCCCTTAAGCCTGGCCACGAGATCGTCGTCGGCCTTGGGGTGGTTGAAGAACGGGATGAGGTCCGCGTGCGGGGTCATCTGGAGGTACTTATAGCCGAGGTCTGCTGTTAGGCGCGGGAATTCCAGCAGGCTGTGGCTGTGGTGGAACGGTGTGGGATCAAGTGCGATCTTCATGGTCAATCCCCCTACTTGTAGAGATCCGGCTTGGTGTTCAACTGGACCTTGACCTTCTCGCCTGACTTCTGGGCTTCGACGCCGGCCTCGCAGCAGGCAGCGGTGGCATAACCATCCCAGGCAGTGGGACCGCCGATTTCGCCGCGAAGGGCGGCGTCCACCCAAGCCTGAACCTCGACGTCGTACGCCGCCCCGAAACGCTCTTCAAAACCGGGGGTGACGTTGCCGCCCCACTTGCCGGAGGTCTGGACGTAGGGTCCGTTGTCGCCGCCGATGCTCACGATGCCGTCCTCGAACGACGCCTGCGTGGCCACTTGGTAGCCGAACTTGGCGTTGACGTAGATTTCGACGTCGGCCAACACTCCGGATTCGGTTTCGAGCAGCACATGCTGGGGATCGTGCTGGCCGTTCGGGGCATTGCGGGTTGCCTTGCCGAGCCGGACCTGGACGGAAGTGATTTCCTCGCCCGTGAAGTAGCGGATCGCGTCGAACTCGTGGACCACGGAGTCGTTAATCAGCATCTCGTTGGTGAAGCCCTCAGGTGTGGTCGGGTTGCGGTGCTGGTGGTGCAGCATCAACAGCTCCCCCAATTCGCTGTTGCGGATGATCGCACCCAGAGCCGAGTACTCGGCATCGAAGCGGCGCATGAAGCCCACCTGGATGCGTTTGTGGCCCAAGGCCTGCTCAGCCTGGACAACCTTCCACGCGCTTTCGGCGTCCGGTGTCAACGGCTTCTCGCACAGGATCGGGAAGTCCTTCTCCAGTGCTTTGTACAGGATTTCTTCGTGGAGGAACCCGGGCGTTGCGATCAGGACGGCGTTCACGTCGCCGTTGTTGAGTGCCTCGTCGGCACTGGCCAGCGCCACGGCGCCGTCGATACCTTCTATGGCGGCTTGGGCACGGACAAGGTCGACGTCGACGACGGCGGCTACTTCAGCGCCGTGGATGCGGGTGCTGAGGCGCTTGATGTGGTCTGCACCCATGCGGCCTGCGCCGATGACGGCAACGCGGAGAGTCTTGGTCACTGTATCTATCCTTCGTGAAGTTTGTTGCGGGAACGACGTTGCTGGGCAGCGTTATTGGACCCTGGTTCGGGATCCGCAGGACAGCAGGTAGCTGCGGGTTCGTTTGGCGATGGGCATCGGCGCATCGAAGGCTACGGGGTACATGTCTTGCTCCACGATGCCAAAGATGGGCCGGTTGAGCGCTTCCACCGCTTCTATGACGGCCCGCAAATCCGGGAGGCCGTTCGGCGGTTCCGTCATGACTCCGGCCAGGTTGGCTGCGGCCCAGGTCATATTCTTCTCATTGACCTCGGCAAGGACCTCGGGATTGATCTGCTTGAGGTGCAGGTACCCGATGCGGTCCGGGAAATTCTTGATGAGCTCCAGGCTGGAAGCGCCGCAGTATTCAGCATGCCCTGTGTCCAGGCAGAGATTCAGGTGCTTCGGATCCGTGGCCGCCAGCAGTGTCTCAATGTCCTTCTGCGCACCCACGTGTGAGTCTGCGTGCGAGTGGAACTGCTGGTGCAGGCCAAAGTCCTCAAGGAGGACCTTTCCCATGCGGTTGTGCCCTGCGAAAAGATCTGCCCACTGCTCATCAGTGAGTTCACCGTTTTCTACAGCTTCACCGGTCACGTCATCGCGCCACATCGCGGGAATGACCACGATGTGTTCGCCGCCCATGGCCGCGGTCAGTTCGGCAACCTTGCGCGCAGGCTCCCAGGCCTCGTCGTACTGCCTGGCGCCACGATGGAAGGCCGTAAAGACTGTTCCTGCAGTGACCTTGAGGTCCCGCTGCTTCAGTTCCTCCGCCAACCGCGTCGGGTCGTTCGGCAAGTAACCGTATGGGCCCAGTTCAATCCACTTGTAGCCGGACTCCGCAACCTCATCCAGGAAGCGTTCCCACGGAGTCTGCCGGGGGTCATCGGCAAACCAGACACCCCACGAGTCGGGGGCAGTGCCGATAATCAGCTTGTTCTCGACATCAGTCATGACAGCGTTGTCTTCCTTTGCGCGGGATTCAGTTGGAGGGGAAGTTGTAGGAGGCGCCGGAGGCGTGGGTGGGTTCGGGCCAGCGGGAGGTGATGACTTTGCCGCGGGTGTAGAAGGAGACGCCTTCGGGGCCGTAGATGTGTTTGTCGCCGAAGAGGGAGTTCTTCCAGCCACCGAAGGAGTGGTAGGCCACGGGGACGGGCAGCGGCACATTGATGCCGACCATGCCTACGGTCACGGAGCGCTGGAACTTGCGGGCGTTCGCACCCGAGGAGGTGAAGATCGCCGTCCCGTTGCCGTACGGGTTTGAGTTGATCAGTCGGATGCCTTCGTCCAAGTCCGCGACACGGACCACCACCAGGACCGGGCCGAAGATTTCCTCGGTGTACGCGGTCATTTCGGCCGTGACGTGGTCGATCACGGTAGGCCCAACCCAGAAACCATCTTCGTGGCCGGGGACCACCAGGTCGCGGCCGTCCACCACCATCGCGGCGCCGGCGGTTTCGGCTTCGGTGACGATCTTGACGATGCGTTCCTTGGAGGCCGGGGTGATGACCGGGCCCATCTCGGCGTCGGGTTCGGTGCCGTTGGCGACCTTGATGGCCAGGGCGCGTTCCTGGACCTTCTTCACGATCAAATCGGCGGCGTCACCTACGGCAACAGCGACGGAGATGGCCATGCAGCGCTCCCCCGCGGAACCGAAAGCGGCAGCGGCGAGGTGGTCGGCGGCGTTGTCCAGGTCCGCGTCGGGCATCACGATGGCGTGGTTCTTCGCCCCGCCCAGCGCTTGGACGCGCTTGCCATGCTTGGTGGCGGTCTCATGGACATACTGGGCGATCGGGGTGGACCCGACAAAGCTGATGCCGTCCACGTCCGGGTGGGTCAGCAGCCCATCGACGGTTTCCTTGCCGCCATGCAGGACCTGGAACACGCCGTCCGGCAAGCCGGCCTGCTTCCAGAGCTTGGCCAGCAGCATCGGGGCGGACGGGTCACGCTCGGAGGGCTTGAGGATGAACGCGTTGCCCGTGGCGATGGCCATCGGGGCCATCCACAACGGCACCATGACCGGGAAGTTGAACGGGGTAATACCAGCCACCACACCCAGCGGTTCGCGGAAGGAGAAGACATCGATGCCCGTGGAGACCTGGTCCGAGTAATCGCCCTTGAGCAGCTGCGGAATGCCACAAGCGAACTCGATGACTTCCAGGCCACGGCCGATCTCACCCTTCGCATCCGAGAGGACCTTGCCGTGCTCGGCAGTGATCAGCTCGGCGAGTTCGTCCACGTGCGCTGCGACGAGTTCACGGAACTTGAACAACACGGCGGTGCGCTTGGCCAGGGAAATATCGCCCCAGGAATCAGCTGCTGCGCGGGCCGCCGCGACGGTTGCGTTCAGGTCTGCCTCGTTGGCCAGACGCAGTTCAGCGGAGATCTGGCCGGTCGCCGGGTTGTAGACGGGCTGGGTGCGGTCGCCCACACCGGTGGTTTCAGCACCGTTGATGAAATGATGAATAGTGGTCAGTGTGGTCGTCGTCGACATGTGCGGACTTCCTTGTAGTCTTTGGGGTTTCAGCCGAGCAGCTTGCGCTGGCGGTTCTTGTGGTCTGTGTAGGTCTTGTAGGCCTGCTGGGTGGATTCGAGGTCCGAGACCTGCGAGACGGGAACGTCCCACCAGGACTCGGAGCTCGGGGCGTCCAACAGAGGATCGGACTCGACGTGGATCACGATCGGGCCGGTTTCCGGGGCCGCCTTGGCTTCCTTGATCGCGGCGCCGAGGGCTTCGATGACGTGCTCCCCCGGTTCGATCCGGATAACCCTTGCGCCGAGGGATTCTGCGTTGGTGGCGAGGTCGATCGGAAGGTTCTCACCGGCGTCGAAGCTGTGCTGTTCCTTGTCCAGGACCCGGTACTGCGTCCCGAAGCGCTGCGAACCGAGGGATTCGGAGAGGGAACCAATGGAGGCGTAGCCGTGGTTCTGGATCAGGACCACAATCAGCTTGATGCGTTCGGCGACGGCGGTGACCAGTTCGGTGTGCATCATCAGGTAGGAGCCGTCCCCCACCATGACCACCACATCCCTGTCGACGCCGCCTGCGGCGGCTTCGGCGAGGGCTGCACGTTTGACGCCCAAACCGCCCGGGATTTCGTAGCCCATGCAGGAGTACGCGTACTCAACGTGGTAGCCGAACGGGTCACGGACGCGCCACATCTTGTGCAAGTCACCGGGGAGGGAACCGGCGGCGCAGATGACGACGTCCTGGTCATCCATGGCCTTGTTGGTGGCGCCGATGATCTCGTTCTGAGCCGGTAAAGGTGTGTAGCGGGTCTCGAAGGCTTCGTCCACGATCGCGTTCCAGCGCTTCTTCTCCGCCGCGACCTTCTCTTCGAGGTCGGCACCAACCCGGTAACCGCCCAAGGCCTGGTTGAGCTTCAGCAAGGCCTTGCGGGCGTCAGCGACAATCGGCAGCGTGGTGCCGTGTTTGTAGGCATCGATCGGGGCGACGTTGATGTTCACGAAGCGCACGTCGGGGTTCTGGAACGCGGTGCGGGACGCCGTGGTGAAGTCCTCGTAGCGCGTCCCGATTCCGATGATGAGGTCAGCTTCTGCTGCGATGGCGTTGGCCGCCGTCGTGCCCGTTGAACCGATGGCACCCAAGGAGTGCTTGTGGTCCCACGGAAGTACACCGACGCCTGCTTGGGTGTTCCCCACCGGAATGCCGGTCAGCTCAGCGAACTTCGTGAGTTCCTCGTTGGCGTAGGCGTAGAGGACGCCGCCACCGGCGATGATCAGCGGGCGCTTCGCGACGCGGATGGCCTCCACTGCGCGGCGGACGTCGTCATCGTCGGCCTCGGGACGGCGGATCCGCCATTCACGCTCAGACAGGAACTCCTCCGGGACATCAAAAGCCTCGGCCTGGACGTCCTGCGGCAGCGAAATCGTGACAGCGCCCGTCTCGGCCGGGTCCGTCAGAACACGCAGGCCATGGTGGAACGCGGAGAACAGCTGCTCCGGCCGCGACACCCGGTCAAAGAATTTGGACAAAGGACGGAAAGCATCGTTGACCGTGATGTCATACGCGTACGGCAACTCCAACTGCTGCAGCACGGGGTCAGCGGCGCGGGTCGCAAACGTGTCGCTTGGCAGCAGCAGCACCGGCAGGCGGTTGGTGGTGGCCAACGCTGCACCGGTCAGCAGGTTCGAAGAACCCGGGCCGATGGAGGTGCTGATGGCGAATGTCTGGCGGCGGCGCGTGTGCCGGGCGTAACCCACGGCTTGGTGCACCTGGGCCTGCTCATTTCGCCCTTGGTAGTACGGCATGATGGACGGGTCCGTGGCCTGGTATTGCTTCAGGGCCTGACCCACACCTGCAACATTGCCGTGCCCGAAGATACCGAACGTGCCCGGAATCAGCCGCGCACGGTACTCCACGCCATTGATGGAATCGACGGTGTACTGCTTGGAAAGGAACTCGACCACGGCCTGCGCCACGGTCATCCGGCGGGTTGCTGTACCCATTGCTAGCTACTCCGATACTTTCACTGGAATGCGGTCTGACACCGTGCGCTCTTCGACGGCGGCGGCCGATGCGGGCGCAGTGTTGTTCAGCAACGAGGCGGCCGTCGCGACGGCACCTGCCACGTCGCCGTCGTGCGGGTACAACAGCGTTCGCCCGACAGTCAGCCCGCGAACGCCGGGCAACGCGAGGGCTGCCTGCCAGCTGGCGAAAATTTCGTCCTGGGTCCCGGTGGGGTCACCACCCAACAACACGGTAGGCAGCGTGGTGGAGGCCATGACGCGATCCATTTGATCCACCACCGGCAGTTTCATCCAGGTGTAGGCGCTGGTGGAGCCAAGGCCTTCGGCGATGCCGACGGACTTGATGACGGCGTCGGCGCGGAGGTCGTTGCGGACCTTGCCATGTGAGTCACGAATAGAAAGGAAGGGTTCCACCATGGCAATGAGCTTGCGCTCTGCCAGGGAATCGATGGCCTTGGCCGTGGCTTCGAGTGTTGCGACAGTGTCCGGATCGTCGAGGCAAATCCGGGTGAGCATCTTTCCACCATCGGCACCCAGCGCCTGCAAGGCAGCTGCCGTGTGTCCGGTGAAGCGGTCGTCGAACTCGTTGACCAGGCCGGCCAGGCCGCCACGGTTCATGGAACCGAAGACCAGCTTGCCTTCGAGGGCACCGAGCAGCAACAGGTCGTCCATGATGTCCGGGGAGGCCAGGATGCCGTCAACTGCCGGGTTGGCCAAGGCAATCTGCAGTCGGTCCAGCAGGTCACGGCGGTCTGCCATGGCCATCGGTTCCGAACCGACTGACAAAGCGCCGCGGGCTGGGTGGTCGGCGGCGACGATGAAGTTCTGGGTGCCGTGCTTCAAGCCAGGATGGCGACGACGGGTGGCCGCTGCGCGGGCTACCGCCTCGGGGTCCTCCAGCCGGATACGGCTCAGGTGCTCATAACGGCGGGGGTCATCGTTGAGGCTCAACGCACTGCTCCTTCTGCAAGGGTGTCAGCCAATACGGACGCACCGGGGATGGGCCGGCCGCGTTCGGCAAGCAACGAGGTGACCTCGTCCGGCGTCGGCATCGCATCGGCGCACGAGAGACGTGAGGCGACAATCGCACCCGAGGCGTTGGCGTAATCCAGGACCTCGGACAGCGGCCAGCCGGACAGCAGGCCGTGACAGAAAGCGCCACCAAAGGAATCGCCGGCCCCAAGGCCGTTGACGGTCTCCACCGGGACGGGCGCCGAGACAACGCGCTCGGTACGGGTTTTGGCCATCACACCCTCCGCTCCGAGCTTGACGACGGCGATTTCGACGCCGGCGTCCAGCAGGCGGTCAGCCTGCTCGTCGGGCGTTCCCTCACCTACGGCAACAGAGCATTCCTTGTCGTTGCCGATCGCGACAGTCACGTGCGGGAGGATCTTCGCAACCTCAGCGCGGGCTTCCTCTTCGGAAGCCCAGAACATCGGCCGGTAGTCCAGGTCCAGGATGGTGAATTGGCCATCCTTGAGGCTTGTGCGTGGCCGCGCCTCGTGAGCGGCAATGTGCGCGCTGCGGCTGGGCTCCTGGCAAAGTCCGGTGACGGTGGACCAGAAAATTCCGGTGTTCCGAATCGCGTCAAGGTCCAACTCTTCAGCCTTGATCTGCAGGTCCGGAGCGGTGGGGAAACGGCCATAGAAGTACAGGGGGAACTCGTCAGTCTCAGGCTTGATGGCGCAGAAGGTGACCGCCGTGGGGTATTCCTTGACTGGAGCGACGAATGAATCATCAACGTTGAACTTATGCAGTTCCCTGTGGAGATAGTTGCCAAACGCGTCGTCGCCAGTGCGGGTGATGATGCCCGTGCGGCGGCCGTGGCGCGCGGCCGCGACGGCCACGTTGGAGGGCGAGCCTCCGAGGTATTTACCGAAGGACGTCACGTCCTCCAGGTCCACTCCGATGTCGTTCGGGTAGATATCAACGCTGATGCGCCCGATCGTGAGCAGTTCGTGGGTCACGGTGATCGTTGACCTTTCTGTTGTGAACTCTTGCGGGACGTTGAGAGCTCCGGTGCTGGCCGGCCCCCAAGTGAGCGGGACCACAACCACTACTTTGCACCACAATTCATGTCCTGTCAAAGGTTTGTACTGACATATTTACAACGAGACGTAGTCTGTGGTGGGACCCGCAAAGCGTGCAGGATTCCGCGCACTAACGCGGGCGCCTACTTGCGCGGAACTGCCAGCTCGCCGGTGACATATTGGGCACGACCAAAGCCGAAAGACCAGTCACTGGCACTGTTTTCCATATACCCAAGAAAGACATCCTCCCCAGCAACACCCACCTCCGCGAGTTGCGCCGCAATGGCGGCGAAGAGCGACTGCTTGTCCTCCCGACTCCGACCCTCCTGGGTGAAAATTTGAATCATCACCACGCCGGGACTGCGTTCAAATCCCAGCCCGGCGTCCTGGGCGAAAATCTGGCCCGGAGCGTGCTCTGTGACTATATGGAAGTAGTCACGCTCGGGAATGCCATACTCCGCAAGGATCGCGTCGTGGATACGGCGACTGATCTTGCCAACTTCCTCCACAGTCCGGCCGGAATTTACGTCGATTCGAACCAATGGCATACGCACCCCTCAAATAGTTTGTCCTTACATACTAACAAAGAGGGATTGAGTGGGCAACGAGCGCCGCCGGATCAGCCGCTCCAGCCGAGGGCCAACGTGACGGCTCCGCTTTTGGGTCGCTCGCTCATGGCCTGGTCGATTTCCTTGAGATAGTCCAGCGAATCGGCGCAACGACGGCAATCGGCCACGTGGTGATCAACGCGCTCACGCGCAGCTTTGCGCACGGCGTTCCTCACGAACTTTCCCAGATGCCGGGAGAAGTCGACGCAAGGATCGTTGGGGGCCTGGGCTATGTGCTCTTGAAGATATGCCTGCCGCAGGCCCTCCCTTGCCCTGATCAACAGGGAAGACACCCCGTTGGGACTCAGTTCCATGACCCGGCCTGTGGCCGCCGGCTTAAGGCCCTCCACCTCGACACACCACAAGACGGCCCGCCAGCGCACGGGCAAAGAACGGAACGCGCGCATCATAATCGTCGACTCAAGGACCCTGATGCTTGAGTTGTCGTCCAAAACCAGGACATCCATCGCGCTGCCATAGCCCAGGGTTGCAGTCCGCCGACTGCGGATGTTCCGGCGATGGGCCATCCGCCGCACCGTTGTAGTCAAATACGCCTGGAAGGACTCCCTGGGCCCCTTACCTGCAGACAGTGCCTCCAGGACTGCGGCGAACGCCTCCGCAACCACGTCCTCGGCGTCGCTCGAATTGTCAGTTTCGGCACGTGCCACATAGCCCGCCACGGCTACATAGCGCCCGTACAGCACGCCGAAGGCTGCGGAGTCCCCCTGTCGCACCAAATCAACCAAGAGGACGTCATCCGGGTCACTATTTGGAGGTTCTGCAGCCGCGCGGCCCTTCCGGGAACCAGACTCGGCTCGGATCCCAACCCCCGCTGCAGTGGGGCGAACTGCTGGGGTTGCGGCATGTAGCATCATGGCTGCCTTTCCAAATTGGGTGAAGGGACCCAAAAGTAGGCAGTAAGTGATTGAATACACTCACAATGCAGGCTATTTGCGATAAGAAGGGGATCAATGCAGGATTTCGATCTTGACGAACGCGACCTCCGCCTCTTGCACGCCCTCCAAATACGCCCCCGGGCACCATGGGCCGCGCTGGCACCAATTGTCGGCGCCGATGCCGTCACCCTTGCCCGGCGATGGAACGTACTCCATGAGGCTGGCTTGGCGTGGGTTACGGCCTACAAAGGACTCGGGGCGAAGTATTCAGGAGCAGTTGTGGAGATCGACTGCGCACCCGCCAGCATTATTCGGGCAACCGAAGAACTGGCCGGTGAGAAGGAAGTCATGACGATCGACCAAACTGCCGGCGGCCGGGACCTGGTAGTCACCTTGATGTGCCGTACAGAAGCTGACCTAAGCCGGTTCCTCCTCGACCGGCTCTGCACTGTGGAAGGTATTCGGAGTACCCGGACACACAGGACCATCAGGTTGTTAGCTGACGCCCAGCAGTGGCGCTTGCGTTCGCTTCAAGACGCCGAGGCACGCCTCCTTGAACGGAACCTGCCCCGCCCTGTTCCGGCAGGTCGGGAAATGCCGCCCGAAATTGAAGAACAACTCGCGGTTATCCTCAAGGCCGACGGTCGGGCATCGGTGGCTGACATCGCCGCAAGATTGGACATCAGCCCTGCCAAGGCAAAGAACGCGGTGGCCACACTTGTTGCCCACCAACGACTTGTCTTGAGACTGGAGATTGCCCGGCCCTACACACCGTGGCCAGTGAGCGTCTGGTATTTCATGCGGGTCCCCGCGACAAAGGTGGAGGCAGTGGCCGGAAGACTAACGGGGCTCGAAGAGGTCCGACTCGTCACTACAACGGGCGGCATGTACTCCATCCTTATGGCCGTATGGCTGCGCCGCATCGAGGACATGACCGTACTGGAGCGGCAATTGGGTGAGAGGCTGCCTTTTGCCGAGATCATGGACCGCTCCATCGTATTGCGAACCCCCAAGCACGTTGGCCACCGGCTGGATCCCACCGGCAAGCGCACCCCCTGATCAAGCGGCGCCCTGATCAAGCGGCGCCCTGATCAAGCGGCGCCCTGATTAAACCAATAAATGCCCCAACCCGCTGCCGGGAAGGGGCATTCATTGTGAAAACGCGTCGTGTCGCCCTGAGGCCTATTGGCCTTGTTGGGCCCCGGCGATGTTAACCAGCCACCCGATTCCGAACTTGTCGACGCACATCCCAAAGGTGTCGCCCCAGGGTGCCATTTCCAAGGGCACCGTCACGGTTCCGCCGTCGACCAGTTTGTCCCAGTAGCCACGGAGCTCGGCTTCATCCGCGGATTCACCGCTTAACGAGACAGACATATTGTCACCGGGGTTGTACTGCATGCCATTGGGCGTGTCTGCGGCCATCAGCGTCAACCCACCCGGCGTCTCAAGCATGGAGTGCATGACCTTGTTGGCCTCGGCAGGGTCTTCACTGGCCTGATAGTCGCCGAATGTGCTGATGTTCAGTTCGCCACCAAAGACTGATTCGTAAAAGGTGATGGCATCGCGGGCATTGTCCTTGAAAGAAATGTATGGATTGAGGCGGGTTGTCATTGGTCGGTTCTCCTCATGGTTGTGGTGTGTGCGCACGTCACCGTGCGGCCATGCTAGCAGCGCCGCGAGGCGCCTGTCCCCCAAAGTTTTCAGCCGCCGTCGTACGCCTTTTGCAAGGCATTGATGTCCAGTTTCCGCATTTTCAGCATTGCCTCCATTGCCCGCCGTGAGCCTTCAGGATCCGGGCCGTTCAGCAGTCCGGACATGGCTGTGGGGACAATCTGCCACGACAGGCCAAACTTGTCCTTCAGCCAACCGCACATGCTCTCCTCACCCCCGGCAAGGAGGGCGTCCCAATACCGGTCGACTTCTTCCTGGGAGTCGCAGTTGACCACCAGCGAGACTGCCTCGTTGAACGTGAAAGCCGGTCCCCCGTTGAGGCCCATGAACTGCCTGCCCTCAATCTCGAATTCGACGGTAAGAGCATTGCCATCAGGCCCGGGCATGACCTGGCCAATGGATGAGTTCCCGAATGTCGACGTGTAGAACTCCGCCGCCTCGGCCGCCTGGCCGTCGAACCATAAACACGTGGAAACATTTTGCATCAACCACTCCTCAAGGATCGCGGGAAACGCTGGTCCCCCGACCCGAGGCTAGTACCGCCGGTCACCGCGCACAACGCACGACGGCGAATCCATCCGACGTCGGTTGTCCCGCCGGACCACCGGGCTGCTGACTGCGAAGACCACTAGTCCCCCGCGGTGCGGACCCGGCTGACCAGCCCCAGGGTGTTGGCTTCGCTGTCCTCAATGAACGCCATCCACTCTTCTGAATCCCGGGGTCCCAAGGAGTCGTCATTATGGGCAAAAATCATGTGTGGCTCGGCGATGATCCTCACGCCCCGGCTCCGGAGTGCCGCCACAGTTCCGTGAAGGTCGCCCACCTCCAAGTAGATCAGGGCAGAAGGCGCTCCCCTCTCCAGCAAGAGCCGGACACCACCTACATCAAAAAACAGGAGTCCAGGGGGTTCGAACAGGGCCCTTGGTTGGGCGTCCAGCAGCGCAGAGTAGAAGGCGGCCGCGCGCTGCAGATCCTCGGCGTGCTGGGCCACTTGAACAAATCTCAAGGTGTCCTCCAGAGCTGGGTTGGTCCGTCGGCTCCTGCCATCATGGCCGCCACGGCCGGCCACAGGCAAGGGCTGCACCGCAGCCCCGACTTCGCTCGTGTGGCCCATGCCGGATATTGTCAGGAGCATGCTTTCATCATCCAGATCATGGATCCCCGCAGCACTTGCCGACGTCCTGCTGATCCTTGTTTTCGCTGCTATCGGCCGGGACGCGCACGCACGCGGCGACATTGTCTCCGGGGCCTTCTCCACGGCGTGGCCATTCCTCGCCGGAGCAGCCATCGCCTGGATGGTCTCCCGCGCATGGCGGGCCCCGTTTGCGTTGTGGCCGACCGGCGTAGTCATCTGGATCGGCGCGGTGCTTGTTGGAATGCTGCTGAGGGCTGCCACCGGCCAAACGGTGGTGTTGCCCTTCGTCATAGTGGCGCTGATCAGCCTCGCGGTTTTGCTGCTCGGATACCGTGCGTTGGTTGCGTTGTTGGTGCGCGCGGCCCGTAGACGGCAACGCCGTGTTTGATCAGGTCGCGGCACCGGCGAATGCACTACGCTGGAAACAGTCCGCAACGATGCTTTTCCGGAAAGGCCCCACGTGATCACCGCTTTCGTCCTGATCAAGACCGATGCCTCACGCATCCCGGAGACAGCTGAGCAAATCTCTGCCATTCAAGGCATCAGCGAGGTCTATTCCGTCACCGGTGAGTGGGATCTCATTGCGGTAGCAAGGGTCACCAAGCACGACGAACTTGCGGACGTGATCGCTGACCGCCTTTCGAAGGTTGACTCAGTGGTCCACACCACCACCCACATAGCCTTCCGCGCCTACTCCCAACACGATCTCGACGCCGCCTTCGCGCTGGGGTTCGAGTAATAGTTGAAGTTCGGGAAGCGGTAGGACGGTCCGGGTTCAACTCCGGCTGAGTTCGGTCCACTTCGCGAGCACTTCGGCAGCCTTGCCCGAATCAATGGATTCTGCTGCACGGGTGAACGCACTACGCATGCGCGCGGTCAGGCTTCCTTCGGCATGCAGATCGAAAGACACCAGTCCCGCTGCGGCGTTGAGTAGGACGGCGTCCCGTACCGGACCTGTCTTCCCGTCAAGGATGTCCCGGACTACGCCTGCGTTTGCAGCGGCGTCGCCGCCGCGAAGGTCGGCCACCGTTGATGGCCCAATTCCAAGATCCGCCGGAGAGAACACCTGCTCGGTGACCGTTCCGTTCCTGATTTCCCAAACTGTTGATGGCCCGGTGGGCGTGAGTTCATCAAGGCCATCATCACCCCGGAAAACCAGTCCACGACTGCCGCGGCGCGCCAGGACTCCTGCCACCAGCGGTGCCATCCGGGCATTGGCTACGCCGACGGCCGAAGCCTGTACATGCGCAGGATTGGTCATCGGACCAAGGAAATTGAATGCCGTTGGAACGGCGAGTTCCCGGCGCGGGACAGCAGTGTGCCGGAAGGAGGGGTGAAAGACCTGTGCGAAACAGAACGTGATTCCGGCCTCTTCGGCGTTTCGCGCCACCTGTTCAATCGAAAGGTCCAGGCGGACGCCCAAGGCTTCCAGCACGTCGGCGGAGCCGGACGTCGAAGAAGCGGCCCTGTTTCCATGCTTGACTACTTTGGCACCGGCCCCGGCAGCCACGAGCGCTGCCATGGTGGAGATGTTGACGGTGTTCAGCCGGTCTCCCCCGGTCCCCACAATATCCAGCTTCTGCCCGGAGATGTCGATCGCATTGGCGTGCTGGACCATTGCTTCAACAAGGCCGGCCAGCTCTTCGACAGTTTCGCCCTTGGCGCGCAACGCGACCAGGAAGCCGGCGATCTGCGCCGGAGTCGCTTCGCCGGCCATGATGGTGTTCATGGCCCACTCTGTGTTGCCCACTGCAAGGTCGTCGCCGTTGATCAGTGCTGAGATGAGCCCTGGCCAGGTATTGCTGGCTGCAGGTGCCGATGCCGGAGAAGTCACTCCCTGATGCTATCGAGCCAGCCACGCCGATGACCAATGTGAACGCGGCCGGGAACTTTTCCGCGCGATTTCGCGTCTTTGTAGAAAAAGTCTCCCGAATCGGTGGTTTGCATTGGGAAGTCTGGACTTTTACAGACATAATGTCCTTGTGACATCTGCGACCCATGCCCCCAGTACCCCGGCGCACCCGACGCTGAACCGCCCCAACCTGGTTTCTGTTGGAACCGTTGTTTGGCTGTCCAGTGAATTGATGTTCTTCGCCGGCCTCTTTGCCATGTACTTCACCCTGCGCTCCACATCCGGATTGATGTGGGCCGAGGAGACGGCCAAGCTCAACTTCCCGTTTGCGCTCGTCAACACCATCGTCCTTGTGGCAAGTTCGTTTACTTGCCAGATGGGCGTCTTCGCCGCCGAGCGGCTCGAACCACGCCGCACGGGCGGCCCGCTCCAATTCACCCGCTGGGGCATGACTGAATGGTTTGTCCTTACCTTCATCATGGGTGCCTTCTTCGTAGCCGGCCAGACCACGGAATACGCCATGCTCGTCTCGGAGCACGTATCCCTGTCGTCCAACGCCTACGGCTCCGCCTTCTACATGACAACCGGCTTCCACGGCCTGCACGTCATTGGCGGCCTGATCGCGTTCCTGTTCATCATCGGCCGCGCCTTTGCGGCCAAGAAGTTCGGGCACTTTGAAGCTACGTCGGCGATCGTCACCTCGTACTACTGGCACTTCGTTGACGTTGTGTGGATCGGCCTCTTCCTGGTCATCTACGTCCTCAAGTAAGCCCGGCTTTGACTCTTTTTCTACAAGAGGCAGAATTTCAAGAAGCGGCTCGCGGAGCCGACGCAGGATCGAATAAAGGAACCACCACGTGAAGGCACTCTCGCAGAAGCGACGTCACCCACTGGCAGCCATAGCGCTGCTGTTGATGGGCCTCCTCCTCACTGGTGGGCTCTACGCCGTTGCCACAACTGTCAACCAGGCCAAGGCCGATACCACAAGCTTCAGCGCAAGTGACGTAGAAGAAGGCGGCAAGCTTTTTGCCGCCAACTGCGCCACCTGCCACGGCATGGGTGCGTCCGGAACCCAGGACGGCCCCTCGCTGGTCGGCGTGGGCGCAGCTGCAGTTGACTTCCAAGTTGGTACCGGTCGTATGCCCATGCAGATGAGCGGCCCGCAGGCCCAGCAGAAGCCCGCCCAGTTCAATGAGGAGCAGACCAAGCAGCTCGCTGCCTACGTTGCTTCCCTCGGCGCAGGTCCGGCCATCCCCGAGGAACACCTCCTCGACGGCAAGGGAGACGCAGCCAACGGTGGCGAACTCTTCCGCGTCAACTGCGCCATGTGCCACAACGCAGCCGCTGCCGGCGGCGCCCTGACCCGCGGTAAGTTCGCCCCCGCGTTGGCAGGTGTCAGCGCAGAGCACATCTACGAAGCCATGGCGACCGGCCCGCAGAACATGCCTGTCTTCAATGATTCCAACATCACGCCTGAAGACAAGCGCGACATCATCACGTTCCTGAAGACCATCGAAGCCAACGGTTCACCCGGCGGCGCTGACCTGGGTTCACTGGGCCCCGTGTCGGAAGGTCTCTTCGTTTGGGTCGCTGGCTTGGGTGTCATCATCGCTTTCACGATCTGGCTGACGTCCCGTACGTCCTGATCCGGACACGACAAAAACTCCTGCTGCACGGTCAGCAGTTTGAAACTGAAAATAACTCGGCTCCGGCCGGGACAACGAGAGAAGGATGAGGCGAATTATGGGCAACCATAGTGACGGCAGTCCGAACCACTCGGGCACCGTAGCTACGGCTGGTCAGAATGAGGTGGAGAAGTTCCAGGATCCTGGACTCCCTCCGCATCGTTTGCGCCTGGCTGACACGGACCCGGTAGCCGCAAAGCGAGCCGAGCGTCAGGTAGCCATTCTGTTTGGCACCTCCGTCATCGGTACGCTGGTCTTCCTGGTGGCATACTTTGCCATCGACCTTGGCGACGACACCACCATTGCGACCATCCGTACCCAGAACCTTCTTCTGGGACTCGGTACGGCCTTCGCAATGCTTGGAATCGGCACCGGCATCGTGCACTGGGCCAAGGCCCTGATGCCCGACCACGAAGTGTCTGAAGAGCGCCACGCTATCCGTACCGAAGAAGATCGCCAAGCGGCCGTCCGGATCGTCGATGACATCGTCGAAGAGACCGGCATCAAGCGCCGTCCGCTGATCCGCAACACCCTTCTTGGTGCCGTTGCGCTGGCCCCGCTGCCCGCTCTCGCCATCTTCGGCGACCTGGGACCACGTCCCGACGACGCCCTGGCGCACACCATGTGGGCTCCCCAGGACGGAAAGCTGAAGCGCCTGACCCGTGACCCTGATGGCACCCCCATCAAGGCGTCGGACGTCACCATTGGTTCAGCCTTCCACGTCATTCCCGAAGGGCTCAACGAGCTTCACGAGGGCAAGCTGAACGAGAAGGCAAAAGCAGTCGTCCTGCTGATGCGCCTGGATCCCAACTCCTTGAACCCCTCCGAGGGCCGCGAAAGCTGGAGCTACAACGGAATCGTTGCCTACTCCAAGATCTGCACGCACGTCGGATGCCCGGTTGCACTTTATGAGCAGCAGACGCACCACCTTCTGTGCCCCTGCCACCAGTCCACTTTTGACCTGACGCGGGAATGCAAGGTCATCTTCGGACCGGCAAGCCGTCCGCTCCCCCAGCTGCCCATCGCAGTTGACGCAGAGGGCTACCTCGTCGCCACGAGCGACTTCAGAGAACCTGTAGGACCGAGTTACTGGGAGCGTGACGAGCATGAGCGCCTCATCAACAGCTGAAGCCCCCTTCGTTCCGAAGACCAAGGTTGGTAGTTTCACCAACTTCGTGGACGAGCGTGTGGGTGGCTCCGGCATCCTGCGTGAGTTCGGCCGGAAGGTCTTCCCCGACCACTGGTCGTTCATGTTCGGTGAGGTGGCGCTGTACTCCTTCGTCATCCTGCTGATGTCAGGTACCTTCCTGACGTTCTTCTTCGATCCGTCCATGGCGGAAACCCACTACCAGGGTTCGTACACGCCGCTGTACAACGTCGAAATGTCCGTTGCCTACAGCTCATCGCTGAACATCTCGTTCGACGTCCGTGGCGGCCTGTTCATGCGCCAGGTGCACCACTGGGCAGCCCTGCTGTTCGTGGCATCCCTGGGTGTTCACATGCTGCGTGTCTTCTTCACGGGCGCTTTCCGTAAGCCCCGCGAAATGAACTGGGTTGTGGGTGGCGTCCTGCTCATCCTGGCCATGGCAGCCGGATTCACCGGCTACTCTCTCCCCGATGACCTGCTCTCCGGTAACGGCCTGCGCATCATCGACGGCGTGATCAAGTCGATCCCGGTTATCGGCACGTACACCTCGTTCTTCCTGTTCGGTGGAGAATTCCCGGGTACCGCGATTATCGGCCGCTTGTATGTCCTGCACATCCTGCTGGTTCCCGCGCTCATCCTGTTGATGATCGTGATCCACCTCTTCATGGTGGTTGTGCACAAGCACACCCAGTACCCCGGCCCCGGTCGCAATGACGGCAACGTCGTCGGTTACCCCCTCGGCCCGGTCTACGCAGCCAAGGCCGGTGGATTCTTCTTCATCGTCTTCGGCGTCCTGGCACTCATGGCGGCCGCGTTCACGATCAACCCGATCTGGAACTACGGCCCCTATGATCCCTCTCCGGTTTCGGCCGGCACCCAGCCTGACTGGTACATCGGCTTCGTAGATGGCGCCCTGCGCCTCATGCCTGGCGTGATCAACGACTTCCACTTCGAGTGGGTCATCTTCGGACGTACCTTGACGTTGAACGTATTGCTTCCGGCACTTGTACCCGCCGGAATCATCTTCACCGTGCTGTTCATGTACCCGTGGATCGAACGCTGGATCACCAAGGACAACCGCGAACACCACGTTCTCGATCGTCCGCGCAACGCTCCCACCAGGACAGCGATCGGCGTTGCAGGCTTCACCTGGTACTGCGTGATGTGGGCTGCAGCTGGTTCTGACCTTATTGCGACGCACTTCCATGTGTCCCTCAACGATGTGACCTACTGGCTCCGGACTTTGTTCTTCATCGGCCCGGTCATTGCCTTCATCGTGACGAAGCGAATTGCGTTGGCCCTCCAGCGCAAGGACCGCGAGATTGCCTTGCACGGCCGCGAAACCGGCCGCATTGTGCGACTCCCCCACGGTGAGTTCATAGAGGTCCATGCTCCTCTGGACGAGTACAAGCGCTACAAGCTCGTTGGGTTCGAATCACTGGCTCCCCTGCCGGCCGAACCGAACGAACATGGCGTTGTTACCCGGAAGGAAAAGCGCCGCGCGGCTCTTTCCAAGTGGTTCTTCGAAGACCGTGTTGCCCCCGCAACTCCCGCGGAGCTCGAAGCCGCCCACGCACATGGCCACCACGAGGCCATTGCGGCTGGTGAAGACCAGAAGAGCCTGAGCCACTAGCGCTTAGCACTCAACATAAATGTAGGGCCCGGTCCATTCGACCGGGCCCTACTTTTATCTTCTTCGAGGAACCGTCCATTCCATCCCAATGGCCAACACCAGCGCGTTGTGCGGAACTGCTACTGGGTACGGTATCCCGACGAATAGTTTCGAGTAGGCCGAACGCCTGGTCGCTGCAGGGGAACCCAAAGTTTGTAGCGGTCCGCCCGATAGTAAGAGACTGAATAATCCACCATCGCGCGGGCGACGAAGGCGTGTCGTTGAATCTTGAGTAAAGGGGCACCAACGTCCACGTTGAGGAGTCTCGCGGTGGACGGAGAGGCCGCAGTAGCCTCAATCATGTCCTCACCCCACTCCATCACCAAGCCGAACCGTTCACTCAAGACGTTGTACAGCGAGGTCGGCGGTGCCTCGTCCAGCAGTCCTGGAACCCGGTGCGCCGGTATGAAGTTCTCATCGACGCTCATAGGCTCGTTGTCGGCCAGCAGGAGTCGTCTGAAGCGGACCAAGGGCGTTCCCTCCTCCAGCTGCAACTCCCGGGCGAGGAACGCGCTGGCAGCGATCTGTTCAAAACTCAGCACCTTGGCTGCAGGAACCATGCCTCGGCGCTGCATTTCCTCGCTGTAGGACGTTAGCTTGACTTGGAGGTCCAGCTTTGGCTTCCTGACGAATGTGCCAAGCCCGACCACGCGCTCGATCACTTCTTCGCCCACCAAAGCATCAATGGCCTGGCGAACGGTCATTCGCGCGAGCCCGAAGCGTTCCGAAAGATCCCTCTCGGACGGGAGAGCCGATCCTGGCGGGCACGACTTCGCTATGAATGCCCTGAGGATTTCCCGCAGTTGAACATAGATTGGCGTGCCACTGCTGCGGTCGATCTCGCCGGCAATGTTTGCTGCCTCAGGCACGGCAGCTGTCCAGCAAATGAGTCATGTCTCAAGGATAATTCAGTGGCGCCGCAGGTCTAGACCACTGAACTCCGATGTGGAGTAGTCACTGCGCCTGAGGCTACGCTGGTATGGATCATTTTCTGACGGAACAACCGTCATAACAAAGGAGTTGGGTTGCCGGAGCAGAAGGCCTTCGTTGCCGCCGAAATCGGATTGCACGCAAGGGCGGCCGCGGTTTTCGTCCGCGCCGTCACCGAAACCGGTATGCCGGTCACCATTCGAAAGCAAGGTGGTCAGCCGGTCGACGCCCGCTCGCTTCTGGAAGTCATGACCGAAGACTTCGGTCACGGCTGTGAAGTATATCTATCGGTCCAGCCAGACGCACTCAGCGCCGAACAGACGCTCTCTGGCGCCAAGAACGCGCTGGTCGCCCTTTCAGCCGTTCTTGAGGCCGCAGAGGCCCGCTGAGCGGCACTACGCGCTCAGGTCGAACCGGCCTTGTCGATTTTTGGAAGGCACTTAAAGAGAATGGGCCCCACCGAAAGGTGGGGCCCATTCTTCTGTAGCTGAAAGCTAGTGTGCGTGGTCACCGCGGCTGTACTCGAAAACCCAACCGACCAATGCAACCAAGGCGAGACCGCCGGCAACGTACGTCACCCAGAAGCCGATCGCGAGGCCGAGGAATCCGCCGGCACATGCCAGTCCGAGAACCAGGGGCCACCAGCTCCAAGGGCTGAAGTGACCCTGTTCGCCTGCACCTTCATGAACCTCGGCATCGGGACGGTCCTCGGGTCGCATACCGATCCGCTTGCCCGTGAAACCAAGGTAGGCGCCGATCATGCCGGCGAGACCGCCAACCAGGAGGATGCCCAGGACACCAACCCACTCAGACCATTCCGTCAGGAAGCCATATGCAATGGCTACGGGAACGAAGAAGAAGACTCCGGCTCCGAAGAGCCACGATTCAATTTTCATTTGTTGACGTCCCTCTGGTCGGCGTTACCCAAGACAGCTGCTGCGGGCGACGGGGCCTCGGCCGTGTGAACCTGGGCCAACTCCGGGTGGTGAAGGTCCAGAGCCGGGCGCTCGGAGCGGATACGGGGCAATGAGGTGAAGTTGTGGCGCGGCGGCGGGCAGGACGTTGCCCATTCCAGCGAAGCACCAAAGCCCCACGGGTCATCGACTTCAACCTTCTTGTTGCTGCGCCACGTGATGTAGACGTTCCAGAAGAACGGCAGCAGCGATGCACCCAGCACGAAGGAGGAAATAGTCGAGAACTGGTTCATCCACGTGAAGTTATCCTGCGGCATGTAGTCGGCGTAGCGACGCGGCATGCCCTCTACACCCAACCAGTGCTGGATCAGGAACGTGCCGTGGAAGCCGAGGAACAGCAGCCAGAAGTGAATCTTGCCGAGACGTTCGTTGAGCATCTTGCCGGTCCACTTGGGCCACCAGAAGTAGAACCCTGCGAACATCGCGAACACCACGGTGCCGAAGACCACGTAGTGGAAGTGGGCAACCACGAAGTAGGAGTCCGAGACGTGGAAGTCCAGCGGCGGAGAGGCCAGGATGATACCGGTCAGACCACCGAAGAGGAACGTCACCAGGAAGCCGATGCTCCAGAGCATGGGCGTTTCGAAGGTGATGGAGCCCTGCCACAGAGTACCGATCCAGTTGAAGAACTTCACACCCGTTGGAACGGCAATCAGCATGGTCATGAACGCGAAGAACGGCAGCAGCACAGATCCGGTCACATACATGTGGTGTGCCCACACCGTGACGGACAGCGCGGCAATGGCGATGGTCGCATACACAAGACCCTTGTAACCAAAGATCGGCTTGCGGCTGAAGACGGGGAAGATCTCGGAGACGATGCCGAAGAACGGCAACGCGATGATGTACACCTCAGGGTGTCCGAAGAACCAGAACAGGTGCTGCCAGAGAACGGCACCGCCATTCTCGGGATCGAAGATGTGGGCTCCAAAGCGGCGGTCGGCACCGAGTGCGAACAACGCTGCTGCCAGTGGCGGGAAGGCCATCAGGACCAGGATCGCCGTGACAAGGGTGTTCCAGGTGAAGATCGGCATGCGCCACATGGTCATGCCGGGGGCGCGCATACAGATGATGGTGGTGATGAAGTTGACGGCACCAAGGATGGTTCCGAAACCGGAGAGTGCAAGGCCAAAGACCCACAAGTCACCACCGACGCCAGGACTGAATGTCGTATTGGACAACGGGGCGTAGGCGAACCAACCGAAGGACGCAGCACCCTGCGGGGTGATGAAGCCGGAGACGGCGATGGTGGAGCCAAAGAGGAAGAACCAGAAAGCCAGGGCGTTCAAGCGCGGGAAGGCGACGTCGGGGGCGCCAATCTGCAACGGCATGATGACGTTGGCGAAGCCGGCAAAGAGCGGCGTTGCGAACATCAGGAGCATCACGGTGCCGTGCATCGTGAACATCTGGTTGTACTGCTCTTTGGTCTGCAGGATCTGCATGCCGGGCTCGAACAGTTCAGCGCGGATCAACAGCGCCATGACGCCACCGAGGCAGAAGAACACGAAGGACGCGATCAGGTACATGTACCCGATCGTCTTATGGTCGGTGGAGGTGATCCAGTTGACGACGATGCGCCCCTTGGATTTAGGAACTACGGGAGCGTCTAGGACCCCCGCGGCGGATTGAGTGTACGTAGCCACGTCGCTCCCCTTACTTGGTTTCGTTCAGGTTCGGGTTGCGGTCGTATTCCGCACCGAGGAGGCCCGTGTTGCCTTCCTGGCGAAGCTTGTCCATGTGTGCCTGGAACTCAGACTCGGAGACAACCTTGACGCGGAAAAGCATTTCGGAGTGGTATTCACCGCAGAGTTCAGCACACTTACCGTCGAAGGTGCCTTCCTTGGTGGGGGTGAACCTGATGTAGTTCGTCTTGCCGGGGATCATGTCGCGCTTCTGGAGGAACGCGGGGACCCAGAATGAGTGGATGACGTCGCGGGAGTTCAGCTCCAGGTCCACGGACTTGCCAACGGGCAAGTAGAGGGTGGGGAGAAGTTCCTTGTTGACATCGTTGCCGGTCAGGTGCGCCTGGACGCCGGCCTCGTGGAGGTCTTCATTAATGACCTCACCCTTTTTGTAGTTGAAATCCCAGGCCCACTGCTTGCCGCGGACGTCAACAACGACGTCGGCAGGCTGCGATCGGTCATCGATCGCACGCTGGTCCTGATCGGTGAAGTAGAAGAACACCAGCACCATGAACAGCGGGATGGTCAAATAGAAGACCTCGAGCGGCAAGTTGTAGCTGAGCTGCTTGGGGAATCCCGTGGTGCCCTTGCGGCGACGGTAGGCAATGATGCACCAGACCAGAAGGCCCCACGTGATGATACCGACTGCCAAGGCGGCGATCCATGAGTTGACCCAGAGGTCCATGATCCGGTCAGTGTGGTTGGTCGTGCCGCGCTCTGTAGGCAGCCAACCCTTCTCTACCTCTGGTGAACATCCGGTCAAAACCAACGCGCCGGCGAGTGCCAAGCCAGTGATCGATGTGATCTTTATGCGTCGGCTGCCGGTTCGGTTCTGCGAACTCACAGACGGCCCTTCCTCTTGTTGCTGTCTCCCGGCAGGCCGAAGGCTCACCGGGCACACTAAAAGTTTTACTACCCGATGTAGAGCTTACCGCTATCAAGCGGTTTTCGCGCACATGTCAGCGCCGTGGCTCCGAACGGTTTAAAACCAGTCCGAAGGGGCGCCGACATGCGGCGATGGCTCACATCAGTGGAACGAATCGCCGCAGGCGCAAGACCCGCCGGCATTCGGGTTGTCGATGGTGAAGCCCTGCTTCGAAATGGTGTCCTCGAAGTCGATGCTGGCACCGCTGAGGTAAGGAACGCTCATCTTGTCAACTACGACCTCAACGCCGTCGTAGTCACGCACAGCGTCTCCATCGAGCATGCGCTCGTCGAAGTAAAGCTGGTAGATCAGGCCGGAGCAACCGCCAGGCTGGACTGCAACGCGCAGCCGAAGGTCGGTGCGCCCTTCCTGCTCGAGGAGGCTGCGGACCTTGCCTGCGGCTACGTCGGTCAGATTGACCTCGTGCGTGGGCAGTTCGTCGTTGGAGACGACCTGTGCTCCGGTGCTGTTTTCGTTGGTTGCAGTGCTCATTGGCCTACCTTCTTATGAAGCTCTTGGCGGCCGCGCCGGAACGCTGCCTGCCCTTACCCAATTACGTACGGATTATAGCTAATGCTACGTCGCACAGACGCTTAGCTATAACTCCTGACGTAACCACAGACAGCATTTCGTTGTTCCCGGCGCGCCGTGGAGCTTAGTCCCCGAGCCCTTCGGCACTAACGAGCCCTTCGTCATTAAGCCGGGCCAGCATCAAGGCCTCAGCCAGCACTGCATGGCGGAAGTCTCCGATGTGAAGCGACTCGTTGGCGCTGTGCGCCCGGGAATCGGGGTCCTCGACTCCCGTCACCAGGATCTGGGCGTGCGGATACAAGTCCAGGAGGTCCGCAATGAACGGAATGGAACCGCCGATTCCCATCTCCACGGGCTGGACTCCCCACGACTCCCCCAGCGCCCAGAGTGCCACGCGTGCGGCGGCTGACGAAGTGTCCGTGGAGAAAGCGTTGCCCCGCTCCCCCGGGCTAAAGGTCACCTTGGCCCCAAATGGCGCGTGGGATTCCACATGCCGCTTCAAGGCATCCATCGCGGCTTCCGGGTCCTGCCCCGGGGCCAGCCTCATGCTGAACTTTGCACGGGCCGCGGGAATAAGGGTGTTGGAGGCAACGTCAACGGAGGGGACGTCCATGCCGATGATGGACAGTGCGGGCTTGGTCCACAGGCGTGAGGCGATTGTCCCGCTGCCGGCGAGCTTCACGCCGTCGAGCACTGAAGCATCAGCACGGTAGTCCGCTTCGGCGAGATCGACCGCCACATCGTCGCGGGCCACCAGGCCTTCGACCGCTACGTTGCCGTCGTCGTCGTGCAGGGTCGCGATGAGACGCGACAAAAGGGTGGGGGCATCGAGAACCGGTCCACCAAACATCCCGGAATGGACCGCATGGTCCAGGACGCGCACCTCGAAGGTTCCGTCCACCAGACCCCGGAGGCTGGTGGTCAGGGCGGGAACCCCCACCTTCCAGTTGCTGGAGTCGGCCACCACGATGACGTCGGCCCGGAGGAGCTCCTGATGTTCCTCAAGGAACGTACGGAAGGTGGGCGACCCTGCCTCTTCCTCACCTTCGAAGAAGAACGTCACACCAAGTCCAAACTCTTCACCCAGAACCTTGGTCACAGCACTGTAGGCGGCCAAGTGGGCCATGATTCCAGCTTTGTCGTCGGCAGCACCACGGCCGTAGAGCCGGCCCTCGCGTTCTTCGGCGACAAAGGGCTCTGAGTTCCACAGGCCCCTGTCCCCCGGCGGCTGGACATCGTGGTGGGCGTACAGCAGGATTGTTGGCTTGCCGTCCTCGGCTGCACGACGCGCGACGACGGCAGGACCACCGGGCGACCCGTCGGCTTTGCTGCTGCGAAGCACGCGGACGTCTTCCATGCCCGAAGCCTTGACCAAAGCAGCGACTGCTTCGGCACTGCGGTCGAGTTCGGCCGGGTCAAAACTTGCCCAGGCAATGCCGGGAATGCCGACGAGGTCTTTAAGGGATTCCATCGTGCTTTCGAAGGAATCGTTAACCGCTGCGGTGAGTGCTTCCACCGGAGTTTCGCCTGAGTGCCCTTGCTTGTTCTGCGGGGTCTCCGCATGTGCTGAAGTCATGGCCACACTTTACCGCCGGGGATTCCCCCGCCAGGGCAGGCGCGGCCCGACGCAATCACGGCCTGGCATTGGGACACGTAACGTACGCCACCTCCGTGAGGGGTATTCTGTATGGGTGTTCGGACGCAAAAAGGAAGAGCCCAGCGCTCAATCAGTAGTAGACCAGGCCTACGCCACCGCCCCGGAGCCAGGTGGCGCAAAGGGCGCGCCTACGCCCAAGCGGAAAGACCAGGAAGCAGCGCGTAAGCGGCCCCTGGTTCCCAATGACCGCAAAGCCTCCAAGGCCGCGGAAAGGGTAGCAATCCAGGACCAGCGGCAGAAAATGCGGCAGGCACTCGATACGGGCGACGAGAAATTCCTCCCCATCCGCGACAAGGGTCCCCAAAAGCGCTACACGAGGGACTATGTTGATGCGCGTTTCAGCCTCGGTGAGTACCTCATGTTCGGTGCTTTGCTGTTCGTGGTGATCTCCCTGATCATTCCGCCCACCAGCGCCGGCATCAGCTACGTGTTGATCGGCTTCTGGATCATGTTCCTGGCTGTCTTCGTGGACGTCTTCATCCTGTCCCGGAAGCTTCGGAAGCGCCTTACGGAGAAGTTCGGCGAGGTGGAACGAGGCTCTGTTTGGTACGGCTGCATGCGGGCCCTTCAATTCCGCAAGCTTCGCCTTCCCAAACCGCAGGTGAAGCGCGGGCAGTACCCGGCCTAAGCGCCCAAAACCCCAGACACAGGAAGACCCCGGACCGTTGGTCCGGGGTCTTCCTTGTCGATGGCCTGATTAACGCGCCGACCTCTTACGGATCTTTGCCAGTCCCTTGTTAATGCGTGAGGCCCAGAAGGGCCCTTCATAGAGGAATGCCGTGTAGCCCTGGACCAAAGTCGCGCCGGCATCCAAACGATCCTGGACATCTGTAGCGGTTTCCACACCACCAACGGCGATGAGTACCAAGTCGTCCCCCACAGCATCCTTGAGCCTGCGAAGAACCTCCAGAGACCGATGTTTGAGGGGCGCTCCCGACAATCCACCTGCACCCAGCGACTCCACCTTTGCAGCATCAGAGAGGAGTCCATCACGGGAGATCGTGGTGTTGGTGGCGATGATTCCATCAAGTTTCAGGTCCAGGGCCAGCCGAGCGACGTCGTCGATGTCCTCATCGGACAAATCCGGCGCAATCTTTACCAGCAGGGGTATGTGCCGTCCGGCAGCTTCATCAGCAGCGTCACCAACGGCCCGCAACAGCGGCCGCAGCGTTTCCACGTTCTGGAGCAAGCGAAGACCCGGCGTGTTGGGAGAGCTGACGTTGACTACGAGATAGTCTGCAGCAGGAGCCAGGCTCCGGGCACTCACCAGGTAATCCTCGGTGGCATCGTCGAGTTCCACCACCTTGGTCTTGCCGATGTTCACACCGATGACCGGGCGGACGTCCGGGTGCTGCCTTTGCAAAGCAGCCCGCGCGGACTTGAGCCTGGGCGCGACTGAAGCGGCGCCGTCGTTATTGAACCCCATGCGGTTAATCACCGCGCGGTCCTCAATCAGGCGGAACAGCCTGGGCTTCTCATTGCCTGGCTGCGCCTGGCCCGTGATGGTTCCCACCTCCACATGCCCGAACCCAAGCTCAGCCAACGCTTCGATACCGTGACCTTCTTTGTCGAAACCTGCCGCCAGGCCGAAAGGTGACGGGAACGTGAGTCCCAGCGCCTCCGTGCGAAGTGAAGCGTCCGGAGCTGTCAGCCGGGCAAGGATCCGGCCGGCACCGGAGCGGTGGGCCGCCCGGATTCCCTGGAAGCCGATCTTGTGTGCCTTCTCGGCGTCCATCCAGGAGAAGGCCAGCTTGAAGAATGTGGGGTAAACACGCATGGTCCTAGTTTTCCGCCTTACGGACAACTCACCAAACCCATGACTACCGATGCCGCTACCATGTACGCATGCTTGGGGATAATGGTGATGCAAATCATGGAAGCTACAGGATCAACGCCGACGTCCTAGTGGTCGGCGCAGGCCTGTCCGGGCTGGTTGCGGCCGCCACCGCCTATGCGGCCGGCAAGACAGTGGCTGTGCTGGATCAGGAGCCGGAGGCTTCCGTGGGTGGCCAGGCCCATTGGTCTTTTGGCGGGCTTTTCATGGTGAATACACCTGAGCAGCAGCGCCTGGGTGTCAGGGACAGCGCTGATCTCGCACTGCATGACTGGCTTGCCTCCGCAGCTTTCGACCGGTCCGATGACGGGACGGCCCGTGAGTGGGCAGAGGCGTACGTCGACTTCGCCGCCGGAGAGAAGCGGGCGTGGCTCAGGAGCCTTGGCGTTGGCATCTTCCCGTTGGTGCAATGGGCGGAACGCGGCGGCTACGGGCCGGAAGGCCATGGCAACACTGTTCCCCGCTTCCACGTCACATGGGGCACGGGGCCCGCCTTGGTGGAGCCGTTCCTCGCCAAGGTCTTGGAAGGCGTAAGTACCGGCCGGGTCAGTTTGCACTTCAGGCACCGCGCCCTGTTGCTGACGACCACGACGGGAAGGATCACGGGCGTTTCGGGCGAGGTTCTTGAACCGTCGACGGCGGTGCGGGGCCAAGCGTCCGCGCGGGTCGCCGTCAGTGGTTTCGAGGCCACGGCAGGCGCTGTTGTGGTGACGACGGGAGGCATCGGCGGCAATCACGCGACCGTCCGCAGCCAGTGGCCCGGGGGAAACGCGCCCGACTACATGCTGAGTGGCGTGCCGGCCTCCGTGGACGGCAGCTTCCTTCCCATCGTGGCAAGCGCTGGAGCTGCGTTGATCAACGGCGACCGCATGTGGCACTACCCCGAAGGAATCCACAATTACGATCCTGTGTGGCCCAATCATGGAATCCGTATCCTGCCCGGGCCCTCTTCGTTGTGGCTCGATGCCGAGGGCCGCCAGTTGCCCGCGCCGCTGTTCCCCGGTTTTGATTCGTTGGGGGCATTGCGCCACATCGTCGGGACGGGGTACGGCTACTCATGGTTTGTCCTCAACCGCACGATTGCCCTCAAGGAACTTGCCCTGTCCGGTTCCGAACAGAACCCCGACCTCACCGGCAAGGACGTCCGGCTGCTTGCATCGCGCCTGCGCCCAACAAGCGAGACCCCCGTCCAGCGCTTCCTGGACCGGGGCGTGGACTTTCTGCAGGCGTCATCTCCAGGGGAACTGGCCTCAAGAATGAACCGGCTCGCGGGCAACTCCCTCATCGAAACCCGCGCACTTGAACTACTGATAAGCGCCCGGGACCGTCAAGTGGAGAGCGGTCTTGGGAAGGACCCACAGCTGGCCGCCATCAGGGCAGCGCGTCGATTTGCCACGGACAAACTGATGCGGGTGGCACCACCGCATCGGCTGACCGACCCGACTCATGGCCCACTGATTGCCATCCGGCTCTCCGTGTTGACAAGGAAAAGCCTGGGCGGCCTCGCCACGGATCTGCGCTCCAGGGTCCTGGACCGTAAAGGGCAAGCCATCCCGGGCCTCTACGCAGCTGGTGAAGCGGCCGGATTTGGTGGCGGTGGCATCCATGGATACCGGGCGTTGGAAGGAACATTCCTGGGCGGCTGCCTCTTCACGGGGAGGGCGGCGGGCAGGGACGCCGCCGCCAGTGTCTAAGCTAAGGCCATGGACTGGACGGAGGACTTCCTGGGAGCGGACTTTCAGTCCTGTGGCCTTGATGCCACAGGACCCGATGGTGTGGTCCGCCACGCCACGCTGATCCGCCACCGTGCGAAGCCGACGAGCGAGGATGCCGGTCGCAGTGAGGGCGCCCCGAAGCGATTTGGTGCCGTGTTGTTCCTGCACGGGTGGAGCGACTACTTCTTCAATACCGAGCTTGCCAGATTCTGGGCCGGGCAAGGATATGACTTCTACGCCCTGGACATGCACAACCATGGACGGAGCCTGCAAGCGGGAAACCCGGGTGGATACGTGGCGAACCTGACAGACTACGACGCCGAAATCAACCAGGCCGTTGAGGTCATCCGGCGTGACCGCGGCGTATCGCTGACGGGCAGCCTGACTCTGATGGGGCATTCCACCGGAGGGCTCGTGGCAGCCCTGTGGGCAAGCCGCCACCCAGCAGAGGTCCAGTACCTGATCCTCGACAGCCCCTGGCTGGAAATGCACGGCAGCTCCTTGGTACGGCGTGCCGCGCAAGCGATGGTGGCGCCCGTAGCGAGATTTCGTCCCAAGACCGTCCTGAAGTTGCCCGAACGGGGCTTCTATTTTCGGAGCATCAGCAGTTCCGCCGAAGGCGAATGGTCCCTGGATGAGAAGTACCGGCCACCTTTGGCATTTCCAGTCCGGGCGGGATGGCTCAGTGCAGTCTTTGCCGGCCATTCGCAGGTAGCCCGAGGCCTGAAGCTGGAAATGCCAGTCCTGGTGCTGGCGTCGTCAGCCAGCGCCAACGGCATGGTGTGGCAGGAGTCCATGCGGCGGTCAGATGCAGTGCTTGACGTCAGTGTCATGGCCTTGCGCGCCATGGCATTGGGCAGGACCGTAACCCTGGAACGTATCGACGGCGGCCTCCACGACGTGTTTCTTTCGGCGCCGCCGGTGCGCAAAGACGCCTACGCACGGCTGGCCCGATGGATCAACGGATTCATGCAGTACGAAGCGCCGGATGAACGGCACGAAGGGGATCTATGACCACCGCAGGGGAATCGGTATCACTGTGGAAACGCGACATCCTTGGCCACGGCTACGAATGCCTCGACCTGCCGCTCAAAGCCGATGACGAAGGGCCTGTCAAAGCGACACTCGTCAGGCATGCTCCACCTGTTGAGCATGCCTCCCCTCAAGGCCTTCTTGACTTCCTGGCATCTTTCACCAAACGCAAGCGTCGAGCGGCCCCAGCCGATCCTGGCGGAGCGCCGCGGGTGGTTCTCTACTTGCATGGATGGGCAGACTACTTCCTGCAAACCGAGCTTGCCGAGTACCTCACGGCGTCGGGCTTTCATTTCTACGCATTGGACCTCCGCAAATTCGGCCGTAGCCTGTTGCCCGGCCAGACGCCCGGCTACACCTCCGACCTCAGCGTTTACGACGAGGATCTTGCAGCGGCCTTCGTGGAGATCGACCGCGACGTAGCAGCACGGACCAGCAACGGTACGGCACCCACGATCCACATGCTTGGTCATTCGCTCGGGGGCTTGATCGCTGCGCTTTGGGCCGATCGCAATCCTGGCAGGTTGGGAACCCTGGTCCTGAATTCCCCGTGGCTCGAGCTTCAGGGCAGCAGCCTCGTCCGCAGTATCGCCATGCACTTGGTGGAGCCTTTTGCCCGCACGGACCCCAAGCGTCCCTTCCGCTTTCCCGAGATGCCCGCCTATTGGGAGAGTGTCAGTAACGAAGCCCACGGCGAGTGGATCCTGGACCCTATCTGGCGTCCGCGGGCTTCGTTCCCTATCCGGGCTGGTTGGACGAAGGCCGTGTTGGCTGGTCACGCGGCCGTGGAGCGCAAGCTCAACATTGACGCACCCGTTCTGGTGCTCCTATCGGGGCGGACCAGAATCCAATCCGAATGGACGGCTGACCTGATGCGGGCAGATGCGGTCATTGATGTTGAGGAGACTTCCCGACGAGCGCTGGGTCTTGCGCGGCGCACTGCTGTGTTCCGTTATCCGGGGGCCCTTCATGACGTCTTTCTGTCCAGGCGCACCGTCCGCCAACAGGCCTATCGCGACGTCGCCGTCTGGCTGGCTGCCTACCCCTACTGATTTGGCAGGTGCGTGCTATTTGTTGGCGGGCGCAGCGTCCACTGCTCCCCCATAGCGCCTATCGCGCTTGGCATAGATCTCGACGGCGTCCCACAATGTCCTTCTGTCGACATCCGGCCACAGAGTGTCCATGAAAACGAATTCCGCATAGGCCGATTGCCACAGCAGGAAGTTGGAGAGCCGCTGCTCCCCCGAACTTCGAAGGAACAAGTCCACGTCCGGGAGGTCGGGTTCATCGAGGTACTTCTGGATGGTCTTCTCGGACACCGCTCCGGGCTTTAACCTTCCTGCGGCGACGTCGTGGGCGATAGCCGAAACAGCATCGGCGATCTCAGCCCGGCCACCGTAATTAACACACATGGTCAAAGTGCACGTGTCGTTGGCCCGCGTGTAGTCCTCGGCCTCTTCCAATTCCTTGATGACCGAACCCCACAAGCGGGGCCGGCGTCCAGCCCAGCGGATACGGACGCCCCACTCATCGAGCTGGTTGCGTTGTCGGCGTAGTACATCCTTGTTAAAACCCATGAGGAAGCGGACTTCCTCGGGTGAACGCCGCCAGTTTTCCGTCGAGAAGGCGTATACGCTGACGTATTTGATGCCGAGCTCGATAGCCCCTGCCATTACGTCCAGCAACGCAGGCTCGCCGGCCTTATGACCCTCTATGCGGGGAAGGCCACGCTGGTTCGCCCAACGCCCGTTGCCATCCATGACGATTGCCACGTGCTGCGGGATGAGATCACTTGGGATATTCGGTGGCACTGCCCCGGACGGATGTCCGTAAGGGACAACTACCGGTGCCGTCCTGGCCGTTGTTGCCTTGCTCTTCTTACCAAGTGCCACTGTCAGCTTCGCTCCACGTGTTTGAGTGATTTCAAGGCCCGCTCCAGATGCCATTGCAGGTAGCTGGCCACCAGCCCCGCGGCTTCTCGCCGGTGCCGAGGGTCGGATGCATCGGCTACGCCCCAATTACCGGTCAACAGCGCGCCGAGCAGCACCACCGTCTCCGGTGCCGGCGCAGGTGAACCGGGCGGTCTGCAATCACTGCAAACCATTCCGCCAACCGGAGCGGCAAAGGCGGTGTGTGGACCCGGGCGACCACAGCGGGCACAAGCGGTGAAACTCGGCGCCCACCCGCCTGTAGCCAAAGCGCGCAACAGGTAGGAGTCAAGGATGAGTTCAGGTGGATGGTCAGAGCGACTGAGGGCAGCCAGTGCACCAACCAGGAGATTGTATTGTGCCGTCCCGGATTCTGTATCGGCGTCCGTTAGCTTCTCGGCGGTCTCGGTCATGGCCGCAGCCACGGTAAACCGCCCATAGTCGGCAGCGATGCTGCTTCCGTAAGCACCCTTGGCCACAGCCTGCGTCACAATGTCGAGTGTCCGGCCGGCCACTAGCTGCAAATCCGCAACCATGAACGGCTCCAGGCGTGCCCCAAAACGGCTGCTGGTCCTTCGTACGCCCTTTGCCACGGCCCGGACTTGCCCATGGTGTTTGGTCAGCAAGGTGATGATGCGATCGGCCTCGCCCAACTTGTGGGTACGGAGCACCACGGCATCGTCCCTGTAGGACCGTGCTGCAAACGACGGATTGGCCACAACTAATCTTCGCACTATGCCTGGATCCAGCGGTGACCGCCAGACCGTGTGGTGACGGTATTTCCCGTCACCACACGGCAGACTCCTAGGCTCGGGCGTCCCGGACGGCCCGGTTGACAGCGGAAATCAAGGCCTTGAGGGACGACGTAGTGGTGCTGGGGTCAATACCCACGCCCCACAGGACCCGTTCGCCGACGGCACACTCGACGTATGCTGCCGCGCTGGCACTGCCGCCTTCGGACAGGGCATGCTCGCTATAGTCCAGCACACGGACATCAACACCGTCGTGGTGCAGGATGTCCAACAGCGCAGCAATCGGACCGTTGCCGTTGCCGGTCCGCCGAACCTCTACGCCATCGATCCGCAAGTTTGCGTTCATGGTCATGGCGCCGGATTCATCGGTTTCGGTGCTTATGCTGCCCAAGGCATAACGCCCCCACTGCGCCTGCTCCTCGTCGGACGGCAAGTACTCGTCCTGGAAGACCTGCCACAGCTGCGCGCCGCTGACCTCGCCACCCACGGCATCTGTCCGGCGTTGGATGACTCCGGAGAATTCAATCTGGGCACGACGGGGCAGGTCCAGGTTGTGTTCGTTCTTCAGCAGGTAGGCAACCCCACCCTTGCCCGATTGCGAGTTGACGCGGATAACGGCTTCATAGCTGCGGCCGAGGTCCTTGGGATCGACTGGCAGGTACGGAACCTGCCAGGTGAAGTCATCCACTGACTTGCCTGCCGCAGCGGCGTCCTTCTCCAGCGCTTCGAAGCCCTTCTTGATGGCGTCCTGATGTGAACCGGAAAAAGCCGTGAAGACGAGGTCACCACCATATGGGGAACGCTCGGGAACCGGCAGCTGGTTGCAGTACTCCACAGTGCGGCGGACCTCATCGATGTCGGAAAAATCGATCATCGGGTCAACGCCCTGCACGAACATGTTCAACCCCAACGTCACGAGATCCACGTTGCCCGTACGCTCACCATTGCCGAACAAGCAGCCTTCGATCCGATCCGCACCAGCCAGGTAGCCCAGCTCGGCTGCAGCGACGCCCGTACCGCGGTCGTTGTGCGGGTGCAGGGAAATGATGATGCCCTCGCGCGGGTGCAGATTACGGTGCATCCACTCAATCGAGTCGGCGTAGACATTCGGGGTTGCCATCTCCACGGTGGCCGGCAGGTTGATGATGACCTGGTTGTCGGCGGAAGCCTCGAAGACGTCGGCAATGGCGTTGCAGACTCGGGCGGCATACTCGAGCTCGGTTCCCGTGAAGGACTCCGGCGAATATTCGTACGTGATGTGCGTATCTTCCAGTGTCTCTTCGTACTTCTTGCACAGGCGGGCACCCTGCAGGGCGATGTCCAGGATGCCGTCTTCGTCCTGGTTGAACACCACTCGCCTTTGCAGGACGGACGTGGAGTTGTACAAGTGAACGATTGCCTGCTTCGCACCCACCAAGGACTCATAAGTCCTTTCAATGAGATGCTCGCGTGCCTGGGTCAGGACCTGGATGCTGACGTCATCGGGAATGTGGCCGCCTTCGATGAGCTGGCGTACGAAGTCGAAATCAGTCTGCGACGCCGAAGGGAATCCGACTTCAATCTCCTTGTAGCCCATCTTGACCAGCAACTGGAACATCTTCAGCTTGCGGGCCGGGCTCATGGGGTCGATCAGTGCCTGATTGCCATCCCGCAGGTCCACTGCGCACCAACGCGGGGCCTTGGAGATGACTTTGTCCGGCCAGGTGCGGTCAGGAACGTCGACGGTGATCTGGTCCTGGAACGGCAGGTAGCGGTGAATCGGCATACCGGAGGGCTTTTGTGCATTACGCATGACGTGTGGCCTTTTCTCTAAGAACTAAGTGAAAGCTTAGCCGGACACAACGGAACTCCGCGGCGAGGATGGCCCAGCTTCAGATAGCTTTCAGGCCTCGCCGCGGCAGCTAAGAAGAAGCATCGCCGTACGCACAAATTCACACTAACACGATGCGTATGATGACAGTGCAACACCTCATGCAACGTCCACTATGCAGACGCCGCGACGGTGGAAACTCCGGCGCAGTGTCCACACAAGGAGCCACAGTGCCACAGTCGGGGATCACTCTTTCGAACATCGATCACAGCGTCCGGCCCCAGGACGACCTCTACCAACACGTCAATGGCGCGTGGCTCAACAGCACAACGATCCCGGATGACAGGCCGTTGGAAGGTACCTTCACCGCACTGCGGGATGGGGCCGAGCTGGCCGTTAAGTCGATTATCGAAGAAGCTGCCGGCAAGGGCGAGTCCGCAACCGGCGTCGAGCAGCAAGTAGGCGGCCTGTACGCAAGCTTCATGGATCAGGCCACGGCCGAGGCAAAGGGGCTCGACCCGGTCCGGGGACGTCTCGAAGAAGTTCGTTCGGTGGGGTCCGCGCGTGAGCTGGCTGCGCTGATCGGCCGTTTATTCCGATCAGATGTCTCGGGCTTGTTCTCCATCTACCCGGCTCCGGATGCCGGGAACCCGGAGCGCATCCTGTTGTACATCGGGCAAGGAGGCCTGGGACTGCCGGACGAGTCCTATTACCGGGAAGAAAAGTTTGCGGGCATCGTGGCGGCCTACGGCGAGTACATTGCCAGGTTGCTCACCCTCGCAGGCGTCCCCGACGCGCAGTCAGCCTCAACCCGCATTGTCGCCCTCGAAACCGCACTGGCTTCCCATCACTGGGACAATGTCACGCTGAGGGATCCCCAGAAAACCTACAATCTCAAGACGGCCGATGAAGCAGTTGCGCTTTTCCCCCTGCTGGATACCTGGTTCGAAGCCGCGCGGGTTGAACGGGACAAGCGCAATGAGATAGTTGTCAGCACCCCGGACTTCTTCGCGGGCGCAGCAGGATTGCTGGAGTCCGAACCATTGGAAACGTGGAAGGAATGGTTGACGCTCAGGGTTCTTAGCTCGGCTGCCCCCTACCTTTCCTCAGAGTTCGTGGACACCAACTTCGACTTCTACGGCACCAAACTCAGCGGCACGCCCCAAAACAAGGAGCGCTGGAAACGAGGAGTTGCCGTTGTCGAAGCTGCGCTTGGCGAAGCCGTCGGTCAGATCTACGTGGAGCGCCACTTCCCCGCCGGCCATAAGGCACGGATGGAGACCCTCGTCGCCAATCTGATCGAGGCTTACCGCGACAGCATTTCTTCCTTGAAGTGGATGGGCGAAGAAACCAAGAAGGAAGCGCTCAAGAAGCTGGAAGCCTTCCGGCCGAAGATCGGTTTCCCCGAAAAATGGATCGACTACTCCGCCGTGGAAATCGATCCAACCGACCTGCTGGGCAATGTGGAACGCGCCCATGACGCTGACGTCGACCGGCATCTGGACGAGATCGGCAAGCCCGTTGACCTGACCAAATGGCTCATGACACCGCAAACGGTCAACGCCTACTACCACCCCATGCTGAACGAGATCGTCTTCCCGGCCGCGATCCTCCAGCCGCCCTTCTTCAATGCAGATGCTGACGATGCTGTGAATTACGGCGGCATCGGGGCTGTGATCGGACACGAGATCGGACACGGTTTCGACGACCAGGGATCACAGTTCGATGGAAGCGGGGCACTGCGTAATTGGTGGACCGAAGAGGACCGGTCCGCCTTCGAAGCACTCACGGCCAAGTTGGTGGCCCAGTACGACGCCCTCTCCCCCTACGCCGCACCCGACCACAAGGTCAACGGCAAACTGACCTTGGGTGAAAACATCGGCGACCTGGGGGGTTTGACCATTGCCTACAAGGCCTATCTGCTTAGCCTCGGCGACGCCGAGCCCGAGGTCATCGACGGCTTCACGGGCCAGCAGCGCTTCTTCATGTCGTGGGCAGCGGGCTGGCGCCAAGTGATCCGCACCGAGGAAGCAATCCGACGGTTGGCCACGGATCCGCACTCCCCGAACGAGTTCCGCACCAATGCCATCGCCCGCAACCTCGACGCCTTCCTTGAAGCATTCGATGTCAGCGCCGCGGATGGTATGTGGATGGAATCCGGCGACCGCGTGAGCATCTGGTAGGACAAGCATGAGAGAGGCCGGGCCACATGGCCCGGCCTCTCTCATACTCCAATGATTTCTGCGATCGGCTATTGATCGATGTACAGCGGATTTACCTGCTGGCAAACGGCTTCACTGGCTGTCTGATTTACCACGTCCGACGGAACCGACGCTGCCCCGTAGGCTGTACCCGTGCCAAAGTCCGTACCAACGTAGAGCTGGACTCCCGCAACTCCGGGTGCCTCTTGCACCTGGGCCGCCGGGATGCCGTACAGAGCGGCGACGTCAGCTGCCACGTCGGCAAAGCCGGCTCCGTAGTAGATCACGGTCTGGTCCACGGGGTTCGCCAGATATGATACCGCCTGGGTAAATCCGTTGCCCGTCAGCACAGCCATCATTTCCTGGGCCCTCGCGGCAATGCCGCTGCCGTTGGCAACTGCGACGGGCTGGATCGCTTTGTCGTAGGCCGGAGCCGCGGGCGTGGTTGCAGTGGGCTGCGGTGCAGGTGTTTCCGTGGCAGCCGGCGAAGAGGTAGCGCCGGGAGTCGTCAGGTCAAGGTCAGCGCGCAAAGCGGCGAAGAGTTGGGATGCCTGGGGCTCAATAAGCTCGAGCCTGTTCGGATCAATTGCTGCTGCTTGAGTCGGCACAGCTACGAACGCAACCTTGGAGACATCGATGTCCTTCAACCGCCCCCCGATGGTCAACAACGACGGTACGGACGCCAGGCCCTCATCGACCGTGAGGTTCTGCGTTACCACATCTGCGATCTGCAGGAGTCGCTGGGGGTTGCCGAGGGTTCCCTCATCCTTGAGCTTCCTTGTCAGGGACGAAAGGAAAGCCTGTTGTCCCTTGATGCGTCCAAGGTCCCCTCCGTCACCGAAAGCGTGTCGGGTCCGCAGGAAGGCGAGGGCTTGTTCTCCCTCCACCAGCGAGTCACCCTTCGGCAGGCGAAGCCGGGAATCCGGGTCAAACACGGGGTCGCTGACGCACACGTTGACACCGCCGATAGCGTGGGACAACTCCTTGACGGCGTTGAAGTCCGCCATCATGAAGTGGTCGATTTCCAGGCCCGTCAGCTTGTTGATGGTATCGACAGCACAACCGATACCGGCTTCTGCCATGGCCTCGTTGATCATCACGCCGCTGCGGGCGGGGAACGTCTGGTTGTTGGTGTGGTCAGTACACTGGGGTACGTTCACCAGGAGGTCACGCGGGAAACTCATGACGCTGACGCGCTTATTGTCAGCTGAGATGTCCAGCAGCATCATCACATCGGAGTGACCGTAGCCCGTGGAATCCTCGGAAGTTCCGTACTCGGAGTTCTTTCCGTCACGGGTATCAGAACCAAGGATGAGGATTTGCAAGCGGTCGGACTTGTCGTTGGCCAGGGCCTCGCCGGAATCCCGGGACTCCCCGGCGCTCAACGGTGCCTTGGTAATGTTGCTCTGCAGCCGGATGAACCAAAAAGCCGCAAAAGCAACGCCTGCAACCAGCGCCACGGAAACCACACCGGTAACAATCTTCAGCCAGAGCGGAAGTCCCTTGCGGACCTTCATGTGGCGGGGAGTGCCCTCGGCATCCTCGCCATGGCGGGCCGCAACGGAGCCAGCGGTGCCGGTGCCCTGCGGGCGGGCGTCACGACGTCGCACTATTCGGTTTACCTTTCCTCAAACACGTGGATTCCCGCCATCATAGTTGCCGATTCTGGGAAGTTCCTTATCGGGCCGAAGCCACGCCGGGACGTGTGACGCCCATTAGAATCCGAGTTTGACCAATTGCTTGGGATCGCGCTGCCAGTCCTTGGCTACCTTGACGTGCAAATCGAGATAGATCCGGGTACCCAGGAGTGTCTCGATTCCCTTTCGCGCGTTGGTCCCCACTTCACGAAGCCGGCTTCCGCCCTTGCCGATGATGATGGCCTTTTGAGAAGGACGCTCGACATAGAGATTTACCCGCACGTCCAACAGCGGGTTGTCTTCGGTTCGACCTTCGCGGGGAACGATCTCGTCCACCACCACAGCCAGGGAATGCGGAAGTTCGTCCCGGACACCTTCCAGGGCGGCCTCGCGGATGAGTTCGGCGATCATGACGGCCTCGGGCTCGTCCGTCAATTCGCCATCGGGATAAAGCGGTGGCGAAGACGGCATATGGCTGATGAGTACGTCCGCGACTGTGGAGACCTGGAAGCCGTCGGCCGCAGAAACGGGAACGATGTCGGCCCACCCCTGCTCGCCAAGGACCTCGCGCCCCAAAGCTGCGACGGCAAGCAACTGCTCAGTCAGTGCTTGACGGTCAACAAGGTCGGTTTTGGTCACGAGGGCCACGATCGGCTTACGCCCCACGGCGGCCAGTTGGGCCGCAATGTATTTGTCGCCGGGGCCGATCTTTTCGTTGGCCGGCAGGCAGAATCCAATGGCGTCCACTTCGGCCAAGGTATCGGCCACGAGTTCGTTGAGGCGCTTACCCAACAGCGTGCGCGGCCTGTGAAGGCCCGGGGTGTCTACCAGGATCAATTGAGCATCGTCGCGGTGGACAATACCTCGAATGGTGTGCCGGGTGGTTTGGGGCTTGGCTGAGGTGATGGCCACCTTCTGGCCGACCAAGGCGTTGGTCAGCGTCGACTTGCCCGCGTTTGGCCGGCCCACCAGCACCGAGAAGCCTGCGTGGAAGCCGCCGAAGTCATCATCGGCATCGAATTTCTTATTTTGCTTGCTCACGTGGAACTCCCTGTTGCGTTGAGTCGGCGTCATCGAGTAGGTCTTCAAAGTCAGTGTCTTCCTTTGGCATGGCTGCCGCAATGATATGGCTGACCCTGTTTCGGCGACCCTCAAGCCTATCCGCCCTGAGTGATATTCCGTTCACCTCAACGGAGCTTCCTACAATCGGAACCTGGCCGAGGGCCTTGGCGAGGAGGCCACCCACGGTATCCACCTCGTCGTCGTCGAGGTCGATGTCGAACAATTCGCCCAGATCATCAATGCTCATGCGCGCGCTGACCCGGAACGTACCGTCGCCAAGGTCTACGGCTTCTTCCGCGGCGGCATCGTATTCATCCACGATTTCGCCCACTATTTCCTCGATAAGGTCTTCGAGGGTGACCAGCCCGGCGGTTCCGCCGTATTCGTCAATGACGATCGCTACGTGGGTCGACTCCTGCTGGAGCTCCCGGAGAAGGTCGCTCACGAGCTTGGATTCGGGGACGTAGCGGACATCCCTGGCCAGGGAGTCAACGTCATGTGCCTGAAGTCCCGGTTCGCCGCGATGCATGGCCGCGGCGACGTCCTTCAGGTAGAGAATTCCTCGGATCTGGTCCGTGTTCTCGCCAATGACCGGAATCCTGGAGTAGCCCGAACGCAGAAAGAGGCCCATGGCCGTCTCGAGGTCTGAGCCGGTACCGATACTGACAATGTCCGTGCGAGGGACCATGACTGAACGCACCAAGGTGTCGCCGAAGTCAAAGACCGAATGGATGAGTTCAGCTTCGTTGTCCTCGATCATGTCCGACTCCGCGGCACGATCCACGAATTCCCGGAATTCTTCTTCGCTGACGAACGCGTCGTCGCCACTCGGGGCACCGGGAGCCACAGCTTGGCCAAGCGCCACGAGCCAGCCGGGAATGGGTCCAAGAATCCAGCAGAGAAACCTGATCAACGGAGCTGTGAAACGTACCACGGGTCCGGAGTGTGCACGGCCTAACTGCCTGGGCGAAACGCCAACCAGCACGAAGCCGATCACGGCCATGATTCCGGTAGCCGCAAGGCCGGCGAGCCACACGTTGTCCAACAAGCTATGCAGAACCACCGCAACGGCCACCGCAGCGGCCATTTCGAACCATACGCGCCAGAAGCGCAAGGCGCGCATATGCGCGATGGGAGCTTTGAGAATGCCGCTCAGGGCTTTGCCCTTGCTGCGGACAATGGATTGTTCGGCCTCATGCCGGGGCAGGAAGTTGAAAGCGGCCTCAGCAGCGGTCAGCAAAGCCACGAAGCTGAGGAAAACCAGCGCCATGCCGACCAGGATGATCCAGGTCACTGCATGGTCTCCATGGGGGCATCCTTGCCCAGGAATTCAGACAGCAGTTCGCGCTGTAAACCGAACATCTCTTCTTTTTCCTCGGGTTCGGCATGGTCGAAACCGAGAAGGTGGAGGATGCCGTGGGTGGTCAGCAACAGCATCTCGTCCTGGGTCGGGTGTCCGGCGTTGCGGGCCTGAACCTCAGCCACCTGCGGGCAAATGGCGATGTCTCCCAGCATTCCTTGTGGCGTGGGCTTGTCCGGAGTGCCCGGCGTCAATTCATCCATCGGCACGGACAGGACATCGGTGGCGCCGGGCTCATCCATCAGTTCAATGTGCAGCTTCTCCATGGCGGGTTCATCAACCAGGAGAATCGAAAGCTCGGCCTGGGGATGGATGTACAGCCGCTCAAAGATGAACCGGGACAACGTCACCAGCTGGGCCTCGTCCACCGCCACGCCGGACTCGTTGTTGACTTCAATGCTCATTTGCGTTCTCCACGTTTGTACTGTGTGCCGGCGGCGTCGGTGCGGTGCGCGTCATCCCATGTGCTGTAGGCGGACACGATATCGGCGACGAGGCGGTGCCGTACCACGTCAGCCGCCTCAAGAATGGAGAAGTTGACGTCATCGATGCCCGTGAGGATTTCCCGGACGATCCGCAGCCCCGACGTGGCACCCAGGGGAAGGTCGATCTGCGTGACATCGCCGGTGACCACCATTTTGGAGCCGAACCCAAGACGCGTCAGGAACATCTTCATTTGTTCCGGAGTGGTGTTCTGGGCTTCATCGAGAATGATGAAGGCATCGTTCAGAGTTCGTCCGCGCATGTACGCCAACGGTGCCACCTCGATGGTCCCTGCAGCCATCAGCCGCGGAATGGATTCCGGATCCATCATGTCGTGCAAGGCATCGTAAAGAGGGCGAAGATAGGGATCGATCTTGTCGCTCAACGTGCCCGGCAGGAACCCCAGCCGCTCCCCCGCTTCCACGGCGGGCCGCGTCAGGATGATCCGGCTGACCTCCTTCATCTGGAGCGCCTGGACAGCCTTCGCCATGGCCAAGTACGTCTTACCCGTACCGGCTGGACCGATACCGAAAATCACTGTGTTTGCGTCGATGGCATCCACGTAGTTCTTTTGGTTCAGCGTCTTGGGCCGGATGGTCTTGCCCCTGCTGGAAAGAATGTTGTGGGTCAGCACGTCAGCAGGATTCTGCACGGACTGGGTCCTCAACAAGGAGACGAGCTGCTGAAGGATATCCGGGGTTACCACGGTCCCCTTCGCCACAAGACCACGGACTTCCTCGAGAAGTCGCATGATCCGGGGAATAACTGCGGAAGGCCCCGTCATGGAGAGCTCGTTGCCGCGGACATGGAAATTGACGTCCTGGAACTGTTCCTCGATGTACCGCAGGGCTTCGTCGTGGCTGCCCAGCGAGTGAACCATCTGGTCGGAGTTATCGAACGTGACAACTTCCGTGCGCGTGCCCGGTAAGGTGTGCGGGAACTCGTTGGGCGGCTGGTTGCCGTTTCCGGTCCTGAGCCGCCCGTTCAAAGATTCACTCATAGTGCTGGCCGTCAGGCCTGTTCTCCTCCGGTTGGTCGTAATAACGCCATCGATTCGACATTCGCATGAGCTTTCAGCGCCCGCATTGATGCCGGAATGTCTCCAATCCTACGCCAGCCCGGCCTGCGATGAACCTCAGCAGGCGGCCACGTTCATGTCCGCATCCTGATTGCCGACATTTTGTCTCAACTCTGCATCAAGCCGGTATCAATCACGTTTCAGTTGGCGCAGGTCCGCGGAATCCCGGCCGACCGCCGTCGGCAATGTGCCAAGCTGGCATAGCGGGTGGAACCCCAACCCCGCACCCCAGCCACTCCACGGCGGCCAAAACAATGCAGGGCAGGACAGGAAACGCATCAAGAAGTCAGCCAACATCGCTCCGGGCGCGAAAAAGCGGACCAAGTCCGCCATCGCCGTGCCTGCGATGCTTGCTGCGCTCTTGCTGACCGGGTGCATTGCCAACGGTGAGAGCACCCAGGCCACCTCCAGCCCACCGCCTTTGACCATCCAGGATGCCCCGGCCAGCAACGCCCCCCTGGAGACAACCCAGGCCTCAACCAAGATCCCGGTGTATTGGATTGGGCGGAGCAAGGAAGAGGTCTACCTCTACCGCGAGTTCAGGGATATCTCCGGCGACGGAAACCCCGTGACCACGGCACTGCGGATCATGATGGCGGAAAAGCCACTGGACCACGACTTCTTCACGCCATGGCAGGAACCAGCCAGCCTGGCCACCTCCATTTCAGGCAAAAACGTGATTACAGTCGACATTTCCCGCGACGCGTTCAATTCGAACCTGGACGCCGGCATGGCACAGCGGGCCATACAGCAGCTGGTGTATACGGCGACAGCAGCGGCTTCATCCTCGGGGCTCATCAATTCCGGACAGCAAATCCAGGTGGTCATCCTGGTTGACGGACACAAGGATTACATGGCGTTCGGGCAAATTCAGCTGGGCCAGCCCATGGCGCGGGATGCCTCCCTGGTGGCGCCGCTGTGGATCATCGATCCGCAGGAAGACACCTCGATGCCCACGGGATTGGTCAAATTCAATGGGCGGAGTACCGACAGCTCCAAGCCCATCGCGTGGCAGGTCCTGCAGGACAACGGCAAGGGCGAAAAGACGAGTCTCCTGACGGGTCAAACTAAAGCCACTGGCGAGCCGGGACAGTACGGCCTCTTTACGTTCGGCGCCACGCTGAAGGCCGGTCAGTACGAGGTACGTGTCTCGCAGGTCGACGATGCCGGGAACACGATCGCGACAAGCACGGACACCCGGTTGTTCAGGGTCGGCTAGCTTTTCAGGGTGGCCGGGCCGGCTACCAGCGTCCCAGAATGTCGCTCGCAAGAACGACGGCGGCAGGTCCCGCTGTCGACGATCGCAGAACGTGTTGACCCAACAGCGCCGTAACGGCCCCGGCGTCACTGAGCCTCGTCACTTCCCGGGGCGAGATCCCACCCTCCGGTCCCACGATCAGAAGTACTTCCCGGAACGTCCCGGCGTCCGGTCCACTCGCCGCCTGTAACCCCTCAAGGACAGTCCTCAACGGGTTCTTGGCGTCCTCATGCAGGATGATGGCCAGGTCGGCGGTGGCCACTGCTTTCGCCAAGGCCCCGGTATCCACGATTGACCGCACATCCGGAATCCATGCCCGCCGCGCCTGCTTGGCCGCGGCGGTTACCACAGACTGCCACTTCGCATGGGCTTTAGCGGCGCGGTCGCCCTTCCAGCGGACGATTGAACGCTCTGACTGCCATGGAATCACGGCGTCGATGCCGAGCTCTGTGGCCGTCTCGATGGCAAGTTCGTCGCGGTCACCCTTGGCCAAGGCCTGGACGAGCACCAAGCGCACGTCGGGCTGGTCCTCGAAGACAACATCGGACGCAGTGACGGTCAGGCCGGCGGGCCCGGCCTCGGCGACCGTGCCGGTCAGCCGTGCGCCGGAACCATCGGCAATGTCAACGGGCTCTCCCACCGCCAGGCGCTTGACCGTGACGGCGTGACGTGCCTCGGGCCCCTCCAGCACGAACGTGCCACCGGGACTTACATCGCCAAGGCTCCCGGCCGTGGTGAAGAAAACGGGATTGCTCACCGCTACAGGTTACCGAGCTTGTCACGCAGCTTTGCGAACATCCCGCCACTGGCCACGAGCTTGCCTTCGGTGAACTGCTCCCCGCGAAGCTTGGCGAGTTGCTGCAGCAATTCTTCCTGGGCGGGATCGAGCTTGCCCGGCGTTTCAACGTGGAGGTGCACCTTGAGGTCCCCACGGCCGTAACCGCGAAGATGCGTGACACCCAGGCCGCGGAGCGTGATGACCTCGCCCGACTGGGTTCCGGCCTTCACATCAATGTCCTGTGCGCCATCGAACGTTTCCAACTGCAGCTCAGTACCCAGTGCCGCGGCTGTCATGGGCACGCTGAAGGTGGCGTGGAGGTCGTCGCCTTCGCGCATGAACACGGAATCGTTGTTGACCCGGATCTCCACGTACAGGTCGCCGGAGGGGCCGCCTGCGGGTCCTGCTTCGCCTTGGCCGGACAACTGGATCCGGGTACCGGTCGCAACGCCGGCGGGAACCTTGATGGTGAGGGAACGGCGGCTGCGGATGCGGCCCTGGCCGTTGCACTCATTGCAGGGATCTTTGATGACTGTGCCGAAACCTTCACAGGATCCGCAAGGGGCGGTGGTCATGACCTGGCCAAGGATGGATCGGACGGCGCGCTGGACCTGGCCGCTGCCGCCACAAATGTCGCAGCGTTCCGGATGGGTTCCCGGGCGGCAGCAGCTGCCCTCGCACGTCGGGCAGGTGACGGCAGTGTCTACTTCGAGCTTCTTGTTGACGCCAAATACGGCGTCTTTGAGATCGATACGGACACTGATAAGAGCGTCCTGTCCGCGACGAACGCGGGAAGCAGGTCCGCCGTGGCCGCCGCCACCACCAAAGAAGGTGTCGAAGATGTCCTGGAACGCGAAGCCCTGGCCGGAGTAGCCGCCGCCGAAGCCGTTGTCCGTTCCGTTCTCATTGCCGGTGGCATCGTAGACGCGACGCTTCTGGGGGTCCGACAGAACCTCGTAAGCATGGGTCACGGCCTTGAACTGCTCCGCGACGTCCTCACCCGGATTTACGTCCGGGTGGAGTTTCCGCGCCAACTTGCGGTACGCCTTTTTGATCTCTTCCCCGGTGGCTTCCGGCGAGACTCCCAAAACGTCATAGTGGCTGCTCAAAGTCGGTATCTCTTCCTTGTTGTACTGCGGATGTTTCCTCGGGCCTGCGTTCAGCCGCCGAGAATGCGTGAAAGGTAACGGGCCACGGCCCGAACTGCGGCCATGGTTGTTGGATAGTCCATGCGAGTTGGACCGAGGATCCCTACTTTGGCACCCGAGCCGTAGCCGGTGGCCACCACCGAGGCTTCGGCCAATCCGTCGTAGGGGTTCTCACGGCCGATGCTCACGGTGACGCCGCGGGGGTCGTCCCCCATGTCGGACAACAACCGGAGCATGACAACTTGTTCCTCAAGGGCTTCCAGTACCGGGCCGATACTCAACGGGAAGTCCACGTTGGACCGGGCGAGATTGGCTGTGCCGGCCATGAGGATGCGCTCTTCGCGGCTGTTGTCGCTGAGCGCCTGCAGTCCGTGCGCCAATGTTTGAGCCAAGCCGCGAAGCTCCGGCTGGCACAGGGCAACCACCGATGGAAGTACCTGCGGCAAAAGGGCCAGTTGCGTCCCTGCAATACTGCCGAGGAATCGTGACCTCAAAAGCATCAAAGCATCATCGCCCACGTCCGAACCTGCTTCGATGACCTTCTGGCCAACGCTTCCGGTATCAGCAATCAGGACAACGAGGACTTGCTTGGGAGCCAGGAGGACGAACTCCACGTGCCGCACCAGGGCCCGGTTTGAGTGTGGATATTGCACGACGGCGACCTGGTTGGTCAGCTGCGACAGGAGCCTTACGGTGCGCTCCAGGATGTCGTCGACGTCGTCAGGCCCTTCAAGCAACGAATGGATCGCGCGGCGTTCCGCCGCGGACAGCGGCTTGACCTGGGATATGCGGTCCACGAACAGGCGGTAGCCCTTGTCAGTGGGAATGCGTCCGGCGCTGGTGTGGGGCGCTGCAATGAGGCCTTCTTCTTCAAGAACAGCCATATCGTTCCGGATGGTGGCGCTTGAAACACCAAGGTGGTGCCGCTCCACGAGGGCCTTGGATCCGACAGGCTCCCTTGAATGCACGTAGTCTTCAACGATGGCACGCAGTACTTCCAACTTGCGCGGTTCACTCATTGCTCCACCTCCTGACGACTGCCATGGTCGCTGCGACCGGTCACCGCGGGATCCCATGGGATCCCCGCACTTAGCACTCAACATGCACAAGTGCTAACCAGTCTAGTATGAGCCACCCCGTTGCTAGCATTGAAACTGCCCATGGCCGGCTTCTGGCAACCCAGCATAAACCAGCATGAAAAGGTAGGAAATTCTTGGCTTTCGACACTTGGGGTCCGCAGGATCTAGCAGCTCCAGCCAAACGACAGCTGCCCGAGGTGGCGGTCCAACGCGGGATGGTCCTCGAAGACGTCCAGTCAGGCTGGGTGGGCGAAGTCACCCGGGTTGAAAAAACAGGGGGCATGCACATCGTGTCCCTTGAGGACAGGCGCGGCAAAACGAAGTCCTTCCAACTCGGATTCGGCTTCCTGCTTGAGGGCCAGCCCATCCGATTGATGCCTCCGGCCCCCCGCCAATCGACGGCTCCCGTGCAGCCCGGACGAACGGCCTCGGGTTCGGTGAAGGTCCAGGGACAACGCGCCCAAGTGGCAAAAGCCAGCCGGATCTGGGTGGAAGGAAAGCACGACGCAGAACTCGTGGAGAAGGTCTGGGGCGACGATCTCCGCGTCGAAGGCATCGTGGTGGAGCCTTTGCACGGCGTCGATGACCTCAAAGCTTCCATCGCCGCCTTTAATCCGGGCCCTGGCCGCCGCCTCGGCATCCTGGTGGACCACCTCGTGGCCGGATCCAAGGAGTCCCGGATTGCAGCCGAAGCCATGACGGTCCCGGGGGCATCGGGAAATGTCTTGATTGTCGGCCACCCGTACGTCGATGTCTGGCAGGCCATCAGGCCGAAGGTGCTGGGCATCGATGCCTGGCCCTCCGTACCACGCGGCATTGACTGGAAGACGGGGATTCTCACCGCCTTCGGGTGGCCTCACGAGACCGCTGAGGACGTAGGCCTGGGCTGGCAACGGCTTCTCGGGGCGGTTCGCAGTTACGCCGACCTTGAGGCCTCGCTGCTGGGCCGAGTGGAGGAAGTCATCGATTTCCTCACGGTTCCCTGACGCTGGCCCCGAAAGCGGCAGCAACTGACGTGTCTTCGTGGCGCTTGTCCCGGGAAGGCCACGGAGGCCGGTATTCTGGGACAGCAACACCGCAGCATCTTTACAGCAAAGGGAACACACCGTGGCAGAGAACGCTCCTGAAGAACCGGGCAGCGCCGCAGGCCAGCCCCAGTACCATGGCGCGCCTGCAAATGCGCTGCCACTGACGGCCAGCGAGGACCGGCAGTGGGCAACCTTGGCTCATTTTGGCGGCATTTTGGGGTGCCTGCCATCTCTCCTGATTTACCTGATTTTCCGCGACCGCGGACCCTTCACGGCACAGGAATCCAAGGAAGCGTTGAACTTCACGTTGCCGCCTACGATCGCTGCGGTTTTGGCGAATATCCTGGTGCTACTACCCGTGGTAGGCAACATTTTCGCAGTGATCGCCACCGGCATCTGGGTAGCCCTGACGTGCTTCTCCGTCTCGGCGGGAATTCGGGTCAACCATGGTCAGCCGCACCGCTACAAGCTCAATCTGCGCTGGATCAAGTAGCTTCCTGCTGCCTTCCAACTCCTGATTGTTAGTCGGGCAGGATCCTGCGCACCACAGCGTCAGCGAGCAGCCGACCCTTCAGCGTCAGGATCAACCGGCCCTTGAAGGCCTGCACGGGATCCACAAGTTCATCGGCGATGAGCCCAGCCATCGCGTGGCGCCCAATCGCATCCAATGCATCCACAGATAACCCGGTGCCCAGTCTTGCTTCAAGCATGACGCGCTCGACTTCCCGCGTGTCGGCGTCGAGGGTTTCCCGGCCTGCCGCCGGCGAGGTTCCTGCAGCCAACCGTCCGGCATAGGCAGTGGGATGCTTGACGTTCCACCAGCGGACGCCTCCCACGTGGGAGTGCGCCCCGGGACCGATGCCCCACCAGTCGTCCCCGCGCCAATAAGCCAGATTGTGCCGGCACGCTTGGTCCGGCGTCCTGGACCAATTGCTGACCTCGTACCAGCTCAAACCTGCTTCGGAGATCATTTTGTCGGCCAATTCGTACTTGGCTGCATGATCGTCGTCGTCAATTCCTGGCACTTCGCCGCGGCGGATCTGGGCAGCAAGCTTGGTGCCGTCTTCCACTATCAACGCGTAGGCACTGATGTGGTCAGGTTCGTAAGACAGCGCCGTCTCAAGCGACAACTGCCAATCCGCCATGGACTCCCCCGGCGTACCGTAGATCAGATCCAGGCTGACGGCGAGGCCAGCCTCGCGCGCCCACTGCACAACGAGCGGCACACGACTGGGAGTGTGGGTGCGATCCAGCACCTTCAGGACATGCGGCACGGCTGACTGCATGCCGAACGAGACCCTCGTGAAGCCGGCATCGGCCAGTACCCTGAGGGACTCGGGAGTCGCCGAATCGGGATTGGCTTCAGTGGTTACTTCAGCACCGGGCTCAAGCCCCCAGCGCCCGACGGCGGCACGCAAGATCCGTGCCAGATCCTCCGCTGGGAGGAGCGTGGGAGTGCCGCCGCCAAAGAAGACTGTGCTCATGCGACGCTGGGGAAGCCCCGAGGCGTCAAGGGCCGTGGCCGCAAAGTCGAGCTCGGACACTGCGGTGGTGGCGTAGGCATCCTGCGAAGCGCCGCCACCCAACTCGGTGGCGGTATAGGTGTTGAAGTCACAGTAGCCACAACGAACGGCACAAAACGGGATATGGACGTAGAGCCCGAACTTACGGTGCTCGACGCCGGCCAACACCTGCGGAGGCAATATGCCATCCGCAGGTGCCGGATCGCCCAAAGGTAGGACGCTGGGCATCTACTTCTTGGCCTTGTCCTTGGACTCGTCAGTGGTCAGGGCTGCGATGAAGGCTTCCTGCGGCACCTCAACGCGACCCACCATCTTCATGCGCTTCTTGCCTTCCTTCTGCTTCTCCAGCAGTTTGCGCTTACGGGTGATGTCACCGCCGTAGCACTTGGCAAGAACGTCCTTACGGATGGCCCGGATGCTTTCGCGGGCAATAATACGTGATCCAATGGCAGCCTGGATGGGCACCTCGAACTGCTGCCTGGGGATGAGCTCGCGAAGCTTACCGGTCATCATCACACCATAGGCATAGGCCTTGTCGCGGTGCGTGATGGCACTGAAAGCATCCACCTGTTCACCCTGCAGGAGAATGTCCACCTTGACGAGGTCGGCGACCTGTTCGCCGTCGGCCTTCCAGTCCAGCGAGGCGTAGCCGCGGGTCTTGGACTTCAGGAGGTCGAAGAAATCGAACACGATCTCGGCCAACGGGATCCAGTAGCGAAGCTCAACGCGGTCCTCGGACAAGTAGTCCATGCCCCGCATTTGTCCACGGCGGCTCTGGCACAGTTCCATGATGGAGCCCACAAACTCATTGGGCGCCAGGATGGTGGCGGACACCATCGGCTCACGGACCTCGGAGATCTTGCCTGTGGGGTATTCGCTGGGGTTGGTGACGTGGATGACCTTCTTGTCCTCGAGCGTCACCTCGTACTCCACGTTGGGAGCGGTGGAGATGAGGTCGAGGTTGTACTCACGCTCCAAGCGCTCACGGGTGATCTCGAGGTGAAGCAAACCAAGGAACCCAACACGGAAACCGAAGCCTAGCGCTGCAGACGTCTCGGGTTCGTAAACCAACGCAGCGTCGTTGAGCATCAGCTTTTCAAGGGCATCGCGCAGGACCGGGTAATCCGTACCGTCCAATGGGTACAGACCGGAGAAGACCATCGGCTTGGCGTCGGCGTAACCGCTGAGTGATTCGGATGCCGGCTTGGCCAGGTTGGTGACAGTATCGCCAACCTTGGACTGACGTACATCCTTAACGCCGGTGATCAGGTAGCCCACCTCGCCGACGCCCAAGCCCTTGGACGGTGTGGGCTCCGGAGAGCTGACACCAATTTCCAGGAGCTCGTGCGTTGCCCGGGTGGACATCATCTGGATGCGTTCGCGCGGGTGGAGCATACCGTCCACCACACGAACGTAGGTGACTACGCCGCGGTAGGTGTCATAGACAGAGTCGAAAATCATGGCGCGGGCCGGGGCGTCGGGGTCGCCTACGGGTGCGGGGAGGTCGCGGACAATCTTGTCCAGCAGCGCCTCCACTCCCACGCCGGTTTTGCCGGAAACCTTAAGTACGTCTTCGGGATCGCCACCAATCAAGTTGGCAAGCTCCGCCGCATACTTCTCGGGCTGGGCGGCCGGGAGGTCGATCTTGTTCAGCACAGGAATGATGGTGAGGTTGTTTTCCATCGCCAAATACAGGTTGGCGAGGGTTTGTGCCTCGATACCTTGGGCTGCATCGACCAACAGCACAGCGCCTTCACAGGCTGCCAGGGATCGGGAGACCTCATAGGTGAAGTCGACGTGGCCAGGGGTATCGATCATGTTCAGCGCGTAGCTGTTGCCATCGAGTTCCCACGGCATGCGGACAGCCTGGGACTTAATGGTGATGCCGCGCTCACGTTCGATATCCATGCGGTCCAGATACTGGGCCTTCATGTCGCGTTGCTTAACGACGCCGGTGTACTGCAGCATGCGGTCGGCCAAGGTGGACTTACCGTGGTCAATGTGGGCAATGATGCAGAAGTTCCGGATGATGGCCGGATCTGTTGCGGCGGGCACCGGTGCGGTGCGGGCCATGGGAGACACGCAGGATCCTTACTGTCGACACTCACACGGCAATTCCGGAACTGGGCATAGGCCAGCCGGAACACGCCGCGCATCTGATCCTCTAGTCTCCCATGAACCGGCGCTTCGCCGTACATTGCCTGCCGGGGCTTCAGCCGCATACGGCTGTAGCGTGGTCACATGGCTTTCGACTTGCGCCCCTTGGGCAAACTCATCCTGCGGTCCCTCAAGTCACTTGGAGGCAATGGCACCAAGGCAACCACCCCCGGAGGGGCCCGAAAGACGCAGACCCGGCGATCCGACGTCGTACATCAGCCCGGCTCCTACCCAGGCGACTTTCGCGGTTCGTTTAAGGTCAGCTACTCCCCCAAGCCCGATGGTCAACCGGACCCCGGCGAAATTGTCTGGAGCTGGGTCCCCTACGAAGAGGACCACACGCAAGGCAAGGACCGGCCCGTACTTCTGGTTGGCCGGGACCGCGAATGGCTTTTGGGCCTCATGCTGACGTCCAAGGACCACGACAATGGCGCCCGGGCGGACAACTATGTTGACATAGGAACCGGCTCCTGGGATCGGCAAGGCAGGCCGAGCGAAATCAACGTCGGGCGCGTTATCCGGCTTGATCCCGGCGCGATCCGGCGCGAAGGCGCCATCCTGGGAAAGTCGCAGTTCCGGGAGGTAGCCCGGGCCCTCCAAGCACGGCAATAGAGCGACGGAGCACCGGTTCGGTATGGGCCCTGACTTTCTGCTATCCTTTATAGCTGTGTGTCCGTGCAGGTCGACGGCCACTCATGGTTGGCTGCCATAGGCATCCCCACGCCGCTCAGTCGATGGCCAACCTGAAAACCCTCTAGACCATTTCCGCATTAAAAAGAGAGTTCATACGTGGCTAATATCAAGTCCCAGAAGAAGCGCATCCTCACCAACGAGAAGGCTCGCCTGCGTAACAACGCAGTCAAGTCCGAGCTGAAGACGGCCATCCGCGCCGTCACCACCGCCGTTGAGTCTGCTGACAAGGATGCTGCTGGAACTGCACTTGTTGCTGCCAGCCGCAAGCTGGACAAGGCTGTCAGCAAGGGCGTTATTCACAAGAACAACGCTGCAAACCGCAAGTCGGCGATCTCCAAGAAGGTCAACGCACTCTAAGGTTTTTCCAGTTCGACTGAGCTGATCAAAAGGCCGGCACCCAACGGGTGCCGGCCTTTGGGTTTAAAGGATGCCGGAGCGGCAGCTTCAGCGACGGCTGGCTGACATGGCAATCACCGTCACCGCGTGCTCTACGGCGTAGACAGGGTCCCGCGACTCACCCTTCACCTGAGCGTCCGCTTCTGCGATGACCTGGATGGACCGGATCAGGCCTTCGGGGGTCCAGCGCCGGACATCCCGTTGCGCCTGTTCCACGAGCCACGGCTGCATTCCCAGGTTTTTGGCGATGGTGGCCGGAGAACCGTTGGCTCCCGCAACTTTGGCCAGCGTCCGCAGCTTGGCCGCCAACGCTGCAACCAAGGGGACCGGATCCACGCCAGTGGCCAGGGCGTGCCTCAGGGTGGACAATGCCACTGGCCCATTGCCTGCCATCGCGGCGTCGGCCACTTTGAAAGCCGTTGCTTCGACGCGGCCGCCGTAATAACGTTCCACGGTCTCCGCCGTCACGGCGGCAGTGGCATCGGCGATCAGTTGGTTGCACGCTGCTGCAAGTTCGGAGAGGTTGGCGCCGACGGCGTTGACCAAGGCCTGGACGGCCTCGCCCTCAATGCGGCGCCCGCCGGCCCTGAACTCGGAGACAACAAACGCCGTCTTGTCCGAGTCCTTCTTCAAGGGCTGGCAGTCGATGACGGGCCAGCCGGCGGACTTCACGGCGTCGAGCAGCTTCTTGCCACGGACTCCCCCAGCGTGACGCAAGACAAGGACAACGTCCTGGTCCGGATGCTGGAGATAGGCCAATCCGTCGGCGAGGAAAGCGTCATTCATGGCCTCAAGGCCCTCGACCTCGATGAGCTTGCCCTCGCCGAAGAGGGACGGCGTGACCGTCATCGCCAGGGAACCGGACTCGTAGGAGCCTGCGTTCAGGCGGCTGAGCTCGACATCCGGAGTAGTGGCTCGCACTTGGGTGCGGATGCCATCCATTGCACGGATCCCAAGATACTCTTCCGGGCCCGTGATCAGGACTATGGCGGCCGGTGCCGCGTCCCGCCAGCTGATGGTGTTCGCCGCGACGCTCTTGGCCCGGGTGTTTTGGGCAGCAGCCACAGGTGGTTCCTTCCGGACGTTTCTTTGCAGGCTTCAAGTCTGCCATGCCTGCGCGACACTCCGCGTTCGAGGCGCACCATCACGGGCATGACAAGAGCGCTGTTCCCGCGGGTCCAGCCCACAAAGTCCTGGCGATTAATGCTCTCTGCCAGGACGCCTCCCGAAGCGTCCACGACCTGGCTCCGGACGTCTTCCATAAAAGCAATCACACGGGCCGCAGTAACGCGGGCACTAACCGCGGCACCGGTATCAACATTCGACTCACACCCACCCGGAGGCCACGGTGTGATTCATCTATCAATGCTGTCCTGCTGGCACGCCGCTGGATGCGCCCACCCGGAACAGCTTCACTAAGGTTTCACAAAACCGTGACACGATTGCGCACCCCGCTGCACTGAATGACGACTCAAATCCATGTCCTCATCCAGGAGCCGCACCCCATGCTTTCGCCCCATGCCCCACTGCGGGCTTCATCAGCCCTGACCGAAAACAGCCTGATAGACCCCCCTGCCGCCGTCATGGCCGGACTCGTGCTTGCCAGCATTGCTCTCGTATCCCTTGGGGTCGCGCTGCTGCTGGTCATGGCACCGCTGATCCAGATCGCCCTAAGAAGGCACCAGCAAGCCCAGGGGACCAACAGCGCTGCACAAACTCCGGCCGGCACAGGCTCAATTCGTCCCCGCCATCTCGCCTCCCAGCCGCGACCAGCGCAGTCAAACAGTACTTCAACGAAATGTGACGGAATTCACTAACATCTTTCGCCATGATCGTGGCCAAAAAGTGACTAGGTACCCGATGAGGCAAAAGAACCACCGGGTTACCGGCGGCACGTCAGGAGACAAGGACCATGCAGAAGTACTTCAAGCGCAGGAATTCATACATACGGAAAGTGCTGGCCGGACACAGGGGGCTGCCGGAACTGCCCCCCGGCACCGCCACCAAGAAGGTCTCATGAAAACCATCCGCCGCCCCCCGGCCAGCACCCGCTCGCGCCGTGCACTCACAGCTTCGGCGCTCTTGGTCCTCGTCGGTTTGACCGGTTACAGCGCAGTCAACACCGCCACACCCGTTTCCGCTGTACCCGGAACGCCCGGCGTCACCCAGGCCGGCAAGTTGATCTACAGCGAAGACTTCTCCAATGCCAGTGCGGCCACGGCAGCAATTCCGCTGGGCTCTTACACGGGCGGCACGGCAGCTGACGACGACCAATACACAGCCGACCTCACCTGGCTGCCCGGCGCGCAGGCCTGCAACGGCTGGATCCTGCGCGAGGGAACTCCCCTGCCCAGCAACGGCGGCCCGCTGAACATCCTGACAAACGACCAATGCGGCCGCAATTTTGCCTTCACCGAACTCGGAAAAATGGCCCACGCCATGGGTCTGTACCAAGGAATGACGGACGCCCAGGCTGCCCAGAACCAGATCCTTAGCGAGTACACCAACAGCTTCACCGGCCTTCAGTTCGCTGGTGTGCAGCTGCAGACAACCAAGAACACGATCCCGGCGGTCGCTGGGCACTACTACACGATGTCAGGCGTCTTCGGCGCCACCAGCTGCTTCTCAAACCACGCGAGCCAAGAGTTCGCCATCCTGATCAACGGCGCAGCCACTGTGGTTGGATCTAACCTGGATCCGTGCGCTGATGCCAGCACCCAGATCATCAACTACGCCGGAAGCAGCTTCAGTGTGGCCAAGCTGCAATCCGGAGCCATTCAATTGCCTGTTTCAGGTGCTGCTCCGACGCTCGGCGTTAGAGTGCGGAACCTTACGGCCAGTGGCAACGGTAACGATGTCGGTTTTGACCTGCCTCAGCTGGTGGATGTCACCCCTCAACTGGACAAGGCTTTTGCTCCAAGCAGCATTACCCAAGGTCAGAACACCACACTCACGTACACAGTGACCAACACCTCGGACCTCATGGCCAAGAACGGGTGGCATTTCGTTGACACTCTGCCTACTGGTCTAACTGCCGTCGCGCCGCTCGGTGGCACGTGTGCCCGCACCGCTGGAACCGTCTCCGGCCGCACGGTTGATGTCGCGGGAAATCTCGCCCAAGGCATCGCCTCCTGCACCATCACCGTGACTGTCACCTCTAACAACCCCGGTGTCTACAACAACTCCGGATGCCTGGCCAACAACGGCACGACGATCCCCAATTGCACCAACAACTTCCCCACCATCACAGGTTTATACGCCCCGGGGACTGCACCACTGACCGTGCGTCCGTTGGTTGATCTGTCCATCACCAAGGACGCCAACCTTGCCAACTACATTCCGGGCCAACCCATCACCTACACGGTTGCAGTCCACAACAATGGACCGAGCGACGCCGTCAATGCTGTGTTCACTGATTCGCTGCCGGCAACAATCCAAAGCGCCACGTGGACCTGTGTTGTAACAGCTGAAGGAACCTCCACCCTCCCTCCGGCCGGGCCTACAGCGTGCAACGCTGCCAGCGGCACCGGCAGCATCTCCGGTGCGATCCGCATCAATACCGGTGGGACGCTGACCTATACCGTCAAGGGCACAGTTGCCGCGGCAAGCGCAGCAAACATCATCAACACAGCCACCATCGTGCCGGCAGCGCAGACGGCAGTTTCGAACATGCCAGGTGGCGGGCCGGTTCCCGTAGCAGGTTCAACTACCCTGGTCGCCACGGTGGACCCTGCATGTGCACCGTCTCCTGGGTCAGGCTGCTCCGCAGCCGTCACCACTCCCGCCGTGCCCCGGTGGACCATGGCAAAAGGCGCCTCGGTGAACGGAGCCGCATCAACCGGCAACACCTCGGTCAAGCCCGGGGACACCATCACCTATGCCGTGACCGCCACGAGCGACCGCGGCCAGATCAACAATGTCGTCCTCACCGACAACCTGGCTGATGTACTGGATCAGGCGACCTTCGTACCGGGATCCGCTGTGCTCACAATCGGCACGGCTGCGCCGGTCACAGTGGCCAACCCCGCGGTGGGTTCTTCTGTACTGGCCACGGCACCCTTCACCCTTCCCGCCGGCGAGACGGCAACCCTGAGCTACAAGGTCACGCTCAAGCAGAACACCTGGGGCTCCCAGCTCATCAACATAGCCACGGCCAGCGGGAGTATCCCACCCATTCGCTGCGCCACAGGCACATCACCGGTGGATCCGGCCTGCGTGACTACCCACCACACGCCGGCAAAGATGCTTCTTCAAAAGCTCGGTGAGTCATCTGGTTCCACATGGGTACCTATGGCGGGCTCTACCTGGGCCATCCACAACGATGCGGCCGGCGCGCCGGGTGCCCTCAACACCAGCTACACACTGGCCCCTGTCCCCTCACAGACCGGCACATTCCAGCTCGAAGGTATCGAGCCGGGTGTGTATTGGCTCGAAGAAACCAAGGCCCCGGTGGGGTTCAACCTCTTGGCTGAACCAATGCAATTTTCGGTCGCTTCCAACGGTGTGCTCACCCTGGGCACTGGCACCAACCCGGACGTCGTGACGAGCAGTGATTCCGAAGGCGACGGCGTCTACCTCATCACTGTTCGAGACGTGCCTGCACTGAAGATGCCCGAATCAGGCGGCATTGGTTGGTGGCCGTACACAACAACCGGTGCAGGACTGCTCCTGATGGCAGTGTGGGTCGCTTCCACGAACGCCAGGCGCTCACGCCGGCAACCCTCCGCCTGATCACAGACCCGGTCACACCGGACACCGGTAGACCGCAACTCCCACAAATGTTCACTCCTGAGCATCACCACCACAAAGAAAGAGGTACACGTGAGCACTCCACGCTCCCGGGGACTTTGGAAGACTGCCGCCGCCACTATGGCCGGGGCGGTGTTGGCAATGTCCTTCTCCATAACTCCGGCATCGGCTGCTCCCATTGTTGACGGAACCCGGACCGGTTCCATCAGCGTTCACAAGTTCGAACGCCCGGCCAACCCCACCGGACTGCCGAACAACGGCACTGCCGTCGATACCAGTACGCTGACACCGTTGTCTGGGATCACGTTCAGCATTCAGCAGGTCAACACCATCGACCTGTCCACCAATGCGGGATGGGACGCAGCCCATGACCTGAGCTCGACCTTTTCTCCGGCAAACCCCGCCGGTTCCATTACTGGTGCCGGCTATGCCCTGGGCACTGCACAGGCACAAACCACTGACTCGACCGGCACGGCTTCCTTCGGCAACCTGCCGCTGGGCCTCTACCTGGTCACCGAGACCGGCTACCCCGCCGGCATCACACCCTCGGCTCCGTTCCTGGTCTCGGTGCCGCTGACTGATCCGGACAACACCAACAACTGGATCTACGACGTCAACGTCTACCCGAAGAACTCGGTGACCGGTGCTGAAAAGACCGTCACCGATGCACCGGCTGTGAAACTGGGCGACGCGGTGGACTTCACCATCACCGGTGACATCCCCAACGAAACAGCCATTGATGGCTACAAGATCGTCGACGCACTCGATACCAAGCTGAACTACGTCGGCGCCACGGCGACACTGGTTGATGGCACCGTCATCGTCGAAGGTACCGACTACGTCGTAGCCTTCGACGCCGCGACCAACACAGTTTCTGCTGTTTTCACGGACGCCGGCCGGGCTGTACTGGCTGCGAACAACACCACCCGCGTGCAGCTGGTCGTCAGCACCACCGCCAACACTGTCGGTGAAATCGAGAACGTCGCTTCCGTCTACCCGAACGCTGCAAGTTTCACCGGCACTCCGGGCCAGCCCGCTGGACCGATCCTCACGCCGCCGGTAGTTACCAAATGGGGCGCCATGACGCTGCAGAAAGTCGACGAGAACGGTGCTGCACTGGCTGGAGCTTCCTTCTCGGTGTACACCAATGAAACAGACGCCAAGGCTGGCACCAACCCGATCGCACTGAACAGCCAGACTGAGTTCGCAGTCGCTGCCGATGGCACGCTGACGCTCTCGGGTCTGCGTTACTCCGACTGGGCCAACGGCGCCGCTGTGGCATCCGGTGATGCAAACTACCGGACGTACTACCTGGTCGAAACCGTCGCCCCTGCTGGCTACGAACTGCTGGCCGAGCCGGTGTCCTTCGTGATTACCGCCGGCTCCACGGCGGTCGGCACTGACCTGCAGGTCCAGAACGTCCCGTCCAACGGTGGTTTCGAACTGCCGCTGACCGGTGGCGTCGGAACCGGCCTGCTGTACACAGCCGGCGGGCTGCTCCTCGCTGGTTCAACCCTCATGCTGTTGCGTTCACGCCGGAACGCTGAGAAGCGCTAACAGGCACGGGCCTCCATCCTTGGCCCACAGACTGAGCACCCGTGGTGGGGAAGACCGCACACAATGCGCTCTTCCCCACTTTGGGTTACGCGAGTTTTGCTTTTTCACCACTTACCCTCATCACTGTCTTCCCCCAGGATCGTCATGACAAAGACCCAGTCACGTCACGAACAACGGCGCGCGCGCCGCCACTTCCTAAGCCGCGCTTGGAGCGGACAGCCCATCTTCATTGTTCTAGCTGCCGTCATCGGCGTCGGCATCCTGCTCTATCCCACCGCGGCGGCCTGGTTCTCGGACAGGGTTCATGCCACGGAAATCAGCGGTTACGCCGACACCGTGAAAGACCTCGCACCTTCTGCCCAGAACGCACTTCTCGAAGAAGCACAGGCTTTCAACGCAGCGCTTCCCAACGGTCCCCTTCGTGACCCTTACTCACTGAACGGCAAGGGTGAGCAAATCGTGGTCGGGGCAGGTTCCGAGGCGTACAAAAGCGTCCTCGACGTCGGCCCGGAGGGCATGATGGCGCGCATCAGCATTCCCGCCATCCACGCTGACCTGCCCATCTTTCACGGCACAGACGAGGAAACCCTCTCCAAGGGCGTCGGGCACCTTTTTGGTTCGGCGCTTCCGGTTGGCGGTGAAAGCACCCATAGTGTCCTGACAGGGCACTCCGGTTTCGTGAACGCAACGCTCTTCGACAACTTGGACAAAGTCAGGGATGGCGATGTCTTCTCGATCTCTGTCCTTGGGCAAACGCTGTACTACGAAGTCGACCAGATACTGACAGTGTTGCCTGAAGAATCAGATGCCCTCCGTAAGGTCAAAGGCGAAGACCTGGTCACGCTGATCACCTGCACCCCCAAAGGCGTCAACAGCCACCGGTTACTGGTCCGCGGCCACCGCATCGAGGCGCCGGCTGATGACGGAAGCCAGTCCTTTGCCAGCCAGTCGCTGGATCCCGGTTTCCCGTGGTGGGCGATGGGTCTGGTCGCTACAGCAACGCTGGCGATCTTCGTAACACGCCCCCGCAAGCGGGTCGTCGAGAGCACAGCCGCTGAGGCTGATCATCAACCGCAGCCTTGAGGTGGCGCACCTGATTCGGCGCGTCAATGGAATCGGGTCCTCGTGGGTATCCGCTGATGGAAAGCATCTTTTCGCGTTCCTTCCCTCGATAAAGCCCGAGTACCAACCCGACGCGCTGACCAGCGCTCGAGGAGCACCATCACAGCGCAGTGCAGACCCCTGACGTGCCGCTGCACATCTGCAGGGTGCAGCGACATCCAGACGACCAGCACGGTCACGATCGATGAGAGCACCATAGCCACCATTCCGATCGGCCCCTCGGCCCAGGGCAGGGCAGCTCCAGGCAAACCGGCAAAGAACCGCGCCAACCCCGCAACCATCCCCGCGAAGACCCCCGCAACGGCAATAGGGACCACCGCCAGCCAAGGCAGGACCGTGGCCAGCGGCGCAGCAAGCGTCCCAACAATAGTCACCGGGGCCACCAACGGACCCGCCGCCACGTTGGCAATCAGGGCGTACGGCGTGAACTGAGGCTGAAGTGCCACGATCACCGGGCCGCACAACAGCTGCGCCGACAACGGCACCGCAATTCCCGCGGCCAACCACCGTGGTACCCATAAGGGAATCCACGACGCAATACGAGTGGCCAGCAGCACTATCCCGAGCGTAGCCAGAACCGACAAGAGAAACCCCACGCTGGCCGCCATGGCGGGGTCCAGTACCAGCAGAATCGTCGTGGCGAGGCAGAGGAAGGACAAGGACCGGCCCCGCAAACCACCCGTCAAAGCAGCCAGACCCACAGCCCCCATGACCGCAGCCCGCAAGACACTCGGATCGGGCCCCACCATCATCACGAACGACAACAGGCCACACGCGGCGAATGCCCCGGCAGCCGGGCGTACCAGCCGGAAGCATCGCGCCAACAGAATGAAGCCACCCAAGATCAGGCTGCAATTGGCTCCTGAAACGGCAGTTAAGTGCGTCATCCCCGTGGTCTTCATTGCGGTTTCCAGGCTTTCCGGCAGCGCACTGGTGTCGCCTGTCACCATTCCCGGTAGCAACCCGGCCGCGTCCGGAGGCAGCCACTGGGCAGCGGATACGAACCCTTTCCGCACGTCGGCCGCGGTTTGTCGGACATCGAACCCGGAATCCGTAACGACGGGATCAGAGGACGCGCTCAGAAGCGCAGCTTCCGATTGCCCTTCTCTCACCTGTTTGAGCGAGCCTGTTGTTCTGACCTTTTGCCCTGGCCTCACATTCTCCCAGCCGTGACCGCCTGTCACTACGATGTCGGCAGATCCGCGCACCACACTTCCCTTGGATATGAGATCAATCAGGCTCGCCTCCACCATCCATCTGTCGTCACTTGAATGACCCGGCGAAGGCGCCGCTGTGGGGCTGCCCGTGATGAGTACATGGATCACAACCCCCTCATCGGCGGCAAACGCGGGGGCCAGTGGCCCGTTCTCACGACTGCCGGCCGTGACGGCGCAGTGAACCGCAACAGCGGCCCCCAGGGCACAGGCAAGAGCGAGGGTCGCGAACAGTGTCCGCCTCCGTGCTCCGGACGGTCTTTGGTGACGCCCCAAAACCAGGAACACTCCGCCTATCAGCGCCAGTGCACCCGCGATCGCTGCGGACCAGGCAGCATCCATGAAACCGCCGAGCAGTGCCGCGGACCATGTCACCGCCGCTACAGGTACGAGCCTCAGGTCCGTGCGCTTTCCGGATTCCGGGCCACGGCCGGAATCAGCCACCTTGCACCGTCACAAGGTCCTTCAAGGACTCCATGAGCTTGGGCCCTATCCCGTCAATGGCGTCCAGTTCATCCACCGACGCGAAGGGGCCGTGTTCTTTCCGCCAGTCCAGAATTCGCTGTGCAGTCACGGGTCCCACCCGGGGCAAAGTCCCCAACTCTTCCAGGGTGGCTGTGTTGATGTTGACCTTCGTGGCAGCTCCGCCGGAGCTGCCAGTGCCGGCAGCACTGCCAGAAGGCGCGGACGGGACGGCCTGCGGCGCCTCTCCCATGGCTGGAACGATCACTTTGACCCCATCGCTGAGCACCTCCGCAAGGTTCAGCCGGCCGAGTTCAGCGGTGGGGGCTGCGCCCCCGGCAGCATCTATTGCTTGAAAGACCCGGCTGCCCTGCGGCAGGGAAACGACACCGGGCTTCTGCACGGCCCCCGCCACATGGACAAGGAGGCTCCCTTCAGCCTCTGTGGCCTCTGGCTGCGGAGGTTCTGACGGACCCGATGGTCCCGGGCCAACCGACGTCGACGGATCCAACGGTTCTGATGTTGGCTGGCCCAGTGAGGACTGCCACAAGTGCCACGCAATGAGGCCTGCCGCGACGACAGCCAGGAGTACCGCCACCCGCCAGGGAGTCCGCCACCGAATCCGGACACTTCGAACGTGGGCGCCGGGTTCTTCATGGCCAACTGAGCCGGGCGGATCTTCCGCTGGCAACTCCAGGAGCGGCGAGGTCTGGGTGTCCCCTGCCATTCGCGAGGCAAAACGTTGCCGGACTGCCTGCGCTGCGGCATCTGGGGAGGTATCCCGGCTCAGGCGTGGCATACAACGAGCCTATGGCTGCCGCCGCTGCCACGAAGGGGACGCGGTGCCTTATGTGGATAAGACGACCCAGGGGTCAGTCTGTTGGCGTGCTGCTCTCCCCCACGATGACAGCAAGAACGCCCAAGCCAGCATGTGCCGCCAGGACGGCCGGGAGCGCGCTGATTTGGGGCGCGGGACAGTCGGGGCACATTTCGTTCAGGCGGGCAGCCAAGGCTTCGGCCTCCAACTGGTTGCCAAAGTGGTGAACTGCCAACCGTTGCTGTCCGGCCGGGCGGGACGCAACGTCCGCTGCAACAATCTCCTCCAAGCGAGCTACGGCGCGCACAGCGGAACGGACCTTCTCCAGCGGCACGATCTTGCCGCCGTCGACCGCCAAAATGGGCTTGATGGCGAGGACTGTACCCAACAGCGACGCTGCGGCACCGATACGCCCACCCCGTCGGAGCTGCTCGAGGCTGGGCACGTAGAAGTAGACCTTGGTCCGCTCCATACGCCGCTCAGCGAAGCCGCGGACTTCTGCAGCATCCTGTCCATCGGCGGCGGCAACCACCGCACTTTGTACCCCCATTCCCTGCGCCATGCCCACCGTGCGTGAGTCCACCACTTCCACGGGGATGCTGACTCGGGCTGCAGCCAGACGGGCAGCATCGGCAGTTCCGGATAGTTCGGACGATATGTGGATGGACACCACCGACTCGAAACCGTGACGCTGGGCTGCGAGGTACGCCTGCTCAAATTGCCCGGGTGAAGGCCGGGACGTTTTCACTGAGGCACCCGAGGCGAGGGCCAGTGACAACGTTTGAGTGATGTCGTCTTCGCCTTCGCCGTAGATTTCGCTGCCGACCATGACCGGCATGGGAACCACCGCGAGTCGCCCGTCGGCGGTGAACGCAGACACCCAGTCTGTTGGGAGGGCGGCTGCCGAATCAGTGACGATCGCCGTCTTAACGACGGCGGCCAGTGGCTCGTCCTCGACGGGAACCGGCGCGGTGGGCTGCCTCAGGCGCGCCACTCTTTCCTTGAGCCATATCCATGCGGGTGGTTCTCGCTCAGGCACGCAACCTCCAAAGATGATGGCTGGCCGCCGGCACAATGCCGGCGGCCGCACGATCCCTGCTAGGCAGGGACGATGTTCACCAGTTTAGGTGCCCGCACGATCACAGTACGGATGCCGCGGCCGTCCATGGCACGCTGGACGTTTTCCGAGGCCAGGGCGAGTTCACGCAAGGCGTCCTCGCTGATATCCGGCGATACTTCCAAACGGTCGCGAACCTTGCCCTGGACCTGAACCACAGCAGTGACGGTGTCCTGCACCAGCAGTGCGTCGTCGTGCTTCGGCCAGCCCGCATTCGCTACTGAAGCAGGGTGACCCAGCGTGTTCCAGAGGTCCTCGGCGGTGTACGGAGCAAACAGGCTCAGGATGACAGCCACGGCCTCCACTGCTTCTCGTACAGCCGGATCAGCAGCGCCAGCACCTGAGTCAATGGTCTTGCGGGTCGCGTTGACCAGCTCCATCAAGCGGGCCACCACCACGTTGAACTTGTTGTTGTCCAACAGTTCTGCAGCGTCGGCGATGGTCTTGTGAGTGATTGTGCGCAGGGCTCGGTCGCCAGTCGCCGGATCAACACCAGGCTCGCTGCTGACGTCCTGGCCAAGCCGCCATGCCCGTGCCAGGAACTTTGCAGAACCCGACGGCGAAACGTCCGCCCAGTCGACGTCGTCCTCCGGTGGGGAGGCAAAGACCATGGTGAGGCGAACGGCGTCGACGCCGAATTTGTCCAACTGCTCACCGAGGTCCACACCGTTGCCGAGGGACTTGCTCATGGCCTTGCCACCGTTGAGCACCTGCCCCTGGTTCAGGAGTGCCGAGAACGGCTCGTTGGCTTCGATCAGGCCGATGTCCTTGATGACCTTGGTGAAGAACCGCGCGTAGAGCAAGTGCAGGATGGCGTGCTCAACGCCACCCACGTACTGGCCCACCGGCATCCAGTTGTTGATCTTCTCGGGATCGAACGGGCCGTCGGTGTATTCGGGCGAAACGAAGCGCAGGAAGTACCAGGACGAGTCCACGAAGGTGTCCATGGTGTCAGTATCGCGCTGGGCTGCACGGCCGCAGTTGGGGCACTCAACGTTGACCCACTCGACGGCGGCGGCCAAAGGGGAGGTCCCCTTCGGCGACAACGCCTCACCGCGCAGGTTGTCGGGCAGCCTCACGGGCAGCTGGTCATCCGGAACGGGCACTTCGCCGCACTCACCACAGTGGATGATCGGGATGGGCGTGCCCCAGAAGCGCTGGCGGCTCAACAGCCAGTCGCGCAGCCGGAAGTTCACGAACTTCTCGCCGGTTCCGAGCTTCTGGAGGATCTCGATCGCGGCCGGAATTCCTTCGGACTTGGACAAGCCATCCAGGTCGCCCGAATTCTTCAGGGTGCCTTCGCCGGCAGTGGCAACACCCGTCTCGGAAGGGTCCTCGGCGCCAGTCTCCAGGACAGCCCGGACTGGCAGGTCAAAGGCCTTGGCAAAGTCGAGGTCGCGCTGGTCATGCGCGGGCACGGCCATGATGGCACCCGTGCCGTAGTCGGCCAGTACATAGTCAGCAGCCCATACCGGCAGTTTCTCGCCGTTGAGCGGGTTGATGGCGTAGCGGCCGGTGAACACACCGGTCTTCTCGCGCTCGGTGGACTGGCGCTCGATTTCGGAGAGGGCTTTGACCTTCTCGCGGTAGGCCATGAGTTCGTCGTGCTGTTCCGGGGTAACCAGGTCAAGCGCCAGGTGGGCATCCGCTGCGACAACAAAGAAGGTTGCACCGTAGAGGGTGTCCGGACGGGTGGTGAAGACGGTGACTTCGCGCTCGGCACGGTCCTCCGTGGCTTCGATGACGAAACGCACGTGGGCGCCTTCTGAGCGACCAATCCAGTTGCGCTGCATAGCCAGGACACGCTCGGGCCAGTGGCCTTGCAGCTGGTCCATGTCCTCAAGGAGACGGTCGGCGTAATCGGTGATCTTGAAGTACCACTGGTTCAGTGACTTTTTGGTAACAGGGGTGCCGCAGCGCTCACAAGCGCCATTGACGACCTGCTCGTTTGCCAGCACTGTGAGGTCCTTGGGGCACCAGTTGACAGGCGAGTCCTTGCGGTAGGCCAGGCCGCGCTCGTAGAAGCGCTTGAACAGCCACTGGGTCCAGCGGTAATACTCGGGGTCCGAGGTGTGCAGGCGGCGTGACCAGTCGGCAGAGATGGCGTACCGCTTGAACGATGCAGCCTGGGTGTCAATGTTCGCGTAGGTCCACTCGCTGGGGTGTGCGTTGCGCTTGATGGCAGCGTTCTCAGCGGGCAGGCCGAAGGAGTCCCACCCAATGGGGTGCAGGACATCGAAGCCCTTCTGGCGCAGATAGCGTGCCACGACATCGCCCATCGCGAACGCCTCGGCGTGGCCCATGTGAAGGTCGCCGGAAGGGTAGGGGAACATGTCCAGCACATAGCGGCGTTCCCGCGAGCCGTCGTCGGCCGGCGTGAAGACTTTGAGGTCTTCCCAGACCTGCGGCCACTTGGCTTCCATCGCAGCGAAGCTGTAGACGCCTTCTTCAGGCGCTTCGGCTGCGGCTGTTTGTGCTGTTCCGGTCTCTGTCTCCGGCTTAACGCTCACTGCTGCCCTCTTCTGTTCTTCGATGGCGGTTTTGCCTCCTGCTGCGGTCCCGGATAACCCCGGACACACAAAAGCCCCTCAACTATGGAGGGGCGGCCGCACGGCTAATTGAAGCCGGGCGGCTAGCTAAGCAGAAGGATCGCACGCATAGATCTACAATAGCGCACGATCAAACTCCCAGATCGCATCGAGCGGCTTACAGAGCTGATGGTTGAGTTGACGGCAGCCGCGCCTCGCCCGGGTGTGGTGGGCACCGCGAAGCGGGCGGGGCAGGCGCGGCTGCCGTCAACGTCGGGTCGGACTACTTAACGTCCTCGTCGACCCAATCCATGGACTTTGTCACAGCCTTCTTCCAGAGACGCAGCTGACGCTCCTGCTCCTCTGCAGGCAGTTGCGGCTCCCAGCGCTTGTCTTCGTTCCAGTTGGCACTGAGCTCGCCGAGGTCCTTCCAGAAGCCAACCGCCAGGCCAGCAGCATATGCAGCACCGAGTGCCGTGGTTTCAACGACCTTCGGGCGGACCACAGGCACACCCAGGATGTCTGCCTGGAACTGCATGAGTGCCTCATTGGCGACCATGCCGCCGTCGACCTTCAACTCGGTGAGCGGTACGCCCGAGTCGGCGTTGACGGCGTCGAGTACCTCGCGGGTCTGGAAGGCCGTGGCCTCCAGCGCAGCACGGGCAATGTGTCCCTTATTGGCGAAGCGAGTAAGTCCGACGATCGCGCCGCGTGCGTCTGCACGCCAATACGGTGCGAACAGACCTGAGAAGGCCGGGACGATGTAGACCCCGCCGTTGTCCTCCACTCCAGCGGCCAGTTCCTCTACTTCAGGAGCGGAACTGATCATGCCGAGGTTGTCGCGCAGCCACTGGATCAACGAACCGGTGACGGCGATGGAACCTTCAAGGGCGTAGTGCGGTTTGGCGTCGCCCAGCTTGTATCCCAGCGTGGTGAGGAGCCCGTTCTTGGAGTGGACAATTTCCTCGCCCGTGTTGAAGATCAGGAAGCAACCCGTGCCATAGGTGTTCTTCGCTTCGCCGGCTTGGAACGCCGCCTGGCCGAAGGTTGCTGCCTGCTGGTCGCCCAAGATACCGGCTACCGGCGTTTCGCGGAGTAGCTGCGATGTGTGGACCTGGCCGTAGACCTCGGAAGAGGACTTGATGGCCGGCATCATGGAGGCCGGGACGCCGAAGACGTCCAGGATTGCCTGGTCCCACTGCAGCGTCTCAAGGTCCATGAAGAGGGTGCGTGAAGCGTTGGTGACGTCCGTGACGTGCACGCCGCCGTCCACACCGCCGGTCAGGTTCCACAGAACCCAGGCGTCGGTGTTGCCGAAGAGGAGGTCGCCGGCTTCTGCACGCTCGCGGGCTCCTTCGACGTTGTCCAGGATCCATTTGATCTTGGTGCCCGAGAAGTAGGTAGCCAGGGGCAGGCCGACCTTCTGTTTGAAGCGCTCGAGCCCACCGTCCTTGGCCAGTTCATCGACGATCGGCTGGGTGCGTGTGTCCTGCCAGACGATGGCGTTGTAGACGGCCTCGCCGGTGTTCTTGTCCCAGACAACGGCCGTTTCGCGCTGGTTGGTGATGCCGACGGCGGCGATGTCGTGCCGTGTCAGGTTCGCCTTGGACAGGGCCGAAGCAATGACCTCGCGGGTGTTGTTCCAGATTTCGGCGGGGTTGTGCTCAACCCAGCCGGCCTGCGGGAAGATCTGCTCGTGTTCCATCTGGCCCGTGGACACGATGTTGCCCGAGTGGTCGAACACGATGGCGCGGGAGCTGGTGGTGCCTTGATCAATGGCGATGACGTATTGATTCATGGTGACGTCCTTGTCTGAAGTTGTTGTCTACTCAGGTGGTTATCTACAGCGTGCGGATAGGTGAGGTGTTTCGTGCGTGACTAGCCAGCGAGTGCAGGCATGATGTCCGGGACCCAAATGGCTACGAGGCCTGCGAGGGCACCGCCAACGAGCGGTCCGACGACGGGGATCCAGGAGTAGGCCCAGTCGCTGGAGCCCTTGCCCTTGATCGGGAGGACAGCGTGCGCGATGCGGGGGCCGAGGTCACGGGCAGGGTTGATGGCGTAACCGGTGGGGCCACCGAGGGATACACCGATACCGACAACGAGCAAAGCAACCGCCAACGGGCCGAGCCCCGAGGGCGTGCCGCCGAAGGTCAGGATGACGAAAACCAGGACGAACGTGCCGATGATTTCGGTGATCAGGTTCCACGGGGTGGAGCGGATGGCCGGTCCGGTAGAGAAGGTACCCAGCTTGTTGGCTGCGAGGGGCTCCTCATCGAAGTGCTGCTTGTACGCGAGCCAGCAGACAACGGCACCCAGGAAGGCGCCCAGCAGTTCGCCGCCGAAGTACGTCAGCGTTGACCCGAAGGTGACTGCAACGTCCGGGGCGTATTCCTTGCTGCCCTTGACCAGCAGGCCCAACGTCACGGCCGGGTTCAAGTGCGCACCGGACTTTGCGGCCACGAAAACGCCCGCGAAGACCGCAATACCCCAGCCCCACGTCACCATCAAGAATCCACCGTTGTTGCCCTTGGTGCCTTTGAGCGCAACGTTTGCCACGACGCCACAGCCCAGCAGGGTCAGCATCATGGTTCCGAATACTTCGGAAAGGAAAACAATTCCAAGAGACATCTTTGACTCCTCATTTTTCTGTTGTCAGCCTCCTCGCGGGTGAAGAGGCCGTTTGGGACGGTTCCGTTGTCCGGAACCGTCCCGGTGCGGTGATCCCCTGTCGGGCCCACCTACCCCATTCCGCCCCTGCCGCACGCCGGGACGGTCAAGCTTTTTCCGCTGCTTGGTGTCAGGCTACGAGACTGTGCACGTCAACCTTGTGGAACCGCTGCAGTACTTCCTGGGCGTGGCGGATTTCCGCTTCGCGGGCAGCAGCGTCCCACCCAAGCGGCTCTGCCAGCGCCGCGGCAATTTCGTTGAGCAACTCCCCTGTAACCAGGCCTCGGAAGGCAAGCGATGTCCTGCGGATGAGGACATCCACTAAGTGCCCGATTTGCTCGTGCTCGGCCATGAATGCCAGTTCCCGGACACTCAATTCGCGGGTGGAGCGCAGCGGCGCGTCGTGGCCCGCGTTCAGGTACTCGATGACGGCGTCGGCGCGGGTTCCGTACCGGGTCAGCAGCACAGCCACGCGGTCAGCGTCCAGGCCGGGCCCCATGTGCTTCTTGATCCATTCCTGCTCGCCCTGTTCAGTGGCCGGGAAGCCTGCGCCGCCACCAATGGCGAGTTTCGCCGTCGAGACTTTGCGTTCCATGCCCAGTTCGCGGAGGACGTCGTTGGTCATGTGTTCGGCCAGCGCGCGGAACGTGGTCCACTTGCCGCCCACCAGGCTGAGTACGACGGCGGCCTTACCGCCTGGCGTTGCGGCGGCATCGCTGCCGGTGCGGACGCTGCGTTCGATGCGGTAGTCGCGTGAGACGAACCCCGGCTGGGTTTCGTCGTGGCGCGGCAGGGGACGGACACCGGCGAAGCTGTAAACGATCTGCTCGCGCTCAACCTTGATGGTAGGGAACACATGACCGACGAGGTCGAAGAAGTAGTCGATCTCTTCGTCCGTGCACACGGCGTCTTCGGACATATCCGCGTCCACGTCTGTTGTTCCGACCAGCACGCGGTCACCCATGGGGTAGATCAGGACGATGCGGCCGTCTGTGTGCTCGAAGAAGATCTCCCGGCCGTTGCACGCTGCAAGGAGTTCAGGGTGGTCCAACACGATGTGGGAGCCCTTTGTGCCGCCCATGAACTTGCTGACGGCGCCCATGGCCTGGTTGGTGAGGTCTACCCAGGCACCGGTGGTGTTGACGATGACGTCGGCCTGGAACTCGAATTCCTTGCCGGTCAGTTCATCGCGGAGCAGGACTCCGTCCGGGCCCATGGAGACGAGGGAAACGTAGTTGCTGGCGCGGGCGCTTCCTCCCGGAAGTCCCCCGCCGCGTCCTGCCTTCTCGCCATCCTGCAAGACGTCCAGGGTCAGGCGTTCCGGGTTGTGAACGGAGGCATCGAAGTAGGTTGCTGCGTACTTGATTCCGGAGTTCAGCTTGGGAAGCTCGGCAAGGGCCTTGGTCCGGCCACGGAACTGGTGGCGCGGAACGCTGCCGCCGTCACGGGAGAAGAAGTCGTACATGCTCAGGCCAACCTTGATAAGGAACGCTCCGCGTTCCTTGGGCTTGCCCTGCTTGTGGGTAAGGAAGCGCATTGGCGCGGAGAGGATGCCGGAGAACGTGCTGTAGATCGGGATGGTGGTCTGAAGCGGCTTGACGTAGTGCGGTGCGATCCGCAGGAGCCGGTTGCGTTCAACCACTGATTCCTGGACGAGTCGGAATTCGCCGTTTTCGAGGTAGCGGATGCCGCCGTGGATCATGTGGGACGAGGCGCCGCTGGCGCCTTGGCAGTAGTCACCGCGTTCAACAAGCGCGACGTCGACGCCCTGCAGGGCGAGGTCGCGGAAAGTCCCAACACCATTGATGCCACCGCCGATGATGAGTACCTTTGCCGAGGGCCGCTCTTGCAGTGCAACGACGGAGTCGCGCTGCTGTGCGTGCTGTGAGGTACCGGAAATCCTGTTGTGTCCCAAAACTGCTCCCTTGGGCTTGGTTCGTGCGCCGCGCCACTCGCTGCTGCACCGTTCACCACTAATCTTGCGAAGGTGGAAAATGGAGTCAAGCTATTTGCACAAACGTGCAGTAAGGAAATGAGATGGCACGATCACGTCACTCGGATGCGCTCCGGGCTGCACAGATGTATTACCTGCAGGACCTGACCATGGATGCGATTGCCCGCGAGTTGCGGACCTCCCGCTCCACGGTGTCCCGGCTGCTGTCCTCAGCCCGGGAAACAGGCTTGGTCCAGGTCCAGATCCGGAGCCCATTCGACACCGGACCCGAACTGGAAAGCCAGATCCGGAGCCAGTACGGCGTCGATGTCCACGTTGTCCCGGTCCTGGACACCCTCAACGAGGCGGAGACCCTGGACCGCGTGGCCATGCAGGCAGCACGAACTATCGGACCTCTAGTGGACTCGAACGCCATCATTGGGGTGGCATGGGGTGCAACACTCAGCGCCGTCAGCCGCCACCTCACGCGCAAGGTGACCCACGACAGCATCGTGGTCCAGCTCAACGGCGCAGGAAACATGCAAACCACCGGCATTACCTACGCCAGCGACATCATGCGTCGCTTCGGCAGTGCGTATGGCGCGCGAGTGGAACAGTTCCCCGTGCCGGCATTTTTTGACCACGCATCCACCAAGACGGCGATGTGGAATGAGCGCAGCGTTCAACGCATCCTGGATTTGCAGGACCGCATGAGCATCGCAATATTCGGGGTCGGATCGGTCGATTCGGACTACCCAAGTCACGTATATGCCGGAGGTTACCTCGATGAACACGACCTCACCGTGTTGGCTGCCGACGACGTGGTGGGCGACGTCGCCACCGTCTTCTTCCGCAGTGATGGGTCCTCGGACGGCATCACCCTTAACGAGCGGTCCACCGGCCCCAGCCACGAACAACTCCGTCAAGTCAGGCGCCGGATTTGCGTCGTGTCCGGAGCTTCGAAGATCAATGGGCTCCAGGGGGCGCTGGCGGCAGGGTTGGCCACGGACCTCATCCTGGACGAAGCTTCCGCCCGACGACTGGTCAGTTTCAACGGCCATGCCTGAGGCATTCGTGCACGGAATGGGTAGAGTCGTTGCTATGAGATCCCCAGCCCGGCTGACATTGAACAACGGCGTACAAATGGAACGCCTGGGATTTGGCCTCTATAAGGTTCCGCCCAAAGACGCCGATAACTTAGTAGCTACCGCCTTGGGCGAAGGTTACAGACGCTTCGATACAGCAGCCATGTACGGCAACGAGGTAGGTGTGGGCCGCGGCATCGGGGGCGCAGTTGGAGATGCGGCGGCAGCCAACAACGGCACCGGTGGTTCCGGGGAATCGGTGCACACCCTCTCACGCGAGGACCTGTTCGTCACCACCAAAGTCTGGAACGACGACCAAGGCTACGATGCCACCCTCAGGGCGTTCGACACCTCCATCTCAAACCTTGGTCTCGACTACGTGGACCTCTACCTCATTCACTGGCCTTGCGCGGGCCGGGGGCTGTTTGCGGAGACATACAAGGCAATGGAAACCCTGTACAGGGAAGGCAAAGTGCGGGCGATCGGCGTATCCAACTTCCAGCCCGGGCACCTTGAAGAACTCATGCAGAAGGCCGAGGTTGTACCTGCCGTGAACCAGGTCGAGTTGCACCCCTGGCTCCAGCAGACCCGGTTGCGGACTTTTCATGACCAGTTGGGAATCGCCACGGAGGCCTGGAGCCCGCTCGGCCGCGGACAGGTCCTGGCTGACCCCGCCATCGTGGCGTTGGCGGAGAAGTACAACAGGACGCCGGCGCAGGTCATTCTCCGCTGGCATCTTCAACTGGGGAACCTCGTCATTCCCAAAGCCAGCTCTGCGGGACGGATCAAGGAAAACTTTGCCATCTTCGACTTCGAACTGGACGCCACCGACATGGATGGCATCGCAGGACTCGAACGCCACCACCGGACCGGGTCGCACCCGGACAATGTGAATTAGGACCACCGTATGGAAAGAGTGGACACCGCGCATTCGCCTGACGGCGCGCAGGCCCCCAGCGAATTCTTCAGCAAGTCACTGACGGGACGCACGCACGCTTCGGACGTGGATGTCGATGGCAGCAATGTTGCCTACTGGACCTACGAACCAGTGACCGTGACCCCAGCGACCCGCACCATCCTGGTCATCCATGGGTTCCGTGGAGACCACCACGGCCTGCTGCGCGTCGCGGACCAGCTTCCGGAAATGCGCATCATCATGCCGGACCTGCCGGCTTTCGGAAGCTCGGAACCGTTCGTCGATGCCGAGCATAGTGTTGAACGCTACGGCCGTTTCATTACCGGCTTCATGGCCGCCCTCGGGCTGGGACCCAGGACTGTGTTGCTGGGACACTCCTTTGGTTCGATCGTGGCCAGCCATTTCGCGGCCTCGCACCCAGGCGCTGTCTATCCCTTGATCCTGATCAACCCCATTGCCGCACCGGCACTGGAAGGTCCCAAGGGAATCATGACCAAACTTGCCGTCCTGTACTACCAGGTGTCAGCCAAGCTCCCGCGCCGCTTGGGACTGGCAGTCCTCCGCAACCGGGCGATCGTCCGGATCATGAGCATCACGATGGCCAAAACCAAGGACAAGGATCTGCGCCGTTTCATCCACGGACAGCACGATGCCTACTTCAGCGCGTTCGCGGACCGGCAATGCCTGCTTGAATCCTTCAAAGCCTCTGTTTCCGGACACGTGGCCGAGGTTGCCGAGCAGCTGACCCTTCCAGTGCTCCTTGTCGCCGGCGAAAAAGACGAGATCGCCACCCTTCCCAACCAGCACAAACTCATGGAGCGCCTGCCGGACGCAACGCTGGAAGTCATTCCCGGCGTCGGACATTTGATCCACTATGAGACGCCGGTTCCGGCGGCAGCAGCCATCCGCACCTTCCTGGAGGAACATCCCGCGTGAAAATTGTCATCGACGCCCGCTTTACCAGAACGGACCACCACGATGGCATCAGCCGCTACGGTTCCAGCCTCATAGCCGCCACATCCAAGATCGCGGATGTCACCATGCTGATCAGCGACAAACGCCAACTCGCACTGTTGCCGGACGTCCCCTATGTGATGGTCAACAGCCCGTTGTCCCCGTTGGAGTTGTTCGTGGCCCGGCGCGTTAATCCCCTCGGCGCCGACGTAGTGGTGTGTCCAATGCAGACCATGGGAACCCTGGGGCGGCGTTACGGCCTGGTCCTCACACTGCACGACCTCATCTACTACGAGCACCCGACTCCCCCCGGCTTCCTCCCCGCACCAGTACGCCTGCTGTGGAGGCTCTACCACAAGGCTTTCTGGCCGCAGCGTCTCTTGCTGAACCGGGCGGACGTGGTGGCCACTATCAGCCGCACCACTGAAGCTTTGATAGCCAAATACAAGCTGACCAAACGGCCCGTGCGGATTGTGGGCAACGCTCCCCAACCAGGCCAGACGCCACGCGGTCCCGCCGCCGGCGCCGAGAAGACCCTGCTGTACATGGGTTCGTTCATGCCGTACAAAAACGTGGAAACCATGATCCGGGGCATGGCCGGCCTGCCGGACTACACCCTTCATCTCCTCAGCAGGATCACCCCGCAGCGCAAGGCGGAATTGGAGGCTTTGGTTCCCCACGGAGCCAAAGTCCAGTTCCACAACGGCGTCACGGACGCCGAGTACGACGAACTCCTCGTCCGGGCAACTGCGCTTATCAGCCTTTCCCGTGCGGAGGGATACGGCCTGCCCTTGGTAGAAGCGATGGCCTTGGGAACTCCGGTGATCGCCAGCGACATCCCGATCTTCCGGGAAGTGGGCGGCGACGCCGTCAGCTATGTCGACCCGGAATCACCCACGGAGTTCGCGGCAGCAGTGACCGCACTGGGCAGCGACAGTCTTTGGCAGCAGCGCTCCCGCAGATCGGTGGAGCGCGCGTCAGACTTCAACTGGGACGAATCGGCACGGCAACTTCTTGCAGCCGCCGAGGAAGTCGTAGCATTGCGCAAGCGAAAGGCCTAGCTGGCCGCTACAGCACGTCAACGCCGTCCAAGCGAAGCTGTACAGGACCTGAAGTGCGCTTCGCCGCGTTGGCTGCCTTGACGGCCCGCAGCGCCCGCGTGGTCTCCGCGGCATCAGCGTATGGAATGAAGTAGAGCGTCCGGACGTCCGCATCCACCTCGCCGGTGTTCGCTTGGGAAGCGCCCGAGAACAGCTGCACAGGAGCAGGCCCCGCACTGCGGAGCCTGGTGCCCGGGGAACGCGCAGCACTGGCCTCGAAAGCGTCGGCAAAATGTCCGACGTCGGCCCTTGATCCGGTCACCGAGGCCACCCTGACCGCCGGGGGCAGTTGCAGTTCCTTCCGCAGGGCCAGCTCCCGTGACGCATAGCCGGGGGCGTCCCACCGCAGGAGTGCCCCCGTGGCGGCGGTATCGTCAGCGGTGATGACCACGAGGCCCCCTTGGCTTGCCGGCTTCACGAGGGAAGCGGCATTGAACCACCGGCGAACAGTGTCCTCCCCTGCCCTGAGGTTTTCGCGTCGGAGGAGCGAATTTCCGTCCAACAGCAAAGCGGCCGCGTAGCCATGGGCAGCCACCGGCTCAGCTCCAACCGTGGCCACTACCAGGGCGGAAGCATCAGGCACTCTTGCCTTGATGTGCTCACCTGAAGAGGTCACGACGGCCTTGCCCGGGAAAGCCCGCCCCAGTTCTTCGGCCGTCCGCATAACGCCCGTTGCGCCCTTGCGCAGCTTGGTCGCGCTGCAATGCGCGCAGCGCCATTGGGGAGCCGGTGTGGAGCACCAACGGCATGCGGGTATGGCGGAACTGCTGGAGACTGCCAGGGGCCCTTGGCAGGCGTTGCAGCGGGCAAGCTCACGGCACGTCTCGCACACCAATGACGGTGCGTAGCCGGCCCGGGCCACTTGCACCAAAACCGGTCCACGTTCCAAACCCTCCTTGGCGGCGCGCCAGGCAGCACCGGGCAGTCGCGCGATACGTGCCAACGGATCACGTTCCTGTTCGAAGCTGTCCGCCGTGTTGAGGACCCTTGGCACCGTGGAACGGATTCTCGTGCGCGGCGCGTCAATAGGGACTGCCCACTGCATTTCAACGAGGCGTTGGAGTTCAGTGCTGCGGCTGTGGGAGGCCATAAGGCACGCCGCCCCCTCCTGCTCCGCGCGCAGCAGTAGGATCTCCCGAGCATGGGCGTAAGGGGCACGTTGCTCGATGTGGAGGTCGTCGCCGTCATCCCAGCACACCACTAGACCAAGATCCTTGACGGGCGCGTACGCAGCCGAACGAGTGCCGATGGCAACCCCGGCCGCACCGCTCAAAAGCCGCAGGAAGTTCCTGTAGCGGGGCGTCTGGCCGTCGTCCGCGGTGAGTCGTGCAACGTCCGAAGACGGCAGGACTTTGGTCAGTGCGGTCTCCAACTGCTCAAGATCCCGATAATCCGGCACTACCACCACAGCGCCCCGCCCGGAGGAACGGACTGTGGCAACGGCTGAAGCAATGAGAGCCGGCCACCCTTCAGGCCCGAATCCCTGAAGGGCTGTGAGGACAGCCTTGGGCGAACCGCCACTGGCAAGGTGCTGCAAATACTGCGTTCCGTTGGAGTACGCCGCCCAGATGTGGGCATCCGTGAACGGCTTCAGATCCGCCACGTCGCCGCCCAACCCCCCGGCAAGTAATTCCTTCTCCACCTTGGCAACACGGGGAGGAACAGCCGTCCGGAGAACATCGCTGAGCGTACCGGCGTACCGGGCAGCAACGGTACCGGCCAACTCAGCAACGGCCGGAGTCAAGACAGCCACCGGAGATACCACTTTATGGAGCGTTGTCAGCGGGTGGGCCGCAGCCGAGTCTGCACGCCGCTCAATGATGTAACCGTTGAGTTCCTGTCCGTTGAATTTGACCTTCACCCGGACGCCCGGGACGGCGGAGTCGGAGAGTTCGGCCGGCACGCTGTAGTCGAACGGCCTATCCAAATGGGGCACTGACGACTCAAGCACCACGCGCGCCACGGGATTCTCTGTGGCAAGGGGTGGACCGTTGATCGGCGCACGGTCAGGAAAACCTTGCAACAACGACGGCTGGAGCAGTGACGGCTGGACCTCGCGTCCTGCCATGCCTTTCACCTCCACCTCATCCTCACTACGCGGTCAACCACCGCACACCATCAACGCAGAATGCCCGCAGCGGGATTATCCCGCTGCGGGCATCTCTCTGGCTCCAGCCAACCACGAACCACCGACAAAACAACATCAGCGGCGGGACCAACCGGAAGTACCAGCGATCAGGCGTTGAAGTATTCCTTCAGGTCAGCCACCCGGTCCAGGCGCTCCCACGTGAAGTCGGGCTCGTCGCGGCCAAAGTGACCGTGGGCTGCCGTCTTGGCGTAGATGGGCCGCTTGAGGTCCAGGGCATCGATGATGGCGCGGGGACGAAGGTCGAAGAGTTCGTCGATGGCCTCGCTGATACGGGCCGGATCCACGGTCTCCGTACCAAAGGTCTCTACGTACGTTCCGACGGGGCGGGCCTGGCCAATGGCGTAGGCAATCTGGATCTCGGCACGCTTGGCCAGTCCGGCGGCCACAACATTCTTGGCTACCCACCGCATGGCGTAGGCAGCCGAGCGGTCGACCTTGGACGGATCCTTGCCGGAGAACGCGCCTCCGCCATGGCGGGAGAACCCACCGTAGGTGTCGACGATGATCTTGCGTCCGGTGAGGCCGGCGTCGCCTACCGGGCCGCCAATGACGAAGGCACCGGCAGGGTTCAGGATGTTCGCTGTGCGCGAGAGATCAAGGTTCGACGCCGACAGAACGGGCTCGATCACGTAGCTGGCGAGATCGGCCCGGAGCTGCTCAAGGCTCGCTTCCTCAGCGTGCTGGCTGGAGATGACAACAGTTTCCACCGAAACCGGACGGTCGCCGTCGTATCCAACCGTGACCTGGGTCTTGCCGTCCGGGCGGAGATATGCCAACTCGCCGTTCTTACGGACTTCGGTGAGTCGTTCCGACAAGCGGTGGGCGAGCCAGATGGGGGTGGGCATGTACGAGGCAGTCTCATCACTGGCGTAGCCGAACATGATGCCCTGGTCGCCGGCGCCTTGGAGGTCGTAATCGTCTTCCTGGCGGCCTTCACGGGCCTCCAGCGAGTTGAAAACGCCGCCCGCAATGTCATTGGACTGCTGTCCGATGGACACGGAGACACCACAGCGTGCACCGTCGAAGCCGTTGGCGGAAGAGTCGTAGCCAATGCCGAGGATGGTCTCGCGGACAATCTGCGGAATCTCCACATAAGCGTCGGTGGTGACCTCACCAGCCACATGCACCAAGCCGGTAGTGGCCATGGTTTCAACGGCCACGCGGGACTCAGGATCAGCGGCCAGCAGTGCATCAAGGATGGCGTCGCTGATTTGGTCGCAAATCTTGTCCGGGTGCCCTTCGGTGACCGACTCGGAAGTGAAGAGCCGGAGCTTGGACGGGGTGCCATGGGGTTCATGGTGCAGCGGTAAAGTCACTCGACCACCTTACTGGGTTGCGGGACGGCGGCATCTGCCGTGTGTCCCTATGCTAAGAATTCGGTGTGGGCTCGGTTACAGGGCCGGGAAGACGCGTGCGAGCTCGGCCCCAACGCGGTCCACCACGGCGGCGGCGACGTCGGACTTGGAGCCGGCGGCCGACTGTGGCTCGGCACCGTGGCCGGACAGAATGACCACGGAGTTCTCGTCCTGGCCGAAGACGCGGCCAATGCCCACCTGATTGACCACCAGGAGGTCGCAACCCTTGCGCTTAAGCTTTGCTGTGGCGTGTTCAAGGACATCTCCTTGGGCGTCGCCCGTTTCAGCTGCAAACCCGACGATCAGTTGCTGGCCGCCCTCAGCGTTCCGCCGCTCAACAAGCTCGTGAAGGATGTCCGGGTTCCGGATCAGCCGCACCACAGGTGCGTCCTCGCCGTCGACCTTCTTGATCTTGGTATCCGAGAACTCCGCCGGGCGGAAATCCGCAACGGCGGCCGCCATGATAACGACGTCGGAATCCACTGCCGCTTTCAGCGCTGCTTCGCGCAGTTCCAAGGCTGACTCAACCCGGACAAGCTCGACGCCCGCGGGGGCCTCGACGTCCATATGCGCAGCCAGGAACCGGACCGTCGCGCCGGCAGCCAAAGCAGCTGCGGCCAGTGCCGCGCCCTGCTTGCCCGAGGAACGATTACCCAGGAAGCGGACAGGGTCCAGCGCCTCCCTGGTTCCACCGGCGGAGATCGTTACGATGCGGCCAGCCAGGGGCTTTTCCGCCGCAGGCGAAGCCGTAGCGCCGACTGCGGACTCAGCCAATGCCATGGCAGCGGCAAAGATCGCCTCGGGCTCAGGCAGACGGCCGGGACCGGAGTCAGAACCAGTGAGTCTCCCGGACGCAGGTTCAAGGACAGTCACGCCGCGGCTCCGCAGTGTTTCCACGTTGGCCTGCGTAGCGGCATGCTGCCACATTTCCGTGTGCATTGCCGGAGCGAAGAGCACCGGCCCGTGGGCCATGAGCAGAGTGTTGGTGAGGAGGTCGCCCGCTTGTCCCGTGGCTGCTTTTGCCAGGAGGTCGGCAGTCGCCGGGGCAACCACGATCAAGTCTGCCTCATGACCCAACCGGACATGGTTGACCTTCTCGACATCGTCAAAGACGCTGTTGCTCACCGGGTTGCCCGAGAGCGCTTCCCAGGTGGCCACCCCGACAAACCGGGTAGCAGCTTCGGTGGGAATGACCGTCACCTTGTGACCGGCTTCAGTAAAAAGCCGGAGGAGCGATGCAACCTTGTAGGCTGCGATCCCTCCCCCGACTCCGAGGACTATGCGCACGTGACCTCCGTCAACAGGCAGTCTGTTTTATTCTGCGGGCTCGATCGGCGTGGAAACCAAAAGACCTTCGTTGATCTCGCGCAGTGCGATCGAGAGCGACTTCTCGTTCAGCTTGGTGTCAACCAACGGGCCGACGTACTCGAACAGGCCCTCGTGCAGCTGGGCGTAGTAGGCGTTGATCTGGCGCGCACGCTTGGCGCCGAAGATGACCAGGCCATACTTGGAATCAGCAGCCTCAAGCAGCGAATCGATCGGCGGGTTGATGATGCCTTCAAGGTTCGTGGACACGAATTCTCCAAATTTTAGCGGGCCAACAAATGCAAGCGCTTAGCGCCCGTGCGGGGTAAGCCCCATGAGTGAAACAAGCTCGTCCGCTGCCCGGCGAACGTCGTCATTGATGACGGTGTGGTCAAACTCCGGTTCAGCAGCAAGTTCCAGTTTAGCGGTTTCCAGCCTGCGCTGCTGTTCCTCGGGAGTTTCCGTGCCGCGGCCCACCAGCCGGCGGACCATTTCATCCCAGCTGGGCGGTGCCAGGAACACAAAATTCGCGTCCGGGACCGCCGCTTTGACTTGGCGGGCACCTTGGAGGTCGATCTCCAACAACACGGACTTGCCGTCGGCGATGGCCGCATCAACGGTGCTGCGGAGCGTGCCGTAGCGGTTCTGGCCATGGACGACGGCCCACTCCAGCAGTTCCCCGTCAGCCACCAGGGAATCAAATTCTTCGGCAGACTTGAAGAAGTAGTGGACGCCGTCCGTTTCCCCGGGACGCGCCGCCCGGGTGGTCGCCGAGACCGAGAGCCAAACCTCCGGATAGTTGTCCCTGATGTAGGTGGATACGGTTCCCTTGCCAACGGCAGTGGGGCCTGCAAGGACAGTCAGTCCGGGTTTCTTGCTCACGGATTCCTTCGGGGAGATGCGTTACACGCTTTGCTGGGTATCCATAAAATCTACCAGCGCCCGGGCCTGGTGAATTCCCAGGCCCCTGATCCGGCGGGATCCGGCGATGCCAATCTCCGCCATGATCCCAGCCGCCCTGACGGGCCCAATGCCCGGCAGCGCCTCCAGGAGTTCCACCACACGCATGCGCGCAATCGCCTCGTCTGTTGAGCTCGACGAAATCAACTCCGCAATACTCAGCTCGCCGCGCTTGAGCCGTTCCTTGGCGGCGGCACGCACCGCCCGCGCCCTGGCAGCCTTCTCCAACGCATCGGAACGCTCCTGTGGTGTCAGCTCTTTAAGGCCCACTGCCAAACCCCTGTCAGATCGAGATTGTGATCCAGATCACGCGGACTGATCCTGAACCTACCGGCAGGGGCCCGGTTGCGCAATGAGGCTTGGCAACTTACTCCGAGCGAAGCCCGTCCAGTGTCTCCTCGGTTGCGGCACGCAGCGCTGCAACGGCAGGACCAGCAGCCAGGATCCCTCGGCTGGAGGTGGCCAAGACGCTGGAATACGCGTCACCAAAGGTCGCACGGAGATCGGCCGGCGTAGCGCCCTGGGCACCGAGCCCCGGAGCCAGGATGGCGCCACGAACTGGACCAAGATCGATGTCCAGATCCTCCAGGGCCGACCCAATCGTGGCGCCTACCACCAGGCCAACCGAACCAAGGGCGCCGGCATAGCGCTGGTTCTCAGCGGTCGCGGCAGCTACGATCCGGCGGGCAACGGAATCGCTTCCGCCAACATGCTGGACCGACTTTCCTTCAGGGTTCGACGTCAGCGCAAGCACGAACACTCCCCTGCCGTACTGGGCCGCGAGCTCCAGCGCCGGACGCAGCGACTCAAACCCAAGGTATGGGCTCAAAGTCACCGAGTCCGCGGCCAAGGATGACCCGTCACGCAGCCAGGCATCGGCATAGGCGGCCATCGTGGAACCGATGTCACCACGCTTGGCGTCAGCGATGCTCAGTACGCCGGCCTCGGCTGAGGCGGCCAGCGTACGCTCCAGGACAGCCATTCCAGCCGACCCATGACGTTCGTACAGCGCCACCTGCGGTTTGACCGCGGCAGCGAGGGAACCCACTGCCTCCACGACCGTCAGCGAGAAGCGCTCCAGCCCTGCGGCGTCGTCGTTCAATCCCCATTCAGCCAGGAGCTGCGGATGCGGATCGATTCCGACACAGAGCGGACCGCGCGCGGCCATGGCGGCAGCCAGCCGGGAGCCAAAGGACTCCCGGACCGGCTGCTGCCCTTGCTGTGCTTCAGCAGACTCAGGCATTGGCCGCTTCCACTGCTGCTGCCAGGTTCACTGCGTGCTCCTGCAAGCTGGTCACGGACCACTCGTAGGTGCGCAGCGCCTCAATGGCCTGCACCGCGGCATTGAATTCGGCGACGGTAGTGATACAGGGAATGCCGATGGAAGTCGCTGCAGCACGGAGCTCGTAACCATCGCTGCGGGCTTCGCCGCCGGAGGGCGTGTTGAAGACCATGTCGATCTCGCCCGCGATGACCAGGTCCGCGATGGTCCCTTCGCCTTCGGCGCTGCTGCCCTCGGCCACCTTGCGGACCGGAGTCGCCTGAATGCCGTTGCGACGAAGGACGTCGGCCGTGCCACCGGTGGAGACAATCTCGAAGCCCAGGTCTGAGAGGCGTTTGACGCCCATGATGACCGAGCGCTTGTCGCGGTTGGCCACCGAGACGAAGATCTTGCCCTCTGTCGGCAAGGCGTTGTTCGCAGCGGCCTGGCTCTTGGCGAACGCTGTGTCGAAGTGCTTATCGATGCCCATGACTTCACCGGTGGAGCGCATTTCCGGGCCGAGAAGGGAGTCGACAACCTTGCCCTCGGGAGTGCGGAAGCGGCTGAACGGAAGAACCGCTTCCTTGACGGCCACGGGGGCGTCCAAGGGCAGGGTGGAACCGTCGCCGGTTTCCGGCAGCATCTTGTAGGCGCCGCGGAGCTGGTTGATGGTCACGCCGGTGCCGATGAGGGCAGCAGCCTTGGCCATCTGCACGCCCGTTGCCTTGGAGACGAACGGAACGGTGCGGGAGGCGCGCGGATTGGCTTCAAGGACGTACAGGACGTCTGAGGCCAACGCGAACTGGATGTTGATGAGGCCGCGGACGCCCACGCCTTCGGCAATGGCGCGGGTAGCCGTACGCACTCGCTCGATCACGTTGTTGCCGAGGGTAATCGGGGGCAGGACACACGCGGAGTCACCGGAGTGAATACCGGCCTCTTCGATGTGCTCCATGATGCCGCCGAGGTACATGTCAGTGCCGTCGAAGAGAGCGTCGACGTCGATTTCGACGGCGTCTTCGAGGAAGCGGTCGATGAGCACCGGGTGGTCCGGGGTGATTTCCGTGGCGTTGGCGATGTAGCGGGAGAGGTTGGCTTCGTCGTAGACGATCTCCATGCCACGGCCGCCAAGGACATACGAAGGCCGCACCAGGACGGGGTAGCCGATCTCGTCAGCGATCTTCTTGGCGTCCTCGAAGGAAACGGCGGTGCCGTTCTTCGGGGAGGTCAGGCCTGCTTCGTCCAGTACGCGGGCAAACGCGCCACGGTGTTCGGCGAGGTCGATTGCTTCCGGCGAGGTTCCCAGGATCGGCACACCTGCGTCGGCCAGCTGCTGCGCCAGCTTCAGCGGAGTCTGTCCACCGAGCTGCACGAAGACGCCCATGACGCCACCCGTGCGTTCTTCGGCCGCAATGACCTCAAGGACGTCCTCGAGTGTCAGCGGTTCGAAGTACAGGCGCGTGGAGACGTCGTAGTCGGTGGAGACAGTTTCCGGGTTGCAGTTGACCATGACGGTCTCATAGCCGGCCTTGCGCAGTGCCATGGAGGCGTGGACACAGGAGTAGTCGAACTCGATGCCCTGGCCAATGCGGTTGGGACCCGATCCGAGGATGATCACGGACGGCTTGGAGTGCAGGCCTACTTCGTCTTCCTCGTCATAAGAGGAGTAGTGATAGGGCGTGTAGGCGGCGAACTCAGCGGCACAAGTGTCTACCGTCTTGTAGACCGGACGAATGCCCAAGGCCTGGCGGACACCACGAACCACAGCCTCGTTGTTGTGCGTCAAGGCACCGATCTGCTCGTCGGAGAAGCCGTGGCGCTTGGCGTTGCGCAGCATTTCCTCGGTAAGCACGCCTGCCTTGCGGATCTCCTGCGCGGTCTCGTTGAGAAGCTGCAGCTGGTCCAGGAACCACGGATCGATCTTGGTGGCCTCGAAGAGGTCCTCCACGCTGGCGCCGCCCAGCATCGCACGCTGCACCTGGTGCAAGCGGTCCGTGGTGGGGCGCTTGGCCTTCTCGATGAGCTCTGCAACCTCGTATTCGGGCACGGAGCTGAAGTCCAGCTGGGACCCCTTCTGCTCGAGGGAGCGCAGGGCCTTCTGCAGGGCCTCGGTGAAGTTGCGGCCCATGGCCATGGCTTCGCCCACCGACTTCATAGTGGTGGTCAGAGTGTTGTCTGCTGCCGGGAACTTCTCGAAGGCGAAGCGGGGAACCTTGACCACAACGTAGTCGAGCGTCGGCTCGAAAGAAGCCGGCGTCTTCTGCGTGATGTCGTTGGGGATCTCGTCCAGGGTGTAGCCCAGGGAGAGCTTGGTGGCGATCTTTGCAATGGCGAAGCCGGTTGCCTTCGATGCCAGGGCAGAAGAACGCGACACGCGCGGGTTCATTTCGATGACCACGACGCGGCCTGTGGCGGGGTCGATGGCGAATTGGATGTTGCAGCCACCGGTGTCCACGCCTACCTCGCGGATAACCGCGATGGATACGTCCCGGAGCTTCTGGTACTCGCGGTCGGTGAGGGTCAGCGCCGGAGCAACCGTGATGGAATCACCGGTGTGGACACCTACGGGATCGAAGTTCTCGATGGAGCAAACAACAACGACGTTGTCGTTCTTGTCGCGCATCATCTCAAGCTCGTACTCCTTCCAGCCGAGGATGCTCTCTTCGAGCAGGACCTCGGTGGTGGGGCTGTACTGGAGGCCCTGGCCCACGATGCGGCGAAGGTCGTCTTCGTTGTAGGCCAGGCCGGAGCCCAGGCCACCCATGGTGAAGGAAGGACGGACCACCATCGGGTAGCCGAGGTCTTCCGCAGCAGCGAAGGCCTCGTCCATGGTGTGGATGATGTGGCTACGGGCAGACTCCGCGCCACAACGCTCCACGACACCCTTGAACTTCTCACGGTCTTCGCCGAGCTCAATGGCAGCGATGTTCGCGCCGATGAGTTCCACGTTGTACTTCTCCAGCACGCCGTTCTTGTCCAGCGCGATGGCTGTGTTCAGTGCCGTCTGGCCACCCAGTGTGGGCAGGATGGCGTCCGGACGCTCCTTGGCGATGATCTTTTCCACCACCTCCGGGGTGATGGGCTCAACGTAGGTGGCATCGGCGAACTCGGGGTCCGTCATGATGGTGGCCGGGTTGGAGTTCACGAGGATGACGCGCAGGCCCTCCTCCTTGAGGACGCGCAGTGCCTGGGTACCGGAGTAGTCGAACTCGGCCGCCTGGCCGATGACGATGGGTCCGGAACCGATGACAAGGACGCTCTTGAGATCTGTACGCTTGGGCATTACTTCGTGTCCTCAGTCTTGGAATCGGTGGTGTTGGCGGCGCCGGACTTCGTCTCAGCCATGAGATCGATGAAGCGATCGAACAGGTACGCGGCATCGTGCGGGCCGGCCGCGGCCTCGGGGTGGTACTGGACCGAGAACGCCGGGATGTCGAGGCAGGCGAGTCCTTCAACGACGTCGTCATTCAACGAAACGTGGCTGACTTCAACCCGCCCGTAGCGCTCTTCGGGAGCCACCGTGGCGCCGTTCATCGGCGCATCGACGGCGAAGCCGTGGTTCTGCGAGGTGATTTCCACCTTGCCGGTCCGACGGTCCATGACGGGCTGGTTGATGCCGCGGTGACCATAGCGCAGCTTGTAGGTGCCGAAGCCGAGTGCGCGGCCGAGGATCTGGTTGCCGAAGCAGATACCGAAGTACGGCAGCTTCTCGTCCAGCACCGAGCGCAACAGGGAAACCTGGTGATCAGCCGTGGCCGGGTCGCCAGGTCCGTTGGACATGAAGAATCCGTCCGGGTTGACCGCGTTGACGTCTTCCAGCGTGGACGTGGCCGGCAGGACGTGGACGCGCACACCGCGCTCGGCGAAGCGAACCGGTGTCATGGCCTTGATGCCGAGGTCGACGGCGGCAATGGAGAACCGCGGTTCGCCTTCCCAGCCGTGGTCCTTGGGCTCGACAACGTATGCCTTATCGATGGAGACTTCCTCCGCCAGCGCTGCACCTTCCATGGGGGCGCTGGCCAGGACAGCATCGACCAGTTCCTTGTCGGATACCTGAGCGGCCTCACCTGAGAAGATGCCGGCCCGCATGGTCTTGTGCTCGCGGAGGTGGCGGGTGATGGCGCGGGTGTCGACACCCTGGATGCCAACAATGCCCTGCTCCACCAATTCGTCGTCGAGGCTCCGTTCGGAGCGCCAGTTGGACGGACGGCGGGCGGCGTCGCGCACGATGTATCCGGCAACCCAGATACGGCGGGACTCAGCGTCTTCGCTGTTGACGCCGGTGTTACCAATGTGCGGGGCCGTCTGGACTACCAGTTGGCGTGCGTAGGAGGGGTCGGTGATGGTCTCCTGGTAGCCGGTCATGCCGGTGGCGAAGACGGCCTCACCGAGCGCGGTTCCCTGGGCGCCGTAGCTGCGGCCGCGGAACATGCGGCCGTCTTCGAGCACCAGCACTGCTGCTGAGGAGGTGGGTGTGGTGGCTGCTTTACTATCCGTCACTTTATTACTTTCCACTATCGGCATCTGCCTGAGGGGCTGCGGAGATCAAATCCTGAAGGGCTTCGAGGAGGAGCTGCTTGTCGGCTGCGTGCCTGGACCGGAATCCTGTATCCAGTTCCCGGCTGCCGAGCTTCCAACTGATGACCAGGAGTCCGTCTTTCTCGACGAACTTCCCTGCCATGCCGTTGGACTCACGACTGTCCACTACCGCGGCGCGCGGGATGAAGACGGGGGCGGCGCCGGAGCGGTCGAACAGCACGCCTTCGGCGTGGATGCTCAGTTCCGCGTTGGTCCGGATGCCAAGGCCCTGAACCGCGATCCGGTCCAGCCAGTCCCCTGCCGTGGTGGTGGCAACGTACTGCCCTTCCGCGACGACGGTGGCCGGCGTCAGCTGCTCCGGCACCTCGGGAAGGCGTTCGACGTCGGCTTGTCGCCTGAGCCTGTTTCGCCACCCCAACCAGATCATCGCCAAAACGACGACAATCAGCGGCACCGTGATCAGCACGGTAAGTGTCTGGTTGTCCATTAATTGCTGCTGACTGCCGGGTACCGGTACGGGGTGTTGAGCTTGCCGTCAAGGACCGTGGGGTGGCCCTTGAAGAAGGTGGCAACGACGGATCCGGGCAGCTCCTTGCCCTTGAACGGTGAATTGCGGCCCATGGTTGCCATTTTATGGGGGTCAACCGTCCAACGCGCAGCCGGGTCCACCAGAATGACGTTGGCGGGTTCGCCAACTTCCAAGGGACGGCCTTGATCAGCGACGCGGCCGATGACCGCCGGAGTGAAGGAGGTGACCCTCGCGAAGTCGGCCCACGACATGAGGCCGGTTTCAATCATGGTCTCCTGGACCACCGAAAGTGCGGTTTCCAGGCCGGTCATGCCCATCGCCGCCTGCGCCCACTCGCATTCCTTATGCTCGCTGGGGTGCGGGGCGTGGTCCGTACCGACGACATCGATGGTGCCGTCGGCGAGGCCCTCGCGCAGCGCTTGTACATCAGCATCGGTACGCAGCGGCGGGTTGACCTTGTAGACGGGGTCATAGCTGCGGACCAGTTCATCGGTAAGGAGGAGGTGGTGGGGGGTGACCTCGGCAGTGACGTTGATTCCCCGTGCCTTGGCCCAGCGCACAATTTCCACGGATCCAGCGGTGGAGACGTGGCAGACGTGGAGGCGGGAACCGACGTGCTGGGTCAGCAGGACGTCGCGGGCGATGATGCTTTCCTCGGCAACAGCAGGCCAGCCAGTAAGCCCGAGCACTGCAGAGACAGTGCCTTCGTTCATCTGTGCCCCGGCGGTAAGGCGCGGTTCCTGCGCGTGCTGGGCCACGACGCCGTCGAACGCTTTCACGTACTCCAGCGCACGGCGCATGATGACGGGATCGTGGACGCAAATACCGTCGTCGGAGAACATGCGGACCTGGGCCCGGGAGTCGGCCATGGCGCCCAGCTCGGCGAGCTGCTCACCGGCCAGGCCCACGGTGACTGCACCCACGGGGCGGACATCCACCCAGCCGGACGCGCGGCCCAGGCTGTGGACCTGTTCCACAACGCCCGCAGTGTCGGCCACCGGGTTGCTGTTGGCCATCGCATGGACGGCTGTGAAACCACCCAAGGCGGCGGCGCGGGTACCGGTTTCCACCGTTTCGGCGTCTTCGCGGCCAGGTTCGCGCAGGTGGGTGTGCACGTCAACCATGCCGGGGAGGGCGACGAGGCCCGCGGCATCGATGACGGTGGCACCCTCAGCCGCAAGGTCCTTGCCGCGGGCTTCGATCATGCCGTCGCGGATCAGCAGGTCCTCGGCTTCGCCGCCGAGGATGGCGGCCCCACGAATCAGGTAGGTGTTCTCGGCCATCAGTTGGTCTCCTTGCTGGACTGGCTTACGTTCGAGGCTGCTCCGCGGGAATCCCCGGAGAGCAGCAGGTACAGGGCGGCCATGCGGACCGAAACGCCGTTGCGCACTTGGGCAAGCACAGTGGATCGCGGCGAATCAGCGGCGGCCGAAGAAATTTCCAGGCCCCGGTTCATGGGACCCGGGTGCATGATGATGGTGTCTTTCATTCCGAGGTCATCCAACGCACGGAGCCTGGCGTCGTCGAATCCCCAGCGGCGGGAGTACTCGCGGGTGGAGGGGAAGAACGAAGCGTTCATCCGCTCACCCTGGACGCGCAGCATCATCATGGCGTCGATGCCGGCTTCAAGAGTCTGGTCCAGGTCGTAGCTGACCTTGCAAGGCCAGTGCTCGACGCCGATCGGCAGCAGCGTGGGGGGCGCCACCAGCGTGACCTCGGCGCCAAGTGTCTTCAACAACCAAACGTTGGACCGGGCAACACGTGAGTGCAGGACATCGCCGGCAATCGCTACCCGCATGCCCCTGAGGTCCGCACCGGTGGACTCTGTGCCGTTGACCCGCGACCAGTGCCGGCGCATCGTGAAGGCATCCAGAAGCGCCTGCGTTGGGTGTTCGTGGGTGCCGTCACCGGCGTTGATGACGGCTGCGTCGATCCAGTCCGTGGCGGCGAGGCGGTGCGGCGCGCCGGAAGCCCAATGGCGAATAACGACGGCGTCCGCGCCCATGGCGGCCAGGGTCTGTGCCGTGTCCTTGAGGGACTCCCCCTTGGACACCGAAGATCCCTTCGCGGCGAAGTTGATGACGTCTGCTGACAGGCGTTTTGCTGCTGCTTCGAAGGAGATACGGGTGCGGGTGGAGTCTTCGAAGAAGAGATTGACCACGGTGCGGCCGCGCAGGGCCGGCAGTTTCTTCACTTCACGCTCGCCCACAGCGGACATTTCTTCTGCTGTATCCAGGACACGGATGGCATCAAAAGCGCTGAGGTTTTCTGTGGAAAGGAGGTGTTTCACTTGCCTGCCTCAATAACTACTTCGTTGACGGGCATACCGTCCACGGAGTCGATTTCCTCAAGATGGACGCGGACCTTTTCCGCGGAGGAGGTGGGCAGGTTCTTGCCCACGTGGTCTGCGCGAATGGGGAGCTCGCGGTGGCCCCTGTCCACCAGCACAGCCAAGCGGACAATCCGTGGGCGGCCAAGGTCCACCAGGGCGTCCAAGGCGGCGCGGATGGTTCGGCCCGAATACAGGACGTCGTCGATCAGGACAACTACTTTGTTGTCGATGCCGGACAATGGCAGCCGGGTGTGGCGAGGGGGCCGCGTGGGCTGGTGGGAGAGATCGTCACGGAACATGGTGACATCCAGTTGGCCAACAATCGTTTCGGCGTTGACCGAGGGGTCGGCTGCTGCGATTTTGTTGGCAAGCCGCACGGCCAAAGGATAGCCGCGGCTGGGAATGCCCAAAAGAACCAGGTCCTGGGAGCCTTTGTTGGCTTCGAGGATCTCGTGGGCGATACGAGTGAGCGCACGATCAATGTCCGCCTGATTGAGAACAACCCGCGACGGCACGTGCGCTGAAGTGACTTCAGTCATCGCTCGTCTCCCCTTTCCCCGCCTCACGGGACGGAATTAAAAAAGGAATATTTGCTTTTCAAAGCTACCACAATGGCACTTACCGACCTCACCCTCAGCCGAAGCCGGACATGAGTTTAAGCTCACACTCCCTGCCGTGGAATAGGCTCTTGCCCATGACCATGAACCCGAACGGGCAGCCTGGCGGACAACCCTATCCGCGGCCCTATCTGGAACCTGCCGCCAACCCCACATGGATTGGCCGTGTCCAACCAGGGAACTTCCAGCCCGCGCCGGGAAATCCGACATCGCTCCCCCAGCAAACCTGGGCCATGCCACCAGCACCACGCGGCCGTTCGTTGGGCACACTGCCCTTGGTCATCGCGGGCGCAGTGCTGGCCCTTGCCAGCCTCCTCCTGGTGGTGCCGTTCCTGCTGGGCAACACGGGCGTCACCGGCTTTGTCGTTGGTTTTATTGCTTCCTTGATTCCCTTGTCGGTGGTTCTGCTGACAGTTCGCCTTATTGACCGGTGGGAGCCTGAACCGAAAAGGCTCCTGTGGTTCGCCTTCACGTGGGGTGCCGCTGTTTCCATTGCCGGGACGCTGCTCATACAGCCTCTCTTCGCCCTTGCCGCGCCCACCAGCAGCGAAGAAGCATTCACCTATTTCATGGCCACGGTGCAGGCGCCCATCGTGGAGGAATTCACTAAGTCGCTGGGGTTGCTGGTATTGATCCTGGCCGCTCGGAAGTACTTCGATGGTCCGGTGGACGGGGTGGTGTTCGCATTCACCATTGCTGCCGGTTTCGCCTTCACAGAGAACATCCTGTACTTCGGACGGGAAATTGCCTCGTCAACGGATCCGGGCACGGACCTGGTACGCATCTTCATCCTCCGCGGCGTCATGTCGCCCTTTGCGCATGCGGTCTTCACGGGAACAACCGGCTTGATCATGGGCTTCGCGGCCCGGAAGTGGCACCCAGGTTATGCCGTTTTGGCGTTCTTCATCGGTTTGCTGCCCGCAATGTTCCTGCACAACCGCTGGAACAGCATGGGCCAGGACTTCCTGGTGGAGTACTTCGTAGTCCAGGTGCCGATTTTCCTGGTCGCCGCTGTGGGCATCATCCTGCTCCGGGTTGCTGAAGGGAAACTCACGCGGCAGCGGCTCATGGAGTATGCCCGGGCGGGGTGGTTCACTCCGGCCGAAGTGGAAATGCTCGCCACTGCGAAGGGCCGCAAGCATGCCGTTCGCTGGGCATCGTCCCGCGGCCGTGGGCCTCAGATGAGGGCTTTCATCAAGGGGGCCACCGCGTTGGCGTTCACACGTCAACGGATACTTAGCGGCCGTGACGTCCATGTTCACCAGCACGATGAGCTTGAACATCTCCGCAGCATCCCGGGCCTCAGGGCGGCAGTACTCCAGTAACGCAAAAAAGACCCGCTTCCACAGTCTCCTGTGAAGCGGGTCCTTATGCGTTTAAGCCCGGCGATGAACCTAGGCGAGAAGTGACGGTTTGAGCTTCTGCAGACGGCCAAGGAGGCCATTGATGAAGGCCGGGGACTCGTCCGTGGACATCGTCTTGGCGAGGGCAACGGCTTCGCTGACCGCCACGCCATCCGGAACCTCATCGTTGTAGAGGAGCTCCCAGGCGCCGATGCGAAGAATGATGCGGTCTACTGAGGGCATCCGCTCCAACGTCCACCCTTGGGCGTACGTCTGCAGGAACTCATCGATGGTTGCCTGCATGGAAACAACGCCCTCAACGATTTCCACCGTGTAGGGGTTGATGATCAAGTCGGTTTTCTCCCGGCGCGCGGTCATCGCGTCGAAAGCCGAAACGGAGCGCTGCTCCGCCTCGAAGAGTACTTCAAGAGCCCTGCTACGGGCTTTACCGCGTGCGCTCACTAGTCGTTGACCCGACCCAGGTAGCTGCCATCGCGGGTGTCGACCTTGACCTTGGTGCCCTGCTCAACGAACAGCGGAACCTGGATCTCGTAGCCGGTTTCAACAGTGGCCGGCTTGGTGCCTGCCGAGGAGCGGTCGCCCTGAAGGCCCGGCTCCGTGTAGGTGATTTCGAGGACGACGCTCGGGGGCAGTTCGATGTACAGCGGGTTGCCCTCGTGGATGGCGATGTTGACCATCTGGTTTTCGAGCATGAAGTTGGTGGCGTCGCCGACAGTTGCACCGGTGACGGTGATCTGGTCGAAGTCCTGGGTGTCCATGAAGACGAAGTCTTCGCCATCCTGGTACAGGTACTGGTAGTCACGGCGGTCAACCGTTGCGGTTTCGATCTTAAGGCCGGCGTTGAAGGTCTTGTCGACCACCTTGCCGGACATGACGTTGCGCATCTTGGTACGGACGAACGCGCCGCCCTTGCCCGGCTTGACGTGCTGGAACTCGATGATGTTCCAGAGCTGGCCCTCGAGCTTCAGTACGGTCCCGTTCTTGATGTCGTTTGTGGTTGCCACTCGTATCCTCAGGTTTCTCTCACTGGTTCAAGCTGCCAGTTCGTCTATGCCAGGCAGGCATGCCAAACGGCCCGCCAGCGCGTATTTATCAAAAATCCAAGAACCATTCTACCGGCAAATAAGCCGGGGGCCTGCGAACGGGGATCTGAGCAGCTTTCAGCAGGCAACTTCGAGTACGTTGCGGGCCCGCTGCAGGGCTACGGCTGATGAATAGATCAGCGCCGCATCGGCAGCCATGGACACCCTCAGGTCCAGCGCCCTGGAGAACTCCTCGGACGCTGCAAGGGCGTTGCCGCTCACGAAATAAGCGCGCCCCAAATACTGATGAACGATCGCTTCCTTGGAACTCCCCTGAACCTCGTGAAGCAACTGCCGGAACAACTGCACAGCCCGGTCAAGGCGGTTGGTGGCCCGGTGGACTTCGGCTTCGAAGATTCGAAGGCGGAATGACTCAGGATCTTTGTAACGGGCCTCAGCCAGCAACTCGGCGGCCTCCTTGGGCTGGTTTTCAAGCAACAAGGCCATGATGCGGTCAGCAGGGTCTTCCGACGCTGCAAGCGCAGATTCCATGACTTCCTCGTTGACGACCACAGGCAGCAGCGTGTCCGGGTTCATTCGGACGCCCGGGAAGCCGGCAGTCGGCCAATCGCTCACGCCCTCACGGACTGCGGCACTCATGATGCGATCTCCTGGTAGGCCGCAAACAAGAGTGAGGTGTCGGGAACGTCCAGGATGCCGGGCCTGGCCACGCCGTCGAGGACAACGAAGCGGAGAAGGTCGCCGCGGGATTTCTTGTCCCGGCGCATGCCGTCCAGCAGGCCCTGCCAACGGTCCCGACGGTAGGTAGTAGGCAGGCCCAGGCTTTCCAGGATGGTGCGGTGACGATCTGCGTCGACATCGGACAACCGGCCCACGCTGCGCGACAACTCCGCAGCGAACATCATGCCCACCGAGACAGCGGCGCCATGGCGCCATGAGTAGCGTTCCACCAGCTCAATGGCGTGTCCCAAGGTGTGGCCGTAGTTCAGGATTTCACGGAGGCCGGATTCCTTGAGGTCCTGGGACACTACCTCGGCCTTCACGGAGATGGCACGTTCAATAAGTTCGCGGACAACATCCGAACCAGTGTCCATAACGGCGTCGGTGTTCTTTTCAACCAAGTCAAGAATCACGGGATCGGCGATGAAACCACACTTAATGACTTCCGCCATGCCGGAAATGAGCTCGTTCTTAGGCAATGTCTGGAGGGTGTCCAGATCTGCCAGGACGGCTGCGGGAGGGTGGAAGGAACCCACGAGGTTCTTGCCCTCGGCGGTGTTAATGCCGGTCTTCCCGCCAACCGAGGCATCCACCATGCCGAGCAGGCTGGTGGGCATGTGGATGACCTTGACCCCGCGGAGCCACGTAGCGGCCACGAAGCCCGCGAGGTCGGTGACAGCGCCGCCGCCGACAGCCACGATGGCATCGGAGCGCGTGAAATCGTTTTGACCCAGTACTTGCCAGCAGAAGGCAGCAACCTGAATGTGCTTGCCTTCCTCCGCGTCCGGGATTTCGGCCGTGAGCGCGGTAAAACCAGCTGCTTCGAGCTCGTCGCGGACGGTATCCCCCGTCAGGCGGAGGGCGCGGGGGTGGATGACAAGAACCCGCCGGACACGCTCACCAAGTTTCCCGGGCAAGGTCTCCAGGAGGCCGCGTCCAACCACGACATCGTAGTTTTCATTGACGGACTGGCCAGTCACCTTGATGACAGTTGCTTCGTTGCTCACTTTTCAACTTCCTCTTTCAAGGCTGCATGCTGGCGCAGCCGCTCCTCCAAGTGGAGGCCGATTTCCGCCACGGATCCGGAACGGACGTCCATGACGATGTCCGCGAGACGCTCGTAGACAGGACGCCTCGTGGCAAACAAGGCCTCCCATCGGGTCATCGCATCACCTTGCAGCAAAGGCCTGCCCGTGTTCCGCGCGATCCGGTCAGCAACGGTTTCTGCGTCACACTCGAGGTAGACCACTGTGCACTCCCCCAGCAGTTGCTGGGTGCCGGAGTCAAGAACTGCACCCCCGCCGAGGGAAATGATGGCTGGTTGAACCTTGGCATTTTCGATTGACTTCGCCACCGCACGCGCTTCGATTTCACGGAAGGCGTGTTCTCCGCGTCCCGCGAAAATATCAGCGATGCTGCCGTGGGCAGCAACCACCACAGCGTCGGTGTCCACAAACGGGAGACCGAGCTGCTGGGCCAGCTGCTGGCCGATGGCCGACTTGCCGACAGCCATGGGCCCCACCAGGACAACGGGACGGCCGGGACAGCCATCCAGGACAGGGCGGACCACTACCGGCCGACCGAGTCCAGGGTGGCCGGGATGCTGTCGAGGTAGCTCTGCAGGTTTCGCTGTGTCTCGGCAACGGAGTCGCCACCAAACTTCTCGGCGACAGCCTCAGCCAGAACCAAAGCCACCATGGCCTCGGCAACGACGCCGGCCGCGGGCACTGCACAAACGTCCGAACGCTGGTGGTGGGCCTTGGCGGGCTCTCCCGTACTGACATCTATGGTTCGCAGAGCCCGCGGAACGGTTGCGATCGGCTTCATGGCAGCGCGGACCCTCAGGACCTCACCGATGCTCATGCCGCCTTCAATACCGCCGGCCCGGTTGGTCTGGCGGCTGATCTTGCCATTCTCGTCCTTGAGGATCTCATCATGGGCAGCAGAACCGCGACGGGCAGCCGTCAGGAAGCCGTCGCCAACCTCAACACCCTTGATTGCCTGGATACCCATCAGGGCTGCAGCCAACCGCGAATCAAGGCGGCGGTCCCAGTGCACGTAGCTGCCCAGTCCCGGCGGCAGTCCGTAGGCGAGAACCTCAACCACTCCACCGAGGGTTTCGCCCTCTTTGTGCGCGGCATCCACCTCGGCCACCATCGCGTCCGAAGTCTCACGGTCGAAGCACCGCAGGGGATCGGCGTCAAGGGCAAGGACGTCTTGCGGCAACGGCAGAGGCCGGCCCTCGGGGACGGTCACGCTGGCAATGGAAACAGTGTGGCTGACCAGCTCGATGCCCAGCTGCCTCAGGAACTGGGCGGCAACGGTACCAAGAGCGACGCGGGTGGCAGTTTCACGGGCACTGGCGCGCTCAAGGACGGGGCGGGCTTCGTCGAAGCCGTACTTCTGCATGCCCGTGAAGTCGGCGTGGCCCGGGCGCGGCCGGGTCAGTGGCGCATTGCGGGCCTGGTCGGCGAGGATTTCGGGGTCCACAGGGTCTGCAGACATGATCTGCTCCCATTTGGGCCACTCCGTGTTGCCCACCTGGATGGCCACGGGACCACCCTGGGTCAGTCCATGACGGACGCCGCCCATGATGGTGACCTCGTCCTGCTCAAACTTCATGCGGGCACCACGTCCATACCCCAGGCGGCGACGCGCCAGCGCGTCACGAATCTGCGCGCTGGTGAGTTCAACACCGGCGGGCACGCCTTCAACAATTCCGATCAGAGCCGGACCATGGGATTCACCGGCAGTCAACCAACGCAACATATAACCAATCCTGCCATGTAAGGCCTCTAGAACACTCGCCGGGGAAGCCCGACTGAGTCGCACATCACATCTATGACGGCGGCATCCACGTCACAGCCGCTGAAGCGCCTGATCTGTTCTGCCGCCTGGTACATCAGCATCTCCAAGCCCGGAACCACGGCTCCCCCATGGCCGTGCCATACCTCCGCCAGCCGGCTGGGCCAAGGATCGTAAGCGACGTCCAGCAGGACACCGGCCCCCGTTCCCGGCAGCGCTGCGAGCTCCTCCGCCAAAGAGTCGGCGGCGCGCGGCGGGAAGGTTGAAATCACCAGATCCGCGCCCGCAACGGCTGTGGCTGCTTCAGTCAAAGGCCGGATACTGAGGGAGATTCCGACGGCGGCAGCCGCGCCTTCCGCGTCGCCGGCACGCCCTGGGTCGCGGACAAAAACGTCGACGTGGCCTCCACCCAGTTCCTTGACGGCGGCCACCGCGGCAGCCGAGGTGCCACCACCACCAAGGATTGCGGCGTGGGGCGTGGAAGCAACCCCCGCATACAGGACTGCTTCAACGATTCCGGCGACATCGGTGTTGTATCCCACCCGACGCACCAATCCGCCGTCGTGCTCGAAAACAACCGTGTTGATGACGCCCAAGTGGGCGCCCGCACCGCGGACCTCGTCTACTTCCCCGACCATTGCTGACTTCAACGGCATGGTGACCGACAGGCCACACCATGAGTCGTCACCACGGAGCGCTTCCATGAACGATGGAAGGCCATCCACGGTGACGTCAATCGCCGAGTATTCGATGTCCGCGCCGAGCTTGGCATAGGCAGCGGTGTGCAACGCCGGGGACTTCGAATGCGAGATCGGATGCCCCAGGACGGCGGCCCGACGACTCACACACACCGTCCAGCGTTGGCCTGGCACCAGGCGTTGTACTGCTCAACGTATGTATTGTGCTCCGCCAACGTCTTGGAGAACTTGGTCTCCTTGGTATCCAGGTTGATGGTCACCCAGTAGAGGTAGTCATTCTGCGTGGGCTTGGCCGCGGCATCGATGGCGGTCTTGCCGGGTGAGCCGATCGGTCCAGCCGGAAGACCGACGTTGGCGTACGTGTTGTACGTGTTGGACTTATCGGCCTTTTCTTCCTCAGTGAGGTGGAAGGACTTCTTTCCCAGACCGTAGGTCACCGTGGCATCAGACTGGATCAGGCCGCTGGTTTCCACGTTGTTTGGCTTCAGCCGGTTATAGATGGCGCCGGCCACGTTTCCGTAATCCGCCTGCCCGCCCTCAGCCTGCACGATGCTGGCGATGGTCACGGCGTCATACTGCTTCGCTGGATCCGTGATTCCTTGGGACTTAAGTTCATCCAACGTAGTAGTGACCAGCTTCTGAATGATGTCCTTGGCCGGTGTGCCAAGCTCAAAGCGGTACTCACCGGGGGCGAGGAAGCCTTCCAGGTTCTTGGCCTTGGAGGGGACACCGAACTGTGCCGGGGCCTGGTTGAACGCATTGAGCTCTTGCATTGAGACGCCGGAGCCCTTGGAAATGGCCTCGAGGGACTCATTGATGCGGAGGCCCGCGCTCAGGGCGAAGTACATCACCTTCGAAGCGTCCTTGTTGACCAGGACGTCCACGGCATCGGAATTCTTCATCTCGGTTCGGAACGTGAACTCGCCCGGAGACAGCTCACCGCCATCGTTGAGGAATTCCTTGACGAAAGCATCGGCGTCTGCCACCACTTTGTTCTCGACCAGTTCAACGCCCACTGCTTTCGGTCCGGAGCCTTCGGCCACCGTGATGGTGACCGAGCCCGTTCCCGGACCCGGATAGTCAGTGACCTTGTCCATGCCCAGCAGCGGCTTGAGGAACTGTGCCCCAATGGCAATTGCGGCGACGAAGACACCCAGGGTGATCAGGAGAGCAACAACGCGACGACGGCGCCTGGCCTTCTTTGCCGCTGCCTTGGATGAGGCCGTCTGCTCGACGGCTGCAATGAGGTCATGGTGGTGCTCATCGGCATGGTGTTCGCCATGATAATCGTCATGGGCTTCGAAGCCGTGGTGGGGATCGAGCTCAGCGAAGCCATGCAGTCGTTCAGCGTCAACGTGGACAGGCTCGAGGTGCTCCGGATCTACATGTTCCGGGTCGTGATGCCCGGCGAGTTCATGGGAGCCTTCGCTGTCGTGGTGAACCTCATCATGCGCCGGTTCAACATCATGCGCCGGTTCAGCATCATGTTCCGGTTCAGCAGAGTGCGACTCGACGGGGGCTTGCACATCACTGGATTCGCGGGCAGGAACCGGTGCAGAAGCCGTAGCGTCGGGTATTGGCAATGGAGCAGCGGGCTTGGCCACGGGTACCGGTGGAGCCACAGGAACCGGTGGAGCAACCGGCGCTGGAGGCACTGCGGGAACGGGACGGGGCAGCTCGGGCTCAACGCCCGCCGGCGAGGCGGTCTCCCCCGGCGTCGCTTCGGGAACGGGTACGACGTTGTGGTTCTGCGTGGCGAGGAATCGTTCCCGCGCCCGCAGCTCCTTGCGGGTCAGCGGCATACCGCCGCCGGCGGTACCGCTGGAGGGGTCGTTGTTGACCGGGCTCACAGTTGCAGTCCCCTCGTAGAAGAATCGGGTTCATTGCCGGAGGCAGCCCGCAGCGTTGGGGCACTGCTGGGTTTTTCGGATTGCGCCGGTGCCTGCACTCGGCGGCCAACATCCGTTCCTCTGGCTTTTTGCATGTCGATTGCGTGCTGAAGTATTCCAGCAGCGGCAACCTGATCAACCACTTTACGGTGGTTCTTGCTGCTCATGCCAGCTTGGTGAAGGTTGCGGTGTGCCGTCACGGTTGAAAGTCGCTCGTCCACGAGGTTCACGGGGATGTCCAAACCGGCCCGCACAAGTTCACTTGTGAGGAGCTCGGCGTAGACGCTGGCCATTTCGGCGGACGCGCGTTCTTCACCCTTCATGGTGCGTGGAAGGCCTACGAAGATCTGCACGGCGGGCAATTCCGCAGCATGCTTAACCACGACACGGACGTCGGAGTTCTTTTTGGCGTCCCGCGCAACCGTTTTGAAAGGTGTGGCCAATATTCCGTCCGGATCGCACATGGCCAGGCCCACCCGGACGGTACCGACGTCTACCCCCAGCTTGATGCCTTGGGGGTAGACGTCACCGTTAGTACTCGCAGCCACCGTCAGCGCTTGGCTATCGCATCCACCACCGCTGTGAGGGCCTCAGAGACCTTCCCAGCGTCGGCGCCGCCGCCCTGGGCGACGTCGTCCTTGCCGCCACCGCCGCCACCGAGGATGCCTGCGGCCACGCGGACCAGCGCTCCGGCCTTCACGCCGGCTTCGCGTGCCGCCTCATTGGTAGCGATGAGGATCACGGGACGGTCATTGCTGACGCCCGCAACGGCCACGGCGGCAGCTTCCGAGCCCAACCGGCTGCGGAGGTCCAAGGCGAGGTTCCGGAGATCGTCCGCTCCGCCAACCTGACCGGCGTCGTGGGCTACAACCCTTACACCTGCAGCATCCTTGGCGGTGCCCACCAAATTGGCCGCCGCTGCGGTCAATTGCTCCTTGCGAAGGCGGTCGAGTTCCTTCTCCGTGGCCTTCAACTTGCTCAGGGTGCTGGAGATGCGGTCCGCAAGCTGACCGGAAGGGACTTTCAAGAGTTCCGTGAGCTCAGTAACCAATGCCCGCTCAGCGGCGAGGTGACGGAAAGCATCCAGGCCAACGAAGGCCTCCACGCGCCGGTTTCCCGAGCCAACAGACTGCTCGCCCAGCAGCGAAAGACTGCCGATGAGGGACGTGTTGGACACGTGCGTGCCACCACACAACTCCCGGGACCAAGCCCCGTCGATCTCCACGACACGAACTTCGCTGCCGTAGTTTTCACCGAACAGGGCCATGGCACCCAGTGCCTTGGCCTCAGCGAGCCCCATCACCTTGGTGTCCACCCGGAAATTATTCCGGATGGCAATGTTGGAGACCTCTTCGATTTCAGACCGCGTGGCAGTGCTGAGGCCCTCCCCCCAGGCGAAGTCGAAGCGAAGGTATCCGGCCTTGTTGTACGAACCGCGCTGAGTGGCTTCCGGGCCGAGGATCTGGTGCAGGGCGGCATGCACGATGTGCGTGCCTGTGTGCGCTTGCTCGGCCGCATGGCGGCGTTCACGGTCGACGGCGGCGCGCACCAGCGCGTCAGAGGCAATCTCACCTTCACGGACAATCGCCTTGTGCACACTGAGGCCCTTGATGGGACGCTGGACGTCCAGCACCTCCACCACGAAACCGTCGCCGGTGATGAGGCCGGTGTCAGCGGACTGGCCACCGGCTTCGGCGTAGAACGGGGTTTCATTGAGCACCAGCTCAATCTCGTCGCCTGTCGAGGCGTGCGCTACCGGCCGGCCACCGCTGACGATTCCACGGACCTTGGACTGGCCCTCAAGTTCGTCATAGCCCGTGAACACGGTCTCGCCCTTGCCGAGGAGCTCCTGGTAGGCGCTGAGGTCGGCATGGCCACCCTTCTTGCCCTTGGCGTCGGCCTGTGCACGCTGGCGCTGCTCGAGCATGAGCGCGCGGAAGCCTGCCTCGTCGACCTTGAGGCCGGCTTCTTCCGCCATTTCCAGGGTCAGGTCAATCGGGAAACCGTAAGTGTCATGAAGCGCGAAGGCGTCGGCGCCGGACAACGGGACCCCGGCAGCCTTCGATTCGGCGACGGCATCCTCCAGGCGGGTGGTACCGGAAGCAATGGTGCGCAGGAACGCCTTTTCTTCGGCATAAGCAATGCGGCTGATGCGGGCGAAGTCAGTCTCCACCACCGGGTACACGCCCTTCATGGCGTCGCGGGAGGCGGGAAGAAGGTCCGGCAGGCAGGCCTTTTCGACGCCGAGCAGGCGCATGGCGCGAACGGCACGGCGGATCAGGCGGCGCAGAACATAACCGCGGCCTTCGTTGGACGGTGAAACTCCATCAGCGATCAGCATCAGGGCAGACCGGATGTGGTCTCCCACGACGCGCATGCGGACATCGTCCGTGTGGTGCGGGTCTTCCGGGGACTCGGCCGAAGTGTATTCACGGCCGGACAGTTCAGCAGCCTTGTCGATGACGGGACGGACCTGATCGGTCTCGTACATGTTCTCGACGCCCTGGAGGATCATCGCAAGACGCTCCATGCCGAGGCCGGTGTCGATGTTCTTCTGCGGCAATTCGCCGACGATGTCGAAGTCCACCTTGGAGCGCACGTTCTCGATCTGGTACTGCATGAACACGAGATTCCAGATCTCGATGTACCGGGTCTCGTCGGCGAGAGGGCCGCCTTCGATGCCGTAGGCAGGGCCGCGGTCGTAGTAGATCTCCGAGCAGGGGCCGGCCGGGCCAGGCTGGCCGGTGGACCAGTAATTGTCCGCCTTGCCCATGCGCTGGATGCGCTCAGCCGGGATGCCGGTGTTCTTGAGCCACAGTTCTTTGGCCTCGTCGTCTTCTTCGTAAACGGTTACCCAAAGGCGCTCGGCGGGCAGGCCGTAACCGCCGTCGTCAACGCTCTTGGTGAGCAGCTCGAAGGCGAACTTGATGGCGTCTTCCTTGAAGTAGTCGCCAAAGGAGAAGTTTCCGCACATCTGGAAGAAAGTGCCGTGACGGGCCGTCTTTCCCACTTCCTCGATGTCGCCGGTGCGGATGCACTTCTGGACGCTCGTGGCACGGCTGTAGGGGGGCTCTTCGCGCGCAGTCAGGTACGGAATGAATGGCACCATTCCGGCGACAGTGAAGAGAAGGGACGGGTCGCTGGAAACGAGCGACGCGGAGGGAACGGCGGTGTGGCCCTTGCTGACAAAAAAGTCCACCCAGCGTTTGGTGATCTCCTGCGACTTCATTAGCTGATTACTTACCCTTCTCAATTCACTGCACATGATGTGCGCGGTACCGGCTGGTGCCGTTCCGCAGTTTTCCATTCTGCCCTGTTGAGGGCACGGGAGCGAACCGCACCCGCTAGCGGCGGCCTGCTCCGGCGTCGTCAATCCCCAACGCAGCCCGTAGGTCCTCTTCGCGCTGGTGCATGCCCGTCCGCACGGCGTCGGCAAAATCGAACAAGCCATCAGCCATCCGCCCCACGGCACGATTCAGGCCATCAGGGCCGATGTTGGCCCGGGCTTCAGTGATCTTCCGGAAGGCGATGACGCCGATGGCGACGCCTATGCCCATCCACACAATTCTTTTCATGGGTTTCTACTCTCCCTTGTTGTTCAGCGGCTGCGGCGGCCGGAGGTAGGTGCACGGCGACCAGCGAATGCCGAGCGTACGCCGTAACTGAACGCGGCAACCTTGATTAGGGGAGAACCAACCGTGGCGGCCACGAGCGAGGACAATGCGGAGATATTGGCCGAGGCGTCCGAGACGTTGGAGGCGATGCCGTCAACCTTCTTCAGCTGCTGGTTTGTGGTGGAGACCGTTGCGGTCACTTCATCCATCAGGGGCGTGGCGCCGTCGCTGATGGACCGGATCGAGGTGCGGACCTCGTCAAAAACGCCGCCCAGCTTCAAGATAGGCACAGCCAACAACAACACAAGGAGTGCGAAGACTCCTGCTGCGATGAGGCCGGCGATGTCGCCACCTGACATAGAACTCTTCTCCTAGGGTCGTTGCGCTGCCCTGCACCAGCCGGATATCGGCTTTGGACAAGGCCTCCCCAGTACCTTACCTACTTTGGACCAGTACCTTACATACAAAGAAGCCCGCGGCATGTGCCACGGGCTTCTTTGTATGCGCTGCTGGAATTTAGCGAGCGTAGAATTCGACGACGAGCTGCTCTTCGCAGATCACGGGGACCTCGGAGCGCTTGGGGCGACGAACCAGGCGTGCCTGCAGTGCGTCGATCTTGACGTCCAGGTATGCCGGCACGTTGTTCAGAACGTGTGCGCCTGCAGCTGCCACCTGGAACGGGGGCATAACCTCGGAGCGGCTGTGAACGTGGATCAGCTGGCCTTCGCCAACGCGGAAGGACGGGCGGTCCACGCGGATGCCGTCAACCATGATGTGGCGGTGCACAACCAGCTGGCGGGCCTGTGCGATGGTGCGGGCGAAGCCTGCACGGAGCACGAGGGCGTCCAGACGCATTTCGAGCAGCTCAACCAGGTTTTCACCGGTCAGGCCCTTGGTGCGGCGTGCTTCTTCGAAGGCACGGGTCATCTGGGCTTCGCGGATGCCGTACTGGGCGCGCAGACGCTGCTTTTCGCGCAGACGTACGGCGTAGTCGGAGTCCTGCTTCTTGCGGGCACGGCCATGCTCACCGGGGCCGTACGGGCGGCGCTCCATGTACTTGGCGGCCTTGGGGGTCAGAGCAATGCCGAGTGCACGCGAAAGACGTGCGGTACGGCGAGCACGAGTGTTGTTAGCCACTTGTGTCCTTCCAATTACTGCGGTGTGTCAGTGTTACTGGCCTCCATCAGGGAGAGCATCGGCCAACCGCTGCCTCTTGCTACTAGCCCGGGCGCACAGCACTATGGAAGAAATCTTCAAAGGGATTGTGCGTCGGGCCATGCCAGACAAGCAACTATCCTACCATGCGCAGGGCCGCCGCCCTGCGGCCTTGCACATGGGCACAGGCCCGCTGGCTACTCCCCACGCACGATCTTTCGGAGCCGCTCCAGCCTGGCCGCGATATCCCGTTCAGCTCCGTTATTGGTGGGCTCGTAATAGTCTTTGCCCACCAAATCGTCCGGCGGATACTGCTGCGTAGCCACACCGTGGGGTTCGTCGTGCGCGTACTTGTAGCTCTTGCCATGTCCCAGTTGCTTGGCACCCGGGTAGTGCGCATCCCGCAAATGCATGGGAATGCCGCCGCCGAAACCTGCCCGGACATCGGCCACCGCTTTGTTCAACCCCATGTAGGCGGCATTGGACTTTGGCGCGGTAGCCAAATGGACAACAGCTTCGGCGAGAACGATCCGCCCTTCCGGCATACCGATCAGCTGCACTGCCTGAGCCGCCGCCACCGCCGTCTGGAGTGCCGTGGGGTCGGCCATTCCGATGTCTTCGGCCGCGGAAATCACGATGCGCCTCGCAACGAACCGCGGGTCCTCGCCGGCCTCGAGCATGCGCGCCAAGTAGTGCAGTGCGGCATCCACATCCGAGCCGCGGATGGACTTGATGAATGCGCTGGCCACGTCATAATGCTGGTCTCCGGCACGGTCGTAACGAACTGCAGCTGCGTCCAATGCCCGCTCGGTGTGGCGAAGTTCCACCAGTACCGGAGCGTCGGGCGCGCCGTCGTTGGCGAGCCCCGGTTCGCCGTCGTCAGTCTCCCCGTCCGTCCCGGGCCCGTCTCCCTCCTCGTCGTCAGCGTCGGAAGTCATGACGGCGGCGGTGTCACCGAACGCGACACCGGCGGCGGCCTCCAGCGCTGTCAGTGCCCTGCGGGCATCGCCTCCGGAGAGACGAACGAGGTGGTCCAAGGCTTCGACACTGAGTTCCACGCGTCCGGCCAGGCCGCGGGCATCGGCGACGGCCCGTTGAAGGAGCCCTGAAATGTCGTCATCGGTGAGCGGCTTCAGCGTCAGCAGGAGCGACCTCGACAACAGCGGCGACACCACCGAGAACGACGGATTTTCCGTGGTGGCTGCCACCAGCACCACCCAGCGGTTCTCCACGCCCGGCAGCAGGGCATCCTGTTGGGCCTTGTTGAAGCGGTGAATCTCATCCAGGAAGAGGACGGTGGTTTTCTTGTAGAGATCACGTGCAGTCAGTGCTTCGTCCATGACACGCCGGACATCCTTGACGCCCGCGGTGATGGCGGAGAGTTCAACAAACTTCCGGCCGGGGCCCCTGGCGATCACATGGGCCAGCGTGGTCTTACCGGTTCCGGGCGGCCCCCACAAGATGACGGAGCTCGGGCCGGCGGGGCCGGCAGCCTCGGCACCGGCCGCCAGCTGCCGCAGCGGGGATCCTTGCCCCAGCAAATGCTGTTGACCCACGACATCGTCCAGCGTACGGGGGCGCATGCGGACTGCCAACGGACTGCGCTGGGAAGCCATCCAGTTGGCGTCGGAAGGTCCCCCGGCCGCAGGCAGGTCCTCCGACTCGTCGTCGTTGACTGCACCGGCACCAAAGAGATCTTCCACATGGATAGGCTACTCATAGTTCCAGCAAAGGAGACATCGACGTGGGCCGCCCCCAATCCACCCCACTGCCGAAGCAACCACATACCGCCACCCGCACCGCATTGGTACCGGCACAGCGGATCCATGGATGGGTGGACAGGTTCACCGCCGGTCATGGGCCCCTGGTTGAGGACTTCGACGACACCGGACTGCTCCTGCGTGCCGCTGATGGTGCCACCGCGCTGCTGAGGGCGCCTTGGCCCGCAGACGGAAGACCAGGCCGCGGAACCACCGAGCTTGAGCGCCTTGCATCACTCGCCGCCCAGGAACGCGCCCTGGGCCTGCTGCTGGTTCGCCGCGGTGGCTACGCCTTGGCATCGGCCAGCGGAAGCACCGTCCGAGCTACCAAGAGCGGCAACCGCTTCATCGACGCCAAAACCACAGCGGAGCACGCGGCAAAGGTCTTTGCCGGACAGCACATTGAGTACATCGTTCCCGGTGGTGACAGGGCTTTGGTGGAACAGGTCCTTGCGCAACCCGCCCTTAAAGCCGTGGGCGGCCGCACACGGCTGGCCTTCCTTGATGTTCAGGCGGCCAAATCCGCCACCCTGCCCAAAGCGGCCGCTGACGCTTGCTGTATCCGGGTCACAGTGACGGATCCCCCGGGTTAGCAACCGCTGACGGAACGCTTCAACGGAGCCTGCCGGTACAGGTAGCTGCCCTGCTCCGTGAAACCAGCCTGCGCGTACATGGACTGCGCTCCATGATTGCCGGCTGTGACCAAGAGCCAGAACCCCTCAAGACCCCGCTGTGCGCCGGCCTCCAGCAACCCGTCCAGCACGCGCGTGCCATAACCCTGCCTGCGGTGCTCCACAGATGTCGCCATGCTGTAAATGCCACCCCAGCCGTCCACAAGGGCCAGGCGCCCGACGGCGGCGGGAACGCCGTCGTCGTCCCTCACCAGTGCGTACACCGCCGGGCAACCGGTGAGAATCCTTTGCGCGACCGAGAGTTCGGCCTCGCCGCCACGGCCATCGACGGACCACCACACCCGGAGCCATTCCTCCGAGGGAACATCGCTGAGTTCCACGTCCTGCGCTGAAAAGTTGATCGGCAAGCCGTCCAGGCCGCGGACCATGATCATCGTTTCGGACTGCCGGGTGAAGCGCTGCCGGTCCAGGACGGCATTGAGGGCAGCGCTTCGGGAGTCATCGAACACCTGGAAAATCAGGGGAAGCCGGCGACGCCTGTACCACTCTGAGGCGGTACGGACGGATCGTTCAAGGCGAACGTCCACGTCAGGGGCAGCAATGATTGCCGGTGCAACCGGCCACACAGAGTTCGCGCGCTGCGTTACGCCCTCCGAGGCCCGCAGCACCCACTTCGCCGTGCTTTCGCAATCAAGGTCTTCGCGCTCGATGGCAGGCCACGCCTTGTCCATGAGTGTCTCGATGCTCGCTTGCTCAACCACAGATCCGTCACCTTTCGTTGGCAGGAACACCAAAGGCTCCCCACCGCAGTGGAGAGCCTTTGGGCATTGTTCTATTCGGACTTCGATTCCGCCTTGGCGGCAGGCTTGGCCTCAGGCTTGAAATCGACGCCGGCCTCCTTGCGCTGCTGAGGCGTGATCGGCGCAGGCGCCGCCGTCAGTGGGTCGTAGCCGTTACCCGACTTCGGGAACGCAATGACGTCGCGGATGGACTCCACGCCGGCAAGCAAGGCAACAACACGGTCCCAGCCGAGGGCCATGCCGCCGTGCGGAGGAGCGCCGTACTTGAAGCCCTCCAGCAGGAAGCCGAACTTGGTTTCGGCGTCTTCCTTGTCCAGGCCCATGAGCTGGAAGACGCGTTCCTGTACTTCGCGCTCGTGGATACGGATGGAGCCGCCACCGATCTCGTTGCCGTTGCAGACGATGTCATAGGCGTACGAGAGTGCGGACTCCGGGTCCTTGTCGAAGGTGTCCAGGAACTCAGGCTTTGGCGAGGTGAACGCGTGGTGCACTGCCGTCCACTGGCCTCCTCCGACGGCTACGTCGCCGGAAGCGACGGCCGCGGCAGCGGGCTCGAACATGGGAGCGTCCACGATCCAGACGAACGCCCAGTCCTTGGGGTCGATCAAACCGGTGCGGTGACCAATTTCAACGCGGGCAGCACCGAGCAGGGCGCGCGCGGCTGACTTCTCACCTGCGGCGAAGAAGATGCAGTCACCGGGCTTGGCACCCACGGCATCGGCCAAGCCGGCACGCTCTTCGTCCGTGAGGTTCTTGGCAACGGGACCAGCGAGCTCGCCGTCTTCCTTGAAGAGGACATATGCCAGGCCCTTGTGTCCGCGCTGCTTGGCGAATTCCTGCCAACCATCCAGGGTACGGCGGGGCTGCGAAGCGCCGCCCGGCATGACCACGGCACCGACGTAGGGTGCCTTGAAGACGCCGAAGTTGGTGTCCTTGAAGAACTCAGTGAGTTCCGTCAGCTCCACGCCGAAACGCAGGTCCGGCTTGTCCGAGCCATACTTGGCCATGGCGTCCAGGTACGTCATGCGTCGGATCGGAGTGGGGATCTCAACGTCGATCAGCTGCCACAGGGCTTTGACGATTGCCTCGCCAAGCTCAATGACATCGTCCTGGTCCACGAAGCTGGCTTCGATGTCCAACTGTGTGAATTCCGGCTGGCGGTCCGCGCGGAAGTCCTCGTCACGGTAGCAACGGGCAATCTGGTAGTACTTCTCAAAGCCGCCCACTTGGAGGAGCTGCTTGAAAAGCTGGGGCGACTGCGGAAGGGCGTACCAGGAACCCGGGGCCAGACGTGCCGGAACAACGAAGTCGCGGGCGCCTTCCGGCGTCGAACGCGTCAGCGTGGGGGTCTCGATTTCGATGTAGCCGCGTTGGTGCAGCAGTTCGCGTGCTACCCGGTTGGCTTCAGAACGAAGGCGCATGTTGCGGGCAGGGCCGGGACGGCGAAGGTCCAGGTAGCGGTGCTTGAGCCGGGCTTCCTCGCCAACTTCCACGTGCTCGTCGATCTGGAACGGGAGTGGCTCGGACGTGTTGAGGATAACAACCTGATCGGCGATAACCTCAATTTCGCCTGTCGCCAGTGCCGGGTTCTCGTTGCCTTCAGGACGCTTGTTGACGGTGCCCGTCACCTGCAGCACGTACTCGTTTCGCAGGCCGTGGAAGACTTCTTCCTCACGGACTACCACCTGTGCGACACCGGAGGCGTCACGCAGGTCAACGAATGCAACGCCACCGTGATCACGGCGGCGGCCCACCCAGCCGGCCAGGGTAACGGTTTGTCCAATGTGCTCGGAGCGAAGTGATCCGAGGTCATGTGTGCGCAGCACAGCATTCCTTTCAGCATGAAATTTAGAGGGACCACTGCGAAGCGGTCCCGTCCGAGTTTACCCGCCCCGGCCACGGCTCCTGCCATAAGGCAGGACAAGCACTGTGTGTATCAGGCAGTGGTGACGCGGACGTACAAGTCCTCTTCGGCAGGGGTCCATTCGGCGGGGTCGGCGTCCACCTGCTCACCGGTGCGGATGTCCTTGACCTGGTGCTTGCCGTCGTCGTCGGTAAACCACACGAAGGGAATACCGCGCCGGTCGGCGAACTTAATCTGCTTGCCGAACTTCTCAGCCTTCGCCGCGACTTCGGTAGCGATGCCCCGGCCACGCAGCTGGGCAGCAATGTCCTGCGCTGCGGACCAGCTGTCGTCAGTATTGAGGGCAACCAGTACCGCGGTGGGTACCGCTCGCGAGGCCGTTGCCAGTTCCTGGCTGAGGATACGCGAAACGAGCCGCGTGACACCGATGGAAAGACCGACGCCGGGGAACTTGCGGTTGCCCTTGCTCGCCAGGGCGTCGTAACGGCCACCGGAGCAAATGGACCCAAGCTGCTCGTGGCCCACCAGCACGGTTTCGACGACGGTCCCTGTGTAGTAGTCCAGGCCGCGGGCGATGCTCAAATCAGCAACAACTTTGCCGGGGGCGCGCAGGACGGCCGCCTGGATAACCTGCTCCAGTTCGTTGAGGCCTTCTTCGAGAAGATCGTCAGTGACGCCCAGGGCGCGCACCTGCTGGACGAACGAGGTATCTTCCGTGCGGATACCCGCCAGTTGAAGGGCCAGGCCTGCTTGCTCATCCGTCGCGCCGAGCTCACTCTTCAAGAGCTCAGCGACCTTGGCCGCACCGATCTTTTCCAGTTTGTCGATACTGCGCAGGACACCTGCGGTGTCCGTCAGGCCAATGCCGCGATAGAAGCCTTCGGCCAGCTTCCGGTTGTTGATCCGCAGCCGGAAATCCGGAATCGGCAGGGCGCTCAGTGCCTCGGCAATAACCAAGGCGATCTCGACGTCGTAGCGGAAGGGGAGCTCTCCGTCGCCCACGACGTCGATATCCGCCTGCGTAAACTCGCGGGCACGGCCTTCCTGGGGGCGCTCACCACGCCAGACCTTCTGGATCTGGTAGCGGCGGAAGGGAAACGCCAAGTAACCGGCGTTCTCCACCACGTAGCGGGCGAAAGGAACAGTGAGGTCAAAGTGCAGGGCCAAGGCATTGGGGTCAGCCTTATCCGATTTGGCCGCCTCACCCTCATCGTCCTGGAGCCGGCTCAGGCCATAAACCTCTTTGTCGATCTCGCCTTTACGGAGCAACTGCCCAACCGTTTCAACGGCCCGCGTCTCGATGGAGGAGAATCCGTGCAGTTCGAACGTCTTCCGGAGTGTGTCCAGCACATGCAGCTCCACCAACCGCTCCTGGGGAAGCCACTCGGGGAATCCGGACAGGGAGGCGGTACGTGCCATGGTGGAAATGTCTCCTCGAAGAAAGTTGACGCCGGCGTGGGCCCCGCAGCTTTAAACGCCTGTTCGGCGTTTACAAGGCGGGCGTCCAGCCGGTCATGCATAAACTATGTGCGGCAGCCAGTTTATGCTTTCCGCGCGTGCACATCTAATGCAGCATGCCCGGATTCCTGTCGGCAGCCTCGGAAAGTGGACACAATCAGGAGGACTCTTGGCAACAAGGTCGCGGGATGACCGCGAAGCGAAACGTCGCATCAGGCAGATGGAAGCCAAGCGTGCCCTCCGGCAGGAACAGGGCAAGCGGCGCAAACGCGACAACACCATCGCCATCGGTGCCGGTGCGGCGGCAGTAATCCTCGCCGTCGTGCTGCAACTGACGGTTTTCAGCTCCAATCCCACCGAGGCTGAGTTCGCCGCGGCCGAAGCCGGCCTCAGTTCCCCCTCCGCTTCGCCGTCGGCCTCTGCATCCAACAGCCCCGATGTTCCCAGCCCTGACACGGCAGCGGGAAAGACCTTTACCGGTGAGCTCGCACTGAACGGCGGAGTTGTCGGAATCGAACTGAACGGCACAGCGGCACCTCAGGCAGCCGCGGTCTTCAAGTCCCTGAGTGACGCCGGCTATTACAACGGGAAGTTCTGCCACCGCCTGACAACGTCCGAAACATTCGGGCTCCTGCAGTGCGGCGCCACCGACGAAAACGGGACGGACGACCCCAATTACCGATGGGGTCCACTGGAAAACGCGCCTGCAGACAACAAATACCCTGCCGGGACCATCGCCGTGGCACGAACAGGAAACGACGCATACGGTAACGGCCACCAGTTCTTCGTCGTCTACAAAGACACCACCATTCCGGCAGACACTGCGGGCGGATACACCGTGGTGGGCAAGGTAACCAGCGGCCTGGACGTCGTGACCAAGATAGCTGCCGCAGGCCTCAAGTCCGGCGAAAACCCCAACGACGGCGCCCCTGTGGCACCTGTCACGATAGACTCGTTTTCTCTGAAGTAACCAGCTCCGGGCCCCGGCCAGGGGTGCATTACCTTAGCAGTCCCTCCAAGCGAAAGACTTTTAGCGGTGACAGACAGTCAGAAATCCGACGAAACAGCAGTAGTGGCCGACGAAGAAGCAGTCGAGGCGAACAGCGCCGACATTGCCGAAACCCCCGTCACGCCAGCACCTGCACAAGAACCAGCACCGGTTGACGAGGAAGCGCCCGCCGAAGAAGCAGCGCCCGCCAAGGAGACGGCTCCGGCCCAGGCTGAAGCGGCCGCCCCTGCAACTCCGGCCGCACCGCGGCCGGTCCCCTCCGCAGCCCCTTCGCCAGCGGCATTTGCAGCACGTCCCAAGGCTCCGGCCGCCGTCGTGCCTGCCGCCCCGGCTGTGTCCGCTGCGTCACTCGCCGAGGCCGCCAAGTGGGGTCGCGCTGAAGGCGACGGCCACGTCTTCCTGACGCTGGATGGCGAAGAAATCGCTGTCGGCCAATACCCCGGCGTCAGCCCCGACGAAGCTTTGGGCTACTTCGCCCGGAAGTTCGACGACATCATCGCCCAAGTGGTCCTCTTGGAACACCGCGTTGAGTCCAAGGCCCCCGCAACGGATATGCAGAAGACCGTCACCCATCTTCGTGAGCAGTTGGCCGAGCGCAACATGGTGGGCGACATCCGTTCCGCCGAGGCTCGCTTGGACGCCCTCTCCACACAGGTCGTGGAACTGGAGAAGTCCGAAAAAGCTGCCCATGACGCCGTCCGTGCCACCGAACTTGCAGCCCGCGAAGCGATTGTGGCCGAAGCTGAGTCCATCGCCGGCCAGGATCCCGCGCAGATCCAGTGGAAGACCTCCAGCGCCCGCATGAACGAGTTGTTCGAGACATGGAAGGCGGCGCAGAAGAGTGGCGTCCGGCTGGGTCGGAGCAACGAAGATGCTCTCTGGAAGCGGTTCCGTTCGGCCCGGACAGTTTTCGATCGTCACCGCCGCGCGTACTTCTCGCAGCTGGACAGCAACAATTCCGCTGCAAAGTCTGCCAAGGAAGCTTTGATCGCCGAGGCCGAGGCTCTCTCGTCGTCCAGCGACTGGGGGTTCGCTGCCGGCGAGTACCGCAGGCTGATGGACCAGTGGAAGGCCACTCCACGTGCCAGCCGCAAGGACGATGACGCGTTGTGGGGCCGCTTCCGCGCCGCCCAGGACGTCTTCTTCAGCAACCGCCAGGCCGCGAATGACCAGATCGACCAGGAATACACAGCCAACCTGGTGGTCAAGGAGCAATTGGTAGCCGAAGCGCAGGCCCTGCTGCCCATCAACGACCTCAACGCAGCCAAGAAGGTTCTCCAGTCCATCCGTGACCGTTGGGAAGACGCAGGCAAGGTTCCCCGCGGGGATATGGGCCGCATTGAGGCCGGACTGCGGAAGGTTGAAGACGCTGTCCGGGAAGCCGAGGAAGAGAAGTGGCGCCGGAGCAACCCTGAGACAAAGGCCCGCACCAACAGCGCGCTCTCGCAACTCGAAGCCGCCATCGCCGGCCTCACGGACGATCTCGAAAAGGCGGAGAAGGCCGGCGACCAGCGCCGCATCAAGGCTGCGCGCGAGGCATTGGAAGCCCGTCAGGCATGGCTGGACCAGATCCAGCGTTCGGCGAGCGACCTCGCCTAGCCCCAACTGACGATTCGTTATCCTGCAGGCTCCGTTCCGGTTATCCACATAACCGGGGCGGAGCCTGTACTCGTAGGTCGCGGGCACGAAATGATCAGTGGATGGTCCCCGCTGCTACTGCCCCGTCCCTCTTGGAGCCTGTCATCCCTGAGCTCTACTCCCCCAGCCGCATCTTTTCGTGGAACGAACTGCAGAGCATGGCTTTTGACGGGATTCTCCTGCCCCTCTACGGCAAAAGTTATGCCTCACCCGGTGTGGCTGTCACCCATCGCCTGAGGGCCCGCGCAGCCGCCCTCACGGTTCCGGAACGGATCCGGACAAAGGTAGTTGCCGGCCGGCTCACCGCAGCCTGGATCTACGGGTGCGCAAACCCGCCCGAGCACCTGTCGCTGTTGGTTGACGCGAAGCACCGCATCTCAAGCCTGCGGGGAAGCACGGCGTGCAGCCTCCATGAGGTGCGGCTGGGCCAGATGGATGTGGTGAGCCTCGGCGGAATGCTGGTGAGCAGCCCTCTCCGCACCGCAGCAGACATCGCCTTGCACGTCGAAAGCGATCGCGCATTGCCCGCTCTCCGGCGCCTCCTGGACAAGGAAGATCTGGGTGTCCGGCTGCGGCTGCTCACATTGGCCGTCGAGGCGGTCCCGCGGGTACCCCACAAGCGGCGTGCCCTTGCAACCCTGTCACAACTGGCTTCCCAGCCCTGAACTAGCTGCGGCGCCTGTTGCCAGTGGTGCGGTAGACGTCAAAGACACCGTCGATCCGTCGCACGGCGTTCAGGACGTGGTGCAGGTACTTCGGATCGCCCATCTCAAAGGCGAACTTCGAGATGGCCACCCTGTCACTCGAAGTGTGAACCGAGGCGGCGAGGATGTTGACGTGGTTCTCCGACAGGATGCGGGTCACATCGGAGAGCAAGGACTTACGGTCCAGCGCCTCCACCTGGATCTCCACCAGGAAGACACTCGACTGTGTGGGAGCCCATTCGACTTCGACGATTCTGTCCGGCTGGTCCCGGAGCCCGGAGACGTTGGTGCAGTCTGTCCTGTGGACGGATACTCCTGAGCCACGGGTAACGAAGCCAAGGATGGGATCCGGTGGCACCGGGGTACAGCACCGCGCCAGCTTGACCCAGACATCGCCCACACCGCGCACGATGACACCGGAGTCCGAGAACTTCGACTTGGCAACCTGCGTGGGAATGCTGACCTCGTCGAGGTCTTCGTCCGGGGTTTCATGGCCACCCAGGTGCTCGACGAGCTTTTCCATGACGGACTGGGCGGACGTATGCCCGTCACCTACGCCCGCGTAGAGTCCGGAGATGTCGACGTAGTGGAAGTCTTCGGCGACAGCTGACAGAGCGTCATGGGTCATGAGGCGCTGCAACGGGAGGTTCTGCTTTCGCATGGCCCGCGTCAGCATGTCCTTGCCTCGGTCGATCGCCTCTTCACGACGTTCCTTCGTGAACCACTGGCGGATCTTGTTGCGTGCACGCGCAGACTTGACGAAGTGCTGCCAGTCCTGGCTGGGGCCGGCTCCTTCGGCCTTGGAGGTAAAGATCTCCACCCAGTCGCCATGGTTCAACTCGCTGTTGAGGGGAACCAACTTGCCGTTGACACGCGCGCCGATGGTCCTGTGACCCACCTCGGTATGGACGGCATAGGCGAAGTCCACAGGGGTGGAACCAGCCGGAAGAGCCATGACCTCACCCTTGGGGGTAAAGACGAAAACTTCCCGTGCATTGATTTCGTAACGCAGTGAATCCAGGAACTCACCGGGATCGGACGTTTCCTGTTGCCAGTCCACCAACGACCTCAGCCAGCCCATGTCGCCATCGCGGGGGCTGCCAGGGCCCTGTGCCGTCCGGTTGGGCTGATCCTTGTACTTCCAGTGCGCTGCCACACCGTACTCTGCCCGGCGGTGCATCTCATGGGTACGGATCTGGATCTCCACAGGCTTGCCGCCCGGGCCGATCACTGTGGTGTGCAGAGATTGGTACATGTTGAATTTGGGCATGGCGATGTAATCCTTGAAACGTCCCGGCAGGGGGTTCCATCGCGAATGCAAGGTACCAAGGGCTGCGTAACAGTCCCGGACGGAGTCCACCAGGACGCGCACGCCCATGAGGTCGTTGATGTCGTCGAAGTCCTTATCCCGGACGATCATCTTTTGGTAAATGGAGTAGTAGTGCTTGGGTCGGCCAGTGATGGTCGCCTTGATCCGCGCCGTCCGGAGATCATCCGCTATCTGGTTGCGGATGACGCTGAGGCTCTTCTCGCGCTCCGGCGTCCGGTCTCCCACCATTCGCACGATTTCCTCGTACACCTTGGGGTATAAGGCGGCGAAGGACAGGTCTTCGAGTTCCCATTTGATGGTGTTCATGCCCAGGCGGTGGGCCAAGGGTGCGAAGATTTCCAAGGTTTCGCGGGCCTTGCGTGAAGAGGACTCAGCAGAGACGAAGCGCCACGTACGTGCGTTGTGCAGGCGGTCGGCCAACTTGATCATGAGGACGCGGATGTCCTTGGCCATGGCCACAACCATCTTGCGGACGGTCTCCGATTGCGCGGCTTCGCCAAAGCTGACCTTGTCCAGTTTGGTCACGCCGTCCACCAGCATGGCAACCTCGGGACCGAAGTCCCGCGTCAGGTCAGCGAGGGTGTACGGGGTGTCCTCTACGGTGTCGTGGAGCAACGCGGCGGCCAACGTGGTGCCCGTCATTCCAAGCTCAGCCAAGATGGTGGCCACGGCCACGGGATGGGTGATGTAGGGATCACCGCTCTTGCGTTTCTGGCCCTGGTGGCTTCGCTCTGCGACGGCGAAGGCCCGCTGGATCAAGTCAAAATCTTCTTTGGGGTTGTTGGCCCGCACTGTCCGCAACAGGGGTTCCAGGATCGGAGAGTACGGGGCGACGCCGCGGCCGGTCAGCCGGGCGAGCCGGGAACGCGTACGCTCCCGCCGCCCCGGGAAGGTGGGACGCACGCCAGGGGTATCGACCGGAACTGCTCCCGCAGTCCGTCCAGCCACGCTTGTTGCCGGAACCGCCACAGCATTGTGGCCGTCTTCCCCGCCCGCCGGTGGTGCCGACGTCGCACGTTCTTCCACAGAAGTACCCCTCACAACCGATTTAATTCTCCCAGTCTATTCCCGCAAGTGAATGCTTCTGCAACTGGGCAGCACATGACGGGCGGACGGGCAAGTCAAAGAGCCGGCCCCCGCATTGGTGCGGGGACCGGCTCACGATCAAACTACAGCCCTAAACAGTGGCTTCGGCCCTGCGGTGGGCTACCTTTTTGGCCTGCTTCACAAGGTCCGGTTCACCCTGGCGCAGCCACGCATACAACGGCGCCGCAATGAAGATCGTTGCTGCCGTACCGATGAGGATGCCGACGAACAATGCCAGCGAAAGGTCGCGCAGCGTGCCCGCACCCAGGAGCCCGGCACCGATGAAGAGGATCGCTGCCACCGGGAGCACGGCGACCATCATGGTGTTGATGGAGCGGACCAGTGTTTGGTTGACGGCCAGGTTGACCTCTTCGCCAAAAGTGCGGCGCGTGGAGGTGGAAATGTCCGCAGTGTTTTCACGAATCTTGTCGAAGACCACCACAGTGTCGTAAAGCGAGTAGCTGAGCACGGTCAGGAAGCCGATGATCGCCGACGGCGTGACTTCAAAGTCGCTCAGGGCGTACACGCCCGCTGTGGTGAACATCGTGACGAGCATGCCAACGAGGGCCGACAGCGACATCTTCCAGGTCCTGAAGTACAGCGCCATCAGGACAGCTGCCAAACCAACGAAGACCACCAAACCTATGAGGGCCTGCCGCGTGACATCCTGTCCCCAGGTTGGACCCACGAAGTTGGAGGTCACTTCGTTTTCAGTGACCCCGTAGGCGCTGGTGAGGCCGTCCTTGATGCGGTTCGTCTCATCGTCGGTCAACTGGTCTGTCTGGATCCGCATGGTGTTGCCGGCCACGTTCGCGACCCGGGGAATAGCGCCGGGTACGACGTCGTGAACGGCCTTTTCGCCGAGGCTCGCGTCGGTGGTGCTCACGTTGGAGACGGTGAACTCCGAGCCGCCACGGAACTCGATGCCAAGGTTGAAACCGCCCTTGGCCACCGGGATAAGGATGGAGAGCGCCACGGCAACGGCCGCGATGATGAACCAGATCTTCTTCGAATTGACGAAGTTGTACGAGCGCTTGCCCGTGTACAGCTCATGGCCGAAGGTTGCGAAGCTCGTAGTCATTACTTCTCCTCCTTGGTTGCCTTGGAGGAACCAGTCAGCTGGCCCTTCTCGGCCAGACGTCGTTCGGCGATGGTCATGCGACGTTCGGCTTCGGCAACAGCACCGGTGTTGCGCGCACGTACGGGCGTGGGCTTCTCATCGGGAGCACGGAGCCGCCCCGCGCCACGGTACAGCGGAATTGCACCAAGACGGTCCGGGGAAAGGCCCGAGAAACGGTGTCCTTCTCCGAAGAACTTGGTGCGTGCCAAGACCTGCAGCATGGGGTGCGTGAACATGAAGACGACCAGGAGGTCGGCAAGCGCCGTCAGGCCCAAGGTGAAGGCGAAGCCGCGCACATTACCAACAGCAACGAAGTAAAGGACAAGGGCAGCCAGGAGGTTGACGGCCTTGGAGGCCAGCACCGTGCGCTTGGCACGCTTCCAGCCATTCTCCACGGCGGACACCAGACCACGGCCCTCGCGCAGTTCATCACGGATGCGCTCGAAGTAGACGATGAAGGAGTCTGCAGTCTGTCCGATAGCCACGATCAAACCGGCGACGCCGGCAAGGGAGAGCCGATAATTCTCGGTCCAACCAAGGATCGCAATGGCCAAGTATGTCAGGACACCGGCCACCACGAGGGAGGCGATGGTGACAAGGCCAAGGGCCCGGTATTGGAAGAGTGAGTAAACCACAACCAGGAACAAGCCAATCATGCCTGCCAGCAACCCGAGGCGAAGCTGGTCGCCACCAAGTGTGGCCGAGATCTGCTCCTGTGACTGGATCTCGAAGCTGATGGGAAGCGCGCCATAACGAAGTTGGTCGGAAAGCGCCTTGGCAGTCGCCTGGGTGAAGTTGCCGGTGATCTGTGGGCGTCCGTCAGTAATCACTGCCAGGGAACGCGGCGCGGAAATGACTTTGTCGTCCAGGACGATGGCGAACTGGGACTTGGGATCGTCAGTTCCTTGGGCCTGCGCCGCCACATAGTACTGGTTGAGACGCTCTGTGACGGCCTTGAACTTCTCCGTGGCATCCGCATTGAAGACGATGTTCACGCCCCAGGAGTTGGTGACCGAACCCTGGGCGCCCTGCACCTGGGAGAAGGTGGAATCGCTGATGTCCTGGCCTCGGACTTCTACCGGCCCAAGGATGTACTTGATGGCGGGCGTCGTAGCCGTGGCAGCTTCGCAGGTCACAAGGGGCTTGGCCGGATCGGAGCGTTCACGCCTTTCAGTCGAAGGATTGACGCAGTCCAGAGCTTCGAATTCCTTCTGGACTTCCGGGGTTATCCAGTTGACATCACTGGCGTTGGCCGGTTCCGCCGTCGGCTTGTTCAGCTGGTCATCCGGTGTGCGCGATTCCACGGGAACGGCGGCGGGATCGCCATAGGTGATCACCGGCCGGAAGTTCATGTCGGCGGAAGCCTGGATCAAGTCGCGGGTTTCCTTGGACGGAGTTCCCGGAAGGCTGACCACCACATTGCGGCCGGACTGGGTGCTGATTTCGGCTTCAGCAACGCCTGATCCGTCAACGCGCTGCCGGATGATGGCAACTGCCTGGTTGAGCTGCTCCTCATTAATCTCGCTGGAACCCTCAACCCTGGGGGCCAGGATCATTTGGGTGCCGCCTTCAAGGTCCAAAGCAAGCTTGGGAGCCCAACTGGCGTTGCCAGTCACCACTCCGCCAGCCAGGACAGCGGTGAGTACAACGAATATTGCTCCAAGCCAGGTCAGCACCCTGCGGGCTGAATTTTTGGGGCGGGTCCGTGCCATTATCGATCTTCCTGTTATCGCCGAACAGCCGCCGGCGCACGCTGGTGAGCGTCTGCCGGCGGCTTTCCGCTGCCGTAGAAGTTGTCTTCCGCGGTGTTGCCGCGACTGACGATGCTAGTTGTCCTTCTTGTCCTCTTTGTTGAGGCGCGCGATGGTTTCTTCCGGCGTCTCAACAGCGGCAGGAGATTCGGTGTCCGCGGTGGTCAAGGAAGAAGCGTCGTCCGGAACAACGGGGGCTTCCTCGGAAGCCGGTTCGACTACCTTGGTGACCGCTTGGCGGTGCACCGTGGCCTCATTGCCCGGGGAAAGTTCGATGACGACCTTGTTCTCGGCTTCGTCGATGGAGACGATGCGGCCAAAAAGACCGAAGCTGGTCATGACGTCGACGCCCGGAGCGAACTTGGACTGCATCGCAGCCTGCTGCTGCTGGGTCTTCTTGTTGCGGCGGAACATCATGAAGACAAAGAGTCCAAGCATGACGAACAGCAATATGGTCATTGGATCCACAGGGAAGTTCCGTTCTGTACTTACGTTTTGGTTCACGGCAACGTCCCTGGCAGATCCGCGAGGCGGGCGCATGGATCAAGGACTCGAACGTGCCGAGCGTCATACCAGTCTAGAGGGAAAAGCTGAACACGGCGTGTTAACCGATGGTATCTACGCTTTCGGCGTGGTTTTCGTCTTCGCCGAAGAGAGCCAAGGCCTCCTGGCCGAACACCCCGGCCGGCACAGCATAACCAAGATGCGTCCAGGCCGATGCCATGGCGATGCGGCCCCGCGGCGTGCGCCCCAGCAGTCCCTCACGCACCAGGAACGGCTCGGCCACGGTTTCCACTGTTTCCGGCTCCTCGCCTACAGCGATCGCCAAAGTGGACAGGCCAACAGGACCACCATTGAACTTGGTGATCAACGCTTCAAGCACGGAGCGATCCAACCGATCCAGTCCCCGGGCGTCCACTTCATACATATCCAAAGCCGCCGACGCCGACCTGGCGTCAATTTGTTCGATGCCGTGAACCAGGGCCCAGTCGCGGACGCGGCGAAGAAGGCGGTTCGCGATACGAGGCGTGCCGCGAGACCGGCCGGCGATCTCCGTAAACCCGGCAGAGTTCACCTTCAAATCCAGAAGACCGGCAGAACGCCGAAGGACCAATTCCAGCTCGGCAACCGAGTAGAACTCGAGGTGCCCGGTAAAGCCGAACCGGTCGCGCAACGGACCTGGCAGGAGGCCGGCGCGCGTGGTAGCCCCTACCAACGTGAAGGGCGGAAGTTCAAGGGGTATGGCGGTAGCGCCTGCTCCCTTGCCCACCACAATGTCCACCCGGAAGTCCTCCATTGCCATATAGAGCATTTCCTCCGCCGGCCGGGACATCCTGTGGATCTCGTCGAGGAACAGGACCTCCCCTTCGGACAAAGAAGAGAGGATGGCGGCGAGGTCTCCGGCGTGCTGGATGGCCGGACCACTGCTAATGCGCAGCGGCGCGTTCATTTCTGCGGCGATGATCATGGCCAGGGTGGTCTTGCCGAGTCCGGGCGGACCGGACATCAAAACATGGTCGGCGCTGCGTCCCCGCATTTTTGACGCTTCAAGGACGAGCGCCAGCTGTTTACGGACGCGGTGCTGGCCAACGAAATCGTGCAGGTTCTTAGGGCGGAGGGCGGCTTCAATAACCCGCTCCTCCGGCTCCTCTCCCCCGTTGACGAGAGACTGTTCAGCCACGGCTGCCTACGCGGTTGCCGGCGCGGGCGCCGTCCTGGCCCAGCCAACGCAGGGTGGCGCGGAGGATTTGAGCCACGTTTCCTGCATCCACCAGCTCCGGCGAATCGGCCATGGCTTTGTCGATGCTTCCTGTGGCGTCTTTCTCGGACCAGCCCAGGCTGGTCATCGCAGCAACTACTTGCGGCTTCCATTCGGCCTTGATGGCGGTCTCGGGGGCCGAGGCTGTACCCGTGCCGTGCGGGACCAACTTACCGGCCAGCTCCAGGACAATCCGGCCGGCGACCTTGGGGCCAATTCCCGGCACCTTAGTGAATGCTTTGCCGTCGCCGGTATGGGCTGCCACCCGGATTGCTTCGGGCTCGTGTACCGCCAAAACAGCCAGCGCCAACCTCGGCCCCACTCCGCTGACGCTGAGCAGGACATCGAAGACTTCGCGTTCGTCGTCGTCCGCGAAACCGAACAATGTGAGTGAATCTTCCCGGACGATCATGGAGGTGAAGAGCTTGGCTTCGGTTCCAACTTTGAGGTGGCTCAGGGTCTGCGGCGTGGCGTAGACGCTCATACCCGCACCGTTGAGGTCAATGACGGCGGTGGACAACCCCACGTGGGCTACGGTTCCACGGAGAAAACTGATCAAGACCCGGCTCCTGAATTAATACGGCCCAAAGCTGTTAGGGCCCGATGCGGACTATCCGAACATATCTACGAATACCCTAGCAAGGACGGCGCGCAATCACCGTCCGCGGCGCGCTTTTGCTTCGGCTTCGGCCCATGCCTTCTGTGCCGGAGTCAGCGAGCCGGCACCCGGAACGCCACCAGCCGCCCCCATTCCACTGCCTGCACGCCACGCGTGAGTGAGGGCAAGGGCCAGGGCATCAGCAGCGTCTGCCGGCTTGGGTGGAGCATCCAATCGCAGGATCTTGGTCACCAGCTTGGTCACGGCGTCCTTGTTGGCAGTGCCACTACCGGTCACCGCGGCCTTGACTTCGGACGGCGTATGCAAGGCGACGGGGATGCCCCGGCGGGCGGCGGCCGCAATCACCACGCCGGAGGCCTGGGCGACACCCATCACGGTACTGACGTTCATCTGAGAGAAAACACGTTCGACGGCGACGACGTCGGGCTCGTGCCGGTCAAGCCATTCATCGATGGCTTCGGCGATCACCAGCAAGCGCTTGTCCAGGGTCAATTCGGCCGAGGTTCCAACAACCCCCACGGCAACCATGGTGGCGCGTCGATTCCGTTCGATGTCCACCACGCCGATGCCGCAACGGGTAAGGCCCGGATCGACTCCCAATACGCGAAGAGTCAAGTCCGGGCCTTCCTGTTTGATGTCAAAATTGTGTGCTGCCCCGGCCTACTCGGCGTCGAGGGCAGCCTGCACTTCCTCGCTGAAGTCAGCATTGCTGTAGACATTCTGGACATCGTCCAGGTCTTCCAGCGCATCGACGAGCTTCATGAACTTCTTGGCACCGTCAACATCGAGTTCCACCTGCATGGAGGGCACGAACTCGGCCTCATCGGTTTCGTAGTCGATGCCGGCATCCTTGAGGGCGTCACGGATGGCTTGAAGGTCAGAGGGCTCGGAATGAATTTCCCAGTTCTCGCCACTGTCCTTCACTTCTTCGGCTCCTGCTTCCAGGACGGCCATCAGGATGTCATCCTCGCTGAGGCCGTTCTTCGGCAGAACCACGACACCCTTGCGGGCAAACAGGTAGCTGACAGAACCGGGATCGGCGATGGTGCCGCCGTTGCGCGAAATGGCGAGGCGCACCTCTGAAGCTGCCCGGTTCTTGTTATCGGTCAGACATTCGATCAGCAAGGCCGAACCCTGCGGACCGCGGGCTTCGTACATGATTTCGGTGTAGTCGACTACCTCACCGGTAAGGCCTGCTCCACGTTTGATGGCGCGGTCGATGTTGTCGTTGGGAACCGAGGTCTTCTTTGCCTTGGTGACGGCGAGTTCCAAGCCAGGGTTACCGGCAAGGTCCGGGCCACCCATGCGGGCAGCAACTTCGATGTTCTTGATCAGTTTTGCGAACGACTTTGCACGCCTGCTATCAATGATGGCTTTCTTGTGCTTTGTGGTCGCCCATTTGGAGTGGCCTGACATGCTTTACGCTTCTCCTCTGATCATTCGAATAAAGAGTTCATGCACGCGCTTCTCCCCAGTCACTTCCGGGTGGAAGGAGGTGGCCAGCAGGTGGCCGGAGCGCACTGCAACAATTCTAGCCACTCCGTGCAAAGTAGCCGTGTGGCTGGCATGGTCCGGATCAACCTGCGCCAGGATTTCAACGTCCGGGCCTACACGTTCCACCCACGGTCCACGGATGAATACAGCGTGAACGGGATCCACGCCTGACTCGCCGGCGCTGAAGTCCAAGCCTTTGAAATCAAGATCCGTTTCGAAGGATTCGCGCTGGCGGCCAAAAGCGTTTCGGCGCACAGTGATGTCCAGGCCACCGAAGGTCTGCTGCGGATTCCCATCGAGATCCTTTGCGGGGTCGGCAATCTCGTCGGCCAGCAGGATCATTCCAGCGCAGGAGCCGTAGACGGGAAGGCCGTCCGCTATCCGCTTTCGGATCGGATCCCGAACTTCGAAAATCCGGGACAGTTTGTCGATGGTGGTGGATTCGCCGCCGGGGATGATCAGGCCGTCAATGTCGTCCAGCTCGGACGGCCGGCGGATGCCCACGCCGGTGGCTCCAGAGGCCTCCACAGCGTGGATATGCTCGCGGAAGTCGCCCTGGAGTGCCAGAACGCCGATCCTGAGTCCTGAACCCACGCGCGATGAAGCGTCGGAAAGGGGGTTGGTCATTGATCCATCATAGTGCGGCGTACCTGCCGCCACGTCTTCTGCGACCTCCGCGGACTGCCCGCGGGCCGGGTTCCATGCCCTGACTGGGATATATTACAGAGCATGCTTTCCTTCAGCGTCCCCCTCGGCAAGCTGGTCCGCACACTGTCCCGGCTTCGGGGTGGAGGATCGGCTTTTCCCGGCCTCGTGGTCGAGAAGATCGACCCCGGCTTCATGCAGCGAACGCTGGCCTCACTCCCCCACGGCGTGGCCGTGGTCAGTGGCACCAACGGCAAAACCACCACCACCAAGATGGTTGTGGAGCTCCTCGAAAGCCAGGGCCTGAAGGTCTTCACCAACCGCACCGGCAGCAACTTCACCCGTGGCGTGGCCGCTTCGCTCCTCGGTGAGGTGGATTGGCGCGGAAGACTTGACGCCGACATCGCCATCCTCGAACTCGATGAAGCCCATGCCGTGCACTTCGTCAACAAGGTCCAGCCCCGCTTCAGCCTCCTGCTGAATGTCCTCCGCGACCAATTGGACCGCTTTGGCGAAATTGACAAGACCGCCCGTCTGCTGGAGCACATCGCGTCCAAGACAACGGACACTGTGGTCCTGAACCGCGAGGATCCGCGCGTAGCCCGCATCGCCAGGATCGTCCATGGCGTTGACGCGCTGCACCACCCCAACGTCCGGTATTTCGGTCTCGATGAATCCCTGCGGAGCACCTTTCCCAACGACGACGAAATGCGGACTTCCGGCTCAGGGCCGTCGCCATCGGGCACTTCGGTTGCCGCGGCGGCTGGTGAGGTGGTCGATTTGCCGGCCGCCGACGTCGTACTCCGCCGGGTTGGAGCGCAGGACGCTGACTTCGAGTTCGACGGTCAGACGGTCAGCACTGAGATGAAGCTGCGAGGCGTCTACAACATCTTCAATGCAGCTGCCGCCCTGTCGTTGGCGCGCGCCGTCCTCGGTACCGGCCCTGTCGACACTCCCAAGCTGGTGAAAGCCCTGGCCGATGTAGCTCCCGCGTTCGGTCGTGGCGAAAGCCTTACCGTGGACGGACAGCCCCTGGAACTTGTCCTCGTGAAGAACCCCAGCGGGTTCAGGCTCGGGCTCAAGTCTTTCCCCGCCGGTGGGTACGCCACGATGATCGCCATCAACGACAACTACGCGGACGGCCGGGACATGTCCTGGCTGTGGGATGTCGAATTCGAGTCCCTGCGGGAAGATGGCGTGGAAGTCCTCACCGGCGTCCGCGCCTACGACATGGCGCTGCGGCTGCAGTACGACGACGTTCCCTTCGGCGTCGTGGAGCCGGACATCACCGCCGCCTTGCGCACCTTCATCAACGGCTCCCGCGGCAAACCCAAGCGGATCTTCTGCACCTACACCTCCATGCTCGCTATTCGCCGCGAACTGGCCAAAATCACCATAGTTGAGGTGGTCTCATGACCTCGGAAGCACAATCCACCCCAGAGGCGCAGCAAAGCAAGGGAACACTCCGTGTCCTCCAGCTCTACCCGCGCGAAATGAACATCTATGGCGACTGGGGCAATGCCCTCGTCCTGAAGCAGCGCATCAAGTGGCACGGCTACACACCGGAGTTGCTGGAGTACAACGTGGGCGACGAGTTTCCCGGGGACATCGACATCGTGGTCGGTGGAGGCGGGCAGGACAGCGGCCAGGTGGTCATTCAGGACGACCTCCAGGCACGGGCCGATCATCTCCGGGAACTCGCCGATGCCGGTGCACCCATGTTGGTGATATGCGGTCTCTATCAGCTGTTCGGCAAGTTCTTCAAGACCAGCGCCGGACCAACAATTCCCGGAATCGGCATCCTGGACGTCGAAACCCATGGTACGGATGAGCGGCTCATCGGAAACGTGATCATGAAGTCCACCGAGTTCGGAGACATCATGGGCTACGAAAACCACAGCGGGCAGACCACCCTGGGTCCCGGCGTCGAGCCTCTGGGAATCGTCACCAAGGGGGCCGGAAACAACAGCAAGGATGGACACGAGGGCGCCCGCTACAACAATGTTGTAGCCAGCTACCTGCACGGTTCATTGCTGCCGAAAAACCCGGCGATTGCCGACTTCCTGATCCGAACGGCAGCCGAACGCAAGTACGGCACTTTCGTCCCGGGAGCGCCCGACGACGACTACGCCCGCCTCGCGCGCGAACACGCCGCCCGACGGCCGCGCTAGGGCCTATTTTTCCTTGGTGATCAAGAGTTCGTGGGCGCCGGCAGTCGCTGCGCCCATGGACTCAACCACCGCTTTGGTTCGCTGGTAGGTCGCAGCGTCGGCGGCAGGGGTTGCGCAGACTCCCTGTGGAGCATCGCTGGCCACCGAGCACCACCGGTAGGGATCCCGGACAATGACGGACGGAGCCCATGCCAGGTCCGAAGCGGTCCAGACACCTGCGGAATTCTGGCTGAACTGGGCCCTGACCAGAAGCCCCTCGTTATTGACCACGTACCAAGGCGACAATTCCGTGATGCCGTTTCCCAGTCCATAGACAATCCACGTGCCCTTGTAGTTCTCGATCGGCAACACGGAGTGGGTGTGGTGCCCATAGATCATGGTGAACTGCCCGCTGTCGATGAGGGCGTGCGCCACTTCCTGCTGCTGCGCGTTTGCTTCGCTGGCGTACTCGTCACCCGCATGCATGACACCCAGTACGATGTCTGCCCCCAGTGCCTTGGCCTGCGTCGCTTTTGCGATCATTGCTGTGGGATCAAGCTCATCCACCAACCACGGGTACTCGGGTATCTGTCCGTTGTGGCCGTATGTCCCGATGATGACTGCTACCTTTGCAGCGTCTGTTTCAAGCATCAGTATTTCCTTGGACGCGGCCTCAGTCCGGTAGGAGCCGGTGTGCTTGAGCCCGGCCGCGTCGAGTGCATCGAGCGTCCGCAGAAGCCCGTCGGTCCCGCGGTCAATAGTGTGGTTACTCGCCGTAGTGCACGCCTGGTAACCAACATCCTTCGAAGCCGTGACGATCTGCGGTGGAACGTTGAAGGACGGGTAGGCCGAAAATGGTCCCTCCGGCGTGGCCACCGGCGTCTCCTGATGGCAGATTGCGAGGTCGCTGTTGCGGATATAGCGGCGTTGACCTTCGAGGAGGGGAACAAAGGTGTAGCCGGGCAACCCTGCCGCCGCGGCGTCAGCCCTCGCTTGTTGCCAGAGTTGGGTATGGACCAGCATGTCGCCGGTCACCGTAATGGAGGTGCAACGCAGTTCCGGGCACGCAGGGCCTTTGCCGGGGGTCGGGTTCGGAGCAGGAGTACGCGTTGGTGCCGGCGTCTCCATGGCTGGAGCCGTAGCGGCATTACTGCGGTTCTGGTCCTCGTTTTCTGCAATGACACCGCATGCACCCAGAGACAGGGCAAGAGCCGCGGTCATCAGCACGATTGCCGACTTTGGAGGACGTATCCACGCCACCGTAGATGTGATTTTGCCCATGCTTTTCATCCTAGGGCGGAAGACCGGCCGAACCGTGCGCGCCGCTCTTGAGGACACGATTCTTACGTGAAAGAGTCACTTCATGACCAATCCCCTCCTGAGTCCCAGCCCTTTGCCGTACGGCCTTACGCCTTTCGCCGGCATCACTCCTGAGCATTATGCCGAGGCTGTCGATGCCGGATTGGCCGGCCACCTGCAGGAAATCCAACTGATCTCGGGCAATCCCGAACCCGCGACCTTCGAGAACACGGCCGTGCCCATGGAGCAGTCGGGACTCCTCCTGGACAGGGCCGCGGCAGCGTTCTTCACGCTTGTCGCAGCAGATGCTTCCCCTGCCATCAAAGAGCTCGAGACAGTGCTGTCACCCAAGTTCTCGGCGCATCAGGATGCGGTGTACATGAACCGGGACCTCTACGAACGATTCGCCGCCATCGATGCCGGAGAACTCGACGCCGAGTCTGCACGATTGGTGGAGGAATATCTTAAAGAGTTCCGGCAGTCCGGCATCCAACTCAATGAGGAAGGCCAGGCCCGACTGCGTGAAGTCAACGCGGAGCTCTCACGCTTGGGCACCGAATTTGGCCAGCGCGTCAAGGAGGCCATGAAGGTCTCCGCGCTTCTCTTGGACGACGCCGGCGACCTTGCCGGGCTGCCGGCTGAAGGTATCGCCGGCGCAGCCGAAGCCGCGAAGGCCGCTGGGCATGACAGGAAGTACCTACTGACGCTGATCCAACCCAGCAACCAGCCGGCCCTGGCATCGTTGGAGAACCGGTCCATCCGCCGTCGTCTGCATGAGGCGTCCCTGGCGCGCGGCATCGACGGCGGGGAACTGGATGTGCGCGACCTCGTAACTGCCATAGTCCAGTTGCGGGCGGAGAAGGCATCACTGCTGGGATTCGCGAACTTTGCCGAACTGGTGGTGGACCAGCAGACAGCACCTGAGTTCGGCGAAGTCCAGGCGATGCTGCGCCGGATATCACCTGCGGCCATCCGCAACGCCCAGGCAGAAGCCGACGCCCTGGCGGAATCAGCCGGGCATGATCTGGAACCGTGGGATTGGGCCTACTATTCGGCCCGTGTCCGCAAAAACAAGTTCGAGGTGGATGAGCAGGCGCTGCGCCCCTACTTCAGCCTGGAGACCGTCCTCACCGACGGCATTTTCCATGCGGCCACCGAGCTTTACGGCATCACCTTCCACGAACGCGCCGACCTCGTCGGCTACCACCCTGACGTCCGCGTGTGGGAGGTCCGCGACCACGACGGCAGCGGCCTTGGGTTGTTCCTCGGCGACTACTACACGCGGGAGTCGAAGCGCGGAGGTGCCTGGATGAACTCCCTTGTGGAGCAGTCCCGACTGCTGGGCACAAAGTCCGTGGTGATCAACAACCTCAACATCACCAAGCCTTCCCCCGGCGAGCCGGCGCTGCTTTCCCTGGATGAGGTCCGGACCGTCTTCCACGAGTTTGGCCATGCACTGCACGGCCTGTTCTCGGATGTCACGTACCCGCGCTTCTCTGGAACGTCCGTTCCCCGCGACTTCGTGGAATACCCCTCGCAGGTCAATGAAATGTGGATCATGTGGCCCGAGGTCCTGACCAAATATGCCCGCCACTACTCCACAGGCGAAGTCCTCCCCCAGTCCACCGTGGACAAGCTAAATAACTCACTTCTGTGGGGCGAAGGATTCGCAACCACCGAGTACCTCGGGGCTGCGCTCCTGGACCTCGCATGGCATGTCCTCTCGGAAACGGATGTCCCGGACGATGTCCTCGCCTTCGAAGCCAAAGCCCTGGCCGACGCCGGCGTTGCGCACTCCTTGATTCCACCTCGGTACAGGACGGGCTACTTTCAGCACATTTTTGCCGGCGCGGGCTACGCAGCCGGCTATTACTCCTACATCTGGAGCGAGGTACTTGATGCAGACACTGTGGAATGGTTCAAGGAAAACGGCGGGCTGACGCGGGCGAACGGCGATTACTTCCGCTCTGAATTGCTTTCCCGGGGCAACAGCCGCGACCCGCTGGATTCATTCCGTGCCTTCCGTGGCCGGGACGCTGAGCTGGAACCCCTCCTGAAACGCCGCGGACTGGAATAGAAACGACGGCGGCGGCACGCTCGGCCGGGTTGCCGGACTTGAAGATCCCCGAACCAACGAACACGCCGTCAGCGCCGAGCTGCATCATCATCGCAGCATCAGCCGGGGTCGCGATGCCACCGGCAGTGA
>NZ_CACSJJ010000001.1 GCF_902706295.1 Arthrobacter sp. 18067 | reverse complement strand
GTCCCGCCCCGCGTCGCACCCTGACCGCCGTCGAAGCACCTACTTACCCCGCAGCTACGAATAGGACAACAAATGACTACCACAACCCAAACCCCTGGCCCCGGTAACGCCATCGCCGGCACTGGACGCCTGGACACCTCGGACTTCACTCCGATGACCATCGACGGCGAATCGCACGGGGAGGTCCACTTCTTTCGCGACGACAACGCCCACCAAAGGCTCAACAGAGTCGCCGTATGGCGCCTGACGGCCGAACAAGTGCCTTACGAATCGCCATATGACTTCCGCAGCGACGAAACGATCCTCATACTCGAAGGTGAGCTGGAAATGACCTTCGAAGACGGAACGGTCCAGGTCCTGCGCACCGGCGACGTCGTCTCCGTGCTCGCCGGAACGCGCACCACCTGGCGCATCAATTCCCCCTTCAAGAAATTCGTCGTGGAGGTAGGAAAATGACAACGGCCCAGACATACGACATCGCCGTCATCGGCGGCGGTTTCGCCGGCGTTACCGCCGCCCGCGAATTGCGCCAAGCCGGGCACCGGGTCATCCTCCTCGAAGCCCGGGACCGCTTGGGCGGGCGCACCTGGTACGAAAAGGACCGCATCGCAGGCTTCGACGTGGAGATGGGCGGCGGCTGGCTCGGTGACGACGAAAAATACGCCATGGCCGAAGTCAACCGATACAGCATCCCCCTGCTCCGCGACGAAGAAGCCCCCAGCAAATTCCTATGGCGCTGCACGGCCGGAATCCGGGAGGGAATGCTGCCCGTTCCCTTCAGCCAGCTCGGAACGCTTGAAGCCGCCATCGGCCGCCTGCAGACCGCAGCAAGCCGCGTCAGTGAACAGATGTTCATCGACGGAACCGGGCTGGACACCGTCGCCGACCTGGACGTGCCGCTGCCGACACTCTTTGAAGACCTGGACCTGCCCGCCGAAACTGCCGGAGTGCTTGAAGGCTTCTGGGCAGGCATCAGCTCCGCAGAGTGGTCCCAGATGTCGGTCCTCCACGCAGCACGACTGATCGCCGGGTCCGGCGGAACTTTCATGGGCTTCATGGGCACCGTCATGCTCGGCCCTCGGTTCGCCAACGGGACCGGTGAGCTCATCGCAGCCATCGCACAGGACGCCGCCGTGGAAACCCGGCTGAACACGGTGGTGACGAAAATCGTCAGCACCACCGACGCAGTCGATGTCTTCGTCGGACAGGACCAGTACACCGTGCAGGCCGTCGTCTGCACCGTGCCGGTCCACGCTCTGCGCCATATCGAATTCGAACCCCCGCTGAGCCCGCGGAAGCACGAAGGGCTCGAGGCTGGGCATTCGGGCAAGGGGTTCAAACTATGGATGGCGGTAAGGAACGCCACCGGTGGAGTCTTCTCCCTCGGGGCCCCCGGACCCTTCAACCACCTCTTCACCGTCGACGAACGCGAGGACGTCGCGCTCCTGGTCGGCTTCGGACCTGATGACTGCCCCGACCCGAACAACCTTGACCAGATCCAGCAGATGCTCCGCGAATACCTCCCCGAGGCCCAAGTGGTCGCCGCCGACGCCCACGACTGGCGCGCCGACCCATACTCGGAATCCACCTGGGCGGTTTACCCGGCAGGGTTCACCACCGAATACGAACAAGCCCTCCGGGCCACCGAAAGCAGGGTCGTCTTCGCCGGCTCCGATGTCTCCGAGGTCCGCCCGGGCTACATCGACGGCGCCATCGAATCCGGTATCCGCGCCGCACGCGATGCCAGCCAACTCACCGATCCCGCAAACCTCCCCGAGCCCCAGCCTGCCCACGCGCAGGCTCACGCACACTGACAACAGGAGCCACACAGTGACAACGACATCCCTGCAACCCCACGCAACCTTCGCCGGCAAGAGCACCACACAGCAGTTCATCGACGGATCCTGGCGTGAGGGCCGTTCCGAGAAAACCCTCACCGTTACCAACCCGTACAACAACGACGTCCTCGCCACCATCCGCCAGGCCTCCGTCCAGGACCTCGATGACGCCTACCGCGCCGCCGAAGCAGCGCAGCCCGCGTGGGCCACCACCGCGCCATCCGAACGCCGCCGTATTCTGATGCGTGTCGCCCATCTATTGGAGGAACGTCGCGAAGAAATCGCCGACTGGCTAGTCAAAGAGTCAGGATCCACCATTGGCAAGGCACTGTTCGAAGTAGGGGCCGCCGCCAGCATCACGCTCGAAGCATCATCGTTCCCCGCCCGGGCCCACGGACGGATCATGGAATCCGACCTGCCCGGCAAAGAGAACCGGATCTACCGCCGCCCCTTGGGCGTCGTCGGCGTCATCAGCCCATGGAACTTCCCCCTGCACCTCTCCCAACGCTCAGTCGCCCCCGCCCTGGCTCTGGGCAACGCCGTGGTCATCAAGCCCGCCAGCGACACCCCCCTCACCGGAGGGCTGATCCTGGCCAGGATCTTCGAAGAGGCCGGCCTTCCCGCCGGGGTACTGAACGTCGTCGTCGGAGCTGGATCTGAAATCGGAGACGACTTCGTCAGCCATCCCGTACCCGGCTTGATCTCCTTCACCGGATCAACACCCGTCGGACGCAACGTCGGAAAACTCGCCACCGGCGGCGAGCACATCAAGCACGTCGCACTCGAACTCGGAGGCAACAGCCCCTTCGTCGTCCTGGCAGACGCGAACCTTGACGCCGCCGTGCAAGCAGCCGTCACCGGAAAATTCCTGCACCAAGGCCAAATCTGCATGGCCATCAACCGGATCATCGTCGAAGCGCCGGTCCACGACGAATTTCTGCGCCGCTTCACCGACGCCGCCCGCCACGTCCCCTACGGAGACCCGGCAGACTCCGGAACCCTTGTCGGCCCCGTCGTGAACGACAGCCAACTCAACGGGCTCAAGGCAAAGATCGCCACGGCCCAACAGGAAGGCGCCAGAATGGTTGTTTCTGGAGACATCAACGGCCGCGTCATCCCGCCACATGTATTCGCCGACGTCACCCCTGACATGGATATCGCCAGGGAAGAGATTTTCGGGCCCCTGGTCGGAATCCTAAAAGCAGACAACGAAGAACACGCACTCAAGCTCGCCAACGATCACCCCTACGGGCTCAGCTCAGCAGTATTCACCCAAGACCTCGACCGTGGAACACGATTCGCCCTGCAGGTAAAGGCCGGCATGACCCACATCAACGACATGCCCGTCAACGACGAAGCCCACGTTTCCTTCGGAGGAGAACGCAACTCCGGCCTCGGCCGCTTCAACGGGGACTGGGCAATCGACGAATTCACCACCGACCACTGGATCAGCATCACACCGCGCTAAACCCAAGACCCGCAACCGAGCATCCGGCACCACTTCGCTCCAAGAAAACCCGCCGGAGGGTTCCGATTCCGGTTGAAGGCCAGCAACGGCGAGGTCGTAGCCCCCGGCGAGTCCTACACCACCAAGCCCGCAGATATAGGGGCGTCGAGCCGGTGAAGACCAACGCAGGATCCGACATTGGACCCGACCAGCCCTGAGCACTCTGCCGTGGTCGGGGGCGTAGACAAGGCCCCCGCAACAGCTAAAACAGCAGCGGGGGCTTTGCTGCGTCCAGGAGCGGACTGGGGCTCTCCGCGTAAACTAGCCTGCAACGCGCTCAGAACAGCCATGCCCGACGACGTCTTAGTCCATGGAAAGTCATGTCATATGTGTTCCATTAGCCATGAAGGTGGGTAGGTAGGAATGTTATGAAGACATCGAATTCTCGGCGTCGTGGGCTGCACTTTTCTGTGGCGCCTACACGTCCCGAACTTGGACGCGGTTCCGCGCAGCAGTCTGTGCGGTTGCGCATTGGCCTCGAATGCGCAAGAAAGGAGGTGTGGACAGTGATGCTCCTATTGTTGTCAATGGTCGCTGGGCCAGGGGCCGTGTGGGTTACCGTGGCTTCCGCTCCGGCCTCAAGGGTCGCTGCGCGACGGCCGGGGGCCGCCTTTGACCCCGGAGCTTCGGTGTCCACGGTCAGGTTGGAAGCACCCGGTCCACCGGTGGATGGGCTGTCTGCGCGTATGCGGTGGATTGAGAGTTGAGCCAGGTCTCGTAGCGGTGGTGGACGTCGCTGTCGTGGGAAAGTCCTCGTTCCAGACGAGACAGAGTGGTGGACCAGACGCTCAGGGCATCGGCTGCTTCTTGGAGGGTCAACCCTTTGGTTGCGCGTGCTTTCCGGAGGGTGGCGGCGTCGGGAGCGGGACGCGGGTCAAGGACCTGGTTATAGATTTCGCGGGTGACGTAGCGTCTGAGGCAGCGCATGATTTCTTTGGTTCCTTTGCCTTCCTGGCGTCGCCTGGCCACGTAGGCCCGGGTTCGGTTGTCATAGCGCATTCGGACGAGCACTACGCGGTGGATGGCTTTGTTGGCCTGTCGGTCACCGGCGCGGCTTAGTCGATGCCGGGTCGTTTTGCCTGAGGAGGCGGGGATCGGGGCGACGCCGACCAGGGCGGCGAACTTTGCCTCCGTGGTGACGCGTTCGGGGTTGTCTCCTACGGTGACGAGGAGCTGGCTGGCGACGTCGGTGCCGACGCCCTGAATGTGGCGCAGCATTGGTGCGTGGAGGGTGAGGACGGTGTCGAGTTCGGTGTCGATCAGTGCGAGCTCCTGGTGCCGGTAGCGGACGGCGAGCCGCTTCAGTACGGTCGCGGTGCTGGTCAGGGGTTCGGCTGGGGCGCCGGAGGGGCGTGTCTTTTCTAACGCGGCCATCAACGCCGGGCTCGTCATGGACCGGTATCTTGCGCGGAGGTCTCCGGTGCGGTTGTCAGGATCGTTTTCACCTGGGCCATCACTGCGACGCGGGCCCGCATTGCGGTTGCGCGCTCGGCCCGCAGCACCCGCAGGGATTCCACTGCACCGTCCCGGGATTTCGGGGTGACGCCTGCCCTGCCGGAGAGCACCGATTCGGCGGCTTGATAGGCATCGAGCGGATCGGATTTTCCCGGCAGCCGGCGTGCCTGCCGGTTCGGGCGCATCACTTCCACCACGCGGATGCCCTTTCGGGTGAGCACGCGTGAGAGTTCGGCGCCGTCGCTGCCGGTTCCTTCCACACCGGCGGCGAGAACGGAACCGAAGCCGGTGATGAAGTCGATGATCTCCTGATAGCCGGCTCCCGCTGCCGGGAATTCCTTGTCCGCCAGATGGTGGCCGGTGTCGGTGATGACTCCGACGTGGTGGGTATCGGCGTGGGTGTCGATCCCGGCGATGACTTTCAGATAGTCCTTTGTCATGATGAAACTGCCCTGACCTTTGGAAGCGATGGGAAAAGGGCACGCCGGCCGGGTGGGCAGACAAGACAGTAATGGGACTCTTCGGAGCAAGCGCCTATGACGTCATGTCCACTTGGCCGTCGCGTTTACTGCGGCCGTGCTGTGGTGGACAGATCATTGTCAAGGCATCCCTCACGCGGGCGTCCGCCACACTTCGAGCCACACCGGAACACACCCAATTCCATCATTACTGTCCACACTTTCCGCCTCGGACTGGCTCGTGAACCCTTCGAACTGCCCCGGATTCCGCATGTTTCCGCCACTTCCCAATGTTTCCATGGCTTGGAATTCCGTTTCGACCCGCCTCGGGCACGGCATACCCCCTTCTGGCTGGTCAAGTCCCTCTGACAGTGCTGTGGGGTGTGCCTGGCGCCGCGGGTCACCTGTTTGGTTGTGGGGCAGCGGGGTCAGGGTCGTGGCTGGTTGGCCTCCGCCTGCTCTCACCTGGGTATATGAGGTCCTCTCTCGGTTCGTTCGGTAGGTCGTGGTTGGCCTACACCTCTTCATGGATAGAAGTATTGCCGATAGGGCCCATATGTCGACGCGAAACCGGGGGTGTCAGGTTTGGATGCGCTGGGCCGATCGGCCCCAGCTCTGGAGATATACGTTTTCCACAGCTGGGGCCAGTTCCCGCTAGCAGTGCACGGGTTGGCCGGTGGCGACTGATTCCTGCGCCGCCTTGACGATCTGTAGCGTGCGCAGGCCACCGTCTCCGTCCGGCAGGGGGACCCTGCCGTCCACCATTGAGGAAATGAACTCCTCCAACATCAGGGAGTCCAAATCCACGCCATAGGGGATCCATGCCGCACCGTTGACATCGAATCCGCCGAGGTGGGTGGCAAAGGGGTTGATTCGGACGGACCCCTTGGTGCCTGTCACCGCCAACGTCAGGCCGCCCCAGTTCGGTGCGGTTTCCGGCTGGCTCCACGAGCAGTCGATGGTGGCGATGACACCGTTCTCGTAGGTCATTGTCACCAGTCCGCCAGTCTCGACGTCGGGTTTCCGTGCGGCATGAAGGATTCTGTTCGAGACAGCGTGCACTCTGCGGACAGACGATCCAAGCAAGTGGTCCAGGAGATCGGCGCAATGAACCACATGGTCCACCAAGGCTCCGCCGCCTGCGAATTCGGGATCCGTAAACCAAGCACGCCGTGTGGGCAGCCAACCGTTGTTGGTTCCCACCACCGAAATGACTTCCCCCAGCGCACCGGAGGAAACCAGGCTCTTCAGCTCCCGGTAGGCGGGTGAAAACCTCACCGGGTAGGCCACCATCAGGTTGACTCCCGCAGCGTCGACGGCGGCAATCGCCGCCTTCGCGTCTGCCTCGTTGGTGGCCAGCGGCTTTTCGCACAGGATGTGGGCTCCCGCTTCCGCGGAGCGCATGATTAAATCCGTATGCCGTGAATTCTCGCTGCAGATGATCACCGCGTCAGGTTTCCACGAGAATGCTTCCGCATATGTGTCCACGTAAGCGACGCCGTGGGCCGCGGCAAAGTCTGCCCCGCGGGGACCGGCGTCAGTGGCAAACTGTCCATCCGGGTCCGACGTCAGGAGCTCAACGTCGTCCCGTGCTGCGAGCTGCCTCACGTAGCTGGCAGCATGCGTGTGGGCGAACGAGAGAATTGCTATTTTCAGGGAAGGTGCTGGTGGGGTAGCCATGGTTAGACCCTTTCGGCGGGGTGGATGGAAGCCTCGGAAAAGGGAACGACCATCCCGGTTGCGACGGATTCGAGGGCAGCATCGGCCAACCCAACGGCCATGACCCCATCCTCCAAAGTGACCCTGGACTCTGATCTGCCCAATCTTGCGTTGGCGAAGTCCCGGATCTCTGTCAGGAAGGGGCTCTCCAGCAGATCAGGCGGCGGCAGGTACGACTCCGTGGCGTCCAGGACGAGGTCCTTGTCCAGGGAAGCATCGGCGCCGGAGTCATGGGAGAGGGCCCCGGCATCGCCGGCCACGTGAAATGAGGTCCTAAAGGGCATGGTGGGCGGTCCCCACACGCCTTGGATGTGGGAGATTGCCCCGGATTTGTGTGTCAACGTCACGTGGGCGCTCACCCTTCGCGGGTGGGCTTCCGCCGGTGTTTCCGGGCTGCGAACTGCGTTCTGCACTGCATATACGCTGGTCACTTCACCTGCGAGCCAGCGAGCCTGGTCAAGATCATGAATCATCTGGTCGGCGATGATTCCACCTGATACCGATTCGTCGTAAAACCAGTCGCTTTTGGGGCCTGCTCCGCCGCGGTAGAAGCGAAGGACTGCCAGGGCTCCCAGCCGTCCTTGATCGATGGCTTCCTTGGCGGCCATATAGGCCGGGAAGTAGCGGACGACATGGCCGGGGTACAGCTGAGTGCCGGCGCGGCTTACTGCCTCCTTGATTTCCAGTCCCTCGGCTACCGAGCGGCCAAGCGGCTTTTCGCACACTACGTCTTTTCCTGCCTGCGCTGCTGCGACGGCGAGATCGCGGTGGGTGGTTGTCGGGGTGCAGATGTCCACAATGTCGCAGCTGGCCAGCAGCTCCTCCATGGAGTCCGCTACAGACAGTCCATGTCGTCGGGCAAGTTCTTCGGCCCCCTCCACGGAGTAGACGGTGATGTGCGCGCCAAGTGCAAGCCAGGCCGGTACGTGTACGCGGGTAATACCGCCTGCGCCGACGAGTCCTACTCGTAATTGAGTCATTCTGATCCTTAAGGAATGCAATTCCGGAAAGAATTGCGTTTTATGCTGTTGATGTATTTCTGCCTTCACGTGCGAGGCGTCCCTCAGACCACAACTGACATGCCGCCGTCGACGAATATCGTTTGGCCGTTCACGAAGTCGGCGCCCTCGGAGGCCAGCCAAAGGGCGGGTCCGACGATGTCTTCCACCCGTCCCCACCGGTTGGCCGGGGTTCGAGCCAGAATCCACTTGTTGAATGCCTCATCGTCAACAAGGCTCTGAGTCATTTCGGTGTGGATATAGCCGGGAGCGATGCCGTTGATCTGGAGCCCGGAGGCAGCCCATTCCGCGGTCATCGACCGGGTGAGGTTTCGCAGGCCACCCTTCGCCGCGACGTACGGGGCGATCGTTGGCCGGGCAAGGTCTGCCTGGATTGAGCAGATATTGATGATCTTTCCCCGCTGCCGCTTGGTCATGTGCCGGGCGGCTTCCCTGCCCACAAGAAAAGCACCCGTCAGGTTGGTGTCGACGACGCGGTTCCAGTCCGCCAACTCCAGATCCAGCAGTGAGGACCGGTGTTGTATGCCGGCGTTGTTCACCAGGATGTGGAGCGGGCCAACGTTGGCCTCAATGCCGGCAAGACCAGCCACTACGTCATGTTCGCTGGTGACATTGAAGGCTGCTGCGTGGATACGATCCTGGCCAAACTGCTCGGCGAGTTTGGATTTGGCGGCCTCCACCCGGTCTGCGTTGTTTCCATTGATGACCACCGTTGCCCCCGCCCCGGCCAGGCCGGCGGCCAAGGTAAATCCGATGCCTCGGCTTGAGCCGGTGACCAAGGCGACCTTTCCGGAGAGGACTGTGGAATGTGTCATGGCAGTAGCCACCTATACAGCCTGTGCTTGGCGCGATGGACGAGGGAACAACTGCTCGGGTTCGGGCCCCTCCCAGGTAGCCCTGATCCAGCCGTGGTCTGGGTCATCGTTGATCAGCCAGTTACGCACAGGCCCGGGGCCGGCCATGACATTGAGGTAGTAGAGGTCGAAGCCCGGCGGGGCCATGGCAGGACCGTGCCATCCATACGGAACCAGGACTACGTCCCCGGAGCGGACTTCGGTGGCGACGTCGATGGGGCGGTCATCCGAGGCGTAAACGTGTTGGTAGGCAACCCCGGCGACTCCCTCTGGTACCGACGAGTTCTCGGCCGGCTGTGTTTCGTAGTAGTAGATTTCTTCGAGGGCTGTTTCGCCGTCCTGCTCGGTATCGTGCTTGTGCGGCGGATAGGAGGACCAGTTGCCCGCTGGCGTGTAGACCTCGCACACCAGGATCCGGTCCGCCTCCAGGGCTTCCGGCATGCCAAAGTTGTGAACCTGCCGCAAGCAGTTCCCGGCGCCACGCATGAGAACCGGCACGTTCTCCGCGGGAATCAGGCGTGCCGGATAGCTTTTCGTAGCGAAGGCAGTAGTCACAGCGACGCGTCCGCCGTTCTGCGAAGTGAGCGTCAGCTCTGTTCCTGCCCCTGCAAAAAGGACATCTGTGGGTCCCGAGAAAACGGATTCCCTGCCTCTGAGAAAGAACCCGGTACCTTCCACTGTCGCGTCGAAGGAGCCACTGAGCGGAACAACAAGGCGCTCTTCGGGGGCTGCATCCAGCACTATCTGCTCGCCGACGGCCAGGGTGGCCACCTTGATGCCCGTGTGGTCCCAGTTCTCTTTCATGGCAGGGGAGTCCGAGGTCCCCAGGGAGACCTCCCAAGGACCATCGCCGGCACTGCCCGAGGGGTGAAACCAGTCAGTCATGATCTTTTCTCGCCTTCTTTGTTGCTGTCCCAGAGCTCTTGCGCGAATTTCACATCGCGCCTTAGGAGGTCCTCAACGGTTTCCGACGTTGATGAATACTGGGCCGTGAAACACAGGGGGACGGAGTCCGGCCTCTGACGAAGGTGGGTGATCGCGCGGTTCCAGTCGGCGAGCCCTTCCGGACCAGGTACGTACCAGGGCTTCCATAGAGTGGTGCCTGGGTGTTGAGGATCGGGTGCCTGGGCCTGGTAAATGACGTTCTTGAAGTTCGCGATCGCCAAGCGTCCGCCGCACGCGTTCATCGCTGTTACCGGGTCGTCCCCGGCCAACGCGTCATGGGCTGCGTCCCAAGCCACTTTGAAGTATTCGCCGGGAAGATCCTTGATAATGTCCAGGACTCCAAAGCACGAAGAGACGTACTCGCCGCGATGCGGTTGGATCACAACGCCGACGTCGTAGTTCCGGGCCCAATCGGCAGCTTTTTCCAGCCGGATACGCGCAGCTGTGACTGAAGACGAGTAGTCATTGGTTGTCACGGGAATCATGATCCGGATGAGGTCGACGCCGGCTTCGCGGCAAGCGGCGAAAATGGGTTCGGTCAGCTCGGTGGCGATACTGATGGTTGTAATGCCGCGCTCTGCCATGTCGGAGACATAGCGGGGCAGGAGTGTTGCGGCGTTGTCCGGGGTGATGAGGGTATTGTTCCGGACAGGAATTTCGACGCCGTTGAACCCCAGTTGAAGGACGACGTCAGAGAGTTGCTGGGCCGTGTGCAGGGGCCAGGGCTTCGTGAAGACAGCCCAGATGGTTTTGTGAGTTGAGTGGTGAGCCGATGTCATTTAGCGTCCACCGAGCCCGCTCATGGTGATGCCGCGAACAAACCAGCGTTGGGTGAGGAAGAAGATGACCACCAGGGGCAGAGTAGTGATGGCTGCGGCCGCCAACAACAGGTTCCACTGGGTGCCATTGACGTCTTGGAACACCTGCAGGCCGACTGCGATTGTTCTGGTGGCTTCGCTGTTGGAAATGATCAAGGGCCACAGGAGGTTGTTCCATTGGCCGATGAACTTGAACACTGCCAAGGTTGCGATGGCCGGAACGGCCAAGGGGATGATGACCCTTGAGAACGTTATCCACCGATTGGCGCCGTCGATCCGTGCGGCGTCTTCGTATTCACGGGGGATCCCCATGAAGAACTGACGTAGCAGGAACACGCCCAAAGCGGTGAACGCGTGGGGAAGGATCATTCCTTGCCAGGTGTCCAGCCATTGGAGTTTTGAGACCATGATGAACAGCGGAACAAGGGTTACTTGTGCGGGGATCATGAGGGTTCCCAAGTAGATGGCGAACAGCAAAGACCGTCCGCGGAACTCCAGGCGGGCAAATGCGTAGGCGGCCAGTGCGGCAGTGATGGTCTCCAGGACTGTTGTACCGGCGGCGAAGATGATCGTGTTTCCGAGGTACTTGCCTACGGGGACCAGCTCGAATATCCGGGTGAAGTTTTCCGGATGCCAGCTCGTGGGCCAGAACGATGGGTTGGCGGCCATGGACTCGCCGTCGGACTGGAAGGCGACAAGGGCCATCATCACGATCGGCAGAAGAGTGACGCCGGTGACCACGAAGCAGGCAAAGACGATGAGTTTGGCCCGCAGGTTTCCGGCCATGGTGGTACCGCTTGAGCGGCGTGTGCGCGTGGCTGGTTCAGTTGTCATAGTGGACGAGCCTTCGTTGATTGAGGAACTGTGCGGCCGTAATGACCAGGATGAAGAGGAAGAGAACCAAGGACTGGGCCGCTGCGTACCCTTCGTTGTAGTTTTCGAAACCAGCACGGTAGATGGACATCACCAGCGTGGTGGTCTGCGTCCCGGGGCCGCCGTTGGTCATGATCAGTGCCTGGTCGAAGACTTGGAAGGAGCCGATCACGGATGTCACGACGACAAAGAACATTGATGGGGAGAGCATGGGGAGCGTGACATTCCGGAATCGGGCCCAACTGGAGGCCCCGTCCACCATGGCGGCTTCATAAAGCTGTTGGGGGATGGCTTGGAGCCCGGCGAGGAAGATGATCATGCCGAATCCAAATCCCTTCCAGACGCTCATGATGATGAGCGCCGGCATGGCCCATGTCTCTGAAACCAGCCAGTCGGGGCCCGAGATTCCTACCCAGGACAGGACGGTGTTGATGAGCCCGTCCTGCGGGATATACATCCAGATCCATACGAAGGCGACGGAGACAGTGATGGTCGCGTAGGGCAGCAACAACAATGAGCGGAAAACTGCAATGTACTTGAAGCCCTGGTTGAGGAGCAGGGCCAGGATGAGACTGGTGATGATGGTCAGGGGAACACTGGCGAACGTGAAGTACGCCGTGTTGACAAATGATGCCCAGAATCCCTCGTCAGTGAGAAGCTTCTGGAAATTGGCGAGCCCCACAAAGGTCGGTGAGCTGAAAAGGTCCCACTCGAGCAGCGAGATGCCAGCCGCGGCCACTACGGGAAAGGCGGTGAAGACAAGGAACCCCAGGAAGCTGGGGAGGAGAAACAGCCAGGCGGTGAGGTTGACGTTCTCTTTTCGGTACTTCTTCTTTGTTGGGGGACGCGGCGTCATGGTCGCCGGATCATTGGCGCGCGGGACCAACTCTGCGGGCGTAATTTTTGTGGACACAAGTGCTCCGTAATTCCTAGCAGGTGGGAGAGGTCAGGAGGCGGTCTTCAGCATCGTCTCGTGATGGGTGCCGATGAGGGCGTTGAGTTCAGGAGTGAAGCTCTTGACTGCGTCCTCAAGGGATATCTGGCCAAGGAAACTGCGCGGCAGATCGGTGGAGAGGAGCTGCCGAATTTCGCCCCAGTTGGTGGTGACGTCGAAGGTATGACCACCGGCGAGCTTTCCGTCCAGAATTTCCTGGACGATGCCGAGGTTGGCAGGGGGCGGTACGAATGCCGTGGCGGCGGACTTGCGTGCTGGATTATTGCGGCCCGCCGAGGCATAGATATCCAGGGCGTCCTTGCTGGTTAGTGCCTTGAGGAGTTTCCAGGCAGTCTCGGCGTCTTTTGTTTCAGCGGGAATCGCGAAACCGGAGCCAGAGACGCGTGGGAGGCTACCTGCCGGGCCCTGTGGGAACGGGACGACGTCCCATTCAAACTTCGCGTTTCGCAAGTTGAGCACCTGCCATGGGCCGTTTTGGAGGTAGGCCACGTTTCCCTGCAGGAAGTTGGACAGGGCATTCTCGGTGACGAGGTTTGTGATGGGTGGGGTAATGCGGTCCTTGACGAAGAGATCATGCACAAAGGTCATGGCTTTCATCGACGCCTCTGACGAAAGGGCGCTGGCGGTTTGGTCGCTGTTGAGGAGGTCTCCTCCTGCGGAGTAGATCCAGGACATCAGGTCATCGATGTTCGGTGTGCAGGTGAAACCATACACATCCGTTTTCTTGGTGAATGCCTTGGCAGAAGCATGGAACTGTTCCCATGTCATCGGTTCCCGTGCGGAGGGCAGGGGCACGCCGAGTTCTTGGAAAAGTGTTTTGTTGTAGTAGAGGATGGTGGGCGCTACGTCCAAGCCGAGGGCATAGGTCTTGTTGTTGAACGAGCAAATCTTCCGGCTGTCAGCATAGAAATCATCAGCATCGAAGGATGGGTCGGCCTTGATCAAGTCGTCCAGTGGCATCAGGGCACCCCTTGCTGCATAGGCGGGAATCAGGGTCCCGCTTACTGCAGCCACCATGCTGGTTGTTCCGCTGGCAAGCTGAAGGTCAAACTTGGTTTGGTACCCCTTTGACGGGGTCAGGTTGGACGTCGAGTTAATCTTCAGCGTTGAATCGACGTAGTTCTTAAAGTCTTTCCAGACTTTGTCCTCCGCGGCACCGGTGGACCACATGGACCATGATGCTTCGGAACCTGCTGCAGGTGATGATGAGCAGCCCATAGTGGTGCCCAAGGAAGCGATGGTGCCGGTAGCCAAGCCGAATTTGAGCATGCTCCGTCGCGTGATCTGTAGGTTCATGAGAGTTCCTTGAATTATTTGTGGTTGGGGAGGGATGGGTTCTAGATGCGGGATTCGAATCGGATTCGCTCTTCGTCGACCGTGACACCCAGGCCAGGCGCATCCGGCACTGTGGCAATGGCATTGGTGATGGTGAGGCCTTCGACGTAGAGGTCATTGAGGAGTTCGGGGCCGTTGAGTTCTGCGGGGAGGGCCAGGTCCAGATTGCTGAAGAGGTGAAGGGAAGCCGCGAACCCGATGCCACAGTCAGTCAGTCCACTGGCCAGAATTTCCGTGCTGTTGGCGGTGGCGACGGCGGCCGTCTTCATGGCGTTACGGATTCCGCCGGACTTGCAGATCTTGATGACCACCATGTCGGCTGCACCGAGGGCGATGGTCCTGGCCAAGTCCTGCGAGGTAAAGCTGCCCTCGTCGATGGCCACGGGAATCCGGCTCGCGGCTTGGACTCGCTTCATGCCCGCCCAGTCGGTGCTGGGCACGGGCTGTTCCACACAGAAGAGTCCCGGTACGTCGGCAACTCTGTCCAGGAGTCGCATCATGGACGATGGGCTGTGCGACTGGTTGGCATCAAGCCATAGTGGTTTGCCGCCGGCGACCTCAGACACAGCGTGAATTGCTTCGGTGTCTGCCCGGACGTCACCTGAGATCTTGACCTTGTAGGCGTGATACTCGGAAGATTCTTCGACTCGTGCAACCATGGCGGCGGGCGTGTCGACGCCGATGGCAGAACACAGTTTCAGCTCGCTGTTGACTTTGCCGCCAAGGAGCGCGTGAACGGGGAGTCCCACTATTTGTCCTGCGGCGTCGTGCATCGCCACATCCACTGCTGCGCGGGCAAAAGGGAATCCATTGGAGACCGATGGGCTGAGAACCTTGTCGGCCCGGCGGTGGAAGAGTCCTACATCAAAGGGGGAGAGGTCCATGAGCAAAGGACTGAGGTACTTTTCAATGACCAGTGCGATGGTCTCCGGCGTTTCGTAGCTCCAGCTCGGCAGGGCTCTCTGTTCCCCCCAACCAACATGTCCTGAGTCCGTTGTGAGCTTGACGAAGATGACATCGCCGCATTGGCCTGGGGCACCCACTGCACCGCTTCCGAGGACAAACGAATGTTTGAAGGGTACCTTGACCGCGAAGACCTCCAACGACGCGACTCGGGGCATCTGGTACTGGGTTCGCTCTTCCAGAGCGTCTGAGAGGTACATGCTCATGCCGACCGGGAGAGTGCGGAGAGATCGACGTAGCTTTCGCCGCGTTGCCCGTGTTCGAGCCAACTGACTACGTCCTTGATCACGAAGCCCACCAAGGCCTGGTGCCCCTCTACCGAGTCGCCGGCGATGTGAGGTGTCAGCAGTACGTTGGGTGAGTCTGTGTAGTTGGCTGATAATGCGGGAGGTGACTGTGGGTAGACGTCCAGGGCAGCAAAAACCCTGCCTTTGGAAATCTCGGCCTCAAGTGCGTCGTAGTCCATCGTGGGACCGGTTGACGAATTGATCAGCAGTGCTCCCTCCTGCATGGACTTGATGTGCTCGCTGGTGATCATTCCTTCCGTGGCGGGAAGATTCGGTACGTGCAGGGAGACGATGGGTGCGCTGACTACTTCCTCGAGTTCGCCGCGGCGTACGCCCAGCTGGCGTGCCTTCTCGTCAGAAAGGTAGGGATCATAGACCACTACGTCACAGCGAAAAGGCTTCAGAAGCGAGATGAAAGCCCGTGCCGTGGAGCTGGCGCCCACGATTCCTACGGTCTTGCCCGTCAGTTCCCGTCCGCGCACGTTCGCGGGTTTCCATTCGTCCACCCGCATTGCCTGATCAAACGCCGGCAGCCTTCGCAGCATGGTCAAGGTTGCAGCGAGGCAGTACTCGCCAACCGATTCGGCGATTCGAACGCCTGCGGAAAACACTGCGAGGTTCAAGTCGAAAGTATCTGGATCAAGCACGTTCTTTACGGTGCCTGCGGCGTGGGCGATGATCTTCGGCGCGGCGGCGTCTGAGAGCATAGCCGCCGTCAGCTTGGGCGTTCCCCAGCTGGTAACCACAACATCGCTTCCCGGAAGCAAACGGGCCAGTTCGTCGGCGTCAAAGGTGTCCGATCCCCAGCGAACATCAAATCGTTCGTCCAGCCGGAGCCTGGTCGCGGCATCGCACACGTCCTCGGCTCGCTGCGGGTTCATGGCCATAACTAGAGTCGTCATCGGATCCTTCAAACTGTGTGATGTGGGCAACTTCTGAGGTGATAGATCCAAAGTAAATCCAGATCGTCATACGTGTCCAAGCGTTTTTCTGCATCCAGTGATACGCTCAATGCATGAGCCCAACCCTGTCCCAACTCAAGGGATTCGTTGCCGTCGCGGAAGAGCTGCACTTTGGCAGAGCCGCAGAAAGACTCCACTTAACGCAACCGACGTTGACCCGAAACATTCAAAACCTGGAGCGGGCGGTGCATGCCAAGCTCCTGGAGCGTGGAGGAAAGGAGATCTCCCTAACAGTCGCCGGGGCCTTGGTTTTGGCTGATGCACGAAGGATCATTTCCATTGCGGAGGCGCTTCCACAGCTTGCCCATAAAGCAGAAGCGGGCGAGGTCGGTACGCTGCGCCTCGCGTTCACTGCGATGGGCGCGTATGCAGTGCTTAATGAGTTTCTGACCTATGTGAACAATCTCTTCCCATCGGTGGATATCAACATCGTGGAGATGGTGAGCGAGGCCCAATTCGAAGCACTGGCTAACGGCGAACTAGACGTGGGCTTGGCGCGACCCGCGGTTCCTGAGATGTTCGGATCCAGGCACCTTCACTCCGAAGAAATGGTTGCGGCGCTGCCCGCCGGTCATGAACTGGCCGATGCCGCCGGGCCGCTGACTCTCGAGGGCGCGATGGTTGGCGACTACATTGCCTACAGCAGCCTCGACCAGAAGTACTTCCACGATATGTGCGCCACCATGTTGAACCTGGATCGCTTCTTGACATCCCATAGTGTGTCCGAGATACCGGCCATGCTGGCCTTGGTCCGCGCCGGTAGAGGGATGGCCCTTGTTCCCAAGTCCGCGACGCTTTTGCGAGTGGACGGCGTCGTCTACCGGGAGCTAGACCCTGTGGATTCCCGGCGGGTAAGTCTCAGCGTCTGCTGGAACCCGGACAACAGCAATCCGGCCTTGCGTGCCCTGCTCCCGAACCTGGACCGCATGCCAACCTACGGATCTCCCATAACGGACAGCGAATCGATTCAGGAGCTCGTATCAGTTGGAGCTCCTGACGCAGGTTAGGCAAGCCCGACACCGGAGATGCCCACGTTGCTCTTCGCGGTGCGTACAAAGGGTAGGTCTTTGGAAGACATCACCATTACCGAAATCCAGGACAAGGCCCTCACCAGGCGGTGAGCGCTGGATTCTGCCCCTTCTCCTGGGAGCTGCCGATGAGCGCAAAGCACTACAGAGAGGCAGTTATCAGCGGTCCAACGCATGCTGGGTTTGGTCGAATAGTGTCGAACCGAGCCCAGCATGCTTTGCTCGAGCCGATAGCCGGTGGTTGAACCTGCCATTGACTTCGGGGTCGGGTGGTTCCGATGGTGAGAACCAGATCCTGGCCTTTGAAGTACTTTTATCCCTTGGCAGGCCGGGAGCGATTGCGGCCGAAAAACAGGCAGCGGTTTCCATGTGGCGCACGAGACCGCGCTCCCGGACATGCTCATATCCAGTGAGATGCAGCGCACCAAGGGATACTGCTTGGCGCCATCCGAATATGCCGAACTGTAAAGGCAAAGCACGCGCACGCGGCCCCTTGACGTAAGCCGAACCTGGGCGGGCTGCCGCGGTCCTTTTAGAATGCGGTCCACGGCTGGTCCTTCACTGGTCCATCCATGGTCCCTTGATGGATCCGAACGCGGTCCTTTCACGTGACCCCTCAGGGCCGCGCTCGTTGTCTTATCCGGTCAGAATTCGCCTGAGTATTGGTCCTGGCCACCATCGACGACCAAAACGGACCAGCGCAAGGACCACTCAATGGACCAGTGGAAGGACCGCCCGTGGACCACCGAAAAGACCACCCAAAGGACCACCCGTGGACCAGTGTGAGGACCCGGAGTAAGGGCGCTTACGCGTTCACATGTCGGGTGGGAGCTGGGTGTGATCCCGTGGATAAGCGGCCATCAGAGCTGCCGAGGCTACCCACACCAGGCCCACCCCAATTATGGGGATAGCACCTCCTACTCCGGTGGCAGCAGCGGTCCCAGCGAGGGCCGCGCCGGCGGCGAAGGCTGTTGCCCGGAGGCCGGCTCCGACGGTGAAGACCTGAGCCTTCAGATGTGTCGGGCTGAGGTGATTTCTGAGGGACAGCATGGCTGCTACAGGGGAAGCAGTGAAAACACCTGACAGCCCGATGAAGACCACGGTCCCTACGATTCCCAAGTCGAGTGTGGCGCCGATTGTCAGGAGACCTGTCATCAGGAAGCCGAGCATCATGACCTTTTGGGGACGCGACCGTGTTGGACGCAGGGTTTCATAAAGTGATCCGGCCAGTGCTCCCACAGCGAAGGCGGTCACGACGAAGGCGGCTTGATCGGGGGAGCCTACTCGTTCCAGCGAGAATGCGATGGCTGCGACGGCGAGCCCGCCTTGACCAACCTGGCTGAGTGTTGATGCTGCCGTCAGCACCGCTAGTGGGCGGTGGCCGAGCATCCATTTCACCCCGCCGGTGATGGCGCTCAGGACGGATTTGCTGGTCCCGGCGTGGGAGGGCAGCCCCATCCTGAAGACCACCATGGCTCCCAGCGCCGCGCTGGCAGTGAGTGCCAGAACTGCTGTCTGGACGGGCGCGAACAGCGTGAGCAGGGCGACGGCTGCGGGGCCGCCTACGGCTGAGACGTTGTACGAGAATGCGTCGATGGCGAATCCACGACGATTATGAGGCATCACGTCCGCAACAAAGCTGGAGAGACCACCCATGTAAAAAGGTGAGACCGCCCCGGCCAAGATCAGAAGAATGAAGACTACTGCCAGCGGGACGGCACCGAGCAACGTCATGGCAGCGGTGACGGCGGCGGTCAGCAAGCACGAGAAGGCGATCATCACCCCGGGGCGCCGCGTACGGTCCAACGCGGCGCCTACCAAGGGAGCGGCTATGACACTGGGGGCGAGTGAAGCTGCGACCAGAGCGCCGGCAATCCCGATGTCACCGGTCTGTTCGATGGCAAGAATGGGCAGAGCAACGGCGGAACCTGCCATGGCCAGGCGGGGAGGGACTGATGCGGCCAGAAATCTCTTGGTGCTCATTACCGGCCTTACGTTTCCTTTCCATGGTTGCCGCTCTCGGTCTCCGGTCAGCAAAGCAGCTCTGCGTCGGACGCAAAGTACTGGCCTGTGGTTACCGGGGATGCTGCCGCGCAATCATAGGCTTGTCATCCTTCCGTGCCTCGACTGGCGGTTCTGCGTTCCAATCTCCGGAGGTCACGGACGACAGCTTCCAACGAAGCAGCCCGGGATGCCGTGGTATTTGCGTACCGTCTGGTGCTCCCACGTGGTGTGCGTGTCGGTCTGGGCTGCTGTGGTACGAAAACAGGGGCGCTAGGAAGCGGTACTTCAGCCAGAGGATCGTGGAATAACTGTACTGGTTCGGGCTTCATAACGCTCCTTTCAGCGGACGCTGTTCCCCGCCACAGATGATGAGGTTTCCGGGTTGGGCCGGTACTGGGAGGCGGCAAGAGTCTGCGGCGGCCGCTGGTATCGATGGCCAACAGCCGGGTTGGTGCCGGCAACATTGCCGGAAATCCTCTGTCGGCTCTTCGTCGTCGAAGCGATCATGGGGACGAACTGCCCGTGTTGGGCCGGTTCGAACAGATCGGAACCTTGGTTTCTCTTTTTCATCTCGTGCATTCCTGGGGGATGGATTCGTTGGGTTTCTGAGGGGACGCGTGGTGGAATCTGACGAAGTCTCCGATGTGGAGTCGTTGCGGCGGTGTGGTCCCACGTTGGACCACTCGCCCAACCTGGTATTCGTTGCTGAAGCCTCCGAGCGCGGCGATGGTGATGCCGGCATCAGAAAGCAGAAGCGTGCCGGGCAACACTGCTTTACGTGACCCGCAAGCTTGAGATGAGGCCGACATTCCTTTGGTTGCGGTGACGTCGACCACTGGGGCCGCAGCTGGAGCTGTGAGTGCGGCTACGACATGCCCCGTCCGGCACAGACGGCGGATCAGCCCGGTCTCTGAGGTGCCCAGCAGCAAACTCGCCACGGGCAGATCGATGCTGCCGGGACCGTCAAAGGAGACGGACAGGTTGTGGATGCGGGCTTTATGGTCACCTCGGGCGAAGTGGACTGCGGCGTCGGCTGCGGTGAGCATGTCCTCCAGGTCTTCGGTGTCCACGATCCTGATGTCATATGCGATGTGGAGTCCATCTTTGAGCGCACGGATTCGCGTGACTCCCAAGAGGTTGAGGGATTCGACCATGTCCCGCAAGGCCAGGAGGTATCTGCCGTGCTCGGATGGATGACCGACCCTTATGAGGAGGTTCCCGGGGCGTGCAGGCAGGAAGGTAATCCCGGTGGTCTCCGTCATGGGATCGTCCTTCCTGTTTGATAGGTGCGGACCGCACCGATTGAACACAGTGCCATGTGCAATCGGTACGGTCCGCGGTCTGTTGGCGGCCCTGAGTGCGGGGTCGCGATGGGCCCAAGCCCTTGCAGCAGCGACGGTTGCCGCTGGGCGCGTGGTTACTGGTGGGGGATGAAGGTGTACTTGTACTCGAGGAACTCGTCGATGCCGAGCACGCCACCTTCACGTCCAATACCGGAGGCTTTTACGCCACCCAGCGGCGCGGCGACATCGGAGATGATGCCTGAGTTGATGCCGACCATGCCCACTTCCAGACGGCGTGCGACGCGGTGGGCGCGGCCCAGATCGTTGGTCATGAGGTATCCGGCAAGACCGTAGGCGGTGTCGTTGGCGAGGGCGATGGCGTCGTCCTCGTCAGTAAAGGTGATGATCGGTGCAACCGGTCCGAAGATCTCCTCTTGGGTTAGTCGGGCGTCGCGGGAGACGTTGGCCAGGACGGTGGGCGGGTAGAAGGACCCGGCACCATCGGGGATGGTCCCGCCGACACGGATTTCAGCTCCGCCGGCGACGGCGTCGTCCACCAATGACTGAATGCGTTCGACGCTGGCGTCGTCGATCATGGGGCCGATCTCTGTGCCTTCGTCCAGGCCATTGCCGACCCGAAACGAAGCGAAGCGCTCGGTGAGTTTGGTGGTGAGTTCCTCGGCGATGCTTTCGTGCACGAGGACGCGGTTGGCTGCGGTGCAGGCCTCGCCCATGTTCCGCATCTTGGCAGCGGTGATCTCGGTGACGGCCTTGCCCAGGTCGACGTCCTCGAAGACGATGAACGGGGCGTTGCCGCCGAGTTCGAGGGAGGTGCGGATCATGTGATCGGAGCACTGGCCGTGCAGCTTGCTGCCCACAAAGGTTGAGCCGGTGAACGAGAGGTGGCGTACGAGCCCATCACTGAGCAGCGGAGCGACCAGGGCGCTCGAGCTGGACGTGGTGACCACGTTGACCGTTCCGGCGGGTACTCCGGCCTGTTCGAAGATCTTGGCTAGGAACAGCATGGTCAGAGGGGTCTTCTCGGCAGGCTTGACGACGACGGCACAACCGGTGGCTATGGCTGGTGCGATCTTGCGGGCTCCCATGGCCAAGGGGAAGTTCCACGGGGTGATCAGGAGTGAGACGCCGATCGGTTCGCGGGACAGGACGATCTGTCCGCGGCCGCTGGGGGATTCGGCATGTGAGCCTTGGACCCGGACGCCTTCCTGGGCGTACCACTGCAGGTATCCTGCGGAGTATTCGATCTCGCCTCGGGCTTCGGCCAGGGGCTTGCCCATCTCGGCGGTCATGATCGCGGCGAGTTCTTCTTTGGATTCCAGCAGCAGTTTGTGGGCTGAAAGCAGAATGTCGGCACGGGCACGGGAAGACATGCCCGCGAAGGCCGCCTGTGCAGCGTTGGCGGCGTCAACTGCACGGCGTCCGTCTTCGGGGCTGGCATCGGGGATTTCGGCGATGAGCTCGCCGGTCGCGGGGTTTTGCACCTGGATGCGGGGACGGTCGGGAAGGTCTTCCCAGCGTCCGTTGATGAACAGTTCGGTCTTCAGCCCCACGGGGGCCTGCGCGGTGGTGGTCATGGTCATCCTTCAGTCTTGTGGGTGGTCTGGGGGTCGAGAAGTTCGGCAAGGTGCAGGCTCTTGCGTTCGGGTTCGAGTTGCTTGACCTGCAAGGCGCAACTGAATCCGTCGGCAAGAACGGGAACATCGGCGGCCGTCTGTGCCAAGGCTGGTGCCAGGGCTTGTTCGGCGACTTTCATGGAGATGTCGTAGTGGTTGGCTTCGAATCCGAAGTTCCCGGCGACGCCGCAGCAGCCGGTGGCTTCGTTGACGTTGGCGACGCCAAGGGCGGCCAGTGCTTTGCGTTGGACGGTGGCTCCGAAGGTGGAGTATTCGTGGCAGTGGGTTTGAACGGTGACGTCGGTCGGCACGGCTGGGGGTGTCCATCCGCCGTCGACCCATTCCTTTACCGCTTCGGCGAAGCTGCGGATCCTGTGGGAGACGCGTTCTGCCGCTTCGGTGCCGAGCAGTTCGGGGGCGTCCTTCTTCAAGGCTGCTGCGCAGCTCGGTTCGATGACGACGATGGGTGCGTCGGTTCCGTCATCGAGTTTCGCTACCGCTTTGCCCATGAGCTTTTTGGCGGTATCCAGTTGGCCGGTGGAAATCCAGGTCAGACCGCAGCAGGCATCGGATTCGCAGCCGACGGTGCGGCCAGTGCTTTCCATGACCCGGGCCGCAGCCCCGGCCACTTCGGGCCTGAAGCCCTTGGTGAAGGAATCAACGAACAGGACTGCATCGGCCGGGGTGGACGGGTTGCTGTAGGGGGCCAACGCGTCGCGGAGCATCTTCCGGGAAGCGAACTTGGGCATCTTGCGGTGCGTGGTCAAACCGCCGGCGGCTGCGACGACTTTCCCGAGCGGGCTCGCCAGAACCAGGTTGACCAGCGGGCTGATCAAGGTGGTCAGTTTGAGCCAGCGCGGCAACCAGCCGAGGGAGAAGTGCGACATGGGCCGGAGTTTGCCCTCGTAATAGTGGGAGAAGAACTCCGACTTGTACGTCGCCATGTCCACCCCCGCGGGGCAGTCGTTGGAGCAGGCTTTGCATGCCAGGCACAGGTCCAGTGCTTCGCGGACGTCCTCGGATTTCCAGCCCTCGTCGATGGTCCGGGCGCCCCGGACCATGTCCTGGAGCACGCGGGAACGGCCCCGGGTGGAGTCCTTTTCGTCGCCGCTGGCCCGGTAGCTGGGGCACATGACCCCGCCGGCGTCGGAACGGCAACGTCCGACACCGATGCAGGCCTGGACGGCGTGCACCCAGGCATCGGCGCCGGCAGCGGCGGCTTCGACAGGACGGAGTTCGAAGTGGGTTCGCCACTCGCGGTCCGGGATCCCTTCGAGGGCGAGGTTCTCCTCGATGGCGTCGGCATCGGTGATGGACCCCGGGTTCAGGATGTCGGCCTTGTCCCACAGTTTCCGGTACGTGCCGAACGCGGCGATCATTTCGGGTGAGTACATGACGGGCAGGAGTGCCGAGCGGGCGCGTCCGTCGCCGTGTTCGCCGGAGAGGGAACCGCCGTGGCGGACCACGAGTTCGGCGGCCGCCTGGCTGAATTTGCTGAACACGGTCCGGCCTTCGTCGCTGCGCAGGTCGTAGGTAATGCGGATGTGCATGCAGCCGGCACCGAAGTGGCCGTACATGATGCCCGTCAGCCCGAACTCGTCCAGCAGGAGCCGGAAGTCTCCTAGGTACGCCGCAAGGTTTTGCGGGGCCACGGCGGAGTCTTCCCAGCCTGCCATCGACTCACCGCCGCTGGCGGGACGGGACGACAGACCCGCGCCGTCTTCGCGGACACGCCACAGGGTGGCGCGTTCGGTGGTGTCCGGTACGGCACGGCCGTCGACGAGGCGGCCATTGCCGGCCAGTCGTTCGATCAGGCGGTCCGCTTCGGCGGCAACGTCATCAGCGTTGTCTCCGTCCAGGTCGACGTACAGGAAGGCTTTCCCTTGGGGGAGTCCGAGCACGGAGTCGGCCCCGCGGCGCACCCGCATGGTGTCCACGATGGCTTCGTCGATGCCTTCTACAGCGGCCGGGGAGAATTCGAGGATGGTCTCGATGTCTTTTGCCGCGTCCACGACGTCTGCGTAGCCGAGGCAGACCAGCAGTGCGCTGGGGGCCTTGGGGACGAGTTTCATCCGGGCGCGGACAACGATGGCGCAGGTGCCTTCGGTGCCGACCAGGGCGCGGGCGACGTTCAGGCCGTTTTCGGGCAGCAGGTTCGCCAGGTGGTAGCCGGAGACCTGGCGCTGGATCCGGCCAAGCTCGACACGGAAGGCTGCCAGATGGTCCTGGGCGAGCTGCTTGAGCTCCTCACCGAGTTCGAAGGCACGCGAGACCGAGAACGCGTCCGAGGTGTCGGTGGCGCGCAGGCCGGTGGAGGTCGCGGTAAGCCTGGCGCCGTCGGTGGTGATCACGTCGATTTCTTCAACGTGGTCGGAGGTGCGCCCGTAGCGTACGGAGTGGTTGCCGCAGGCATCGTTGCCGATGGAACCGCCGATGGTGGCGCGGTTCTTCGAGGACGGGTCGGGGGCGAAAGTCAGCTTGCCGCCGGTCGTCTTTTCAGTCTCCCGGGTCAGGTGGGAAAGGATGACGCCGGCTTCGACGTCGGCGGTCCCTGCGGTTTCGTCGATGGATAGGATCCGGTCCATGTGCCGGGAAAAGTCCAACACGATGCCGGGTCCGATGGCGTTGCCGGCCATCGATGTTCCTCCGCCCCTGCTGATCAGGGGTGTGGCCGTTTCACGGCAGGCGTTGACGACCTCGACGACGTCCTCCACGGTGCGTGGAAAGACGACGGCGATGGGCGGTACCCGGTAGTTGGACGCGTCGTAGGAGTACGCGGCCACCCGGTGGCCTGAGGAGTCCACGGGTACGCCTGAGGCTTCAAGCCTGGCGAGGATCGGAGCGTGCTCCGGGGCGGAGAGAACATCGTGGGTCATGACGTGCCTAGACTCCGGCGGTTGCCGGTACTGCGCCGACGACGGCTCCGACTGCTGCTTCGAAGCGCTGGAGTCCGGCTTCGATTTCGCTTTCGGTGACGACGAGGGCTGGGATGAGGCGGACCACGTTGCCTTCAGGTCCGCAGGTCAGGGTCAGCAGGTCCTGGTCGGTGGTGGCCTGCTGCACGGCGGCGGCCGTTGCCACGTCCGGGGTGCCCTTGGGCGTGGTGAATTCGATGCCCTGCATCAGGCCCAGGCCGCGGACGTTGCCGATCACGGGGAAGCGGGACTGGATGGCTTTCAGGCCGGCCTGCAGCTGCAGGCCACGGACGCGGGAGTTCTCTACGAGGCCTTCTTCTTCGACGACACCGAGCGTTGCCACACCGGCGGCCGCGGAAACGGCGTTGCCGCCGTAGGTTCCGCCCTGGGAACCGGGCCATGCCTTGGACATGGTCTCGGTGGAGGCGGCGATCGCGGAGATCGGGAAGCCGGAGGCGATGCCCTTGGCGGTGATGATGATGTCCGGTGTCGCGGTGGAGTACTGGTGGCCCCAGAACTTACCGGTACGGCCTACACCTGCCTGGACCTCGTCGAAGATCAGCTTGATGCCGTGCAGGTCGGCGCGTTCGCGCAAACCTTCCATGAACGCCGGTGGGGTGGGCAGGTAGCCGCCGTCGCCGAGGGCCGGTTCGATCAGGAATGCTGCGGTGTCGTTGGGGGCGGTGCGGGTCTTGAGCAGGTAGTCCAGTTCCTGGAGGGCGAACTCGACGGCGGTTGCTTCGTCCCAGCCGTAGCGGTAGGCGTACGGGAAAGCGGACATGTGCACGCCGGCCATCAGCGGGGAGTATCCGGCGGAGAACTTGGTGCCGGCGGTGGTCAGGGAGGCGGCGGCTACGGTGCGGCCGTGGAAGCCGCCCTGGAAGACGACGATGTTTGGTCGGCCGGTGGCCATGCGGGCCAAGCGGATGGCAGCTTCAACGGCTTCGGAGCCGGAGTTTGCGTAGAAGACGGAGTCAAGGCCGGTGGGCAGGACGTCGCCGAGCTTCTCGGTCAGTTCCAGCAGTGGCTTGTGCATCACGGTGGTGTACTGGGCGTGGATGATCTTGCCGACCTGCTCGCGGGCGGCCGCGACAACCTTCGGGTGGCAGTGGCCTGTACTGGTCACACCGATGCCGGTGGTGAAGTCCAGGTACTCGCGGCCGTCGGTGCCGTAGATCCAGGAGCCGAGCGCGTGGTCCACCACGACGGGGGTGGCTTGCTTGAGGATAGGGCTGAGGGAAGTCATCGGATTTACCAATCTTTGGATAGTGGTGCGGCCAGCACCCTGGTACCGCCGCAAGGGGTCTCGGGGTGCTGGCCGCGGATCGGGTAAGCCGGAGCTTAGTTGGAGGCGACCGTCTGCGGGACGGCTGCGTCAGCGAATTCGGCCATCGAGGTGAACGTCCAGTCAGGCTGGACCTCGGCGCCGGGATCGGGGGTTGCGCCCCAGCCCGGACGGTTGTGGCGGCGGTTGATCCAGACGCCCTTCAGGCCGGCAGCGCGGCCAGGAACGTGGTCGTGGAAAAGGCTCTGGGCCACGTGGAGAACCTTCAGGCCCTCAGCGTCGACGTACGCGTTCAATGCGCCGAAGTTCTTTTGGTTCGGCTTGTAGCTGCCGACTTCTTCCGCGGTAATGATGCGGTCGAATTCAACACCGAGGCGGGCGTTGCTGCCTTCGAAGCTCTTCTTGTCGATGTTGGACAGGATGATCAGCTTGAAGCGGGTCTTGAGCTTGCGCAGTGCCTCGACCGAGTCGTCGAAGGCGGGCCATTCCGGAACGGAGGATCCCAGCTTCTCAGCGTCAGCATCGGAGACAGGGATCCCGAGCTTCTTGCCGGTTGCCCGGAACGCTTCGGCCAGGACCTGCGGGTACAGGGTGGTCGGGTATTCCTTTTCGATGCGGGCCTCTTCGTCTGCGTAAGCGAGCAGGAGGTCTTCGTCCGTCAGTTCGGGACGTGCTGCCCGGCCCCACGGTCCGAGAACGGCTGCGATGCCGGCTTCCCAGTCGATCAGTGTGCCGTAGCAGTCGAAGCTAAGGGCGTCGAATTCTTCGAACATGTTCTTTCCCTTTGGTTTGTCGTTGATGGCCCCGGGCGGGGCGTTGGCCGGATTTCTTACCGTTGTGGGGAAGAGCCCCGCCGGGTCAGGATGTGGCGCTGACCACCTGTATTAATAATGATCGTATGCAAGATGATTGTCAACAATCCTACGAAAAAATATTTAGTGATCCGCGAGGATGTCTTTGTTGCGGGTTTCGGGCAGTGCCCAGACGGCAAGCAAAGCCAAAGTAGCGCCGATGGCACCAACGATCATGATGGAGTTGCCTAGGCCCAGGGTGGCAGTGAACAGGCCGATGGAGAGCGGGCCGAAGGCGGCGACGCCGCGACCGACGTTGTAGGCAAAGCCTTGGCCGGTGGCACGCATCTCGGTTGGGAAAAGCTCTGCGAGGTACGCGCCGAGACCGCCAGCCTGACCGGAAGCGAAGAAGCCAAGCAGGAAGCAGATCGGCAGAGCAATCGCTGGCTGAGCCGCCGGGGTCAGGATGAACAGGACGATGGAGGCGATGGATGCCAGGAAGAAGAACGTGAAGGTTGGGCGCCGGCCGAACTTGTCATGGATGTGGCCCGAGACCACGTAGCCCAGGAACGAACCGATGATGACAACCCAGGTGTAGGTGGCGGTGCCGACGACGCTCATGCCGCGTTCGGTCTTCAGGAACGAGGGGAGGAAGACGAAGACGGAGTAATAGATGCCCTGGACACCCATGCCCAGCAGTGTCGCAAGCAGGGTCGTGCGGATTTGGGAGCGGCTGAAGAGCATGGTGAGTGGAAGCTTGGAGCCCTTGGGCTTTTTGGTAACCGGAACCTTGTCCTTGACGGTGCGGCGGATCCAGAAGGCAACGATGGCGGGGATGACGCCGATGAAGAACAGGTAGCGCCAGCCGACGGCCGGATCTGTGATGGAGAAGACCCAGAGGTAGAGGGCGGTGGAAAGTGCCCAGCCAAGGGCGTAGCAGCTATGGATGGCCGAGAGGATGCGACCGCGCTTGTGGGCGGGGGCGTATTCGGAGACCAGTGCGGCACCCACGGCCCATTCGGCGCCGAAGGCCAGGCCTTCAAGGACGCGCCAGATGGCGAACTGGGTGACGTCCTGGGACGTGGCGGTCAGACCGGTGAAGAGACAGTAGCCCAGGATGACCCAGGTCAGTGTGCGGACGCGTCCGAATCTGTCGGCCAGAACGCCACCGAGGGCGCCTCCGACTGCGGAGGCGACGATGCTGATGGCCGTGATCCAACCTGCTGTAGAGGAGGTGAACCCGAGGACGGGTCCTACGGCGGTGAGAGCGAAACCGTAGATGGTCCAGGTCAGTCCGTCCAGGCCCCAACCGATGCCGGCGGCAACATAGGCCTTCTTGGCTTGGGCTTGTTCGTTTGCATCCGGTGGCGAGACGACGGTGCTTTGGCTTTGCATGTCAGTGTTCCTTGTTGTTGGGGGAGTGTTCTTAGGCGTTGCGGCGGTCGCGGAGGATGCGGCCTTCGCTGAGGACGAGCTGGAAGGTGCTCTTGTCCTGCAGGGCGGTGATGTCGGCCAGCGGATCGCGGGAGAGGACCACGAGGTCGGCGAGCTTGCCTTCGGTGATGGTGCCGAGGTCCTGATCCATGCCGATCAGTTCGGCGTTGGTGCGGGTGCTTGCCTCGAGGGCGCCCAGCGCCCCGAGAACCCGGGCCTTGAGTTCGAGCTCGTAGGTCTTGTAGCCCTGGTGGGGTCCGAGGACGTCTGAACCGGAGGCGATTTTGACGCCCCGGTCTTTGAGGATTTCGAGTGCCTCGTAGGCGGTCCCGAGAACCTTCTTGACCATCGTGACCTGGTCTTCGGGCATGCCGCCGGCCAGTCCGTCACGAAGCAGCAGCTCGTAGGTGGCGACCGTCGGAACGGCAAAGGTACCCGATTCGCGCATCGCGTCGGCCGCTTCTTCGTCTACGCCGTTGCCGTGTTCGATGCTGCGGATGCCCGCTGCAACGCAGGCCAGGATGGACTGCGGGGTGTAGGCGTGGGCCATGACGTATTTTTCCTGAGCCCGTGCCTCGTAGACGATGGCCCGCATTTCCTCGTCGGTGAACTGGGTGTGGTCCACGCTGTCGGTCGGGGAGGTGCAGCCGCCGCTGGCCATGATCTTGATCTGGTCCGCTCCGCGGCGTAGGACTTCACGGGCTGCCCGGCGGCAGGCGTCCGGGCCGTCGGCGACCATGCCTGGGTGGTAGATCCCGTCGGCCTGGCGGTAGTCGTCTTCTTCGCGGGTGCGGAAGTCGCTGTGCCCGCCGGTCTGGCTGAGCGGGGCGATGGCCAGGTGCATCCTGGGCCCTTCGGCGCTGCCTTCCAGGACAGCCTGCTTGAAGCCGTAGTCGGTGAAGCCTGCGTCGCGGATGGTGGTGATGCCGTAGTCCAAGCATTCGCTCAGAGCCCGGAAGCCGCGGGCGGCGTTCACCGCGGTCGGCAGGAGGTGGACCTTGTTCAGGTAGTCACCGGCGGAAATGTGGGTGTGGGCATCGATCAGGCCCGGCATCACGGTCATGCCGGTGCAGTCGATGACGTTGGCGTCGGTGCTCTGGATTGCGGTGCGGGAGATGCGGGAGATCCGGGAACCATCAACGCGGATGAAGGCGTTTTCGATGGGGTCGGTTCCATCGGCGGTGATGACCGTGGCATTGGCCAGGATAAGTGAAGTTGACATTGTCGGTCGCTTTCAGGCTTTTTGTCGGATTGTTGACTAAAGCCTATGACCGGGGTCACTTCTGGACTATGGACGGGAGGTCAGTGTTCTTCGCCGCTGATTCAACTGCCGTTCAAGTCCTGTTTGAACGCTGGTCTATTTCCGGTCCTGCTGGTCGGAAGGATTTGCCCCTGCCGGGACGTCGATGTCGGGGCGCTGGCGGGTCCTGTCCTCGCAACGGATCCGGATACTGATCGGCCGGTCGCCGAACAGCACTGAAAAGTCGGTGGCTATGGCAGCGTCGGTTTCCTTGGTCCAGCCGGAAATGGAGTCCCCGCCGTCCAGGAGGGGCATCATTCCGGCGATGAGGGACTTGCGTTCCGGCGCGGTCAGCCATCCTTGGTACGCCTCCTGCGAAGGCCACACGGAAACGACGGCAACGGTATTGGCGTTCTCCGCGGGGTGGGCCAGTTCGCCGATCTGCAGCCCATAGGGCACGGCGGCGCCGATGACGTCGTTGTCGCGGTAGTACGAGACGAGTGCCCCGAGTGAGCCCGGGGCAGGGCGGAGGAGCAGGTATGTGCGGAGCATGTGTCTTCTTTCGGGTTTCAGGTCTACTGGGCGTGATGCCATTTCGGCGCCCTCAGGAGTTTGAGAGCTTCCAAGGACAGTTGGATGGTCAGGCGGTCTTTGCCTGACTCGAGATCCAAGCCGGTGGCATCCTCGAATTTTCGGAGCCGGTAATACAGCGTGCCTCGGTGAATGTGGAGGCTGTCGGCAATCAGGTCGGGTTTGCGACCGTGGTCCAGGTAATGGTCCACAGTTTCCAGGAGTTCACTGTCGGGACCAAGGGAAGCGATGGTGTCAGGAACTGTGTCGGCGAGGACGTCGGGGTCCTGGAGGGAAAGGATCTTGATCGGGGTCAGGTCGGACCAGCGTGTGGTGCCACGCCCGTTTGCCGTCGCCGTCCGCAGAGCCCCCAGGGCTTGTCGGTAGGAGCGAGGCAAATGCCGCGGGTCCTCGACCGGGTTGCCTGCGCCCACCACGAGCGTAGGACAGCAGGGGGCGAGATCTGCAAGGATCGCCGGGTCGACATCCGCGTCGCCCGCCAGAAGGAACGCATGATGGTCCTCGAATTTGCACTCGATGCTGAGCGCCCCCGGATTTCGTGCCCTCCCGGGACGAGCGGCTGCAGTCTTGGTCTCATGGGGCCCAGTACCGGACGTCGACTCGACAGATGTACCGACGGCGATGACCCACGCCTGGACGCGGGTGCCCAGCTGGTCACACAGTTCCTTGACGGCCACGGTCTGGTCGGCCCCAAGGCTCGTTAGGGCACGGCGCAGTCGATCCTTCGCCAGACGCGCTGACTCCTCGGAGTCCAGCATGATGCGGCCGATGTCCGAAGCCTGCCCGGCCACCGATTCGAGTGTTGCGGGCTCGCACGTGGCGTCCGGATCGAGGATGGACAGGTACCCGAGAATCAGTCCGCCGGAGTGAACCGGAACAACCCAGCGGGACATCGCCTCCTTGTCGGGAATTCCGGGAACGAATGTCGGCTCCAGGGAACTTCCGACTCCCGCTTTCCGGAACCAGCGCACCACCCATTCTTCGGTGCCGCGGCTCAGCAGCGACTTGGACCGCACGGCATCGATGATGAGCCCGGAATGCGGGCTGAAAACGATGGAATCAAGGTCCGGAGTTGTCAGGGAGACGGGAAGGCCCACTTGGCGGGCGATCTCGTTGACCCGTCGTTGCAGGTCATCAAACACGATGCATCACAGGCCAATCCTTGTCTTAGGCCGTCTGCAAAGTGGCTGCTGAAGGCTTCTCGGTCAAGAGCCGGGCGAGGGCATCGTCTTTATGGGCGTCCAGCAGCTTCATGAGTAGTTCTGTCTTGCCGTCTTTCAGCGCCTCGGCGATGTGACGGTGTTCAGCCACGCGGACCGATTCGTCCAGGTAGCGGCCTTCGAGCCGGTTCAGGCACATGCGGGTTTCGGTCAGGAGTGTTCCATGCATGCGGGACAGGCGGGGGCTCGCCGCCATGGCGACCAGCCGTTCGTGGAAGGCCACGTCGGCCTCAGACATTGCCTCCGAGTTGCTTTTCGCCCGGGCCGCTTCCATGTCGTCGACTTTGACGAGGAGCTCCGCGCCGGCGCTTGAGTGGTCTCCCTCAACGAGCAGACCCGCGGCGGCTTTCTCGACTGCTGTGCGTGCCTCGTAGATGTCACGGATGTCCGCCTCGCCAAATTCCGCGACGAAGACACCCCTGTTGCGGATGCTGACCAGCAGGCCTTCCTGGGTCAGTCGCTGGATTGCTTCGCGGATGGGACCGCGGCTGACACCAAGCGCGCCGGCGATGTCCATTTCGACCAGCTGAGCACCCGGGGCCATGGAGCCTTTGCTGATGAGGCTGCGGAGCTGCGCGGCAATGAGCGCCGGGGTGGACTCCTGGCTAATGGGCTGGAAGCCCTCGGTGCGTTTCATGTGTTCCTCATGTATCGAATGATCGGATGATTGTCAACAATCATACTTCTTCCGACCGATACAGGCTAGAGGCAATTCACCTATTGTTGACAATCCTACGTTTTGTGGATCAGACTCTTGTTACCCACGTCACCGTCAGCTCTGGTGCCCACAGAAGTGCCCAAGAGCGGCTACCCACTACTTCAGGAGTTACATGTCCAGTCCTGCGCGCTATTCCGTGCTCAGTCGCAAACCCATCGACGAAGTCGGAGAGGAGGACGGACATGGCTCCGGACTCAAGAAGTCCCTGGGTCTTTGGCAGCTCACCGCCATCGGCGTTGGCGGCATCATCGGCGTCGGCATCTTCACCCTCGCCGGTGTTGTGGCCCGCGGTGATGCCGTCAACCCTGCAGTGGGCCCGGCCGTTGTCATATCCTTCCTGATCGCAGGACTTGCCAGCGCCGCCGCCGCACTGTCCTACGCCGAATTCGCCGGCATGATTCCGCGCGCCGGATCCGCATACACCTACGGGTACGTCGCACTGGGCGAAATCGTCGGCTGGTTCATCGGCTGGGACCTCCTGCTTGAATACACCGCGATCGTCTCCGTCGTCGCGATCGGAATCTCGGGGTACTTCTCGGCCTTCCTGGGTGGCATCGGCATCGAACTGCCAGCAGCCCTCGCCTACGCCCATACCCCCGAAACACCCGACGGGATCATCAACCTCCCCGCGATCCTGACCTGTCTGCTGGTTACCTGGATCCTCAGCCGCGGCTCCAAGAGCTTCGGGCGCTTTGAACTGGTCGCCGTCGGCCTGAAGATTCTCGTCGTGCTGGCAATCATCGGCATCGGCATCTTCCACATCCACACCGAAAACTTCGTCCCCTTCATGCCCAATGGCTTCGAACCGGCCATGGCCGGGGCAGCCACCGTGTTCTTCGCCGTCTTCGGCTACGACGCCATGAGCACCGCCGCCGAAGAAGCCGTCGATGGCAAGAAGCACATGCCCAAGGCCATCCTGCTCTCCCTGGCCATCGCCATGGCCCTGTATGTTCTGGCGACGTTGGTGCTGACCGGCATGCAGAAGTACACCGAAATCAACCCGCAGAGCGCCTTCGCTTCAGCGTTTGACTCGGTCGGCATGCCCACCATCGCCACCATCATTTCGGCCTTCGCTGTTGTCTCCATCCTCACTGTCATGCTCACGTTCATGCTCGGCGTCACCCGCGTCTGGTTCTCCATGAGCCGCGACGGCCTGCTCCCGGCTTGGTTCGCCAAGACCGACCGCAAGCGCGGTGTACCGCTGCGCGTGACCTGGATCGCCGGCATCGCCTCGGCTTTGCTCGCCGGCGTGTTCCCCATCCGCCTGGTCGCCGACCTGACCAACATCGGCATCCTCGCCGCATTCGTCGTCGTATGTGCCGCCGTCATCGTCCTGCGCAAGACCCGCCCGGACACACCCCGGACCTTCCGTATTCCCTTCATGCCAGTCGTCCCGATCTTCGGACTCCTCGCCTCCGGTTTCCTGATGCTTCAGCTCCACTGGGACACCTGGGTCCGCTTTGGCGGGTGGCTCATCATCGGCCTTATCGTCTACTGGTTCTACGGACGCAAGAACTCCATGCTCAACCCCAACAGCCCCCGCCGGCTGGCCCTCCGTGAACGGCAAGAAGTTGGCTGAGAACCTGCAGGAACTCAGGCCACGCGGCGCAGCGCGAATGATGCGGCGCGAAGACAGGGTCGCCGGCACTGGCAGCCACTGTCCCACTTCCGGAATCTGGGAATCAACCCAGGACCCGGCGGAACGCATCACGCTTCAACGCGGTGACCTGATGCCGCCACTGAACGGTGCCGCCGTTCAGTGGCGGTTCCTGCCCCAGCCCACCGCCTTCCAAACCCAACGCAGAAGAAGGTACACCCATGACTGAACAGTCCTCACCCACGATTGGCTCCAGCCGCGTTAAGCGGGGCATGGCGGAGATGCTCAAGGGCGGCGTCATCATGGACGTCGTTAACGTCGAGCAGGCCCGCATCGCTGAGGATGCCGGTGCTGTCGCTGTCATGGCGCTCGAGCGTGTCCCGGCCGATATCCGCGCCCAGGGTGGCGTGTCCCGTATGTCCGATCCGGACATGATCGATGCGATCATCGCTGCCGTGTCCATTCCGGTCATGGCCAAGGCCCGCATCGGCCACTTCGTCGAAGCCCAGGTCCTGCAGTCCCTCGGTGTGGACTACATTGACGAGTCCGAGGTCCTGACCCCGGCCGATTACATCAACCACATCGACAAGTGGAACTTCACGGTTCCCTTCGTCTGTGGCGCCACCAACCTCGGTGAGGCTTTGCGCCGCATCAACGAGGGCGCGGCGATGATCCGGTCCAAGGGTGAAGCCGGCACCGGCGATGTTTCCAACGCCACCGGGCACATGCGCAAGATCCGCTCGGAGGTCGCCAAGCTCGCCGCCCTGCCCGAGGATGAGCTGTACGTTGCGGCCAAGGAGTTGCAGGCCCCGTACGAGCTGGTCAAGGAAGTTGCCGCGACCGGCAAGCTTCCCGTGGTGTTGTTCACTGCCGGTGGCATTGCTACCCCGGCTGATGCTGCGATGATGATGCAGCTCGGCGCTGACGGCGTATTCGTTGGTTCGGGTATCTTCAAGTCCGGCAACCCGGCAGAGCGTGCCGCCGCCGTCGTCAACGCCACTGCCTACCATGACGACCCTGATGTTATTGCCAAGGTCTCCCGCGGCCTCGGCGAAGCGATGGTCGGCATCAACGTCGACGAGATCCCGCAGCCCCACCGCCTCGCAGAACGCGGCTGGTAAGTCTCATGACCGACATCAAGTCGACCGATGTGTCGGTCGTGGAGCACCGCGGGTGCCGTTCCTCTGACGTGGCACCCGTCCTGCCTACGGTCATGCAAGCACCTTCTGACGCGCCCATGCGCTTGCACGACTGGGTTTTCCTTAATGCCGGGGATCGGGTCGTCGTGCAGCTTCCCGACGGACAGATCTTCGCGGGACTTATCGATGCGGTCGCCAACGATGCTTCGGTCTTCTGGCTTTGGAAGGACGGCGGCGGTGGCCGCACCGCCGTGTACGAGGAGGAGGGCTGCAAGGTCTGGAAGACGTCGAACTGGATAGGGATAACAGCTTGTGACTTCACCAAATGATTAGGTAGACTGGTCTACCTAGTCAGAATTGAGGATCCGATGACCAAGACGGCTGCCGGCAATACCGGCCAGAAGGAGCGGAAGCGTCCTGCCCGGGAGAAGCTGCTCGCGTCGGCATCCAAGTTGTTCTACGCCGACGGCTTGGCCTCCACAGGCATCGACGCCGTTACGGCTGATGCCGGGGTGGCGAAGATGAGCCTCTACAACAACTTCGCTTCCAAGTCCGAGCTGGTCACGGCCTACCTGAACGAGCGCCACCAGGAGTGGCTTGGTCTGTACCACCGCAGACTCCACCAAGCCGCCGAGTCGGCGGACCGTCTTCTTGCCGTCTTCGACGCTTACACCGACCACGCCCACCTCGAATACGAGCGTGGTTTCCGAGGCTGCGGGCTGCTGAACGCCGCAGCTGAGCTCCCGGTCGGGGATCCAGGCCGGGACATCGTGAAGCTGCATAAGGAAGAAGTTGAACGCCTCCTCGCAGGGCATCTGCAGGAGATCGCCCCCAGACGAACCGCCCTCAACGCGTCAACAGCCAAGCAGCTGTCCTTCCTCCTTGAAGGAGCCATGGCCCGTGCAGGTCTGGAGGGCAACGACACCTGCCTGACCGAAGCCCGCGGGATGGCCCGTGAGTTGGTATCGGCACTGTGAAGGCCAACAACTCGACCCGGTGGGCCGCCCCGGCTGTCATCACCACGGCAACGCTCTGGGGAACAACGGGGGTGGCCTCAGTCCTCATCCCGCAGGTAAACCCCATCGCTGTGGGCGCCGCAAGTGTCGGCATCGGCGGACTCATTCTGGGGCTGATCTCCCTCAAAGCCGTCCTGAAATCCTTCAAAACACCGGGAGCCACCCGTTACATCGTGCTTGGTGCCCTTGGCCTAATGCTGTACATGCCCCTGTTCTACGTTTCCGTATCCCTGACTGGGGCAGCCTTGGGAACCATTATTTCGATCGGCTCCGGCCCGCTCTTCGCCGGCATCCTGGAATGGATCGTTGACGGCAAGCGCGTTACCGCCGTCTGGACGGTGGCGATGCTCGTCACGGTGGCCGGGGCCGGACTCCTGTTGGCGGCCCGCGAAGACCACGGCTCCGGAGACGCAGCGGGCCTCATTCCCGGTGTTGTGGCCGGACTTGTCGCAGGAGTGACGTACGCCCTCTACGCCTTCGCCACTGGCAGGTTGATCCAACCCTGCGGGACGCGACCGGACGGCATGGCGCACCGGACCGTCGTTGCAGCCATTCAAGGCACCGCCGCCCTGCCTATGCTCGGACTGCTGGCTCTCACCGGCGAGGGTGCCTCCGGCGCACCTGTCTGGTCCATCCTGCTTTATCTGGCGGTTATTCCCACAGCATTGGGCCACACTCTGTTCGCCTTCGGCCTGGGCCGCATGAAAGCTTCCACAGCGACTCTTTACACCGTCCTCGAACCCGTGGTCGCCACCATCCTGGCCGTCCTGATCCTCCGGGAAACGTTCCGGCCCGAAGGGTGGATCGGATTTCCGCTGGTGATCGCGGGCCTGGTTTTGGTCAACGTCCGTCCAAAGCGCCGTCAAAAGACCGAGGCTAGACAGGAAGCCATACCCTTGGAACCAGCGACGACAGGACCGGTCCGATGACAACGACACCGCAGACAAGCAGCCCCCGGGTAGCGATAGTCACCGGCGCTACCTCCGGAATAGGCGAAGCCACATCCCGAGCCCTCCACGCGGAGGGTTATAGGGTGTTGCTGACGGGGCGGTCCCAAAGCAGGGGCGAAGCGCTTGCACGGGAGCTCGGATCCGGTGCTCGCTTCTACCCGGCAGACCTGACGGAATCCGATGCAGCTACCCATGTGACCGAAGCGGCCTTGGCCTTCGCCGGCAGGCTCGATGTCCTGGTCAACAATGCCGGCATCGACCACACTGGCGACATCCTCTCTACGCCCATGGAAGAGATCCGTGCGGTGTTCGAAACCAACACGTTTGGAACCATGGCGATGCTTCAGGCAGCGGGCACGGTCATGAAAATCCTCGGGGGAGGTTCCATTGTCAACGTCACCTCGCGCTTGGCCTCCATCGGGGTCCCGACGATGTCCGTGTACGCAGCATCCAAAGGCGCCGTCCTGGCCTTGACGAGATCCGCGGCGGTCGAACTCGCCCCACACAACATCCGGGTAAACGCCGTCGCGCCGGGCATGACCCGAACAGCCTTGTTCGACGAGTGGGTAGCCGCGCAACCCGACTCCGAAGCAGCCGCGCGCAGCGTGGCCGCAGGTATCCCATTGGGACGCGTAGCCAAGCCGGAGGACGTCGCGAACGCTGTCCTCTTCCTCGCTTCCGACCGAGCGGCGTATCTCACCGGCGCCTCCATACCCGTCGACGGCGGCTACACCGCGGCCTAAGACAACCACCGAAGCACCCGACGGCGGGACTGCCCGCCGTCCATGACCAAACAGGAGAAAACATCGTGATCGAATTTCCCGACTTTCAAAAAGTCGAGATCCGCGTAGGCGAAATCGTCAAGGCCGAAGAGTTCCCTGAAGCGCGCAAGCCCGCGTACAAGCTCTGGATCGACCTCGGCCCGGAAATCGGGGTTAAGCGCTCCAGCGCCCAGTTACCGGCCAATTATCAGTTGGAGGAGCTGCCCGGAACCCAAGTGATGTGCGTCGTCAACCTCCCGCCACGCCGCATCGGCCCCGTCATGTCCGAAGTACTCACCCTCGGCGTGCCCGACGCCGACGGTGAATGCGTTCTCGTCGTTCCGGACAAAGCCGTGCCCATCGGCGGTCAGCTCTACTAGACGCCGGCACCGGGCTTCTCTGGGACCGCGGATGTTGCTTTGCGCATCGTCTCATTCGTTGCGGATGGGCGAACAGCTTCTGGTTCTGACATACGCCCCGTTATCGGCATCCTGCGAGTTGGAGGATTACTCTGAGCCTCTCCGCACGCCACGGACTAGACGCTTTGGGCGCAGGCCGCGGACGAGTCATCACTTTCGGTCGCATGGACGGGGGTGACGGGGGAGCGTGCTCGGGGAAGCAGGGCCTTTGGGCTTCACCGAGCCCCGGGCGGGCGGGGCTTTGCAACGTTCTCGTGGTGGTGTCATGCGCGAGATCTTTTCTTGAGGCAACCTTGGCTTGAAAGGGTTGTGTGCATTGCCAGGGTCTTGATGGCCGTCGGTCGTCCCGGCGTGTGTAGAGCCGAGGTCAACTTTGCAGTGGAATGCTGCGCCCTACGACTTAACAAAAGAGGGCAGCGACGCAGTTGTGCTGCGTTGCTGCCCTCATTTCGAGAGAGATAAAGCTCTACGGTTGAACTTTGGATCCGTTGAGCAGATCGTCATTTATCCATTTTCGTACAAGGATAATGTCGATTACCACACTCACTGCCACGATAGCGAAGAATAGCCAAAGTGGCATTTGCCATAAGACTACTGTCAGCATGAGTAGAATGATAATTCCTGCTGTGATGTAGCCATAGGCGCGACGGCCGGTTGTTGCGCGGCGTGCTTCTGCGGCCTCGCGAATATAGTTCAACAATTTTTTCTCCAATTACTGGCAGTAGCCACCAGTGTAGCGGAATGCCATTACGCCGATCGGAGCAGGTGCAAGAAGTACGCACTCCCCGCGTGCGTTGGCCACCGCGGCTTGGGCCGCGACTTGAACGGCTGAGATGGCGCACGCTGCGTACCCGATTGGAAGTCCCGCAGCGATTTTGCCGCAGACCGACAGAACTCCAGCGGTAACCCTGGCGGTGCTGGTTTCGGCCTTGTTGAACCGAACAACCGGGAATGGTCCGTTCCAGCCGAACTGCGGATCTGCAACGATCGGATAGACGGACGTGGCCGAGGGTGAAACTTTTTGGATCAGGCGACCACCCTCAACGCTGTAGCTGGTCGCTACATCGTTTCCGTTAGCGTCCCTTGCCCACGGCGCTTCCACGTAGTTGACGACCCGACCCGTCGCATCCATGACAACAACGCTGCCTGTAGAGCCGACGCTCAGCTGCGCCGGAGTCCCGTTGACCTCGATATCGAAGCCGAAGGATCGGGCTGCCGAGGCGTCCTTGAGAACGGCGAACCCCGCTCCGGAGGCGCCTTCCCTGGCGGCGAATACGAAGGAAGTGGACGGAGCAACTGCAATCTCGGAGGAGCTTACGTCGCCCGCCTCTGTGAGACTCACATGCCCATCGGCACTCGCGCTGACGCTTACTTTGTCGCCTTTTGCGGATCCGATCGTCATGGATCCGTCGGGGACAACGAAATTTTTTGATCGGCGTCCACGGCTTGAGATGCATCCGTAAACGGTTGGGCGTCCAGCACGCTCTCCAAAGCAGACGGATCTGCATTAGAGGGTGCTGCTACCGCAGTCGCTGGAAGGGATGAAGAGAGAATAAGTGCCGCAGCAATCCCGGATGCCGCTAAGCCCTTACTGAATAAACGATGCATTGATTCCCCAATATAATTCCGACGTGACACGTGAGTACACGCGGTTAGTACTGCCCTCCTGTGAGAAGGCATGGAAGCAAGCATATACGAAACAAATGATGCGATTGTGCATTTATCAGCGAGTGGTTGTTGCCGCGGCGCAGATAAGGTTGGCCAGTAAGTGGTCCAGGTTGAAGAGCCTTTAGGATCATTCAAGTCAATCCGGCGGAATCCTTGCACAGTCGCTCAAATATTTCCAGTCAAATTGCATGATCAATCACTGGAGTCGTTGAATTGTATAGCAACTTGGCATCCTTGCAGATGGGCGTAGATATTTCCAGTCAACTGATTCCGCATACGAGTCGCTGAGCATTGGTTCCAGGATTCTCAGCTCCGAGCAATTAAGTGTTGTGGCTGATGTATCCGGTGCTCGATGTTGTGGGGCTGGCGGTCAACGGAAGATCCACCGTCAAGTCATACTGAGCTCGCCGGAGTGGCGGGCTCCCTTATTGCAGAGGTTCCGGACCTGACCTTCCAGTGTCGTCAGCACGTGAGTCATTTGGTTTCGGTCACGACCTCCCTGATACATGCGAAGAAGGAGGCGTCAAGCATGTATACCAGTTCGGAGGTGCATTCAGCTGGCGCAGAAGCGGTGTACCCGCGGAGTTTGGGCGCGTGTACTCAGACGCGACTGAGTGCTCGGCCGCGATACAAAGAAGAAAGATGTGTGGACATTGTCCGCACATCTCGCCCCGGACTGCCTCGGACGGCCGCCGGTTTGGCCCGGATTCCGCATGTTTCGGCCACTTCCTAGCGTTTGTGTGCCCGGGAATCACGTTCGAGTCCCACCTCGGGCACAGCCGACCCCCTCGTCAGAGGGGGTTTTTGCTTTAACGTGTGTACATTCTGGTTGGTCAGGTCCCTCTGACACGGGCCGCGGGGTGTGCCCGGCGCCGCGGGTCGCCTGTTTGGTTGTGGGGGAGCGGGTTCAGGGTCGTGGCTGGTTGGCCCTCCGCTTGCTCTGAACTGCGGCTACGAGGGTCCTCTCTTGGTTCGTCCGGTAGGTCGTTGTTGTCCTACACCTCTTCATATGTAGGACGGCTAAGCACAGCATGACTTCGAGATCCTGCGTCAAAGGGCTTGGCTTAGGCTCGTTCCCATAGCGAGAAGACCGGGCCAACGAACGCTTTGTCAGACCAAAGGGGTGTGGACATTGTCCACACTGAAGTCTGCTTTTGACTGGGCAGGTATGTTTCGGATTTCCTACTCACACACCTCCATTGCAAGCTCGCGCTTTCGTCGTCGTTGTGCGGTCGAAATGGCCGAGGTTCGCCGCCTGGTGAAGGCGCCATGCCAGCCATCCTCCCAAAGGTGACCTCCCCGGGTAGTGTTTGCCCTAGCCGACAAAGGGGTCACCATGAGCTACAAATATCGAACTGTCCGGGTGCGCGGTACCGAGCTCGTTGGAACAATTGCCAGGAAGCACGGGGCTGCGGCTGAGATCTACGAAACATCCAAGGACCTGAGCACATCCGTTGTTCCGGTGTTCTTCGAGGCAACGGGTGAGATCCGTTTCTTCGACAGGTCAGCGTTGGAGGACGTGGTGGCGCCAGCCAGTTGACCGCCCAGGCAGCACATAACAGCGCCGGCCATGGCGATCTGCCCGGTGGTGCGGGTCGTCAGGTTAGTGACTGGCCGCGCACGCAGAACGTGCCCGAAAGTAGAGGGGCTCTCGCCTGACGTCGGCACTAAGGCGCTTTTTGTCAGGGAGAACGGCTCGTGGGTTCCCCGGTCGGAGTCAATTAGTCAATCTGACCCACTGCTCTTCGCAGGGCGCGGAGAGCTTCAAATCAAGAAGGCCTTAGAGCGCTGACCCAGTCGAGCATCGTTGGTGAGACAACCGACCGTCATGAGCCACCGCCCGCGCGATAGCTACCCTTTGACGCTGGCCACCGGACAGCTCATGCGGGTAAGCTCGCCCCAGCCACCACCCAATCCGACGTCGGCGGGCAACTGGCCAACGACGTCGTAAAGTCCTCGGCCCCGCAGCCCACGATGGATCCTCAGGGGTTCGGCGACGGCGTTCCTGACTGCGAATCTTGGGTTCAGTGATGTTGCTGGATTTTGGAAAACGACGCCGATGCGTTCACGGAGGCTGCGCAGTTCACGATGCCGTGAGTCAGCGAAGGATTGCCCCAGGATACGGACGGTGCCGCTGGTGACCGGAGCCAAGCCTATGGTTGCCGGGGCTGTCGTGCTTTTTCCTGAGCCTGATTCGCCGACGATGGCGAGGGTCTCCCCAGCCTTGACGGACAGGTTTACGCCGTCCACGGCCTCAGCTACACCTCTTTCGAATACGGGGATCTGAGCCTCACGCCATCCGGATCACCATGGAAGACTTTCGTGCCGGCAAGTCAGCACAAGTGGCCGTCTTCGTGGCAAACACTGGCGCGCGTGAGGGGGACGAAGTCACCATGATGTTCATCCGGGACCTCGTTGCCTCGCTCGCCCAACCGGTCCGTCGGCTGCGTGCCTTCACCCGTAGCAGTTTGCAAACCGGCGATACCAAACCCTTTCTTTTGAATTCGGCTGGAAGGATCCCGGCTTCTGGGACAACGACGGCCGCTATGTGGTGGAGGGCGGGTGCGTTCGAAGCGGTGGGTTCGACGGAACGGTGGTGGGCGAGCTGGTCATCTGTCATGAGACTGCTTTCCCGGTGATTGCGCAGGAAATGGGAGAGGTTGTCAGCCCTTCCCAGGCTAGGCGGCAGACACAGCCCGGTTGCGGGGCCGGGTTCTGGCAGGTACCCGAGTTGACGCCTCGCGACGCCCGCCCACGGTATTTTCTATGGTTCCAATGCCCTCCACGGTCATCCGCACGACGTCGCCAGTCTTCAGCGGCGGGGGAGTCATCGAACCGTTGCGCCCCCACAGCTCAGCCAAGCAGCCGCTGCCGCAGGTTCCGGATCCGAGCACATCGCCCGGGCGCACCACGGAGTCCTGTGATGCGTATGCCACGAGTTCCGCGAACGGCCACCCCATGTTGGACAGCAGATCCTGGCCAATCCGTTCGCCGTTGACCTCCACCGCCATGGAGATCGGCAGGAAGCCCTTGTCGTCATGCAGGTGCTCGAACTCGTCGGCCGTCACGATCCAGGGACCCAGAGTGTTCGCAAAGTCTTTGCCTTTGCAGGGGCCAAGGCTGACTTTCATTTCGCGCCTTTGAAGGTCCCGCGCAGACCAGTCGTTGAGGATGGTGTAGCCGAAGATGTGCCGGTGAGCCTCTGCCGCTGACAGGTTCCTGCCGTCGCTTCCCGGCACGTGCCCGACGACGGCGGCTACTTCGGTTTCGAAGTCCAGATCGCTGCAGCCCGCGGGAATTCCGATCACCTCGCCGGTGCCTGTCACCGTATGTGGGTTGGTGAAGTAGAACGTCGGCGCTTCGTACCATTCGGCCACAACGCCCGCTACGCCAGCGATGCTTTTGCGCACACCCTCCACGTGTTCCTCGAAGGCCACGAAGTCCCGGATGGTGGAGGGTACCAAGGGTGCCAGCAGCCGAACGTCCTGCAGGGTGATCGGGGCTGCTCTCCTCAGGGTTTCGGCTGCCAGCTCCAGGGTGTTGGCAAGACCTGCTTCCAGGAGGTGGTTGACGGTGCGTCCGTCGGGCATTGCGTAGCAGTTCCCGCCGTCAACGAAACCGGAGTGAGTGCCGCCGTCGTGATTCCAGCGCGCTATCTTGACCATTGAATCCTTGCTTCCTTAGGCGGTGGGCAGATCGGACGCCGCTGCGGCGGCTGTGATGCCCAGGATGGCGGCGTTGCCGTTGAGCACCTTGGCCGTGTCCGCGACCGGGAGCTCAGCGGTATGCACTTCCTCAACAGGGTTGTCGGACCCCATGTCGAAGGGGTAATCCGAGCCGAGCAGCACCTGCCCCGGGCCGGCCGCCTCCACGAGCGCGCGCAGTTCACGGGGGTTGTGGACCAGGGAGTCGAAGAAGATCCGCCGGAGATAGGACGACGGCGGTTCGGCGCACCTGTGTGCCTCGGGGCGGACCCTCCACGCGTGGTCGGAACGGCCGATGGTCGTTGGAAGATAGCCTCCGCCATGGGCGGCCACAATCTTGAGGTTCGGGTGCCGGTCCAGGACTCCGCTGAAAATCAGGTGGGACAAAGCCGCAGCATTCTCGGCGGGCTGGGAGACAGTATTGGCCAGGTAGTAACGGTCCAGGCGTTCGTCCAGGGAACAGCCGAAGGGGTGAAGGAACACGATGGCGCCCAGTTCCTCTGCCCGGCTCCAGAACGGCACAAGCCGCGGATCGGAAAGCTCCACGGTGCTGCGTTCGGGGTCAGCCGGCGTGGCTGCGAAGGACCCAATTTCCACGCCAAGGAGCCCACGTTCAAGGACAGCGTGTTCGAGTGCTTCGACCATGAGGTGGGGATGCTGCAAGGGCACCAGCCCGAGACCGTTCAACCGGTCCGGTGCGCTGTCCACGAAGTCACGTACTGCCTCATTGGCCTGCTTGGCGAGCTCAAGGGATAGCTTTTCGCCGGCAAAGTAATAGAAGTGCGACGGCGAGGGCGAGACGAGCTGGACATCCACTCCTTGGGCGTCCATGTCAGCCAGACGACGATCCAAATCCGTGAGCTGAGGCCACCGTTCCTTGATCATGCGCCCCGATGCAGCGAGCGACTCCGGGCCGTTCCGCCGCATTTCCAAGGCTTGGAGTGCAGCGAAACCGTCCGGGTCGGCGTCCGCCACCCGTTGCTGGAGGGCCGGAATCAGGATGTGGGCATGCACGTCGACTGTAGGTGCCGGTGCTTCGGAGGGGCGAGTGCTCATGCGGGTTCCTTCAACATCGTGGAAAGCGAGTTCATCAGACCGGGAACGTTGGCGTCGCGAACGCCATCCAGCATCCATTGGCCAAGCTGGACTGAGGCTTTGACGACCGCCGTAGCCCTCTCCAACCGGCGGTCGGTGAACTCCTTCCAGAGGGTTTCCGTGAGGTGGTCGGCTGAAATGAGAAGCTCGGCGAGCACCGCAGCGTCCTCGAAGGCCATGGCGGCGCCCTGGGCGACCGTGGGCGGGCAACTGTGCGCGGCGTCGCCGATGATCACAGTGCGCCCGCGATTCCACGGCCCATCCACCAGGTGCGTGGTGAACCAGGTGTAGTTGATGCGCGCGCCATGGTTCAGACTGGCCCGGATCTCGTTCCACGGCCCGCCGTAGGCTGCCGCGAGTTCGGTCATGATGCGCGGACCGTCCTCGTGCTTGCGCTCCTGGGCCCGCTCTACAAGGTAGGCGTAGATGGAGTCGGGGCCGGTGGGGCAATACCCGGCAATGAAACAGGGGCCGCCGTAGGTGAGATCGGTCCGAACAACGTCCTCGGGGCGTTCCACGAAGGCCCGCCAGATGCCCATGCCGGTTGGCTGGGGTTCGACGTCGATGCCGATGGCCTTGCGCACTGCGGAATGTAGCCCATCGGCACCGATGAGGAGGTCATAGCGGGCGCTGCCGCCGTCGGAGGTACGCACGGTGACGCTGTCGCCGTCGTCCTCTATGCCCGTGACCGTCTTGCCGAACGTGATGCGGGCGCCTGCCTGCAGGGCGCGTTCGCGCAGGATCGCGGTCAGGTCGGGACGGTACATGCCCAAGGTGGCAGGAAGGTCGTCGCCTCCGGTCCGGATGTCCTCAAGCACGGCAATGGTGGTGCCGGCAGGGTCCGGTGCGCGCAGGCCCAGAGTACTGAACGGGTAGCCTTTCGCTTCCACCTGCTCCCATACGCCGAGTTCGCGCAGGATCCTCAGGGCATTGCCCTGCAGGGTGATGCCCGAACCCAGCGTCTGCGGCTCGGCGGCCTTCTCCAGAATCTCGACATCGACGCCCCCGTCGGTGAGGAGGATGGCGGCGGTCAGTCCCGCAGCTCCCGCTCCGACGATTCCAACCTTTTGTACTGCTGCCATCTTTGACTCCTTTGTGGTGACGGCGTTACTGCCTATTGTGCTGCTGTCTATAGCTCCGGGACCTTCGTTGGTCCTCAACCTGACAACTGGACCTGCTAGCGGACGGCGATCGGATTGACCGGTGAACCGACAGCCCCGGTGATGGGGAGTGGGGCTGCCGTGAGCATGAAGTCGTACTTGCCGTCGGCAGCACATGCTTCAGCCAAGGCATCCGGATCCCACATTTCGCCCAGGAACAACCCCAGGTTGGGGATGGCGATCTGGTGGAGCGGTTGGAAAGCGCCCTCGAACTCATTGGGGCGGACCTCGAAGCCCCAGGTATCCGTAGCGATTCCGGCGATCTCAGAGGCATGCAGCCAGGCCGCGGTGCTGAAAGACAATCCCGGCGCCGACCCGCCTGCATAGTCGCCCCAGCCTTCCCGGCGGACCCGGGTGTACTGCCCGGTCCGGATCACCACGATGTCCCCGCGGCGGACTGTGGAGCTGGTCCCCTGGAGCTCAATAGTGCGTTCCACGTGTTCCGGGGTGATCGCGAAGCCATCAGGGAGTTCCCCGTCGCTACGACCCAACTCCGGACCGAGTGCACGGCCGACGTCGAGCAGCACGCCACGGGTGACGATTTTGGCCGCGGCGGTTTCGATCCCGGTGAGCAGATCCCCCTCGGAGGTGACCACATCGCCGGCGGCACGGCCGTTCCATGCTTTGCCCCGATCAAAGATGTGGCCCAACCCGTCCCATTGCGTGGAGCATTGCAGCGGCATGGCGATCACGTCATCAGCTCCGCCGAACCCGTGGGGGAAGCCCTGGTTCCCGCGCTCCGCGTCCACTCCGGTATCAGTCATGGTGTGGACGGGGTTGGTGCGGCGGCGCCATCCCTTCTGGGGTCCGTTGGTGTCGAACGGTTGCGATAAGGAGAACGCCTCCCCGGTGGTCACCAGCGCAGCAGCCTCGACCCGTTTTGCCGCGTCGATAAAGTTCAGCGTTCCAAGGACGTCGTCCGCGCCCCAGCGGCCCCAGTTGTTGTACTGCTCCGCGGCCGCAGTGATGCTCGCCAGCGGATCGGATCGCTGGATCAGGGAAACGTTTACGGCATCAGTGGTCACTGTTCGTCCATGCAGTGGATGAGTTGGGTGCCGAGCCCGGTGATGGTGCCTTCCATGATGTCGCCGTCCTGCAGGAGCCGTCCCCAGTGCTGGCCGTTGCCCGCGGGGCTGCCGGTCAGGACCAAGTCACCGGGCTTCAGGGGCATGATCTGGGAGGCTTCGCTGACCAGCTTGGCGACACCGAAGATCATGTCCTGAGTCGATTCGTCCTGCATGGCTTTGCCGTTGAGCTTCAGCGTGACCTGGACATCCTGCGGGTCACCGAAGAACTTGGCCGGGACCAGCAGGGGACCGGTGGGCAGGAAACCCGGTGCATTCTTGGCGCGGTACCAGTCCGATCCGATGGCGGGCATGTCCTTACGGAACACATATTCGCGCGTGGTGATGTCGTTGACCATGGTGTACCCAAAGACATGCTCCAGCGCCTGCTCGGGTGTGACGCGGAAGGCTTCCTTACCGATCACTGCCGCGAGTTCCAGTTCCCAGTCGTGGGACTTGCTGTACCCCGGCAGGGTGAGGTCGTCCGTGGCGGCCGCGATCGCCGTGGGGAGGCCGATGAAGAAGTACGGCGTTCCCTGGCCTGCCCGCTTGTCCATCATCGCGGCAGTCTTGGCGCGTACCTCCTCGGCGTCCTGGCCCGCTTCACGGTGCGCCACAGCCAGGTCTATGACGTGCTTGCGGTAGTTGGCTCCGGTCTGCAGGACCTGCGCGGGTTCAACCGGGGCAAGGACCTCGACGCCGGACAGCGCCAGGCCTCCTTCTGCGCCAACCGTTGCGGCCAGTTGGTCGAGCTCGCTTTCGGTGGTCTCCCAGTGCTGGATCAGCGAGTTGATGTCGCTGTCCAGGGGCAGCACGCGGTCACCGACCAGCAAGCCGGTCTGTGCTTTGTCTGCGCCCTGCTCCTGGAAGCGGATCAGTGCATAGTCTGGCTGCGTCATTAGCCGCGGCCCTGCTTTGCGTAGGGGTTCAGGAGTGCTTCCTTCATTTCAGCGGAAGCACCTTCTTCAGTGGCTGTGAAACCTTCGGCCGGCGGGAAGGATTCGGTCATGGAGTGCGGCATGGCGCCGTTCTTGTAGAAGTTGTTGGAACCTTCGGACGGCTTCCAGGTGTTGGCGTCCCAGTCCGGAACGTAGTTGCGGTAGCCGCCGGAGTTCAGTTCCACGCGCAGGCCGGAGGGGTCGCGGAAGTAGAGGAAGTTCTGTTCACCCACTCCGTGGATGGAGGGGCCGTATTCCATAGGGGTGCCGTTTTCCATCATCACGTCAGCAGTGCGGAGCAGGTCCTCGGTGGCGTCCACCCAGAAAGCGATGTGGTTGACTCGGCCGGCCCGCTGGGAGGTGTCCAGGACGACGCCGAGGTCGTGGGACTTCTCGTTGGTGGTGAGCACGGAGAAGACCGTGATGGGTGCCTCGTCCAGGTCCACGAACGCCATGACGCGGAAGCCGAGTGCTTCGTTGTACCACTTGGCGAATCCCCGGACGTCGGAGGAAGCCACAGTTACGTGGTCCAGGAAACGCGGAGCGGCGGCGTGGCTGCTGCGACGCTCAGGACGGTCCGGATAGGTGGATTCGAAGCCGGGCTCGGCGACGAACTTCTCCACGTCATAGAACAGGCGCATGTGGTGTCCGTAGGGGCCCGTGAACTCGTAGGCCTTGCCGAAGCCGTGGCCACCGGCGGTCCAGGTACCCTGCACGCCGGTTGCTTCGACCCGGGCTGCAGCTGCTTCCAGGGCGGACTGGGAGTTGGTGCGCCACGCCATCCGTCCGAGCGATGCTTCGGAACCTTCGGTGATGACGAGGCTGTAGCGGTAGTAATCGCCCCAGCACCGCAAGTAGACGTTGCCATCCTCGCGGTCGATGATGCGCATGCCGAACTTTTCCTCGTAGAACCGTGCCGAGGCTTCGACGTCCGGAGTGGTGATTTCGAGGTGGGCAAGATGAGAAAGGGGAGTTTCCACGATGAATTCCTTCTAAGTACTGATGACTCGGACAGTGATCTGCAGGTCCTGTAACAACCATGAGCCATATCACGTATTCGGAGAAGGGCAACTATCTGATAGCAACTATCCGCCGCACGAATACTAATGGTGCCTTCCGTGGCACTCTCAGCCCGACCCAGTGAAACCACCCATCAACCGAACAAATAGCAGCTATACGGAAACCGCTATTCTCCGCCTGCCGGCCCCTTGCCACAGTGAGTGCAGTCCCTCCCGGCACCTCTGCCATTTTCCGGGGGATTATCTTCAAAGGCGAAGGAACACCAATGAGCACCATGGATCCAACTGCGATCGAGACCCGTCCACCAGCTGACGGCCGGACGGCCGGAAAGACCCAGGCCGCACTGCTGGTCGCTGGCAGCTGCATGCCCGTACTCGGCGCGGTTCTACTGGCACCTGTCCTCCCTACTCTGAACCAGGTCTTTGCCGATACCGCTGGTGTCGCCATCTTGGTTCCCTTGGTCCTCACCCTGCCGGCGTTGTTCGTAGCACTGTTCTCGCCCCTTGCGGGCTACGTCGCGGACCGGATGGGGCGCAAGCAGCTGCTCATCTATGCGATGCTGGCGTACGCCCTTTTTGGGACGGCACCGTTGTGGTTGGATTCCCTTGGCGCCATCGCTTTCTCGAGAGTCGGCGTAGGGATTGCCGAGGCGGCCATCATGACCTGCTGCACCACCTTGATCACCGACTACTATTCGGGACAGCAGCGGAACAAGTACCTCGGTCTCCAGACCATGGTCAGCGCGCTGGCGGCCACCGCGTTCTTTGCCTTGGGCGGCGCCCTGGGCAGCATCAGTTGGCGGACTCCGTTTTGGCTCTACGCGGTGAGCGCCGTGCTGGTGATCCCCATGGTCCTTAAGCTGTGGGAGCCTGCAAAAGTCGCGCCCACAACCACCACGAAACAGCCGGTGCCGTGGCGACAGATTGGCGCCCCGGCCGCTGTGACGCTGTTCGGCGGGATCGTGTTCTACGCGCTGATCGTCCACTTGCCGTATGTCATCACGGGTTTGGGCGTCACGGATACTGGGCTCATTGGCGGTGCCGCTGCGATCGCCTCATTGGCCACTGCAGCAGGCGCCATCTCCTTCCGGTACCTTGCCAAGCTGGGCACCAGGAAACTGCTGATCGGCGCTTTCGGACTGGCCGCCGTCGGGCTTTGCCTTGTCTCGTTGGCCGGGAATGTCCCGCTGGCGATCGCGGGCGCCGTTATCGCCAGTGCCGGTACCGGAGTGCTGCTGCCGACACTCCTGACGTGGGCGGTCAACGGCCTGGACTTCGCCCAGCGGGGACGCGGTACCGGCATCTGGACCGGGACGCTGTTCATCGGGCAGTTCCTCACCCCGATTGTTCTTGGCGCAGTTGCTGCTGGCCTGGGGAACCTCAGCCTTGCACTTGGGGCGTTGGGCATGGCTTGCGCGCTTGCCTTGGTGGCGATCCTGGTCCGGGGGCCTCGGTTGGTCACCATCAGCCAGTAAAGTTGCCGGCGGCTGGATACCCTAGGGAAATGAAGAACCTGGACTTGAACCTGTTGCCCCAACTGCAGGTCCTGTTGGAGCTGCGGAATGTTTCCCGGGCAGCGGAACGGCTCCAGCTCAGCCAGCCGGCCACCAGTGCGGCGATGGCCAGGCTCAGAAGGCATTTCGACGACGAACTGCTGGTTCGCAACGGCCGAACCTACGATCTCACTCCCTTCGCACAATCATTGGTCCCGCTGGTTGATGAAGCCATGCTTCACGTCCAGCGGGCCACACGTGTTCGATCGGGCTTTGATGCCGCTACGAGCGAAAGGGAGTTTGTCATTGCTGCGTCCGACTATGCGGCCGCACTCATCGTGGGGCCGCTGCGGGGGATCCTGCAACAGGAGGCACCGCACGTGGTGGTGGATTTCGTCCCCACGTCCGGACTGCAGGGCACCATGGCGGAGTACTCCAGGATGGACCTGCTGGTGGGACCAACGGGCTACAAGATGCAGGGTGACGCTAAGCAGCTTTTCCGGGACAGTTTCGTGGCTGTGGCCGACGCCGGGAATCCGCTCCTTCAGCTTCCCACCTTGACCGTCGAAGATCTTGTCGGGGTGCCGCATGCTGTCGGCTACTTCGGCGAGGGCATCAGCACTCCGGCTGACAAGCTGTTCGAATCCCGGGGCGTCCGACGCCGGGTGGCGGCGGTGGTGGCTGGCTTCTTGTCGCTGCCGTTATTGGTTGAGGGCACGGACTTGGTGGCCTTGGTTCCGCGCATGCTGGCCGCGAGGGCGCAGCGCGGGGCATCTATTGAGGTTCTTGAGTTCGCCGAGGATTTGGAAGCCGCCTTGGTGGAGGCGATGTACTGGCATCCGTCGCAGACGGAGGACCCTGCAAACGTATGGCTCCGTTCTGTGGTGCAGCGCGCTTGTTCGCAGCTTCATGAGTTCTTTCCGGTGAAGGCGCATCCCGTCACGGTCATGGCAGTTTCCAATAACTGACGCCAGGACTATCCACGTCATGGATAGGTCGTATCCGAAACGGGCCATTCTTCAATAGTTCCCCTGACCGGAGGATGGAGGCATGACACTCAACACCACCGCACCGCCGCTCCGACTCGCAGGAAAGATAACGGTGATCACCGGCATCGCGTCGGGGCAAGGCCGGGCGGCAGCCATGCTGTTTGCCCGTGAGGGAGCAATCGTGGTGGGGTGCGATCTCGATCTGGAAGGGGCAGAGTCAACGGTGGAAGCGATCCGTGCCGACGGTGGCCAGGCGGCTGCGGCTCGCGCTGTTGACCTGACTAACGAGGCTTCCGTGCTCGAATGGGCCAATTTCGTGCTCCATGAGCATGGCCGGGTAGATGTGCTCTATGCCAATGCTGCCGCCACTCGCTTCGCAGCGTTGGAGGACATCAGCTATGAGGACTGGACGTGGAATTTCCGGCACGAGGTGGACGTCGTCTTCCTTCCCGTGCGGCACTTCTGGCCGATGCTCAGCAAAGCCGGCAAGTCCGCCGTCGTACTTGTCGGCTCGACGGCAGGGGTGACCGGCTCGGTCACCAACGGGCGGCTGGCACACACGGCAACCAAGGGTTCCGTCGTGGCCATGACCAAGCAACTTGCTGCAGAAGGGGCTCCCCGAGGGATCCGCGTGAACTGCGTCAGCCCTGGCATGATCCGCACCCAGGCTACCGAAGCGGACCTTCTGGCCAAGGACCATCCCATGCGGCGTATAGCTGCCCACATTCCCCTCGGGCGGGTAGGTGAAGCGGGGGAGGTGGCCGCATGTGCGCTGTTCCTCGCCTCAGATGACGCTTCCTATGTGACCGGCGCGAACCTCATGGTCGACGGCGGGTGGTCGGCTGTTCTGCCCGGCTGACACTTCTCGGACAACGAAGGACAACACTGCAGTGATAGAACGCCGGCATCACCCGCCGCAGCCGTCTCCTTGAGGCCACCCCAGCAGAGCTCGCAGCGGCATCGGAAGTTAACGTGACAGGGGCCTTGCCGGGCATGCAGGCCTGCGTCCCATTAATGTCGTCAGGGGCCTCGATAGTCTATGTCGGCTCGGTGGCAGCTCTCCGATGCGCTTCGCTGACCGGCGCGGTCTTGGGCGGATAAACCTGGCGGGAGCGGGATCAAAGTCGTGGCCGGTCGGCCCTCCGCTTGCCCTGTACTGGGCTTATGTGTTCCTCTCTTCGTTCATGCGGTAGGTGGTGGTTGGCTTGCACCTCTTCACGGGTAGGAGGACTGGGCGCAACGTGACCCTGGATCAGATTTTGTTTGCCGCGCGGAGCAGCAGGTCTTCCTGGAACGGTTGGCCGATGAGCTGGAATCCGACCGGGAGGCCGGTGCGGTCAAGGCCTGCTGGTACGGAGATGGCCGGTCGCCCTGTCAGGTTGGCGGGAGCAGCGAGGCGCACGTAGGCGTCTGAGACTGTTTCCGTGGTGCCATCGCTCCATTCGAACTTGTCTTGGTCGGCGAGGGCTGCCGTTTGTGGCGTACTGGGGGTGGCCAGCAGATCGATGGTGCCGAACAGGGTATTCCATTCGCTGATGATTTTGGTCCGTGCGCGCAGGGCGTTGATGTAGTCGGTGGCCAGCATATGGTCTCCGGCTTCGAGGAGGATTCTGACGTCGTCTCCGTAGAGGTCCGCGTCTGATCTCAGGTCCCGTGCGTGATAAGCGCTGGCTTCAGAGACCATGAGTCCCCACTGCACGGGGTGAAACAGTTCCGTGGAGGGCACGTCCACGGGGATCAGGGACGCGCCGTGTGTAGCCAGGGTGTCGATGGCAGCGCGGACACCCGATTCGACGTCCTGGGCGACGTGGTCGAAGAAGAAGTTCCTCGGAACCCCGATCCGAACCCCTGCAAGGTCGCGGTGCAGACCGGCTGTGTAGTCCACGGGTTCCCGGCGGGCACTTCCAGGATCCAGGGGGTCAAACCCCGCCATCGCGTTGAGGAGGATCGCGGCGTCGGGAACAGTGTGTGCGAGCGGACCGACATGGTCCAGCGACCACGCCAGTGGGATGACACCGGTTCGGGGGACCAGGCCGAAGGACGGCTTAAGGCCTACGACGCCGGTCAGCGACGCCGGGACGCGGATGGAACCTCCCGTATCGGTTCCGAGTGCTCCGGCGATCATGTGGCTGGCAAGGGCGGCCGCCGAGCCGCCGCTGGAGCCTCCCGCTACTCGCTGGAGATCGTGGGGGTTGCGGGTTGAAGGTGTCGTCAGTCCGTAGGCGAATTCGTGGGTGTGTGTTTTGCCCAGAATGACTGCGCCGGCTGCGCGTAGGGACGCAGTGACTGGTGCGTCTGTGGCTGCGACGCGACCGCGCCGGACCTTCGAACTGGCAGTGGTTTCCATTCCGGCGACGTCGATCATGTCTTTGATGCCCAGGGGAACGCCATGAAGCGGTCCTCGGCTTCGGCCGTTGATGATTTCCTGCGTGGCCCGGGAAGCCTGGGTGCGTGCTTGTTCGAGTTCGAGGCTCGAAAACGCGGACACGTCAGGTTCGCGGGAGGCGATCTGTTCGATGTAGGTCTCGAGCAGGTCCTGGGGAGTGCTTTGGCCGGACTCGAAGCCCTGCTGGATGGAAGTAATGGACGCGGACGAAGCGGGAGCGAGGATACTCATCGGACGTTCTCCAGGGTGATGGGTGTAGGCGACGGGGGAGTGTCGCTGAGGTCGAGGTCCCGCAAGGTGCCGATCACGGTGGTGATGTGCGTGGCTGTGGCCGCAATGGCTGCATGGCGGTGAGCGGGGGATCCCAGTGCTGTCCGATCGTCGTGACGTCGGATATCGGCTGTGCTGTAGGCCGTGGACGGGGCGGGAAGCGGCGCGGTCCGGGGCCGCATGAGCACGGATGCCAGTGCCACGAGGGCAAGGGCGATTACAGCACTTCCTATGGTGATGGCCGTTGCCGTCATTCCCCATGAGGAGGCCAACATTCCGGCGCCGATGGCCGGCACGCTTGTTGCGAGGTAACTGATGACATAGACGGTGGCAAGCGGGGAAGCACGTTCGCCCGGTGCTGCCGTGGGCATAATGGTCCGCATGGCGCCTTGGAATCCGCCACCGAAGCCCACCCCGGCGATAGCGGCTCCGATGAACAACAGGACGCTTTGATGGCTGAGAACACCGAGAAGAAGAACTCCGACGCCGGTTGCGAGTGCGGTGCCGCCGATGACGAACGCCTTCAACGGGGCCACGGAGCGCATCACCACGACGGCTATGGCTCCTGAGATGGTCAAGGCGAAGACGAACCACCCGCCCACCAGGGGCGAGTCGGAGCCGGTTTCGGCGCGGACCAGGGCGGGGCCCAAGGAAAGGACGAAACCACCGATGGCCCAGATGGCAACCAGCATGGGTGCCGCGGTAAGGAGGGGGCCGCGGGCAGCTTCGGGGACGGTCAGCCGGATTGCCAGGGACGTCAAGGCGCCGGGCTTCCTGGCGGCGGTTTCGGGTAGCCGGAAGGCTGCGATCAGCAGAACGGCGAACAGCACCGCGAGGACGATGAAGACCTCGATGGTCGGGAACGTGGACACGGTGGTGAGGGCCGCTGATCCGAGGGCGCCGGCGGCCATTCCCAGGATGGGTGCGACGCTGTTCATGACGGGGGCTTTGGCTGGGAAGAGGTCGGTGAGGCCGGCTGCCAGGGCGGCCGTTGCGGCGCCGGTGGCCAGGCCTTGGAGGGCCCGGGCCGCAATGAGTTCCGTGGAGCTGCCCGCGACGGCGAAGACGATCATCGCAGCGAGTTCCAGAATCAGTGCGGCAATGATGACCGTGCGCCGGCCCACGTAGTCGGACAAGGCGCCGACGACGAGAAGCGCGACGAGGAGCGCGATCGAATAGGCCGCGAAGATGACGGTGATCAGGAGCTTCGAAAGCTGCATCGATGACTGGTACATCGCGTAAAGGGGCGTTGGCGCGCTGGAGGCGGCAAGGAAGGCAATCGATATCGCGGCCTGCAGCGCGAAGGCTGAACGGGGCCCCATTCGGTGGGTGGCCCTCACCGGTAACGGGGCGGCTGAGGTTTCCGTGGTCATAGTTCCTGCTTTCGTAAAGCAAATAACTTGCGTTTAGCTCAGAGTATGCCCAGGTTCCCGCAAAAGCAATATTTCTGCTTTAGACTTGATCCATGACGCCCCTCACTGGATCCAGGCCCGGCGGCCGAAGTGCCCGCATTCAACAAGCCGTGCACGAGGCGACCAAGGAACTGCTCCTGACAACAAGCCGGGACGACCTCAGTGTCCCCATGATTGCGACACTCGCCGGGGTGAATCCGACCACGGTCTACCGCCGCTGGGGCGATCTGGCAGCCCTCCTGTCGGATGTCGCCGCTGACCGTTTCCGCGAAACGGAACCGCCAGTGGAAACCGGCTCACTGGCCGGCGATCTCAGCCTTTGGGCCGAGCACTTCCTCGAAGAAATGGGCTCAGGGCCGGGCAGGTCCTACGTCGCGGACGTGCTGGCAGGCGACAGCAGCGGGGAGAACACGGGAATCTGCGCGAAGTACGCCATGGACGCCATCACCCAGATCCTCGCCCGATTCCCGAATGAAACCGCCCCGCCGGTTAGCGAGATCATCGACCACGTCGCGGCACCCATCCTGTATCGGATCCTCTTCACCAAGGAGCGGCCCGCTTCTGGTTACGGAGACCGGCTGGTGGCCAGGCTGCTGGGTGGCGGCATCAGGCGCTTTTGATGCCACCACCGCCAACCCGTGGACATGGTCTGGATGCGGGTGGGTCAGAACGAGATCCGTGGTGTCCTTCCAGCGTTCGTACGCCGTCTGGCGGTGCCCGGGGCCGGACTTGCCGACGAGTTCACGACCGGCACGGGGGCGTAACGGTCACGCCCACTACGCGCACTAACAGGGTGCAGACTTAGGCATGAAGACTATTGCCGGCGTCAGTGTATGGAGATTGGCGCGGGAAGCGCGAACGCGAGGGCTGGCTTCGACGGATACGATGCCGGCAGAGAGCAGCGCCTACGAGGATGCCGTCCGGGCAGTCCGGACGGGTGAGTTCACCGCGGATGAAGCGGCGAGCCAGCTGATCACTATGATGACGGATGGGGAGATCCTCGGGCTGCTCGACGGCGACTCGCCCAGATTGGTGCTCCCGTTCATCCCGATACTGCTGGACAGGGTGCCGTTCGTGGCCGGGGCGGTCTCGCGGCTCGGTATACCGGGCATTCGGTTCAGCGACGGTGGCCGCGGTGTAGTGATCGGCGCCTCTACGGCTTTCCCGGTGACAATTGCGCGGGCAGCGACCTGGGATCCATTGCTGGAAGAACGCGTCGGGGTCGCGATCGGTCTGGAAACCAGGGCGCGGGGAGCGAACTACTCGGCCTCGGTCTGCGTGAACCTGCTTCGCCACCCAGCGTGGGGACGGGCGCAGGAGTGCTACGGGGAGGATCCGGTGCTCACTGCCCGTATGGGATCGGCCCTCACCCGAGGTGTGCGTGTGAATACCATGGCGTGCGTGAAGCACTTTGCGCTCAACTCGATGGAGAACGAGCGCTTTGAGGTGGACGTGGCGGTGGACGAACACTCTTTGCACGAGGTCTATCTCCCGCACTTCAAAGCGGTCGTTGACGCCGGTGCAGACTCCGTGATGAGTTCCTACAACCGTGTGCGAGGCGAGTACATGGATGTCAATCGAGCCCTGCTCACGGACGTATTGAGGCACGAGTGGGGCTTCTCCGGATTCGTGACGAGCGACTGGGTGTTCGGGACGCACGACGCGGTCGTCAGCCTCGAGGCGGGAATGGATGTGGAGATGCCGCTCCGGTTGCTGCGCGCCCGCGCGCTGCCGGCCGCACTGCGCCTCGGTGACTTGGCCCGTTCCACCGTGCTGCAGTCCGCACGCCGCATTCTGCGCACGTGCGTGCAGCACGCCGCGACCCGGGACTCGGCGGTCCCTTCCCGCGCCGTCATTGCCTCTCCGGCCCATCGGGCGCTCGCCCACGAGGTCGCGACGGACTCTATCGTCCTGCTGAAGAATGAAGCCGTCGGCGCGGCGCCGCTGCTGCCGTTGGCTCCCGCTACCCGGCATCTCGCCGTGATCGGACGACTCGCGGCACAAGCGAACCTCGGCGATCACGGCTCCTCCCGCGTACGGCCCCCCTCCACTGTCTCGCCGCTGCAGGGCCTGCGTGAGGCGCTTCCGGGGGTCAGGATCACCACGACGAACGGTCGGGACGAACGCCGCGCGGCCTCGTTGGCGGCCGCGGCGGAGACGGCGATCGTCGTCGTAGGCCTGGACCAACACGACGAGGGCGAATCCGTTGTCACCGGAGGTGTTGACGTGGGCGTGCTCGGTAGGGAATTCGGCTCAGGGCCCCTCCGCCGGGTGCTCATCGGACTCGCACACTTGGCCTCCCGATTCGTCCGGGGCGGCGACCGCAGCTCGCTCAACCTCCGCCCCTCTGACGAGCGGCTTATCCAGGTGGTCGCCACCGCGAACCCTCGGACCGTCGTCGTGCTTGTCAGCGGCAGTGCGATCCTCACCGAAACATGGCGAGACCGCGTGCCCGCGCTCCTCCTCGCCTGGTATGGCGGGATGGAAGGCGGCCGCGCGCTGGCGAGCGTGCTGACCGGCAATGAGGAGCCCGGAGGTCGTCTGCCCTTCGTGCTGCCAACGGAGGCAGCGCATCTGCCATTCTTTGACTCTGCGGCAAAGTCCGTTGTCTATGACGACCAATGGGGTCAGCGCCTGCTCGACGGCGAGGGGCATAGGCCAGCCTTCCCGTTCGGTTTTGGCCTGGGCTATACAAGGATCGAGCACCGGCTGCTCGGCCACACGTTCGACAACACAGGTGGCCATGCCGACGTGCTCATAGCAAACAAGGGCGACCGCAATGGCTCCACAGTCGTTCAGGTCTACGCGGCAGATGTGTCCCTCCGCAGACCTGTGGCTCAGCTCCTGGGCTTCCGGAAGGTGACCCTGGAGCCTGGCGCGGAGACCACAGTGCGGGTCGTTTTGGATGCGGGCCCCACCCTGCGGCGCGATTCGACCACACGGCGCTGGTCTCCCCGCTCGGGGGAGTGGGCCCTGCAAGCGAGCCAACACAGCCCGGAAAGCTGGGAGAACGCCGTCCGCTTGCGACGTACGGAGGGCTGATTGACCAGGACGGTATTTCAGACGGCAAGCCGGCCTGATGTAGTCAAGGGTTCCGCCAATTATCCGGGAAGATCGCGGAACGTCGCCAACGGCCCTTCGACACGGACACGCAGCTCGTCGTCGCCCCGCAGCATAGCGCGCAGCAGCCGACGTTCCTCCCAGTGGAGAAGCAGGGACGCCCGGCCTGGGCGCAGCACCAAGTCTCCGTCCGGGGTCGTGTACCGCTTCTGCAGATCCGCCAACTCCTCCTCTTGCAACAGTGCAACCGTGCTGCCCGAAGCCTGGTCAACCAAGCGGATCAATGAGGAAGGCCCCGTAAGGTCTGTGGCGACGAAGCGCTGCTCGCTGGCGGCAAGAATCGTCCTTTGCGCCGCCCGCGTTACCACCAGAGGACGGGACGGCCCGCCCAGCAGGTCGCTGAGTACGTCGGCCGCGGCATCGGGGCGACTTGTTCTTTGCGCCGCCGCCTGCATCTTCTGTAAACGGCCGGGTTCGCGCAGCACCCCATCGATTTTCCAGCCGATGGTTGCCGCTGCGTTGCAGCGGACTGCCGCCCCTTGCTCCATGAGGTAATCGCCGTTGCGCACCTCCTGACCAGGGATCGGATTCACAAGCACCATGGGGAGCCCCGCAGCCATGCACTCCGACGCCGACAGCCCGCCCGGCTTGCCCACGAACAAATCTGCCCGCTGCAGTAGTTGCGGCATGTCTGTCGTGAATCCGAGTACGCTGTAGCGGTCGCCAGCCGGCGCGACGAGCGTCTCGATGCGCTGCCGGAGCGCATCGTTGTGCCCGCACACGACTGTGGCCGTGAACGCCGAGCGCATATGCATCGTCTGCCGCACCACCGAGAGTGCGTAGTCGCCACCGGTCGCGCCTGCCGAGATGAGCAGCATCGGTGGCCTGTTGGAATCGCGTACGGGCGCCGGACTTAGCTGTTTGTTAATCGGGATTCCAGTGGCAGCTACACGGTCGGAGGGAAGGCCGAGCGCCATGAGCTCCACCTTTCCCTCCTCCCTTGCCACAAAGATCTTATGGAACGCACCAGAGAGCGACAGGCCCTGAAAGTCATAGTCGGTGGTCACCACAGCTGTCCTCGCATCGACCACGCCGCGAAGGAGCAGTGAGGCCAACAGCTGAGCCGGGAGGAAATGCGTGCAGACAATCGCGGTGGGCCGGAACCGCTTGATGGCACTGACAACCGGGCCGGCGTTCACCCGCGTCCAGGGGTCGATCGGGCCACGACGCCGGAACGGCGGGTTGCTGATGTCATAGCCCCACTCGACCAGCCAGGGTAAATCCTCCACGAGGACGAAGTAGCCCTTGCCCAGCAGCGCGCGGTACAGAACGCTGCTCACCTGCAACACGTCAAGCACCTGCACCTCGGCGATGTCATCGCGTGCGTCACATGCTTGCTGCACCGCCGCCGCAGCGCTGTTATGCCCCGATCCCACGCCTGCGGACAGGATGAGTACGCGCTGTCCGCTGGCGGTGGCTTTGGCTCGTGCCGACGTTGTGCGCATGAGGTGAGGCTAGCAGGCTGCATTCCCGTGGAGGGTTGGCCTACACCCCTTCATGGATGGGAATGCTGGCAACAACATGCTGTTGCGGTCTGCGGAGATGTCTCATGCATGGGGGTCGAGGACTGCGTCGAGATCTTTGTCCAGGATCCGGGCGAGATGCTGGACCTCGTCTTCTAGTAGCGGGAACTGCAGCTGGGAGCTTGGTGCGAAGGGTTTGACGACGACAGTCTGGGCGCGCACGCGCCACGTAGCTACGGCACTGCCCCTTGAGATGACCAGTGGGTAGCTATTGGACGCCAGGGCCCGTTGGGCGGTGGGGATGAGGCGATTGTCTGCAGTGCCGGGTCCGAAGAACCAGGGGTCGAATGCTGGCAGGAGCCGAAGGCTTTCGGACGAGCGGGCGGATGCGATGGAGGCCACGTCTTCTGTTAGCGCCAGTGAGGGCACCCCATCAACATCGATCGTTGTGATCTCGGAACCGAGGTCCCCGATCCACGACAGGAGCCTGCGTCGGGGCACGCCGAGCCCTTGGGTCAGCCAGTAGGCGAGATTATCGACGGTGGCCGGCGCGTAGGAGTGCAGGTAGGCGCGAATCGACCTTCTGCCGGCTTCATCGACGGCGGCGTCGGCGGGCTCATCCTGCACGGGTCCGGCTAACTGGAATGTCGCTTCCGCGCCGCGTGTCGGGCCGAAGCAAATGTCGCCCCACCAATGCAGCGGTTTGTACAGGCTGTCAGCGCCCGCTCCCAACGCCGCCTGCGCTAGATCCCGTAAGCCGGGAATCCTGTCGAGTCTTTCGCTGATCTGCGAGCGGGTCATTGGCCCATCTCCCAGGATTTCGCGCATTGCCTCGCGTAACGGCTGCCAATCGCTGATCGCAAAGCCGCCTTGTTCCTGCCACCGGTTCGTTTCCCATATCCGGGTCGCGGTACGCGTCATCAGCAGATCGGCTGCGGTAGGAGGGGTAAAGATGAAGGAGCCGCCGCGAAACGCGTAGCTTCTCACCACGGCCCCGGACTCCAGCGCCCGATTCAAGGCATCCCGCTTCGGGTCGCGATGCCGTAAAGCGACTGTCAGGTCCGCCGCTTCCGATGGCCAGGCCCGCGTTACGACCATGCGTTCGACCGCATCAGGAACCGATGTGGCACCTGCGCCAACCAGTGCGTGCCTGTCGAGCCTCCACTGGAGTGCGTCCACGAGACGAATTGTGCCGATATGAGGTGTAGTCGGTTCCATGGGCGTCGAGTCTCCTCTGCAGAGCAACACCGTACCGCCACATGCGGTGGGGCGGGAGTGCTGTCGCCCGTCTTGCCACCCGCAGATGCGGTGGGTGCGAGCCAAGCGGCGACACCAGTGGGAGCAGCAGCTGAGATGCTTTCCTACTTTGCCCAAAAGAACGTGCCGTCGTTGGGCCTGCCGGGAGGGTATTGTCATGGCGGACGCCGATATAGAACAGGACCTTCGCAGGTTCGCCCCCAACTTAGCCGCCGGAATCGGTGCTCTAACGACGCCCGGCACATTTGCGGCATCCCAGGCTCAGGCAGTGGCTGCCCTGGTGACCAGCCGTAACCTCGGTCTCCCGGTGACCTACCGGCGAGGCTTCACCTGAGCTTGGCTTACCAACGCTACCGATCTGGAAATGGCCCAGACGTTCAGCGATGCCGTCCTCGCGCTCCTCACCGACGCCGATCCGAGTGGAGCGCTCTTGGCGACAGTCGAAGCCTGGCTGACCGCGAACTGTCAAATTGACCCCGCCGCAGATCGCCTTCAGGTCCATCGGCACACCGTGCGCACCAGGCTCCGGAAGATCGAGCAGCTCATAGGCCAGCCCTTGGACCAGCTGGATACCCGGGTGGAACTATGGCTTGCTCTGACAGCGAAGGGCCTGCACCGTCTTCCAACGGGCAGGCCCAACACCTGAGCTAAACCCTCGAAAGCACGGGCGGGCTTTCATCTACGCCGAGATCCTCCAAGGCTATGCTCCACGACGACTGCTGCCGGATGTGCCGACGGGCAACGCCTACCTGTCGCCGCATATTGATCCCGCAGGCAGCGGAGATCCGGTCACCCGAGCGGGCGAGGGCTAGGAATCCGCCGTCAGGGAGCTCGTCGCGAACCACCACCATCTCGTCCCCAGTTGCCACCCCGACGAATTGAAGGCGTTTGCCGTACAGGTCGGACCAGTAGTACGGGACGGTGTCGGATGGCTCTTTCGCATCACTGACCGCGTTGTGCCCCGCGTTAACACCTTGCTCGGAAGCGGCCGTCCAGTGCAGCTAGGCCGACGGGGCGGCCACCCCGATTCTTGCTCGTTTAGAGGCTATAAGAACGTTAACGTGGGGGTGTGGTCTGAGGGGCTCACCGCGGTTGCATCCGCAGGGCTCCATCCATGCGGATTACTTCACCGTTGATGTAGTCGTGGTCGATGATGGACAGAGCAAGCTGGGCGAATTCTTCAGGGCGTGCGAGGCGCTGCGGGAATGGGACGCCGGCTGCGAGGCCTTCGCGGATTTCCGGTGTAACAGTGGCCATCATTGGTGTTTCGACAACCCCTGGGGCAATGGCGTTGACTCGAATACCGTGAGTGGCCAGGTCTCGGGCTGCGGGCAGGGTCATCCCGACGATGCCGGCTTTCGATGTCGCGTAGGCGACCTGACCAATTTGACCTTCGTAGGCGGCGATCGATGCGGTGTTGATGATGATGCCCCGTTGACCCTGGGCGTCCGGCTGTGTCTTCTGGATTTCGCCGGCGGCTATTGCCAAGACGTTGAAGGAGCCCATGAGGTTGACTTCGAGAACTTTAGCGAAGAGAGATGGGTCGTGTGGGCCATTTCGACCAAGAACACGCGCCATGGGTAGGATCCCTGCGCAGTTTATGACCACCCGCAGAGGGAGATCTGCTGCGGCCCGTTGGACGGCCTGCCGCACAATTGCGGGGTCTGTCACGTCGGCCGCCAGATAGGTAATGCCTTCGACCGGCTGGGCATCTGCCAGAGACTGTTCCAGATCAATGGCAAATACTTCAACATTCCGTGCTGCCAGGGCACGGGCGGTAGCCGCTCCCAGCCCGGAAGCTCCGCCAGTTACGATGGCGGCTGTGCTCTGGATGTCCATGAGCTTTTTCCTCTCGACTACGTCTTGGTCCAAGGGGTAATTGGCCCAGACGTGGGATAGTTAGTGTTCGCGTTAGATGAATGCAGAAATGCCGGTGACGGCTCGACCAACGAGCAAGCTGTTGATTTCATAGCTTCCCTCGTAGGAGTAGATCGCCTCGGCATCTGCAAAAATTTTCGCCATTTCGAAGTCGGTGCTGATTCCGTTGCCACCGAGCATCGCCCTGCCCAGAGCCACAGACTCGCGCATTCTGTCGGTGCAGCTGGCTTTGGCAAGAGCCGCCTGGTCCATGGTGATTTTTCCGCTGTCTTGAAGCCGGGCCATCTGAATCATCAGCGATAGGGACATTGTTGCGTTAGCCATCATCTTGGAGAGTTGGCTTTGGATGATTTGGAACGAGGCGATTGGCTTTCCGAACTGGTGCCGTTTAAGGGCGTACTCTCTGGCGACGTCAAATGCGGCGAACTGTTGTCCGACAGCCTGCCAACTGACCCAGACTCTCGAGTTGCGTAGCAGGACATTGGTGTCCCTAAATGATGTCGTTCCGGGCAGCCAGTTTGTGAACGGGATCCTGACGTCTTTGAGCACGATGTCAGCGTTCTGCACGATGCGCACAGCGGTCTTGTTCTCAATGGCTTGTGTCCGAAATCCTTCCCGGTCCTTCTCTACCAGGAAGCCCTTGATCTCGTTATCGGACACGTCTTTTGCCCAGACGAGGACATAGTCGGCGAACGTGCCGTTCCCGATCCAACGCTTGGCACCGTTTAGGATCCACTCATCACCAACGCGTTCAGCAGTAGTAACGATGGATCGAGATATATCCGACCCGTTCTCAGGCTCGGTCAGAGCAAAGGCACCGATCTTCTTCAGTGCCAGGAAGTCCGGAAGAAGGTTCCGCCGCTGCTCGTCAGAGCCCAGATCCATAATCGCGGTTGCAACGAGCTCGTGGTGGACGCCAAAAAAGGTGGAAATCGATGTGTCGGCCCGTGCGAACTCCATCTGGATAAGCCCGCTGAGGAGATGGCTGGAAGTGTTCAGGCCGGACAGGTTCTGAGCTGCAAGTTTAGGCAGAAGCTCAAACGGGAACTCGGCACGGTTCCAATAGTCCGTTGCAATGGGCCGTACCTCACGCTGAAGAAAGGCGCGGGCTGCGTTGTATCGATCGATCTCCTCACCGGTGAGGAGATCCTCCAGCATCAAAAGGTCCCCGTCCGGATAGGGTGTCCCGTGGTTAGCGTCTGTGACGGCGGGCAGGCCGTCTTCTTTGAACGGTGTCATGGCGTATGTCTCTTCTTGGCTTGTTAGGACAGATCGGATTTGGCGGCGAGGGCTGCCCGGCGTCGGCGGACGATGGCGTACTGCTCAGCCTCCAAAAGCACCCGGTAGCCTGATCCTTGATCTATAAGCTGTCGACCGAACCCACCTTCGGGCGCAACCCATAGAGCACATCCGTCTCGCGTTACTTCCTCGACTTTCCCGGACCGGAGGTGAATGTGGTCCAGGGTTACGTACACGTGGTAGCCCGCTAGCTGCGACCAGTCACGGACGAGCGTCCCTGGAACGCCGGGAGAGTTTCTTGCTGGCTTCATCGTCTTCTTTCGAGCCACACGGCTGCTATCGATGCGGCGCCGCCCGTTTTCCAGGGCTAACTGGTTGGCGCGAGATTGTGGCTCTATCCCGCTAGAGAAGTGAGAGCCCCGGCTCGGTCATGATTGCGGCTGTGTCAGCCAGCAGCCGAGACCCCTGCTGTCCATCCATCACACGGTGGTCGAACGAGATAGCTAGCTGCAGAACCGACCGGATACCGAGCCGTTCACCCTCCTCGTCCTGTATCACCCAAGGCATCCGGCGGACGGTTCCCACCGCGAGGATGGCTGTTTCGCCAGGGTTGAGTATCGGTGTGCCGGTATCGATTCCGAACACGCCGATATTGGTAAGGGTCACCGTCCCGCCGGCCATGGCTGTCTGGGGTGTTTTTCCCTCTCGTGCCGCAGAGCCGAGGGCATTGATTTCCAGGGCAAGTTCCTTCAGCGACAGGGTTTCTGCGCCCTTGATGTTCGGCACGACCAGACCTCTGGGCGTAGCAGCTGCGATCCCGAGGTTTACCTTTCGCATTTGGACAATTTCCTGTGCCGCATCGTCCCAGCGCGAGTTGGCCTCCGGCGTGTCCCGGAGCGCCTTCAAGAATGCCTTGGCAACGAACGTCAGCGGGGTCAGTTTGACGTCCCTGAAGTCCCGGCGCTGGCCCACCTGCTGTAAGAGCTCAAGGGACTTCGTCACGTCGGCACTGACGAACTCAGTAACGTGGGGCGCCGTGAATGCGGACTTAACCATGGCCGCCGCGGTGTGCTTGCGGACTCCCTTGATGGGGATCCGCAGTTCATCATTGTCTGCAACATCCGTCCCGGCTCCCGGGGAGTCTTGCCCAGCCGCAATGGACTCTGTACCTGCGGATGCTTTGAGGATGTCTGCGCGCGTCCTGACTCCGTCTTCCCCTGTAGGGGTGATAGCGGCCAAATCCAGGCCAAGATCTTTGGCCAGCTTGCGGACCGGTGGGGACGCTTTTGGCGGACCCCCCACGGCTCTCATGGGTGCAACAGAGGGCCGCTCGGCGGGCACCTTACCTTTCACTTTCCTTCGCCTCCGGTGCGTACCGATTTCCCGCGCACCGTACCCGACCAGGAGCTTGGGGTCTTCCCCTGTTTCCATGGCCGGTAGGGCTTCCTCTACCGGTGTCGGCGAGGTGTCCGTTGTCCCGGTTTCGCCTGTTTCGATGCTGATGATGGGGTTTCCAACGTCTACGGTTTCGCCAGCCACGGCGTGAAGTTCGTGGACTTCTCCGGCAAACGGCGATGGAAGCTCCACCAATGACTTAGCGGTCTCGATCTCGACGATGGCCTGGTTGACCTCGACAATGTCGCCGCGCTTGACGAGCCAGGTGACAATTTCGGCCTCGGTAAGGCCTTCGCCGACGTCCGGCAGGGAGAACTGTTTAATGCTCATGGTTGCGTCTTGTCTTCTAGTAGGTGAAGCTTCGGTCGATACCGTCGAGAATGCGGTCCAGCCCGGGGAGCCATTCCTCCTCGAGACGGCTGGCAGGATACGGCGTGTCGTATCCTGTTACGCGGATAACCGGCGAAATCAGCGAATAAAATGCTTCGTCTTGTACCCGTGCCGCCAATTCTGCTCCCAGGCCGACGGATCGTGACGCTTCATGGGCCACGACGAGACGGCCTGTCCTCTGGACGGAGGCAACGACTGCCTTGTCGTCGATGGGTGACAGGGATCGAAGGTCAATCACGTCAATGTTCCGGCCCTCTTCCTGACAGACGTCGGCGGCTTTCATTGCGACCGGCACGAGCGCGCCGTAGGTCACGAGAGTCAGGTCGGTGCCCTTCCGGACCGTCACAGCTCTGTCGAGGTCTGACGGGGTGGTGGTGCTGGTGCTTACGTCGCCCTTGAGCCAATAGTTGCGTTTGGGTTCCAGGAAGATGACCGGGTCATTGCTGCGAATGGCGAGCTTCATCATGTCGTAGGCATCCTGGGGGTTGGACGGGCTCACGACTTTGAGGCCGGCAGTGTGTGCGAAGTAGGCCTCGGGGGACTCGGAATGGTGTTCAATGGCCCCTATACCACCGCCGACCGGGATCCGAATGACCACAGGTAGCGTAACTGCGCCTTCCGAGCGGTGCCTGTATTTTGCCAGTTGCGTGATGATCTGGTTCATCGCTGGGAATACGAATCCGTCGAACTGGATTTCACAGACGGGGCGGTAGCCAGCCATGGCAAGCCCGATGGCGCTTCCCACAATGCCGGCCTCACCGAGCGGCGAGTCAACAACGCGGTGGTCCCCGAAGGTCTTTTGGAGGCCGTCGGTCACACGGAAAACTCCGCCGAGTTGACCGATGTCTTCTCCGATAAGCATCACTTTCTCGTCGGCCTCCATGGCGTGCCGCAGCCCGAGGTTCAGAGCGTGGGCAATAGGCATCCGGCTTGTCATTGTGGTCATTCCGCTGCCTCTACAAATTCCAGGTGTTCGTTCATCTGTCGCTCGAGTTCATCCGGCAATTCGGCATAGGTGTTTTGAAATGGTGACGCGTGCCCTGGGACGGGAAGTGCACGGCATCCTGACCGAAGGTGCTCGGCCAGTGCTTTTCCCCGACGGGAAATGTCTTCGACATTTGCGTCGTTGAGCAGCCCTGTGGACTGCAAGTAGGTCCGGAGACGGTCGATGGGATCCAAAGCTGCCCACGCATCATTTTCGGCAAGCGTCCGGTAGCGGCCATCGTCGTCTGAAGTGGTGTGTGGGTTCCTGCGGTACGTGAGGGCTTCAATCAAGGTTGGCCCTTGGCCGGCACGTGCGGCTGCCAGCGCTTCGCGTGTTGCTGCCAGGCAGGCGAAGACGTCGTTGCCGTCGACGCGTACGCCTTTGAATCCATAGCCTTGGGCCCGTTGTGCGACAGATACCCTGCTTTGTACTGAGTATGGCGCTGAAATAGCCCACTGATTGTTTTGGCAAAAGAAGACCACAGGGAGGTGCTGAGCTGCCGCCCAGACAAAGGCTTCATTGGTCTCGCCTTCACTGAGGGCCCCGTCGCCCAGGAATACCAGGACGGCTCGATCACGATCGGGGTCTCCGGTGCCGACGTCGCCATCTCTTAGGATGCCCATGGCATATCCGACGGCGTGGAGAGTTTGGGCGCCAATTACCAGCGTGTAGAGGTTGAAGTTGTTTTCGGTGGGGTTCCACCCGCCGAGGGTAGTTCCGCGGAAGAGCCCCAAAAGATCAACCGGGTCAACGCCTCTGCACCAGGCAACACCGTGTTCCCGGTAGGTGGGAAAGACGATATCTCGGGGGAGGAGGGCGTGAGCTGCCCCTATTTGTGCTGCTTCCTGTCCGAGCATTGAGGGCCAGAGGCCCAGTTCACCCTGTCGTTGAAGGGCGATAGCCTCCGTATCGACTGTTCGGGCCATGAGCATGTCGTTGTACAGCGCAAGCACATCGGTCGAGTCCGTCTCGAACGGCAGTTCCGGGCTGGAGGTGAAGCTTCCTCCAGCGTTCAACAACGAGATAGGTTCGTCGTTCATGGTTATTCTTTACTCCCGGCACCGAGACGGGCCCGGACTAGAGTGTCGGCAGCGTTGCCAGGCGTGGTCGAGCGTTCCAGGGCAATTCGGAGGATCTCCGTGACGGTCAATCCGATGTGACTGATGCGCATCCCGACCTCGTCGGGCTGGATCACGTCAATCTCGGATGCGACCTGAATCAGTCCCCCGGCATTGGCTACATAGTCAGGCACCCACAGCACCTCCTGGGCTGCGAGCTGATTTTCCACATCTGCGTTCAGCAATTGGTTGTTGGCTGCCCCGCACACCAGACGTGCTTGAATCGATGGGACAGTTTTTGGGTTTAGGGTGGCGCCCATGGCGCACGGCGCGTACACGTCGACTTCAGCGTCGATCACTGACGGTGCAATGCGGATGTCCGGGTGCTCTGTCAGCGCACGTTGCATCGACGCCGGATGGGATTCAGCGAGGACTACGTCAGCGCCGGTTTCCAGAAGCATGGTGATTAGCTGCTTGCCGACCTTGCCGGCTCCTTCGACGCCAACTGAGCGGCCCGTGAGGCCTTCGCTGCCCCAGATGGTCCTCGCAGCGGCGGCCATCGCGGTGAAAACACCGAGCGCGGTTGAGTACCCGCTGTCGCCAGACCCTCCTTTTGTTGCATTTCGCCCGACCACCCATTTGGTCGATTCACCGATGTGGTCCATGTCTGAGGACGTGGTGCCCACGTCGCCAGCGGTTATGTAGGAACCAGCGAAGGAGTCGACAAAACGCCCATAGGCCCTCAGCAATTCGGGCGTTTTAATGGTGGCCGGCTCTCCGACGATCACAGCTTTTCCGCCGCCCAGCGGCAAACCCGCTGCTGCTGCTTTGTAGGTCATGCCTTCGGAAAGCCGGAGTACATCGTTCAGGGCGGCCGCATCGCTTTCGAAGGCGAAGAACCTCGTTCCTCCGAGAGCCGGACCGCGGAACGTGTTGTGAAGGGCGACGATGGCATGCAGGCCTGTTGCCTCGTCCCTGAAGACTTTGACGCTTTCGTGGGTTCCTGCCAGCTCATGTGACAGGTCGTCGACCACACCGCCTCCGAGATCTGTTGTCAAAGTGGAAGACATGCTGGCTCCTCTGTCAGGTAGTCCAAGGGAAACGAACGGATATGTTGGACTAACTGTCAATCTACGACTTGATATGGTCAACTCAATTGCCAACAACTGCACATCTCGCCAATGTGATTTATTCAACCAGGAAGGCTTCTTGACATTATGACCAGAATTGATCGCCTTGATTCAGAGCTGCTGAAGCGTCTTAACATCAACGCGCGGGCGGGGGTTGCCGAGCTGGCCGGGCAGCTCGGGATATCCCGGAATACCGTGGTTGCCCGTCTTCAGAGACTCGAGGACTTAGGGATATTGAAGGGTTACAAACCTGTCATCGATCTCGAAGCCGCCGGGCTTCCCGTCCAGGCTTTCGTGGGGCTGGAACTGGATCAACGCCAACTCGCACAGGTAATCACCGCTCTAGGTGAAATCCCAGAAGTTCTTGAGGTGACAACGCAGGCCGGCAGGGAGGATCTCCTGGTCAAAGTGGCAGCCGCAACACTCACCCAGCTGCAGCAAGCCGTGGGGCGGATGATCGCAATCCGGGGGGTTCGGCATTCCAACACGACAATGTCAATCAGCACTCCCATGCCCTACCGTGTACAGCCTCTATTGGATCACTTGACCAGTGAAGCCGGGTGGGGACGATCTACTGCTCTACCGGGCTAAGCCATCGTCCGCATGGTTGAGGGGTTTGGCAGGGCCAGGGTTCTTTTCATCCAGGTGCTGCTGAGTTCCCTCCGCCATTGAGATGGCGTGCGGTCCATCAGGTTCTTCCAGTCCTGCCCCTCCGCCTTCAGCCGGCGGGATGTCTCTGCCAGTTCCCTCGGTGTTCGACGTATCTGCGCACTGGGAACCATCTTGGTCAGAAGCACTAAAGTTACGTTCGAAATTGATGCTAATTACCCACGACGTGAGCCGTGCCACACTGCCACGATGGCTCTATGAAGAACATGATTTCATCGGCGCCGCCCGATAGCCCAGACGCCGTGGCGGTTTCTGAGGGGCCTTTGCAGGTGGATGTGGTTGCACCGCCGGCGAAGAAGGCCGCCAGCACCAATCCTTGGGTGAGTTATCTGACCAGACGCCTGATTCGGCTGGTGATTTCAGTGGTTGTACTGGTCACGGCCGCGTATCTCATGGTGCGCTTGCTGCCAGGAGATCCCGCACGGCTCTCCCTTGGTCCTGAGGCCACGGACGAGCAGATCGCCGTCCGGCGCTCGGAACTCGGCCTGGACACGTCAGTATTCACGCAGTATTTCCACTTCTGGGAGAACCTGTTCCACGGTGATCTCGGAAAGTCATATAGCACTCGTCTTCCCGTGTTTGACGTCATTACCCAGCGGATGCCAGCAACGCTGGAGATCTCGGTTCTGTCGATCATTGTGATTCTCTTGGTCGGCATTCCGTTGGGCATGGCCATGGGTGAAGCGACACGCGGCGGCCGCAACAGGTGGCTGGACGCGATGTTCTCCAGTGTCACTGGCCTCCTGACGGTCGCACCGGTGTTCGTTGTTGCGGCCATCTCGATATACATGTTCGCGATCACCTCCCCGGTCTTCCCAGTGGCAGGACGCTCAGGTCCTTCGTCATACGTACTTCCCGTCCTGGCACTGTCGCTTAGCTCTACTTGCGCCCTGGCCCGAATTGTTCGTGCCGAAACATTTAACGTGCTTGAGGCTGACTACGTCAGGACTGGGAGGGCCAAACGAATGCAGAAGTCCCGACTCTTCTTTCGCCATGTACTGCCGAATCTGGTGACTCCGACTCTGACGTTCGCGGGCTTGCTGTTTGGCGGGCTGATTGCGGGCAGCGTCTTTGTCGAAACGGTGTTTGCATGGCCGGGAATGGGACCAGTGGTGGTTGGTTCCATCACGAATCGGGACTATCCCCTGGTGCAGGGCATCGTCATGGTCTATGGCGTCCTCATACTGCTGATCAATCTGGTGGTCGATCTCCTGATTGCGGCGGTTGACCCGCGCTCCCGAATCACAAAACTTTAGAGGACCCGATGACTACACTCACTACCGTCGCGCCAGCGACCCGACGAATACGATCATTTGTTCACCAGATGCGGACACCGACAGGAGCCATCGCCGTTATCGGCACGGTCCTTTTGGTCGGGCTGGCCATCTTCGCTCCCGCGCTTTGGGGTGCCGAAGCAACTGAGGTCAACGTCGACCTGATTGCTCAAGGGCCAAGTCCCGAGCACCTTCTGGGGACCGATTCTGCTGGCCGCGACATCCTGCTCCGTACCCTGGTAGCCGCGCGCACATCATTGATGTACGGCATGCTGGCAACCCTTATCGGCGTGTCACTGGGCGTCATTGTGGGCTGCCTTCCGAGCATCCTGCCGCCGTGGATCGGCCGACTCGTGACCGCGGTCGTCAACATGCTCGTGGCGTTTCCGGCCCTGCTTCTGGTTCTGTTTCTTGCGGTCTTTTTTGGGCAGGGGGCTACGGGGGCGGTCTTTGCACTGGGATTGGCCATAGTGCCGGACATCGCAAGACTGTGCCAGACGATGACGGCGAGCGTCGTTGGGCGGGATTTCGTTAGCGCTGCGAAAGTCCTCGGCGTGCCGCGGACAGCGATCCTGTTCCGGCACATCATCCCGAGCGTCACTGACGTTATTGTCGTCAACGCGACGATGGCGGCCGCCAGCAGCCTGACCGCGATGGCAGGACTGTCGTTCCTCGGCATTGGTCTGCAGGCTCCTGCGTACGATTGGGGCCGTCTTTTGTCCGAGGGTCTCGCCCGCATGTATGTGTCGCCGGCGGCCGCATTGACGCCGGCAATCGCTGTGACCCTGGCCGGAATCGTGCTGACCATGCTCGGTGACACCATCGGCCGCGCCTTAGGTGTGACTCCGGTGATCTCGATGCGCAAGCTGGCCGGTTTGCCCAGCCGCTCGGCAAAGCCCGAACCGGACAGGGCGGTGGCGCCGCAGCCCGAAAACGTTCTATCGGTTCGCGACCTTCACGTGTCGTTCCCGGCTTTGGGCAAGTGGGTAACACCGGTTCGCGGAGTAAGTTTCGATATTGCACGCGGAGAACGTGTGGGAATCGTCGGGGAGTCGGGTTCAGGCAAGAGCCTCACAGCCCTGGCTGTTGCTCAGCTCATCGAATACCCAGGAAGGGTCGAGGCAGACGCCATCGCATTTGATGGGGTCGACTACGCCGGAATGAGTGAACGCGAAGTCACGACCCATGCCGCTGACCTGGGTCTGAAGATGTCAATGGTGTTCCAAGACCCAATGTCCTCGCTTAATCCCTCGCTCCGCGTAGGTCCGCAGGTCGCTGAGACTGCCTTCCTCCACGGTGGAGCCATTCGAACACAGGCCAGCGATCAGGCCACAGACAGGCTGGCAGAAGTGGGTATACAGAACCCCAAGATGCGGGCCCGCCAGTATCCGTTCCAATTCTCGGGTGGTATGCGGCAGCGCGCCATGATTGCCATGGGTTTGATGGGAACACCGAAGCTCATCATCGCCGATGAACCCACTACTGCATTGGACGCGACGGTTCAGCGAACGGTCATGCAGGTCCTGGACCGCGTTGCCGTCGAACACGGATCAGCGGTCATGTTCATCTCGCACGATATTGCACTCGTGACCGGATTCTGTGAACGGGTTCTGGTGATGTACCACGGTGAAATTGTGGAAGACATATCCAGCGCCGACCTGGTCGCAGGGAGCGCCGTTCACCCCTACACGAAGGCTTTGATGGCCTCGATTCCCACACTAACGACCGACCGTTCGCGCCCGATGGCTACCGTGGCCGACTTCATGAAGGAGGACAAGTCATGAGCTCGCTCGAGTTTCGCAACCTGGTGGTCGATTTCGGACGCGGACCCAAAACCGTCCATGCCGTCAAGGACGTCAGCTTCATGGTTCCCCAGGGAAGTACAGTCGGTGTTCTGGGCGAGTCAGGATCCGGGAAGTCCACAATAGCCCGTGTGGCAGTGGGACTGGAGCACGCAACCTCCGGTGACATCCTGCTCGATGGACGTACTCTGTTGCAGTCAAACCGGGCAGGACGGATGCGTCGAAGCCAGGTTCAAATGGTTTTTCAGGATCCATATTCGTCCCTAAACCCTCGGATGACCATCGGAGATTCGATCGCCGAGGGGCTGCATGCCAGCTACCGCAGATCCAAGCAACCACTGCCCTCGCGTCGTCAGATAGCGGCAGAAACGCAGGAATTGCTTGGTCTAGTGGGTCTGGATTCTTCCTACGCCGGGCACTACCCTCGGCGTTTGTCGGGCGGGCAGAGGCAACGGGTTGCACTGGCTCGTGCACTTGGCGCAAAACCGTCCGTGTTGCTTGCTGACGAGATTACCTCTGCCCTGGATGTGTCGGTACAAGGAACAGTCCTCAACCTCTTTCGCAAACTCCAGTCCGAGCTTGGCTTCACGGCGTTGTTCATTTCGCACAACCTTGCTGTCGTCAGATATGCCTGTGACTACGTTGCCGTGATGGACAAGGGTGATCTGGTTGAGTTCGGGCCCGTCGATGAAATTCTCACTGCACCAAAGCACCCATCGACTCGTGCGCTGATCGAAGCAGTCCCCGAGATGGGCAAACCGTTGTTCGTCCCCGCTCATCGGTGAGCTACCCGCTGCAGTGTCACCCGCGCCGCACCTGGCCACACATACCCCACACCCCACTCGAACGTCCCGCACAAACAAAGGAAATAGCACCATGAAGGTTCGATACCTACCCGTTCTCGCCGTTGCGGCGGCCGGAGCTCTTGTTCTGACGGCCTGCAGCCCCAGCAGCAGCCCAGGAACGGGCCAGCCAGCGGCCGCTGTGACGGATGGCACCCTTAATTGGGCACTGTCGACAGATCCTGGAAACCTGTTTCCGCAGGGTTCGACCTTTGCCGACTCGCGCCAGCTTATGGCCTTCGGATACGACAGCCTCATCACAGTCGATGACAATGGCACGCCCAAGCCGTGGTTGGCGGAGAAATGGACTGCGTCATCAACGGAAGTGACGTTTACGCTCAAAGACGGCGTAACGTGCAGCGACGGTTCGCCACTGACCGCGCAGACTGTGGCAGACAACTTCACCTGGATTACAGATACCAAGAATTCTTCACCCGTGTCGGGTACGTTTGTGCCGGTCGGAATGACGGCCAAAGCGGACAACTCGGCAAGGACAGTCACAGTGACATCCCCGACACCGAATTCATTCTTCCTCGAATTGCTTGGTCAAGTGTTCATCGCATGCGGCAAAGCGATCGCCAGCCCGGACAAGTACTCATCCGCGTTTGACGGAACAGGGCTCTACACCCTGTCCGCCGTAAAGCCAGGCGAGAGTTACACGCTGACCCGTCGTGACGACTACACTTGGGGCCCGGACGGGACCACGTCCAAGACTGCCGGTCTACCCAAAACCGTCACGGTCTCCGTAGTGAGTGATGACACCACGCGGGCCAACCTGCTGCTGGCAGGCAGCATCAACACCGGAACAGTCGTGGGACCAGATGCTGCCCGTCTCGATGCCCAGGGGATCCCCGGGTTGCCATTGAAGTCCGGCTCAACGGAGCTGTTTTTCAACCAGGCTGCTTCCAGGCCAGCCTCTGACCCAGCTGTCCGCAAGGCCCTTGTGCAGAGCACCAACACCAAGGCGATGGCCGATATCATGGCCGGCGGCAAGGGCGAACCATTCCAGTCGCTCCTAAGCGGGAAGCCGACGACCTGCGCCATCGAAGACGTGCACAAGTCCGCTCCAGCGTTTGATACCGCCGCAGCTGCGAAAACACTGGACGATGCAGGGTGGAAGGTCGGAGCAGGCGGCGTTCGAAGCAAAGACGGACAGGGGCTGTCCATCAAGCTCCTGTACCGAAACAGCACTGAAAAGGCCACAGCGTTCGAGTTCTTGGCCGATGAGTGGAAGAAACTCGGCGTGGATGTAACTCTCAGGGGTGGCGATACGGCTGTGCTCAACGATCTGAAGTCCTCAGGCACCGGCGACTGGGATGTCATTGACTGGTACGTAGGGGCGCCGTTCCCGACGACGCTCGTCCCGTTCTTCAGCGGCTCCACATCGAGCAATTTCTCGAAGATCAATAACTCCACCTACAACGAGCACGTGGCTCTGGCCAGCAACAAACTCGGCACCCAAGGGTGCCCGGATTGGCAGATTGCCGAGCGCGCACTGGTATCGAACGCCGACATCCTCGGCATCGGATGGATCAAGAACACCACCTATACACGTGGGTTCACCGCGAATCGGTCACTCCAGATCGATCCTTGGTCGATTCGGCAGTCGGGCTAATAACGGCGGCACTTTGACCCGGCACAGTCCGGGCCACATTCTATGGCACCTACCCACGTAAGGATCAGCAATGACGTTTCAACTCCCCGACGATTTTCTTGCCTCGCAGGCATGGCAAAACCGGATCGATGCTCTGGCAAAAAAGTATTCTGTACCTGGTGTGCAGGTGGGGGTGATTGCATTGGACGGGGAGGGCCGCCCAGACCTGCGTGTCATGACCACGGGCGTGACGAGTCTCGCCACCGGAATTGAGGTAACACCCGACACGCTCTTCCAATACGGGTCCATCAGCAAAGTCTGGACAACTACGCTGATCATGCAGCTCGTCGATGAAGGCGAACTGACGCTGGAGACCCCTGTGGTGGAGATCCTGCCGGCGTTCTCCATCGCCGATATCGCGAACACCAAAGAGATCACAGTCCGCCAACTCCTCACGCATACCAGCGGCATTGATGGAGACCTGTTCACCGATACCGGCGACAACGACGACTACCTGGAGAAATATGTCGATGAACTGGCCACCGCCATCAGCGTCACTCCGCCCGGCGGTCATCTAAGCTACAGCAACTCGGCATTTGGAGTCGCTGGCCGGATCATCGAAGTCCTGCGTGGCAAGCCATGGGATGACGTCGTCGTGGAGAGGCTTCTCCGGCCGCTCGGGCTAACCCACGTCATTACACGGACGAAGGAGGCGCCGCTGTTCAGTACTGCCGTCGGCCACCTCGCCAATCCAGACACTGCATCAGCAGACAAGGTTATTCCCACGACTCGATGGATGCTGCCACGATCCCTTGGACCTGCCGGTAACGTCACAGGCTCCATGTCGTCGCTACTGACATTCGCGGCGGCGCATCTACGGGACGGCTTGGCGCTGAGTGATGAACGCATATTGTCCGCGGAGTCCGCGAAGCTCATGCGGACACCACAATTTGATCTGACTGCGGACTCGACAGTGGACCAAGCCTGGGGGCTGGGCTGGGTTCTATCGGATTGGGGAACTGTGAGGTCGGCCTATCATGGCGGAGCGACGATCGGGCAGATCGCCCGGCTTCAGACGTTCCCTGAACTGCAAATGGCGATCGGTGTGTTGACGAACTCGCGCGGAGGCTCGGGACTGGCTGAGGAGATCGAGACGGCAATCGGTGTCGAACTGGGGTTCGCCAGCCCCAAGCCTGTGGCCGGGTTGCCTGCCGAATCATGCGACCTGACAACGATTCTGGGGGCGTATGAGTCGACATCCAACCGCTATGAGTTGGCCCTCGAAGAAGATGGACGGTACTACCTCACCGTCATCGCCAAAGAGGATGTCAACGGTGAGCCGCAAGCTCCACCATTTCCTGTCGTTCCTTTGTCGAACACCAGGTTCCTCATTGAAGTGGATGGTAAGTCACACGAATTCACCCATCTCGTGATCGACGGAGACCCTTACCTCTTCAGCACCCGCTTGTACAAACTCACGAGCGACTAGACGTTTGTGCTGGGCAGGTCCACATCAGTCGCCCTGCCCAGCACACATCCCAGGAGTCACATCCATGGCACAACCGAATCGTCTTGATGCCGCTAACGCACGCCGGTCACAGCCGATTGGGGACTCGCTCGCCCTTGTCGCATGCGAGCCGCTGTCCGATGATGCCCAGGCTCTGGCTGCCTCGACATGAAGGTGGGCATAGTACGAGCCCTCGTGGGCTCTTCCATCCTGAGAATGCATTGTGGTGTCGAGACGTTGAACGGCGTCTCGCTGCTCATCACGGGAGATGAGCGGAGCTGCATGCCGGCGACCATCGAATCGGAGGCACGCGGTTGTGCGGCAACCCTCGTGCCTAGCGCGGCTGGCCGGTGCGGCGCTCTCAAAAATTGCACGGGCCAGCCTTTCAATGCTTCAAACAAACACTCGAACCTCAATGAAACTGGAACATCATGCAAACTTCCAACACTCGGCCACCCGCGCTACGCCATCCTGAGGCCATAAGGGCATTCGACCTCGCCCCTCTAATCGACGGTCATAACGATCTCGCGCACGCAGCACGCGGCGCGGCAAACTACTCAGTCGACGGGCTCGAGAAGGACTCCAATTTCCAAACCGATATCGGAAAGCTGCGCAGTGGCGGAGTCGGTGCGCAGTTCTGGTCCGTTTACGCTCCGGGGGAAATACCTGAAGCAGATGCCGTGCAATACACGATTGAACAAATCGACTTCATCTACCGGATGATCCGCCGGTATCCGCAGACCTTTGAGCTTGCCCGCACAGGTGGCGATGTTCGACGTATCTGGCAGAAGGGACGTATCGCGTCTTTGCTCGGAGCCGAAGGCGGACATAGCATCGGCAGTTCCCTGGGCGTTCTAAGAATGATGGCACGGCTCGGACTTAGGTACATGACCCTGACACACAATTCAAATACTTCGTGGGCTGATTCCGCGACGGATAGCACGGTCCATGGTGGACTCACTGACTTTGGCCGGGAGGTCGTAAGGGAGATGAATGCCCTGGGCGTGCTGGTCGATCTTTCCCATGTCTCGCCTGACACGATGCGCGATGCGATAAAGACCTCTTCTGCGCCGGTCATCTTCAGTCACTCCTCATGCAGGGCTATCTGTGATCACCCGCGCAACGTACCAGATGACGTTCTCCGTTCCTTGGCTGACAACGGCGGCGTCATTATGGTCGCCTTCGTGCCAATGTTCCTCGATGAGGAATACAGGAGCTGGTTTGACGGGGGGCGTAATGGTCCCCGCCCGCCAGTGACGGTCGAGCACGTGGTCAAGCATATTGAGCATGCCCGAAACATCGCTGGCATCGACCACATAGGTCTGGGAAGCGACTACGACGGGTTCGGTGATTTCCCTGACGGCTTGCACGACACTTCGGCTTTCGCAGTGCTAATTGACCGGCTTGCTGAGCGTGGTTGGACCTCAGCCGAACTCGCCAAGTTGATGGGAGATAACCTGCTGCGAGTTCTGGACGCTACGAGCATGGAATCGGTTTCGTCGACGCAGTAGGTGGTACCCGGTTAGTGCAAGTCTGCCCGGAATTCGCTCGAACAAGAGAGAGCTGCGGGCACTTGCCAAACCGGCCGTCCTCATCAGCAAACCCACGATTTCCCGTCGGCAAGCAAGTCGCTTCTTGAGGCCTTCGAGGTAACGTACCGGGATACAGTCATCGTGCGAACGCTGGCTCGCAGTCAGTCAACATCACGCCGCAGCCGACTAAGTCGAAATTCGAGCATGGCCGCGAACCGCTCGTCAGGGTCGTCAAGGTTCACCTGCGCAATCTCCGCGGCGCGACGAAGACGGTATCGGAAGGTATTGCGGTGCAAGTCCAGCGCCGCTGACGCGCCCAGTGCGTTTCCGAAACTGTCCAACCACAGCTCGAGTGCTTCTTCCAGAGAGGTACCGTGTTGTTTATCGTAGTGACGGATTCGGGCGACAGGGCCATCAACGAGGCCGCCCTCACTTCGCAATTGGTCACCAATGTCCAGTAGAAGCGCGTCCATTTGGAGATCGGTGAATAGTGCGACACGGCTCCCAGAGCCCCGTTTCAGGACGCGCAGACTTCTGTCCACATCGTTGCGGGAGCGGGCAAGCTCCGTCGGATCAGCGGAGTCCGCAACGCGACCAATCCCGATGACGGCGCCGCCGGCTCTGTCCGGTGTCCGGTCGAGGAAGTCTTTCGAAACCCGCTGTGCCATGGATATGAGGTTTGTGGCGCCCTGCCGTGTCATCGCAGGCATGATCGCGTAACACACGTCGCCGACAAGCGCGGCTACAGCCCCCGGAGCAGCCACCGAAAGATGAAATGCAAATGCATGAGCGGTCCGTTCCAGGATTTGTTGGCGTGTTTGATCAGATGACGACTCACCGGCCGTATCGCCAAGCAGAGACAGGCCAAGCACCACTACTGTGCGTTGCACGAGGCGCAGACGCTCGATGGCCCCTATCGCAGCTTGTCCGGACGCCAAAGCGGATGCGATGAGATCTGACCGAACCTGCCGGTCAACATCCGAGCTGACCCTGTGACGCAACAGTTGAAGTGCAACGACCTTCGCGGCGTCAACCAGAATCTGTTCCTTTTCGGGACTCAACGGCTCCCGAACAGCGGCCCAAATCGAACCGAGTACTTGATTTCCGGCTCGTATTGCAATCGCAACCCGGGGGAGTCCGGCCTCTCCCAAAATTTGGGGGGTGTCGAAGAACACTGGTTTCTCGCTGGAGTACAGTCGCTTGAAAACGCCGGCCCGTTCCTGGGCTTGCCTGGCATATTGGGGAACTACACGCCCCAGAATTGTCTCAATGCGTGATTGGTCGGCTTCATTCTGGCGACCAGAGAATGCCAGAATCTGGGAAGAGCGGTCTTCGATAGTAATTGGCGCGTCGAGGAGTGCCCCGATCGCGTTGGCCAGAGCGAACGTGTCCTCCGCAGGCAACCCGGCCAGGAGTTCCTCCGCGCCGGCGCTGGAGGCCAGCAGGGATCGCAGAAGAACAATAAGTTGGGTCCATGTCGCACCAGCTGAAAGTCCGAGCAGCACGACGCCACTTCGTTCAATGGTGGCGCGCAGCTCGGCCGGAAGGTTAAGTGGGGTACGAAGCACCAAGGCGGGGATCTGGTTCGCGACGGCGCGATCGATCAATCCCGGCAGATGTTCGACGTCGGCAAAGATGCACAAAAGCATGGCCCCGGGTCGCAGCTCCGCCTGTTCGCGCGGATCATCGATGGCAACGTCAGTGACCAGAGCAGTCCGGTCCATGTTGCCGGCAACCATCTCCAGCAGTGTGCCTGCCAGGTTGCTGACGACACTATCAAGTCGGGTTCCGTGACTAATCATCTTCGACCATTCGTTCGCTCCCTGCTTCCAATTATCAACTCTACATGCACCATCTTCGTACTTCCGCACATGAATATCGAAGCAATTGGTGATTTTTGACGGTGTTTTCACCAGGTGTCTCCACCAGACTGGATCCATGAGCGGCATTCAGAATCGCAGACGATTTTCCGTTCTGATCCTTGGCGTAAGCCCCTTGCGGTCGTCGCCGCGCCGCAAAATCAATCCATTTCTACAGGAGGCTCGTATGTCCACGACTCCGTCCCATTCAGTGCGGACCGACAATCTGGTGTACACATCCGGGCAAACTGTTTGTGGATCGAGGATCTATCGATCATCCCGGGCCAGTGGCTTCGCTAGCTATGAGCTATCCCGTCGAAATGGATCTCATCGTCGAAGTGATCTGATCTGACAAGGGCTCCTTCTCAACGTGATGCCGTCAACACCGAACTTGTCGAATTGTTCGGGAATCATGTCCACTCCATCCCACGAATGAAAGAACTCCGGTATGACAACAGAACGCCTTAACCACTTCCGCGCTCTCACCGACCCAATGCTCCAAGACATTCGTATCCTCGTCGAAACCGAGTCGCCGTCCGCTGATCTGAGGGCCGTCGCCCATAGCGCAGATAAGGTGTTGTCTCTCGGCGAACGTGTCCTGGGTGTTGAAGGGGAACGAATCGTCATAGATGGCTGCACACACCTTCGGTGGAGGCTGGGTGAGGGGGAGCGCCGGGTCCTGATCCTCGGGCACCACGACACCGTCTGGCCACACGGAACGTTGGCGAAGCACCCCTATGCCCAGGACGGAGGCATCCTCCGTGGCCCAGGAAACTTCGACATGAAGGTTGGAGTTGTCATGTCCTTCTATGCCGTAGCATCCCTGGATCCGGGATCCTCAGTGACGATCCTGATAACCGGCGACGAAGAAATTGGTTCACATACTTCGAGACATCTGATTGAGTCCGCCGCGTCCGAATGTGCCGCTGTCTTTGTACTTGAGGCTTCGGCCGATGGTGGGGCCCTCAAAATCGGTCGCAAGGGAATGTCTGGTTATCGCGTGAGCGTCTCGGGTAGGGCTGCCCACGCGGGGCTCGAACCCGAGAAAGGAATCAACGCGGCCGTCGAGATGTCCCATCAGGTACTGCGAATTGCGGCTCTGGCTTCGGAACTGCAAGGGACGAGTGTGGTCCCCACAGTGCTTTCGGCGGGGACCACGACAAATACCGTACCTGCAACCGCAGACATATCGGTGGACGTCCGGACATGGACTCAGGAAGAGCAAGACAGGGTGGACATCGGAATGCGGTCCTTGACGGCCGTCTTGCCCGGGGCAGTTCTTAGTATCGCCGGCGGGGTAAATCGCCCTCCGATGGAAGAAACTATGTCGTCCTCGCTATTCGAGAGTGCCAGCGCTGTGGCTTTGAACCTTGGATTGGGAGAGCTCGGAGGCGCGAGAGTGGGAGGCGGCTCGGACGGCAACTTTACCGCCGGACTCGGAATACCCACTCTCGACGGGCTCGGTGCAGTTGGTGGCGGGGCCCATGCAGACAACGAACACTCAGTCGTGGCCGAAATTCCACGGAGAACTGCCCTCGTGGCCGGACTGATTAAGCACACTCTTTTGCCGGTCGCTGAGACCAACGACGAGCCAATAACTAGTGCAATTGGACGGTGACTGACAACTTATGTTCAACCAAGCTCGAGACATGTCGCAAATCATTTCTGACCCTTCAAATCATTCCTTGGGCCACACGTCGACCGCCCGTCAATCTGCATTGCGCGCGGCCTCGCTCGCCAATGTTGCGATACGCCCGTTGAGGCATCTGGATGACTTCATCGCTTGCGAAGCTCTCTTCGACTCCATTTGGCATCCGGAGCCCGGATCCTCACTAATGGCCAAAGAATTGCTACGAGGCATCAGCTCCGCCAACAGCTACGTATCGGGTGCATTCCAAACTGGGCAACTTGTTGGAGCCTGCGTCGGGTTCTGGGGGCCACCGGAATCACGGAGCATGCACAGCCACATCGCCGGAGTCAGCGGCAAAGCGCGCGGCGTCGGTTATGCGTTGAAGCTGGACCAGCGAGCCCATGCCCTGGAGAGCGAAGTGGACACCATCACGTGGACATTTGATCCTCTGGTTCGCCGGAACGCGTTCTTCAACTTCCACAAACTTGGCGGTATGTCTTCCCAGTATCTGGTCAACTACTACGGCTCCATGCTCGACGATATCAACGGAACCGACGAGTCAGACCGGCTCCTCCTTGAATGGAATCTTGCGAGCCCGGGCGTGATCCGGCGCTGCGATGCAACGCCGGGAACAAGTACGCCGGCCACGGCGGACCATAACAGCGTCGCCGCACTAACCGTAGGCCGCGCTGGCCAACCCGTGGTGGCTGATACCAGCGCAGCTACGTTGTTGGTCGGGGTTCCCGAAGACATCGAAAACCTTCGACACGTGGACCCAGGACTTGGACGGGAGTGGCGCACTGCAGTACGAGAAGTTCTGGCTGGCGCCCTGTCCCGTGGCGGACGTGTCGAAGGGTTTGAGCCACAAACAGGCAGCTACATCGTGACGAGAGGAAAGTAATTCATGAAAATCGAGGCCATAGAAATCCGGCGTATCAAGATGCCCTTGGTGGCACCGTTTCGCACGTCGTTCGGAACCCAGCACGAGAGAGAGATGCTGCTCCTGCGCGTGCGAACCCCCGGTGCGGATGGTTGGGGCGAATGCGTCGCCATGTCCGATCCGCTGTACTCATCTGAATACGTCGACGGTGTCGAGGACGCCCTGCGACGATTCCTCATCCCGGACCTCCTTGCCATGGGGGACGTGACTGCCAACGCCGTCGGACCCAGGCTGCACAAATACAAGGGCCACCGCATGGCCAAAGCAGCGCTGGAAATGGCCGTTATGGACGCCGAGCTCCGGAACCGGAACATCTCTTTCGCGAGTAGTCTCGGCGCACTCCGCACGCACGTCCCGAGCGGCGTTTCAATTGGCATCATGGATTCGATCCCGGAACTGCTTGAAGTCGTAGGCAAGTACCTGAGTGACGGCTACGCGCGAATCAAACTCAAAATCGAACCAGGCTGGGACACCGCACCCGTCCGTGCTGTTCGAGAGAAGTTCGGAGATGACATCTTGCTTCAAGTGGATGCAAACACGGCCTACACGCTGCGTGACGCTCACCATCTGGCAAAGCTGGACGCCTTCGATTTGTTGCTGATCGAACAGCCGCTCGACGAAGAAGATGTGGTCGGGCACGCCGAGCTGGCCCGAAAGATCCGGACACCTATATGCCTGGACGAATCAATCGTGTCCGCCAGCACAGCGGCGGCAGCCATCAAACTCGGTGCATGCGAGATCGTCAACATCAAGCCGGGACGGGTGGGCGGATACCTTGAGGCGCGGCGCATCCACGACGTGTGCGTTGCCCTTGGCGTCCCGGTGTGGTGCGGTGGCATGCTCGAAACCGGTCTGGGTCGAGCGGCCAACGTGGCTCTTGCAGCTCTGCCCGGCTTTACGCTTCCCGGTGATGTATCCGCTTCAGATCGCTTCTACGTCGAAGATGTGACTGAGCCCTTCATACTCGAGAATGGCGGCCTAACCGTGCCGAATGGCCCGGGTCTGGGCGTAACCCCCCTGGAGGATCGACTTAAAGAGTTCACCCTGACAGCGGTAAACATCGGGGCATAGCCCCAGACCAGTCTCGCCCGCATGCTCAGCGATGTGGGAGACACACTGCTGGTACTGGTCGCTGGCCGCTCAAAAGGCGACCAGCGACCTGGGCGCCCTCACGATCAGTGACCGAGCCGACGTTCACAGGTAGGGGGACTGGGTGCAACATGACTTCGAGAACCTGAGTCAAAGATTCTGGTTTCGGCTCCTTTCGAAGCTGAGGCGACATGGCAGGTGGATGCTTTGTCAGGCCAAAGGGAGTGTGGGTATTGTCCACACCTAAGTCTGCTATTTGATGGGCGAGCAGCCTTCGGATTTCTTGCTCACCGGAATTCATTGGTAGTCATGTTCACGACAACATGATGGTGACTATCAAGTCATTGTGCCGGTCTACGGTGGTCTCGCTGGCGGTGGTGTGCAGGGGAGTGGTCCTCAGTTCCGGTGTTCTCCACCCCGACTGAACACGACACCGGGCCCGTCAACCTCTCCAGGGATCAGGAATCCCGTAGCGTCTAAATCACTTCAGCAATGACGCTGCACCTCAGAAGTTCCATCGCCGAGGAACATTAAAGAGCCGGCCCAATCTCGAGTGCCGGCTCTTTCGGTCAGTTTCCCGTTTATACCCGGCTACCTCCAGTGGCCCGTGCTGTCCAGCCCGACGTAGTGGGAGTGACCGAGGGTCTTTCCACGGCGGAAATCCCGGAGTGCACGTTCCGACTCCGGATCCGAATCGACCGGCCGCTGCTTCGTCCCCTTCAACAGATAAAGCGCGATCGAGGCAACGATCAACAATCCTGCCGCAATGACTACACCTAGCAACTCCATGGTCCCCCCCTTTTATGAAACAACTATAGATTCCCCTCGCCGAATGGCCCAGATACCTGGGCCATTACGGGATACTCCGACGGCACTGTCTATTGCCAACGAGGATCCCCCGTATTGCTTTCCACCAAGGCCTGAGGACGCAGTGCATGCTCGCAGTGCTCGGACCTGTTGGGCGTCCGCTTCGCGACCGGCAAGTGGGTCCAGTGCGGCCGTCGCAGAGCTCCGCTCACCGGCCGCCGCCTGTAGTTCCGGCGAGGTCGCCGGCGGGTGCAGATCAGGCATTCCGGGATCACGTGGCGTGCCCACGATGTTGGCCGGTTCGGTTTGGACGGTAAGAAAAGAAGTGCCGACGTCGTCCACACGGTTTGCCTCGGATTGCCTCAGACTCGCATCGAACTAGCCCAGGATTCCGCATGTTTCCGCCCCTTTCCAGTGTTTCCCAGGCCCGGAATCCGGTTCGAGTCCCACCTGGGGCACGGCGGACCTTGAAGTGCCAGAGCACTAACGACGAACCCGCCGAAAGCACCCAGCTACCAGTGCGGTTCCAAGCTCCAACGGCCCTGTTGACAGACTCGAAGTAACGCGGGTAACCTAAGTCACATGTCCAGCAAGTAACGCGCGTTACCAATCCAGCGTTCCTCGCCGAACACGCCAGACTACGAGAGTCTGGCACACCCTCAGATCAGCAAAGAAGACCCGGAGCATTCGATGGCGAAAAGCACCACCCCTGGCGAGGCCGTACCTATACGGCAGCGGGGAATCACCATGAAGGACGTCGCCAAGCGCGCCGGTGTCTCCCGGACTGCAGTCTCGTTCGTTTTGAGTAACCGTGAAAACGCAAGTATTTCCGAGGAAACCCGCACTCGGATTAATGACGCCGTGCAGGAATTGGGCTACCGCCCCAATGCCGGCGCCCGTGCGCTGGCATCCCGACGCAGTGATTGGTACGGGATCGTGACGGAGATCGTCACGGCGCCGTTCGCCGTCGACATCATCAAAGGAGCCCAAGACCAAGCCTGGCTTGACCGCCGATTCCTGCTCATCGCGCCCTCCGACCAGGCCGATGCAGTGGGACCCAACCAGGGCCTGGAAGATGCTGCGACAGAAAAGCTGTTGGAACAACGTGTGGAAGGACTTCTCTACGCAGCTACCTTTCACCGGGGCGTCCACGTTCCGGATAGCGCCAATGAAGTACCCACGGTCTTGATCAACTGCTTCGACGCTGACGGAAAGTTGCCCTCGATCGTCCCTGACGAGCGAGCAGGTGGCCGGGTCGCCGTCGAGCGTCTGCTCCAAGCCGGCCACACCCGGATTGGAGTCATCAACCTTGACCCGGTCATTCCCGCCGCAGTTGGACGTTTGCAGGGTGCCCGCGAAGCACTCGCCGACGCCGGACTGGAGCTGGATCCGGAACTGGTGGTGTCCGGATATGCAACGGCTGACGGGGGCTACGACGCCGCATGCCGGATCTTGGACCGCTACCCGGAAAGCGACAGGCCAACTGCGCTGTTCTGCCTCAACGACCGTATGGCGATGGGCGCCTATGACGCCATCAAAGAACGGGGCCTGACCATCCCCGGGGACATCGCCGTGATCGGCTTCGACAACCAGGAGCTCATTGCGGCCTACCTCCGGCCGAAATTGACCACGGTTGCGTTGCCCTTCGAAAAAATGGGCGCCCTGGGCGTCCAAACGCTCGCCGCTCTTACAGCAGGACAGCCGATCCTTGCCGACCAGCAATTGGTCGACTGTCCGCTGCTAGAACGCTCTTCGGTCTGACCGCGAAATCAACGTCGAAGAGCAAACCCTTACCCACCCCTTCACCTTGGACGATGAAGATAGGAAAGAGATAACCATCATGACACAACCCCGATACTTCCGGGCTGCCCGGATGACGGCGGCAAGCCTAGCAGTGGGCGCGATGCTGCTCACCGGCTGCACGGCAAATGTCACCAAAACCAGCACCTCCGACGCCGGAGCGAACGCCAGCGCGTTCCTCACTATCCCGCGTGAGGACATGGGCACCTTCGTGCAGAACTTCAACCCGTTCGCACCCACGGTGAACCCGATGGTTCAGCAGTCCATCTACGAATCCCTCCTGATCTTCAACCCTGCAAAGGGCGACACGGTGCCGTGGCTCGCTACCGAGTGGAAGGCAGCAGAGGACGGCAAATCGGTCACCTTCACGCTTCGTGACGGCGTGAAGTGGTCCGACGGTCAGCCCTTCGTGGCTGAGGATGTTGCCTACACGTTCGAACTCCAGAAGAAGATCAAGGGCGGCTTTGAGTATCTGGACACCGTCACCGCCGAGGGCAACAAAGTCACCTTCAACTTCAACAAACCGTGGTCGCCAGCCCTCTACGACGTCGGCCAACTCAGCATCCTGCCCAAGCACATCTGGTCCGCGTTGCCGGACCCGGAAAAGGACGCGAACGCCAAGCCGGTGGGTACCGGACCCTACACGGAAGTGGATACTTTCCAGGCCCAGTCCTTCGTGCTGAAGAAGAATCCCAACTACTGGCAGCCTGGGAAGCAGAAGATCGCCGGCATCAAGTTGCTCGCTTTCGCAGGAAACGACGGCGCCAACCTCGCCGCCGCGAACGGGGACGTGGACTGGGCTCCCCAGTACATTCCCAACATAGAGAAGACGTTCGTTTCCAAGGACAAGGAACACCGTCAGTATTGGTTCCCTGCCACTGGTGCCATGATCAACTGGCAACTCAACACCACCAAAGCGCCGTTCAACGATGTTGGCGTCCGCAAGGCACTGAGCATGGCCGTGGACCGCGATCAGGTCACCAAGATCGGTATGAGCGGCTACGCCAAGCCGGCGGACTGCACCGGGCTCTCCGGGAACTATGAGACCTGGAAGAACGCCGCGGTCAAGGACAACTGCACGTGGACCAACCACGACGTTCAGAAGGCCAATGAGCTGCTGGACAAGGCGGGCTATCCCAAGGGAGCTGACGGGAAGCGCACGTTCAAGGACGGGAAGCCCTTCGAGTTCAAGATCTCCGTGGGCGCAACTTCTTCCGATTGGCTGTCCGTGGCCAACGTGATCGCGCAGAACCTGGCGGAGGTGGGCGTCACTGCCAAGGTGGAGTCCCCGGATTGGGCCGCAGTGGTGGCCGGCTATGAGACCGGCGACTTCGACTCCGGGATCGTCTGGAGCGCCAACGATCCCAGCCCTTACAAGTACTTCAACACTTCCATGGGTACCGCCACTGTGAAGCCGGTAGGCACCAAGACGTTTGATAACTACCACCGCTTCGGCGACACGAAGGCCGATGCCTTGCTGGCCGACTTCGCCGCAGAGGCCGACGAATCCAAGCAAAAGGACATCGCCAACAAGCTGCAGGAAGAGTACAACGACGTCGCACCGCTGGTGCCGCTGTTCTCCGGCCCTGAGTGGGGTGCCTTCAACGACACCCGCTTCACTGGCTGGCCCACCGAGGCAAACCCTTACGCCACTCTCTCGGTCCGGTCACCTACGACGGTGCTGGTTCTGACCACGCTGGAACCGCGCAAGTAGTCCCGCTTCCTCGGACTTAGGCCCTCCAGGCCTCACACCGCACGCCCGGCGGCTCCGCCGCTGATACGGCTAACCGCCGGGCGTGCTCCAAACTTTCCGCAATTCCCGAATGGAGGGAACCGTGCGCTTCATCCTGCGCCGCCTGGGTTTCTATCTGATCGCCTTCTGGGCGTCCATCACCCTGAATTTCCTGCTCCCGCGATTCATGCCGGGAGACCCCGTGTCCCGCATGTTTGCCCGCTCCCAGGACCGAATGCAGCCCGAACAGATCGAGGCCCTGCGCAAGCTGCTGGGTGTTGATGATCGGCCCATTTGGGAGCAGTACATCGACTATATGCACAACGTTTTCACCGGGCAGATGGGCGTTTCCATTTCCCGTTTCCCAACCCCGGTCACCGAGGTAATCTCGTCCCAAATCGGTTGGACACTCCTGCTGGGCGGAACCGCACTGGTGATTGCCGCCGTCGTCGGTAACCTGCTGGGCATCCTGGCCGCTTGGCGCCGCGGCGGCGCGATCGACTCCGCGCTCCCACCGGTGCTGGTTTTCATCGGCTCGTTCCCTTACTTCTGGCTTGCGATGGGTGCGCTGTACCTGTTCGGCGTAGTGCTCGGTTGGTTCCCCATCCGGCACGCGTTCACGGACGGTTTGGAGCCGGCGTTCACCTGGGAGTTCATCGGCGACGTCGGTGCGCACCTTGTGCTGCCGGCGCTGACGATCGTGCTGGTCTCGATCGGCGGCTGGATGCTCGGCATGCGGAACACCATGATCGCCACCAACTCCGAGGACTACATCACCATGGCCGAAGCCAAGGGACTCCGCCCGGGCCGGATCATGCTCCGCTACGCAGCACGCAACGCCATGCTCCCGTCGGTGACCAGCTTCGGTATGGGACTGGGATTCGTGGTGGGCGGTGCCCTGCTCACAGAGGTGGTGTTCGCCTACCCCGGCGTCGGCTACCAGCTCCTCAACGCTGTGCAAGGCCTCGACTATCCGCTCATGCAGGGCTTGTTCCTGACCATCACCGCCGCTGTTCTGCTTGCCAACTTCCTGGTGGACATCCTGTATGTCCGCCTCGACCCGCGCGTGCGCAGCAACTAGAGGACTGATCATGACTACCGCACTTCTGAAGCAGCCAACTCCAGCACCGGCTGTCCGTAAGCCCAACCGCAGCTTCGTTCACGGCCTCATCAGCAACAAGAAAGCGCTGACGGGCATGGCCGTGATGGTCATCTTCATTGCATTGGCTTTACTGGCACCTGTCCTGTTTCCCGGCGACCCTTCGAGGATTACCGCCATGGCGTCCCTGGAACCATCGGCTGAGCACTGGCTGGGCACCACCGCCAAAGGACAGGACGTGCTCGCGCTGACTGTCCACGGCTCACGAAGTTCCCTGTTTGTGGGACTGACGGTGGGCGTAGCCTCCACTTTCATCGGTATCCTGGTGGGCTTGGCCTCGGCGTACTTCGGCAAATTCATTGACGAAGCGTTGTCCCTGGTCACCAACGTTTTCCTGCTCCTGCCCGGCCTGCCATTGCTGGTCATCCTGGCCGCGTTCCTTCCGCCGGGTCTGGGCACCGTAATCCTGGTCCTGGTGGTTACCGGCTGGGCCGGTTCGGCGCGCGTCCTGCGCTCACAAGCGTTGTCCATCCGTTCCAAGGACTTCGTAGCTGCGGCTGTTGTGTCAGGCGAACGCGCCGGCCGGATCATGTTCCGCGAGATCCTGCCCAACATGGCCTCGATCGTCATGGGCACCCTCCTTGCCTGCGTGATTTACGGAATCGGCGCACAGGCGGGCTTGGAGTTCCTGGGGCTGGGCGATGTCAGCACGGTCTCCTGGGGCAACAACCTCTTCTGGGCCGGCAATGAAGGCGCCTTGCTGACCGGCAGTTGGTGGGTCTTCGTACCCTCCGGCGTCTGCATCGCACTGGTGGCCTTCGCCCTTGCCCTCATCAACTACGCGGTGGATGAGGTCACCAACCCGCGGCTTCGAAAGATCAAAACCCCGAAAGATACTGAAAGGAGCGCCGCCAAGTGACCATCTCCCAAGTTTCCTTCGGCTCCCACGAAGCTGTCCTGGACGTCAAGGACCTCACGGTCAAGTACATCGGCGACACCCGCTCTACCACCGCCGTCGATCGTGTTTCCTTCAGCATTGGCACCGGTGAGGTGTTCGGTCTAGCGGGGGAGTCCGGCTGCGGGAAATCAACCATTGCCAACTCGATCATGAGGCTCCTGAAGGATCCTGCAAAGATTGCCGGCGGCAGCATTTCCTTCGGTGGAAAGGACGTCCTGGCCATGAGCCCGGAGGAGCTGCGGCGCTTCCGCTGGCAGGACGTGGCGATGGTGTTCCAGTCGGCCATGAACTCGCTCAATCCGGTGCTGACCATCGGCGAACAGATCGTGGACATCTTCACCACACGCGCCGGCTACTCCCGCAAGGAATCAATGCGGCGTGCCGGTGAGCTGCTGGAACTGGTGAGGATCGACCCGGCACGGCTCAAGTCCTATCCGCACCAGCTTTCAGGCGGCATGCGTCAACGCGCTGTGATAGCCATGGCTGTAGCGCTCAAGCCTTCACTGTTGATACTGGACGAGCCCACCACCGCACTGGATGTCGTGGTGCAGCAAGAGATCATGGCACAGATCAAGGAACTCCAGCGCGAGCTCGGTTTCTCCGTCCTCTTCATCACGCACGACATGTCCCTCATGGTGGAACTCTCGCACCGCATGGCCGTGATGTACGGCGGCCGGATTGTGGAGACCGCGAAGGCCCAGGATGTGTACGCCACCCCTCGCCACCCTTACACCCAGGCGCTGATGGGCGCCTTCCCGCCTCTCACCGGTCCCCGTGTTCCGCTAACCGGCCTGCCCGACGGCGTGAAGTTCCGGAACATTCCGGACCTCGCCGAGGTGGCACCCGGCCATTTTGTGGCCCCGTTTGGTGCCGACGCCTCGGTTACTGATGCCGCAAACCTGGAAGGGGCTGCACGATGAGCCACTCACTGATGACCCCATCGGCCGTGTCCGACACGGACACCCCTGCCCTGGAGATTCGCGGGTTGGGAAAGACCTTCCCGATTGGCGGATTGTTCTCCCGCGATTCTGTCCGCGCCCTGCACGGGATCGATCTGACCATCGGCAAGGGCGAAATCGTGGCGCTCGTGGGGGAGTCCGGTTCCGGCAAGAGCACCTTGGCCCGCTGTGTGGCGCGGCTCGAAAAGCCGAGCTCGGGGGAGATCCTGATTGACGGCGTCGACGTCCTCAAGCGCGACCGGTTCCAAGCGTCACGTGCGTTTCGAGCCCAACTGCAGATGGTGTTCCAGGATCCCTTCGGTTCATTGAACCCGGCCCACAGGATGGATCATTTCCTGCGGCGCTCGTTGGCCATCCACGGCAGGAGCGGCGGAACTGAGCAAGAGACCCAGAAGCGGCTCGAAGAGCTCATGACCACCCTTGGCCTGCAGGCTGACATGCTGAACTCGTACCCGCACGAGCTCTCCGGCGGCCAGCGCCAACGCGTTGCGATCGCCCGGGCCCTTGCCGTTGAACCGCAGGTCATTCTGGCTGACGAGCCCACGTCCATGCTGGACGTTTCTGTCCGGATCGGCGTGCTGAACCTGATGCGCAAACTCCGAGACGAGCAGGGCATCTCCATGCTGTACATCACTCACGACCTCGCGTCCGCACGGTACTTGGCGGACCGGACCGCGGTTATGTTTGCCGGCGAATTGGTGGAAGAAGGCGAGTCCCTCGACCTTCTGGCCAATCCTGCGCACCCGTACACGCAACTGCTGGTTTCAGCTGTCCCGGACCCTTCCCGCGCAGGCTCGTATGATCCGGTCCGCAGGGCCGAATTGCGGCAAGCGGTCATGGCCTCAACGCACTGCGCGTTCCAGAGCGATCCGAACCAGGCATGCTCGTCCGAAGAACCTGTGCGCCATCAGGTTGGCATCCCCGAAAGCCGTCACTGGGTACGCTGCCACCTTTACCGGCCGTGGGCTGCTGCCGGCAGCCATGCCTTGGCCAGTGAACCAATCCAATCCGGCCACCCGGCGTCGAACGCTCAAGAAGAGGCTTCCGCATGACCGAAATTACCCACCCGCTCGCCACCATTCCGCGGGACGAATTGCTGTCCCGCGCCGAGGCCGACCCCCTCCGCCCGCGATTCCACTTCGTCTCGCCGGCCGGTTGGCTCAACGATCCCAACGGGGTCAGCCAATGGAACGGCACGTACCACCTGTTCTACCAGTACAACCCTGAAGGTGCTTTCCACCACCGCATCCAGTGGGGCCACGCCACCAGCGCCGACCTCGTCACCTGGACGGACCAGCCCGTAGCCTTGGAGCCATCCGCAGGGCCGGACGCCGAAGGCTGCTGGTCGGGGGTGCTGGTGAACGACGACGGTACGCCCACCTTGGTGTACTCGGGGCGGTTTGAGGACAAGGAACTGCCCTGCGTCGCCGTAGGCTCGCCGGACCTGCTGAATTGGACCAAGGATCCTGGAAATCCTGTCATTGGCGCCCCGCCGGCCGGCGTGGACATCACGGCATACCGCGATCACTGCGTATGGCGCGAAGGCGGCAAGTGGCGTCAACTCGTAGGTTCAGGGATTCGACACCTCGGAGGCACGGCGTTCTTGTATGAGTCCTCGGACCTGCGGTCCTGGGACTACCTCGGCCCACTGTTTATCGGCGACGCCTCCCAGGGCGATCCTGCGGACACTGACTGGACCGGGACCATGTGGGAATGCGTTGACCTGTTCCGGGCAGGACAAGGATCGTTGGGTTCTGCACCCGCGGACAACTCGCCGGATGTGCTGGTCTTCTCCGCATGGGACGACGGCGAAACCCGCCACCCGCTGTACTGGATCGGCCGCTACGCCGGGGATACCTTCGAGCCGGAGGCGCTGCATCGGCTGGACTATGGAGGCCGCTTCTTCTATGCACCGCAGTCTTTCCAGGATGAGTCCGGCCGCCGGATCATGTTCGGTTGGATGCAGGAAGGGCGAAGTGATGCCGCCATGGTGGAAGCCGGCTGGTCAGGCGTCATGAGCCTGCCCCGCGTCACCACCGTGGCCAAGGATGGAACCTTGGCGTTTTCACCGGTTCCCGAAATCGCGAAACTGCGCAGCGATCACGTCAGCGTTCCGGCCCAGGTGTTGGTGGGGGCGGGAACGTCCGTGACAACGGGTGTGTCCGGCAACCAGCTGGACCTGGAGTTGGACGTGCAACTGGCGCCCGGAGCAGAAGTTCGGCTCGGAGTGCTGGTGTCCGCGGACGGTGCAGAGGAAACGGTGATCGTGCTGGGCCGGGCTGCTGACGGAGCCCCCACCGGCACTCTCCGCCTTGATCGCACCCGCAGCAGCCTCAACCCTGCCGTTGATGTGGAGGACAAGTCCGGCCCGCTTCCCATGACGGATGGTCGTGTTCGCCTTCGCGTGTTGGTGGACCGGTCCGCCGTCGAAATTTTCGCCAACGGAAAGCCGCTCACGGCTCGTATCTACCCGACCCTGGGCGGCGAGCGCGTGACGCTGGCCGCCACGGAAGGTTCGGTGCGGCTCCTCTCCTTTGATGCTTGGACCATGGCCAGGGTTTTTGACGAGACCCGCAGCCTCCTGCCGGAACGGAAGTGAAACCCGTGGAAAAATCACCATCAGTCTCTCGCCGCGGACTTCTGACCGGCGCCGGTGCGGTTGCGCTGGGCGGGTCCATGGCGTTGTCCAGTGGCATTGGCCCCGCCTCGGCGGCAGGTAGCCCTTCGAAAGGATCATCCCGGATGCGCCCGGTCTATCACTTCAGCGTGCCTGACAATTGGAAGAACGATCCCCAGCGACCCATCTACCTGGACGGGGAGTACCACTATTACTACCTGTACAACGCTGACTACATCAATGGTGGCGGCGGTACATCGTGGCGCGGTGCCACCACCACCGATCACGTCGCATTCCGGGACCGTGGTGTCGCGATACCGAAGTTCAGCAACAGCAACGGTGACTGTTGGTCCGGGTGCATGGTTGTTGATGAGGGCAATACCGCGGGATACGGGGCGGGTGCGATCATAGCCCTGGTCACCCAGGCACCGGAAGGCCGGCAAGCGCAGTACCTCTGGTACTCCAAGGACAGGGGGCGCTCTTTCAAGCCCGGCGGCCAGGCGCCGGTGCTGCCCAACCCAGGGGTCCACGATTTCCGCGATCCCAAGGTGATCTGGGACGAGGACCGTGGCCGGTGGTTCATGGCCAACGCAGAAGGGCAAAAGCTTGGTTTCTACACCTCCCCGGACCTGCGGTCCTGGAAGCGCGTTGGCGAATTTCTTCGCAGCGACTTGGGTCTGCTGGAGTGCCCTGACCTCTTCAGGATGACGGCCGACGACGGCACCTCCCACTGGGTCCTGGGTACCAGCGCCAACGGCAAGGGCCGCGGGCTGCCTGCGACATATGCGTATTGGACTGGAGCTTTCGACGGCAGTTCATTCAGCCCCGACCATGCCGAGCCTGAGTGGCTGGACTATGGTTTCGATTTTTATGGCGCAGTGACGTATCCGCATCACGATGGGTCGGGAGCGGAGGACCCAACCCTCCGCCGGGCCATCGGTTGGGCAAACTTCTGGGATTACCCTCACAACACCCCAACCCTTGCCACTGACGGCTACAACGGCGATGACATGATTGTCCGCGATGTCCGGCTCAAGCGTGGAAACGGGGCCTATTACCTCGCGTCCGCGCCCACCTCGGCGTTGGCGGACCACGTGAAGCGCACACATCGACTGGGCGATGTGGCGGTTGCGGGCACTCATGACCTGACGATCCGCTCGAACGCCTACGATTTGAGCTGCGAGCTGGTGTGGGACCCGGCGGCGCCGCCGGCCAATCTCGGGCTGGAGGTATGCCGTGCGCCGGGTGGAGGCAGGCATGTCGCGGCGGGTGCCTTCCTGCGCGGCCCGTTTACCTACGTCAATCGGCGCCCCACCATCAACCCCACTGCCGGCGAAACCCAAACCCCGGTGGACCCCTCCACCGGGAGACTCACGCTACGCATCCTGGTGGACCGCACCAGCGTGGAGGTGTTCATTGGCGATGGGCGTGTAGTGCACTCGCACCGGGTCTTCCCGCTTGAAGGCGATGACGGCATTCGACTCTACGCCCATGAAGGAGCGGCCACGTTCCGGAACCTGACCATCCGTGAGCTCAAGGCCACGCCGTAGCCCGCCCCTGGAAAGAAGAGACCTCTGATGAATTACCCCAACATTGCCTCAGACCTACCGCATCCGGAGCTTGATGTGATGGTGGTCGGTGAAGCACTTATCGACGTTGTTACCACCGGGAGCCGAAAGGTGGAACACCCTGGCGGGTCGCCGGCCAATGTCGCCTACGGACTCGCACGTCTTGGTGTCACCACAGGCCTCCTGACAGCCATCGCCCCGGACGCGTGGGGGAGGCGCATAGAAGAGCATCTCAGTGGCGCTGGAGTAGTGGTCCTGCCGGGATCAAAATCCCTCGTCCGCACGGCATCTGCCACAGCAACGGTAGCCGCCGATGGCTCCGCGCATTACGACTTCGATATCTTCTGGGATCTGGCGCCCCAGACCCCGGCCTTCTTCCCGAAAATATTGCACACCGGGTCCATTGCCACCTTCCTTGAGCCGGGCGCCGGTGCGGTGAAGTCCCTGCTGGAACAAGCCCACCGGCACTGTGTGATCACTTACGATCCGAACATCCGCCCGGACCTGCTTGGCAGCCATGCGGAAGCGAAAGCGGTCTTCGAGGACCTGGTGACCTTCACCGACGTCGTTAAACTCAGCGACGAGGATGCGCAGTGGCTATACCCGGGTATGAGTATTGGCGAGACGGCCGCTCACATCCTGGGGCTGGGTACCGGCCTAACCGTCATCACCAAAGGCCCCGAAGGTTCCTACCTCAGCACCCCGGGCTTTGACGTCACCGTTCCCGCCGTGAAAACCAAGGTTGCTGACACCATCGGTGCGGGAGACTCCTTCATGTCCGCCCTGATTCTGGGATTGCTTAATAGTCCAAGCGACGGATTCGCCCCGGCCGTTCTGGAGCAGCTTGGACGCACTGCCGCTGCGGCCGCGGCCATCACTGTGCAGCGCGCGGGAGCAAATCCGCCAACCCTTGAGGAGCTGAACGCCGTGGTGCACGTCGGCGCGGTGATCTAAGCCGGATAGTCCTGATGCATGGAGACGACTGCTGGATTCAGCCGTTGCGTTCGCCCACCCGATTCAGTCCCGCACGGATTGGTCAAGGAGCCGGCGGAGTTGAGCGACCGGGTCGGGGACCTCGGGTCCATGCGAGAAAATCATTCTTGTTGGTTCCAGCCGGCTGAGTTTGAGCAGTGAAAGTTCGGCTTCGGCGGCATCCGCAGTGAACTGGGAAGGACCACGTGTCATGGCCCCGTTCGTTGAGCCCACTGTGTCCCCGACGAACAGGACGCCTGAGTCGTCGTGGAGCAGACTGAGATGACCGGCTGTGTGTCCTGGTGTCAGTAGGGTGCGCATTCCGCGGACATGGTCCCCGTCCGAGAGCGGGCGGATGAGTGTATGTGATGGGATTGTGGGGATGTCGGGCCCCCCGGCCCAGATGGCCGCTGCGGGCGCTTTTGAGGCCACTTCCGCCAACCCGCCGACATGGTCTGGATGCGAGTGGGTCAGGACGAGATCCGTGATGTCCGCCCATTCCGCTCCGAGGCGTCCCAGCGCCTGTTCTATCGCCGCTGCGCTGCCTTCAAGCCCTGCGTCGATCAGAACCAGCCCGGACCCGCCCCCCGCAAGAAAGCATCGAACGTCAAAGTCCAACGCCAAAGCCCCGGCTACTCCAGCCGGCAGATGGATCTGCTGGACGATCGGCTCCAGAATGAACTGAGGTGCCGCAGTGCGGGGTTGTCCCGGGTCGTTGTTGGTCATGAAGGCATCGTGCCACCGCATGCCCCATTCCGGAAGGCAGTAAAGCCGGGAACGAGGTCTCACGGCGATGAGCTGTCGAAGCCCTGTCAGGTACTCCGGGCAGGAGTCAATGGCGCCTTCATTGCTGCCCACATCACATTGGGCCGAGGTCTTGACCCGATCGCCGGTCAGATCCCGGGCTCGGAAAAAGGCGGCGGGCCGATGATGTGGATACCGCCATTGAGCCTCCCTGATTCTCGAATGCGATCGAAGTCCACCTCCCCGTCATCCATTCCGGGACCGAGCGGCTCGCTGGCCTCGTTGTAAAAGGCTTGCGCGCTTCCTGGGGTATGGAGACACAGGACTCGGGTTCCGTCCTGAAGGACCTTGAAGGCGTGGGGAACGCCGCGTGGTGCAATCGCCACGCCACCCGCGGAGAGCCTATGCTCGGTTCCGTCCATGTGCATCAGGATTTCCCCGGTCAGGACGTACATGGTTTCGTCGGCGTCAGGATGGGTGTGCAGGGGAGTGACCTTATGGAGAGCCATCTCGTCTTCAAAGAGAAGGAAGGCTCCACCGGTTTCGTCTTCGGTCGCCTTCCAGGTGTGCACTCCTCCGCCATAAAACCAACGTCGGGAACCTTCTCCTGGCTGTCGGACGATTGCTGATGCGGTCTTGTTCGTCTCCATGGTGTTCGCCTCAATGGTCAAAAGGAAGACTTGTGAGACATATGTCCCATAACAAGACTCTTGTACCATAAATGACATGTCAAGAGGCTATGTCGAGGTCGGAAGGACGGGGCAGAAGCGGCGCACGTTTGACGCCCTTGTTGAGGCTGCCCGCACACTCGTCGCATCAGGGATTACACCTACTGTTGACGACGCCGCGCAGGCCGCCGGGATCGCGAGGAGTACCGCTTATAGGTACTTCCCGGGCCAGCGGGAGCTGCTCGCCGCCGCGCATCCGGAAACCAGCCGGGCATCACTGTTGCCGGTGCCGCAACCGGAAAGCGTGAAGGAGCGGTTGGACGCAGTGGTCTCGGAATTCATCAGGATCATCGTGGACACCGAATCCCAGCAACGCACCATGCTGAGGCTTTCGCTGGAGCAAACTGATTCTGATGGCAACGGTCTTCCCCTCCGGCAGGGACGGGCCATCGCCTGGATCACCGAAGCCCTCACACCCCTTGAAGGGACACTGACGGAGGCCCAGATTCACCGGCTCGTCCTGGCCATCAGGAGTGCCATTGGAATCGAGTCATTGGTGTGGCTGACCGATATTGGTGGTCTGAGTCGAGAAGAGGCTGCCGCCTCGATGCGATGGGCGGCCAGCGCTCTGTTGGCCCACGCCCTCAGCCATGGACTTGCCGCCTACGAATGAATCACTTTTCCTGGGCGTAGTTTTAGCGATGAAGAGGTATAGGTCAGCGAGCGCGACTCGATCTTCTACGGATAGAACGGGAGGTGATCCGATCGATTTACTGGGACCACCTCAGCATGGGAGAGCTCGCCGATTTCCTTAGCTGCACGATGCCATGCGCGGGCGTTCTACAGGACAAGGCCTAGCGGCAGGCACAGCGTCGATCAAAGCGGCTTGGAAATCTCGAAAGTTCTGATGAAACCCACTAAGCAACAGATAGGTAACGCCGTCCCGCCCTACGGAACCGCCATCATTTCCTGCGGACCCCATGGCTATTCGCGCAGACGAAGGAATCGAAAGGGTGGGGTCCATCCGGCGGAACCCCGGCGCCGGAAAGTGCTGCCGTGCCAGGGGATCACGCACGCGGTCCTGGTCTCCGCACTTTTCGCGGCCGGGCTGGCAGGATCGGCCACGTTTTCCCCGGGACCCACTCCCGCCTCCGTCCAAAAACACCGAGAATCCGACGAGGAAGTCGCGCCTGACAAGATTGCCTCTCCGGAAGCCGGAGCGCCAGCATGGCGCAGCGCGACGCTGCACATTCCTTGGGCTGATCCTGCCCACAGCCCTGCGGCCACAATCGAAATTCCCGCCACATGGACCAGTGGCTGCACTCTACCTCGGGCCCACGCCCGAAACGCAGGCAAGCCTGCGGCGTTCGCATATGGGTTTCGGCGGGGCAGGAGCCTGGGAATGTCAATCTAATTTGAGCCCACTTAGCCGTGGGATCGCAGCCTTATCGGAGACCACCGGGGTGGCCGCGGAAGACCTCCGGACACGGATAACTGACGCGGTCGTTTGCTTCCAGTGTTGGAACAGAATCTGACGGGTATCTGACGGGTCCAGCTGAGGTTCCCAGACGGAGGAAGACGAGTAGACCCAACCCGTTCGGATGCGTAGGGATGCAGAGGCGAGGGCCCGTTAGTCCCTCGCCTCTGTTCATGAACTACATCTTGGCTACTTCTTGATCTCCTCACCCTCAGATGGCTGAATCACGAATTCTCCTACCCGAGTGACCCCGTCTGATTCGTACACAGGTATAACGGTGGTCTTGTTACCGTTGGCTTCTTGCCATCTCAAAGCTTCCTCGGGTGACTTGAATTGAGACGGGTGTCCCGTCGCTGCCTTGAGTGCATCATCGTCGACGTAGCCAACGGTGCCATTGGTAGCCAATGCCTGGATCAGGTCCGGTTCCACTGGCTGCCCATCGATTTCGCTGATGGAACCGAACGTTTGACCACGGGCGTTGGTTTTGTAGTCCGGGGCGTTGATAACCGGCTTCTGTTGCGTCACTGCTGTTGGTTGATTGTCTGGGCTTGACGATGTCGTTGCCATAGCTGCCCCCAAACCTAGTCCGGCGAGAATAACTGTGCCGATTCCCACAAATGCGACACGATTCTTTATGTTTTTCTTTTTCATGAGGCTCCCCCTGCCCACTAAGCTTGCTGAATGTAACCCGGAATTGTCATGGCACTAACGTATGCCCCCGTGCCCGGATTGTAGGCATATGACCGACCGTAGCTGTAGAAATCCCCATTGCCCGCATAACTAGCACTGGCGGTCATTACTTGGCCTGAGCACATGGTGCCTACTTGATACTTCGTGGGGCTTTCGGAAACTAGGACCGCGGCACTCTGCTGATACTGCCGAATGACTCGGCCCTGTGCAGCCACCGTACCCGACCCCACACAGGCTGCAGCTGGCCCCACAAAAGTAAAGGCGGTCGCAAAGCCTGGCGTCGTGCTGATTGCCGGCTCATGAAAATACTGCAATCCACCCACATAATAATAGCTTCCAGGGCCTGACGCAGTACCTGCATTCGCTGCAATAGGGATGGACGCCAATGTTACTGCGAAAAGGGCGCATGTCAGCCCTCGAACAAACTTTTTCAAAATCCCCCCAAGAGATTTGCAGTTTAGAAATCCTCGGCCTTGAGGATTGTGGTCAGCGTAACCGCAACATCACCTGCCAGGCAACAACTACTGAGAAAAAGTTTTTCTACTTATTCGAATATTTCACTCTATTGGACTGGAAAGTCCGGTCCCGCGCTCGATGATCTCTCCACCTCCGTCTTGGATAACAAATTCACCCACGACGTTTTTCCCCTCGGAGTCGTAAACGGGAATGGAAACGTCCTTGCCTTGGCGTTGCTCCTGCCAGGCGAGAGCCTCCTCGCGGGTCTTGAAGGTGCGTATCGCAGCAACACCTGTCGCCTCTTCGAGTTCTGTGTTGTAGACATAACCGAAGACACCATTTGTCGCCTGGACAGCCACCATTTGAGCCAGTCCCTTGTCGTTCTGTGCGCCGTAGGTGTCCCCCGCAGCGTTGGTTGCCCAGTCGGTGGATTGCTCGTTCACGAAGCTCCACGTTAGCTGCCACTGGCTCTGAGCTTGAGTGCGGATGGTCATGGTCTCTTTTCCCGGGACGAGCGGGATCTGGTATTGGGTAACACCCGTGGGGCCATCAACGTCTGCGGCCTTGCAGGTACTGGTCGCGCCAGTTTCGTAGGCCCAGGAACCGGTGGTCAGGCACGTTACCTTCACTCGGATAGCCGTTGCCTCAGGTGGTGCATCGCCGAACTCAATTGTGGCTGTTCCCGTATAAGTGTTCGTCACTGGTGTTCCGAGCGGAGTAATTTGCGGTGCACCAGGGATAGTAAGAAGGCCGGCAGCGGTCGCGCCCACTCCGCCCAGCAAACCTGCTCCGACGAAGACACCAACACCAAGCCAACCGCGGAGTTTCCTTCGGGTATGTGCAGACGATGACTTCTCCACCCGGGCAATCAGCTCCGCACGCAGCGCCTGGCTGAATCCTTCATCGACTTTGAGGTCGTTCATGATCGTTTTCCTTCCATGGCAAGCTGGCCCGTAACCGGCGGTTGATGGTTCAAAGCGGCCTTCATCTTTTGACGGGCGCGATGCATTCTGCTCTTTGCGGCCGAAGGCGTTAGCTTCAAAAGTTCGGCGGCGGCGGCAACTGTATAGCCTTCGAACGCCACCAACGTGAAGAGTTGAAGGTCTGCGGTGCTGAGCTTCTGCAGGGCCTCGACCATGTCCCGGTCCAGTGCGGATTGCAGGTAAGTCAACTCTCCACTTTCGACACTCGCCTCTTCCTGATGCGGCAGAGAATCGAGCATCCTACGGTATCTGAATGACGCTCTCTGGGCGTTCCGGGCGATGTTGGTTGTCGTAGCCAGGATCCAGGGGAGTATGGACTGCTCGACCAGAACTACCTTCTGCCGAAGGCGCCAAAGCTCCAGAAAGGCTGTCGCCATGACGTCTTCTGACGTGGTGCGATCACCGCAGACTCGATACGCGTGGCGGAAAACCCTGTCACGATGGCGATCGAAGAGCATTCCAAATGCAGCGCCATCACCTTCAAGGCTCCGTGTCCACAGGCCGTCGTCTCTAGCTTCGATGTCCCCCATACTCTGTATTGTCCGCGAAGGCGCAAAAGGTTTCAGGTTCTCGGAAGAAAATTTGTATAGGCCGTTTCTTCCGGGTTCAAAAAGAAGGTCTTCACCAATGGACTTTGTCATAGGTCAGGATGGGCGGTTCCAGCCGGACAGAGACACTGACTTCTTTGTTGGGCGAGATCATCGTCAGGGTGCCCCGCTTTTTTGGAAGCGGGACACCCTCCTGGCGCGCCTGGGCCTCTGAGGAAAGCCTCTGGCAGCGGTAGCAGTCAGCTGCTCCTTGCCTGTTGAGAGGTTGCACTCGGTCCAGATCTCGGCCTTTCGGGCATGATTTGGGTCTAGCCGGCGGCTTGTTGGGCTAGTGTGTGGGCGAGGCGGTAGGAGTCTGTTCCAGTTTCGATGATGGTGCCGTTGAAGGTGAGCCGGTCCACGATGGCCGCGCAGAGGCGTGGGTCGGTGAAGGTTTTCGTCCAGCCGGAGAAGGATTCGTTCGTGGCGATGGCGACGGATGCCTTTTCCTCGCGTTCGGTGAGGACTTGGAAGAGAAGTTCGGCGCCTCGTTTGTCCAGTTCCATATAGCCAAGTTCGTCGATGCAGAGAAGATCGACGCGGCCATAGCGAGCGATGGTTTTAGCCAGGGCTTTGTCGTTCTCGGCCTCAACGAGTTCGTTCACGAGACGGGTGGCGAGGGTGTATTTGACCCGGAAGCCTTTCTCGGCCGCGGCGGTGCCGAGCCCGATGAGCAGATGGGATTTGCCGGTCCCGGAGTCACCGATAAGGCATAGGGGCTGCCCCTTGCGTAACCAATCTCCGCTGGCCAAGGTGTGGATCGTTGCCGGGTTGATGTTCGTGTTAGCTTCAAAATCAAAGTCCCCAAGCCATTTATCCCGTGGGAAACCTGCGGATTTGACCCTTCGGATTGAGGAACGCCTGTCTCGGTCGTCGCACTCCGCCAGGAGAAGTTCAGCGAGGAAGCCCTGGTAGGAGAGCTGTTCCTTGCCAGCGACGTGGAGTGCTTCGTCTAGGACGGCCCTGATCGTGGGCAACCGAAGACGCCGGCATGCTTGGTCCACCGCTGCGACGGCGGCTTGTTCGGTCAGTCCCCGGCGTCGCCGCAGGGTCTGGGACACAACAACTGGCGGGGTTGGACTCATGAGATCTGCTCCTTGGATGTAGTGACGGCGCCGGGTTCGGTGTCGTGGATGGCACGTTTGGCCAGTAGTTGGTCATACCCGGCAACCGTCGGGGCCGGGCGCGTGTCTGGTGGCAGGCCAGCGATCACAGCTGCAGGGTCGGTAAGTCGACGCTGGGTGAGACTGACAATTCGGTGCTCGACAATTTTTTCTTTCGCGCCGGAATCGCAATCGGGCTGGACCCACCCGGGAGCGCTCCGTTCGGCGGCTACGCGCCTAGCCTCGACGGCGACGACGTCGGCGCTGACTGCGCCCACCGATAGCGCAGCGGCGATCCCGGCAATGACATCGGTAGCGTCCATGACCCTGTGCAGGAGTAATACATCGATGAGCTCCATGATGGCTTTGGTGTCACCGTCGGTTTTGCGGGCGGCAGCCCAGAACGCGTCATGGGTCGGGGTGAAGACTCCTGCTTCACGGGCCTGCGCCAACGCAGTGGAGCCCGGAAGGGCTCCGGGTTTGACCCTGAGTACTTCAAGATAGTGATCAAGTTGGACGCATTGCCTTCCTCTGCCCACGGTCCGTGGGTGGGTCGCGACCAAGGTCCGGCCATCAAAGATCCTCACCTGTGTGGCCTGCAGCGAAACCCGGACTCTCCGGTTGATGAATCTCGCCGGGACGGAGTACTTCATCGACCGCACAGTAATCAGCGCGGACCGATCGACTCGCGGAGTCAGCACCAGTCCAGGATCAAAGGTCTCTGCCGGCAAGGGTGATAGCAAAGGTTGTTCGACGGCGAAGTCCTGCCCAATCGTGCGAAGCCTTTGGGCGATCCTCCGGGCGTCTTCTTCCTCGTCCCACACCCTGAGCTGGTCGTTGAGCTCAGCCAAGGTCTTCACCACCGGAACGGGGGTCAGGAAATTCCTGCGGAACCTTCCGACTTCGCCTTCGATCCCGCCCTTTTCATGTGCGCCCGCGATCCCCGGTTCGCAGTAAAAGGAATCGAAGCCAAAGTGCGATTTAAACAGGACCCAGCGCTCGTTCTCCATCCGCTGACGCCCGGCACCATAGACAACCTTCGTCACGGCCGAGGTGAGGTTGTCGTAGCGGATGTGTTTAGTCGGGACACCACCCAAGACCTGGAACGCCTCGATATGCCCCTCCAGGAAGGCCTCCTGCGCGCAGGTCGGGTATACGCGATGGACAGATTTTCCAGAGTGACTAAGCCGGAAAGCGAACATGTAACATCGGGTCCGCACCCCGTCCAAGTCCACCCATACGTCACCGAAGTCGACCTCGGCCTCAGCGCCCGGGGCGTGTTCCTGGGGGATGAACGCTTCAACCGGTGCGGTCCCGGACTCTACGGCGAGCTCGGCCCTTCGAGCTTTCACGTATTGCCGGACCGATGAGTACGAAATGACCGCCTGGTGCTCATCAACCAGACGGTCAAAAACCCGTTGCGCGGTATGGCGTTGTTTCCGTGGAGCGTCCAAATCGTCCAGCAACATCGACTCAATGATGCCTTTTAGAGGATCAAGCCTCGGTGCCCGACGAGAGGAACGCTTCCGCGCGGGCGGTACCGCTGCCGCTAAAGCCTGCCGAACCGTCCTCCTCGAGACCCTGTGCTCACGGGCCAGGGCACGGATAGACATCCCACGAACCCTCGAATCCCGGCGGATCCTCGCGAAAAGCTCCACTCTCAACTCCATCACTGCCTTCCACTGTCGGAAAAACACTCTGATGGAACCAACGGTGGGGTGGGCTCAGCTGAAACTGCGATTCATCAACCGGCGAGCCGTGAAGTGGGCCCCAAATAAACTGCAAACCCGGTCCCAAAACAAACTGCCATAATCAGGAGCCAGAGGATTCTAGGGACTCGTGTCGTGGACCTTGGCGGACAACGCATGCCCAGGAGCCCCGCGGTCCTCAGCGCCGGTAATCCTCAGATTCGGTGCAGTCTTAGGGCATGTGGCGCGTGAACAAACTGCAACTGCTCCAAGCAGCAGCTGTGCCCGGATATTCTCTTCGGTGGAGCACGGGAAGTGGTGCAGCAGCAAGGGCCTCAGTTGGACAAAGAACCTGCTGATGAGCCTTGGGGACTGCCCCCGACTCGCCTTCGGCATGAGCGTCCACCAGATTTAGCATCCGCACAAATGTCGTCTTGCCGCAGATTCCGCCAAGGTGACCCGGTAGTGGAACCCCGACCGTTCCTCGGTTGCCCAGGCCTCGAAAAACTCTGCCTTCTCGAAGAGTCTTCGACCGTGGCCGGGTGTCAGGAGCCAGAGGATAGCGCCGTCTCTGGTTACGGCGTCAACGTATCCATTGCATACGGGGCGTCCGTGCTGTCGGAGTTCGACGTTCGTGCCCACCAAGATGGTCCAATTTTTGACGGGCCTGAGGTTCATGCGTGGCAACTTTCTGTGAAGAGTTCAGCGGACGTAGTCCGCACTCGTGATGTAGGCGGGTGACCCAGTGCCGGGCGGGCGCCACCGGGGCGCCGTGTTCACCACGGGCCTCCACCGGATTCGATCATGTGTGCTGGCACGGCGCGGAAGAAAGGAGGGAGCGCGTTGATGTTCGGCTGATCGCCGAGCCAATACCCCCGCCGTCTCCGGTCACCAATTCGCCCTTGCCTCAAAACGTCCGGGGACTCCCGTCAACGTCAATCTGCTAGTCCTCAAGGGTGAAAATGGTTCGGTGCCAGGCCTTGGCCTTGTTCCCGGTGAGGTCGTACATGACGTGTTTGACAACGGTGTATTCGTCCAGGGAATAGGTGGACATGTCCTTTCCGAAACCGGACTGCTTCATTCCGCCGTGGGGCATTTCGCTGATGATTGGGATGTGGTCGTTGACCCAGACGGCGCCCGCGCGGATTTCGCGGGTGGCACGGAGGGCGCGGTAGACGTCCTTGGTCCAAGCCGAAGCGGCGAGCCCGTAGGGGGTGTCGTTGGCCAAGGCGATCGCTTGGTCGTCGGTGTCGAACGGGGTAACCGTCAGGACGGGGCCGAAGATTTCGTCGCGGAAGATTTCGCTGTCCGGGTTCGCGTCGGCCACCAGGGTGGGGCGGTAGTAGGAGCCAGCGGTTAGATCCTCGTCGGGGATTCCGCCGCCGATGACGCGTGCGTAGCCGCGGGCGCGTTCCACCATCCCGGCCACCTTGTCCCGGTGGGTTTCGGAAACGAGCGGACCCAGATCGGTGGCGGGGTCCTGGGTGCGTCCGAGTTTGACCTTGGCGTAGAGGTCCGCGACGCCGTCAATGAACTTTTCGTACAGTGAGCGGTGCACGATCGCTCGGGTGGCGGCAGTGCAGTCCTGTCCGCTGTTGATCAGGCTCCCGGCCACTGCGCCGTGAATGGCGGCCTCGAGGTCGGCGTCGTCGAATACAACGAACGGTGCCTTTCCGCCGAGCTCAAGGTGGACGCGCTTGGCAGTGGTCGCGGCCGCTTCCAGCACGGTGCGGCCCACACCGGTGGAGCCCGTGAAGGAGAGCATGTCAACGTCGGGATGGCGGAGCAGTTCGGCGCCAACGGTTGAGCCACGGCCGGTCAGGATGTTCACGACGCCGTCCGGCAGTCCCGCTTCGGTGGCCACTTCGGCGAATAAGAGCGAGGTCAATGGTGTGATCTCTGCAGGTTTGAGAACGATCGTATTGCCGGCGGCGATTGCGGGCAGGATCTTCCACGCGGCCATCTGTAGAGGGTAGTTCCACGGTGAGATGGAGCCGATGACGCCGATCGCTTCGCGGCGGATGGAAGAGGTGTGGTCGGGGGAGTATTCTCCGGTGGCTTTTCCCTCGAGGTTGCGGGCGGCGCCGGCGAAGAAGGCGATGTTGTCGATCGTGCCCGGAACGTCGAATTCTCGGGTGAGCCGGATGGGTTTTCCAGCCTGGCGTGACTCAAGTTGCGCGAACTCCTCGGCCCGTTCTTCCATGAGGGCTGCGAGCTTGGTCAACACGGCGGAACGTTCGGCCGGCGTTGCCCGGGACCATGCCGGGAACGCTTCTTTGGCCGCTTGGACTGCGCGATCCACGTCATTGCTGCCGGCAAGAGTGAGGGTAGTGATGGTCTCACCGTTGGATGGGTCGATGACGTCTATGGTTTCGCCCGTGGTGCCCTCGACGAGCTTGCCGTTGATGAACTGGCTCAAAACTCCTGCTTTCTGTCGTTCGCTAAGATGTGCGGTTGGCGGGTTGTGCACTTGATTCCAGATGGATGTTTTCGCGGCCCAATAAGGCTGAGGTCTGAGAAGTCCACAGAGGAGTGCCAGGATGGCCGCGCGGCTCAGGAAGCATGAGCCGGGGCAGCAGAATTCAGGTTTCTTACCCAGTAATGCCGGCGCTCCGCCATAGTGCGGCCTTGAACGAGCCCCCAGCCGCTTCCGGGTTCGCCTCTGGCGGAGCGCGTGGTCATGCGGCTATTGCCGGAAGGACGCCGGCGGCACGCAGGATACCGGCGAATCGTTCCCGCTCGTCGGCGGGAAGCGACTGGATGGGCAGGCGGGCTGGGCCTACGGGTTCGCCAATGAGTTCCAAACCTGCTTTGATGCCGGCGACGTAGTTAACGGACTCCAAGAAGTCGCTAATGGCCCAGAGGTGCTTCCACAGTTCGCGGGCGCGGACCAGGTCGTTTTCCTCTGCGAGGACGTTCCAGAATTCGACGGCGAGTTCGGGCACGACCCCGGCGGTGCCCCAGACGGAGGCTTCGGCGCCGCTGGCAATGCCGAAGAACGTCAGGGTGTCCCAGCCATTGAAAGCCTTGATGCGGTCCGTGCGAGCGGCCAGAAGTTCGGCAAGGCCAACAGCGTCGGCGGAGGTGTTTTTGATGTAATCGACACCATCGATGTCCCCTAGCTCAGCGAGCTCAGCTGCTGTGAGCTGGATGCCCGTCGCACCAGGAACGTTGTAGAAGACGATCGGTATGCTGATCGATCCGGCAACAGCGGAGAGGAATGCCTTCAAGGCGTTCAAGTCCAAAGGGTCAAAGAACGGCGGAACGAGCATTATCGCGTCAGCCCCAACGGTTTCGGCGTGCTGCGCAAGATCGATGGCTCCCTGGGTCGATAGCGCGCCGATGCCAGCCACGACTGGTATGCGACTGCCCGCTCCCTTGACGTAGAGCTCGATGACGCGACGGTACTCGTTGGCCGAAAGCGTCGTGAATTCGCCGGTGGTTCCGGTGGTGACGATGCCGTGGATACCGGCAGACACCAGTCGCTCAACTTGACGCTGGAGCGCTGCTTCATCGATAGCGCTGCCGTCGTCGGTGAACGGGGTGGTCACGGCTGCGAGGATGCCGCGGAGGTTTTTCGTGGTGTGAGACATGTCCTGATGGGCCTTATCTATGGATCGAGTCCGACGCGCGTATGCGGCGTCAAAAGAGGAGGAGAGGAGCTACTGGGCCAGGACCGGCTGCCTGGCGTCGGACGCCACGGAATCGGTCAGCCCCTAGGGCTGAAGAGTGGGTGAGGGCGCCCCCATAGCAGTTGTTTTGTTGTCAGACAATCTAACTACATACCAACGGTACTATCACGAGCCCTGGCCCGTCTACCCTCTCCTTCATGAAAGTCTGTAAGTCCTCCGCGCTCTACCTCGACAAGGGGGCGGATCGACCGAGATCAGCTCAAGTCCGGCCTGGCAACTTTGGCCGCCCGACCTAAGATCAAAGCGAAGTCTCCGCTCCCGCTGTGTTCTGGGCTCTCGGACTAGTGGAGATGGCCGGCCCCGCAAGCCGGTCAGTGCACCGGTCAAGACAAGCTTGAAGCGGAAGTGCTCAACCGCGGACTGATGTCCTTCATCGCAACGGCTGCGCACAGGTGCCTCCCGGCGTCGTAACCTCTGAAGAAGTAAGCCAAACACCGGCGTTTTCGATGACGCCTTGACCGGAGTCAGCCAACAGCAAGCTCAAACGCGAAGAGGGCCGGACCATACGGTCCCGCCCTCTCAACGTCTGGTTTCGTTCAACTTAGCCCAGTGAGAAAACACGTCCGTTCTGGATGCCATTAACAGACTTCACGTACGCCTGGCCAACCTCGTCCGAGGAAATCTTAGGGAATCCAGGGAAGTACTCGTGGTAACCAGTGGCTTCCTCAAGAACCGAAGGGCTGACGGTGTTGATACGAATTCCACGCGGAAGTTCAGCAGCGGCCGCCATCACGAACGACTCAAGCGCCCCATTGGCCAGGGAGGCTGCTACGCCTGTGTTGATCGGTTCGCGCGCCAGCACGCCGGTAGTCAGGGTGAACGATCCGCCATCGTTAACATGCGGAGTTCCCAACAGCACCAAATTGACTTGTCCCAAAACCTTATTCGACACGCCAGACTCAAAATCCGCGGCCGTCAGGTCTGCCAGCGGCTTGAAAGGCACGACGCCGGTGCACGCGACCACGGCGTCCACCTTCCCAACCGCTTCAAACATCTTCGGAATGGACTCGTGGTCCGCCAAGTCCACTCGAACGTCCCCGTTTCTTGAGGCCTGGATCACCTCATGGCGTTCCGAAAGGGCCGCTGAAGCTGCTGAGCCCAAAAGTCCGGTTGCTCCAATGACCAACACCTTCATACTGTCTCCTCCTGCTGCTCGAGCAGCTTGATCAGCTGCTCTGCGCTGTCCAGGGTGTGGACAGCGAAAGCCGCTTCAATCGCTTCCATATCTCCCGAACGCATGCTGCGTACCAATTGTTCGTGTATTTCAAGGGCTCGAGCGGGGTCCGCCCTGGCCGCCTGATCCTGCGCCAGCGCTATGGTCAGATGAGCCTCGGTAACAGGCCAAAAACGCAGGAGCAATGCATTTTCAGAGGCAACCCAAAAACTCCTATGGAAGGCGATGTGCGCCTCATGGAGGACCGCCGGGTCTGGGTAAGAAGCGATCCTGCGGTACTCGTCCCAAGCGGCTTCCACCATCGCCAGCCGCCGTCCGGTGGTGTCTTCCAGGATTGTTGCAGCGGCAAGCATATCGAGTGCCGTGCGGGCCTTCGCGATGTCCATGATCTCCGAGGGGCGCAATGTGGCGACCCGAAGGCCTCTATATGGTTCCTGGACCAGCAGCCCCTCCTGAGCCAGCTGGGTCAGAGCTTCGCGGATGGTGGGACGGCTGACATTCAGCATCGATGAGAGCTTGACTTCAGTCAGCTTGTCCCCGGGTTTTAGGGTTCCCACGACAATTGCGCGTCGAATTTCCTTCATGACGGCATCGCGGCGCGATACCGATGCCACGGGAGACAAAGTGGAACGATCACTCATGTTAGCGCCTACTGTCGTCGATGCTGATTGTCAGACGATAGCAGTCTAACCTCTGGGCCTACTGGATAGATTCGTCTGCGAGGGGTAGCGAACTTGGCGTCTCAATCTCCAGCGAATCGATTCTGTCGAAGTGCATATCCATGGCAGCCATGGCGCTTGCCGGATCCTTGGCTTTGATGGCTTCAAGGATGGCGCGATGTAGCACTCTCATTTCATCTACATCGTTAGCGAGTCGAAGCATTCGGGAGCGGCGGGAACTCACCGAGTCCGCGATCAGGTCACCGACTGCCGTGGAGAAAAAGATCAGCGCAGCGTTCCCGGAGGCCTGGAAAATGGCGTGGTGAAAATCCAGGTCAGCTGCATAGAGGGCATCTGGCGATGTGGACTTTTCCATCCGCATCACGGCATCTTCTGCGTGGGCCACAGGTATGGGTTTGAAGTCCTCCGCTGCCATTTTGGCTGCCTGCCGTTCGAGCGCGACTCTCACCGGCTGAAAGGCTGAAGCGGATGAGAGGGCCGACGAATGCAAGCCTATCTTCAACGCCGCTGCGACATCATGCGGCTTCACAGTGCGCGTGTAGGTCCCTGCGGCGCCTCTTCTTTCGAGGGCGCCCATGGCTTCCAACATCCTGAGCCGGTGACGCAACGCCGTCCGCGAAGTCTCCCATTGGACAACGAGCTCCCGTTCAGATGGAATGCGCTGATCCGGCCCGACGTCCTCCATCAATTTCAGTAACCTGACCAGAAGATCGTCTTCCACTGTGCCCTCCTCTGTTGGCTCTTGGCGCTACCAAGGATGTCCTTTGATGCGATATGCGCCTCTCATGGTACTAGGACTTTGAAAGACGCATCTTGACAAGGTTGCTTTGGTAACACCAAGATTGCGGTTACGGCGATGACTTAGTCCATGCTGGTCAAGCAACGGGGATTGCCATCCATAACGAGCGCCAACCCACCGCTCGGCGGGAGTCGGCATGCGGACGAATGGGTCCGGCTCGAAGATGAGCAGTGAACCGCACGCCCCCACTCACCGTGAGCGTCAGTAAGCATTCAGGATAGGAAAAGGAGACGTCATGACAGAACGTATGGCAGGGAAAACAGTCATCGTATTTGGCGGGGGATCGGTAGGTGGCGAGATTAATAACGGTCTGGCCGCGGCGCTCACCTATGCCGAAGAAGGCGCCAACGTATTCGTCGTGGACGTTTCGCCCGATGCAGTGAAGGGCTCGCTGGAAAAACTATCAGAGCTGAAGGGGTCAAGAAATCTCTCGATTTCCGTCGGTGGTGCCGTAGCGGACGTATCCGACAATGTGGCGGTGGAGGCGTCTGTCCGCGAATGCGTTTCCCAAGTAGGGAAGCCCAGTGTGCTCCATAACAATGTGGGCATCGCAAGGATGGGCGGGCCGGTCGAGATGAGTCTCGAGGAGTGGGACCTTGTCATGAAGGTCAACCTCACCAGCGCCTTCATAACCAGCAAGCATGTCTTGCCAATCTTCCTCGAACAAGGCTACGGCAGCATCGTAAACATCGCGTCGGTGGGCGGCATGCGCTACCTGGGATACAACTACCCCAGCTACTCGGCGACTAAGGGAGGGCTGATTCAGTTCACCGTAAATCTGGCCCTCGAGTACGCCGACAAGGGAATCCGGGCCAACGCTGTCGCACCTGGCTTTATCGAAACGCCGATGATGTACAAGCAGATAGCCGGCAACTACCCGTCCGTTGAAGCAATGCTTGAGGCCCGCCACGCTCTCAGCCCCACGGGAAAAATGGGCACTTCATTTGACGTTGCCCAAGCGGCACTTTTCTTGGCTTCCGATGAGTCGAAATACGTAAATGGCATTTGCCTGCCCGTAGATGGCGGCCTGACAGCCTCCATAGGCCAATAATCCAGCGCGCGTGAGGAAGTCGACGTCGACCGGCGGCGACTGGCAGGCAGCCGTGACTTGCGTAAATCAGAATCGCCCCAGGCGATGGACGAGCACGCGCTGACGGCGGGACGGTAATGCCCGAGTTCCCTCCTCCCGTGTGGCCGCTGTTCCTGGCTCTGTTTTGCCTACGGCGGGGTGAGGAAGCAACCGAATTTCTAACAAGTCATTGACACGTCCAACTTGGTAGCACCATGCTGGAACAAGGAAACACCAACGAAAGGATCTTATTGTGGACGTCATTGTGGGGCAGGAACTCCTGGGCACCGAAACTGAAGCAGACCTCAGTGAGTGGCTGGTAGAAGATGGCAGTGAGGTCACCGCAGGCCAGGCCATCGCCGAGCTTGAAACTTCAAAGGTTCAGGTCGAAGTATTGTCACCAGCGAGCGGAACCCTTACGTATGTAGCAGCAGAGGGCGACGTCCTGGAACCTGAGGCGATCATCGCGAGGGTGGGCTAGCTATGACTGTCGAAATCACAGAGGCAACCAGATTCGACCTTGATATCGATGGACCATCTGCCTTGGAACTGATGAGTACCATCCGGGAGTTCGAGTCCCGGCTACCGACCTATTCGGAGGAGGGCCTGATCCGGGGCTCCACTCACCCTTCGGTAGGCATGGAAGCAGTGGCGGTGGGTGTGTCCTGGGCGCTGCGGGCCTCCGACAGTGTCGCCAGCAATCATCGCGGGCATGCCCATTGTCTGGCCAAAGGCGCCGATGCGGGAAGAACGCTGGCGGAAATCCTTGGACGTCGCGACGGGTATTGCGGCGGTAAGGGTGGCTCCATGCATATCGGAGTAAAAGAGTTGGGGCTGTTGGGAACCAACGGGATTGTCGGCGCCGGAATTGGCCTCGCCACAGGCGCCGCCCTGGCGGCCCAAGCACAGGGTACGGACAACGTGGCCGTCGCATATTTCGGCGACGGAGCCACCAACCAGGGCGTGTTGGCCGAAGCCTTCAATCTTGCAGCAATCTGGAAACTTCCCGTTATTTTTGTTTGCGAGAACAATCACTTCGCGCAATCCGCAACATTGGAGGAGATGGTGGCCCAGCCAGATCTCCGCCGGCGCGGAGAGGCTTATGGAGTGCCTTCAGTCGATGTCGATGGAATGGATGTAGAAGCGGTCAGCAACGCAGCGGCCGAGGCGGTCCAAAGGGCCCGGTCCGGGCAAGGCCCGACTTTTATCGTCGCCGACACCTATCGGTACCTGGGACATATGGCCGGAGACACGGAAATCTATAGGACTGCTGAGCAGGTGGAGCAATGGAAGGGCCGCGACCCGATCGCCCGGCTTGCGAAGAGACTCCTCGACTCGACCGTTCTGGATGAGGCACAACTCAAAGCGATAGCCACGTCCGCGCTGACGCTGGTCGACTCTGCTGAGGAGTTCGCCAAGTCTTCTCCCTTCCCGGACGTTTCTTCAGCCTTTACTCAAGTCAGCGAGGACTACCGATGAATAAGCCAGCTCAGCAGTTGACGATTTGGCGGGCACTGAACGCAGCATTGCACGATGAATTCACTGAGGATCCGTCGACAATCATCATGGGGGAGGACCTCACTACCTGGGGTACCGGTGGCGGCATCTACGGTGTCACACGCAAGATGGCTGACGTGTTTGGCAAGGAACGCGTCCGGGACACGCCCATAAGCGAAGAAACGCTGATCTCCGCCGGAGCCGGAGCCGCCATGGCGGGCACCAGGACTGTTGTCGAAATAATGTACTCGGATTTCATGCTCCTAGGGGCAGACGGACTGATCAACCAGGCCGCCAAATCCCGTTACATGTTCGGGGGCCAGTTCTCCACCCCATTGGTAGTGAGGAGTAACGGTGGATCCGGCATCGGCAAGGCGGCGCAGCACTCACAGTCGCTGGAAACCCTCTATGCCCATATCCCGGGGTTGGAGGTGGTCGTTCCCGGCACCGCGAACGACGCATACGGTCTCCTACGCAGCGCCATCAAGAGTGAGAACCCGACGGTCTTCCTCGAACACAAGGCCCTTTATTACGACAAGGGCCCCGTGACGAAGGAACTCATTCCGCTGGGACAAGCGCGGGTGGCACGTGAAGGCAAGGACCTCACTATTGTGGCAACGCAACTCATGACGAAGCGTGCCCTCGAAGCTGCCCAGGTTCTCAGCGCGCAAGGGGTAGATGTGGAAATCATCGATCCGCGGACCTTGTACCCCTTCGACATGGAGACAGTCTTCTCTTCAGTCCGGAAAACCCGGCACCTCCTAGTTGTTCACGAAGCGGTCCGGGACTTCGGATGGGGCGGAGAATTCGTCAGCAACACTGTGCAGGAATGCTGGGGGGAACTCGACGCGGCACCGCGGCGCATGGGCGCTGCACGAGCACCTATTCCTTATTCCGAGGAGCTGGAAGAGGCCGTAATCCCCTCCGCGCAGAACATCGTGGACGAAGCGCTGGCAACAGTGGGGCGCCATACGAAGCTGACAGTTTGAGACCGGCGGGGTCGCTGTTCCTGACGTAGACATCAATTCAAAGGAGTTCCCTAATGAAGATTGCTGTACTGACCAAGCAGGTCCCGGATACGGCAGAAGAGCGTAAGCTCGATGTCTCAAGCGGGCGCCTGGATCGTGGTTCGAGCGAAGCTGTCTTTGACGAGGTCAATGAACGCGCTTTGGAAGTGGCACTGCAATACAAGGACGCGGACAGGAGTACACACGTCGTCCTTGTATCCATGGGGCCGGAGTCCACAAAAGAGACGCTGCGACGAGGACTGTCCATGGGGGCGGATTCGGCTATCCATATCCTTGACAATCGGCTGGAGGCCGCCGACGCTTCACGAACGGCAAGTGTCTTGGCCGCGGCGCTGAAGACGGTCGACTTCGACGTTGTTATCACGGGCAATGAATCCACGGACGGGCGCAGTGGCGTCGTGCCGGCCATGGTCGCCGAGCACCTCGGCCTACCCCTTCTGGGCGGTCTGTTTTCTACTGATTTATCAGACGGCTACGTCCGGGGCCAGCGGCAAGGAGAAGACGGCATCCTTGGTTTGAGTGCTTCCCTCCCAGCTCTTATCTCGGTAACTGAACGTTCCCCTGATGCGCGCTTTCCCAACTTTAAGGGCATCTTGGGCGCCAAGCGCAAGCCCATAACCGTGCTCAGCCTGGCTGATCTCGGTCTGGCAAACGACGCCGGCTCCCGAACCGCTGTCCTGTCGACTCAAGTCCGCGCAGCCCGCACTGCAGGAAAGAAGATAGTCGATGACGGCACAGCCGCGAAGGAACTTGTCGAGTTCCTTGTAAGCAACCGCTTGGCCTAGTTAGGAGAAATGAAATGACGAACGTCGTAGTTCATGTAGAGACCCCTCGGTCCGGTGGCGTCAGTGGTTCAGTCGGCGGCCTATTGGCCGCTGCGGCCAAGCTAGGCAATCCTCTTGCGATCGTGTCAGGCTCCGCTTCGCCCAGTAATGAAGTGATCACCCGTCTCGGAGTGCTTGGAGCAGACAGGATTGTGTTCGCAAAAACACCGGACGCTGAGACCCTGCACATCACGCCGCAGGTCGAAGCTCTGGCAGCGGTGGTCAGGGAATTCCAGCCGGATGCGGTTCTGATTGCGAATTCAGCCGACGGCAGGGAAGTGGCAGGGCGTTTGGCTGCCCGAGTTGGAACGGGTGTACTCGCAGACGTCGTGGACGTCCGAAAGGAGAACGGACAGGTCGTCGCTACGCACTCGGTCTACGGCGGAAAGTACGCCGTCGATGCAGTTGTGGAAGGGCTTCCCATCCTCACTATCCGGCAGGGGGCCATCGAAGCCAAGGCGCCCGCTGACGGTGTGGCCAGCTTGATTTCCATCGAGGTGGCAGCCAATCCGCGGGCCGCGGTTGTGGTCGAATCATTTGTTCCCGCTTCGACGTCGACCCGGCCAGAGCTTCGCACTGCGGACAAAGTTGTATCCGGTGGTCTTGGACTCGGATCCAAAGGGAATTTTGTGCTGGTCGAGCAGTTGGCCGACGCGCTTGGCGCCGCCGTCGGCGCTTCCCGGGCAGCTGTGGATGCAGGCTTTGTGCCACAGACCTCGCAAGTGGGGCAAACAGGTGTGTGGGTGTCGCCGCAGCTCTATGTGGCGCTGGGAATCTCAGGTGCCATTCAGCATCGTGCCGGTATGGAGACCTCCAAAACGATCGTGGCCATTAATAATGACGCGGAGGCGGCCATCTTCGACGTAGCCGATTTCGGCATCGTCGGGGACGTCTCAGTGGTGGTGCCGCAATTGATCGACGCGCTTGGGTCCCGATCAGCGTGACCAAATCAGCAATGTCGTCAACAAAGACGTCGTCTGCAACGAAGAGTGTCGCGAAGGCAAAAACATATTGGGGAGCGGCGGCGACTCTTGTGGCTGCGCTGGCCGCTGTATTCACTGCCAAATGGTTGATCGGGTTGGACGAAGTAGCTGACTTTATCCGAACGTATCCGGGGCATACTGAACTGCCCCAGGGTACTCCTGAAGGTATGCCGGGGTGGTTGTCCTGGCAACACTTCCTCAACGCGTTCTTTCTCCTGCTGATCATTCGATCAGGCTGGCAGGTGCGGACTACCACCAAGCCATCGGCCTACTGGACGCGCAACAACAAGGGGTTTCTTCGCACGAAAAAGCCCCCCACCAAAATCAGTCTGGAGCTGTGGTTCCACCTGACACTTGACTTCCTGTGGGTGCTCAACGGCCTGGTTTTCGTGGTTTTGCTAGTGGTCTCCGGACGCTGGGGGCGCGTGGTACCGACTCAGTGGGAGGTCTTTCCGAATGCCCTGTCGGCACTGATTCAGTACGCTTCGCTCAACTGGCCCACTGAGAACGGTTGGGTCAACTACAACTCGCTTCAGGTGTTGGCATACTTCACCGTCGTTTTCATAGCCGCTCCGTTGGCGATGCTGACAGGGTTACGGATGTCTCCGGTCTGGCCAAGAGATGCCCAGACCATAAACAAGTTCTATCCCATTGATTTGGCGCGGGCAGTGCATATTCCTGTCATGATTTTCTTTGTCGCTTTTGTTGTCGTTCATGTATTCCTGGTCTTTGCCACCGGCGTGCTAAGGAACCTGAACCACATGTATTCGGGATCGGACGATGAGGGGTGGCTGGGCCTCATCCTCTTTTCTGTTTCCTTTGTCGTCATGATGGCCGCTTGGCTTGCTGCACGGCCCCTGCTTCTACGACCCGTTGCATCCCTGACGGGAAAGATCTCCCGTTAGGCATGGCGCCTCCCGGGCCCCATCTGGAACTACCCCAGGACGAACGTAGCGCCGTGCTGGAGATCCATTTTCTGCAGGTTCAGCTGACGCTGCTGGCGCAACCTCAGAACCTAAATTGCAGGGCACCTATACCTGCCTAATCAAATAGTTTTTAGAACAAGTAACTATCTTCAATATCGCCTGGGTTTGCCCGGAAAATGCTTGACAGTGCGAAGAGATCTTGAGGATATTTGACTAACAAATCAATCCAAATAATTCGACCTAGCGTCAATGGGGTCGGCTCAACTTCCCAAAGGACAACAGATGATTATTGAGCGGGATGTCAAGATTCCCCTCCGCGATGGAGTCAGGGTCGCCGCGACCCTCTACCGGCCTGACGCGTCCGCTGCATTGCCTGCGGCCCTCATTTTTGCGCCCTATCGCAAGGACGACCTCAACGCCATCGAGGATGAGTTCCAGACCGAGTACTTCGCGACAAACGGATATGCCTCACTTCAGGTGGACATGCGGGGATGCGGGGCATCAGAAGGTGTCCGCTGGGAGTCGTTCGACGGTGACGGTGAGGGCCAGGACGCCTATGACGTCGTCGAGTGGATCGCACAGCAAGATTGGTGCGATGGCAACGTGGGCATGTATGGATTCTCGTATCCAGGACGCACCTCGTTGGAGGCGGCAGCATTGCGTCCTCCCCATTTGAAAGCTATCGCTCCGATCATGCCGCCCGCTGACGCCTACGAGCTCTGGTATCCCTCGGACGTCCCAGCGCCGTACATCTCCTCGACTTGGGCTGGGTTCATGCTGGCAATGGAGCTCCTGCCGCCTGGCCGGCAGGACACTGCTGGCGCATGGCACGGCATCTGGCTCAAGCGTCTCGAGCAATTTGCGGAGCGCTCCCAAGAGTGGCGTCGCCACCCCGACCGTGAAGATTCCTACTGGGCGTCACGGGCAATCGACTGGAGCAAGATCGAGGCGGCAACGTTCGTTATCGGCGGGTGGCGTGACCTCTTCCCCCGGGAAGTCACATGGGGTTTCGAGGCGCTCAAGGCGCCGCGCAAGCTTATGATCGGACCGTGGGAGCATGCCCTTCCCCACGCCGCACCGCTGGGCACCACGGATCATCTCACACTGATCAAGGCGTGGTTCGACCGTTACCTGAAGAACGACACCACGGCCGTGAGCGAGGACGATCCAGAGGTGGCTGTATGGGTATACGGGGCAGAGAAGTGGCGCTCTGAACGCGAGTGGCCTGTCGTCGAGAGAGCTGTAACCCACCCGCTCAAGTTGTCAGCGAATCACCAGCTCATCACTGACGAGGGGGCGGCTGTGGCTCACGAGTACTCCTATCATGGTGATCCGACAGTAGGTGCCCACTCCGTGCTGTTCGACGGCTTGGGGGGTGGACTGGCAGCGGCCTTGGACCAGGGGCCTGATGACATCAAGTCGCTCACCTTCGACTCCGCGCCTTCGGAGGAGATCATCGACATTCTGGGTGTGCCGCACGCGTCTCTCTTCGTCGCAGTCGACGAAGGAAGCGAACTCGACCTCACGGTCAAACTCAGCCACGTGGGCCCCGACGGTCGCGCCACGCTCATCTGCCTGGGTTCGGCCCGGCTAACCGAGGATGGACCGGAAGGGGCAAACTTCGTGCACGGCAAGTTTGCGCGGCTGGACGTGCCGCTGTTCCCCATTGCCTACCAAGTCCCAGCCGGTCATCACCTGCGGGTGTCTATCGCTGTAGGAGATTTCCCACGGCACTGGCCGTCTTCTGTCACGCCGAGCATCCGTCTCGCGACCGGCGACATGCTGGTGTCCGAGGTACGGCTCCCACTCGTCGACGACCACGTATGGGACAGCCCGGTCCTCCCTGCACCGGACCCGACGGTCAACGTCATGCCACTCGCACTCGAGGGCGGTTTCGTAGATCGTCGCGTCGAGACCAGCGTGGCCACCGGTGCAGTCGTAACCGCGATTGAGTCGAGAGGATCGGCCTACCTCCCATCGGGAACCGGCGACCTTCTGACGTTCGATTCGACTTTTCGGTTTTCCGTCACAGCCAGCCGCCCGGACGCTGCGCAGGTGGACACAGACGTCACGGTCTCGATGGGGCTGGAGGGAGGGGCCAATGTTGAGGTCCACGCCGTCACGTGGCAGACGCGGCACGCCCACTGGGCCAAAGCCACTGTCTCGCTGAACGGTTCCCCCTTCTTCGAGAGGAACTTCGCCATCTGACGGCCTTGGTACGAAGAGCGCCTACCGCGATCGTGAACTGCTCTCCGAAAGTTGGACTGCCAAACTCAGTTCTGACTTCCGGAGAGCAGTTTTTTGCATGCATGTAGTTCGTGGTCAGAGGGGCCGGCTGGTTCAGGGGGACCGAACCGTGCAACCCCATGGACGGCCAGGCAGTCTCTGGTCCCGTAGCTGGCGAGGAACAGCAACGTGCGGCCGCGTGTCCACTGCTGCAACCTGACTGCCGCGCAGGATCAGCCTTGAAACCCCCGGTCGAACCTGCATCCGTCATCAAGCTTTGAAAATTGGAGGACTTAGCGATATGACTCTAGAACATACGGCCCGTTCCCTTACTGCCCAGGTCAGAAGCCGGGGAAATAGGTTGCAGCGTTCCGCATCATGGAACGTTGCGCACGATGAGAGCAGGGACTTCCGCGTGCCTGGAGCGCAGAGTCTTCATCGCGGTCTCATGCTGCTTGACCTGGTGGCCGTGATGTCCCGCGAACAGTGCGGCGGTGTCACACTGGCGGACCTGGTCAGGGTGACTGGAGCACCGAAGTCCTCGATCCACAGGATCGCACACGCTCTGGTGGAGGCTGGCTACGTCGAGCGGACGGAGGTTGGTAACTATCGTCTGGGGCTGCATGCCCAGGTTCTCGGGCAGCTTGCCGTTGCTAACTTGGATCCCATTGTGGAGGCCTCATCGGACAGTCTCCGCCGGCTGGCGGCGCTTTCTGAGGACACCACTTTCCTTACTGTTCGCCAAGGCACCTATGGCCTCTGCCTGCGTCGAGAGGAGGGCGCGGGAATCATACGGAACAACGCCATGGGGGTGGGGGATCGCCACCCGTTGGGCGTCGGGGCAGGAGCGCTGGCCATCCTCGCGAGCCTCGGGGATGACGAAGTGGATGAGGCGATCGAGAGAAATGACCAGGTGGTTGCCAGGCATTACCCTCTTGTGTCCGAGTCGGTTCTCCGTAAGTCGATTGGACAGGTTCGTGCGGACGGTTTTGCGCTGAATCCTGGGCTCGCAGCCGTCGGCTCGTGGGCCATCGGTATCGCACTCCACGACAGCGAGGGGGTGCCCCGTGCAGCGCTGAGCATCGCGAGTGTCGAAGAGCGCCTCAGTGGCTCGCGACGTGACTATCTGGTTGCCGCCCTCAAGCGCGAACAAGCTCTGATTCAGGAAGCTGTCAGCGACCGACTTAGTGAGAGGCCTTAGGGGTGAGCGAGCTAAGGAAGTCGTTGAGGAGCTCGAACGTCTGATCGGGCTGCTGTTCGGCCAGGAAGTGCCCGGCGTCAACCGAAGATCCTCGAACGTCGCTGGCGTATTCGCGCCACACGGCAAGCGGATCGAACAGCTGGCCGACAACCCCTGCGGACCCCCAGATGATCTGTAACGGGCACTCCACGCGCTGATCACGGCTTTCACGGTCGTGCTCGAGGTCGATGGAAGCGGCTGCTCTGTAGTCCTCGCACATGGCGTGGATCATCTGTGGATCGCTGAAGCAGCGCTCGTACTCAGCCATCGCCTCCGGCGCGAACACGGACGAGCTGCTCCCGAACGAGTTCAGCACGTGGTGCAGGAACTTTACCGCCGCTGGTGTGATGAGATCCTCCGGCAATGGGGCCGGCTGGATGAAGGCGAACCAGTGCCAGTAGGCCGTTGCCAGTTCTCGGGTCACATGAGAGTAGTTGTACTCGGTCGGCAGCACGTCGAGGATGGACGCACCGAAAACGCGTTCAGGGTGGTCCAGCAGGAGCCGATGCGCTACACGGGCGCCTCGGTCGTGAGCCACAACTGCGAATCGCTCATGGTCCAACGCGGACATGAGACGTACCTGGTCGAGCGCCATGGCACGGAATGAGTATTCCGCGTGGTCTGCACCCGACGTCGGCTTCGAGCTGTCCCCGTATCCCCGAAGATCTGCGGCGACCACCGTGAAGCTGCGCGCAAGGTTGGGCGCGATCTTGTGCCACATGGCGTGCGTCTGCGGCGCTCCGTGCAGCATTAGAACCGCTGGACCGGTGCCTCCGACGACGCAGGCGATGTCGACGTCGCCGACGCGAATATTGTGCTCTTCAAATCCTTCAAACATCAAACGATCATGGAGGGTCCGGCCAGCGCTCGTCAACAGAATTTGCCAATAACGGACAAGTCCCCGTTCCACCCTGTGGGAGGGCCGGCAAAGACAGCTCGCTGAACGCAGTCGACGCTCCGCGAAGTGCCTCCGCGCTTGTTACGGACAGCTTTCATATTCAGTAAATTCTCGGCATTTCGAATCCTCTGCTGGGCGCGGGTTACGTGGTTATCGGAAGCCCTTTAAGCCACGTACCTGTCTAAAGGGTTTCGCAGGAACCGGCGACGACGGCAGACGGCCGGCACCTTAACTCCCGCCGCACCTCATTGCAGACAGTACGTGGTTTAAAGGAGTGTTCTTTAAGGCAGGTACATTTATGCAGTTCAACCACGTTTCCCTTGCCATTACTGCTTGACAGTGCCGTATTCGGCGGCGTTGACTACTAACTAGTTGATTCATACGTGATTCAGAACACTAGTCAGCACATCAGCACTGACGCCCGTCCACGAAACCAATTCGTGAGGCGCAGGCCACGCACATAGCAGGAGAACACCATGACGGATTCGGAGCAGTTTGATGTTGTCGTAGTTGGGGCTGGCTTTGCTGGTCTCACGGCGGCCCGGAATCTCAAAGACAAGGGCATCACCGCTGTGGTCCTGGAGTCGCGGGATCGTCTGGGAGGACGCACGTGGTATCGCAAGTTCGCCGACACCGACCAACTCATCGAGATGGGTGGCAACTGGCTCACAATGAACTACCAGCCGTTAATGCAGGCTGAGCTGGACCGTTACGACATTCCGATTGAGCTGAGCCCCGAGATGGCCGCGTCGGAGTGGCTCATCAACGGCAAACGCACCAGAGGGTTCCCCGTGCCCCTGGACGAGATCAAGTCCCTGGAGAAGGCGGTATTGCACTGCGTTCGAGCAGCTGATCGTATTGACCCGTACGCCCCTCTGGACACCCAGGGCCTGGAAGATCTGGACGTGTCGTGGGATGAATTCTTTGCCCCGTTGGACCTTCCGCGAGCCACTTGGGACTTTCTTTCCATGTTCCCGGTCTTCTACGCAGCACGGGACACCGCGTCGATGTCCGCACTGATGCTGCTTCAGCAGTTGGCCCTTGTGGGGAACAGCCCGTGGAGCTTCTTCGCCATCGGTCACCATCGCTTCACCCACGGAACCAAGTCCATGATCGACGCCATCGCCGGAGACTGTGCTGACGTGCGGCTGAACACGCACGTGGCGTCCGTGACGCAGGACGACGACGGCGTCGAAGTCACCACATCCGAGGGAGATGTCCTCCGCGCCCGATGCGTCATCTGGACGACGCCCCTGAACTGTTGGAACGATGTGACGTTCACCCCGGCCCTCAGTCAAGGCAAGCAGGATGCCGCAGCTGGTGCTCACTCTTCGGACATGACAGTTAAGTTCTGGGCTTTGGTGGAGAAAAACGACGTCGACGCCGTGATGGCGGGGCCGAGCACCAACCGGGGCCTCGCTGTCCTGAGTCGGGAGTACGACGTCGAGGGCTCGGCCCTCAAGGTTGGGTTCTCGTGCGACCCGACTGCCTTTGACTTCAATTCGGTCGAAGGTACAGATGCCGCTGTTGAAGCGCTGACTCCGGGTGCCCACGTCATCAAGAGCGATTGGCACGACTGGAACACTGACGTGCTGGCGAAGGGCTCATGGTTTGGCGCCCGACCGGGTATGTTGTCGACGACTCACTCCGAGCTTTCCCGCCCCGAGGGACGGATCCTGTTCGCAAGCAGCGACATCGCGGTCTCATTCATGGGATGGATGGAGGGTGCGCTCGAGACAGCCCATAAGGCCTCGGCCGATGCCGTTGCCCTTCTTGGGTCTCGGCCGTGAGTAACGCGACTGCGGTTTCCTCGGCATCCATCAGCCGGCCAAGCGACGAACGAGTTCCACGTCCCGTCCTGGCCATGCTGCTACAGCGCGTCCCGCTGGGCATCGTGACGATCTGGATCGTCACGATGATCGTGTTCGCAGCCACCCAGTTGCTGCCCGGTAACGCGGCCCTCGCGGTGCTGGGGAAGAACGCGACACCGGAACGACTGGCTGCACTGGAGAAGCAGATGGGGCTTGACCAGTCTCCGGTCGCGCAATACTGGCATTGGTTCTCGGGCCTGCTACAAGGTGATCCCGGCCGAAGCCTCGTGAACCAGCAGACGATTTCGTCGCTCACCGGGCCGCAGGTACTGAACTCGGCTGCGCTCGTGGTGACCGCAGGCATCCTTGGAACGCTGATCGGCGTGGCCGTCGGGCTCGTTGCCGCTGTGCTCCGGGACAGCCCTCTCGATCACGCCCTGGCGGCGACCGCTCTGGCCATTCTCTCGCTGCCCGAGTTCGTCATCGCCATCTTCGTGACCGTCCTGTTCTCGACCAACGTCTTCCACTGGTTTCCCGCCGTGTCGGCACTTCCGCCAGGTGCGCGCCCGTGGGATCACGTCTCGATGTTGGTCCTTCCAACCATCGTGCTGGTCATCGTCATCGCCCCGTACGTGTTCAGAATGATGCGCGCCGCCACTGTTGAGGCGCTGGAGAGTGAGTACGGCGAGATGGCTGGCCTGAAAGGGCTGACAAAGCGACAGGTGCTGCTGCGACACGCACTTCCGAACGCCGTTGCCCCGACGGTGCAGGCGATCGGGCTCAACCTGCTCTACCTCGCCGGAGGCATCGTTGTGGTGGAGTCGGTCTACAACTACCCGGGAGTGGGGCAGGCACTCTATCAGGCCATCCTCAACAAGGACGTCCCGACCATCCAATTCCTCGTGACGCTGTTGGCCGCCTTCTACGTGATAGTGAACATCATCACGGACGTGCTGGCTCTGATGGCCACACCCAGAAGGCGGCTGCAGAGATGACAACCATCCAATCCCCTCAAGCAGCAGACATTGCGCTCGAAGAGGTGCCAATGGTCCGCAGGTTCGAATGGCTGAGTGTCTTGGGCAGATCATGCCAAAGCACCCGAGGCATGGTCGGGCTCGGCCTAACGTTCCTGGTCCTCGCTGTGGCGTTCTTAGGACCCCTTTTTGCGCCAGAGAAGCCCAACAAGGTGGGTGTAGTCGGCGCGTTTGCCGGACCGTCCTCCAACGCCATCTTCGGCGGGGACGCGCTGGGACGCGATGTCCTCAGCCGCGTCCTCTCCGGAGGATGGCAGATCATCGTTCTCGCTACGCTCGCCACGGCGCTCGGCGTGGTGGTGGGCGCCATCGCAGGTGTCGCAGCTGCGTACTTGGGCGGCTGGCTCGACAACCTGATCATGCGAGTCGTCGACGTTGTCCTGGCCTTCCCCCAGCTGGTGTTCGCGCTGCTGCTGATCTCGGTCGCCGGGAACCAGCTGTGGCTCCTCGTCGTGGCAGTCGGCACATCTCATGCTCCACAGGTCGCCCGCGTCATCCGAGCAGCAGCACTGGATGTCACCGAGCGCGACTATGTCAAAGCGGTGGCGATCACCGGAGTCAGTCCCGTGCGGGTCATGCTCCGCGAAGTGCTACCCAACCTGACCACGCCCCTGATGGTGGAGTCGGGGTTACGTATGAGCTTTTCGATCATCGTGATGGCCGGACTGGCGTTCCTGGGATTCGGTTTCCAACCGCCGGACGCCAACTGGGGATACATGATCAATGAGAATCGGATCGGAGCGGCCATCAATCCGTTGGCCATCCTCGTGCCGGCCATGCTGCTCGCCATCTTCGCGATCGGTGTCAACACCTTCGCGGACGCGGTGACCCGGTCGGCGCTCAGAGTTGACCGGACGGTGCGGGCCAGCATCACGGCCGATGCCGGGTCGCCCGCTCTTGCCGTCGTCCTTCCCGCTGAGGATCAGGCTATGCCCTCGAAGGAGACGAAGACACTATGACCAAGCAGGAGCAGGACATGTCGGTATCGGTAGGAACCACGGACCCGGTCCACGAGCAAGGACACGGCGGGGCCGTTGAGACGGGGAAAGGCAACATGAGGGTCACGGTTGAGAACCTCACCGTACGGATCGCGTCGAGCAAGGTCGTGATCGTCAATGATGTGAGCATCGAGGTGGCCGCAGGTGAGATCCTCGGCATCGTGGGTGAGTCCGGTTCTGGCAAGACGACACTCGGGCTGGCGATGATCGGCCACACCCGGCGTGGTCTCGAGATCAGTCACGGTGCCATACGCCTGGACGGGCGTGATCTCACGTCGCTTCCTGCACGGAAAATGACAGGACTATATGGAAGCGCCATGACCTACGTGCCCCAAGACCCGGGAACGGCACTCAACCCGGCACGCCGCATCGGATCGCAACTCCGCGAGATCTTGACGGTCCACGGCGTCAGCAAGCGGGAAGCCGACGAGCGTATCCGTGAGATCCTCGGCGAGGTTGGCCTCGACGGAGTGCGTCACGTACTCTCGGCGTATCCGCATCAGCTGTCGGGCGGGCAGCAGCAACGCGTCGCGATCGCCATGGCATTTGCTTGTCGTCCCGGCCTGATAGTCATGGATGAGCCGACCACGGGCCTTGACGTGACCACGCAACGCACTGTGCTGAACACCGTCCGCTCGCTGTGCTCGAAGTACGGGGTCGCGGCCATTTACGTGAGTCACGACGTCGCTGTCGTCGCGGAGCTGGCCGACCAGGTCGCTGTGGTTTACGCGGGGAAGATCGTGGAGAGGGGACCGGCCGCGCGTGTCTTCGGGTCGCCGGAGCACCCCTACACAAGAGGTTTGCTGCGCGCAGTGCCCTCCGCCGAACGTCGCACTCGACTCCGCGCGATGCCGGGTGTCAGACCTGAGCTGGGAGATCCGTCGCCGGGATGTGCCTTCGCCCCTCGCTGCTCGATCAGTGAAAGCCGATGCCATCATGTCTCACCAGTTCTCGTGGCGGTACCCGCAGGTTCTGATGGTTCGCACTCTGCTCGCTGTCTCGTAGCACCGGGCGTCGGCACGCGCGAGGCAATGGCGCTGGACCTGCGAGTGCTGGACGCGGTGGATGACCAGCACGAAGAGGCAGACTCGACCGTCGTGTTGCAGGTGTCCAATTTGTCCGCGCACTACGGGACCAAGAAAGTTCTCCACGACATCAACCTGTCAATCGGCAAGAACGAGTGCTTGGCGCTGGTCGGTGAGTCGGGCTCCGGCAAGACGACTCTTTCACGGTGCCTGGTGGGGTTGCATCGAGGGTGGTCCGGTGAGGTGCGTCTTAGCGATGAAGAGATCACACCCGGTGTGAGCCAGCGGTCCCGCGACGCCTTGCAGCGCATGCAGTATGTCTTTCAGAATCCCTACGCGTCATTGAACCCCCGCCGGACGGTGGGTGGGCTGTTGCTGCAGCCTCTCGAGCATTTCACAAAGTTAGGCCGTCGTGAACGGAACCAGCGGGTCGTCAGCACGCTGGATGCTGTCTCGCTGCCGCGCACGTACCTGGCCAAATATCCCGATGAGCTCTCGGGCGGCGAGCGTCAGCGAGTGGCGATCGCGCGAGCCCTCGTGGTCCAGCCGCAGGTGCTCGTTTGCGACGAAGTGACATCGGCGCTCGATGTGTCCGTGCAGGCGTCCGTGATCGAAATGCTGCGAGACCTCCAGCTCGACCAGGAGTTGTCCATACTCTTCATCACTCACAATCTCCCCCTGGTCCGGAGTATCGCGCAGCACGTGGCCGTCATGTCAGACGGTCGGATCATTGAGCAAGGCGGGACGGATTCGGTGCTGGACAACCCGCAGGCCGTGTACACGCAGCAGCTGATGGAGCACCTGCCCAGCTTCGAGGACCCGGTGCGATCGGTGGGTCTGGGATGAAGACTCCGGTCCAACTGTTAGCGAGCGACAACAGCTCCGAGGCCAGTAGTGGCATCCCCACACCTTTGAACCGCCAAACGTATCCGATATCACCCACGCACCCGAACTACCCGAGATGGAGCACTCATGATTGAGCCGCATAACCCAAATAATGCCGGGCTATCCCGACGCACTCTCTTTCGCTATGCAGGAACGGGGCTGGCAGCCGCAGCTGTCGCCAGCGCGCTCGGGGCCTGCGACAGCTCGGCAGGGGCTGGCACGACCACATCGACGTCCTCGCCCGTCAAGGGCGGTACCCTGCGTGCCGGCCTCACCGGAGGCGGGGCGGCCGACACGTTGGACGCTGCCCTGCCCCTCAACAATATCGACTTCGCTCGGGGAGGTGCGCTCTATAATCCGTTGATTGGCATGGATAACGACGCACACGGGGTCAAAGCTCTGGCAGACCTGATCGAACCGTCCAAGGACGCCATGTCATGGACGATCAGGCTCAAGGACGGACTGACGTTCCACAACGGCAAGCCGGTCACCGCCGACGACGTGTTGTTCACGCTCAACCGGGTCGTGTCGAACCACTACGGCGGATCGTCGGCCCTGACCCAGATCGACATGAAGAACGCCCAGAAGGTGGACAAGCTCACTGTCAAGCTGCCGTGCTTTACCCCCTTCTCGATCCTCGACCAAGCCCTGTACGCGAATGCCTACTACCTCGGCATCGTCCCGACCGACTATGACCCCAATAATCCTGTAGGCACGGGTCCGTTCAAGTTCGAGTCGTTTACGCCCGGACAGCAGAGCGTTTTCACTGCCAATCGCGACTACTGGGACACTGCCGCGCACGTCGATTCCCTCGTGATCAGCAACTACACCGACGAGACTGCACAGCTCAACGCGTTGCAGGCCCAGCAGGTCGACCTCGTCAACCAGCTGTCCGCTGCGTCCGTCGGCGTGGCCAGAGCAGCGGGCCAAGTGCTCGTATCGAAGGGTGGTGGCTCGACGCCCATCGTCATGCGGTGTGACAAGCCCCCGTTCAACGATGTTCGTGTCCGCCAGGCGCTTCGACTCGTGGTGAATCGTGCGCAGCTCAACAGCGTCATCTTCGAAGGAAACGCAACCGTCGGCAACGACGTGTTCGGCCTCTGGGACCCTGACTATGACACATCGATACCGCAGCGCGAGCAGGACATTGACCAAGCGAAATCACTGCTCCGGCAGGCTGGTCAGTCTGACCTGAAGATCACTCTTGTGGTCGGCGACATCTCCTATGGTGCGGTCCAGACGGCCCAGGTCTTCGCGGACCAGGCAAAGCTGGCCGGAGTGACGGTGGAGATCCAGAAGGTCACCGTCACTGACTTCTTCGGCAGTAACTTCTTGTCCTGGGACATGTCGATCGACGCGTGGTACTACACCCCGTACCTGGCCATGGCCAGTTACACGACCACACCGGGTGCCCCGTACCCCGAGACTCATTTCAGCGACGAGAAGTACAACAGCCTTTACCAGCAGGCGATCGCAACGACCGATGAGGGCGCCCGCCGTGAGCTGTCTCATCAGATGCAACTGATCGACCACAACCAGGGCGGATACATTATTCCGCAGTTTGCGGCATCGATTGATGCAGCCGGCAAGTCGGTGGGCGGGCTGACCGCCTCCAAGACGGGCTTGTCGTTCGGCAACTTCGACTTCAAGTCCCTGTGGGTGGCGTGACCATCGCTGCGGCGCCGGCCGCTCTCCGTATTCGTCCAGACGCTGAGGGCGACACAGTTGATGCGTTCTCGGATGAGGATTGTATCCAGTGGCTGTGGTCGGAGCATCACAGCCCCGACGGCTCGCGATCTCATTGCCCATCGTGCAACAGAGTCCGCCGCTTTCACTTGGTCCGCGGACGAAGCTGCTACAGCTGCGATAGTTGTGGGCATCACGTATTCCCACGGGTCGGCACTATTTTCGAACGTTCGAGGGTGCCGTTGCGCGTTTGGTTCGCCGCCATTCATGCGCTGGAAATGGACCCTGGCCTGAACGTCAATGCCTTGGCCCAACGGCTCGGCATCACGGACACCCGGGCCAAGCGGGTGCGTGACCGGCTCGTCGCGGCGACCGGTGATGCCGAGCGTCGGGAACTGGAGCGTATAGCCAACACCGTCCGCGACTGGGACCAACAGTGGCACAGCCAAGGGAGGGCCCGGCCCGCGCACGGTGTCACAGACACTGACCTCACCCGGCTCAAGATCCTTGAGGCAACTGTCCAGGTCATCGTTGCACGCGGATACTCCGAGGTCCGCGTCAGCGATGTAGCACTCCAGGCAGGCGTCTCGACTGCGACGGTGCACTACCACTTCGAGACCAAGTACGAGCTGCTGTTCGCGGCACTGAGCAATGCGATGCGTGGCTGGTTCGAGGGCGGCAGTTTCGACGAGGATGGCTCTGCGATTACGAACCTTGGCGCCGCCCTGCGGCACGCGATCGTGGCTTCACCGGACCGGGTGGACCAGATCGTCTGGATGGACTTCTCGCGTCTCGCACTCCGTGACGCCCGCTGGGCAGCTCGGCTCGAGGAACTATGCCTGCAGTGGGACAGTCAGCTGCGAGGCATCATCCAAGGCGGTGTCGATGACGGGGTCTTCCGATGCATCGGCACGGTGGATGACGCGGTCATGCGTATCCAGGGACTCATCGATGGTCTAGCCGAGCGGGTGATGCTCGCTTACAGCGATTCGCCGGCCCCGCGCGTCTACCGCCTTGTTGCTGAATCCACGGCCATCGAGCTCGGCATTGATTCCGGGGAGCTGCTCGAGGCTATCCATAACACCCCTCTCCAGGACTTCCCGTCTTCCCTGACCTTCACTACGCCGAAAAGGAATGAACCTTGACAATCGCACGAGGTACCTATCCCGCCACCGAGTTCACCGCGTCGGCAGATGACGTAGTCGACGTGGTTGTCATCGGCTCCGGCCCATCCGGAGCAACCGTGACCAAGGAGCTAACCGCCATGGGCTTCCACGTGGTCTGCTTGGAGCAGGGCCGATGGATCGACACCCACGAGTACACCGGAACGCGAGATGAATATGAGCTCTCGACCTACGGGCGTTGGCACAGCAGCTCGAACGTCAGGGCCATGCCGGAGGACTACCCACTGAACCTGGCCGACAGCGATGTGTCACCGGTCATGTACAACGCCGTTGGAGGCGGCAGCATTCATTTCGGTGCGTACTGGCACCGATACATGCCCAGCGACTTCAAGCTGCGTTCCCTCTACGGGGTCGCCGACGACTGGCCCATCTCCTGGGAGGACCTGGCACCGCACTACGATGCGGTCGATAAGGACTTCGCCGCCGCCGCGATGCACGGAGACACGGCCTTTCCGGTGACGGGGGGCACGACTCTTCCTCCCCACCCGATCAATGACTACGGGAGGCTGTTCGCCCAGGGCATGAATGCCAAGGGCTGGCACTGGTGGCCGGCGTCGAACGCTATCGCCAACACCAACACCAAGGGATTGGTGCCGTGTGTCCGTCTGGGAGTCTGTGAAGCGGGCTGCCCCAATGGCTCCAAGGCAAGCGTCGACATCACGCACTGGCCTATCTCACTGAAGCAGGGTGCAACGTTGGTAACTGGCGCCCGGGCTCGTGAGCTGACGGTCGACAAGGACGGACTGGTCAACAGCGCCATATTCCTCGACAACAACGGCCGGGAACATCGCATCAAGGCCGACTTGTTCGTGATGGCCGCGAACGGAATCGGCACCAGCCGGCTGCTCCAGCTTTCGACGTCGTCTCGTTTTCCGGACGGCTTGGCCAATTCCAGCGGTTTGGTCGGGAGGCGCCTAATGCTGAACCCCACCGCCATGGCGGTGGGCGTGTTCGACCAGAATCTGGCCAGCTGGTTCGGGCCGGCGGGCAACACAGCGCACTCCTTCCAGTTCGGCGAGACCGACGCGTCGCGTGGGCATGTCCTCGGGGCGTCCTGGGGGACCAGCGCCGCAGGAGGGCCCGTGGCCGCTTACTCTCTATCGACGGCGGCAGGAGGGGCGCGCGCCGGGGCGGGCATGATGGACGGCGTTCGCAACATCCTCGGCCGATCAGTGCTCATGTCGATCTGCACGAGCGACCTGCCGAACGAAAACAACCGAGTGACTCTCGATCCGGTGTTGACAGACTCCCACGGCATCCCGGCGCCACGTATCGAATACACCAAGGACCAAAACTCCAAGGACCTCATCGAGTTTCACCTGGATCGTGCCACCGAGGCTCTCGAGGCGGCCGGTGCAGTCCAGGTGCTCCGCTATCCCGAGATGCCAGATCAACCCGGACACATTCTCGGCACAGCACGCATGGGCACTGATCCGACAAGGTCAGTCGTCGACGGGTACGGGCGCACACACGACGTGCCGAACCTCTTCATAGTCGATGGAAGCGTCTTCCCCTCGGTCGGCACTGTCGGCCCGACCAACACCATCAGCGCATTTGCTCGGCGCACCGCCCACCACATCGTGGACCACGCGATGGCGACCATGGAAAGTGAGATTGCGTGATGGACGACCTCGACCAAGGGCTTAGTGAGGCCCAGCGAGCCACCCTCCACTCGCTGGCTGAGATCATCACGCCGGCGACCCCCGGATTTCCGTCAGCAGCGGAGGCCGATCCGAGCGGAGCAGTGCTGGACATGGCACTGGCAGAGCTGGTCCGGAACCGTCCCGCAATCGTGGCCTACGTGGATGCTGTCGCCCACTTGTGGGGCAAGGGCGTCCAGCCGGATGTTGAAGGGCTTGAGGCGATCGACCCTGCTGGTTTCGCCGTAGTGTGCGATCTGCTCGTCGGGCGCTACCTGTCCTGCCGAGCGGTGTGGAGGCTGTTGGGCTATCCGGGCCGGGTGCCGGCGCCCCCTGCTCAAGGAGAGGTCGAGCTCTACCTCAGGGACGACCTTCTGGCCCCGGTCGTGGCTCGCGGCCCGATCTATACGATGCCCCCGGGCTGACGCCCAAGGTTATGACACGACCAACCAACCCTCGATAACGCCTTCCGCGTATTCGATTCAGACGAACTGGGGAACCACTTTCATGAGCTCACATAGCAACTCCACCTCTCTCGCGACGGTAGATGTCTTGCCTGTCCCGACAGTGACTCGGACACAGGCCTTCATCGACGGCGAGTTCGTTGATGCGCAATCCGGGCGGACATTCCCTACCTACGCTCCTTCCACTGGACATCTCTTGGCGATGGTGGCTGACGGGGGAGTAGAGGACGTCGACCGGGCGGCGCTCGCCGCCCGGCGTGCGTTCGATGCGGGATCCTGGTCTCACGCCGATGTCCGGCGAGCGGCACTGACACGCCTGGCGGACCTCGTCGAGGAGAATGCCCAGGAACTGGCGGCACTGGATGCCATTGACGCGGGCAAGCCGATTACGGACTGCGAGACGGGCGACATACCCGAGGTCGCGCACCTCTTCCGGTGGTACGCGGAGGCGATCGACAAAGTGTTCGGCAAGGTCTCGCCGACCAGCGAAGGCCATCTCGGCATCATCACGCGCGAACCCGTCGGAGTCGTAGGCATCGTCGTCCCGTGGAACTACCCGGCGGTCATGCTGACGTTTAAGGCCGCACCGGCACTGGCAGCCGGCAACTGTGTCGTGGCCAAACCGGCAGAGCAGGCACCGCTCAGTGCACTGCGCCTCGCCGAGCTCGCCACCGAGGCGGGGTTTCCGCCCGGCGTCTTCAACGTCGTGCCAGGTGACGGGCCGACGGCCGGCCGGGCCGTCGGGATGCACCCGCTCATCGACGCGGTAGCCTTCACCGGCTCGACCCAAGTCGGTCGCGAGTTCCTCCGGTATGCGGCAGAAAGCAACATGAAGAACGTGGTGCTCGAGCTAGGCGGCAAGAGTCCCCAGATCGTGATGGCGGACATGAAGGACGATCTGACGGTTATCGCGGAGGACCTGGCTGGCGCGGCATTCGGCAATGCAGGCCAGAACTGCACGGCCGGCTCCCGGGTCCTGGTCGCGAACGGTCTCAGGGAGGAGCTCACAGATCTGCTGGCTCAGGCCGCTTCCAAGATCAGGCTGGGTGATCCGATGGACCGGAGCACGGAGATGGGCCCGCTGATCGAGCGTACGGCGCTCGAGCGTGTTTCACGCTACGTGGATGAGGCTGTGGCGCTAGGAGCCCGTGTGCGAGTAGGGGGCTCGGTCGTTCTGGAGGGCACGGGCGGGCACTTCTATCCGCCGACGGTCCTCGACCAGGTGACCCCGGACATGGCGATCGCCCGGGAGGAGATCTTCGGGCCTGTGGTGGCGGTGCTCGGCTTCGACACGGAGGAGGAAGCACTTCAGCTAGCGAACGACAGTGAATACGGCCTCGCGGCGACGGTCTGGTCCCACGATGTTGACGTGTCGTTCCGTATGGCGCGTGGAATCCGCGCCGGAACCGTCGCGATCAATGGGTACAGCGAGGGTGACATCACGACGCCGTTCGGCGGGCATCGTGCGTCCGGCTTCGGAGGACGTGACAGCGGCGTGGAGGCGATGGAGCAGTACACAGAGCTCAAAACCACATGGTTCACACTGCGATGAGCAGCGGATCGATGCCTTCGCGATTTCCGGACTTCCGGCTCGAAGCCCACTACGCGCGATGGGAGTTCACAGCCAAGTACAATTTGGCGGCATCCGACCTGGAGACACTACGGATCAGCGACCTTCTCGCGATGGCGAGTGACGAGGACCGGGAGGGTTTCGAACAGCTGAGCTTGGGCTACACACCAACGTGGGGCGGTGACAAGCTGCGTGCAGAAATTGCCGCCACCTACGACTCATTGAGTCCGGATGACGTGCTCGTCTTCGCCGGGGCAGAGGAGGCGATCTTCTGGGCGATGCAGGTACTGGCGGGTCCCGGGGACCACGTCATCATGACCGTCCCGAACTATCAGTCGATGGAGACGATTCCTCTCGCGTCCGGGGCGCAGGTCAGCGGCGTGCTATTGGACTCATCCGACGGATGGGGTCTCGACCTTGACATGGTGCGTGCGGCGTGGCGGCCCAACACGACACTCGTCGCCGTCAACTTTCCCAACAACCCGACAGGCGCGCTCCCGGACCCAGAGACGTGGCGTGCGTTGGTGGACCTGTGTGCCGAGCGTGGCGCTCGGCTCTTCAGTGACGAGGTGTATCGCGGCCTGGAACTTGATCGCGATCGCATGCTGACACAGGCCGCTGACCTGGACCCGACGGCAATCTCCCTTAACGTGATGTCAAAATCCTATGGGCTTGCCGGGCTGCGAGTGGGCTGGATCGCCTCACGTGACCACCGGGTCCTGGAACAGCTGGAGCGGCACAAGCATTACACGTCGATGTGCAACTCCGGTCCGAGCGAAGCGCTTGCCACCATCGCACTGAAGAACGGGGAAGCGATCTGGGCGCGAAACCGTGGCCTGCTCCAGAGCAACCTGCCGGTCTTCGAGGATTTCTTCCGCACGCACCAAGACCTATTCGAGTGGAGCCCGCCAGCGGGTGGCTGCGTCACGTTTCCCCGGTACCTCGGTCCGGATGGAGTCGAGGCGATGACGGCGGGGCTCGTAGAGGAGGCAGGAGTGATCCTTCTGCCGGCGAGTCTGTTCCGTTCGGACCTTGCCTGCGTCGCGGATGACCGATTCCGGATGGGACTCGGTCGCACTGATGCCGAGGAAGCCCTCCAAACATTCGACTCCTTCCTCCGACGGTGAGCCAATCCGTTCTCACGGGCTAGCCCACTCGGCGGGTCCTCGGGGGCTGCGCTTGACCGCAGATAGGGAGCGGCTCATGACGGCCATCCTGCACGACAAAGTCCACATGGCTGATGCCGTCAACGCCCGTGACATCACCCCCGAGGAGGCCCCCGCAGACATACAGATTTCATCCTCAGTGCGTGTCCTGCCGGGTTTGTAGGCGGTGTTTTCGTTGGTGTTCCAGCCGGCGATGGTGCCGGCGCCCAGCATTTGGGCTGTAAGTCGTGTGACGCGGGTGGCCGGCACTATCTGGAGGTGTAGAGCGCGAGGCAAAATTCGTCGCGCTGGTATCACGGGTCAGTCAGCTGTTAACCGTCGGGGCGTAGGGATGTTCTGTGCCGGGTTGACACGGGAGATCGATGCGGAATGTCGCGCCGACCTCGTTGTTATCCGAAGCGACACAGAGGAGGCTTTCCTTGGGCCAGAAGACGAGGCTGTGTCCAATGAAACTGCCCGTCCGGAGCGTAAATAGCTTCTGCGTCCGCATTTGTACCCCGAAGTAACGCGCTGCATCCGGCAGTCACTGCCTCAGTCCCTAGGGCAGCACGTTCGCGTTTGACGCTCTCGCCTGGCGAACTGTTCCAGCTCCAAGGAATGGAGCACAAATGCCCACTGCAGTGAGATGGACTGTTCGGCGGGGAGTCATCGTGGTCAGCCGGCGGCGGGGCTATGCGCCCCGTAATGATACGCCGGACGCCAAAGCGATGACCATGTGTCCCCGCCCTCGCCGTTCAAAACCGCCTTGGCAATCTGGCGCAGGTGAAGAGCAGTCTTCTGCCTTCCCGGCGCAATAGGCAACCGGTATCGGCCCTCGAACCGGAATGTGGCAGCTTCATGCCTCACTCGACAAGCTTGCCAGCGACGGAGTCCTCGGTGTGGGCCTCGGCCAAGGCTCGGAAGGAGTCTGGAGCCGGGGCCAGCGTTTCGAAGCTGACGCCTTCGCCTGGGGACCAAACAAAGTTGCCCTGCAGTGACGGATCAAGTGCTGGGAAGTCTGCCCGGTTATGTGCTCCGCGGGTTTCCCGGCGTTCAATGGCACACTCCAAGGTCGCCCGTGCGGCGAGGAGGGAACCCAGCAGATCGTAGGCGTGGGCCAGATCGTCGAACCCCGCGATGTCCGGGTGTGCCGTAACGAAGCGGGCCCGTTCCTCCAGATCGGCCAGCTTCCACAGTCCCTCTTGCAGCCCCTGCTCGGTGCGCACTACACCGGCGTGTTCGGTCATCAGATTGCGTAGCTCACGCTGCAGCCGACGCGCTGACTCTGTACCCTCCCCGTTCAGCAGGCCCTCCATTTCGTTGCGGGCCAGCCCGGCAGCTGCAGGATCCCGACGGACGTCGGTGCGCGAACGTACGTATTCGGCCACATGCCCGCCTGTTATGCGACCGTAGACGAGTAGTTCGATCAGTGAGTTGCCTCCAAGGCGGTTGGCTCCATGCAGTCCCGAGGATGCCTCTCCGATGGCGTACAGCCCGTTCACTCCCGTTCCGTGGTCCTCCGGCGCAACCCAGACTCCGCCCATGGAGTAATGGGCGGTGGGTGCGATCTCGATCTTGGTAGTGGTGATGTCCAGCATTTGAAGGTCGATCAGGGTGCGGTAGACCCGGGGAAGTTTTTCCATGATGGTCTCTCGAGGCAGGTGGGAGACGTCCAGGTAAACCCCGCCCTTTTCAGTTCCACGGCCTTCGGCAACCTCGGTGAATCCGGCAAGCGCAACCCGGTCCCGGGTGGAGAGCTCCATCCTCTCGGCGTCGTAACGTTCCATGAAGCGCTCACCGAGTGCATTGGTGAGGATGCCGCCTTCTCCGCGTGCCGCTTCGGAAACCAATGTGCCTGCGGCGTCGTCCGGCTCAAGCAGGCCTGAAGGGTGGAATTGGACCAGTTCGGCGTCACGTATCCGGGCACCGGCCAGCGCCGCCAGCCTGAAGGAGTCGCCGGTGTTCTCGTCCCGTCGTGAGGAGGTGTGGCGCCAGATGCGCGTGTGGCCGCCGGCGGCGAGGATGACCGCATCGGCGTGGATCTGCACAGGGGTGCCATCAACGATGTCGAAACCATAGGCCCCGAAAATGGTGCCGTCGGCGACTAATAGCCGGGTGACGTACACGGTGTCGATGATGGGTACGTTCAACTCTGCTGCCCGGCGCATGAGTGTGCGCTGGATCTCCAACCCGGTGTAGTCCCCGGCATAGGCAGTGCGGCGGTATTTGTGCGCTCCGAAGAAGCGCTGGGAGATGCGGCCGTCCTCTTCGCGTGCGAACGGCATCCCCCATTGTTCAAGGTCCTCGATACCGCGGGCAGCGTGCCGAGCTACCGTTTCGACAATGGCCGGGTCGGCAAGGAAGTACGATTCACGCAAGGTGTCGGCGGCGTGCTGCTCCCAACTGTCCTCTGGGTCCATTGTGCCCAAGGCGGCGTTGATGCCGCCGGCTGCCAGGCTCGTGTGTGCATCGTGCTTTCTGCGCTTACCCACGGCCAGCACCTGGACCCCCCTCTGGGCGAGTTCAATCGAGGCGCGCAGCCCGGCGCCGCCGGTGCCGATGACCAGCACCGAAGTGGACATGAGACGTTCTGGAGCTGAAGAGAGGTTCATATCAACAACGGTAGGAGGAGAGCTCCGATGTCTCCAATGAATTATCCTGCTCAGGTTGATGCGTTTATGCTATGACCATGAAGTTAGACCAGTTGCGCTCCTTCGAGATGGTCGCTCGCGTAGGGCATTTCACACGCGCGGCCGAGCAGCTGTATCTTGCTCAACCGTCACTGAGCCGACAGATCGCCGCACTGGAGGCCCATCTCGGTACGGCACTCTTTGACCGTCGACCTGCAGGGGTAACGCTGACAAATGCGGGAGAGCTGCTCCTGCCCATTGCCCGCCGCATGCTGGGCGACGCGCAGGCAGCGCAGGACCAGATCCTGGAGCTTGCCGGATTGCGCCGCGGCCGCGTTCGCCTCGGTGCCCCACCGACGTTGTGCGTTTCACTGGTGGCCGATGTGCTGGCCGCTTTCCGCAGAGCTCATCCGGGAGTGGAGTTGCACATCACTGAAGGCGGTTCGCGTTTTCTGGTTGAGGCTCTCAACGAAAGCACACTGGATCTGGCCCTGGTGGTCACACGCGGAACAGACCCCTCTGTTCCGGGCACCGAGTTGGTCCCGCTCCTATCCGAGGAGCTGGTGGTCATTTCCGCTGCCACATCAGGGTCACCGGAAGAATTCACACTAGAGGAACTTGCTCGCATGCCGCAGGTCGCGTTCAACCGCAGTTATGAGCTGCGCGTGGCGACCGATGCTGCGTTCTCCGCGGCCGGATTCGAGCCCCTGATTGCCGTCGAGGGTGGGGAAATGGACGCCGTACTTCGGTTCGTGGAACGCGGGCTGGGCGTGGCGGTGGTGCCGGCGATGGTGGTCATCGACCGGCCCGGGCTACGCAGTGCACGCTTGGTGCGTCCCTCCCTGACTCGGACCGTCAACCTTGCCCGACGCAACGACGTCGGACCCTCGGCGGCTGCCGCCGCAATGCAGCAGTTCATCTTCGCCACTGTGGACCGGCTCGCGGCACCTGGTACCGAGCTGTCACGCCTGGTCACTGCGGCGCCACTTGATTGATGGAAGGGGCGAGGTACCCGCCATATACCGGCGACTTTGGAGCGCGCATCAAGTCCAGCACTGAAACCCACGCCCACGCCGGAGTCCGCGCCAATGACGAGATCCGGGTAAGCGGCAACCAAATACGGACCCGCGTCATGGTGGCAGGGGCAAACCTTGGCGAGACCCAGTCCGGGAGGGTTGAGGCGGTTCCCAGGGAACAGTTTCGAAGCGTTGTCCGCCCATCTGGGCGCTCGGGACCAGGGGCGGCCGGACTGGCTCGCTGGGGAATGCCGTGTGCGCTTCTCCAGGACGCATGGGAGTGTTCAAGTATGTGCAATACAGACATAGGAAATCATCATCAAATGAGAAATCTTTCTTGCTTTTGTGTGAAGTGAATCATAGGCTTGAGGCACGAATCAAACAACGCCGGAGGCAAGTAATGTTGCGCATCGTTGGACAACCCGCAGAAGGACGTTCCCGCAGCAGTCGGTTCATGGCCGGCACGGGAAGCCATTGCCCGATCAGCGGCATCTGGGCCCCGGCCGGGGACATGGGCCAGAGTCTGCAGGTTTTGGAGGGAAGCATCATGCCAACGCATGGCGACTCGGCCGTCGACTGGCAATTGGTCCAGGGCTTGAAGCGCAGTGACCTACGTAGCTGAAGCCCGGGCCAGGCGGCGGGCAACGCCGGCACGGCCCCGCTTAAGCCATCTGGAATCGCGGCTCGCTGAGTCCAGGGTGACGCGGGCACGCATCGACAGTCACGTACGCATGCTGCTGAACCGGCGAAATGAAGCCATAGCCCTGGCATTGGCGGACAAAGTCTCTTTGTCCGCTGTTTCTGCTGCAGTGGGAATCCGGGCAATGGATGTGAAGCGACTCGGTGGCGCCTACCAGGACCTCCACTTTTCGGGCGCCAGGCAGGAGTGGCACCTTTCCGCGCTGGACGGAATCGTCCGCCAGCTTGATGCTGCGTTGAAGGATAAGGAAGCCAGTGTCCAGAGGCTCTGCTGGGATGTCAGGGAAGGCCTGGAATCGGGTTTCATGGACATTTTTCGTATCTCAGCCCTGACGGCGCTGCCAGCCGAGCGCCTCCGCGAGCTGATGCGGACCGGCTCGGGTCACTAGTTCCGCTCACCCCCCCAACTATCCTTGCGCGCGATCCTCGCTCCAGCCCTTGAGGGCTCCTTTGAGGGCGGAGATGAGCCGGGCGGTTACTTGGTCTTTGGTCAGCCCTACCGTGTTGATGAGATCCAGGATTTCACGCGGGTCAAAGAGGATGTTCCACAAGAACATCGCTTCGTCACCGATAGGCGGCAATCCCAATTCCTCGACGGCCTCGCGCAGGGGGCGTTCCAAGGCGTCGGCCTGGACTGTCAGGTAAAAGGCGCCTGTGCGCAGGCGGGCGAGGTAGCCTTCGCCGGAACGTGTGTAGAGCATCGCTCCACCGTGGCGGGTGACCAGGTCAACCCACTTGCGGCTCACCGCGGTCAAGAGCTCGACGCCGGACATCTCCTGCTGCTTCAGGCTGTAGTCGCGCAATTTCTCACCGACGCCGAACCGGTACTCCGCCAGGATGTCCTCGACTGAAGCGAAATGCCTGTAGGCGGTGGCAGTGGAGATCTCCGCATGCTTGGCGACATCGGTCATGCTGATGGCTCCGCGCCGCGACGCGAAAAGCTGTCCCGCTGCCTTGACCAGTTGTCTGCGGTTGCGCTGTGTGTCACTACGCATTGATGGGTGCCCTTTCGTCAACTCATAGCTTAGGTCCTGGAAGCGGACCAACCCGTCAGGGCGGCAGTGAAAGTCCTGACCAGCCGGGCCGATGCCTGCTCTGCTGTGAGGTCAAGGCTCCCGATGAGATCACAAACTTCCCGAGGGTCGAAGAACCCGTTCCAGAGAAAGAGCGCCTCATCGCCAGGGTGCTGGATTCCCAGGGCCCGGCACGCTTCTTCCAAGGGCCGCTCAAGTGCTTCGGCCTGGACGGTCAGGTAGTAGGCGCCTGACCTGACCCGCGCGAGGTAGCCTTCCGCTGAACGCGTGTGGACCATGGATTCCCCGTGCTGGACCACCAACTGCACCCACTTGTGGCAGACGGCATTCAGCAGTTCCAGGCCGGCTGCTTCCGCCATGCGGCTGAACTCCAGAAGTTCCCGGCCCACTTGAAAGCGGTACGCCGCGAGCACGTCTTCTACAGAAGCGAAGTGGCGGTAGGCGGTAGCTGAAGAGATGCCGGCTTCGGCGGCGATTTCGGAAATGGTAGCCGAACGGCCGGCCCCGAAGAGCCGGCCGGCCGCGTCCACCAAAAGCATCCGGTTTCGCTGCATATCGACGCGCAGCCCGGCCGGTGGATCGAGAACTGTCACAGGTGCCTACTTGAGTGCCGAGAGGCCGGCAGCAATGCGTTCGACGCCCAGCGAAATCGCATCGGCGCTTGCCGCGTAGGAGAGCCGTAGGTGGTGTTCGCCGCTGCGTCCGAATTCGCTGCCCGGACGGACTGCCACGCCAAACTCGCGCAGGTGGGCCACCATTTGGGCGGCCGGCATGTCGATGTCGTACTTCGGGAAGAGGTAGAACGCTCCTTCGGGGGAGCTGACCGTGAGGCCCGGAATCCGGCTAAGGCCCTCGAACATCAGTTCCCGGCGTACGGCGTAAGAGGCATGCATGCGCTCGATGTCCGGCCCGCAGGTCTTCAGCGCAGTCAGGGCTGCCAGTTGCACGGCGGTGTTCATGGAACCGTTGAACGTGTTGTGGACGCGTGCGGCGGAAGCGATGACATCCGCCGGACCCCATAGGTAGCCGACGCGCCAACCGGTCATGGCGTAGCTCTTGGAGAACGTTTGGCAATAGATGGTCCTGCCGGCCAGTCCAGGGATCTCCAGTGCGGACGTGAAGGGCTCGGGCGTGTACACGAGGTCGCTGTACGCCTCGTCGGAGAGAATCAGCGTGGCCGTGCCTGCGACCATATCTGCCAAGGCTTCGAGCTCCTGGCGTGAGTGGACGATGCCGGTTGGGTTGGAAGGGTTGCAGAAGACGAACATCTTGGCGCCCTCAAGGGCAGCGGCCAGTGCCTCGAGATCCCAGTGGAGGTCATCGGCTAGCGGGACGGGCACTGTGATGCCGCCGGCCATGCTCACCAAGTCCGCGTACAGCGAGTACGTGGGATCGGGGATGACCACCTTGTCTCCGGGATTGACGATGCCCAGGATTGCTGCCGACAGGCCGGCGGTTCCGCCCTGGGTAATGAGCACGTCGCCGGGGCTGGCCACTTCGCCGAGAAGCTGGCCGATACGGGCAGCCAGCTCCTCGCGAAGCACCAGCTCGCCGAGCAACGGCGAGTAGTGGGTATGTCCCTCTTCCAGGGCGCGGGCAGCTGCGGCGCGAACCTGTTCGGGGGTGTCAAAGTCGGGTTCGCCCATGGCCAGCGACACGAGGTCGCCCTTGGATTGGGGTTGCTGGACGCGCAACGACGTGCGCTGGACGCGCAGCACGGCCTCGGAGGGCTGGAAAGCTGCGATGGCGGTGGCTGGTTCGAGGGTCATGACAGTCCTGCTTCGAGTCGTCGTTGGGAGGGTGGCGGCTTTGCCGTGTGCGTAGAGGTGGCGTGGTTTCACGGGCGGGGCAGATCATCCGCGGGCGCACCGGCCCAGCGACTGATTTCGATGTCTCCGGAGGTGTCACGCTGCACCGTGGGAGCGATGACCAGCTCCTGCACCACGGTCCGCTGCGGCAGCGTCGCCACCAAATGAATGGCCCGGGCAACGTCCTCCGGTTGAACCATGGCCTCGCGTTCTTCCGTCTTCGGCGGGCGCGCCCGGTTATCCAGGATGGGAGTTGCTGTTTCGCCGGGAAGGATGGTGATGGCACGCAGGCCTTCGTTGCGGAACGTGTTGTGGAGATAGGTCATGAAGTTCCGGACCGCAGCTTTCGCAGCCCCGTAAGCTGCACCGCCCAGCAGGTTTGGATTGACCGCAGCCAGCGACGAGACCGTGATGATGGTCCCTGTATTCCGGGATAGCATCCCGGGCAGAACCGCCTGGGTGAGGAGATAGACGGCGTTGAGGTTGACGTCCAGGACCTGGTTCCATTCCTCCTGGCTGATCCAGCGGACGTTCAGGACCTTGCTGGCACTTCCCGCGTTGTTGACCAGGATGTCCACGGGGCCGAGCGTCCCGCCAACCCACGCCACCAGGGCGTCCACGTCGTCCTTGGACGCGATGTCCGCGGCCCGCGCATGGGCGGTGCCGCCGTCGGCCTTGATGGCTGTGGCAAGTTCTTCCAGGACGGAAAGCCGGCGGCCCACCAGCACCACATGTGCTCCCTCGGCCGCGAGCAGTTCCGCTGTCGAGCGGCCCATGCCGGTGCCTGCGCCGGTAATTATGGCGACTTTGCCTTCGAGAAGTCCCATGGTTCCGTTCCTGTAGTTCGTCTTTTTGGATGAGAGTGGAATCACATATGCGAAAAGTTTCTCATTTATCCCATCGGATGGTCAAGTACCCCGGAGCCTGAAATGCTCACGCCGCGGCCTGCGCCGGGATCCGGCGGGAGTGATGCGGCAGATCGATGGCACCAAAAAGGCTCCGCACCCGCGTTTCCAGTGCGTTGAGCAGCCGCTGGGCCTCGTGCTGGCTATCCACGGCTTCTTCCTGGCTGACCCAGCGGAACGTCATTCGCTGGCCGGGACGGGCTTGTCCCAGCATCGGCAGGGATGCCTTGGTGGCGAAGGCAACGATAGGGTAGCCGGCGGTGAGGGTCCGGTAGCGGCCCAGGATAATGAGCTCGTCCCCGTGCGGAATCTCGAAGGCACCGATCGGCACACCATGGGACACAATTTCCCCCAGCCCTTGGGGGTGCACCACAGGACCATCCAGCCGCAGGCCCACGTGATTCGACTTGGCCGTCACCGTGTATTCGCGCGAGGACAGGAGTTCCCTGATTCCGTGGGCCGCGTCAGTTTCCGGACCTTCGACGATATCGATGGTCCACAACGGACGCTCGAACGAGGGGATCGGCACTGGCAGTCGGAACAGGGGCTGCGTGAGGTAGGGGTGCTCAAAGCCGGCGTAGGACGTTTGCAGTTCCACGTGGTCCCCGGCTGAGATCTGTTGTGGGAATCCCATGCGGGCTTCGGGGGCAGAACTGCCCATGAAGTACCCGGTGACCAGGGTGCCGCTGAAGGCGAGGTAGTTGCGCATTCCGCCGCGGGCATTGGCGATGACCACCCTGCCCTTGGCGGGAACGCAGATTGGTTCCCACATCTGCACCTTGCCACCGTTGACGGTGACGTCGGCGGGGGCTCCGGTGACAGCGATCAGGACCGGCTTGGAGGTGGTAAAGGAAAACCTGCCCCCCATGATCTCGATGCCCGTGGCTGTCCGTGGATTGCCCACAAGGATATTGGCCACGGAAGCGGAATGCTGGTCCGCGGCACCGCCGCACGGAACACCCAGGGCTTCTGACTGCTCCCGGCCAAGGTCCTGGAAGGTGGCCAACCAGGCGCCCTCGCGCACCTTGATGGTGATGCTGCGCTCGGCTGCGGACATCAGTGGTTCCCCTCAATGACATAGGAATCCGTCCGCAGGAATTGCCCTTCCAGCCGCTCCCATTCGCTGTCCGGGACTACCTTGAACCTGACAGTGTCTCCGGGCTTGAAGGACGTTGGAGGATCTTCCCGGATATCGCAAATGGTCAGGGGAGTGCGCCCGATGACCTTCCACCCGGTGGGGCCGGGAAACGGTTGGATGATGGCATTGGTACCGGCCACCATCACGGAGCCGGGGTCAACGTTGGTTCGTGGCTCCTTGCAGCGGCTGACCTGTCCGGGAAACTCCACGCTGCCCATCATGGGTGCCATGGCGGAGGCCAGTAGGTTGATGGTCAACTCCGAGTCTTCCAAGTGCCCCAGGACGGCCTCCGTGCTGATGCCAAGTTCGGCCGCCACGTCCGCCAGATCCGGAGCGAAGGAGTCGTTGACCACCATGGGGATGACGAAATGCTTCCCGTCGTGGGCTTGCCTGTCGCCGGTGGAACTTCGGCTTGTCGCTGCCAGCCGGATGGTTTGTGCCAGCTGGCCGTGGCTGACCGCGAGGCAGTCGAATTCCACCAGGATGGAATCCACGCCGGCCACGACGTCGAGCAGACCGTGGGGACGCACGTCCAGCAGGATTTCGCGGAGCTTCCGGCTCCCTGATTGACGTTCGTCGACCGACCCGGTTGCCAGACTGACCATCAGTGCCGAGTCTCCGAACGGGACTGCCTTGATGGCGGCAAAGTCCGGTGCAGGGCTTGGCGGCTGTCCGGGAGCTGGTTGCGTACTCATGTGTCCTTGGCTTGTTGGTGGTGGGTGGTGGGCAGCCGTTGCTAGACCGTGGCCATGCGCGCCTTTTCGGCCAAAACTTCCTGCAGTCCGGTTGCTTTGACGCCGGCCCGGTCCAAAGCAGCTCGAAGGGCAGTGCCGTTCTCCAGGACCTGCGGGTGGTCGCCGTGGAGGAGCACGACGTCGGCATCATGGCCCAGCGGTACCACCTTGCCGGTGACTGCACGCACGGTGCCTTCGGTGACGACCTGGACCACGCGGCGCCCGATTTCTTCGGGGTCGTGGAGGAGTGCGCCCTCGGTGTTGCGGGAAACGGGCATGCCGTCGTCGCCGTAGCCGCGGTCGGCAAGGAATACGTAGCCCACGTCAAGTCCGCGCTTGCGGGATTCATCGGCCAGCAGGCCGTTCTGGCAGATGACGATGTACGACGCATCGTAGGCCTTGATGGCATCGGTGATGGCGCGGGCATGCTTTGCATCGGTCTGGGCGATGCTGCCCATACGGCCGTGCGGTGCAACGTGGCTGATCTTCCCGCCATGGATGCGGGCGAAGGCGTCAAGGGCGCCGATCTGGTAGAGGACGTCCGTGCGGATTTCCTCTTCGCTGGCTTCGATGAGCCGGCGGCCGAAGCCCACCAGGTCAGGGTAGCCGGGGTGGGCTCCCAGTTCGATGCCGCGGTCCACGCAGGCCTTGACGGTGGCGTCCATGACCCGCGGGTCTCCGGCGTGGAATCCGCAAGCGATGTTGGAGGCGGTGACCAGGCCCAGCAAGGCGTCGTCATCGCCGATGGTGTAGTTGCCGTAGCTTTCGCCGAGGTCTGCGACGACGGCGACTGAGTTGATGCCCAAAGTGACTCCCAATGGTTCTCGTTGTGGTGCTTTATGGTCCAACGACGGCGGCCGGTCGGCAATGGCGGCAGGCCGGTCGGCAATGGCGGCAGGCCGCCGTCGTGCGTGTCTTGTTAGTTCATAGCGAGAGGCTGTCCCTTGGTCTCCTTCAGGAAGAAGATGGAAACCAGTGTGATGATGGCCGTTCCGATCGCGGCGTAGGCCGGGACCATGCTGTTCCCGGTGCTCTTGATGAGCTCGGTCATCACCAGGGGGGCGCTGCCGCCGAAGATGATGGTGCTGATGCTGAAGCCGATGCTGTAGGCGCTGTAGCGCACGGTGGTGGGGAACATTTCGGTCAGGACGGTGTGGACCACGGCGGCGTGGCCGGAGAAGGCAATGGCCATGACGACGGTTGCTACGCAGGCCAGTGTCATGTTGCCGGTGGTGATCATGGCGAACATCGGGTAGGAAACTACTGCCATGAGTACGGCAGAGAAGGTGAGTACGGGCTTGCGGCCGATGCGGTCGGACAGGCGGGCCATGAGCGGGATGGAAATGATGATGGCCACGAGGCTGACCGCGGTGACCATCAGGGCCTGGAGCATGCTGAAGTTGTTGCCGCTGCCCAGCTGGGTCTTCAGGTAGGTCGGCATGTAGGCGAAGAGCAGGTAGTAGCCAGGGCCATTCACGGCTGGCAGGAAGATGGTCAGAGCGATGGCCTTGAGGTGGCGCTTGGAGGTGAAGACTGCGCGCAGGGGGTTTTTTTCAACAACGTTGCGTTCACGCAGGGCTGCGAAATGCGGGGTGTCTTCCATCTTGGAGCGGATGTAGAAGCCTACGTAACCCAAGGGGAGCGCGAACAGGAACGGAACACGCCAGGCCCAGGCTTCCATGGTGGCGTCGCCCAGAGTGGTGATGAGCATAGCGGAGAAGCCGCTGCCGAAGAGCAGGGCGCAGAAGGAGCCGACCGCGATGAAGCTCATGGAGTAGTTGCGGTGCTTGTCGTGGGCGTACTCGCCGACGAAGGCCATGGCGCCTGCCACTTCGCCACCCGCGGAGAAGCCCTGCAGGATGCGGAAGAGGATCAGGAGTGCAGGGGCGGCCCAGCCGATCACTGAGGAGGACGGGATGAGGCCGATGCAGGCCGTGGCTCCTGAGATGAGGAGCAGGAGGACGGCGAGAAGGTTCTTGCGGCCCAGCTTGTCGCCGAGGTAACCGGCGATGACGCTGCCAAAGGGGCGGGCCAGGAAGCTCACCAAGAAGCCGACGTTGGTCAGCAGGAGTGAACCCAGGTCCTTGGAGCCCATGATGTTGATGGCCAGATAGGTGGTGAGTAGACCGTAGATTCCGTAGTCGTACCATTCCACGAAGGAGCCCATGGTGCCGGCCAGGGTTGCCTTGCGCACCACCTTGCCGTCGGCTGTGACGACCTTGATTTGAGCGGTGTTCAGTGTCACTGATTCCGTCGATGTGTTAGTCATTGCGGGTTCTCTCAGTCTAAGCGGGGTCCCGTGGGGGAGTAAGGGAGGACTAGCTGTATTCGCGGGTGATCTCGGCGGTCATCTCTGCTTCGTGGATTGCCACGGCCTTGACCAGTTCGAGGATTTCGGCTGCACGGGCCTGGGGGATGATGACGACGCCGTCATCGTCTGCGGCGACGATGTCACCGGCGGAGCACACGATGCCGCCGATGGCGACCGGTTCGCCGATCACGCCGGGGCCGTTCTTGAACGGACCGGCCGGGGTTGTGCCACGGGCGAAGACCGGGAACTTGATCTCGGTGATGGTCGCCCGGTCGCGGATGTAACCGTCGATCACAGCGCCCGTTGCCCCTGCGGCCTCGAATCGTTGGGAGAGCTGTTCGCCGACCAATGCGCGGTGTTCGTGGCCGAAGCCGTTGATCACCATGATGTCGCCGGGCTCGATGTAGTTGAGGGATTCGATGACGGCTGCGTTGTCGCCTGCCGCGCCGAGGACCGTCAGTGCAGAACCGACGCAATTGGCGCCGGCCCAGACCGGGTTGATGTTTCCGTCCACCAAGCCCAGGCGCTCCATGGCATCGCCGATGTTGGCTACCGGGAAGGCCTCGAATGCGCGGACCAGTTCGCGCGGCGGGCGGGTCCACTGTGCCTTACGGACTGTGAGCTCGAGTGTCGTTGCCATGTGTTCCACCTTTGGTTGGTCCGGGTTGCGGATGAGTTGAACGCCTTGAGACGCCAATCACATATGAGAAAAGTTTCGCGTTTCTTTCGTCGATCGTCAAGCCCTGGTTGTGTCCGACGTGTAAAACATGGGCGTGGCGGGGCTCACTTGTGGGGGAACTCACAAAAAACCGTTGACTTGTGGGATCCAATTAGAGAAACTCTTCTCATTCGCGAAAGATATCGCATATCAATTCTTCAGGTTTCCGCCAGATGCGCCCGCATCCGCAATGGCATGGCTACCGGAGGCAACCAGGAGGCTCATCCCTATGCAAGGACGTTCGACTTTTATGGCAGCGGCGGCGACCGTCACCGCTGCCGCGTTCCTTTTGACCGGTTGCACCACGGGCGGTCAGGCTTCCTCCGGCGGCACCGGTGGAGCAATGTCCACCGACACCATCCGGACGGCCCTCAACGCCGACCCCACCACCTTCAACGCGGCCAAGGCAAACGCGAAGGACGACTACGAGGTAGCGCGATTCTTGTTCGACACCGTGGTCCGCAGGGATGCCGATGGGAAGTTCATCGGTGGCTTGGCCACCGAATGGAAGTCCACCGCCTCTGAAGCCACGCTGACCATCCGCAAGGACGCTACGTGTGCAGACGGTACAGCCATCACGCCCAGTATTGTGGCCAAGTCCCTCAGCTACTTTGCCGATCCTGCCACCAAGAACAACTTCGGCAAACTCGTCTTCGGTCCTGGCCAGCCCTCCATCACAGGTGACGACGCCGCAGGTACCGTGGACATCAAGCTCGCCCAACCGTGGTCCGAACTCATCGGCGGCCTGACGCTGGCGCAGACCGGCATCATCTGCCCCGCCGGACTGGCGGACCTGGACGGCTTGGCCAAAGGCACCGTCAAGGGCGCCTTCTCCGGGCCATACACACTGACGAAATCCAGCCACGGCGTCAGCTACGACATGACACTGCGTGAGGACTACAAGGCCTGGCCTCAGTGGTCCAAACCGCTGGAGGGAATCCCGGCCAAGACCGTGCGGTTCTTCCCGGGCGTGAACAAGACCACGGTGGCCAACCAGCTGCTGACAGGCGAGATGGACGTTTCGGACATCGCCCCCGCTGATGTTCAGCGCTTCGAAAGCAACAAAGACTATGCCGTCACTACGGTCCCGTTTGCCGGCATCTTCCTGCTCTTCAACCAGCGCGAAGGCAGCCCCTTCACGGATCCCGCACTGCGTAAAGCCGTTGCACAGCAGATGAACCAGCAGGCGTTCAACTCTGCTGCCTATGCCGGCAAGGGCATCACCTACAACTCGATCGTCGCACCTACTGTCCCGTGCGTACTTCCCGATAACTCAAGCCTGACTCCTGAAGATGCTGCAGCCGCAAAGGCTGTCCTGGCAGGCAAAACGTTCAAGATGGTGGGCACCACCAGCATCGGCCCGAACGGCGCAGGCAGCACGTACGTTCAAGAGGCGCTCCGTGCTGCGGGCGCAACCGTGGAACTGCAGCTTGTGGACAACGGAACCTGGGCCACGATGACCCAGACCAAGCCCGAGACCTGGGACCTCACTGTTCAGGGTGACGCGAACTTCGTTGGCACGGTGGCAGCATCCCTGACCCGCATAGCCGGTGTTCCCCCTGAAAAGGGCGGCCGCAACATCGGCGGCGGCGAGAATGCGGACATCGTCGCGGACATCGCCACCGCTCAATCCGCTACCGATGAAGGGGCCCGTTGCGACGCTTACACGAAGGCGCAGAAGAGCATCTTGAACGATAACGACATTGTCCCGTTCGTCGGCGAGCCGCAGATTGTTGCCCAGCGCTCCGGATTCTCCATCCAGGCACCGTCGGGAATCGTCGACTACGCCACCATGCGCATCACCAAGTAGCAGAGGCTTCACGATGACTGAACCAACCATGCTCTCCAAGGAAGTACAGATCCTTGAGAGCCAAACCCCGGGGGCCGCCAAAGGCCCCCGGGGCGGGGCACTGAGCCTTTCCCCCTGGGCCGACTACGCCCTTCGCCGCGCCGGTGGTGTCCTCCTCTCCGTCGCCCTGCTCGTCGTCGTGACCTTCTTCATGGTTCCGCTCATACCCGGCGATCCCGCGGTGGCTGTGGCAGGCGCTGATGCCACTACCGAGCAAATTGAGGCCATCCGCACCAGCCTTGGCCTGAATGATCCGCTCTATATGCAGTTCATCAACTACGTGGGCGGACTCTTCACCGGAGACCTGGGGGAGTCCTTCGCCTACAGCACCTCCGTTTCGCAAATCATTGCCACCAAACTCCCGTTCACCGCTGAGCTTGCGGTTCTTGGCATCATTCTGGTCCTCCTGGTTTCCGTCCCTGCCGGCATGCTGGTAGGCATCCTCACCCGGGGTGGCCGCAAGAAGTGGCTCGACGTGTCCTTCGGAATGCTGACCGGCTTCTTCCAAGCGGTTCCGCAGTATGTTGTTTCCACCATGCTGGTGGTGGTCTTCGCCATCATTCTCAAAGTCCTCCCGGCAGCCGGTGCCGCTTCGCTGAGTGCCCTGATCCTGCCCGTGGTTGGTCTCTCGATAGCTCCTATCTGCTCCATTGCCCGCGTGGTTCGCCGCGAGACGTCAACGGTGCTGGAACAGGACTACCTGAGGACGGCCCGCGGGTGGCGGCTGCCGTCACTGCGCCTCTACGCCCGGCACGCCCTGCCCAACCTGCTCACCACGGCACTCACGCTGGCCGGACTCATTCTGGCAGGCATGCTCGGCGGGGCCATCATCGTGGAAAACGTCTTCAACTGGCCAGGACTCGGCCGGGAAATCGTCACCGCGATCGTCAACAAGGACTACCCCGTGATCCAGGGCATCATCCTGGTTCTTGGCTTCCTGGCCATCGTGCTGAACCTACTGGTTGACGTCATTCTCGGCCTCATCGACCCCCGTACGCTCGGAGGAAAGTCCAATGGCTGAGACAGCCCGTCCCCGCCGCAGGTTCCGCTGGACCACCGGCCTCATTGTCGGCATCGTGATGATGTCCATCATGGTCCTCACCGCCATCCTCGCGCCGATGTTCCTCTCAGACGCCGCGGAAAAGCTCACGCCCCAGGCCTCACAGGGCCCAAGTGCTGAGCACTGGCTGGGTACCGATGACTTCGGCCGCGACGTCCTGGCGCGGTCCTTGGTAGCCACGCGTCTGACGCTGCTGATGACCGCAGCGACTACGGCGATTGCCGTCGTCGCCGGCATCGCCATTGGTACCGCCGTGTGGCTAGCACCCCGCCGCGTCCGCGCTGCAGTCTTGCGCGTCATCGAAGCAGCCGTCGCCTACCCGAGCCTCATCTTCTCCCTGCTGATCGCCGCAATTTTGGGCCAAGGCACGTGGTCTGCCGTGCTGGCCATTTCCATCGCCAGCATCCCGGCGTTTGCCCGGCTCACTGCCAATATGGCTGCTTCGATTTCCCAGCGAAACTACGTCTCCACGGCACGGCTGCTCGGTGTGTCCGGGCCCCACATCATCACCAGGCACCTGCTGCCCAACATGGCCGAACCGCTCCTGGTGCTGACTGCCACGGTTTTCGCCACCACCTTGATCGACCTGTCCAGCCTGTCCTTCATCGGCCTCGGCGTGCAGAACCCTGAGTATGACTTCGGCCGACTCCTGAATGAAGGACTCGTCAATATCTACTCCCAGCCGCTCCAAGCCGTGATGCCTTCGATCATGATCACCATCACCGGCCTGAGCGCCATGCTGATCGGTGACGGCCTAGCCGCCGCCACCGACCCCCGCGGCGGCCGGAAGTTTGGCAGTTTACGCAAGGCATCAGAGGTGCCGGCGTCACTGCGTGCCGATACCGAAGCGCTGGTGGAGGTGGACAACCTCACCGTCACCACGCCGTCGGGCGTTCCGTTGGTCAAGGGCGTGTCCCTGAGCATCCACGCCGGTGAAGTGGTGGGCCTGGTGGGGGAGTCCGGTTCCGGAAAGTCCCTCACCGCCATGTCCATCGCAGGGCTCCTGCCGGAGGAGCTGGGTGTCAGCGCCAAGACCATGCGCCTTGGCGGGCTCAACCTCCTGAAGAAGAACAAGCCACGTGAATTGGCCACGTCCATTGGACTCGTTTATCAGGACCCCGGAACCAGCTTCAACCCTGCCCTGCGCATTGGTTCCCAGCTGACCGAGGTGAGCCGGGTACATCTGGGCCAGTCCCGCAACACCGCATTTGGCCGCATGGTCAAAGCCCTGGCAGACATCAGAATCACCCAGCCGGAAAAGAGGATGAAGCAACACCCGCACGAACTGTCCGGCGGCATGCTGCAACGCGCCATGATCGCCTCCACGTTGGTCACGGACCCGCGGCTGATCATTGCCGACGAACCCACTACGGCGCTCGATGTCACCGTCCAGGCCGACGTCCTCCGTCAGTTCCGCACCATCAACCGCGAAATGGGCACAGCCATGCTCTTCATTTCGCACGACATCGGTGTTGTCCAGGCCCTGTGCGACAAAGTCATCGTGATGAACGGCGGCAAGATCCTGGAGAGGCTCACGGGAGAAGAACTCGCTGCCGGCAAGGTGAAACATCCCTACACCAAGGCACTCCTTGCCGCGACGCCGTCCATCGCCGAGCGAAAAGCGGAGCTCGTCACTGTATCTGCCAAGGACTTCGCCTTGGACGAAATTTACGACGACGAACCCGCCGGTGGTGGGGACGTCACCACCAGCCCGGGTACCAAGGAGACCACCAAATGAACGCATCCCAAAGCCAGCCGGTTTTGGAGCTGAAGGATGTCAAAGTCACCTTCGGTTCCGGTCGCTCGGCCGCCACGGTCCTCAAGGGAGTTAACGCCAGCATCCACGCAGGCAAGACGCTGGGGATCGTGGGCGAATCGGGCTCGGGCAAGTCCACTATGGCCAAAGCCATTGTGGGGTTGGTGAAGCCCAACGGCGGACTGATCTCTTTCTCGGGACGTGACGTGACCAAGATGTCCGGTGCCGAGCGACGCACCATGCGCCGGGCGGTCCAGATGGTTCCGCAGGACCCCTATTCATCACTTAACCCGCGGCGGACCATCGGGCAGACCCTGGCGGAGGCCATCGATCCGTTGCGGGCCAACCCGAAGGAGCACAGCGAGAAGATCACCCATTGGCTCTCTACCATCAGGCTGGATCCGGAGGTGGCCGAGCGCTATCCGCACGAGTTTTCCGGTGGGCAGCGGCAGCGCATAGCCATTGCGCGGGCTTTGGCCGTGCAGCCGAAACTGATCATCGCGGATGAGATCACCTCGGCCCTGGATCTCTCAGTACAGGCGGAAATCCTGAACCTCATAGGCCGGCTCCGGAAGGAACTGGACCTGACCATGGCCTTCATCTCCCACGACCTGGACGTCGTGCACCATGTCAGCGATGAAATCCTGGTCCTGTTCCACGGCGAAGTCGTCGAGCAAGGCGATGTTGATGCGGTGTACGGGAACCCGCAACACCCCTACACGCGCCGACTGATTGACTCGGTTCCGGGTGGACCTGGGTTCGACATTGGCGAGCGGCGTGTGGCTGCAGTTCCCTAGAACAGCGGCCAGGGCACCGCCGGCATCCCACCGCTCGGGGCCGGAAATCGATCTGCCAAGCGCAGCCGGGCGCAGCGTGCGGCGAGCGATTCGATTTCTTCTGCGCTGAGCAAGTCCGCCAGAGTTCGGCCCAGCCCGCCGTTAAGTCCTTCGCTGACTCGGTCGATACCGTCGCGCTCTTCGGCGGTCAAAGCGTCGCCCAGCCATCCCCATAGCACCGTGCGCAGCTTGTGGTCACTGTGAAAAGTGAGCCCGTGGTCCACGCCGTGCCGGTGTCCGTCCGCCATGGCAAGAATGTGGTCGCCTTTTCGGTCGGCGTTGTTGATCACCATGTCGAAGACCGCCATGCGTCTGAGCGCCGGGGAGTCTTCGTGAACGAGCGTGACCAACCGTCCGTTCTCATCCCGTCCCTCCAGAACGTGTTTCCAGCCTGTCTCCGGTGCCTTGTCCGTTGCGACCAGGTTCACGGCGCTTTGGGCGGGGTCTTGCTCCTGCCAGAGCTGCACCATTCCTTCGCCCAGGGGGCCATCGCGCAGCCAAGTTTGCGGCACGATGTCCCAGCCGAGGAACTGCGAAACCAGATAGGCAGCCATCTCCCGGTGGGCGAGGTTTCCGTCGGGAAAATCCCACAGCGGACTTTCGCCGGCTATTGGTTTGTAGACGACTGGAATGTCGCCGATGCTGCCCAGGAATGTAGCGTTTGAGGCCGTCGTGATGCGGCCGGTGAGCGTTAGCTCGGCGGTCACCAGGTCCAGCGCCGGCATCAGGCCTCAGGGAAGGTGCAGTCGTGTCCGTCCGCGTCCACGGGGTAACCGCACAGCGGGCATGTTGGACGCCCTGCGCCCACAATCTCGCGGGTGCGTTTGGCGAACGCGCGGGCGGTGCCGACCGGCATGCGCACCAGCATCATTTCGAGCTCGTCGGCGCCGCTCGCATCAAGCGGTTCGTCGTCGTCATCAGTATCGGCATCGGTGATGGGGTAGGCCTCCATGACGACCTGGGCCGTGGTTGGATCCCAATCCAGGCTCATGGCGCCGGTGCGAAATTGCTCCTGGGGAGCCTCGAGTGGCTCATTGTCGACGAGCTCAATGGGAGTACCCGTGGGAACGCTGAAGGGGTTGCCCTCGATGGTGATGAGCTGGTCGAGAATTTCGTCGATCTTCTCCGCGAGCAGAGCCGACTGCTGCTTCTCGAGGGCAATACTCACGATCTTCGTCCCTGCGCGCACCTGGAGGTAGAACGTGCGCGCTCCTGGAAGGCCAATGGTGCCGATGACAACCCGATCAGGCCAGGCAAACTCGTGAACGCGTGTAGGCATGTCAATATTTTAGGCACACGAGGTTCATGCCGTCTTCTGCCCTGCACCGCCGCCCACCGGCGCATCACCGGAACGGATGCCGTTCGACAGCCACGACAGATCACCCGCTTCGGTGTTGGTCGCGTAGACGCTCGGCCGGCTGGCGCCGTAGTTCACGATCGATACGGAGGCGGGGCCCACGCTAATACGCTGGAACAGGTCAAGGTGCATGCCGAGTGCGTCGGCGAGGATTGACTTGATGATGTCACCGTGGCTCACGGCCACCCACACAGCCCCTGGTCCGTACTCGGCTTCAAAGTCGGCATCGTGGCGTCGAATCGCTGCCACCGCCCTGGCCTGCATGGCGGCCATGGATTCACCGCCGGGAAAAACGACGGCGGACGGTTGCGACTGCACCACGGACCACAAATCTTCGCTCGCGAGATCACTGAGCGCCCGGCCCTGCCACTGGCCGTAATCGCACTCGGTGAGATCGCTGTCGACCGGCGCGTACGGCGTGCCGGCCTGGCGAGCGAGGATGAGTTGGGCGGTCTGCTGGCAGCGTTCAAGAGGGCTCGACACCACCCCGATTACTGGCACCGCTGCGAGCCGGTCTGCCGTCAGGGCCGCTTGTTCGCGGCCCATCTGGTCGAGGCTGACGCCGACGGCCCGCCCGGCCAGCACTCCAGTGGCATTGGCTGTGGTGCGGCCGTGCCGCACGAGAATAACTGTCGCCATCCACCCAGCCTAACCACCCGCCCGATGGCGGCTGTAACCGTACCTGCTCGCGGACCGGGGAACGGTCCGGCATGCCCCGCATTGCCGCCGACGAACGCGGACGCTTCTACGGCATCAAAGGCCGGAATCTCATCCGCAACGATGTCCGCGGCCAGCGTGCTCGGGAGGCCCTCAGACGACTGATTGTCCAGTGGTGGTCCCGCCAGCCGGCGACAGTCGCTTGGCTTGAACGCTTGAGGCGCCTGCTCTTGCCTGTGGTGCGGTGAACGTGCGCGAAATGCGCGGGCGTTGGTGCGCATCGGAACAAAGCAGCAGATCGGCCCTGCGGCCTGGTGCCAGTTGTCCGCGATCCTGCAGACCCGCGGCCGCTGCAGGTGCGGCAGTGATCATGCCGATCGCTGCAGGCAGTGTGGCGTGGCCTAGCCTTGCCAGTTCGAAGGCTGCCGGAAGCAGGCTCGACGGCAGGTAGTCGGAGGCCAGAATGTGCAGGACGCCGTGCTGTGCCAACTCTGCGGCAGAAACATTGCCTGAATGGGAGCCGCCCAGCAGGATGTTGGGTGCCCCGGCTACGTTGGCGACGCCTCGCGCGGCCGCATGATGGGCTGCCTCAAGAGTGGTAGGGAACTCGGCGATGGTGGCGTGCCGGGCGATCAGATCATCGATTTCGTCCGGAGAGGTGGGGTCATGCCCCATGAGCGTGATGGACCCGTCTGCGGCCAGGCTGCTGAGCCACGTCAGGGTTTGCTCCCTGAGCGGAAACTGCCCATCCCTCTCGGCCACCAGCAGGTCAACGTGATGCCTGGCCCCGGCTGGCGTCATCTGCTGGGCTTCCTGGAGCCACCGTTCCATGACCGAGCGGTCCTTGTACTGGCCTTGTCCGGGAGTGTGGTCCTCGTAGGACACCAGCGGGGTTCCGGTGTGGCCGGCGATTTGCCCCCGAAAGAGTTCAAGGCCGCCGGGGCACCGTACATCCAGCCGGTGCAGCACCCGATGGTCGATCCTCGGATCGGGGTAGGCCTTTAGCGCGTGCTGTATTTCAGGTGCCCGTGGGGACTTGATGGGGATGCCCACCGCTGACTTCAGCTGGAAGGACATGGCGTGGAAGGCGGTGGTGACCCCGGCCGCGAGCAGGTTGCTTTCGGCGGCGTGGAGTGCCAGCGGAACGGGAACGACGGCGCCGGGCCGGGGCCGGTATTCCCTCGCCAGGGCGTCGCTGTGGACGTCGACTAGCCCTGGCAGGCAGAGCTGTCCGCGACCATCGACGTCGGCCCGTGTTCCGTTACGGTGCGGGCCGATGTCTTCGATGACGCCGCCGGATACGCTGATCAACTGGTCCTCGAGGATGCCCTCGGGTGTGACGGCCCGGACATGGCCCAAGGTGTAGCTGTTCAGCATTGGCCGAGCTCCGTCACGACGTCAAAGACGTCAGGCCTGAGGTAGCTCTCCACGTACTCCAGCTTTCTCCCGGACTCCGAGCAGGAGATCAGGCCGCGCAGCAGGATCTGTGGCGGCCTTCCCCTGAGTCCCAAGGTTTCGGCAATATCGCTGGTGGGAGATGAGAGGCGGCTTTGGCTCCATTGGCGGTGCGGAGAGTAGCCGTAGTGCCGGCGGAGGATGCCGTCCAACGATCCATCGGCCGAAAGGACGGCGGCCAGGCGGGGGACGGCGGCGGAGGGCAGGACAGAGACGGCCGTGCTGACGGGCATGTCGTCGATGTAGCGAACCCGCTCCAGGACGGTGACTTTGGAACCCGCGTCAAGCCCCAGGATGTCGCGTTCCTCCGGGGTCGCTTGCCGTATCGCGGGCTTGGAGTTCACGGTGCGGGGGTCTGCTCCCGCGGCCCGGACTGTCTGGGTGAAGGACGGGGCGAGGTCTCGGCTGATCCGGTACTCAAACCGTTGGGTGCGGAACGTGCCGCTTCCCTTCACTTTGCGGATAAGCCACCGGCGCTCCAACTCGTCCAGGGCGGCGCGGATGGTTTGCCTGTTGACACCGAAGATGTTGCCAAGATCGTGTTCCGACGGCAGGGCCCGATTGGCTGGAACATCAGAGAATTGCTCCATGATCTGTTGGGACAACTTGAGGTATATCGGCTCGGACTGCATGAGGGAATCATAGCCTGTTTGCCAGCCGAATTCCCGGATCAATAAGGGATTAATGGCTGATGAACAATCGGCAAACGGCCCAGAATCTGTCTATACAGATTACTTTTTAAGGGCATGCTGGATGCAGCTGCACTGCGCGTGACTAAACATCGCAGGACCAAACATCCAGGAGTACCAACAATGATCAAACTCGTATGCCTCGACATGGCCGGGACAACTGTCCAGGACGGCGGCGTCGTCAAGGAATCCTTCCTTTCCGCCGTTACCGACATGGGCCTCGCAACCGGCTCACCGGCAGCCCGCGATGCCGTGCAGTACGCCCTGGACACCATGGGCCAGAGCAAGATCGATGTCTTTATGGAGATCTTTGGCGGCGACTCCGCGGCTGCCGGGAAAGCCAACAGCATGTTCGAGGCCGCCTACGAACGGAACATCGACTCGTTGGGAGTCAGTGAGATCTCCGGTGCCGCCCAAACCATCAGAACCCTCAGGCAGGCCGGAACGAAAGTGGTCCTGACCACCGGATTCTCACCTGTCACCCGGGATCGTCTGATCTCCTCCCTGGGGTGGGGCGACCTGGTGGATGACGTGCTTTCCCCCGCAGATGCTGGCCGGGGACGCCCGGCACCGGACATGATCCTGACGGCGATGCTGCGTTTCGGGATCGACGACGTCCGCGAGATCGCCGTTGCCGGCGATACCACCAGCGACCTGCTGGCCGGAACGCGTTCCGGTGCGTCTGTAGTGGCCGGCGTACTCACCGGTGCACACACCAGGGAAGACCTCCAGACCGCACCGCACACCCACATCCTCAATTCCGTCACCGAACTGCCCGGCGTCCTGCTTTCCTAGGCCGCGCCCCTCACCAATCCTCCAGAACAGGAATTCCAATGAACTTCAAAGCCCTGACCGCCTCAGTAGTTGGCTTGGCGAGCATGGTGCTCCTCTCGGGATGCGCCTCAGCCAACGAGCCCCAACAGTCAAACGGGTTCCCTTCGGAGATCGTCATCGGTGCGATCCCGAATGAGAACAGCACTGACCTCACCGGAACCTACGAGCCCTTGATCAAGATGATCGAGGCCGAAACCGGCTCCAAGGTCAAGCTCCAGCAGGCCAGCGACTACGCGGGAATTGTCGAAGGAATGATCGCAGACCGGGTGGACATTGCCTTCCTCGGCCCGTTCTCCTACGTGATAGCCACAGCCAACAAGGCGGACATCCAGCCGCTTGGCGCTTTGACCAAAGCAAAGAACACACCCGCCGGTTACTACTCACTGGGGATCACCCAGGGCAGCAACGACGCAGTGACCGGAATCGAGGACTTCGCGGGCAAGGACACCTGCTTCGTTGACCCGGGCTCAACCTCCGGCTTCCTGTACCCCTCGGCCGGGCTGATCAGTTCGGGTGTCGCCTCCAGTGGCAAGGAATCCGACATCAGCAAAGCGCTCAAACCGATCTACGCAGGCAGCCACGATGCCTCAGCTTTGTCCGTCAAGAGCGGGCAGTGCGAGGTGGGCTTTGCCATGCAGTCCATGGTGGAGGACACTCTTCCCGGCAAGGGGGAACTGCAGGCCGGCGAGCTCAAATCAGTCTGGAAATCCGAGATGATTCCCGGCTCTGTCTTCGCGGTTCGCAACAAGCTCGGCGATGACACTGTGGCCAAGCTGACAGCTCTGTTCACTCAGAAGGCCAACGCCGAATACTTCGAGTCCCAGGGATTCTGCACAGGCAAGGAATGCCTGATTACAGGCGAACATGCCTGGGGTGTGGTGAAGGCCGGCGACGCCGACTACGACGGCATCCGCAACGTCTGCCTCACCACCAAGTCCGAAAAGTGCGAGCCGTGACCATGACCCAGGCTGCAGCAACCGCGGTCCCGGACAGTCAACCCGGACCAGCCATCCGCGTCCGGGAACTCCGCAAGGACTTCGGACCGGTCACCGCACTTCACGGAATCGATCTTGAGGTAGCCCCCGGCGAACTCACGGTCCTGCTGGGACTTTCCGGCTCTGGCAAATCGACCCTCCTCCGATGCTTGAATGGCCTGAATCCCATCACCGCCGGCGAGGCCACAGTCCTGGGTCAGCCGGTCCATGGGATGACCAGCCGCGAGATGCGCAAGCTGCGCTCCAGAATCGGTTTCATCTTCCAGCATTTCAACCTGGTGGGCAGATTGACGTGCTTGGAGAACGTGCTGATCGGAGCGTCCGGACGGATATCCGGGCCTCGCTACGGAATCCTCAGCTACTCCCGTGCCCAGCGGCGTGAGGCGCTGACACATCTTTCGAGGGTGGGGTTGGGGCAGCATGCCTTCCAAAGGGCAGATTCCCTGTCCGGTGGGCAGCAGCAGCGCGTGGCGATTGCCCGGGCACTTATGCAAAAACCGGAGCTGATCCTGGCTGATGAGCCAGTAGCATCGCTGGACCCCGAGAACGCCGCCAACGTCATGGACCTGCTGTTCCAGATCTGCCTCGAGAAGCGAATCACGGTCCTCTGCACGCTGCACCAGGTGGACCTGGCAATGCACTGGGCCCACAGGATCGTGGGACTTCGCGACGGCGAAAAGGTCCTCGACTCCAGCACCGCCACCCTGTCCCGCGAAGACGTCCTGAACGTGTACAAGCAACTCCAGCCGGAGGCGGCCCCGGACGGAACCACTGCATGAAAACCGCCACCAAACCCGCAGCGGAACCATCGGAATCCCCAGGGAACCAGGCACCGGATTTCAACCACGCAGTCCGTCCGCCGTTCAGCCGGGAAAGATTTGTCCTCTGGATCGCGTTGGCGGCAATCGCCGGCCTGACTGTCCTCAGCGCCCGCCAGATCGACTTCGACCTGCGTGCGCTTGGCGGCGGATTCGACGACGTCGCCAACCTCCTGGAGCGCATGCTTCCCCCGGAGTTGGACAATCCCCCTCGTGTTGGGGAGCTCCTGGTGGAAACGCTGATGATGGCACTGCTGGGGACAGTGTTGGCCACCATCATTTCCATCCCGCTGGCCTTCCTTGCGGCCTCGAACACCACCCCTCATCCTGCCGTCCAGCACGCTGCCCGCATGGTCATCACCATGTGCAGGGCGATACCGGACCTGGTGTTCGCCGTGCTGTTTGTGCGGGCCTTGGGGATCGGCGTACTGCCCGGCATCCTGGCCCTGGGCCTGCACTCGGTAGGGATGATGGCCAAGCTGTTCGCGGATGCAATCGAGCAGATCGATGAAGGGCCCAGGGACGCAGTACGGGCCACCGGGGCCGGAAGGCTCACGGAGTTGGTTAGCGCAGTGCTGCCCCAGGTCATGCCGGCGTGGATCGGCACCTTCATCTACCGGGTGGACATCAACCTCCGGACCTCCGTGGTCCTTGGCTTCGTGGGCGCAGGAGGGATCGGCTTCGCACTGCAGGACGCCCTGCGCGGTCTGATGTACCAAAGTGCCATGGGCATCATCCTGGTCATTCTGCTGATCATCGCAGCCATGGAGTACCTTGCCGTCGGGTTGCGGCGGACCCTCCTGGATCCGGCGTCCGATGGCGCTGCAGCGCCCGCCATTCCCGGTCCCTCTGTTCGGCCACCCTGGACCAAGGGGCGGACGATTCGTGCCCTCTGCGCAGCGGCGACCCTTGCCGCCGTCGTGGTTTCCCTCATCCACCTGGGCATCGACCCCCTGGCCCCAATTAAACAGTTCACGGACCTCGTTACAGTCTTTGGCCGATTACTGCCGCCATCGGCGGAAGGCCTCGAGGGCGCGTTGCTGAAAGCAGTGGGCGAGACCCTGGCCATCGGCCTCGTGGCGACAGCATCCGGAGCGGCACTAGCAATTCCCTTCGGGGTCCTGGCCGCCCGGAATGTGTCTCCTTCCGGATTCATCTACCATTCGGCCAGGGCCGTCATCCTGGCCGTGCGCGCTATCCCCGAGCTGATTCTGGCGGTGATCTTTGTGGCGGCCATCGGACTGGGACCCATGGCCGGCGCGATGGCACTGGGCGTTGGAACCATCGGATTCCTCGGCAAGCTCGTGGCCGATTCGGTGGAAGAAATCTCCGGCGGCCCTCTCGAAGCGGTCCGTGCTGCTGGCGGCGGGTGGTGGGACGTGCTGTTCGCTGCCGTGATCCCACAGGCGTTGCCGCAGCTCACGGGGCATTGGCTCTACATGTTGGACGTGAACATCCGCACGTCAACGGTCTTGGGCATCGTTGGGGCTGGCGGCATCGGCTTCCTCCTTATGGAATCCGTCCGCACACTCAACTTCGACGTCGCCGGAAGCATCATCCTGATCATTTTCTTCATTGTCTTTGCGATCGAAAGGCTCTCTGCATGGATAAGCAGACTCTTCCGCTGACAGCTTCCGTCCAGGCCTGGACCGGCGGCAGCCACTTCCGTAACCTCACCGTGAACCTGCCTGCCCTGGCCCCGGGGGAGGCGCTGGCCACGGTTGACCTCGCTACGGTTTGCGGCTCCGACATCCACACGATTTCCGGACGCCGCACCGGACCCCATCCCAGCATTCTGGGCCACGAAGCTGTTGGCAGGATCGTCAGCCTGGGCGTTGGCGGGGCGCAGGACTTCCATGGCAGGGAGCTCCAGCCAGGTGACAGGGTGATCTGGAGCGTGACCGTCGCGTGCGGACGGTGCGACCGCTGCCGTGCGGGTGTCACCGCGAAATGCGTTGACCTGCTAAAGACCGGCCATGAACCACTTGACGGCGACTGGGGCCTGTCCGGGGGCTACGCATCCCATATCCATCTTCGCCAAGGCATCACGGTCGTTTCTGTCCCCGACAAGGTGAGCGACGCGGCGGCCGCACCAGTCGCCTGCGCCACCGCAACCGTGATGGCCGTGATGGAGGCCGCGGGTCCCCTCACCGGGAAACGTGTCCTCATCAGTGGCGCGGGAATGCTGGGAATTGTTGCCTGCGCCGTTGCTACGCACCGTGGCGCATCAGCCGTGCATGTCCGGGACATCAATCCCGATCGGCTCGCGTTGGCCTGGGAGTTCGGAGCGACCGACGCAGCCGCACCCAACACGGACCGCCCGGGACTTGCCGTGGACATCGCGGTGGACCTTTCCGGCGCGGCGAAGGCAGTGGAGTCCGCATTCGCATCCCTGGACATCGCAGGTCGGATGGTTTTGGCAGGCTCAGTCTCGCCCGGTCCGGCCGTGTCCCTGGACCCCGAACGCATGGTCCGGTCCCTACTGAGCGTCACCGGCGTCCACAACTACGAGCCCAAACATTTGCAAGAAGCCATGGATTTCGTCCATGAAACCCGGGAGAGCTACCAGTGGGACGCGCTGGTTGAGGAACCCCGCGCGCTCGCAGAGCTGCCCCTCCTGATGCAGCCGCCCACCGGGCGATCACTCAGAAAATCCGTAATCCCCACCTTAGGAACAACAAGGAGAACATCATGACCACCCACAAATCAGTAGGGCGACGGGGCTTCCTTGGGGGAGGCCTCGCCACAGCCGGGTTGACCATCGCGGCGACCGTCCCGGCGTCGATCCCGGCGCAAGCTGCCTCAGGCACTCCGATCCGCGCGGCAGTGTTGGAGTTCAACGACCCCTGGACCAAAGCAACCGGCCTGGGGGAGCTGCTGCGCCGGGCCGGGGCAACCGTGATCACCCTCGATCCCAGCCTGCCCGCCACATCGCAGGGGGTCGACCTCATCGCTTTCGGGACGTTCACTAACAACGCGCCCACCTATCTTGACTATGTTGCAGCGCAATCGGGGTCGCTGCGTGACTTCGTCGCAGCCGGTGGCGTGCTGTTGGACATGGCGCAGTCAGACCAATACTCACCTAAAGCGACCTACTTGCCGGGGCCACTGAGCGCTACCCGCGCCGATCCGGACCACGACGCCATCTATGCGATGGCCCCGGAACACCCGCTCGTCTCGGCGCTGAGGACGGGGATCGATGGCCGGGTCCTGAGTGATCGGACCTCGGCGATCCGTGTCAGCTGGGAGACGTTGGTTGATTGGGAGTCCATGCGGGTGCTGCTTTCCTGCGCTCCCGGTGGAAACCCAAAGCCTCCGGCACTCTTGGAGGGCGCGCATGGAAAGGGCCGGTTCCTGGTCACCAGCCTGACCATCGATAAGTGCTTCAATGCGGCAGGTGCCGCTATCCAGCCGGCCGCCGCCGTCGCGGATAGCGAAGGCTTCTTTGCCGCACTGTCCAAGTATGTGGCGGCCGTCAAGGCGGGAACAGCTCCGGCAGTGGTGCCAACGCCGAAGCCCAAGGACCCTGCCGCCGGCCCTATGGTGGGTCACACCACGGATCGGACCACGCGGATTTGGCTGCGCCCGGGGCGGGACCACCACCACCTTCCGCGGTGGGAGTGCACGGTCCGCAACCAGAAGGGCAAAGCAGAACGCGTGCAGGCCACCCTCACCAGTGCGAACGATCACAGCATGATCTTCGAAGTGGACAAGCTGCACGCCGAGACGAGGTACACGTTCTCAATCGTTCCTGTCACAGGCGATCCGGAGTTCACCCCACTGATCGGTGCTTTCACCACTGCCCCGTCGGATAACTCCAAGGCCAAGGTGGTCATGGGTGTGGGGTCGTGTGCCCCGTCAAGCTCGGACGCGGTCTGGGATCGGATTCTCGCAGAGGGCTGCGATAGCTTCGTTTTCATGGGAGACACCCCGTACATCGACTCTGTAGACCTGCAGTTCGCCCGGCAACGTCACCGCGAATTCCTCCAAGTTCCCGAGCTGGCACGGCTGGTCCGTTCCATTCCGACCTGGGGCACCTGGGACGATCACGACTTTGCGTTCAACGCCAGCCTGGGAGATGTGAAAGGCAAGGTCAGCACCCGGTCGGCATTCGTCGACTACCGTGCCAACGCCAGCTACGGTCACACCGCTGCCGGGGAACAGCAAACCAGGCGCGACGCCGGCGAAGGCGTCTACACGTCCTTCCGGCGCGGACCCGTGGAAGTTTTCCTCCTGGATCCCCGGTGGTTCAGCCGCACCGAGGCGAGCTGGGCCGACGTCGGACAGCCAACCTGCCTCGGCGCGACGCAGTGGCAGTGGTTCCAGAAGTCGCTGCGCTCCAGCGACGCCACGTTCAAACTGGTGGTCAGCGGAATGATTTGGGATGACAAGCAGAACGCGGAATCCGACGATTGGGGTACGTTCCCGCACGAACGCGAGGCGATGTTTGATTTCATCAAGGACGAAAAGATTCCCGGCGTCGTCTTGCTCAGCGGCGATATCCACGTGTCCCGCGCCTTGAACTATGGCCCCCGTGTCGGATACGACCTCTGGCAGTGGATCGTCAGCCCGCTGCACGATCGCACCATCGCGAGCCTCAATGTGCCGCATCCTGCGCTGGTGCACAGCGCCGTTGAGCCGAACGTCTTCGCCCGGATCGAGGCTGACACCACTGTGAAGCCCGCAACCCTGAAGGCAACGTGGATCAACCGTGCCGGCGAACGGATCTTCGAGGTGGCCACGACGTCCACGCAACTCGGGCACCGCCACTAGCTAGGAGCGGCCTCGCATGTAACACCACGGCACGGCATACCCCCTCGTCAGGAGGTGAGGTGATCAGGGCTGTTGTTGTGGTCTGGTTGGTTGAAGGTGAGGCCGAGCAGGGCGTTTTCGGTGACTTCGGGTAGTGCGGGGTGGATCCAGTATTGGTTGGCAGCGAATTGGCGTACGTCAAGGTCGAAGGCCAGGACGGTGATCATTTGCTGGATCAGGGTTGATGCTTGGGGGCCCATGTAGTGGGCGCCGACGAGTTTGCCAGTGTCTTTGTCGGCGACGAGTTTGCAGATCCCGGTGGTGTCTTCCAAGGCCCAGCCGTAGGCGACGTCCCCGTAGCTCTGGACCTTGGTTGTCACGTTATGGCCGTGTTCGCGGGCCTGGGCTTCGGTCATGCCGACGGTGGCGATCTGGGGATGGGTGAAGGTGGCGGCGGGGACGTGGTCGTGTGGCATTCTCTGCATGTTTTCCGGGTTGAGCAGGTTGTGTCGCACGGCGCGCATCTCGGCGTTGGCGACGTGTTTGAGCATGTACGGCGATGAGACGTCCCCGAGAGCCCAGACACCTGCAGCGGAGGTTGACCGGCCGTACTCATCGACCTTGATGCGCCCGGCGCCTATCGTCTCGATCCCGCCGGCGGGCAGGCCCAACAGGTCCCCGTTAGGGATGCGCCCGGTGGCCACCAGCAGTACCTCCCCGGTGGCGGTGGAGCCGTCGTCGAGCCGGACGGTTATGCCCTGGTCTGTCTGAACGGCGCCGACGGGGGTCCGGCCGGACCGGATATCGAAGCGTTCGGCGGCCAGGTTGTTGAACGGGCCGTGCAGGTCTTGGTCGAGGTTCCGCAGGAGCGTGGAGCGGGCGATGATCGTGACGTCCGTGCCAAGGGCGTCGAAGACGTGGGCGAACTCCATGGCGATGGAGCCACCGCCGATGACTACCAGGGATTTGGGTAGTTGCGGGAGCCGCATGATGTCTTCATTGGTGTGGTACCGCACGCCCGAGGCGGCGATGGCCTCGGGAATGACGGGCCGGGAGCCCGCGGCGACGACGACCCGGTCACCGGAGATGGTTCGTGGGTGGACCCCCTGGCCGGTGCGCAACGTGCGTTCTCCGACGAAGACGGCGTGCTGGTCGTAGACGTCGATGTTTGGGGTCTTTGGGCCGCGGCGATATTCTTCACCGGCAGCGGAGATGGCGTCGACGCGGTTCTCGAAGATGCGGCTCACCATGCCCGGCCAGTCGACGGAGTTGACCTCGGCCTCCAAGCCCAGCCTTCCGGACTCCGCGGTCTGCAGGGCGACGTCGGCGGTGTGCACGTACATCTTCGTGGGGATGCAGCCTACGTTTAGGCATGTCCCGCCGAAGGAAGCCTTCTCAATGATGGCGATCGATTGGTCCTCGAACTCAGGCCCGGGAATGGAGTTTCCGGATCCGGTGCCGATGATGACCAAGTCGTAGTGCCGGTCTACGGCAGTCTTGCTGGCAGGGGTCTGCACGTGGGTGGTCCTCACTCTGGGGTCTTCTCCACCCTACTGAACCCGTGGGGCGTGTTCTGAATCACACGCAGACCCATCCTTTCGGCGAGCAGTCTCGAATGTCCTGTGACCCCAACCCTTGGGGTGCCAACATCACACTCGTGTGTATGAGGAGATTTTTCAATGAATAAGACACTCCGCTATATGGCAGTACCAACCCTTGCTGTGGGCGCGCTTGCCCTTTTCGGTTCTCCGGCCATGGCTGCTGACAATTCCTACCAGGCAACCCTCGGCCAGATTAATGGCAGCGCCGGCGCCGCCAACATCACAGTCGATGTCACTGGCAACCAAGCCCACGTTGTCCTGAATGTTTCAGGCATGCCGGCGACCTTCATGGACGCCCCGTACCCGCACGTTCAGCACATTCACGGTGGCGCCTTGGGCGTATGCCCGGATCCGTCGGCTGACAAAGACGGCGATCAGGTCATCTCCACTACCGAGGGCGCCCCTTCCTACGGTGGAATTGTCACTACCCTCTCCACCAGCGGTGACACCAGCCCGGCAGCCGGCCTGGATTTGAAGGTAGGCGGGCAGGGTGCGGCCTACACCGTTGACCGCACGTTTGAGCTGAACACCGAGACGAAGGCAGCCCTGGAAGCCGGTACTGCTGTGGTGGTGGTTCACGGTCTTGACCCCGCTACGCTCAGCGCAGCCGGACAGGCAGCCAAGTCCGATCTTGCCCCCACGCTTCCACTGGCAGCAACATCGCCGGCCCTGTGTGGAACGTTGAAGGCAGGGCAGATGAAGATGCCGGCGGGTGGCGCTGCTACGGGCGTCACACAAGAAGCAAGTAACGACGCAGGAACCATCGCTCTGGGCGGGGGACTGGCATTGGTGGCACTTGCCGGTGGCGCCTATGTGGTGCGCCGTCGCCGCAACACCGGATCCGAAGCCAAAGCCTAAACGGAGCGGATCAGCACCGTGACAACCACGAAATCCACCTACCGCGGACGGTTCCTTGCGGCCGTGGTGGGTGGACTTCTGTTCCTTACCGGCTGTGCCGCGGGAAACCCTGGTGAAGCCACTCCCACGACGAGCAGTCCGCCAACCACGGCAGCAACGCCTGCACCTTCGACCGTGCCAATGCCACCACCTGCGGCCGCGGCGCTTACCTCTCCGGAGGAGCCCCTCCCGGCCATGCAGCCGGCATCCGCACCCGTCACCCTGACCATCCCTTCGATCGGTGTCAGAACCGAACTGTTGCACCTGGGTTTGGAGGAGAACGGATCGCTCAAGGTGCCCCAGGACACCGGCCAGGGAGCGCCTGCAAGCTGGTACGACGGTTCCCCAGCACCAGGAGAAACGGGGCCGGCGGTAATGCTTGGACACGTCAACGCACTCGGCGGAAACAAGGGTGTCTTCGCAGACCTTCAAAAACTCCGGGACGGCGAGCAGATCACCGTGATCAGGAGCGACTCCAGCACAGCCCTCTTCACGGTTTACCGCGCCGCACGCTACAGCAAAAGCGATTTCCCCACGTTCGAGGTCTACGGCAACACTGCCGGATCCGAACTGCGCCTGATCACGTGCGACGGTTACAACTCCGCCACCGGAGAATTCGACGACAACTACGTCGTTTACGCGAAACTCGCCGTCTAACCACGGACAACGCCCTCAAGGGGACAGTTGAAGGATGGACACGACATGAACAAACGCCACCCCTTGGCAGGACTGGCCCTGACCTTCCTGCTGCTCTCCGGCTGTGCAGCAAATGCTGGACCCGAAAGCCAAGGTATTCCAAGCGCCGGCACTGTGCCGTCCCCCACGAGCGAAGCCGGCCACGCTAACGGACATGGTCAAAGCACCCCCAAAAAGGGAACCGCGGCTGCTGACGGCCCTACCGAGGCATCCCTAATGGTCTGCGGAGACCAACCAATGGACCGGCTCGTGTCCATCCTGAAACTGGACTCCAAGCCCAACACCGTGACCAGCTGGGCCGACAACACCTTCACCTGCACGTACCTCTTAGATGGAGGCGCCCTGAAAATCTCTGTCAAGGAAGCAGAGGACCAGAAGGCCGCGCTGGAACACTTCTCCGTGGAACAGGCCTTGGCAAAAGATGCCAAGCCCATCGAGGGCCTCGCAAATCTAGGCTTCCCCGCCTACGAGACCGCAGACGGTTCGGCCGTCTTCCAAAAGGACAGCTTCGTCCTGCACGTGGACGCCTCAGCCCTGCCCGACACCATCGGGCCGGAGAACATCACCCGGAACGCCTTGGCCTACCAACTCTCCACCACGATCCTGGCCTGCTGGATTGAACACCCTTAGTCCTCGGACAGGGGCGGGTGGAATCTCTTCACGGAAGGGGCCATGCCAGGTGCCTTAAGTCCGGTGGTGGAGGAAGAACCTCATTCACACCTCGGACCGCTGGCAGGCCACATCCCCTGGCCGAAACGGCGGCCACGTGCGTTGGTGTGACGGGAACGGGGTATACATCGAGTCCGTGCACCAGAGGTTGAACCGGGCAAACGGCTCGAAGAGCGTTGGATCCGTCCTCGGCTGCAACCAGCTGGGCGGCGGACGGCGGGATGCTGAGGCCCAGCCCAGCTGCTTTAAGGACTGCTTCTTTGGCAACCCACTGACGCATCCTTGACGGCACGTCCGTCTTATCCAAAACGGCCGTCGTCCGGGGATCAAGAACGTAGTTGTCAAAGCCGTCGAAGAGCCCTGGCGGGACGCGTTCAACATCTGCCCCAACGCTGGCCGAAGCCGGTCCCACTGCCGCCATCACCATACCGTGGCTCCGGGACAGGCTCAGCGACATTCCAGGCAGGACCGTCCGCCCGTGGTCGGTGCTGCCACAGCCCGGGCACCGCCGTGTGATGTTCAACGCCGGGGCAGCCAGCGGGTCCAGCCCCAACTGGTGCGCGGCCAGAAGTCGAAGGAGAACATGTGAGGCCGCATAATCCTGGCCATCCGCCACGTTTCGGTACCGTCGTCGGGCCGCCTTCTCGTCCTGGGACAGGAAGCGGTCCAAGCCGCCGACGCCGGAACACGCCGATTCGACGACGGCGGATGGCAGGATCAAATATCCGACGCCGAGGGTCCTGGCCTGGGTGGTCACAGCTTGCTGATGCGGCGGTACTTTGCGATGGCCAGCGGCGCGAACACTGCGATGACAACAAGGCTGCACATGACGGCGTACAACAGGGCATTGTCGGCCGGCCATCCGCCGGGCGCAATGAAACCGGACGGCGCGGTGTTTCCGAAGAGCTCACGCACGGCGGTGGCCACCGAGGTCACGGGGTTCCACTCGGCTATGGTCCGCAGGGGACCCGGGAGGGAAGCCGTGGAGACGAAGGCACCTGACACGAAGGTGACCGGGAACAGCCACACCAGACCAAGGCTCTGCGCTACTTCCACGCTGCGGGCCGTCAGTGCGATCAATGCCCCGATCCAGGACACTGCGAAGGCGAACAGCAGCAAAATGCCCAGTGCTGCCAGCAACTGAAGAGCTCCGGTGTTCATCCGCCAGCCAACTGCCAAGCCGCAGAGCAAGGTCACCGCTACGGAAATGACACTGGTGTAAAGATCCGAGGTGGTGCGCCCCAGAATGACAGCCACGCGTGACATGGGCAGAGACCGGAACCGATCGATCAGCCCCAATTGCAGGTCCTTGGCCAGATACACCGCCGTAAACGAGGCATTGAACGTGAGGGTCTGGGCCAGGATGCCACCAATGAGGAAGCTGCGATATTGGTCGCCGCCCAACGATCCGCCGAAAACGAAGCCCAGAAGAAGGACGAACATGACCGGCTGCACGATTCCTGTGACCAGTGCGCCAGGGGTGCGGAGAACGTTGAGCAGGTTGCGGTGGGCAATGACGGAGCTGTCCCTGACAGCAGCGGTGATGACGCTCATGCGGGTACCCCTTCTTTGCTGTCGTTCTTTCGTTTTTCGGTCAGCGCGCTGCCTCCGGTGAGCTGGAGGAAGACGTCATCCAGGGTGGGGCGACGCAGGGATGCCTCGGTGACTGACACGGATCGAGCATCCAGTTCAGCCAACACCCGGACCAGCACGCTGTGGCCTCCGGGAGCGGCTACCGAAACCCTGAGCGCGGCCGGGTCCACTTCTGGGGTTGCCAACCCTGAGGTGGCCACCGCCAACACCGAGGCGGCAGCTTGCAGATCGGATCCATCACGCACGGTGATGTCCACACGTTCGGAGCCGGCGCGGTCCTTGAGCTGGGTGGCGGTGCCCTCGGCGATCACGCTCCCATGGTTGATGACGGCAATGTGATCTGCCAGCCTGTCTGCTTCTTCGAGGTACTGGGTGGTTAGGAGCACAGTGGTTCCTTCTGAGACGAGGCCAGCCACCACGTCCCAGGTGTCCAACCGGCCACGCGGGTCCAGGCCGGTGGTGGGTTCGTCCAGCACCACCACTTTGGGCCTGGCCACCACAGCCCCGGCAAGGTCCAGGCGCCGCCGCATGCCACCGGAGAACGTCCCGGCCCGCTTTCCGCTCACGTCTGTAAGGCGAAAATCGGCCAGCAATTCGTGGGCCCGGGCTGTGGCATTCTGGCGGTTCATGCCGTATAAACGCCCCACCATGTGGAGGTTCTCAAACGCCGTGAGCTTCTCATCCACGGCGGCGTATTGCCCGGACAAGCCCAGATTGCGTCGTACCAGTTCAGGCGCCCTCAGGACGGAGTGTCCGGCAACCCAGGCATCCCCTGAATCCGGTGCCAGCAGGGTGGTGAGGACCTTGACCGTGGTGGTCTTGCCGGAGCCGTTGGGCCCCAACAGCCCCAACACTGTCCCCTCGGCGGCATTGAGCGTCAGGCCGTCGAGGGCCCTGAAGGCACCAAAGGATTTGCGGACATTGTCTACCCGGATCACTGGCTGGCGGCAAGTTCGGCAACCCTGCGGGGAGCCATGTCTGTCCACGTCTGCGACACATAATCCAAGCAGGCTTCGCGGCTGTCCGGGCCGAACATGGCAACCCACCCCTTGGGAGTTTGCGCGAACGAGGGCCACAGTGAATGTTGCTGGTATTCGTTCACCAGGACGGAGAAGGTTGCTGAAGTGTCATCAAACGGGTTCGTCACGAGGATTGACCTTTCGGGTTGTTCCGGCGTTAACAGTGCCCCGGGTTCCGAGGCGTTGTAGGTCATTCGGACTCACCCCCCAAGCTGGATGGCCAATGCCGGCATGATTGTGGCGAGAGCTGTGTCACTTAACATCCGGGAGTGCCTGTCCGGCACCTCGACGTCGGTGATGCTCCCGGTAATGAAGGGCTCCCAGGCTTCGGCTCCCGGTGTTCCAGCAGGAACGTCGGCAATCGCACGGAAAAGCAACAGTTCGCCGTCGAAAACCGCAGGCTTTTGTTCCCGGATCAGACGTGCCAGCACCGGGAAGTTTTCCACCATGGCTTCCACTGCATCCAGCGGAACCGTGCCCAGCGGATTGTGGTTCCGGCGCAGGATCTCCTGGGCGCGGACTGCATCAAGTCCCACGGTGTCGGCGTCGTCAAGTGCATAGCCCTGCGCCTCCAAGTACGCGGCCCATATACCGGAACCGTTTCCGACGTCGTCGTTGTTCTCCTCGGTCCCGGGAAACGCGTCGAGGATGGTCAGAGACGCAACCTTTTCACCGAGTTCCTGGAGCCTTGTTGCCAACCGGTGGACCAAGTGGCCGCCAAAAGACCAGCCCAGAAGATGATAGGGGCCGGAGGGCTGAACGCTGCGGATACTGTCGATGTAGGCATCCGCCAGTTCCGTGAGGCTGACAGCAGTCACGGGATGGGTTGCACCCGGCTCCATCCCCGGCATCTGGAGTCCAATCAGAGGCCGCTCAGGATCCAAAGAACCAAGCATCGAGGCAAATCCCCACGCTATCCCCGACGCTGGATGGACCGCGAACAGGGGCGCCTTGGTTCCGGTGGTGCGCAAAGGCAGTATCTGCCGCAAAGTCTCCGCTGCGTTTTCCTCCACGCCGCGGGAAGCCTCCCGAAGCAGCCCCTCAACTGTTGGAGACCGGAACAGCGACTGGACCTGCAGGGACGTACCCAACGCTGCATTGATCCTGGCTATCAACGGTTGCGCCAGGAACGAATGCCCGCCCAACTCGAAGAATGATTCGTCCACTCCCGCCCTGTCCAGTGACAAGACATCGGCAAAGATCGCAGCCACGGTTTGCTCACGCGGCGTCCGGGGGACTTTGCCGGATGTGCGGGAGGCGCTTGCGGCGTCCGGCAACCCTGCAGTGTCTACTTTGCCGTGTTGCGTCAGTGGAATCTCGGCGATGGTGACCACAGCCGAAGGCACCATATAGTCCGGCAGCAAATTGCGAAGGTGCGAGCGAACTCCCTCGGCAAACGCGGCTGCCTCGTCAGAAGCATCAACCACGGTACCGTCTACCGGGACCACCCAGGCCACCAGGCGCATACTGTCACCGGACGGTACTGCCCTGACCACGGCCGCCTTGACATCCGAGGCGCCAGCGGCCGCCTGTTCGATCTCACCGGGTTCCACACGGAAACCACGGATCTTGACTTGCTGGTCGTTCCGTCCAGAGAAAACGATGCTCCCGTCAGCATGCCGCACCACGAGGTCGCCAGTGCGGTACATCCGCCCACCATCAGAGCTGAACGGATCCGCAACGAAGCGTTCGGCAGTGAGCCCTGGCTGGCCGCGGTAACCGTTAGCCAGTTGGCGACCTGCGATGTACAGCTCGCCGGGAACCCCCGGAAGAGCCGGCCGCAAAAGGGCGTCGAGGGCATACAGCCTGGTCCCTGAGGTCGGTGCTCCCAGTACCGGGGCAGCGTAATCCCGGACGCGGGCCACCAGGGTATCCACCGCTGCCTCAGTGGGGCCGTAGAGGTTCCATGCGGTCACGTTCTCTTTGCCTGACAGCTCATCCCAGAGGGTGGCGTCGAAAGCTTCGCCACCCAAGGCGAGGTTGAATCCGGATTCCGGCGCTGCGCCAACACCATCCAGCATCCTGGTGAATGCGGGTTCCTTAAGAAGCTGCCGCGCGTAACCGGGTGTTGTTTCCCACACACTGATCCGATGGTCTTCGAGGTAACCAGCCAAGGCTGCAGGATCTCGCCGGATGGCGTCGTCCACCAGGTGGAGCCGATGACCAGAAATCATCCAGAGAATGGGATCCCACGAAGCGTCGAAGCCGACTCCGGTGGTGTGGACCACGTTCTGCTGGACTCCGGTGATGGCGGGATCGAGCCCAGCGAAGAGCGTCTCCCGATGGGATTCCAGCAGGGCACCCAAGGCGCCATGGCTAACTTCCACGCCCTTGGGCCTGCCCGTGGAACCCGAGGTAAACATCACGTAGGCGAGGTCCCGGCCTGCCGGTTGGCGTTCCTGCAGTTCCCGGGCTGAGTCGAGCCCTTGGCCGGAATTCAACCCTTCGCCGTGTGAATGCCCAAGGAGTTCGGGCATCATCACCAGGCGCGGAACCTCACGCGCAGGGTTCCGGGCTGCCACCCTGGACAGCAGCGCCGCCATGCGTTCGGCGACCAGCCCGGAGGTGACAACCACAGAGGGCGCGGCATCTTCCAGGATCGCCACCACTCTGTCGTCGGGATACTCGGTATCAATCGGGTTGTAGACCGCGCCTGTGGCAATCACGCCCAACAAGCTCTGGATGGTTCCCGCGGACCGTGGCAGGAACACTGAGACGACATCGCCCGCGGCGACCCCCTGCTGCTCCAGCCCGGAGGCCAGGACTGCCACCGAAGAGGCCAGCTCCGCAAACGTCTGCTCATCGCGCCCGGTTACCAGCGCCACAGAGTCCGGAACTGACATGACGGTCGCGGCGAAGGCGGCCAGGACGCCGTCGGCCGCGTCCGTTTGATGCCCGACGGCGGAACGTCGTCCCGCTGTGAGCGCCTCCAACGCGGCAGCCTCCTCAGGGTCAATCAACGTCAGCTCTGCTAAGGGCGTATCCGGGTTGGAGGTGCCGCGCTCCACGAAACGCACCAAAGTGGTCACCAAACGTTCAATGGTGGCTTCCTGGAACATTGCTGCGTTGTACTCCAGCGTTGCCGAAAGCCCCGTGGTGCCCGGGCGGAAGGTGAAGGAGAGATCGAACTTGGCTTCCCCGGAACCGCTGCCGGGCAACGGCCGGACAACGGCGCCGGGGAGTTCCGGAACGGCCGCGGCGGAGTTGTCCACGGTGAGCATGGTTTGGAACAACGGGTGCCGCCCTAGTTCACGTTCAGGATTCAGCGCTTCCACCAACCGCTCGAAAGGGACGTCGTCATGATCGAAGGCGGCCAGGACGCTGGTCCGGGCACGGTTTACCATGGCCTGCAAGGAGGGATGGCCGGCAGCACTGATCCGTAGCGGCAAGGTGTTGACGAAGAAGCCCACCAGCTCTTCCAGCACCGGATCAGACCGTCCGGCTGTTGGGGAGCCAATGACCACGTCATCGCCGGCACCAAGGCGGTGCAAGAAGCCGGCGAGTACGCCGTGGAGCGTCATGAACAGGCTCGCGTTCGAGCGGGCTGCGACGGAGTTCAGGGCCTCGAGGGCTGCGGCACTGAGATGGAAGCTGTGTTGCTTGCCCGGCTGACGTGTCTCCCTGGGACGGCGCTGATCGGCAGGGAGGTTGAGCTCCGTGGGTATTCCTGAGAGGGCCTCCCGCCAGTCATCAATTTTCCGTGTGGACGTGCCGTCTTTGCCCAGTTCCTCCTGCTGCCACGCGCTGAAGTCTGCATAGTGGATGGCCAGCGGGGCGCGGCTGCTGGTTGTTCCCTTGAGCGCGGCGGCGTAGGCCTCCGAAAGGTCACGGGCCAGCGGCGCGAGGGACGCGCCGTCGCTGGCGATGTGATGCAGCACTAACTGAAGCACCCATACCGAAGCCTCTCCGTAGCCACGGCGCAGCAGGACGGCGCGCAGGGGAAGATCGAGGGTTACGTCGAAGCCCTGGCCTTCCTCCTGGGCCAGGATGCTTGATTCCTCCTCTTCAGAATGCACCGGGATGATCCGCAGGAGGCCCCGGGCCTCCTCTGCCGGACGGATCTTTTGGTGCGGTGTGCCTGCTGTTGCAGGGTAGCTCGTTCTGAGAATTTGGTGCCGGGCCACCAAAGCGTCGATGGCGGTGGAAAGGGCATTTTCGTCCACCTCGCCCTCCAGCTCTGCAGCCAGGGAGATGTTGTAGTCCGCCGAACCTGGATCCAGCTGGTTGAGGAACCACATACGTTGCTGGGCGAAGGAGAGCGCGGGTTGCTCCGGACGGGCTGTACCGCGTGTGGCAATCCACTCCGAAAGTGCGGTTGCCCCAGCCTGAGGCGAGTCATCAGCGTCAAGTTCCATGCCGCCGTCGTGCGTTGAATCGTGCGGCCGTTCGGACGCGACCGCCGCCAGCAAAGCGGCTGGAGTGGGTAGGTCGAAGAGCGCCCGCAACGGAAGTGTTGTGCCGAACGCTTCCCGGATCTTGCCCATGATGGTGATTGCCAAGAGGGAATGACCTCCCATGAGGAAGAAGTCGTCGTCCATGGCAACGCTGTCCAGCCCAAGAACCTCAGCGAAAATACCGGCAATGACATGTTCTTCGGGCGTTGCCGGAGCTGTCCCGCTGCCCGCGCCGGCGGCCGCGGGCGCCGGGAGGGCTGCGCGGTCCAGCTTGCCGTGCGAGGTTAGAGGCAGCGCCGGGATGGACATGAAGACGGCGGGCACCATGTAGTCAGGGAGTAGTTCAGCAGCACGTGTTCTGAGTTCAGCTAGGTCCACGTCGCCAACAACGTACGCGATGATCCTCTGGGCAGGCTTGCCATCCGGCACCGCAGCGATCTGCCGTACCTGGGGGTGGCTGGCCAGTGCCGACTCCACTTCACCCAATTCGATCCGGAATCCGCGCACTTTCACTTGGTCATCACTCCGGGCGAGGAACTCCAGCACGCCGTTGGCGTCCCGCCTCACGACGTCGCCCGTACGGTACATGCGGGAACCGTCCGATGTGAAGGGATTCGCCACGAAACGCGATGCGGTCTCGTCAAAGCGCTGGTCGTATCCTTGCGCCATTCCCGCGCCCGCCAAATACAGTTCCCCGGGAACTCCCACCGGGACAGGCTGTAAGTAGGCATCCAACACCATGGCCGACGTATTGCCGGCCGGCCGCCCAATTATTGGCCTGCTTCCCTCGATATCCGCCGTGACAGAGTCAACGGTGAATTCCGTAGGGCCATAGAAATTCAGGGCTCGAACTGAAGGATCGGCGGCCAGGCGTTCCCACAGGGCGCCTGAGACTGCTTCACCGCCGAGAATCAGGATCAGCGGTTGTTCGCGCTGGTGCTCCAACAGGCCGTACTGCAGCAATTGCGTGGCAAACGACGGTGTGGTCTCCAGAACGTTGATGCCGTGGTCGAGGCAGTAACGGGTGAGGCTTTCGGCGTCGCCCCGTTCTTCATCAGCCACCAGGTGCAGCTCGGCACCGGCAACCATCCAGAGCATGGGATCCCAGGCAGCATCAAATCCGAGGCCTGCAATGTGCGCCACGGCCACGGGCTGATCCGCGGCGGCCGCGAGGCGAGGGGCAAACAGGGTGCGGTGGTGGTGCGCGTAAAGGTTGGCCAAAGCGCCATGCGTTACCGCAACACCCTTGGGCCGTCCGGTGGAACCCGAGGTGTACAAAACATAGGCAAGGTCATGTGCGTTTGGCGCGCGATCCGCCTGGTCGCCGGCTGCGGCCGTTGCGCCGCTGGCCAGGAGGCCGGCCAGGGTCACCGCTTTGTCCGGTTCGACGCCGGCGGTCGAGTCGGCGTCGACCATCACCACTGAGGGGGTGCTGTCCTCCAGGATCATCCGGATCCGTTGCTTCGGATAGGAGAGGTCAAGGGGGATATAGACGGCACCTGCCGCGAGCACGGCCAAGGCGGCAGCGGCGACGTCGGCTGATCGCTGGATAGCGACCGCCACCCGGTCACCGGGGCGTACACCGTGAACGCTGAGGCCGTTCGCGATGGTCCTTACCCGCTTCTCAAGCTGGGCGAAGGTCCAGGAAGACCCTGCAACACCCGTCCCGGCCGCCACCGCAATCTGTGACGCCCGCAGGGTGGCCGTCTCTGAGAACGCGTCCAGGATGGTGGCCCACTGGACGTCCTGCTCGGTGGCGACGCCGCTGGCCAGCACAGTTGCGTGGTCGGCTGGGCTCTGTATCCGCAGCCGGTCCAGGCTCACGCCGGAGTCCGTGGCGAACTGCCCGGCAACCAGTGCAAAACCTGCTGCCAGCCGCTCCACCGTGCTGCGTGTGAACAGGGACGGGTTGTAGGCGAGGGATCCGGCCATAACGTCACCGTCCCGTTCGGCAAGGTCCAGGAGCAGGTCGAACTTCGCACCACCCGGCTCCCTTCCCAAGTCCGCCGATGCCTCCACACCGTCCATGGCCAGCACAGCGTCAGGGGTGTTTTGCAGCGTCAGCATCACTTGGAACAACGGGTGGCGGTGGCGTGATCGCGTCGGATTGAGTTGCTCCACCACGCGTTCAAACGGGGCATCCTGATTTCCGTAGGCGTGCAGGTTGGTGTAGCGGACGCTCTCCACCAGCTCAGCGGCTGTGGGATTCCCGGACGTATTGGTCCGCAGCACCAGGGTGTTGACGAAGAAGCCCACCAGTTCGTTCAGTTGAGTATCCGTCCGCCCGGCAACCGGCGTGCCGAGCGGGATGTCCTCGCCCGCACCAGACTTCGTCAGCAGCGCCGCCAGGGCGGCCTGCAGCACCATGAAAAGACTCGCGTTGTGCGTCTTCGCTAATGCCTTCAAACCCGAGGAAGTCACGGCGTCCAGTTCCAAGGGAATCGACGACGCCGGGAGGTCGCCTTCACGGGTTCCGCGTGGGAAGTCGTAGGGCAGCTGCAGCTCCTCGGGAGAACCCTTGAGTTCGCGTGCCCAGAATTCCAACTGACGCGAAATCGGGCTCGATGGGTCATCTTCCTGCCCCAAGGCCTCGCGTTGCCACAGGGTGTAGTCGGCGTACTGGATGGGCAGGTTGACGGCCGGTGAAGCTGCTCCGCGAAGCCGCGCAGTGTATGCCTGGGAGAGGTCCCGGGCGAGCGGTGCCAGGGACCAGCCGTCCGCGGCAACATGGTGCAGCGTGATGGCCAGGACATGGTGGTCCGGTGCGAGTTGGAACAGGACTGTCCGGACTGGAAGTTCGCTGGTGATGTCAAAGCCACGCTGTGTCTCTGCCCGCAGTGCGCGCTCCAGGTTGCCTGCGTCGCACTGGATGGCCAACAGTTTTGCGAGCGCTGCATCCGGGGGCAGGATTTCTTGGTGGGGTTCGCCCTCGGACCAAGGGAAGATGGTGCGAAGGGTCTCGTGCCGGGAGACGACGTCGGTCAGTGCTCCTTCCAAGGCATCCACCTCCAGATGACCTTTCAAGGTCAGGACGATCGGGATGTTGTAAGCGCCGGACTCGTGATCAAGCCGGTTCAGGAACCAGAGCCTGCGTTGCGCAAAGGATAGGGGGATCCTTTGGGGGCGGTTCTTCGCCCTGAGTTCAGGAATGGACGTTCCGTCGTGTTCCAAAGCCGCGGCGAGGCCGGCAACTGTAGGTTCCTCGAAGATCGTTCGCAGTGCCGGAGCCGAGCCCGTGGCGTCCCGCAGGAATGCCGCCAGCCGCGTGGCCAGGAGTGAGTGGCCGCCGAGGTCGAAGAAGTCGTCCTCACGTCCCACGGCTTCCAGGCCCAGGATCTCGCGGAACGCCTCTGACACCACACGCTCGGCGTGGGTGCGCGGCTCAGTGGTTGCTACTTGCGGTTCATGAGTTGGCAGTGCCTGGGTATCCAGTTTGCCGTTGGCGGTCAGCGGAATCGAATCAATGGTGAGAACCGCAGCGGGCACCATATAGTCGGGCAGCGTCCTGCGTGCCTCCTTGCGGATGGCGGATGAGTCCAGAGGCTGCGGGGCAGTCATTCCTTCGAACGTGCGGCTGTCTTCGAGCCCGGGCTCAGTGCCGGCGGGGGTGACGTAGGCGAGCAGTTGGTCGTAGCCCGCTTTGTTCTTTGTTACTGTCACTGCTGCTTGGGCCACCCCGGTGATGCCGCGCAGGACTGCCTCGATTTCGGCCAGTTCAATGCGGAAGCCCCGGATCTTGACCTGCTGGTCCATGCGGCCAAGGAACTGCAGGGTGCCGTCGTCCAATCGGCGCACTACATCTCCCGTGCGGTACATACGTGAGCCGTCCCCTACAAACGGATCAGCCACGAATTTCCCGGCGCTCAGTCCGGGTTGGTCCAGGTAGCCGCGTGCCAGGTTTGGGCCTGCGACGTACAGTTCTCCGATGGCGTTGGCAGGGACTGGGTTGAGGCCCGAGTCAAGGATGTAGTGCCGGCTGTTGGCTACGGATCCTCCCAGGGTGACATCCGTGCCGGGTTCCATCACCGCAGTGAGTGAATCCACCGTGGTTTCAGTGGGGCCATAGAAGTTGTAGGCCACTACGCCATCATGGGCCGCCAACTCGCGCCAGGTGGCCGGGTCCACGGCTTCGCCGCCCAGGGCCACAACAGAGGGATGGGCGTCCCGGTCGAAGAGTCCTCCGGCCAGCAGAGCCTTGGCGAACGAGGGCGTTGTTTCGATTGAGTCGATGAGTTCGTCCGCCAGGAACAGACTCAATGCCTCGGGGTCGCGACGGGTCTGGTTGTCCACCATGTGCAGCTCGTGCCCTGCCAGCAGCCACAGAATGGGATCCCAGGAGGCGTCGAAGGACAGCCCGGCCGTGTGGGCTACGCGCAGAGGCCGGCCGAGCCGTCTTTCCGCTGGATCAAAGATCCTGTCGCGGTGGGAGGTCAGCAGATTCAGGAGTGCCAAATGTTCCACGCCGACGCCCTTGGGTCTGCCAGTGGATCCCGAGGTGAATATGACGTAGGCAAGATCGTGCTGTCCAGCACTGGGAGGCAGGGGCGTGTGGTCCTGGCTTTCCAGTGCTGCCGTTGTCCCGGCGGAATCCAGGACAGTCACCGGGACCTTGGTCTGCGGCCTGCCTGGGTCACTGTCTTCGGCCAAGGCAGCTTGCGTGAGCAAGATGATCGGTTCCGCATCCTCCAGCATCCCCTCGACCCGGCCCGCAGGGTAGTCCGGGTCCAGTGGAACGTAGGCTGCTCCGGCCTTGAGGATGGCCAGGATGGCAACGGGAAGCAGGACGCTGCGGTCCAGTCGAACGGCCACGGTGCTGCCCGGCCCGGCCCCACGCCCGCGCAGGAATCGGGACAGCTGGTTGGAGCGGCGCTCCACCTCGGCGAAAGTCAGGCAACCGTCGGAAGCAACCACGGCGGTTCGTTCAGGAGCCGCTGTTGCCACTGATTGGAACTCCTCAACAACTGTGTGGCCTGGCAGGTCCACGGACTCGGCGTCTCCCTTGGCGAGAAGCGCCTGTTCTTCGTCCGTTGTAGTCACGGACAGGGCCGCCGTCGGATCTTCAGGACTGGCCAGAAGCGAGCCCAGCAGACGGACGAAACGCATCAGGTGTTCGTCCAGGCCTGCCTGGCTGTAGAGATCGGCGTTCGCCGCAAACTGAACCGTCACCTCGGCCCTGGGACCTTGCCACAGGCCATGAACGATGATCGACAAGTCATCAATGGGCCCGGTGGAGAGAATGTGCATGGCACCGGTTGCCTCGCCAAAGGAGATATTTTCGAGAACCGGAAGGATGTTGACCGAGGGGCCCGCATAGCCGTCTTGGCCGCTCAAGGACTCGAAGCGGGCGCGCTGGTGGATCAGGGCCCCACGCAGCTTTCCTCCCATCGTTGTCACCATGTCTTGGACGGTGGCCCCGGGAGTGATGTCCACTCTGACCGGGACAATGTTCGAGAGCATCGAGGGCGTGGACTTGGCCAGCCTTCCGCGTCGGGCCGTTACTGGCAATGCGAGGGATACATGTTGTTCCCCGGTCATCCTGTGCAGGTACAAGGACGCAGCAGTCAGAATCAACGCCGGGGCCGTGCCGGATGCTGACTCCAGTGCTTCTACAGCAGCCGGAGAGAGACTCCGGGCGGAGCGCAGAAGCGAGTCCGCCGTGCCCATGGGGCGGCCCGCCAATCCGGCGGGGACCGGGTTGCCTTCGAGTTCCCCTGCCCAGTAGGCCGCGTCTGTGGCTGCCGCGTCGGAGGACTGGTAGCTGTGGTCATCCGAGATCAATTCCGCGAACGGGGCAAAGTCGAGGCCCGCGGCGCAGCCCATATCTTCGGCAGCGCCGAGTGCCTCGTAAACTGCGGCGACGCGGCGCAGGACCACCACAGCGGAGTATCCATCGAGCAGCAAGTGGTGAACGCGCTGGTAGAAGAAGTGCCTGGTCCCGGTGATCCGGATGACCTCGGTGTGGAGCAGCCCGCCGTCTTCCACGCTGCGCGCTTGTGCCATGTCCGCGTCCATTAGTTCGCGTGCTGTGCGTTCGCGGACAGACTCGTCCCCGCACTCGCTGAGGTCGGTGAACTGCACGGCGGCCACTGCCGTTTTTGCGTACTGGTAGGGACCGTCGTCGTCTTCGCCGAACGCAAGGTTCAGAGCGGGCGTCTCCGCAACGGCCCGGGCCACAGCGGCCTCCAGCCGGGCAACGTCCAACGGGCCGGCGATCTCGATGAACTGTCCAATCTGATACATGGGGCTGCCGTGTGCCAGCTTTTGCGCGTACCAGATGCCTCGCTGGGCGGCCGTCAAACCCATCCGGGCTGGTGCCTGGTCCTCCGGAACGCCGGGCTGGTCAGGGGAAGCGGGGATAGGGGAGTTCATAATCCTTCTCTGCGGTGGGGAAGTGTGCGAAAGCAGCGGCAGCCCTGGGAATCAGGACTGCCGCGTCATGGTTGCGCGTGCTCACGTCAGGGACGGAGGGGCGCTCGTGTGGTGCGAAGGTGCGGAACTGGCCGCTGGAAAGCGGCCGCTACTGGAATTGGCCGATCTGGAGTGGACCCAGCACATCACCGTCCAGGAGGGGACCGTTGATCAGCGGGCCGTTGATGAGCCCACCGTTCAGGATGCCTCCAGCCAGCAAATTGTTGAGCACATTTACCCCGGAATCGGCCGCGGTTGTGTTGGTAGCCGTCGGGGTGTCGGTTGTGGTCGCTGCTTGTGCAGGAAGAGAGGCAAGGGTGAAGGCGGAGGCGGCAAGGACGGTTCCGGCGGCGATGCGTGCGGCGTTCTTGGATGGCTTGTTCACGGGATCTTCTCCATTACGTAGCTGATGTTGTCCGCGCGCCACAGTGTGCCGCGCCATCAGTGATTCGGAGCTGCCACCCTTGTGGATGGGATGCAGTTCAGCCCAAGGTACGGCCACGTTCCAGCCGACCCACCACACCGCCTACGCTGATTTCTACGAGCAGTTGTATGGCAGCGGAACGGCAGCGCTGAAAGACCAGATCTAAGGCACGGTGAACGCGGCACCGCCCTCACCGCGGCGGTCAGTGGGTCAGTCCACCTTCCCACGCTGGATGGCGTGGCCGTCCGCTGGGCCGCTGTTGTGAAGGCGAATAGACGTTCCAACCAGTGAAAGTGCGGATACGAGTGCCGCGCAAGAGCTCGTACGGTTGGAATTTCCTTACTACCCGCTAACCGGGTAGTGAAAGCCAGCAACGGACGGAGCCCCTTTGGTTGACACTGCAGTCGAGCAGGTTCGGCAGGCGGCAAATTCTGCCGCCGTCACACCGGTCATTCCGGGTTTTCATCCGGATCCCACCATCTGCCGGGTCGGCGAAGACTACTATCTGTCGACGTCGAGCTTTGAGTATTTCCCTGGCGCACCGATCTTCCACAGCAGGGACCTGGTGGCGTGGGAGCAAATCGGTAATATCCTCACCCGTAGGAGTCAGTTCGCTGTTGGGGACGGGCGATCCTCCGGCGGAATCTTCGGGTCGACTCTGAGACACCACAACGGTGAATTCTGGTTCGTTACCACCAACATGAGCGACTTTGGTGGCGGCCATTTGCTGTTGCGGGCTAATGAGGCCGCCGGCCCATGGAGTGAACCTGTTCAGATCCCGGGCACACTGGGGATCGACCCGGACATTGCCTGGGACAGCGAGGGGAATTGCTACCTTACCTGGGTGGGGTTCGGTCCTGCCGAGAATGAGTCCGGGATAGTCCAAGCGCGTCTAGATCTGGACGCCGGCCGCCTCTTGGAGTCCCCGAAGAAGGTGTGGCAGGGAACGGGGCTCGCCTACCCCGAGGGGCCGCACCTGTACGAGGTGGGCGGTTGGTGGTATCTGCTGTTGGCCGAGGGTGGCACTGAACGTGGGCACGCGGTCTCTATCAGCCGGGCCAGCAGTCCCGAGGGTCCCTTCGAGCCTTGTTCGGCCAACCCTATCCTCAGTCATCGCAGCACCGCAGCGCCCGTCCAGAACGTCGGCCACGCGGACCTGGTGGAAACCAGCGACGGCGACTGGGCCGCGGTCTACCTCGGTGTGCGTCCCCGCGGCGTTGTTCCCGGCTATCACGTCCTGGGTCGGGAAACCTTTGTCGCGGGTATTTCCTGGGAAGATGGGTGGCCGCGGTTCGATCAAGACCGTTATCAGGTTCCCGCCGCCGACTCTTCGTTCACCGACGATTTCTCCTCCGAGGGCCTTCACCATCGATGGATTTCTCCCGGCAACGACCCCGACACGTTCACAGCCCACAGTCCATCAGGACTCCTCATAGGCCAGAGCAACACGGGCAGCGCTCCGATCCTTGCAACCAGAGTCCCCGGCCTTATGTGGAGTGCCCGCGCGTCAGTTCTCTTGTCCGGTGACGCGGCAGTCAGGTTCCTCCTGAGGATCGACGGCACCCACTGGTATGCCATCGAGGCATCCGGACCACAAATCAGGGTCCTCGCCCAAGTCGGACCACTTCAGCAGGTGCTGGCAACGGCGGAGATCAGCCCGACCAGTGATCCGCTGCAGCTGGTGATCAGCTGCAGCGACTCGCCCTTGGCGGGCCAACCGGGTAAAAATACCGGACCCGACGAAGTCACACTAGCCTTTCGAGATCGGGGCCGGCTGACGACGCTCGCCAGTCTTGATGGTAGGTATCTTTCGACCGAGGTCGCCGGCGGGTTCACTGGTCGAGTCATCGGACTGTCAGCTTTAAGAGGGAGAGTGGTGATGAAGCGCTTCGAATACGACCATCAGGTTTAGGAGTGCCCACTCCTTCAGCGTGTCCCCGAGTGGCTTCAGCGTGTCCTGGAGCGAACAGCAACGAACCCCGCGGCCGGCTGAAGCTAGCGCCGCTTCGGCCGGTAAGTCCGCCCAAAACTACGCTCGGCACCCTCGTACATTTGGTCGAGCTCCCAGTCGTAGCGGCGCCCTCCGGGGACGTCGAAGATCCGGGTGCCGTCGCCGAGGAACACTGGTGCTACGAAGACCTGCAGTTCGTCGATGAGGTCGTGCTCCAGTGCTTGGCGCGCGATGTCGGCGCTGATGATCTGCACGTCCTTGTCGCCTGCGATCTCCTGGGCGCGGCGGACTGCCTCCACGATGTCGCAATTAAGCGCAATGATGGTGGGGTCGTCGGCGATGTCCTCCGGCCGGTGGGTGAGGATGAACTCGGTGCCGGACCAGGCACCGCCATAGGCCTCGGCGGTCATCTGATCCCTGTCGTCCCGTTGGGCTTTCGCGGCGTCATAGCCGTCCCTGCCGGAAATGATCACCGCGACCTCGCCCGCCATCCGCTCCGTGGTGCCGTCGTTGAGTGGTTCGGCATCGGATAACCAGCTCATGTCGTGTCCAGGCCCAGCGATGAAACCGTCGATGGAGCATGTGAATCCCCAGGCTACTTTGCCCATGTCTGTTCCTCGCGTGGAAGGTAGTCTGCGGTGCTGCAGATTACCTGCGGTTGAGTGATGGCTCGACTGTACTCCAGGATGAAATTGATCGGCTACGAACAGACCAACCCGCCAGTAGTTTCCCCTGCAGTATTTCGTGCCATACAGGAGAGCTGCCGGGGGCGTCCGCGAAACGCGTACGCCCCCAAACGAATCAATGCTCCAGATCATGCCCTACGAGATGGCTGCGGGTGGTTGTTCCCCGCTGAGCACCGCGAGGGCGTTGTCGGCTGCGAGCATCGCCATGGCGGTGCGCGTCTCCACCGTGGCCGAGCCAAGGTGTGGCAGCAGCGCAACATTGTCCAACTCCAAAAGGCCGGGATGTACGCGGGGCTCGTGCTCGTAGACGTCAAGTCCGGCTCCTGCGATTGCACCCTCCCGGAGTGCTGCCGCCAAGGCATCTTCATCGACGATGGGTCCGCGCGCGGTGTTGACCAGAAACGCCGAGTTCTTCATTGCCGCGAGTTGTTCGGCCCCGATCAGGTGATGAGTGGCGGGACCGTAGGGGCAGTGCAGGGATACGACGTCGGAAACGGCCAGCAACTCGTCCAGATCGACGCGTTGTGCATCCAGTTCGGCAGCGATCTTGGGATCGATCCCGCTGCGGGACTGGTAGACGACGTCCATGCCGAAGGCCTTGGCCCGACGAGCCGTCGCCTGGCCGATGCCGCCCATACCCACGATGCCAAGTGTCTTGCCCTGCAGGCTGGACCCGAGCAGGAAGAACATGCCCCACTTCCAAGGCTGCCCGGAGCGGATGAGCCGTTCACCCTCGCCAAGCCGCCTGGTTGCCATGAGAATGAGACCGAACGCGATGTCGGCCGTGGCTTCCGTGAGCACGCCCGGCGTATTGGTGGCCACGATGCCCCGTTCGGTGCAGGCGGGCACGTCGATGTTGTCATAGCCGACGGCGACGTTCGCCACGACTTTGAGCTGCGGGCCAGCGGCGTCGAGCAGTTCGGCGTCGACGCGTTCGGTGAGCAGGCTCACGATCGCATCGGCGCCGGCGACCCTGCGCAGGAGCTCTTCGCGGCTGATGGCCTCCGGGCCTGTCCAGGCGTCTACCTCATGCTCAGCGCGAAGCTTTTCAATCGCAGCGTCGGGGATGCGTCCCGTAACGACGACGCGGCTCATGCGGTCACGATCCAATCGCGCAGGCGGCCGAGGCCGTCGCGGATGTCGGCGACGTCGATGCCCGAGTAGGCGAGCCGGATGTATTGCCTCTCTTCGCCTGGCTGGCGTCGGCCGAAGTGCTCGCGGGTGCAGAAGGAGACGCCGGTTTTGTACAGCGCGTCGGAGGCGAAGTCGCCCACTGCCGTGTACCCCATTTTCGCCATGACGTCGGTGACGTCCGGGAACAGGTAGAACGTCGATTGAGGTACCGCGACGTGCATGCCGGGGACGGAGTTCACGAGCTCGCACGCCGCATCCCGGCGCTCACGCAGGATATCGAGCATCTGCTGGACGGGTTCCTGGGTTCCGCGAAGTGCTTCGATGCCCGCCCACTGCACGTAGTGGGTGGTGCATGACTCGTCGTTGGTGTTGAGCGTGCTGAGCACTTTGGCGATCTCAAGGGGCGCGACCGCACAGCCAAGGCGAGAACCGGTCATGGCAAACTTCTTGCTGAAGGTGTAGAGGATAACGGTGCGTTCGGCCATGCCTGGGATCGAAGCGATCGAGCTGGAGACGCCCTCGTAGCGGGTCTCGAAGTAAGCCTCGTCAGAGAGCACCCAGAGGTTGTGTTCCTGGGCGAGCTGAGCGATGGCCTCACGCTCAGCCGCAGTGGATTCCGCGGAGATGGGGTTCTGCAGGTCGTTGTAAATGATTGCAACGGTGTTCGGAGTGATGGACGCGCGTACCTGGTCGAGGTCGATGGAGAAGCCCTGGCTTGTGGGGATATAGCGGTACGGCACGGCCGTGCCTCCGAGGTATTCGATCTGCGACTCGTAGATCGGGAAGCCGGGATTCGGGTAGAGCACCTCCTGCCCGGGATTCATGACCGCCTGCAGGAACTTCGTGATTACCGGCTTGCCGCCCGTCATGACCACGACGTTGTCGGGAGACAGGCTGATGCCTCGACGGGAGCCGAGGTCTTCGGCGAGGGCTTCGCGAAGCTGGGGGATACCGGGGCCGGGGCAGTAACCCGTGTAGCCGTCAGCGATTGCCTTGGTCATTGCTTCGACGATATGTGGGGCGGTCGGGATGTTGATGTCGCCGAGGTGGAAGGGGTAGACCAGGTTCCCCTTCGCTTTCCAGGCCGCGGCGGCTTGGGCGACGCTGAAGGCAGTTTCGGTGCCGAGCCGTTCGAGTCGATGCGCGAGTTGCTGCATGCTGTGTACTCCTCGTTGAGTTAAGAGTCATTCATAGACATCTAATACTTAACTAATATATCAAAGGTGGATGTGACGCGCTGGGTGGAGTGACATCAGCATGTCGGAGCATCTCGGTATGCCCTTGTTGAAGGTTGACCGGGTCCGGCGAGAAGCGTGCGGCGCGGGCATCAAACTCATGGCCCTGCCGTTGGGTCAGAAGGCCGTAGAGTTCTGGTCGGCGCCCCCGGATCCATCGACGCCCGGTTGACAGGGGTATGAGGCTGAGGTCGAGATCGGCGGTGACAATCGCTTCGTCAGCCACCCAGGTTTCGGCGACAATTGACCCGTAAGGGTCGATGATCATCGCATTGCCTGTGCGGATCTCGTTGTCGTCGGGACCAACGCCGTTGCTGAAGAGGATGAAGATTCCGTTGTCGTGTGCCCGGGCCGGTAGCCAGCGCATGAGCCATTCGCGGCCGTGGGGTCCCCGGAATGCGTCTTGGATCGCTGCGGGATCTGCTGTCCGGTTTTCCCACAGCGCGGCCGGGATTGGCTTCATGCCGCGGGGGCTTGGGGAGTCCGTTCCACCGGTTTGGTGAGGTGCCAGCAGAACTGTCGCGCCGAGCAGTGCGGTTGCGCGGACGTTTTCGACGAGGTTGTTGTCCCAGCAAATCAGGATTCCGATCTTGACTCCCCATGGGGTGTCAAACACTGTGAATTGTGAGCCGCTTTCGATGGCCTCGTGTTCGAAAGCATGGATTTTCCGGTGTGTATGGTGGGCTCCGTCCGGAAGGCAAACCGTGTAGGAGTTGTAGAGTTTGCCGTCACCACCGGCCTCCAAGTAGCCGACGCCGATGCCCACCCCCAAATAGCGGGCGAGCCTGCGGACCGCCTGGATGTTCGGGCCGTCCGTGGCCTCGGCAAGCTCCTCCAATCGCTTGGTTGTTTGCCTGCGAAGGTGCCAGTAGCCGAGCAGGCACATTTCCGGGAACACCACCAGTTGTGTTCCGTCTTTGCTCGCCATGGTTGCCAGCCGACGGATGGTCTCGAGATTGAGGTCCGGTCGGTCCGGGACCGCTTCGAACTGCACCGTTGAGGCGCGGAGGATTGGCTGTGAATCGTTGGGCATTGGGTCTCCTTGGTTGTGACCCTCCAATGCTGGCGGTAGTGATACATGCTGTCCAATGAATATTTGACCGTATTTGATTCCATTGAGGAATACTTAGTGAGGGACTGTCACATCAACTGGAGGAATGCGTAACGCGTCTTCGATAGCATTGTGGAATGGAACTTCGCCTGTTGCGCTCGTTTATCGCGGTCGCCGAAAACCGGAACTTCGGTGCCGCTGCCAAGGCGCTGTTGACTACCCAATCCGCCCTCACAAAACAGATCCAAGTCCTGGAACGGCAGGCAGGAACCACACTGTTCTACCGTGGACGGCACGGTGCAGCGCTGACCCCGGCGGGTGAGGCGTTGCTGGTCGATTCGGTTGACCTGGTGCGCAGGGCAGACGCCCTGGCCCAGCGAATGGAGCGCGTGGCGACGGGCGCTGAAGGTGTGCTCAACGTGGGGTTTGGGATGTCGGCGATCGACGTAGCCCCGCGGGCGGTCGCCACGTTCAGGACCAGTTACCCCCGGATTGATATCAGGCTCGAAGACATGTCCTCGTCCGCGCAGTTCGCCGCCATCCGCAACGGTTCTCTAGGCATTGGATTCGTCCGTCTTCCAGCTCCGACGGACATTGCCACGCGGGTTGTTCGTCGGGACCGGCTTGCCCTCGCTGTCCCAACCGGCGAAAAGATTCCTGAGCCCGATCGCAGAAGTTTGCGGACGTGGCTCCAGGACCGTCCTTTGATTCGCCTTGTTCCGGCCCGAGGTCCTGGTTTAACCGCTCAAACCAGCAAACTGTTCTCCGATCTGGGGTGCAGCCCAGCCACCATGTACCAGACCTCGGACTTGCTGACAGTATTGGCCCTCGTCGCTGCAGGAGCTGGATCGTCGGTGGTGCCCGCCAGCGCCTCGGCTATCGTTCCCGACGGTGTGCAACTTATCCCCATAGGCCTCGACTCCGCCAGTTGGAGCATCGGGACTGCTTGGCTCCTCGAGGCCCAAAACCCCTTGATCCCGCTGTTTCTTCAGTCAGTCCAGACCCACCGTGAAGGTGGCATCCAGACCGGTACCGTAGCGGTCCCGTAGAAAGGAGAGCGTCCCGAACTATGCCCCGGCCGGAGTGGGGTTTATCCACACCGGCCTGACGCTGTATTCGGAAATGATCACGCCGGTGGAAGTGGGGATGCTGCGTTCCAGCTTCAGGTCGGTACGCGTTCCATCCGGGAAGAGGCGGGTTCCTGCTCCGAGTACGATGGGGTGCACCAAAAGTGTGTACCGATCGATCAGGCCTGCGGCGTGGAGTTGTCGAACCAGGTTACCGCTCCCCATGATCATGAGGTCGCGGGGGTACCGGTTCTTGAGCAAGGCCACTGTCGATACGGCATCCCCGACGAGGAGTTCGCTGTTCGGGTAGGGCAGTTCGCTGTCAGCGCTGCGCGAGGCGATGAACTTGTCCGAGCCCACCAGGACGTCGACGAACGGGTTGGAGCCGACGGACGTCCAGTATCCCAGTACGTCGTCGTAGGTGCGGTGGCCAAACAGGAGTCCGCCTCCAGTACTCATTCCCTCGCCGGCGTACTTCATCGATACTTCGTCCTGGTATCCGTCGGCCCACCCTCCGTGGGCAAACCCATTGCGCGTGTCTTCGTCGGCGCGGCCGGGACCCTGCATAACGCCGTCGAGGGTGACACTCTCGAAAACAGTGATGGTGGACATTGCCTTCATCTCCTTCTGATGGGTGGCTACCCACAGCTGGACACTAGTGTTCGGCGTCTGCCGCTGCCTGCTTCCGGGCAGTTTTCCCGGCGTCCTTCTCTGCCCGCAAAGCCTCAGCCTCGTGCTGCTCCTCGGCCTTTTCCTGGTGGATTACTTCGGCGAAAAGCTTCTCCATTTCCTTGGCCACCCCGGCTGCTGAGGCAGGGTTCTGGCCGGTCACCAGCCGATCGTCCACCACCACCTTCTCTTCGAAGACGCCGGCGGAGACATGGTGTGCTCCCTGTTCCTCAAGGCGGTCTGCCAGGAAGAACGGGATGACCTTGTCTTTCCCCGCTGCCACTTCCTCGTCATTGGTGAACGCCGCAATGTCCCTGCCTTCGACCAGTCGGAATCCGTTCTCCAATTCCACGTTCAACAGGCCTGCCGGCCCGTGACAGACCGCGCCCACCAGGCCGCCGGCGTTGTAGACACTGGCTACGAGGTTCTGCAGGCCTTCGCTGTCCGGGAAGTCCCACATGGTGCCGTGGCCTCCAACGAGGTAGACGGCGTCGTACTGCCCGGGGTCGATGACATCCACGCGGGCAGTGTTGTAGAGCCCGGCGCGTGTTGTCTCGTCCGTCGTAAAGGCAACCTGGATGGGATCATCGGGGTCCACTTCATCGCGCGGAGGCTGGCCGCCCTTAATGGAAGCAAAATCGACGAAGTGGCCTGAATCTTTGAAGACCTTCCAGGGATGCGCAGCTTCGGCTACGTTGTAGCCGGTCTTCTCTCCCGTATCGCCGAGCTCGGAAACGCTGGTTAGTACCATGAGGATTTTCTTCATGAGGTGCTCCTTTCGTCCACCTTCCACCCTACGCCCCCGCCATTTGCACACGTGCAGCATGGATCAGGCACAGTATGCGCACAGGTGCTACGGGAATCGTTGGTTGAACCAATTCCTGGCTTGAAAGCAGACGGTTCATGCAACGCTCCGCGTCCCTCATCCTTTCGTCGTCATTCCTCGCTGTTACCCTCGGTCTGACCGGATGCGCCACGACTGCGGCCATCAGTCCAGCTGCCTCCAGCAGCGGCACGGCCCAGCCCTCCGGGGCCAGCCCTGGGATCAGTCAAAGCACGACGGCGGGAACTGGCCTCTTTGCCGATGGCGCCACCCATGAGGTCAATGTCGTCTGGGACGAGACCGACTACGCCGCCATGATCGCAGCATACGAAGCGAACGGCTCAAAGGAGTGGATCAAGGCTGACATCACCATTGACGGGACACTTATGTCCGGCGTTGGTGTCCGCCTCAAGGGCAACTCGACATTGCGGAGTTTGAGTGGGGACGGCGATAGGGGTCCTGCCGGTGGAACGGGATCTTCGGACGGCATTTCCGCCAACGTTCCGGAATCGCTTCCCCTGCTCATCGACTTCGACAAGTACGTTGACGGCCAGACCTATGAGGGGTTGACGCAGCTCTCTTTGCGCCCGGGGTCACCGGTACTTAACGAAGCATTGGCGTTGGCGCTGACAGCATCGACCGGTCAGGCCACCCAGCGCTACGCCTACACCACCACCTATTCCGTGAACGGCAGCGCCACCCAAACCCGCTTGCTGGTGGAGAATCCCGACGAATCCTACGCAGACTCCCTCTTTGGCAACGCCGGGGTGCTTTACAAATCCGATGCAGAATCCAGCTTCAGCTACCAGGGCGATGATTTGGAAACGTATGAGGAGCAGTTCAAGCAACTGAACCGGGAGGACTCGGAAGACCTTCAGCCTGTGGTCGATTTCCTCAAGTGGCTGTCAGAGGCCAGTGATGGGGAATTCGACGCCGAGCTTGCCGACTGGGTGGACGTGGACTCTTTCGCGCGCTATGCCGCCACCATGAACCTCCTGGTCAACGGCGATGACATGGCAGCGACAACCTGACGGCGGCGGACCTTGCCAAACAGGCGGACACACCAGGTACCTTCATCCAGAACCGAACGGCAGCGCTTGGGGAAAAAATCCAGGTTCGACCGAGGCCGGTGGCCGCGACTGCTTGAGGACGACCCGGATGATGACACATGCTGGATAGGTCCCTTACCTCAGGAGTGTGAGTGCAATGCCCAAGACCGGCAAGAACGATCATGCCCGGAAGGACGAGTTACCTTCGACCCTTCAGCGCTCGGACCAGAAAGCCCAGGACACGTTCGCCAAGACCTACGATTCGGCTATGGATTCCTACGATGGCGATGAGAGCCGGGCCGCCCGTACCGCTTTCGCTTCGCTGAAACACAGCTACGAGAAGGTGGGCGACCACTGGGAGGCAAAGGAAGAACGAGGCCCTTCGGATAAGCGGGCCGAAGAAGGAATCAACTCAGATGCGCCCACGGCTGGGGGAGTGGATGCCAATGCTTCCAAAGAGCACCTCTATCAGCGGGCCCGCGAGTTGGATATCAAGGGACGTTCGACAATGGACAAGGATGAACTGGTGGAGGCCCTGCAAAAGGCCAATGACGCTGCAACCCGAAAAGCCCGGGAAGGATAGCGAGTACTTGAGAACTCGCGGCAGCAATCATCTCCTGCATCGTGATCGAAGCGGTAGCCGTGCCATCGGCGGTCCGGGTCCTATTTCCCGGTGAGTTCGGCCGGTCGCCGCCTCAGGGTCTTGGTGATGGAGAGCTTGCTGGAGTACTGGATGGATCCGTAGCGGAACAGGTGAACGGCCAACCGCAGGATCAGGACGCCGAGGATGAAAAGCATGGCAATGATGAAGATCGCTTCCCCGGTGCCCAGGGTTCCAAATCCGTTTCGAAGCATTGCGGTGACCGGCGCGGAGAGCGGGAAGTAGGTGAACACCTGCACGATGGGCGCGGTAGGGTCCGAAAGAATCAGGCTGATCGCGTAGAACGGGACAAAGATCAATGCCATCAGCGGGCCGAAGATGACACCGGCCTCCTTCGCGGTGGGCATGACCGCTCCGATGGCGACCAGCACTGCGGTGAACAGGGTAAACCCATTGAGGAGCAGCAGTGCGCCGATGATGAGCGGGCCGGGTTCGAAAGTCAGTGAGGACAGATCGAAGTCGGGCATGGCCAGCCGGTCTCGGAAGAAGACGTAACCGACAACGACTGGGGCCAGGAAGACCGAAACCTGTACGAGGCCTACCAGGAACAGGGAGATGATCTTCCCGACAATGAGCGTGGTCGGGTTAAGGGTGGTCAGGATCATCTCGGTGACCCTGTTTTCCTTCTCTTCAAGGGTGCTGTTCAGCATCTGGTTGGAGAGCAGCAGGATGACAACGTAGAACAGCAGCAGGAACATCAGGGGTGGCAACGCGGAGCCGAATCCTCCCGAAACGTTCCCATCCCGGAACGTCTCGGTCTGGACCTTGACTTCACCGCCGGCGGCGGCCGTGAGTTCGGGGGAGTTGATGGTGGTTTGCGCCGCAACAGCCAATAGTTGTTTTGCGACCGCCTCGTAGGTGTTGTTGGCGAACACGCCTCTGTCGGTGCCGTAGACCTTGACGGTATCAGTGGCCGGGTTGGCCGGGTATGCGAAGTACGCATCGCTGGTGCCGGCCCTGACGGCGGAAAGCGCGGTGTCAGGATCGGACGCCTTGCTGCCGCCCATGGCTGCCGCAGCCGCCTCGGAGATGATTCCTGACTCGTCCGTGTAGGTGAAGTTCAGGGACGCGTTCTTTTGGGCCTGGGCAGTGGCGGACGTGGACGTGTTGCTGGCGAAGATCAGTACGAAGATGATGGCCATCACCACAGGTATGGCGAGGGTTGCGATCCAGAAGCGTGGCTTTTTCACCGTTCTGGTGAACTCGAAGCCGACCACGGTGCCGAGATTGTGGCGGCTCAGGGGAGAGCGCTTGGTGGGTGCGGGAGCAATGGCTGGCGAAGGTTTGGTGGTGGTACTCATCTCAGGCCTCCGCCAAGGTGTTTTGTTCGCCGTAGACGCTGATGAAGATGTCCTCCAGGGAAACCCGTTCGGTGGTGAAGCTGCGGACTCCAACGCCGGAAGAGATGAGCTCCCGCAGCACCGCCGTCTCCGTGGCGCCGTCCCTGGGGGCCAGGTCTGCCGTCCCCGGACCGTGGGAGACGATCTCGAAGAGGTCGGAAGCTGGCAGGGCTCCTTCAAAAGACAGCCGATATATAGTGCCACCGAACTGGTCCTGGACCTCCGAAACCGTTCCGTAGGCGCGTGAGGTGCCGTCCTTGAGGAGGATCACCCGGTCACAGAGGCGTTCCACTTCTTCCATCTGGTGCGTGACCATGATGACGGTCGCCCCGGCGAGTTTTTGTTCTTCTATGATGTCCATCAGCAAGCGCCGGTTCACGGGGTCGAACCCCTTGGTCGGTTCGTCCAGGATGAGGAGCTCCGGGTTGTTCATGATGGTTACACCCAGTTGGATCTTCTGCTGCTGGCCACCGGAAAGCTTGTCCACATTCAGGTTCGCTTTGTCCGCCAGTTTCACCCGCTCCAGATACTCCAGGGACCAGGTACGCGCCTCTGCTTTGGACAGGCCTTTGAGCCTGCCGAAGTAGACCATGACGTCCAGGACGTGTTCCTTCTTGTACAGGCCGCGTTCTTCCGGCAGGTAACCCAGCCGGGCACCGTCACGGGGTTCGAAGGGTTTTCCATCAATGTGCAGGGTCCCGGCGGTGGGCTGGTAGATGCCCAGAAGCGCCCTGAGCGTGGTGGTTTTTCCCGAGCCATTACTGCCCAGGAACCCAAATGTTTCCCCGGCCTGGACATCGAAGGAGAGGTCTTTGATGACCGTTGTCTCCCCGAAATCCATCCTGAAGTCTTTGATGTGAACCAGCGGCTCGGTGGCCGTGCCCCCTGCAGTCATGTCTTTCACTCTATAAAGAATCTCGGAGAAAGCGCGTCACGATTCGGTTCCAGCTCACACTGTCACCGTTAGGGGGTCTCTGTTCGTTGTTGATTCAGGTCAGGTGGTCGAAATCGCCCCGCACCCAGGCAGCGTGCCTCTGAGCCGAATCGTGAAGTGCTGCCTTGGCACCGGACGCGATGACGTTGTTGAAATTGCCGTAGATGCGGTCAAACGCGAGCCCGCCCAACTGCGCGGCGATCCGCAATGCCACAGCGCCGGACAGCGGCAAGCGATTCGGGTAACTGCGCATGAATGAAATCGAGCGACGATCGGGATTGGGAAACACGCTGTCGCCGGTAAGCAGAACCCCCTTCCCGTCTGCACCTGCGGGCCAGTGGGCCACCGCACTGCCTGGGAAGTGCCCTCCTGTCTGCTGAAGCGTTATCCCTTCGGCGATAGGCCTGCTCCCTGACCAATAGCTTATGTTCGGATCATCGCGTCCCAGCCATTGACGGTCTGCATCGGCCACCAGCACAGGGACGCCCCCAAGCCTCCGTGACCATTCGACCTGCACGCCGAACATGTGGGGATGGCTGGCGGCGACCGCCAGTACAGGACCCCGCTCAAGTACCGCCTTCACGGCGTCGTCGTCGACGTATCCCACGGGGTCCCACAGCAACGAACCCACGGATGTCACCACCAGCTGGGCAGTCTGGCCGATTCCGACTTTTGGTTCAGTACTGATCCCGATAAGTCCCGGCTCGGTCTCCTCCAACGTTATTCTCTGGCCAGCCAGCATCAGCTCCTCCAGGCTGAGCCATTTTTGTCCTTCGTCGGGCACATACTGCCGTTCATCGGTACAAATGGGGCAGAGCTCCGGGATGGCTTCGTCACGCTCAACGGCACAAGCCGCGCAGATCAGCATGGGTGGTCCTTTCCGCCAAAATAAGGGTCCTGCTGTCCGCCTTGCGCCGCAGGCTGGTGGGCCCAGATTATTGCACGGGAGCACTTGCCAGGAAGGGCAGTGCCAGTCCAAACAGTGTTGCCAAACCAAAGCCACAGGATCACAGTGGGATACGTCAGGTCACGAACACGATCAGGGAACCGTGCAGCCGCCGTGGAGGTCAACCATGAGCACCACTTCCGACAACGTCTACCAAGCACCAACCTCAGACGAAGAACCGCAGCTTAAACGCGTTCTGGGATCGAAACTGCTGCTCCTGTTCATCGTCGGTGACATCCTTGGAGCGGGCGTCTACGCAGTCACCGGGACCATGGCCGGAACAGTCGGGGGCATCGTATGGCTCCCATTCCTTCTCGCCTTCATCGTCGCGACGCTCACTGCATTCTCCTATTTGGAACTGGTGACGCAGTATCCCCAAGCGGCGGGTGCGGCACTTTATACGCACAAAGCATTCGGGATCCACTTCGTCACGTTCCTTGTAGCGTTCGCCGTCGTCTGTTCCGGCATCACCAGCGCATCCACATCCGCCAACGTCCTTGCCCAGAACCTGTTCGGAGGTTTGGAGGTCAACGGCTGGATGGGCGCACCGGACAGGGGGCTGATTACAGCTGTTGCCCTTGGCTTCATGCTGTTGCTCGCAGTGATCAACCTGCGCGGTGTCGGCGAGAGCGTGAAGTTCAACGTCGTGCTGACGTTGGTCGAGGTCGTCGCCTTGTGCATCGTGATCGGGGTCGGCTTCTTCGTGATGGCCCAGGGAACCGGGAACATCCAGGAAATCACTGTTTTCACGGACTACCAGGACAAAGGATTATTCCTGGCCGTCACGGCTGCCACGTCCATAGCCTTTTTCGCGATGGTCGGGTTCGAGGACTCCGTCAACATGGTGGAGGAGACCAAGAACCCGGAGCGGATCTTTCCACGCACCATGCTGACGGGCCTTGGCATCGCCGTGCTCCTCTACATGCTGGTGGCAGTGTCTGTTGTCAGCGTGTTGTCCCCCGCGGAGCTCGGCGAGATCAGGGAATCCGAAGGGGCGGCCCTCCTTGAAGTCGTCCACAAGGGTTCCCCGGATTTCCCCATCGACAAAATCTTCCCGTTCCTGGCAGTGTTCGCGGTGGCCAACACGGCGCTGATCAACATGCTGATGGCCAGCCGCCTGATCTACGGAATGGCCCGCCAGAACGTCCTGCCACGAGGCCTGGGCAAGGTATTGCCGGGCCGCCGTTCACCGTGGGCCGGCATCACGTTCTCCACCATTCTGGCTTTGGGATTGATCTTGTACGTCAGCAGCGATCCGGGAAGCAACATCGTGGCCAACCTGTCCGGGACCACGGCCTTTCTGCTGTTGTGCGTCTTCACTGTGGTCAACGTGGCCTGCGTTGTGCTCCGCCGCAAGAGGGACCCGAACCGCAAGGTCTTCTTCACCTCGCCAGGGCAACTGCCGCTGGTGGCTGCCGTTCTCTGCGCTTTCCTTGCTGGTCCGTGGGTGGGCAGGAACCCCATCCAATACCAGGTGGCCGGTGGGCTGATGGCCATCGGAATTGTGCTCTGGTTCATCACGTGGCTCATCACCAGAAAGTCCAACACCAAAGTGGGGCCCGGCGACCCGGAGCAGGGACCTCCTGCCATTGGTACCTGATCCTCAAGGGACCGGCCTGAGGAAGGATGCGTTACGCAGGCCAGCCATCCAGCCACGTCAAGACAGCCTGGATGAATTCCGCCGGTGCGATCCTGTGGATGTTGTGCCCGACATTCAGTGTGACCAGGGCGCAGTCCGGAATGAGCGTCGCAACTTCCTCAAGCAACCCTTGGGGAATGTGACTGCTTGCTCCGCCGCCGATCAGCAAGGTTGGAACCGTGATATCAGGCAAGTACGCCCACCACCGCCGTGACGGGTCGTTGATCTGCCCTGCGATGGCCGGGACGGCTGCCCAGTCGAAAGACAGCCCGCCTTCCGGTCGTTCGGGCAGGGCCCGGTCCCGTGGATAAGGCGGAGGCGCGTCCTCGACAATCAGGCGGGCAATCCTGCCGGGCTGGGCCTGGGCAAGGAGATAGGCAACCACCCCACCCATCGAATGCCCCACCAAGGCAATGTCATGAAGGTCGAGGGCATCCATGACGGCAGCCACGTCATCGCGCATCAGCTCAAAGGTGTACTGCCCGCTCCGACCGCTGTTTCCGTGGCCGCGAAGGTCCAGGGAAAACACATGGAAGTCCGGGCAGAGGGCGGCAGCCACGGTGGACCAGTCCGCGGCGTTTTCACCCAGCGCGTGCAACAGCACCATTGCGGGGGAGCCGGGATCGCCGGTCTCGTAAACGCTGATGGGGACGCCGCTTGCTCCCGTGACGGTGTGCACCTTCACCGGGTCCATCTCCATAAAGGTAGCCCCCTATGACCTGAATGCCGGCTACGGCGTAGGACTGCCGCCGTTGACGTTCAGGGTTTCCCCAACCACATAGCTGGATTCGGGTGAGGCAAGGAAAACGTAAGCCGGGGCCAGTTCCGCGGGCTGTCCCGCGCGGCCCAGGGGAGTGGAGTGTCCGAACTCCGGCAGCGCTTCCTTGGGTTGGCCGCTGCTCACCTGCAAGGGGGTCCAGATGGGTCCGGGTGCTACGGCGTTGACCCGGATGCCCTGGGGCGCCAGCTGCTGGGCCAACCCCTTGGTGAAGTTGTTGATACTGGCCTTGGTGGTTGCATAGTCCACCAGCGTGGGGGACGGGTTGTAGGCCTGTATGGACGTGGTGTTGATGATGGTGGAGCCCGCGGGCAGATGGGGAAGGGCGGCCTTGGTCAGCCAGAACATCGCGTAGACATTGGTTTTCAGTGTGTGGTCGAATTGCTCGTCTGTGATGTCCGCGAGTTTTTCCTGTGCCACTTGCTTGCCGGCGTTGTTGACCAGGATGTCGACTCCGCCCAGGGCAGCGACGGCGGTATCCACCACTTCCCGGCACGTCGCGGGGTCTTTGAGGTCGCCGGGCACTCTGACCGCCTTTCGGCCGGCAGCTTCGATGATGCCTGCGATTCGGGCCGCGTCCTCTTCCTCTTCGGGCAGGTAGGAAAGTACGACGTCCGCTCCCTCCCGGGCGAAAGCAATGGCCGTAGCGGCGCCGATCCCCGAATCTGCCCCCGTGACGATCGCCTTGCGTCCTTCCAGGCGGCCGGTCCCGCGGTAGCTCTCTTCGCCGAGGTCCGCCTTGGGTGTCAGCTCCGCATCCAGCCCGGGTTCGGGTTGGTGCTGTTTCGGTGGCGAAATTTGCTCGTAGGCGGTGACAGGGTTTCGGAACGTGTACTGATCGGTCATAGTGGTCCTCCTGTTGTCTACGGAAAAGGCGTGTCTACTGGTAACGCGCACCACAAGCTAAGGAAGCTTACGATTCCACCCTAGGCATGCAGGGATACGTCTGCAAAGTCCTGAGGTGAGTGCCTAGTTCCCGCCGGTGGGAGAAGCGTCCGACGGCGGGAGGTCGCCGTCGTGAGCTTGGTGCGCCTGGGGTGGGCTGCTTTCGAGCGGATGCGGAAGGTTGGGAAGCCGTCCTTCCTTGTGCTGCAGCTGTCGAAGTGCCAGCAACGGAAACAGCAGTACGGAAAGCATTCCTGCGCCAACCAATGCCGACGAGATTCCGCTGGTGATGAAGCCGTGCTCCCGGCCTATGGTGGTCACGGCCACGATAATCGGCAGGCCTGTTGCTCCAAACAGCATCAGGGATCGTTTGGCGGCCCTGGTCGAGCCGCGGGGAGCGGCAAGCAAGGATGGCAGGCCGCGGATGACCACCAGGAGGACCAGGAACAGGGGGACCAGCGCGAGAGTTGCCGGGCTTGATGTCAGAGCGCCGAGATCAAAATCAATGCCGGTATCGATGAAGAAGACTGGAACCAGGAAGCCGAAGGCAACGGCGTCGATTTTTGTCTCGATGACCCGCCGGTCAACTTCAGGTGCCCGTGCAATGATGACCTGCCAGAGGACACCTGCGGCGAAGGCACCCAGCAACATGTCGAGCCCCAGCACCATGCTCAGGACAACCAGTGAACTGAGAATCAGCATGATGGACCGCATGGCGAATTGGCTGCTGGTGTGGAGGGTCCTGGTGACTTGGGCATGGAACAACGTGTGCTTCGCCCGTGAGGCGTAGAAGATGGCGACACCGGTCAGGAGAACGAAGCCCAGCAGCACAGCTGACGCGGTGCCCACCTGCTTGCCGGTGAAAAACAGCGAGATCGCAATCAGCGGACCAAACTCTCCAACGGCACCCAGGGCTGCAACGGCAATCCCCGTTGGCGACTTGGATTCGCCGGCGTCGCGGATGATGGGAAGCAGAGTGCCCAGGGCGGTGGAGCACAGGGCTACGCCGATGATGACGGCAGCCTCCGGAGCGGGAGCCAGGACAAATCCGGCGCCCACCCCGGCCGCCAAGGAGATGACCCAGCCTGCCGAGGCTCGTTTGATGGGGCGGCCACGGATTGCCGTGAAATCGATCTCGTTTCCTGCGACAAAGAAGAGCATGGCCAGGCCGAAGTCCGCCAAAGTGTCAGTGAACGGGGTGGATTGGATCCAGCCCAAAAGGCTGGGGCCCAGCAGGATTCCCAGGAGAATCTCGAACACCACGATGGGCACCTTGATTACGGGATCAAGTAACCGGACGGCAATGGGTGCTACAACAGCCAGTGCTGCGATCAGGACCAACGACGCGGACAGGCCTTGCATGTCAGGACCCCGGCCGCCCTGGCCACTCCTTGCCGGCCCACGGGTCGTAGTCGGCAAGGAGTTCTTCCTGTCCCGGGCGTTCGCCTTCCGGAACATGCTGCAGGTTCACGCGCACCCTGTACCAAAGCGAGCTGGAGCCCCTCATTCCGTCAACAAGGACGTCAGCCGGGTGCAATGCCGATACGAGAGCCGGGTGCCTCGCTTTCCATTCTTCCAAAGCAGTGAGGGCCTCGGGCTTGGTCTTGGTCCGGGCCACCTCGATGAGCGGCATCATGGACATCCTGCGGCCGGAGCCATCCCCGCTCCTGGGCGCCTTCTCGGCGGGGCCCAGTTCGGCCGCCAATGCCAGCAGCCCATCGAGCGAACCTGCGGCGTCGTCTATGCCGGCGTGCGGATCGCCGACGTCTGAGAAGCGGTCGGGCACGGTACGCACGGTGAACTGGTCCGGCCGTGCCGTGCGCACTTCATTCCAGGTGAGCGGTGTTGAGACGCGGGCATCCGGCAGTGAGCGGACCGAGTAGGCGGAGGCGACGGTTCGGTCCTTGGCGTTCTGGTTGAAGTCGACAAAGACGCTTTCACCCCGTTCCTCCTTCCACCACCGTGCGGTGGCGAGGCCGGGGGCGCGGTTTTCCACTTCGCGGGCAAGGGTTTCGGCGGCGAGCCGGACGTCGCGGTATGACCATTCCGGGGCGATCCGGACCAGGATGTGGAGTCCTCGCGAGCCGCTGGTCTTCGGCCACCCCACCAGCCCGACGTCGTCGAGGACCTCTTGCGCGACGTATGCGGTGTCGACGATCTGCGACCAGTCCACGCCCGGCATAGGGTCGAGGTCCACCCGAAGCTCGTCCGGGTGGTCCAGGTCCTCGGCGCGGACGGGATGTGGGTTGAGGTCAAGGCAGCCAAGATTGACCACCCAAGCCAACCCTGCTGCGTCCCGGATGACGGTCTCTTCGGCCGATGTCCCTGATGAGTAGTGCAGGGTTGCGGTGTCGATGAAGGGCGGGTGGTTTTCGGGCACGCGCTTTTGGAAGAACGGCTCAGCGTCGATGCCCTTGGGAAAGCGCTTGAGGACCATTGGCCGGCCACCGGCCCCACGGAGCGCGCCTTCTGCGACAGCAAGGTAGTAGCGGACCAGATCGAGTTTGGTCAGCCCGGGTTCGGGAAAAACCACCTTGTCCGGATTCGAGATACGAACCTCGGCGCCGTCAACGTCGAGGATCTCCGCTGGGGTCTTGGAGGGGCTCATGCGGTCACGCTAGCAACGAACAGCTGTCCCAGCCAGAGGAACTGAACAAAAAGTGGTTCAATGGCACACCCGCACGCCCCGGAATTCCCGAACTGGCATTTAAAATATAAGTAGGTATGGTGATGGTAAAGCACCAACGAACGGAGTGATGGAATTGTCAGGAAAATCCCCAAGCGGAGCAAAGTCGAAAAAGTCTGGAAAGACCATCCTGGAGAAGCGGGCGGAAAAGAGGGCAAAAGCTGAGGGTAGCGAAAATGTCTTCTCGAAACCGCGAAAGAACCAGCGGTAGCCATGGGCAGCCGCGGTGTGACGGTGGGGTTTTAAGCCGTCCGCAACCCTAGCTGTTGACGCCAGGCAAGTCCTCGGGGCGTATTAGTCGTGATTGATTAATCGATGAGTTTATGAAAGCGCATAAATGAAACAAAAAGTCTCGGCAATTATTGTTCCTGCACGGATCTTCCTGCCAATTCGTGTGGAGTGGATCGAGCATGACCTTGATTTCCGGCAAAAACTGGTAAAAGGAAATGTGGAAACAATCAATGGCAGGGGCTGGCATGTTCTCCTGAATGATGAGGCAAAGTTCCTTCCCCTGCCCCTCAACCCGCGCGCAGAGGTGTTGATCCGCGAAGCGGGCCTCCAGATTGAGGACACCGTCAGTGGCGACGCCGTCTTCCTCGGACATGCAATCAACGGTGAGGACACCTGCGTCCCGGGACACCTGTTGACCATGGCCGAACGCCTCTTCGAGACGCGTTTGGCGGCCTAGCAGCCATCCAGCCGACGCAAAGCCAAGCCGACTATATTTGGCCGTGTCAGCCCACCACCACAAACTGAGGGAGTCTGCACACTATGGCCAAGGAACTCGCCACCCAGCTCATCGAACAACTCCAGGCTGCCGGCGTGCAGCGGATCTACGGAATCGTCGGTGACAGCCTCAACCCGATCGTGGACGCTGTGCGCCAAACCGGAGGTTCTGCGAACGGAGGCATCGACTGGATCCATGTACGCCATGAGGAGGCGGCCGCGTTCGCCGCCGCTGCGGAGGCGCAACTAACCGGCAAGCTCGCAGTATGTGCAGGATCCTGCGGTCCCGGCAATTTGCATCTGATCAACGGCCTGTATGACGCCAACCGCACCGGGGCCCCCGTTCTGGCCATTGCCTCCCACATCCCGAGCAAGCAGATTGGATCCGGATTCTTCCAGGAAACGCATCCGGACAGGCTCTTCAATGAGTGCTCGGTGTATTCGGAGCTGGTCAGTACGGCCGAGCAGGCGCCGCGCGTGATGCACAGCGCCATCCAGAACGCCATTGGCCTTGGGGGAGTCGCTGTGGTTACCCTCCCCGGTGACATTGCCGGCCTCGAAGCCACAGCCCCCACACCCCTGCCAGCCACGTTCCGGCGCGCCAGCCTGGTCCCCGACCCTGACAGCGTCCAGGAACTGGCTGAAGCCATTAACGACGCCGGTAAGGTCGCCATTTTCGCCGGTGCCGGCGTCGAGGGCTCCCACGGGGACCTCATGGCGCTGGCCGAACTGATCAATGCGCCCATTGGCCATTCCCTCCGGGGCAAGGACTTTGTCCAGTACGACAATCCGTTCGACATCGGCATGACCGGACTGCTCGGCTATGGCGCCGCAGCGGAGGGCATCGAGGACGCGGACCTGTTGATCCTGCTGGGTACCGATTTTCCGTACGACCAATTCCTGCCCGATACCCGGACAGCCCAAGTGGACCGGGCGGCGCAGCGGCTGGGGCGGCGGACCGACGTCGACATTGCCGTCCATGGTGACGTGCTGCCGACGCTCAAGGCGCTGCTGCCCCTGGTGCAGCCCAAGAAGAACCGCCGGTTCCTCGATCAGATGCTCAAGAAGCACGATCGCCTGATGAATAAAGCAGTGGGCGCCTACACCCGCAAAGTAGAGAAGAAGCAGCCGATCCACCCCGAATATGCTGCCTCGTTGCTGGACCAGGTTGCAGCCGAAGACGCCATCTTCACGGCCGATACCGGCATGTGCAACGTCTGGACAGCCCGGTACATCAACCCGTTGGGTACTCGTCGGCTGATCGGTTCCTTCCTGCACGGCTCCATGGCCAACGCCCTTCCGCATGCGATCGGGGCGCAAGTGGCCTATCCCGGCCGCCAGGTGGTCTCCGTCTCCGGCGATGGCGGCCTGTCCATGCTGCTGGGCGAGCTCATCACCGTTGCGGCGCACAAGTTGCCAGTGAACGTGGTGGTGTTCAACAACTCCACCTTGGGCATGGTCAAGCTGGAGATGCTGGTGGACGGACTTCCCGACTTTGGAGTGGATGTCCCGGACGCCAACTACGCCGGGGTAGCCAAGGCGTTGGGCTTCCACGCCGTACGCGTCACGGACCCGGAGGACATCGAGGCGGCGTACAAGGAGGCCTTTGCCCACCCCGGACCGTCGTTGGTGGAACTGATGACGGATCCGAACGCGCTGTCCATTCCGCCGAAAATCTCGGGATCGCAGGTCATTGGGTTCGCTACTGCCATGTCCAAGGTGGTCCTGAACCGGGGCGCGGGCGAGGCTGTGAGCATGGCGCGAAGCAACCTGCGCAACATTCCGCGGCGCTAGCTCACTGCCCGAGCGAGGCGGCGAGGTATGGTGCCGTCCGGCTTGCCTTTGAGCGTGCGACGACGGCGGGCGGGCCAGCGGCGATTACCGTGCCGCCGGCGTCGCCACCGCCGGGTCCCAGGTCAATCACCCAGTCAGCACCCGCCACGACGTCCATCCCGTGTTCCACGACGATCACGGTGTTGCCGGCATCGACGAGCCTGTTGAGCTGCTTCATCAGCAGTTGGACGTCAGCGGGGTGCAGGCCGGTGGTGGGTTCGTCCAGCAGGTAAAGCGTGTGGCCACGCTGAATGCGCTGTAATTCGGTGGCGAGTTTGATGCGTTGCGCTTCCCCGCCTGAGAGCTCCGTGGCAGGCTGTCCCAGCCTGAGATAACCCAGCCCAACTTCCTCCAGGGTCTGGAGGCTTCGCGAGACGGACGGGAGGTCGGCGAGGAAGCCAGCGGCTGTGGTGACGGTCATCCCCAGGACCTCGGCGATGTTCCGGCCACGGTAGGTGACTTCCAAAGTGTCCGGGTTGAACCGGGAACCATCGCACTCGGGACAGGGGCCGTAGCTTCCTGGCAGGAAGAGCAATTCAACCGCCACGAATCCCTCGCCCTGGCACGTTTCGCAGCGGCCTCCGGCGACGTTGAAGGAGAATCTCCCTGCGCCGAATCCCCGGGCACGGGCGCCGTCCGTAGCCGCGAATTCCTTCCGCACACCGTCGAAGAGGCCCGTGTAGGTGGCCAGGTTGGAGCGCGGCGTGCGGCCGATGGGCTTCTGGTCAACTTTCACGAGCCGGTCGAGCCGGTGCAGTCCTGACACGGACCCGGCGTCCGTTGCCGTGGTGGGAGCCTCGGCGTCTGTTGATTCCGGATGCAGTTTTGCCCCCACAAGGTCGGCCAGGACCTGGCTGACCAGCGTGGACTTACCCGAGCCGGAAACGCCGGTCACGGCCGTGAGCACGCCCAAGGGGAACTCGACCCCCAGATCGCGGAGGTTGTGCCGGGTGACCCCTCGAACGTCCAGCGACTCAGTCCAGGATCGAGGACTGCGGTGAGTTCTTCTCCCATTGCCTGGGAAGAGGAATGGCTTGGTCACGGAACCGTGCACATGTTCCAGCCCGTCCACGGGGCCGCTGTAGAGGACCTGCCCGCCACCTTCGCCCGCTTGGGGTCCCACGTCCACCAACCAGTCAGCGGCCCGGACGAAGTCCATGTTGTGCTCCACCACGAAGACGGAGTTCCCGGAGACCTTGAGCTGATTCAGGACGTCAAGCAGGGGCTCGGCATCAGCTGGATGAAGCCCGGCGGAGGGTTCGTCGAGGACGTAGATGACGCCGAAGAGGCCGGAGCGCAGTTGCGTTGCGATCCTGAGCCTTTGCATCTCCCCGGGGGAGAGAGTTGGTGTTGCACGCCCAAGCGCCAGGTAGCCCAAGCCCAAATCAAGTAACACGGTGACCCTGTTGAGCAGGTCCCGGGTGATGGCGACGGCAACCTCGTTGCTTTCTCCCGAAGTGTGGGAGCGGGAAGCCGTCCCGGCGCTGGTGAGTTCTGTAGTGGGCCGGATGACCGCCGCCAGTTCGGTCATCGGCAGGGCATTGAGTTCGGCGATGGTCTTTCCGGCGAAGGTGACTGCGAGCGCTTCGGGCCTGAGTCCGCTGCCTTCGCATCCCGGACACCGGCCGGTCTCCATGAAACGCAGCACCCGGTCCCGCATGGTGGTGCTCTTGGAGTCTGCGAGGGTGTGGAGGACGTAGCTCTTGGCGCTCCAGAACCGGCCTTTGTAGGGCTTGGCTACACGGTCACGCTGGGGTGTCACTTCCACCACTGGCTGTTCTTCGGTGAAGAGGATCCAGTCGCGGTCTTTCTTCGGCAGCTTCTTCCAGGGTGTTTCCACGTCGTAGCCCAGGTGGGTGAGGATGTCACGGAGGTTTTTGCCTTGCCAGGCTCCGGGCCAGGCGGCGATCGCGCCGTCCCTGATGCTGAGGGATGGGTCGGGCACCAGGGATGATTCGCTGACTGTGTGTGCGACGCCCAGGCCGTGGCACTCGGGACAGGCTCCGGCGGCCGTGTTGGGGGAGAAGGCGTCAGAGTCCAGCTGGCTGACGCCTTCCGGGTAACTTCCGGCGCGGGAGAAGAGCATGCGCAGGGAGTTGGAGAGCGTTGTTACTGTGCCGACGCTGGAGCGCGCGGTCGCCGTGCCGCGGCGTTGTTGGAGTGCGACGGCGGGTGGCAGCCCCGTGATGGACTCCACCTTGGGATTGTGGCCCTGTTGGATGAGCCGGCGGGCATAGGGGGCCACGGATTCGAAGTAGCGGCGCTGGGCTTCGGCGAAGATGGTGCCGAAGGCGAGGGAGGATTTTCCTGAGCCGGAGACTCCGGTGAAGGCGACGATTGCATCCCTGGGGACGTCCACGTCCACGGTGCGGAGGTTGTTCTCGCGGGCTCCCCGGACTCTGACGAAGCCATCTTCAGGGTCTGCAAACTGTGGGGTCGGCTGGTGGGGAACGGGCCGCTGCGAATTTCTCAGTTTACTGTCCATTGGAATGACTCTATCGGCGTCCGGGCCGGGCACGCGTGGAACAGACCCTAAGTTCGCCCTTGGCGCTACCCGGTGGCAGAGATGAAGTGGTGCGTACCGGCCGATGCCGTGTGCCTTGTTCCATCGGGCAGTTCGATGGTGGCCGCTACGCCGCGGGGGATGCCGACCTGCAGGGTGAATTTACCGCGTTCGATCTGCCAGGCAATGCTGATGCGGCCATGTAGCGTCTCGACGGCGGCACACGCCGAGGTGATGCCCCCGCCTGGTTGTGGGGCAATGGTCACTGTTCGGTAGGCAGTCCCAGTAACATCCGGGTTCTCCGGCAGGCGGATTCCGGCCACGTGCGTGTACAGGAATGAACCCACCGCACCCTTGCTGTAGTGGTTGAGGGAACCCCGTGCCCCGCCGCTGGTGATCCCGTCCCACCACTCCCACATGGTGGTGGCGCCGGCGTCGAGCATTCCCAACCAGGATGGTGTGCCGCCCGTGAGCAGCAGTTCATAGGCGACATCGGGGTAGCCGTGGTCGGCCAGGGTTGGCAGGAGGAGGCCGGTGGCGAGGAACCCTGTGCCGAGGCGGTTGTGATTTTGCCGGATCAGTTCCACGAGCCGGGCGGCGGTCAAGGGTTGGAGGGCGGGCGGAACCAATCCAAAGGCGAGCGCCCGCACGTAGTGTCCTTGGGATTCTTCGCTGAGGCGGCCCTTGCTGTCCAGGTATTCTGCCTGCCACGCGGCGAGCACGTGGCCGGCCAGTGTTGCGTAGCGGGTCTCGGCCCGGGAATCGCCGAGTACGGTCGCTGTCCGCGCCAACAGTGTCGCGGATCGGTAGAGGAAAGCAGTGGCAACGATGCCATGATCGCGGGAGGGGTCGGGATTCGGTGGGGTATCGGGCTCGAGCCATTCGCCGAAGTGGAATCCGGTGTCCCACAGGTATTGCTCGTGGGGCAGGGGGATGGGCCGCTCGGCTGACCGGTCAAGGTGGCGTCCGTCGGCTGCGGAGCTGGCGGCGTAATCGACCCAGGCGCACATGGACGGAAACGCCTCCGCCAGTATTTCCCGGTCACCGTAGGCCCGCCACAGCGACCACGGGACGAACACCGCAGCATCGCCCCAACCGGCCGAGCCGGTAGCGAGGTCTTCGAAGACGTTTCCTGACGGTCCGTCGCCGGCAGGATTGGGCACAACCGTGGGAACACGGCCGTCCGGCCACTGATCAGCGACCAGGTCACGCAGCCACTTGGTGCTGAAACCGGACACATCGAACATGAGGGCGGCAGTATCGACGAAGACCTGCCAATCACCGGTGAAGCCGGACCGTTCGCGCTGTGGACAGTCCGTAGGAACATCGCAGGCATTTCCCCGGAAGCTCCAGAGGATGGCGTCGTGAAGGGAATTCAGCCGGGGATCGCTGCACTCAAACGTCCCCGAGCGCTTGAGGTCCGTGTGGACCACCACCGCGGTGATGTCCTCCGGGGGGATGGGTCCTGCCCTGCCTTCAATCTGCACGTACCTGAAGCCATGCGTTGTGTGCCGTGGCTCGAACACATCACTGGGGCGTCCTGCGGAGATCACCTCGTCGATTTGGCCCGCGGGCAGGGGAGCCTTGCTGGCGAAGTCAAAAGCTTGGATGTTCGTGGTGGACAACAGGCCGGAGTCGTCAAGGACCTCACCATGCCGCAGTGTCGTCCGGGTGCCTTCCGGACCGAGTCCTCCCAAACGGACCCACCCGTTGATGTTCTGGCCGAAATCCACCACCGTCACACCTGGGGCGGGTGCGGCAATGCTGACGGGGCTGAGTTCCTCAGTGCGCCGGACGGGCGGAGCAACCGGCCGCACCAGGCGATCGCGGTTGTCGTAGAGCCCACCGTGGCGGGCGACGACCGGAAGCCAGCCATCCGCCGTCGTGGTGTCGCTTTGGCTGCGGAAGCGCCGGAAGTCCACCGTTTGTCCGTCCATGAGGTCTGCCCTGGTGATGTGGCTTTCGCTTGACTCCCAGGTTTCGTCGCTTGCTGCCAGCACCCCCGCGGGTGAGCAAACGGAGGCGAGGAAGGCAGTCTCCGTGCCAAAGCCGTCGGCCCGACGCTCGAAGCCATGCCGGCCCCGGAACCAGCCGTCGGAAAGCAGGGCAGAGATGGCATTCATTCCCTCAACCAGGAGGTCCGTGATGTCCCATTCCTGCACCTGGAGGCGCTTGCGGTAGGAGGTGAAACCAGGGGTCAGCTCTTCGTCTCCCACGCGGGTGCCGTTGATGAACAGTTCATAGATGCCGTGGGCTGTAGCGGTGACCGTCGCAGTCCCCTGGGCAGGAGACCAAGCGAAGCTGCTTCGCAGCCAGTACGCGGGCCGGGTGCCTGCTTTGGTCGGATGTAGTTCAGCAGGATGTGTCTCTGAGGGCGATATCCAGGAGGCGTGACGCAGGGCTTCGCTGGGGGAATCGGGGAACTCGTGGTCATTCAAGGGGACTCCTCTGGGGCTGGACGGCCTGGCCTGGACGTTGTGCCAATGCTAAACCATAAAAACAGAGTGCACACTGTTTTTATTCGGGGGCGGTAAAGCTACCCTGAGAATGTGCGAACAAGGCGGAAGACAGGAAGCTACGAAGTTGGGCGGGCCAAGCGGGCCGAAATCCTGGAGGCCGCCACGCTCCTGTTTGCGACGTCCGGCTACCACAAGGTGCCGCTTTCGCAGATCGCCTCAGATGTCGGACTCAGTGAAAGCGGCCTGCTCCACCACTTCCGTTCCAAGAAGCACCTGCTCCTGGGCGTCGCGGAACGTCGACTGGAGCAAACGGCTTTGTGGTGGAGTTCCCAGCGGCGGGACGACGGCGATGACCCGCTCGAAGTTTTCACGACCATGGTCGAATCCACCCGTGAACTGGTGCGGGAGCCGGGCCTCATTGAGTTGTTCGTCCTGATCTCGGCCGAAGCAGCGGATGCCTCCACACCGGCGCACCAGCTATATGCCACCTGGTATGAACGGGCGGTGGGGGAAACTTCCCAACTGTTGGCATTCGGCGTCGAGCGCGGTTTCCTGAGGACGGACACCAATGTGGGCCTTTGTGCCCGCGAGATCATTGCCGTCAGTGATGGGCTGCAGCTGCAATGGGTGCTTTCCGGCGGCGAACTGGATCTGGTGGCGGCCATCCGGGATTACGCACGCCGACTGGCCCGCGCGCTACTGGCGCCCGAACACGTAAACGCTGCGGACTCGCTCTAGCGCATCCGGACACTTTCGCTCGGCCCAGCGTTGTAGCCCAAGTTTCGCGAGACCGCCCTGGCAGCGGCTTGCACGGCCGGCGCGAGGACGTTTGGAGGCGTCGCGCCATCGGGAACCACGATTGACAATGCCGCAACCACCGTCCCCTCGGCGCCATAAATGGGTGAGGCAACCGACACCGTCCGCGATGGCGCCGACCGGCGGATCATCGCTACTCCCGTGCGCCGAACGTCGGACAGCGTCCGCCTCAATTGACCTTCCGGCATTGAATCCACACCCGCTTCGACGTCGGGCGGTTGGTTGATGACTGACTCCTGGAATGCTGCATCAGCCCCTGACAGCAGGACCAGGCCCACCGCCGTCGACCTTAAGGGCGCACGCCCGCCAACGCGGTAGGCGACTTCCGTCGCCTCCTTGGAGGACAACCGCTCGATCAGGACGGCCTCGTTCTTGTCGCGCACGGCCAAGAGGACGTGATGGCGTGTCACGGCGTAGAGGTCTTCGAGGTAGGGCAGCGCGATCTCACGGACGCCATGGCCGCGGGGCGAAAGAGACGCCACCTCCCACAGCCTGACGCCCACTACATATCGGCCGTCTTCCAAGCGCTCCAGCGCTCCCCATGCGACCAGTCGCGCGATCAACCGCAGGGCGGTGGGGGCCGGCATGTCGGCCAACCGCGCCATGTCGGACAGGGTCAAGGCACGACGCCGGTCGCTGAAGACTGCGAGCAGGCTCAGTGCGCGGTCAATGACGGGTTCGCCTTGTTTTGGCCGCTTACCGCGCTGCGGTTTGTCGGCTGCGGTCCCGTCGTCCATCGACATGAAGCTTGAATCCTTTCAAGTTATTGAGTGATCTCCACCACAATACTGTTTCAACCAATGAAATCCACAGGGGGCATCGTGCTGCCCGTCTACGACTCTTGAAGAAGCCGGTTACCGGAAGCCATCTGACGAGAGGGCGCCGACGGATCGGTCCGTACAGGTCATAGCCGATCTTGTTCAGGCCGCCGGTCCCACATCTCGACTCACGATTCTCTCACGAATGCGAAGGCGCAGCACATGAATCTCCTCACCTCACCTGCACGTCGGAGCGCGGCCGTCCTGGCCGGGGCGCTCCTCTTGGGATCCCTGACAGCCTGCGGCGGCGGTACAGCTGCCACGTCCACCGTGGACAAGAGCACGCTGACCATCGCAACAGACAGCGACAGTGCATCGTTCGGCTACGACCCCTTGCGTGTTTCAGATGCCCAGCGGCAGTTCTTCGAAGGCCTGTACGAAAACCTGATGACGCTGCAGCCCGATGGCAGCGTCGGCCCGGGACTCGCCAAGGAATTCAGCTACAACGCCGACAACACTGTCCTCACCCTGACCCTCAAGGAAGGCGTGACCTTCACCGACGGTTCCACTTTGGATGCCGCACTGGTTAAGGCCAATCTCGACCGCCGCAGTGACACTGCCCTCAGCGCCTACTCGGCCGTGGCCAAGGGTGGCGCGCAGGAAATTACGTCCGTTGATGTGGTGACTCCCACCCAGGTGGCCATCACCTTCGCCAAGGCCCAGCCAGGCTTTGAAAAGAACCTCACCTCCACGTTGGGCATGATCGTGGGAAAGAACGCGGTCACTGACACCGCCAGCCTGGCGACCACCCCGGATGGCTCGGGCCCCTACACGCTGGACAGCGCCACCACGGTCAAGGGCAACAAGTACGTGTTCACCAAGAACGACAAGAACGCTGATGCTTCCAAGTACCCGTACAACAAGATCACGTTCAGCGTCATCATGGATCCCCAAGCCAGGGCGAACGCCTTGGTTTCCGGGCAGGCAGACGTTGCTTCCCTGACCTCGCCCACGGTGGACTTCGCCAAGTCCAAGGGTGTGGGAGTATCCCAGATCGGTGGAACCGTCCAGACCATGATCTCGTTCGACAAGACCGGCAAGACCGCGCCGGCCTTCGCAAGCGAAAAAGTCCGCCAGGCCTTCCAGTACGCCATCAATCGACAGGCACTGGTCGATGCCCTGCACAAGGGTGACATCCCGGCGTGGAACGCCCTGCCCAAGGACTCGGCAGGTTTCACTGAAGAGTTGAACACCACCTACGCCTACGATCCTGCCAAGGCAAAGAGCCTGCTGGCTGAGGCAGGCTATGCCGACGGCTTCGACTTCACCATCATCGCCAGCGCCCAGACGCAGACGGATCTGCAGGCAGTCCAGAAAGACCTGGCAGCCGTCGGGATCACCATGAACGTCAAACTGGCAGCCTCCACTGATGAAGCATTTGCCGCAGTGGCAACCACCCCGCTGGGTTATGCCCCGCTGGGCTGGGACAACCCGGTCGGCCTGATGTATGGGGCGATCCTCAGCGGCTTCACCAACGTCCAGAAGGCCACGGATGATCAGCTGAACGCGGCAACCGCCGAGGCCGCAGCGGCCAAGGACGACGCCGCCAAGAAGGCAGCCCTGACCAAGGTCAACACCCGCTTGGTGGAGTCCGGTTGGATGATCCCGCTGTACGAGTCCCTGACCAACCAGGGGTACAACACCAAAAAGGTCCAGCAGGTGAAGTTTGCCGGGACCAACGTATACCCGCTGCTCTCGTCCTACGCCCCCACCAACTGATCCACCGATAGACCGGACGCCAGTCCTTCAGGGGATTGGCGTCCGGTCCGACCAATGGAGGTCACCATGGCAATGTTCATCACCAAGCGCCTGCTGATGGCGCTTGCCACCGTGCTGGTGGTGGCGGTGCTGGCATTCCTGCTGGTCCACGCCATGCCGGGCAGCCCGGGGGCGGTGTCCCTCGGTGCAGGCGCCTCGCAGGACGCCATCGACCAGTTGAACCAGACACTCGGCTGGAATGACCCGTTGCTGGTCCAGTTCTTCCGCTGGCTGGGTGATGCCGCCCAGGGAAACTTTGGAAACTCGTTGATTGACGGCAGGTCCATCACTACCGATCTTGCCAACAGGCTCCCGGTCACCGCATCCCTCGCCGCCGGAGCGACCATCCTGAGCGCCGTCTTCGGAATCGTCCTCGGAGTCACGGCCGCTGTGCGTGGCGGGTTGCTGGACCAGCTCATCGGCGGTTTCGTTGGCCTCCTTGTTGCCCTCCCCGCTTTCTGGATCGGCGTCATTTTCGTCTATCTTTTCGCCGTCCAGTCATCCGTCTTTCCCGCCACGGGGTATGTACCGTTCGACGTTTCCCCGCAGGATTGGGCGATGTCCCTGGCCTTGCCCGTGATCACCCTGGCCGTGGGCGGTGCCGCATTCATCGCCCGCCAAACCCGGGCATCGATGCTTGAAGCCTTGCAGCAGGAACACATCCGCACCCTTCGTGCCACGGCAACCCCCACGTGGAAAATCCTCTATGTCCACGCCCTGCGTTATGCGAGCCTCCCCATCGTGGCCGGCATCGCGTTACAGTTCATCGGCCTTTTCGGTGGCTCAGTCATTGCCGAGCAGCTGTTTGCCATGCCAGGCCTTGGCCAAGCCGTCCAGACCTCCGTCAGCACCCACGACGCCCCCGCGGTACAAGGCGTGGTGGTCATCGCCACCGTCGTGGTGGTCGCCGTGAACCTGGTGCTCGAACTCGCCACCAAATTCCTTGACCCGAAGTTGCGTGCCTCATGATTCCCACACTCCCGGCAACTACTCTCTCCACCCAGCGTAAGAGTGCCCTCACCAAGCTGTCAGGGCATCGCTTGCTCGCATCTCCTGCGGGCCTGGCCGGCACGGTGTGGCTGGCTGCCATGATCATCGCCTCCCTCACAGCGCCGTGGTGGATGCCTTTCAAGACCGAAGACCAGGACTTCACTGCCGTCCTTTCCGGTCCAACAGCAGCACATTGGCTGGGCACTGACGAATTGGGCCGGGACATCCTCAGCCGCATCTTCGCCTCAGCAGCCGAAACGCTGGGGACCTCGTTCATCACGGTGATGGTCGGCGTCGGGCTCGGCACGCTGATGGCTTTGGCGGCGGCGAACAGCCAGCGTGCGGAGGGCGTCATCAGCCGCGTTACCGAGATCATGATGTCCCTGCCCGGAACGGTGATCATCCTGGCGGTCATCGGCGCCGTGGGTACGAACATTCCACTGATCATGGGAATCCTGGGCGTACTCATCTCCGCCGGTATTTACCGTGTGATGCTGGGCCAGGCGAAGTCCCTGCAAAACCAGCTCTACGTGGATGCCGCCAAGGTGGATGGACTCAATCCACTTGCCATCAGCGTCCGTCACGTTCTGCCGGGCCTGTCCACCACCATCGTGGTGCAATCCGCACTGATCTTCGCGGTAGGCCTGCTCATCCAGGCTGGTCTGGCGTTCATCGGCTTCGGTCCACCCCTCCCGCAGCCCAGCTGGGGTGGAATGATCCAGAGCGCTTCGCAGCACGTCTACGACGCCCCCTGGCTGATGGTTCCGACCGGGGTGGTGCTGGCACTGACTGTGCTCTCTGCCAACGCCATCGGCAACGCCCTGGGTAAGGCACCCAACGCCACTGCGTCGCACCTGCCCTCGGCAGCCATCCGGCGGAAGAGGGCCACCCAAGCCGCCGCCGCTGCCGCGGCAGCACCAATCGTGCAGAATCCTCCGGTAGCAGGCCAGCTGAGCGTTCGCGGACTCTCGGTAGGGGTCGACGGCGGCACGCCACTGGTCACGGACGTCTCCTTCGACGTCGAACCCGGCACCGTCCTTGGCCTGGTTGGCGAGTCGGGCTGCGGCAAGACGATGACCGCGCTTTCACTCATGGGGTTGCTGCCCTCCGGCGTCGCCGTGACCGGGGGCCAGATCCTGTGGAACGGCAAGAACCTTGCCGCGGCTACTGACAAGGACATGGAAGCTGTCCGGGGACGCGACATTGCCCTGATCTCCCAAGAACCGATGCGGGCCCTTGACCCCATGTTTACCGTTGGCTATCAACTGACCTCCGCGATCCGGCGACTGCGCTCCTTTGGCAGGGCCGCAGCCAGGGCCGAGGCCCTGGACTTGCTGGAGAAGGTTGGCATTGTTGACGCCCCACGCATCCTGAAAACCTACCCGCACCAGATCTCCGGCGGCATGGCCCAACGGGTCGCCATCGCCCTGGCGCTGTCCGGGAAGCCTCGCTTGCTGGTGGCCGATGAGCCCACCACAGCCCTTGATGTCACCGTCCAGGCGGAGATCCTCTCCCTTTTGCGTTCACTGGTGAAGGACACCGGCATGTCCGTGGTCATGGTGACGCACGACCTCGGCGTTGTTGCCGATATCTGTGACCAGGTAGCCGTCATGTACGCGGGCCAAGTGGTGGAGAACGGTGCAACGGACAGTATTCTCGACGATCCCCGGCATCCCTACACGCTTGCCCTCCTGGCTGCGGATCCCCACGCGAACTCTGCCCACGACATGCCTGAGCGGCTTGCCACCATCAAAGGCCAGGTGCCCCAGCCCAAGGACTGGCCGTCGGGCTGCCGGTTCGCCGCACGCTGCCAGTTCGCCGGATCTGCATGCGAAGTGCCGGTTCCGTTGCTTCCTTCAGGATCCGGCGAGGGCAGGGTGCGCTGCGTCAAGGCCGACGAACTCGCCATGGAAGGACTGGCGTGGGTGGCAACCGACGTTCCCGTGGTAAACCCGGTGCCGGCGGAAGTTCCCGCCCGGCATCGATTGGACATCATCGAAAAGGACATGGCATGAGCATCGAAACTCCACTCAGGCAGGACGCCGGTACCACCGTCCAGCACCAGCCGATGCTTCAGGTCCAGGACCTGGTGGTCCGCTACGGCCGCGGTCGGAAGGCAGCCACCGCACAGCCCGCCGTCGACGGTGTCAGCTTCACGATCCAGCGCGGCGAAACTGTGGGGCTGGTGGGGGAGTCGGGATCGGGAAAATCAACCATCGGCAAGGCGATCCTGGGACTGCAGAAGGCCTCCGGCGGTACCGTTGCGTTCCAGGGGGAGGACATCACCGAAGCCAATCCGTCCAAGCGCAGGGCCATTGGCAGCGAGCTCCGGGCCGTGTTCCAGGATCCCAACTCGTCCCTGAACCCCCGCAAGACCATCGGAGCTTCACTGGCCGAATCCTTGCGGGTTCGCGGCGTCCCGGCACCCGAGGCCCGGACCAAGGCCGAAGACATGCTGGAGCGGGTCGGGCTTCCACGGGAAGCCGTGGACCGGTACCCCAGTCAATTCTCGGGCGGCCAGCGGCAACGCATTTCCGTTGCCCGGGCGCTGATTTGCGAGCCCAAGCTGGTGGTCTGCGACGAAGCAGTCAGCGCCCTGGACCTGTCCACGCAGGCACAGGTGCTTAACCTCTTGGCGGATTTGCGGGACGAGCTGGGCCTGAGCTACCTGTTCATTGCCCACGACATCTCCGTGGTCCAGTTCCTCGCCCAGCGCGTTGTGGTGCTGTACCGGGGACAGGTCATGGAGTCCGGTCCGGCCGCGGCCGTGACCGAGAACCCGAAGCACCCTTTTACCCAGGCCCTGGTGGCCGCTTCACCTGTCCCGCGGCCCGCCGAGCAGGCAGAGCGCCGCGCCGTCCGCGAGTCACTCGGTGTCCGGACCGCCGCGGCTGTCGCAGCAACGCCGGGTGGGTGTCCCTTCCGTCAGCGCTGTCCCTTGGCCACTGAGCTTTGTGCCACTGAGCGGCCGGTCTTGCGACGGGTGGGCGAAGCGGATGTTGCCTGCCATTACGCCTGAGCGGACCCAGGACCGACTCGACCACTATCCCCGAATCTTTCAGGAGCACGTCTTGACACTCGAAACCGCTGAACACCGTACGCCCACGCCACCTCCATTTCCGGCTTTCCATTCCCCGGGCCGGCCCGTGGAAGTGTCCGCTGACTCGCTGGTCCATCGGGAACTTAGTTATGCGATTGCCGTCGGGTTCCGCCGCCTCTCCATGGACATCTGGCTTCCGCGAAAGAAGGCAGGAACAGTCGTCCCGCTGGTGCTGTGGATCCATGGAGGCGCTTTCCAGCTGGGAGACCGGAGGGAACTACCCCCAACTTTCGAGCCCGACTCTGTGTTCCGGCTTCTGAACGAGGCAGGCATCGCATGCGCAACTGTGGACTACAGGCATTCCTTGGAAGCTCCATTCCCGGCCCAGCTGCACGACATCAAAGCCGCCGTCCGGTACCTTAGGCACCACGCGGGCCAGCTGGGCATCGACCCGGACAGGATGGGTGCGTGGGGTGAATCGGCAGGCGGACACTTGGCGGCGTTGCTTGGACTCACCGGATCCCGGGAAGAGCTCGAAGGTGGTTTGGGAGTTCAGGGCCAGCCCAGTTCGGTACTCGCGGTTGTGGACTTCTACGGCGTGTCCTCGCTGAACGACATGCCCCCGATGACCGCGGCCAACGACTTCATGGGACCGGCACTCCTGGCCGCCGTGCCCGATGGTGTGTCGGTGCGTCCGGAGACCATGCTGGTAGGTGGTTCAACTGACCCTGCAGCCCTGGACGCGGCCAGCCCCAGCAACTATGTCACCGGCGAGGCCGCCTCGTTCCTTCTGGTGCACGGTGACTCCGACGGTTTGGTGCCCCTGGCCCAGAGTGAACTGTTGGCCGATTTGCTCAGGAAGTCCAACGTCAAACACGAACTCATCACCGTTGCGGGCGCTGATCACTGCTTCTTCTTTGCCGAAGACCAACTGGACCGGATCCTGGCGACAAGCATCGATTACTTCCGGGGCGAATTTGGCCTGGGCGGGCCTGCCGAGCCTGGACAAAGCCCGGAATCCGCTGATTCTGCCCGGCCATGAGCCTGGATCACGAGCTCGCAGGCGTCATGGAGCACGTGGCCGGGGTGGAAACCTTCGCAGAACTGCTTTCCATACCATCCGGACCCGACAGGCTTGAGGCCTTCAGCGGTGGCCGTTTGGACTATTCGGTCCCGGAGATGCCTATCCATGCAGTCCTCGCACCCGGGCCGAATGGTCCGGTGCCCATCCGCGTTTATGGAACTGCGGTTCCAGGAAAGCCCGGTGATCCCGACTCCGGTGTTCCCGGCCTTGTGTGGCTGCACGGCGGTGGATTCGCAGGCGGCGACCTTGACATGCGGGAGGCCGATCAGCTGGCCCGCGAAGTTGCTCAGCGAAGCGGTGGATTGGTGTTTTCCGTGGACTACCGCCTTGCCCGGGAGGGCGTGCACTTCCCGGTACCGCACGAAGACGTCCTCGCCGCTTGGTTCTGGGCGGTTCGTTGTGCCCGTGACTATGGAATCGATCCGGACAGGCTGTGCCTGGGAGGGGCAAGCGCCGGCGCCAACCTGGCCGTAGGAGCAGCCATGTACCTCAAGGACATCGGAGAGCTTCAGCCAGCCAAGATGCTACTGGCGTATCCGTTGCTGCACGCGGCGTTGCCGCCGTTCGAGGAGCATTCGGACGTGTTGTCCTCCCTTCCGCGCATCCTCCGTTTCACCGCCGATGATTGCGCGGCCATGATGGAAAACTATGTCGGCGGACCTGTCGGCATGGCATCGTCATATGCGGTACCCGGTGAATCAGATCCCGCCGGAATGGCGCCCGCAGCAATCCTCGCCTGCGAATATGACGACCTGCGCGGTTCGGCTGAGCTCTACGCGGCCAGTCTTCGGGGAGCAGGAGTCGCTGTGGAGTTCCGCCTGGAGCAAGGGGCCACCCACGGCTACCTCAATCACTCTGCCGCCATGGGCATCGTGCAGCGGGGCTTGGCCTTCCTCGCGGCGGAACTGGTGTCAGCGACGCGGTTTCAATGATTGGAATCACCAGTTCAGGTCAGGCCCCAGGTCCGACATTCTTGGATGAGCAGGCCGGAACATTGAAGATCCGGCGAAGGCAACAGAGGGAGTCGACGATGACGGATGGTCGCGTTTTGAAGGGCGTTGAATTCGCCCGGACCGGCGACGACGGTTCACGCCCCCTGCTGTTGGACCTGTACTTCCCGGCCAGCCACGAGAACGCAACGGACCGGCCCGCCATCGTCCATTTCCACGGCGGCGGTTGGCGCGTAGGTGGGCGGTCCTCCCTGGGTCCTGTGTGTGATGGGTTCGGGCTGACCCCGTTCGAGGTCCTCACCGGCGCAGGCTTTGTGGTGGCTTCCGCCGACTATCGGTTGAGCGGGGAGGCCCATTTCCCTGCACAAATGGATGATGCCCGAGCCGCGGTCCGGTGGCTCCGCAACCATGCCGATGAGTACGGTGTGGACCCGGGCCGCATCTATGCCTGGGGCGACTCAGCGGGCGGCCACCTTGCCAGCCTTGTGGGTCTTGCTGGAGCCGGCCAGCAGGGAGGGAGCAGTGTCTCAGCAGTTGCCGCTTGGTACCCGCCCACGGACCTGAACCGCATGGGGGCGCAGGCGCTGCCCAACGCCGTCGCGCGCTCCAGCGATCCTGGTTCGCGCGAAGAGCTGCTGGTTGGCGCCGTTCTGGCCGACAACCCGGACCTCGCCTCTGCCGCAAGCCCCATCAGTTACGTGAGCGCCGGCGCCCCGCCCTTCCTGCTGATCCACGGCACGGCTGATCGCTTCGTTCCCGCGGCCCAGTCGCAATCCCTGGCGAGTGAACTCGACAACGCCGGTGCCGCCGTCGAGCTTCTCCTGATCGAGGATGCGGACCATATGTGGTCCCTTCCGGACGGCAGTTCATCGGCAGCTGAGGCGGCGCTGGCTGCCACGGTCTCGTTCTTCCGGCAGCAGGCTGGTCTCCCTTAGTTTCACGAACCCGTTTCGGCAGCACCCTTGGGGTAATTTGCCGTGCCCTTCTACCAATAAACGCCTCCGGGCGAAGCTGAAAGGCCCACTATGCAGTACATAGGCATCAACCACGACGGCGGCACTTGGGTTGCGGCCCTCAGCGGCGAGCGCGTTTTCCCGCTGGCGTCCGTCACGGACTTTTGGGCCGACGCGGCCCGCTGGCAGGAGAAGGCACCGGACGTCATCGCAGACGCCGCAGCCGGCCAGTTGCGACAGGATGTCACCGAGGTCCCGCTGGTTCCTGCATCGGCCCGCGTCATCTGCGTTGGCCTCAACTACAAAGCCCACGCAGCCGAAGGCAGCTACAAAGACCAGGAGCTGCCGGCGTATCCCACCCTGTTCGGGCGCTGGACGGCATCCCTGTCCGTAGGAAACTTCCCCGTTCCAGTACCAGGCGGCGAAGACGGCCTGGATTGGGAAGGCGAAGTGGCCGCTTACATCGGCAAGCGCGTCGAGTCCGCAGACGAGTCTGTGGCGGCGGAGGCCGTGTTCGGGTACTCCACCTTCAACGACATCACTGCCCGCCGGGCCCAGAAACTCACCTCCCAGTGGACACTTGGTAAGAACGGCGACTTCACGGGCCCGCTCGGCCCATTGGTCAGCCGTGACGAAGTTGGCGACCTGCGCGATGGCCTTCAGGTCCGCACCAGAGTCAATGGCATTGAAGTCCAGAACGGCAATACCCGGGACATGATCTTCCCGGTGCCGTCCATCATTTCGCTGATCAGCGAGACGTTCACGCTTCACCCGGGGGACGTCATTGCCTCCGGTACGCCCGAAGGCGTCGGCTATGCCAGGACACCGCAGTGGCTCCTGCAGGCCGGCGACACCGTGGAGGTCGAGATCGACAAGCTGGGAACCCTGGTGACCCCCATCGGTGAACCGTCCATCCGGGCGAGGGCATGATGGGCGCCATTCAGGACGCGCGGTTGCACGACGTTCCGGACGAGATTCCCGTGCTGATCTCCGGTGGCGGACCCAGCGGACTGTTCCTGGCCCTTGACCTGGCCCAGCGGGGGATCCGCAGCCTGGTGATTGAGCCGCGAACCTCTCTTGACCAGGACCGTCCGCGGGCCAAGACCACCAATGCTCGCACCATGACGCATCTGCGCCGGATTGGACTGGCATCGGCGCTGCGGAACGCGGCACCTCTTCCCGTGGAGTTCGCGCAGGACGTCATCTTCTGTTCTTCGTTGACTGGCCGGGAGATCCGCCGTTTTTCCAACGCCTTCCAGTTGGTAGCCGGCCGCTACGGACCTCAACCCGAAGGCGGGCAACAGGTTCCGCAGCCGGTGTTGGAGTCCGTACTTCGTGAAGCCGTGGCTGCCTCCGCGCATGCCACCATGCTGACGGGACTGCGCGTGGAGTCCTTCGCCGCTGCGCCGCACGGGCAGCACGTTACCGTGGTTGACGCTGCGGGTCAGGGCCGAACGGTCCGCAGCCGGTTCCTGGCCGGAGCCGACGGCGGATCGTCCACCGTGCGGCGAGGCTTGGGTATCCGACTCGAAGGCGGATCGGCAGCCCTGTCCAACGTCAGCATCCTTTTCCGCTCCAAAGACCTGGCCGACACCATCAGCCTGGATCCCGCAGTGCAGTATTGGGTCCTTGGCCCAGGCACGGCAGGCATGGTGGGGCGCATGGACATGGATCAGACGTGGTGGGCCATCATTCAGGGCGTGGACGGTTCAGCAGGTGCAGAGGACCTGGATCCCGTGGCACTGGTTCGTTCCTTGGTGGGGGCCGACGTCGATGTTGACGTGGTCGCCACAGATCCTTGGACAGCGCGGATGCTCCTGGCGCCTTCCTACGGCGGGGACGGTGTTTTTCTCGTGGGAGACGCAGCCCACCAGAACCCGCCGTGGGGTGGGCACGGATTCAACACGTGCATCGGAGACGCCGCGAACCTGGCGTGGAAGATCGCAGCTGCGATGGACGGCTGGGCCGGGCCGGAGTTGCTTGACAGCTATGGGCTTGAGCGGCGACCCGTTGCCGAGCGGACCATCACCGATGCTGCCGCCAACGGCAAGGCCCTTGCCTACCACTTCGCGGATCCCGCCTTGGAACATGAAGGAGCCGAAGGTGACGCCGCAAGGGTGAGCGCCCACGACGCACTGGGCGTGAAGCAAAGTGAGTTCGACTCTTTGGGCCTTGTCCTCGGGTACAGCTATTCCGGGTCGCCCCTGGTGGTCCCCGATGGCTCTCCTGTACCCGCCGAAGATCCCATCCGGTACACGCCCTCTGCCTCCCCGGGTGCATTGCTTCCGCATGCGTGGCTGGAGGATGGAACCTCGATCTATGACGTCCTGGGTCCTGGTTTCACGCTGCTTGTCGACGCTGGATCCCTGGCTGGCGCCACTGCGAAGGATGCCTACGCTCCTGTTGTGGCGGCGACTGCCGGCGGCCCGGATGTGCCGGTGACCGTGCTCGCCCTCGGACCGGGCAGCAACGGAATTCCCATGGCAGAGCTGTGGGCCGCCGATGCTGTCCTTGTCCGTCCCGACCAGCACGTTGCATGGCGCGGTTCGTCCGCCGAAGCAGCGGCACACGCCCTCAGCATCGCCGCGGGCTGGAACGTGCCTGCATCACTGAAAGCCAAGGAGGCCGCACATGCCGACGCCGTCATTTCGTGACTACCTCTACGCGCGGGACCATCCCCGCGTAGCGAAGCTCCGGGGCCTGGATGCACGCTCCTACGCAGAGGCCGCAAAGGACGATTCCTTTGCCGGACCCATGATCGAGGGGTGGAAGAAGCTGTACCCGGCGCCGTTTGTGGGGGTGACCTGCGATGGCACCGTCCGTGAAGGCCTGTACCCCCTCAGCCAAGCCAAACCCGGTGAGGAGGCCCCGACGTCGGACATGGTGGCCGCAGCCGCAAAGCTGCTGGCGTTGTTGACCACCGCCCAGCGGGAGCGGCTGAACTACGCCGTGGACGCCCTCGAATGGCAAAGCTGGGCCAATCCGGAATTCATGCAGCACGATACCGGCTTGCGCCTGGACGAACTCGACCCCGCCGTCTGCGATGCCGCCCTGGCCGTGGTCGAGGCCAGCCTGAGTCCAGAGGGCTATGCCCTGGCCCGGAACCTGATGCGTATCAACGGCTTCCTCGGTGACTTGGTAGACCTGCCGCTGCTCATGAACGAGTACAGCTACAACTTTGCCCTCTACGGCACACCGTCCGAATCGGATCCCTGGGGTTGGCAGCTGTTCGGTCACCACGTGGCCCTCAACTGCCTGGTGGCCGGCAGCCAGTTGGTGATGACACCGGTCTTCCTCGGGGCGGAACCAGACATCGTCGACGACGGGGCGCACCAAGGCGTCAAGGTGTTCAAGGAGCGCATCCAATGGGCCCGGGAACTGATGGCCGCTTTGTCGGACGATCTCCGTGCCGGGGCCGTCATCTTCGAGCATATGCAGGACCCGGCCATGCCTGAAGGGCGCCTGCATCCCGGGGATGAACGTCATCTGGCTGGGTGCTTCCAGGACAACAGGGTCATTCCCTACGAGGGCATCCTGGTGGGCACCATGCCAGCGGCGGCGCTGGCACTCCTGGACGAGATCGTGGAAGACTCCATCGCCTACCTGCCCGCCGGCCCCAGGGCCGCACGCCTGCGGGAAATCCGGGAGCACTACGCGGACACCTGGTTCTCCTGGATCGGCGGCTGGCGCAGTGGGGAGCCCTTCTACTTCCGCCTCCAGAGCCCAGTGGCCATCCTGGAACTGGATCACCACACCGGAGTTTTCCTCGACAACGAGGAACCCGCGCCGTTCCACATGCACACTGTGGTCCGCACCCCCAACGGCAACGACTACGGCCGGGCGCTGGTGAATCAGTACGGCACCAACTAAGCAGGTGAATGCACGAAGGCCCGGATCCTTTGAAAGGATCCGGGCCTTCGTGCATCCAGCCTTAGATGTCCAAGGCGATACGTCGCTGTGGGGGAGGTCCAACCACGGTCAGGTCCATCTCGGCCTGGGCGCGGCCAAAACCTTCCATGTCCATGTACGGCTCGCCGCCTTCTGTGTAGATGTAGTCTTCGGTGGGCTTGTTGAAGTACTCGAAGAAGCCGTTGAAGACCGAAGGCGTCAGGAAGCCCACCATCTGGGTGTTGTGGGCATCGAAGGCGAAGGAATGGATGGTGCCGGCCGGCGCGTGGACGAAGTCGCCCTTGGTCAGCAGCATTTCCCGTCCGTTGGCGTACAGGAACATCCGGCCCTCCGTGCAGAGGAAGTTCTCGGTGTGCTCGGAGTGGAAGTGCAGCGGGATGTATGGGGACTTGGCACCCTTGGTGTGAACTGCGAAGTAGTTATCGCCCGTGTTCTGCGGCCGTGAGAGGTAGGAGAACATGGTCTGGTAGCTGACAAGCCGCTCACCCTCGCCAGCGCTGAGGAAGTACGGGCTCAGCGACGACGGCAGGCCGGCGTTCTGCTGGAAGCTCGGCTGGACGCGTTCGACGTCAGGGAAAGTGATCCCGAACTCGGCGCCCACTTCAGCTTGTTCCTGCACGGTCAGCCGGTGGCCGGCTCGTACGGGCGGAACGTGGGAGTCGATGGGCGTGCCTACCCGCTCGTAGTAGGCTTCAGCGCCACCTGGCGTCATCCAGTTAAGGAACCGTGTGTAGTGGCTGGCCACCCGGTAAGCGTGGGGCGTGCCGGGAGGAATGACTACCGAGTCTCCCGGGGTCAGGATGCGGCTTTCACCGGGCAGCCAGACATGGAGGATTCCGTCGAAGACGTACAGCGTCTTGTGTTCAATGGAATGTGTCACGAAGGGAGACTCGGCACCCAGGCCGCCTGAGATGTACGCGGCGCTGAAGATCCCGCCAGTGTCCGCGGCCCGGGCGATCACCGTGACCAACTGGCCGTTGATCTCGTACCGCGCGCCTTCGCCCGATGCCATGTAATAGGGGACGGCTTCGCCTGGCAACGTGTTGGCCACGGGAAGTGTTGTGTTCATTTCCTCGACGCTGAGGGACATGTGGTTCCTTCTTTCCTTCGTCGGCATTAATACCTGGTTCAAGCTTTACTCATCGGGCGTTGGCCGTGCCTGGGGTTTTCACTCAATGAAAGGTGAGCGTGGCCGGCGAGGCGGTTCGTTGGTGGTGTCCTGGTCCAATGATTTCCTCGTCCGCACCGGGAAGCCGCAGAACGGCCTCGCTGCCGTCGGGCACCGTGACAGAGACGTCGAGGCGCCCGTCCAGGAGTTCCCAGCGGACAGTTGCCAAGCCCAGCGGCGTTTCCACCCTGGATTCGGCCCATTGCAGTCCGCCTCCTGGCTGCGGCGCGATCAGAATACGGCGGTATCCCGGTTCCAGCGGTGCCAGGCCGCCGATGGTCCGATGCATCCAGTCCACCACGGCGCCCAGCGCATAGTGGTTGAAGCTGGTCATCTCGCCGGGGTTGATGCTGCCATCGGGAAGCATCGAGTCCCAGCGTTCCCAGATAGTGGTGGCGCCCATGGTGACCGAGTACAACCAGGACGGGTTCTCGGTCTGGAGCAGCAAGCGGTAGGCCTCATCGAGGTGGCCGGTATCCGTCAACGCGTCCGTAACGAACGGTGTGCCTGCAAACCCTGTGGAGATGCGGAAACCTGATTCTTCCACCAATTCGGCCAGGCGGTTCCCCGCGAACTCACGGCCGGCATCGCCGAGGATTCCAAACACGATTGCCAAAGCGTAGACAGTGGTGCAGTCGCTGGTGATCACGCCGCCGGAAACGTAGTGCTCGGTGAATGCTGCCCGGAGTTCCTTTGCCATTTCGCCGAACTCGGTTGCAGCGCCCTCATCTCCGAGGACAGCTGCGGCCGCGGCCACCAACGACGCTGTTCGGAACGCACACAGCGTTGCCACCACATGCTTGTCGGCCTTTGCTGCCCACGGCTGGTCCGGGGCAGCATCGGGATCGAGCCAGTCGCCGAACTGGAAGCCGGTGTCCCACAAACCGTTGGCCGAAAGCTTGCTCCGAAGCCGACGGGCGTGCCCGGTCATGGACTCAAACTGCTCCTCAAGCACGCGCTTGTCCCCATAAGCCGCCCACAGCGCCCAGGGAACCCACACGGCGGCATCGCTCCACACAGCTGCCGTATCCGGGGCCCCGAACTCGGCCGGCTGTTCGATGTACTTGAGGACGTTGGGGACAACGAACGGGACCAAGTCGCCGTCGTGTTTCTGTTCGAGGGCTAGGTCGCGGAGCCAGTCGCGAAGGAAGTCCCGGCTGTCGAACAGGAAAGCGGCGCTTGGTGCAAACGCTGACAGGTCACCGGTCCAGCCGAGGCGCTCATCGCGTTGCGGGCAGTCCGTGGGCACATCTACGAAGTTGCCGCGCATGCCCCACACCGCATTCTCGTGAAGGCGGTTGAGGAGCGGATCAGAGGACGTGAAGTGACCGATCCGCTTCATGTCCGAACTGATAACGACGGCGGTCAGGCCGCCCAGGTCCCGAAGGGCGTCGGCGCCGCCGGGCCAACCTTCAACTTCGGCGTAGCGGAAACCATGAAAGGTAAGTGTCGGCTCGAAGACGTCATCGCCGCCGGAGAGTGTGAACCGATCCGTGGCCTCGGCCGAACGCAGGGGCCTGGTGCCCAGTTCATTCTCTTCCAGGACTTCCGCGTGGCGGATGGTGACCACCTCACCGGCAGGTCCGTTCACGGACACACGCACCCAGCCCACCATGTTCTGTCCGAAGTCCACCAGTACTTTTCCGGCCGGCGATGTCCACACCTTGACCGGTTTCAGCTCCAACTGGCGGCGAACCGGAGGGCCGATGTAAGGCTCGAGGCGGCCGAGGTCGTCGTCGAGCACGTGCACCGCCGACCATTTACCGGAGGTGAAGCCCGGCGCCAACCACCTGTCGTCGAAGCGGCGCGCGTCAATGGATTGGCCGTTATAGAGATCGTTGGCGGTGGTGGCAGAGGGCCCAGCGGTCCAGGAATCGTCGCTTCCGATGATCTGTTCATGGCCGTCGGCAAAACGAACCCGAAGCTCGGCGAAGGCACCGAGCTCCTCGCCGTAGTATTTGGATCCACCCGACCACGCCAGCCGCCCCCGGTACCAGCCGTTTCCGAGCGCCAGCCCAATGACCGTCGTCGGGCCTATCAGGTGGGTGACGTCCAGCTCGCTGTACCGGACCCGCCATTCGTAGCTGGACCAACCCGGCGTGAGCAGGTCCTCGGAAGCACGTTCACCGTTGACCCATGCCTCAACAATGCCGAGCGCCGAGAGGAACAGGGTAGCGGACTCAACGTCGCCGTGGCCGTCGTCCAGATCGAACTCGCCGCGGAGCAGCGGGGCGCCGTCGAACTCCTTGTCTGCAGCGATCATGCGGGCTTGCCAGGTGGTCATCAGTGGATCTCCAGGGTTGTTACGGGTTCGGTGACAGTACTGTTGTGTTGCGGGCTGGGTAAGGCCAGCCCGTCTATGCCGGTTGGATTGCGAGGTCCATCGAGGCACCATTGCTCTGTGCCACGCCACCCAGCCAGTGGGCGCTCGGCTTGGGCGTACGCTCCTGGGTTGCCCGGTCAACCGAGATCAGGCCGAACTTGGGAACGTAGCCAAACACCCATTCGAAGTTGTCGAAAGCAGTCCAGGCGATGTAGCCGCGGACATCGATGCCGTCCGCCAGACAGGATGCGACACCGGCGACCGCTGTGCGGAGATACTCCAGGCGTTGGTTGTCGTCCTCGGTTGCCAAGCCGTTTTCAGTGACCATGACGGGGATCTGTGCAATGCGGGCAGCCTCGCGGATGGTCGCTTCCAAACCCTCCGGGTAGATTTCCTCTCCCATCTGGTTTGTGGGAACTCCATCCTCGGCGTGAACCAGGCCTTCAGCTCCAAACACGGTGCGTCCGTATGTCTGGATGCCCACGAAGTCGTCTCCGCGGGAGGCTTCCAGGAAGCGCTCGTTGACCTCGCGGCGGATACGGTCTGCGTTGGCTTCGCCGCCCGTTGCGGCGTGAATGTCCGTGTTGGCCAGCGTCCAACCAACCATCAACCCGGGGTAGCGCGCCTTGATGGCATCACGTCCGGCTCGGTGCGCTGCCAGTTTCACATCGAAGCCGGCTGTGGAGACCGTGAACTGGAAGGGGGCGACCCGCGATGCCTCGATGTTGAGACGCTCCGCAGCTGCCGCCCAGATCGGCACTTGGCCACGGTTCTCGGCAGGACCGCCGCCGATGCCAATTTCCTTCAGCAACCATGGAAGGTTGGGTTCATTGAGGGTGCAGGCGACGCCGATCAGGTCACCAAGGTGCTCGGTGACGCGGTGGCAATAGCGGGCAAAGCGTTCCGGCGTCGCCGCATCTTCCCAACCACCGGCGGCAAGCAGCCACAACGGCGAGGTGAAGTGATGGAACGTCACCACGGGAGTCAGGCCGTGCTCGTGGCACGCTTCCAGGACGCGTCGGTAGTGGTTGAGTGCGGCCGTCGAGAATTGTCCTTCCTCAGGCTCGATCCGTGCCCATTCCAAGGAGAAGCGATAGGTGGTGAATCCAAGGCCCGCGATGAGTGCGATGTCCTCACGGTAGCGGTGGTAGTGGTCGATCGCGTCGCCGGAAGGCTCAGCGAAGATCGTGCCGGGCAGTTGCTCCAGGAACCAGGTGTCGCTGTTGACGTTGTTCCCTTCAACCTGGTGTGCGGCGGTGGCGACTCCCCAGAGGAAGCCGTTGGGGAAGGACTGCGAAGTGGTCATGTGTTTTCCTTTTTGGGTCTGTAAATGGGCGGCCCGCACTTAGCGGACACCCTTGATGAACGTGACGGTGATGCTGCCCAAGGCACACAGCGCGGCAGCCGCGAACCAGAGGAAGCCATAGTTGTGGCCGCTGCCAAGGGCGAGGATTGCCGGGGCAGCCGCAGGAACGATGATGTTGGGAATGCTCAGTGCGAGGCTGAAGACCGCCATGTCCTTGCCGGTGTCCCGGGCATCCGGAAGGACAGCTGCGCACAGTGCGAGGTCCACGGTGAGGTACATTGCCTGGCCCATGGCGAAGACGATCCATGCCACCACGAACTGTTCAAAGGACGTTGACGTGGCACCAAGGACAAGAGCCGTGGCCATCAGGAGCGCCGCAGCGACCACAAATGGCTTACGACGGCCGATCCTGTCGGAAATCCAACCGGATGCAGTGAAGAACAGGATGCTGACAGGGGCCGAAATCAAGGTCAGCAAGCCGGCGCTCTTGCCGGCCTCGGCGATCGGCATGCCGAGGCCGTCCATCAGGAAGAAGATGAAATAGGCAAACAATGCCGTCATCGCAATACCGGCCAGGAACCGTGAAACCCATGCCCACGCGAAGTTGGGGTGCTTTCGCGGATCCACGAGGAACGACTTTGCCAGGCCCTTGAGGTCCAGCGGCGGCAGTTCGGCGCGGGTCTTTGCCGGGTCCTTGTAGAGCACCAGCAGAGGAATGCTGCACACAAGTGCCAGCAGTACGGGGACGCACATCATGAGCAGCGGTGCATCCACCAGCCACGCCGCAAGGTAGGACCCCGCAGACATCGCCAGTGCGCCGGCCATGCCCATGGCACCCATGACACGTGCGCGTTTGTTGTCCGGAAGTGCTTCGATGGGGATAACCGCGTAGGCATTGAAAGCAGCTTGGGCCGATACCAACGCGACGACGTACGCTGCGACGATGACAGGCGTGGAGGGAACCGTGCCGATGACCGCTGCAGCGAGCAGGGCAGGGACAAGCCCGCCGATGATCCAGGGACGACGACGGCCGAACCGTCCCGCGGTGCGGTCGGACAGGGCGCCGGTGAGCGGGATGGTGACGAGCAAAAGCAGTGAACTGATGGAAACAGCCATGCCGTAGCTGGTCTCCTTGGCTGCCGGATCAACTGCTGCGAGGCGCAACGAGAGGGCGGTGCCAAGGGTCAGGCTCATGATGTACATGCCCAGCGCGGCGACGAGGACCAGAGCCATGGTCTTTTTCGTGGACGGCTGCTGCGGTGCAGCGCTCGACGGCGGCGTGGCGGCTGCTGTTGCGGATGTTTTGGCTGGTGCTGCGCGCCCGGCAGGTTCCATGACCTGTGCCTGGGTTGTGGGGTCACCCATGTAAATCCTCCTTTGGACCAGAGCCACCATTGGCTCTTTGTGACCAGAAACCGGACCGTCTGGGGTTTGGCCGGTGATGTCTTCCTGTAACGCTAACTAAACATTGACCACTTTGGAATACTTTCATGAAGATTTCTTTACCAAAGTGGAAAAGAAACTTGATAGCCTCGTCTCAAGGAGGTCGTCACATGGATCAGGAAACACGTGAACAGCACGCCCGCACCCCGGGCCGCACAGGCAAGCGCGCGCCCTACGCGAACGGTGCAAAGAAGCGCGCTGAGCTGGTGGAAGCCGCCTTCCAGGTCTTTGCCGAAAAGGGGTACCTGGGCTTATCCATACGGCAGATAGCGGAGGCTGTCGGCACCAGCCACACCGCACTCCTTCATCACTTCGGAAGCAAGGAAGCATTACTGGAAGCCGTACTCGTCCTCCGCGAAGAGCGCGAGGGTCCGTGGCGCAAGGAACTCATCAGTGAGAAGGGGCTACTGGAAACCGTGCCTGCCGTCATGCGGCACAACGCCGGAATCCGAGGCGTCATCCACCTTGACGCAACCCTGCGCGCCGAAGCCATCAGCCCCGACCACCCTGCCCACGACTTCCTCCTCCGGCGCAACAAGGACTTCGTCGACTCGGTCCACTCCGAGCTGGAACGCGAACTCGCCGCCGGCCGGCTCAGGGAGGGCTTCGCACCATTGGTCCTTGCCCGCCAAATCACTGCATTGGTGGACGGGATCCAACTTGCCTGGCTCTATGACGAATCAGTGGACATGGCCGAACATCTCCAGGCATACATGGACCTGGTCAAGAAGAACTGATCCACGGCCAGTAATCCGTGGTGCGAACCGGCCCCCAGGAGGACAATGCGCATCATGGCTGAAGAAAACATCAACGAAACAGTGGTTCAACGGCTGATCGAGTGCATTAACGATCGCCACATCGAGGTCATGGATGAGCTGTTCCACGACGACGCCGTGATGCACTGGCCGCAATCGGGCGAAGTGGTGCGCGGCGCTGAGAACCGGAGGGGCATCTACAACGCCTTTCCCCAACTCCCCACCATCACGCCCCGTCGCCTCCTCAGCAGCGGGAACCTGGTGGTAGCCGAAGCGCTGCTCGACTATGGCGGACCGAGCTATGAGACAGTGTTCATCTTCGAGTTCCGGGACGGCCGGATTGCCAAGGAAACGGCGTACTGGAGCGAAGCTTTCCAGGCCCCGGAATGGCGCTCGCAGTGGGTTGACACCACCAGCGGCTAGCCGCGTTGGCTACAGTCCGAACTTTTAGTGATCGACGGCGGCTACCGCGCTGATCTCAACGAGGGCGCCGGGCACGCCCAGTCCGCTGACGAAAGCCGCGGTCACCAGGGCCGGCTCGTCAGAGGCGAGCTCGGCTGCAATTGCCCCGTACCCGGCTGCAAGGTCGGCGCCCTCGACGAAGAGCACGGTCCACTGGACCACGTCGCCGACGCCTGCGCCCACCGCCCCAAGCGCGGTCTTGGCGTTCTCGAGGGCCCGGGCTGACTGCGCGGCAGCGTCACCTTCTCCGATGAGCTTGCCATTGGCGTCAACGGCGTTTTGGCCGCCGACGTAGATGGTGGTTGCGCCGGGGGGAACCACGGCGACATGACTGAAGACGGGGCTGGAGACCAGCCCTTCCGGACGGATGCGCTGGATGGGTGCCATTCCTGTATGGTCCCATCGCTCGGCCTCGGCCAACAGTGCCGCCCGCTGCACTATTTGGGTCGCTGCCTATTCGGCGGAAGGCCGGCGTCGCTGCTGCTTGGTTGCCGACCTGAGTTCCTTGGCGGCACGGTGGCGGCGGGCCGAGCCGCGCGTGGGCTTGGAAGCGCGCCGAACGGTCTCCGGGACGAGGCCTTTTGTGATGAGTTCCGCGAGCTTTGCCAGCGCGATTTCACGGTTGCGCAGCTGGGATCGCTCTTCGGAGGCCGTGACGGTGATGACCCCCGCGACAAGTTTTCGTCCCAGGCGCTTGAGCAGCAACTGCCGCTGCTCATCCGTCAGCGTCGCGGAAGCCGCGAGATCCCAGATTAACTCCGCCCGACTGTCGGTGGTGTTCACATGCTGGCCGCCTGGCCCCGAGGAACGTGAAAACCGCCAAGCCAATTCCGACGCGGGAACCGTCAACGAAGGGGAGATTTCCAAGTCCATGGAACAAGGGTCGCACGTTCTGTGTGTCCGCCATCAACGGTCCCGCTGACATTCCATGACACGTTTTTAGAAATTAGGTAAGGCTAAGCTAATCTTTCATTTTGTGATTGAACTGAGTGAACTCTCCGGGCTCGAGGCTACAGACCTGGTCCTCCGCTATGGGGACAGGGACGTAGTGCACGGCGCGGGTCTCCGCCTTGAGCCAGGGCGCATCGTCGCCCTGGTGGGTCCCAACGGAAGCGGCAAATCCACCCTGCTTCGCGCACTCGCGCGGCTTCATGAGGCTTCGTCGGGTTCCGTGACGGTCCGGCCCGAAAGCGGCGAGGCATCGGATGCGCTCATGATGAAGAGAAGCGACTTCGCCCGGCATGTGACGTTGCTCTCGCAGAGCCGGCCGGTACCTCATGGCCTGAGCGTTCGTGACGTGGTCGAGTTCGGGCGCCATCCTTACCGCGGACGATGGCGCGCTGCCGATCCTGAGGGTCCTGCCGCCGTCGACCGCGCCATGGCGCTCACTGGCGTTGCCGAGCTGGGCAATCGGGGCGTCCACGAACTCTCCGGTGGCCAGCTGCAGCGGGTGTGGCTGGCGAGTTGCCTGGCCCAGGACACCTCGGTGCTGCTCCTGGATGAACCAACCAACCACCTGGACTTGCGCTACAAGGTGGAAATTTTCGATCTCGTGCACTATCTCGCCCGCGTCCACGGTGTGGCCATCGGCGTCGTACTGCACGACCTCGATGAGGCCGCCGCACTGGCCGATCATGTGGTGGTCCTCTCGGAGGGCCGGATTGCAGCGGCCGGTCCCGCCCACGAAGCGCTCGACGCGGCGCTCTTGAGCGACGTCTATTCAATCCCCATAGTGACCCACACTGACCCTCTCACCGGACGGCTGCGGACCCGCGCAGTCGGACGTCACAGCGGCAGCTGAAGACCTCCAACACAACATAAGCACCCCAACACGAAAGGGACCCCGTGTCCATGAAGATCCACAAAGCCCTGGCCGCAACTGCTGCCCTGGCAGTCCTGCTCACTGGCTGCGGCACCACCGAAGGCCCTGCCAGCCAGGCTTCCGGTACTGCCGGTGCCGGCGAAGCCATCACCGTGACCGATGCCCGCGGCACCGAGGTCAAGCTCGACGGTCCCGCCAAGCGCGTGGTCGGCACCGAATGGAACGTGGTGGAGAACCTGACCACCCTCGGCGTCATGCCGGTGGGCGTTGCGGACGTCAAGGGCTACAACGCCTGGGTTACCGCCGGCAAGCTGGACAGCACCCCCACGGACATCGGAACCCGCAATGAGCCCAGCTTCGACACCATCGCGTCGCTGGATCCGGACCTGATCGTGGCCACCAGTGACCTGACGGAACCCGTCATCAAGCAGCTCGAAGAGCTTGCCCCGGTGGTTGTGGTGAAGTCCGCCGATGGCAGCCGCCAGATCGCGCAGGCTGAGGATAACCTCAAGCTGGTCGCCAAGGCCACCGGCACCGAAAAGAAGGCCGACGAAGCCATTGCAGCCTTTGATGCCGCCGTCGCCAAGGGCAAGGCTGACCTCGAAAAGGCTGGCCTGGGTGGATCCCGCGTAGCGTTCGCCGACGGCTGGGTGGCTGATGGCAAGGTCTCCATCCGCCCGTTCACCAAGGGTTCCCTGCTGGCCGATATCAACACCGAGCTGGGACTCGTCAACCCCTGGACAGTCGAAGGTGACCCGGCATATGGCCTGGGTTCGACGGACGTGGAAGGCCTCACCGCCGTCAACGCCGACCACTTCGTCTACATCACCAACAGCGCCGACGGTGACTTCACTGAGCAGCTGACCGACAACGCCGTCTGGAAGTCGCTTCCGTTCGTCGCTTCGGGCAAGGTGCACCGCCTCGCCGACGGTATCTGGATGTTCGGCGGCCCTGCTTCGATGACGCAGTACGTCGACGCCATCGTCGCTTCCCTGACCAAGTAGTACCTCCGCACCATGACTGACACTGTGAAGAGGCCCGCCATGACCGTTCCCACGGCCGTGGCGGGTGCTCCCGTGCCCGCCGCCCCGACAGGACAGGAGTCACGCCGCCGCTTTGGACCGCTCCTGGTGGCTGGCTTCGGGATTGTTATCCTGGCTGTCTTCTCGTTGATCCACCTCACCCAGGGAACGGCCGACGTCGGCCCTCTCCAGTTGCTGGGGCTGGTCACAGGCAGTGGGTCGGACCAAGACACCGCAGTGTTGGTCGCCTCGCGCATTCCGCGACTTTTCGCTGGCCTTTTGGTCGGCGTCGCTTTGGGGGTGGCCGGTGCAGCACTGCAGTCGGCCACCCGCAACGTCCTGGCTTCTCCCGATACCCTTGCAGTCAATGCCGGCGCGCACTTCGCCATCGTGGCCATCGCTGCGTTTGGGCTGACTCTCCCGTCGCTGCTTTCAGGCGGTGTTGCCTTCATCGGCGGCCTCGCCGCGGCGATCCTGGTACTGGCGTTGTCCGGCGGGGGAGCCAACGGCAACGGCGGCCCCATCCGGCTGGTCCTGGCGGGCACTGCCCTTGCCTTGGGCCTGCATTCCGCCACCAGTGCACTGCTGCTGTTGTTCAGCCAGGAAACCACCGGTCTTTATGCCTGGGGCCAGGGGAGCCTGGCGCAATCGCGTACCGATGAGTTGGCCCAGTTCACGCCGGTAATCCTTCTGGCCATCGCCGGCCTGCTTCTTTTGGCCCGCCGGATGGACCTGCTCGGATTGGGCGACGACGCCTCCCGGCTGGCCGGTGCGGATCCGCGCCTGGCCCGGGTTGGCGCCGTCGTGCTTGCAGTTGTCCTGTCTGCGGCTGCGGTAACGATCGCCGGTCCGATTGGTTTCGTGGGCCTCTGCGCCCCTGCGATCGTACGGCTCCTGGCCTCCCGCCTCCGTGGCCTGGGCAGGCACAGGGCGTTGCTTCCCATTTCCGGGCTGGCCGGTGCAGTCGTGGTTATCGGCGCTGACGTCCTGGTTCGTGGGTTGTTCGGTGCACAGGCCGGTGTGGAGGTGCCGACCGGTGCGGTAACCACGGTTTTTGGTGCTGCTTTCCTGGTGATCCTGGCCATGAGGATGTCCGATTCCGGACTGAGCGTTGCCGGAGACACATTGGCGCGGCTTCGTTCGCGGCGGTTCTTCCTGGCTGTGCTGATAAGCCTATTGGTCCTGCTGACCGGCCTCCTGGTGGCCGGGGCCTTGCTGGGTGATGCGAAACTATTGCTCGGCGACCTCATCAATTGGCTCACTGGCCAGTCCGGAAACCGTGTCAGTGCCGTGCTGGGAACCCGTATGCCGCGCGTCGTGGCTGCGGTCCTTGCCGGGGCCGCCTTGGCGCTGGCCGGCGCATTGATCCAGGCGGTATCCCGGAATTCCCTCGCCGAGCCCGGCATTCTTGGCGTATCCGGCGGTGGCGGGCTCGCAGCAATCATCGTCATCACCACTGTCCCGACGGCCAGTTCGTGGGTGGTCACCGGCTCCGCACTCGGGGGAGCCGCGCTGTCCGCGCTGCTGGTCTTCGGGCTGGCATTCCGAGGCGGGCTTCAACAGAACCGATTGGTGCTGATTGGCATCGGCGTCTCCGCGGGATTGGCCGCGATGATCACTGTCCTGTTGGTGAGTACGGACCCGTTCAACCAGACCAAGGCGCTGACGTGGTTGTCAGGTTCCACCTATGGCCGCAACTTTGCCTCCGTCCTGCCGCCTCTCCTTGCGCTGCTGGTTTCGCTGCCCCTGCTGGCCGGTATGAGGCGCGACCTGGATCTGATAGCGGTGGACGACGATTCGCCCCGGGTGCTCGGCATCGGACTCTCCGGTTCGCGACTGCTCCTGCTTTCCGTGGCTGTCCTGCTCACGGCGGGTGCTGTCTCGTCCGTGGGCGTGATTGCCTTCGTCGGATTGGTGGCACCACATGCGGCCCGGACCTTGGTGGGAGCACGGCACTCGCGCGTTCTGCCTGTGGCAGCACTTATTGGCGCCTGCACCGTGATGTTCGCAGACATGATCGGCAGGACCGTCATCGCGCCGGCCCAGATCCCTGCCGGCATCATGACCGCCCTGGTGGGCGCACCTTACTTCGTGTTCCTGCTGTGGCGCTCCAGGGTTGACCGGACGTTCTGAGTCACCGGATGCACCCCCTGCCGGCACTGGCCACCAGCACATAGGATCGACTGTATGGCCGGATCCGTGGATGTTCTTGGCCCCATCCTGGAAATGATGACATGGGTGGGGTTTGTGCCGGGCGTGCCTCTCTTGATCAGCGCCTGGATCCTTTCCAAGCGCCGGTGCGCTTGGGGGACCGCCAACGCCGAACAGTTCGCTGCCGGAGGATTTCTGGGAGTGCAATGGCTGGATCAGTCGAACGAGGAACAAAAAGTCCTGCTGGACATCCCTGCCCACGACGGGAGCGCCTATTCGGGATCCGTAGTGGTTCATTACGACCTCTGCCATCCCTCCCGATGCTCGCTCCGGCCACCCCATCACGATCACACCGTCTTGATTCTGGGCTGGATACTCACCGGGGTTGGCATAATAAGCACCCTCGGGGGGTTCGTCCTTCTCCTCCTCTAGGGTGGACCTCTTGAATGCCTGATCACTCCGGGGCTAGCATTTCCGCGCAGGGTCAACACGCACGGTCAAACCGAGGAGACTGCGATGAGTGATACGAAGGCAACCCTGATGGTGGACTTGATCATCTCCCTGGATGGATATGCATCCGCCGAGGGGTGGCCCGGCTGGTGGGGGCTGGAAGGGCCCGAATACCTTGCGTGGCTTGAGGAGGAGGGCAAGAAGGACTTCACTACCCTCATGGGCGCCAACACCTATCGGGTGATGTCGAGTATGTCGGAGGAGGCTTCTGAAGACAATTCGGGGTTTTCGGAGGAAGAAGGGGCCAGCTTGACGGGGTTGGCTGCCATGCCCAAGATCATCTTTTCCTCCACGCTGAAGGAACCCTTGGTGTGGCCCAACTCGGAGTTGATTTCCGGCGACGCGGTGGAAGCGGTGCGGGAACTGAAACGGACTCGGTCGGGTACCTTCAGTACGCTGGGCAGCTTGAGCCTTTGTCGTTCTTTGCTGGCAGCCGGACTGGTGGACAGGTATCGGCTGGTTGTCTTTCCCGTGATCACCGGGAAGACCGGACGTGAGCGAATCTACGACGGATACCCGGATGTCGCGCTGGACATGGTGGACAGCCGGACCTTCGACGGGCGGACCCAATTGCTCGAGTACGTTCCCCGGGTCATCGATGGTCCACTGACCAGAGATTGACAGGCTGTTCCCGGGTACCAGCTAAGCGCTTTGCCTGGCGAAGAGCGGCTCCAGGCTTTCCGCGTAGTGCGTCATCGTTTCCGAGAATGTCAACAGTCGTCGGCCATTCAGGGTGGCGGTGGCTGTTCCCTGGAGCCCTGCTCCCTGTAGCCCTGCATGGTCAGCCAGGCTGAGAAGAGGTTCAGCAGTTCTCCCGTCGGAGGTCAGGACGGCTATTCCCCAGGAGTCGCTGGGCTCACTGACCGAGATGCCGGCTTGGTCAAAGGTGTCACGGAGGACGTACCTCGTGACAGTACGCCAGGATTGGAGAAACGGCGGCTGCAGTTGTTCAATCAGGTCTTCGTCCTTGGCTGCGTAGGCCTGCAGAAGGCCGGCGGCGAGTCCGTCCCATTCCTTGGCGTCGCGAACCATAAGGTGCGCAGCCCGGATACGGGCGATCGTTTCATTCAACGTCATGGCAGTCCCCAAACTTCCCGTCGCTTCGCCCGCCCCCAAGAGGCAGGCCTGACCGCCGTCGGCATGTCACTATCAAGGAGAACGGACAACGCTCCGGCATGATTCCCTGGAAACGTGTGTTTCTGGTTTTTGGCCTGCTTCCGACATTCCTTGTCCGCCTAGTAAATCAGTAGGCTTACTAATAGGCTGACCGTTTGGGGAAAGTCCCCGGTGGAAAGAGAAGCGAGGCGAGGCATGACTGAAGAGCAGGGAATCAGCAAGGTCGTGGACATTATCAATGACGCCAAAATTGGCATGTTGACCACGGTCAACGAAGCCGGCGCCCTGGTCAGCCGGCCGCTGGCCGTTCAGGACGTCAAGGACGACGGCGATATGTGGTTCTTTACGGGCCTTGGAACCTCGCAGGTTGCGCACGTACGTCAAGATCCCCGGGTCAACGTTTCCTTCGGCAAGAACACCGAGTGGGTCTCCGTCGCTGGAACTGCGGAGGTTGTCACTGACCGGCAAAAGATCCATGAGATGTGGAACCCGGTTGTGGAGGCATGGTATCCGGATGGGCCGGAGACTCCGGAAGTATGCCTCCTGCGCGTTGACTCTGAATCGGCCGAATACTGGACCAGCCCGGGCGGAACAGCTGCGACGGTACTTCAATGGATTAAGTCCAAGGTCACCCATTCCCGATTCAGCGTGGGCGAAAGCGGCACAGTGGAACTATGACCCGCCATGGTTGATGCCGAGCGGTTTCGGCTTCTCCTTGAGGAGGAGCGTGATCGCAAACTCGAACTGCTGAAGGCCCTGCAAAGCGACATCAGTTCGGTAAGCCTTGCCCGACAGGACTCCAATGTGGATGACGAACACGATCCCGAGGGCAGCACCATAGCATTCGAACTCTCGCAGGCGTCCGCACTCATGGATCAGAGCCGCGTTGGCCTGGATCAGATCAACGCAGCTCTGGAGCGGATAGCCTCGGGCAGTTACGGGCTGTGCGAAATCTGTGCAGTAGCTATTCCGGAGGGCCGGCTTGAGGCCCGGCCGTGGACGCCATTCTGCGTCAAGCACGCATCGGGAAAAAGCCGAAACAGCGTTTGGATGAAGCCCGGTTAGCTGGACATGCCTGGCGTGACAGGCACAAATTCGATGCCTTGCTGGACCTTCTTCTTGGGCCCTCGGCTGAATCCTTTGGCATCCAGGTGATTCCCTGCGCGGTAGGACGCCAGCGCTTCATCGTAAATTTCGTTGAGTCGCCGCCCAGTGAAGACTTCATGGGTTCCATCGGCAAATACGATGGCTACGGAAACGGTGGCGGGAAAATGCCTGCTCATCCGGATAAAGCCTTGGGGGTCCTGCTGGAGGGAGATCACGAGCCAACCGCGCTTTCAGTAGTGGTTGGTCCCAGTCTTGCGTACTTGGGCCGTATTCGCAGCGATGGGGCATTTACAAGCGTTCGACGCAGGGCCACAATTGCGCCCATGTCGATCCTCAACGTACCGTCTGAAGCTGAGGCTACAGGCTTGACGGCCGAAATCTACGAAGCCGATATCCGTTCCATGGGCTATGTTCCCAGCCACACCAAAGCCATGAGCCTGAACCCGGAAGCTCACGCCATCTGGGAGTCCTTGACCCGGGCCATCAGTTCGTCATTGGGCCTCCGGCGCTACGAGTTGGTGACCCTCGCCGCAGCCCAGGCTATTGGTTCCTCCCACTGCCGGTTGGCTCACGGCAAGAAGTCGCTCACCATCATCGACGAGGACCACTTGTGTGCCATTGCCCGTGATTACCGGGATGCAGGGCTGCCTCCTGAGGAGGTGGCCATGATGGATTACGCCGTGAAGCTAAGCACCGATGCGGCCGGAATGAACGACGACGACGCGCAGCGACTTCGCGACGCAGGCTTCAGTGACCGCGAAATAGCGGACATCACGCTTGCTGCCGCTGCGAGGAACTACTTCAGCCGTGCGCTGCTCGCATTGGCAGTTGAGCTCGACGTTCCTCAGGGTGTCAGTCCCCAGCTGCAGGATGCGCTGCTGGCGCCATTGCCGGCCCTTGGCAACTAGCCGCCGTCTGGCCGTCCGCCCTCACACCGAAGACCGTGCTCACGCCAATGGTTCCGTGTCCGTTCGGGTTTCGGCGGTGCTGGCCCGATCGGCCGGCGCACCCTGTTTCCGGCTGGCCAGCAGGAACGGCACTGCGATGAACTCGATGACACCCGCCATGGCCAAGGATGCGGAATAGCCGTAGAGATCAGCTCCCCGGCCGAGGAGCGGTTGGATGACCACGCCGCCGCTGGAGCCCATCAGCGAATCGAAGCTCAGGACAGTGGCTCGCTGCTTCGATGGAATCATGTCGTTCACATACGCCTGTCGGACCGGCGTCGCTGCCGAACCCACAACGCCCCAGAGTGCCAGCAGGGCCAGTGCCACCCAGAAGATTTGGGTGACGCCAAGGACCAGGAGGATCACGCCGCCCACCAACCCGCCAAGAATCAACACCGACGTGCGCTTGTGGAACAGCTGCCGGGCGTGCGGGGCAACCCAGCCTCCCAGGATTTGCGAGCCTGCGACTATTGCCGCGGCCAGGCCCGCGATGGAATACGCCTTGGGGTCGCCGAAGAGATCAAGCAAATACGGCTGCAGCGCGTAGAAGACATAGATTCCGACGCCGGCGCTGAAGGGGGCGGCCAGCATCACGTAGCGCACGGGCGGGTTTTTCAAGCCGTTGTCGATCGACGCCGAAAGCACTGCGCGCGTAGCGCGCAGAGGGTGCGTCGAACGCTCAGGAGTGAAGCCGACGTCGTGCATGAGCCCAAAGGCGACAGCAAACATGGCCAACAGAACCAGAACGCGAAGGAGGAATGGCACCCCAAGATTGGTGGCTTGGGCAATGACCCCACCGGCCACAGAGCCCAGCAGCATGGCTACGCCCTGCACCATCTGACCGCGGCCGAGCACTGATTCCAGCCCACCCTCGTAGCCCGAGAACCGCAAGGCATCCACCAGCCAAGCCTCCACGGCGCCGGAGAAGAACGTGAAACCGAGGCCCAGCAGCACCGACACGACGGCCCACATCCAAAACGGGGCCGAAATCTGCCAGAGCACAAAGTAGAGGTACGTGGATGCGGCCAGGGTTACCGTGCCCAGGAGGAAGGAAACCCTGCGGCCCCAGCCATCGGCGATGACTCCAGTGGGGACCTCGAAGAGAACCATGCCGGCGGTGAAGAAGGCATTGGCGGCGAACGCCTCGAGGTTGCTCAGCCCGGCATCCAACAGGAACAGCGTATTGATGCCCCAGATGAAGGAGGCCGCAATGGTATTGCCCAGCGTCAAGGTGAGATAGACGCGCTGGATCTTTCGGGCGGCGTCATTCATGGTGTCGCCGCCCCCGCCGGTGCGAGGAGGGACCACCACCCCATTCTCGTCCCGATCCCAGTCCTTCGCCAGAGTGGCCGGGCACGAAAAGGCCTGTTTCCCGGGTGGGGAAACAGGCCTGTCCGCAGTTTCAGAAAATGATCAATGCCAGAGGCCCAGGGCGAACTCCGCGATCACCGTTGAGAGGATGAATGAAGCGGTGATGGCCACCAGGCCGACTGGAATGATCTTCCAACCGATGTTCCGCAGCAACGGGATGTCCTTGCCGAGTGAAAGACCCGCGAGGGTCAGCATCACCGTGGCAATGGAGAGGAAATCCACGGTCTTGACCGCTTCGTTCAGCACGCCGGCGCCGAAGAACCAGGGGCTCGAAATGTAGGCGCCAATGGTAGTGATGAAGACGATGGCCGAGATCTTTCTGGTGATCTTGGCGAGCAACAGGCTGACGAGCACCAAAGCCAGCATGATGCCGTAGCCGGCCAGGATGGACAGGCTCAGGCCCTTGGCGGCCACGGCTGCAGTGCCAACTCCCAACACCGTCAATACGGACAGGGATAGCCACAATGGCAATTTCATGGCGGCTGATGACTTTGCGACTTCTTCCCGGAAGCGGCGGTTCTCTTCAGCCTGGACTTCGTCCTGCGCAAGCTCTGCTTCGGTCCGGACCTGCGGCGCCGTGCCGGCAGTAACCTTCTGCGCTTCTTTGTTCCGGGTCAGCACCTTGTAGAACTTGTCAGCCACGGGGAGGGCAATGTAGATGCCCACGTAAACGCCCAGAATGGTGGTGATGAGGTTGGAGACAGCGGCCATGCCGAGAATGGCTTCCTGGTCAGCCGGGTACGCGGCGATGATGCTTGCTGCCGAGGCGGCCATCATGGATCCCGAACCGACGCCTGCGCCCATGGCGAGGGCCAGTGGATCGAAGATCTTCCAGTTGGCCACCAGTGAAGTCAGCAGCGTGATGAAAATGGCGCCGAACAGGGTTCCGAAGACGTACATGGCAAGGACGCCGCGGTATTGGTCGGAATCAGGACCGTATTTCTCCGAAACCATGGCGAACGAAGGTTCGCGGTCCAGGGAGAAGGTTGCGCCGACAGTCGCCTTGCCCATGCGCAACAGCACGGCAAGCGGAAGCGCCAGGACAATGGTGCCCAGCAAATGGCCCACTTCCTGAAGGAGAAGTGCCGGGCCCGCCTTGATGAGGCTGGGAAGGCTCGGGCCGATGTTGAAGGCCAGCCTGGCCACGAGGAGCAAAACTGCCACTCCCACCAGGGCGGCCGCCACCCGCTGAAGGTCCAGGCCAAGAGGCTTGAATTTCTGGATGGAGACGAGCAATCCGAGGATCAAGCCCCAAACCATCGGGAAGATGATGATCGCGCCAATGCCAAGATCAATCTTGGCCTGGCCGATGAACTGAACCGCAAGGGCGATGACAAAGGCCAGCGCGGCGATGGGAAGCGTAAGCCTGGGGCCGGCTTTATCCGTCCGCGCGGTTTCGGTGCTGGTGCTCATGATGTTGCTTCCTGGATCAGGGCTTCGGGGCGGTAGGCCGCTTGGACGAAGCGTTCTCTCTGCTGGGGATTGGTTGCGGCGCCCGCCACTGTCCATGCCAGCGCTGTGGCTGCCTCGAACATCACGGCGTACGCCTGGGGAGTGTTCGCAAGGGCCGCGAAGCCATGCGAGTGGATGGGGACATTTGCTCCGGGAATGCTGAGCCACGGATGCAGGGATGGGATGACCTGGGAGATGTTGCCCATGTCTGTGGAGCCGCCTCCCATGCCTGCTGCGGGTGAGGTGTCCTTGCCGAACGAGTCCATGGCTGCCGTCCAATGGCGGGCAAGGTCCCCGTCCTGGATCAGCGGTTCGTACAGGGGCTCGGCTGCCGTTATTTCTAGGGTGGTTCCGGTGGCTAGGGCCGCCCCTTCAAAGCAACGCTTGACTCGCTCAAGCAACGCCTCATACTCGGGGAGCGTGAAGGCGCGGCATTCGAACGGCACCACGGCGTGATCGGGAATGATGTTGGTAACGTGACCGGCCTCAGCCACATAGCAAGCTACACGGTGATCGCCAGGTATCTGCTGCCGCAGCAAGCCAATTGCCACTTGGCTGAGCACCGCCGCGTCCCCCGCGTTCACGCCCATATGAGGGGCGGCCGCAGCGTGGGCGGCCTTGCCGGTGAAGACTGCCTCGTATCTGCCCACGGCCTGGGCGGTGGTTCCGGCGGGGTTGTAGGTGATACCGTCCTGAACCGGGTGGACCATCAGTGCCAGGCCAACGCCGTCGAAGGCGCCGCGTTCCAGCATCAATACTTTCCCGCCACCATGCTCCTCCGCCGGTGTGCCAATGGCCTTTAAGGTGATGCCGAGCTGGTCGACGTGGGGGAGCAAGGCCAACGCTGCCGCCACTGAGGCCCCCGCTATCAGGTTGTGTCCGCACGCATGGCCTACGGAGGGCAGGGCATCGTATTCGATGCACAGAGCCACTACCAGTTCACCTGTTCCGGCGGTTGCCGTGAATGCGGTGGGGAGGCCTGCCGTTCCTTTGGTGACTTCGAAGCCACCCTCGGCCAACAAGGAGGTTATGGCCTCGGCAGCCTGGACTTCTTCGAAGGAGATCTCGGGGTTGGCGTGCAGGCTCTCTGAGAGTTTCTGCACCCTGGGCTTCCAGGTCGCGACGCCGCCTTCCAGGGCCACGCGCAGATGGTCGGCAGATGCTGTGGTGTTGGTGATTTCCATGATCATTCCTGCTAGTAGGACAGGGACGGGAAAGGAGATCCGGCCGCCCGTGTGGGAACCCAGACCGCCTTTGTTTGTGTGTACTCGTCCAGGACGCCCGGACCTGAGGAGCGGCCGTGGCCTGAATCGCCAAAGCCACCGAACGGGACGGCTACGTGGATCGTCTTGTAGGAGTTGATCCAGAACGTCCCGGCCTTGACTTCGCGGGCGATGTGGTGCGCCCGCGAAATGTCGGAAGTCCACACGGCGCCCGCCAGGCCGAAGTTGGTGTTGTTCGCCCGTGCTATGGCTTCCGCCTCCGTATCAAACGCATCTGCACCTACAACCGGGCCAAAGACCTCTGTGGTTTCCAACCGGTTGGCAGGGGTGACGCCATCCAACAAGGTGGGCATCACCCAGTGGCCGCCGGCAAGGCCGGAGCCTGTCAGCGCCTCCGGCAGGGCCGCGCCCGTAACCCGGCGACCGCCGTCGTTCATTCCGGCTTCGATCAGGGAGGTAACGGTGGCGAACTGCGGAGCCGTGATGATCGGACCCACCTCGGTATCGGAGTCCAGCGGGTCTCCGACGCGGAGCCGGGCAGCCCGGTCGGCAACCAATTCGACAAACCTGGCGTGGACGCTTCGTTCCACCAGCAGGCGGGAGCCCGCGACGCAGGACTGGCCGGCACCGGAGAAGATGGCGGAGATGGCGCCATCGGCGGCCCTCTCCAGGTCGGCGTCGGCGAAGACGATGTTGGCGCTCTTACCGCCAAGTTCCAGGAGTGCCGGGATGCCGGCCTCAGCAGCAGCCACGGCAACCCGACGTCCGGTAGGCACGGAACCAATGAAACTGATCTTGCCGACACGCCGGTCGGTGGTAAGGGTTGCGCCAACGGTCTGACCCAATCCGGTAGCTACGTTGAAGACGCCGTCCGGGAGCCCGGCGTCGTGAGCCAACTGAGCCAGTCGCACCGTGGTGGCGGGCGTGAATTCGCTGGGCTTGATGATCACCGCATTGCCGGCAGCCAGGGGTGCAGCAGAGTTCCACCCGGCGGTGAAAAGGGGCGCATTCCAGGGCGTGATGGCGACGACGACGCCCCATGGGACACGTTCGGTGTAGGTATGCCACGGGCCGGGAACGGGTATGGTCTGACCAGTCAATTTGTCTGCCCAGCCTGCGTAGTAGCCGAACATTTCCGCGACTTTGGCCGCTTCGACGCGGGCATCGCGGATGGGCTTGCCTGTGGTGGACGATTCCAGGATCGCCAGTTCTTCCGTATGTGCTTCGACCACCCTGCTGACGTTACGGAGGATGGCAGCGCGCTCGAAGCCATTGAACTTTCCCCAGGCCGCTGCGCCGCGGACGGAGCTTTCAAGGATGGCGTTGGCCCCTTCTGTGCCGGGATCGGCGTATCCTGCGAAAGGAACGCCTGTGGCTGCGGACGTGAGGGTGATGGTGCTCCCGGAGCCCGGGACCACCTTTCCGTCCACGAAGGCGCCGAGACCGCGGGGGAAAGCCGAGTCCAGGACTGTCCGGGCGGTCTCCGCCGAAGATGTTGTTGGGGCTGTGGTGATGCTCAAGGTCGTGTCCTTTTCTTACGGGTGCGTGGTTACGCGGCCGGGGACTTGTCCGGGGCGGACGTCTTGTCTGTGGTGGAAGTCGGATCCGGGGCGGACGTCTTGTCCGGGGCGCCGGCCGGTGTCACGTCAGGGGCCACCGTTCTGGCGATTTCCGTGAAGTCCGCCGCCGGTCCAAGGACGGCCAGTGCGTCCTGCCATTGACTGGCCGCTGCGGCCAGCAGTTCCGGATGCTGGCCCATTTGCCGGGCAACGTCGATGGCCAGCGCGGCGTCCCGGGCCATGAGGCCCAGGGAGAACCCGGAATTATGCGTTCCGGACAAAACCCAGTTGGGGTACATGGCGTCTGAGACCTTGCTGCCGCCGGAGGCACTGCTGATACTGGCAGCGGCAACGGCCGGATCGATGCCGTAGGCCTTGGCCACCCCGAGGGCTTCCCCCACGGACACCAGGTTTGCCGCGGCCAGGACGTTGTTCAGCAGCTTGACCACGTTGCCGCTTCCCGGGCCACCGATGTGCGCATACTTGCCGCCCGTCAACGCTTCCAGGACGGGTTCGGCCGCCGTCAACGCGCTGTCGGTTGCTCCGACGAACGCACTCAGGCTGCCGGTTGCAGCGCCGTCCCGTCCGCCGGAAACCGGGGCGTCGACGAATGCTGCGTCATGGGAGGCCGCCAGTTCTGCCATGGATTTGCTGGTGCCGGGCTCAGACGTGGTGGTGTCGATGATAGCGATGGTCCCGGGTGCGGCGAGGAGCGTCGGAACTGTGGCCTCGACGACGCTCGCGGAAGGCAGGGACAGGACCGCATAAGGGGTTCCTGCCAATTCCTTCAGGTCGGCCGTAGTGGAGATGCCGGTCAGTGCAGCGGCATCACGTGCGGCCTCCGAAGGATCGAAACCAGTGACGGTCCAGCCCGCACGGTGCAAAGTGGAAGCCATGGCACCGCCCATGGACCCGAGGCCAATGACGGCGACGCGACGAATATTGCTCATGAAGTACTCCTGGTGGGGCATTGAAGGGTTCTTTTCTTGAGGGCATCCATGTGTGGAACCTGGCCGACGTCAGTCCAGGTAGATGTCCAGGTCTTTCCACAATTGCTGGGTGCGCCGGATGGCAGCGCGGCTGCGTTCCGGGTGGGCGGCTTCCATTCCGGCCAGTAATCCATAGACCATCGAATTTGCGGCGGTAACTGACTGGAAGAAGGAGATGCCTTCCGATGCGACGATCAGCAAGTGGTCCGCGGCTGCAGCGAGGCGGCCCCGGCGCATGTCGCTGATGGCGACCACTGTTGCACCGGATTGTTTGGCGGCTTCGGCGGTGACGATGATCTGTTGGACCGATCGCCACATGTTGACCACCACCAGGACGTCGCCGGGCCCGAGCGTGTTCGCAGCGGACGCAAGGTGGACGCCGCCGCGATTTTCCAAGGTAATGGGATAGCCCATGGTTGAGCCGAGGTGTGCCATGACGCTCGCTGGCCCAGCGAAAGAGCCAATGCCGATGGTGGTGATCGACTTCGCTGAGGCGAGGGCGGCGATGGCCGCCTCGACATCGTCTGCGGTGTTGGAATCGAGCGTCAGGCGCAGGTTCTCGATGTCGTGGTTCAGGGCGTCGTGGAGGGGACTGCGGTGCTCACCGTGTTCGATCAGGGTGTCTTCGGTAGAGATCATCACCAGGTAGCGTGAGCGCAGTTCGCGCTGCAGGTCCGGCCAGCCACGGTAGCCGAGTCGTTGGGCGGTGCGGACTACGGTGGAGTTGTTTACGTCCGACCGTTGGGCGATTTCCGCGATGTCCGCGTATGACGACAGCTGTGGATTGCGGGTAATGACTTCCACGACGCGCGCCTGCGACTTGGACAGTGCAACGTCCGGCAGGGCATCCCCGAGCCATGCGTGATCCGCGGATTCCCTGGCCACGGGGGAGGCGTCGGCTATGTCCTCGCTGATCTTCACTGGTTCTCCTTGTAACGAACATCACTCTGCAAACTGCATTGCAATAAAGATACTCTGCAATTTCGTTTGCTTCTAGTGGTTTGCGTTACAGGGATGTAAAAACTTCAGCAGTGGACAACGCTGGCAGTTAAACAGCAACTGCCGGCGGGCCACTAAGGCCCGCCGGCAGTCTCCTTATGTTTAGGCCTGGACGAGTCCTGCCGTCGGGTGGGTCGCCAGCAGGGGCCCGAAGAACGAGCCGAGTTCCGCCGTCGCATGCAGCGGCAGCACGTTCGCCACGTACTGGTCAGGGCGGACCACCACGACTGCGCCGTCGCGGCTGATTCCTCGCAAGTCGAAGATGTCCGCGTCCGGGTCGGTGCCGAAAGCCTTCTCAAGATATGTGAGCTTGAACGGTCCAACTGTGGGCTTGAACGCCGCGGGAACGGCGTTGATGTCCACGTCCGTGTGGTTTTGCTGGTAGACCACCTTCACATCGAACCAGGCGTCGCTGTCAGCGCCCGACGGCGTGGCGGCCAGCGGCGAGTCCGGCGAGTTCGCGATCCACTCGGCAAAGTCGGCGACAGGTCCTGCCGCACCGGCCTTGGCGGCGTCGGCGAAGACGTAAATGCGCCAACGACCATCGGCCTTGGCGTGATGGCCAAGGTGCATGGGGTTGGTGTCGCAGACCCGCAGGACCGGTGCGGACTTAAAACGCTTGCCCACCGGGAAGCCGGTTGCGAGCTCCTGGTGCTGTGGCGCTGCGACCAGCATGGAGGGCGCGTATTGCGTCATGAATCCTGCCGGGAACTCGGCCGTGCTGGTGTAGAACGTCTCCAGCTCCGCTGGGTCTTCAAACTCCTCCGGCTTCTTGGCCATCAGCGTAGACCACTGCTTGTCGAAGTCGATGAGGTTCTTCGCAACAACCTGGCGCTCGGCGGAATACGTATCAAGCAGGCTTTCCGGGCTGCGGCCCTCAAGGACATGGCCAAGCTTCCAGCCGATATTGAAGCCATCCTGCATGGAAACATTCATGCCCTGTCCGGCCTTCGCGCTATGGGTGTGGCACGCGTCGCCGGTAATGAACACCCTCGGCGTGCGCGTACCGCGCTCCACCGGAAGAACGTCGTCGAACCTGTCGGTGAGACGGTGGCCTACCTCGTACACGCTGTGCCACGCAACGTTGCGTACGTCCAAGGTGTACGGGTGCAGGATGTCGTTGGCTTTCTGGATAATCTGCTCGATGGTTGTTTTCCGCACTGCGCCGTGATCGTCAGCGGCGACTTCGCCCAGGTCCACGTACATGCGGAAGAGGTGTCCGCCTTCTCGGGGAATCAAAAGGATGCTGCCCCCGGATCCGGACTGGATGGCGCACTTGGTGCGGATATCCGGGAAATCGGTCACGGCGAGGACGTCCATGACGCCCCAGGCATGGTTCGCCTGGTCGCCCGCGAGGTGGCAGCCGATCGACTCGCGGACCGTGCTGCGCGCGCCATCCGCGCCGACCACGTATTTGGCGCGGATGACGCGCTCCTGGCCTTCGTTGGGGCCGGACGTGTGGGCGAGGGTCACGTTGACGGGGTATTCGCCTTCACCTGTGACCTCAAGGCCACGGAACTCGTAACCGTAGTCCGGCGTCATTCGTGTGGGGGAGTTGGCCATGAATTCGGCGAAGTAGTCCAGTACCCGCGCCTGGTTCACGATCAGGTGCGGGAATTCGCTGATTCCGGCGGGGTCGTCCACGGCGCGGGCGGCGCGGACGATGCGGGAGTGATCGGCCGGGTCCGGCTTCCAGAAGGCCATCTCCGTGATGCGGTAGGCCTCCGCAATGATGCGCTCGGCGAACCCAAAGGCCTGGAATGTCTCGACGCTGCGGGCCTGGATACCATCGGCTTGGCCGATGGCTAGCCTGCCTGGGCGTCGCTCAACGATGCGCGTGGTCACGCCGGGGAACTGGGAGAGTTGCGCCGCGGTCAGCATGCCGGCGGGACCGCTGCCCACGATGAGGACATCCACTTCGCCGGGAAGCTCGGTTGGGCGGTTGATTCCGACGCCGGCTGCCGGCTCGACTCGCGGGTCACCGGATACATAACCGTGGTGGTGGAACTGCACGGGCTTTCCTCACTTCTTTGTGGGCTGACTGTCGCCAATTGTTCGATAATAGAACAGGCTGTTCTATTATCGCTCTCAACATCGTAATGCGGCTCACATTGGTGATCAAGTCTTTACGCTGCCTGATGCCATCCTGGCCCGCGAATTTCCGTGTGATTCCTGCCGAACGGACCGCTGGCATGTCAGGATCAGGTATGCCCCGATTGATGCTGCTGGATACTGCTTCCCTGTATTTCCGTGCCTTCTACGGCATCCCTGATTCGATACGCCGCCCCGACGGAACTCCGGTGAACGCCGTCCGGGGATTGATGGACATGATCGCCCGCCTCACCACGGACTACGAAGCGACACATGTCGTCGCCTGCTGGGACAACGATTGGCGGCCGCAATGGCGCGTGGATCTGATCCCCAGCTACAAGTCGCACAGGGTGGCGGAGATCGTTCCGGACGGTCCCGACGTCGAGGTGGTCCCGGACCCGCTGGAAGCCCAAATTCCCATGATCCGGCACGTGCTGCATCTCGCCGGGATAGCCGTGGTGGGTGTCGATGAGCACGAGGCCGACGACGTCGTTGGCACCTACGCGAGCCAGGCGCAGTTCCCTACGGACGTGGTCACCGGAGACCGCGACCTTTTCCAGCTCGTGGATGACGACCGTGCGGTCCGGGTTATCTACACCGCCCGCGGCATGAGGAACCTGGAGCTCGTCACCGATGTGGTGGTAGTGGGCAAATACCGGGTCCTGCCCCAGCAGTATGCTGATTTCGCCACCCTGCGCGGCGATGCTTCTGACGGCCTGCCGGGCGTGGCCGGGATCGGCGAAAAAACGGCGGCCTCTTTGCTCGGCACGCACGGCTCACTGGAAGGCTTGCTTGAGGCGGCAGAGGACCCCGACGGCGGGTTGTCCGCTTCCACACGCGCCAAACTGTCGGCCGCAGCCGATTACCTTAAGGTGGCACCCGCCGTCGTGAACGTTGTGCGCGACCTCAAAGTCCCCACTCTGGAAGACGTGGGAGCTGAACTGCGTCCCGTCACTGGCGCAGCGCGGGACGAACTTGAACAGTTGGCTACGGACTGGAACCTGGGTGGAGCGGTCAAGCGGCTGCTGGACGCTTTGGACCGGATTCGCTGATTCGGCTGGACCGTGAGGAGAGTCCTTCACAGCTTCCGGTTCACTTTCACAGCCGAATGACAGGTTCAGGACAGCGTGGGCTGGGGTTGTCCTCTCATCGTGTTAAGAGGACGGCACTACTGCCCGTCCCTCAGACACCAGCCGTACCAACGGCTCATTGAGGAGAGGTACATGTCCAAAACAAAGAGAATTACGCTGGGAGTGGCGGCCGGAGCCCTGGCACTGGGCGCAGGACTCGGTGTAACCAGCATGGCAACCGCGGCCACTACACCATCGCCCAGCGCCACATCCTCTGCGGATGCGACCACGCCGTCGGACCGCGGTGGAAAGCCCGGCGGGCACGGACACGGACGTGACGGTGGGCAAATTGCGGCGCAGCTGGCCAGCAAGTTGGGTGTCGACGAGGCCAAGGTCACCGACGCCTTGAAGGCCTTCCGTGAGGCGAACAAGCCCACTACGCCACCTGCCGAAGGAACGGAAGGCACCAAACCGGACCGCACGGCGCAGGACGCGGCACTGGCTAAGTCACTGGCCGCAGCCTTGGGTGTGGACGAGGCTAAGGTCACTACGGCCTTGGAGGAAATCCGTGCCGAAGGCCAGGCGGAGCGTGCTGCTGCGTTGAAGACCAGGCTGGACAAGGCAGTCACCGACGGCAAGCTCACGCAAGCTGAGGCTGATGCCGTGTCCAAGGCTGTCGAGGCCGGGGTCATCGGCGGAGGCGGCCGCTGAAACTGACAACTCCGCCGGCAACAGGATCCCCCGGATAACTCCGGGGGATCCTTTGCCGTCCTTTGACACCTGCTGGTCACCGGGGACGGAATTCGTCTACGACCGGGCACTCGAAGGGTTCTCCCGCGAAGAAGCCGACGTCATCCAGATACCTCACCACCATCACGTAGGAGGCCGCCAGACTGGTTTCGGTATAGGGAATCCCTAACTCATCACAGCATTCCTTGACGATCCCGGCCGCGCGATGAAGGTAGGGACGAGGCATGTCCGGGAAGAGATGGTGTTCGATCTGACGGTTCAGCCCACCCATCAGCGTGTCCATGAACCGTCCCCCTGAGATGTTCCGGGCCGTGAGTACTTGGCGGTTGAGGAAGTCCGCTCTGCTGGACGTGGGCAGGATGGTCATGCCTTTATGGTTCGGGGCGAAGGACGCACCCATGTAGAAACCGAAGACGCCCAGCTGGACGCCGAGGAAGGCGAAGGCCATGCCTAACGGCAGCATGGAAAACACCAGGATGGGCACAGCCAGCAAGCGCAGCAGGATGACGGGGATCTCCACCCAGCGGTGATCAACTTTTCGTTGGTGCAGCAGGTACTTCAACGAATCAATGTGCAGACTCACACCGAGGAAGAACAACAGGGGAAACAACAGCCACCCCTGCCTGCGCGTGACCTGCACCATGATGCCCCGCCGGGTGCTGGCTGCTTGAGGATGAAACGCGATGGCGCCGGTATGGATGTCCGGGTCCTTATCGATCACATTGGGAAAGTTGTGGTGACGCGTGTGCTTCTGTGCCCACATCGAGTAACTGATGCCCACCAATCCGGTACCAACCAGCCGGGCGGACCACTCATTCATTCCCTTGGACTTGAAAACCTGACGGTGGGCAGCTTCATGGGCCAGGAACGCGAACTGGGTCAGGACCACGCCCATTCCCGCCGCAATGAGGAGCTGGAACCAGGTGTCCCGAAGCAACAGGAAGCCGCTCCAGGTTCCGGCCCAAGCCACCATGAGGATCACAAACACCGCGATGTAGAAGCCCCTGCGGCGCTTCAGCAATCCAGCGTTGCGTACGGACTTCAGGAGCACGGCGTAACTGTTGACGGTCCGGGTGGCACCCTGGTCCGGCAAAGATTCATCGGACGAACGATCTGGTGCCATGGTGCCTCGAACCACTTGCTGGCGGACTCAACACAATCGTTTCCCGCCGTCCCTCCAGACTACGCCGATGACGTGTCCAGAGAGCCAGGAAAATTGTTTTGGACCCGTTGTCGATTTGCCCTCGCGCTGTTCGACCTATGGATGAGAAGGTCGAAGGGCGACTTTCCACTTACACAGGAGATTGAGTCAGATGGCTAAATACATGTTGATCATGAGGGCAGACGACGCTTCGTACGCCAAGTTCGAGAACATCGACTTCAACGAGATCCTTGACGCCATGGGTCAATTCAACGACGAACTGATCCGCGCCGGTGTCCTCCTGGCGGCGGAGGGCCTGGAGGATCCTAAAGAGGGTGTCGTGGTCGACTTCACCGGTGAAACCCCCGTTGTCACGGATGGCCCCTACGGCGAAACCAAGGAGCTCTTTGGCGGCTACTACATCCTGGACGTCGCGTCCAAGCAGGAAGCCATCGAGTGGGCCAAGCGGGCACCCATGACGGAAGGGACCAAGACCGAAATCCGTCGCGTCGCCAGCATTGACGAGTTCCCGCAAGACAACAAATGGATCCAAAAGGAACGTGCATGGCGCGAGCAGACCGGCCAACTCTAAAGCCGGTCTCAGGAACTGCAGTCAGGAGCACCTGAGGTGGGCAGCAACGAGGCAAGGGCCGCCGTCGACGCGGTGTGGCGTAGTGAATCCGCACGCATCGTCGGCGCCCTTGCGCGCTATTCGGGCGATTTCACTTTTGCCGAAGACCTCGCCCAGGAAGCGGTCGCGGAAGCATTGGTGTCTTGGTCTGTCAATGGCGTACCCGCAGAACCGGCAGGATGGCTCCTGACTGTCGGGCGGCGTCGGGCGATCGATTCCTTCCGGCGGCGTTCTGCCCGGGAGGAAAAGTACGCACTGCTTGCCAGCGATCTCTCCGAGGAGGAACCGGGTGTGGACACGCTGTTCAACCCAGACTCGATCGACGACGACGTACTCGCCTTGATGTTTATCTCTTGCCATCCGGTGTTGTCCAAGGAATCGAGGATCGCTTTGACGCTCCGCGTGGTGGGCGGCATGGGCACGGAGGAGATTGCCAAGGCGTTCTTTGTGCCCGTACCAACCATCCAAGCCCGCATCACCCGCGCCAAAAAAACCTTGGCGGCGGCGCACATTCCGTTTGCGGTGCCGGAGGCAGGCGAAATACCCGAGCGGCTTGGCTCCGTGCTGCAGGTGGTCTATCTGATTTTCACTGAGGGCTCCTTCGCCACCACCGGTGACTCGTGGATGCGGACGGAATTGGCCAGTGAAGCACGACGACTGGCACGTGTGCTGGTTCGACTGGCACCGGAGCCCGAGGTATTTGGCGTGCTTGCGCTCATGGAACTGACTGCTGCCCGCTTTCCTGCAAGGCTCGACTCAGCCGGAAAGCCGGTCCTTCTGGAAGACCAGGACCGACGTCGTTGGGACCAGTCCGCGATTCGTCGAGGCAGGGCGGCGCTTTCGACGGCGGTCGGCGCCGGCCGCGGTCTGGGCGCCTATGGATTGCAGGCGTCGATTGCTGAATGCCACGCGGTGGCTCGAACCGCAGCGGACACGGATTGGCAACGGATTGTGATCTTGTACGAAGCCCTGGGACGTTTGGCCCCATCTCCGGTCATTGAATTGAATCGCGCCGTTGCGGTAGCCATGGCTTCGGGGCCGGCAGCCGGGCTGCAGTTGGTGGAAGCCCTGGCGAACCGTGGGGATCTGGACGGGTCTCATCTGGTCCCAACCGTTCGAGGCGAACTTCTCACCAGGCTCGGCCGCTTCGGGGAAGCACAGGGAGCCTTGGCGGAGGCATTGGCCATCTGCTCCAACGCTGCCGAACGAACAGCACTGGAACGCAAGATCGCTGACTTGGCGGGCAAATAGCCTCGGGTCCCATCCATTTGATGGGGGCACCAATTCAAGTCACACCAAAGCCCTCCAGCGACGGACTTCGATGCTGCACACACCGTTCCCGGGACGTGTTTATGTTCTGTGGGGTGTGTGGTGGTGGTTGCGTCGGGGTGTTTGGTTTGGGTCGATGTGGGGTGGGGGGATGAACCAGGGGGCCCCGGTTGTCATGTCGATGGTCCATTGTTCTTTGTGGATGAGGTGGTGGTGGTGGCTGCAGAGCAGGGTGCCGTTTTCTGTTCCGGTGGTGCCGCCTTGGGACCAGTAGGTGGTGTGGTGGGCTTCGCACCAGGGTGGGGGCATGGTGCAGTCGGGGAAGGTGCAGCCTTGGTCGCGGGCGGTGATGGCTTTGCGGATGTGGGGTGGGAAGATCCGGGTGGTGCGGCCGATGTCCAGGACGCGGGAGTCGCTGCCGAGCAGGACGGGGATGATGTCGGCGTCGCAGGCTATTTTGCGGATGGTGGTGGGGTGGATCGGGCCGGTGAAGGTCGCTGTGCCTGTCCCTGTTCCGGTGTGACGGTGCTGTTTGTTGTTGTGGAGTTGTTCGAGGAGCTCGCGGTAGCTGATGGTGACGGTGAGTTGGGGTGGGAGTCCGCCGTTGGAGGGTAGTTTCTCTGTGCGCATGGCGAGGGCGCAGGCGCCGACGAGGCCGTTGAGGCGTTTCTGGGGGTGGGTGCGGCGGTCCAGGTCCGGGCCGGCAGTCCCGGTTGCGGTGTTCGCTTCGTGCTGGTCGGTGGTGAGTCTGGGGTTGGTGGCGGTGTTCATGGCGGTGGTGAGGGTTTCGATTTGTTCGTCGGTGGCGAAGATTTCGAGGTGGTGGAGTCCGTGGCGGCGTCGGCGGCGGAGGAACGCGCCTTGGAATTGGTGGAGGACTTCTTCGGAGGGTTCGGGGCCGTCTTGGTCGATCCTGTCGGCCCAGCGTTTGGCCATTTTGGTGACGAAGTCCGGGTCGGTTTCGATGGCGGTGGTGGTTAGGGCGTGTTCCATCCGGGTGATGGTGTCTTCGTCGGTGAGGTTCCGGACCTTGTCCAGGGCGGTGCTGATGATGGTCGCGGACCGGGACGACACCAAAGCGGCCTCAACCGCTGCGGCGAGGACTTCGCGGCGGGCCGGGATTTCCTGCCCGGTCATCCCGGTTTGGGGGAGGACATCCGGTGCCAGGGCGAGCCTGCGCCGGGCTTCCCCGATGCCGATCCGCAACCGCGCCCGGAGGAACTCTGCCGCGTTCCGGTACCCGTCATCCAAAACACTGGCCTTGGACCCGGCCCCCTTCACGGACAGTGCTGCGCCAATCGTGGAAAGTGCTGCGTTAGTGGAGCGTGCTTCACCAACGGAAACTGGTGCCTCCGGATCCGTTGCGCCCGTGACTTGGTCAGTCCAGCCGGTCCGCCATTCCGGCGCTGCTGCCGAGGACCCCGGCCTCGTCTGTTGTGCTTCGTTCCGGGTCCGTTCCACCGCGTGGGCTGCGACGACCTGTAAGTACTCCATCGATCGGGAAATCTCCTCGACCCTGCCGGCAAAATCAGCAGCCTCAACAAACCCAAACAGAGAAGCCTCATGGGCAGCGGACAAGCGTGCGGAGTCCAGAAGTGCAGCGCTGTCGATAAGAAGCGCCATCAGGTCCATCCCGCCGGCGGCATTGGGATCAGGACGCTGGGTGTCGAAACGTTGGATCGGCTGAGCCGACTTTGCGCCCTGGCCGGTCTGACGATTCCGCTGTTGGTTCAGGATCGATCCTGCACTTAGGGGCGAAGCGTCGGCCGGGGCGGAGCCCATGGACCCGGTGCCCGTGGACGCGGTGTCAGTGCGCCCGGCGCCCGTGGCCTCTGAAGTCGGGGCGAACTGGGCCTTTCCGTTGACCACCTCAGCGTCGTTGAGCAGCCCAGCACCGTGGACGTGGCCGATCCAGGTGACGGGCGCCGTCGAATCCTTAAACCCGTCCTTAACCAAGTCCGGCATACTCAAGAAGCGTCGTGACCGGACAGCGGCCAGGGCAGCCACAGCAGGGGACGATTCCGCCCTGAGTGCTGTTAACTGCCCTGTATCTTCCATAAAAACATCATGTCAGGGGGGTCCGACATTATTAGGGTGCCCGGCTACCGGGTGACCTGCTCCCGCAAAATATCTGCGTGCCCGCAGTGCTGCGCGAGTTCCCGCAGCATGTGCAGGTACACCCAGCGGAGGGGGAGTGGGCCGCGGCGGTTCCCGAGCACAAGGTCGTCGAGGCCCAAGTGGGCAGCCGCCTGCCTGGAGGCCTCGCACGCCTCGACATGGGCTCGTTGAATGCTGGCAACAGTGTCGTCGTCGTCCAGGATGAACGACTCATCCGGGGTCGCGGGTATGCCGATCTCCGCCCGGGACCTACGCGAGATCGCTTCGTCGAACCACACCTTTTCCACGAAGGTGGCGTGTTTCACCAGGCCCAGGAGCGTGGTGCGGGAGGCGACCAGCCGCCGTCGTGCTTGTTCTTCAGTGAGTCCATCCAGGCATTCGTTGAGGGCCCTGCGGTGCTCGTCCAGGAACGTATCGAACTGGGCCCGGGCGTCGTGGTTGATGACGTCCTCAGTGAAGGTGTGCGGGAGCGCGCTCATCCGAAAACCACCGTGCCGTCGTCGTTGATTCCCCAGCCGGGGTTGTGGGCGATCTCCCAAACGATGCCGTTGGGGTCCTTGACATGGCCGTGGAAGATACCGCCAAACGCGCCTGCCTGCGCCGGCTTCAAAACCGTGGCGCCCGCTGCCACCAAGGCATCGATGGTGCTGGCGACTTCCGTCGGGCTGCCGACGTTGTGCGAGAGCGTCACGCCGCTGACTCCTGCCGTCGGAGCAGCGGAGCCGAGGTCCTGGTCGAACTTTTCGGCGTCGAACAGGCCGAGCATCAGTCCCGGCGCGATCTGGAAGAAGAGGATTTCGCCAGGGACGTCCATGGCAGGATCCCAGCCGAGCCCGTCCTTATAGAAGGCGCGCGCGGCGTCCAGGTCCGGCGTGGCAAAGGTGAGGAAGTGCAGTTGCTGGTCCATAGGGGAAGCCTAGCGGGAGCGGACGACGGCGGCACTCGCCCGGGCGGGTCGGGGCAGCAGCCGCGGACGGAGCCACTCAACATCACGAAGTAGCCAACTTGGCCGGTGCTGTTGAGCCCCGGTCCAAGCCGGTGGGAGGATGGAGCAGTGGAACCCCTCTTCGACTTCCTTGGCAGTTACTGGTGGCTCATTTTCCCAATCGGCGGGATGGCTGGTGGCTGGGCAAGGTCATGGTCCAAGGCCAGCGAGGAACGACACCGCCGCAAGGTGGAGTTGCTGAAGTTGAAGAACCAGTTGGCTGTGCACGAGGAGGCCAACCAGACCGAGGTAGTCTCGCTGATTGCCGCGCACGATTCTGTGAACCACAGGTGGCTTGATTACGAGCTCGACGTCGGTAACCTCATTGATTTCCCCCTCATGACCGACGTGCGCGAACCGCTCACGGTCGCCTTCTTGCGCGCCAAGAAAGAGGCCGACGGCTTACGGCCAGCTACGCCTGAAGAAATCTCGACGCCGGCCCGGCTGGCTGAGTATCGGGCGGCCGTCCATAGTTACGAACTCGCTTTCGATGTGGCCGAACGCGAAGCCAGGCGCATCAAGGACGGCAATTTCAGTGGCCCCGAGCGGCAACGGCTCGCGACTGCCAGGAAGCTGCTGCGCATCGCGGAAGACGCCGCAGCCACACCCGCCGAACGGCAGACGGCGTACAAACGTGCCCGCAAGGAACTCGACGGCCTGATCGTCCTGCCGGAAGCGACGGTGGCCGCATTGGAAAGCAAGATCGTCAGCATGTTGGATACCCGCAAGGACCCGGACCCGGACGTGCGGTTCGCTTGACGCCCGGTGGCGGGGCTTCCCGACCTTCTTTGGAGCCACGCGGAGCGATTGCAACCGAAATAGGGTGCATTCTGAGCTTTCGGGATCCAAAGTGGGTGGTGAAGGTACGGCAGTTAGGTCAACTCCACACCCATCACCGTCCGCACCAAGGGTTCGCCCAGATCGTCTTCAAGGTGCCGCATCCCAAGCCGTTCGGCAACCCGAAGCGAAGCCGCGTTGGCCGGGTGGATGATGGCGACGATACGGCCCACACCCACCACATCCCGGGCATATTCCAAGCACGCCAAAGCCGCTTCTGATGCGTACCCGCGGCCCTGGAGATCCAAGCGCACGTGGTAACCAACCTCGAGCTCGGATCGCCCGTTGACGTTCTGCCAGGTCAGTCCGCAGTCGCCCACGAATTCGCCGTCGTGCGTTTCGACAATCCACAACCCGTACCCGTGGCGGGCGTAGTTGTCCCGGTTCCACTCGATCCAGGCTGCTGCTTCGTCACGGGTTTTTGGTGCAGGGTAGTACGTCATCACCAGGGGATCACCAAGCATCGAGCTCATCACGTCGAGATCAGCAAGGGTCATCTCTCGGAAACGCAACCGGTCCGTGGGGTGGGGAAGCATTTCCGAAGCTTACCTGCAGCAGGAACACTAGCCCCGCCGCACCTCCACCGGCGTCAACATCTCCCTCTCGAACCCCACCACACGCCGCGGCCCGTGCAGGATGACCTCGTGGGAAGCGGCGTCGGAAGTGCTGGACGTCGAAACATGGAGCTTCACCAACCCGGGCGTCACCACGCGCTGGAGGTCCAGCCCGGTGAACGACGTGCGGTCCGCATGAACCACAAAATCTACGACGGCGGACGCACCGGCTTCCAACTCGACGCGGGCGTAGCCGATCAGCTCGCGGACGGGACGAACCACTTCGCCCACCGGATCCTCCAGGTACAGCTGCACAACCTCGGCACCACCTCGGGAACCCGTGTTCGTGACCGTACAGCTGACGTTGACCGAATCCGACGTCGACATCGTGGGGGCGCTGCATTGGTGATCGGAGAGTTCAAACGTCGTATAGGACAAGCCGTGCCCAAACCCGAACAGCGGCGAAGGATCCAGCGCGCTGACCCCGCTGGGGCCGGCGAGCTTGGAGTGCAGGTAGGTGCCTGGCTGGCCGCCGGGGGAGCGGGGCACTGAGACCGGGAGCTTTCCGGACGGATTGGCGACGCCGGTCAGAACATCCCAGAGAGCGGAACCGCCTTCCTCGCCCGGGAAGAAGCCCTGAACGGTCGCATCGGCGCGGTCAACAAAGTCACCCAGGGCATATGGGCGACCACTCAGGACCACCACCACGGCACGCGTCCCGCTGGCCTCACACGCAGAGAGAACACGATCCAGCATCCGATGCTGGTCGCCGGGAAGCCGGAGATCGGCGGCGTCGTTTCCTTCGCCCGAGGTACCTCGGCCGAACAATCCTGCGTTATCACCGACCACCACCACACAGGTCTCCACGGAGGACGCGACCTGGCATGCTTCGACGATCTGTTCTTCCGTTGCTGACTCGCAGTTGCCGGTGACGGACGTGGTCACGCTGCCAAACCGCCCAGCGGCAGCAGCTGCGACGGACGGGACGGAAATACCCATGGGAACCTCGGGATGGGAAGCCCCGACGTGAGCGTCGAAGGAGTAGCAGCCCAGCATGGCGAAGGGGTCGTCGGCCAGCGGTCCCACAACACCCAGCGAACCAGCCGGATCGAGTGGCAGCGCGGGAGCCCCCTTGAACTCCCGGTTGCTCAACAACACCAACGACTGGGTCGCCAATTCGCGAGCCAACAACCGGTTCGCCGCGGGATCCAGCTCAATCGGATCGGACTCGTTGGTGCCGGAAAGCGCCAGAGGAACCGGCGAGAAATCGGTCGACAACAGCCCCAGCTCGGCCTTCTGCGTCAGGACCCGGCGCAGGGCATCATCCACAACAGATTCGTCCAGCGCACCTTCCCGGATGCGACGCAGCAGCGGCTCGCCAAAGCAGTTCACGGTAGGGAGTTCGACGTCGACGCCGGCACGCAGGGCGAGTACCGCGGCGTCGCCGGAATCTGCGGCCACGCCATGCGTGACGTCCAGGAACGCCACGCCGAAGTAGTCGGCCACCACTGTCCCGGCGAAGCCCCACTCCTCACGAAGCAGCCCCGTCAAAAGGGCGCGGTTCGCGGCGGCCGGTACGCCGTCGACGTCGGTATAGGCGTGCATCACGGAACGCGGGCCGCCGTGGCGAATCGCCATTTCAAACGGCGGCACCATGACGTCGGCGAGTTCGCGGGGGCCCATGGAGACGGGCGCGTGGTTGCGGCCGGCCTGGGATGCTGAGTACCCCACGAAGTGCTTGAGCGTGGCGACGATACCGGTGGATTCCAGCCCTTGGACGTAGGCGGTGGCCACGGTTCCTACCAAGTACGGGTCCTCGCCGATGGTTTCCTCCACGCGGCCCCAACGGAGATCTCGCACCACATCCAGCACCGGGGCCAAACCCTGGTGCACCCCCAAGGCCCGCATGCTCGTGCCAATCCGGGCTGCCATCACCTGAACCAAACCAGGGTTGAACGTGGCGCCCCACGCCAGCGGAACCGGGAACGCAGTCGCTTTCCAAGCGGCCAGACCGGCCAGGCATTCCTCGTGGACCTGCGCCGGGATCCCGAAACGGGAAGCGGCCATGATCTGCTCCTGTGCAGCCGCCAGCCGGCGCGCGCCCTCGGCGGGTTCCACTGGAACAGTGCCGTACATGCGCGTGATCTGGCCCAGACCATCGGCAATGATTTCCTCCCAGGAACGCGTGTCGCCGGCCATTTGGTTTTGCAGTGGGGCCACGGAATCACCGTCGGTGGAAGCGTTGACCCACACTCCCACAAGCTGGGCGAGCTTTTCCTCAAGGGTCATTTCGCGGATGAGGTGCTCTACGACGTCCGACGCGGGAACGCGGGCAAGTGCTTGCTGATCGGCGGCGCCGGTGCTCACGGGGTCTCCTAAGGGTTGAAATGGCAATTTCTAGAAACTATCAGAAATTTCCATTTAGTTTCTAGAGTCGAAAAGTGTTGATTTACGGACAGAATCTCCCTAGCGTTGATCTGACGCGGTGGCCAAGCGGCATCCACAGGCCACCAAAGTTCCGAAACTTTCCGAATATTTCCATCCTGAATCCTACGGAGAAACATGCAGACGTACCGAGTGGCCATCGTGGGCACGGGCGGCATCGCAGCAGTTCACGCATCCAACCTGGCCCGCACCGACAACCGGGCCGAGTTGGTGGCCGCGTGCGACGTCGCCGAGGCACGGCTCCAGGCCTTTGGCGATGAACACGGCATAGTCGGCCGCTACCAGAGCCTCACCGAGTTGCTGGCAGAGGCAAAGCCGGACATCGTGCATCTCTGCACCCCGCCGATGATGCATATCGACCAGGCGATTGAGTGCCTTGAGGCCGGTGCGCATGTCCTTTCCGAGAAGCCCCCGGCCCTCAGCCTCGCCGACTTTGACCGGCTCAACGAGGCTCAAGCGAAGGGCGGCGCTCAATTCTCGTGCGTCTTCCAGCACCGATTCGGCGACGCCTCAGCCGCGGCACGCAGCTTGATTGGCGGCAGCGAATTCGGCCGCCCGCTCGTGGCCCGATGCGACACCCTCTGGTACCGGCCCGATGAGTACTTCGACCTGCCGTGGCGGGGCACCTGGAAAGCTGAGGGCGGTGGGCCCACCATGGGCCACGGCATTCACCAGTTCGATCTCCTGCTCCACCTGCTCGGTCCGTGGGAAGAGGTCAACGCGATCGCTTCCAGGCAAGCCCGCGCCACGTCCACCGAGGACTTCTCGGCGGCGCTGGTCCGCTTCGAGAATGGGGCCGCTGCCACGGTGATCAACTCCCTGCTCTCGCCGCGGGAGACCTCTGACATCCGCGTCGACTGCGAGTTCGCCACCATTGAACTCAGCCACCTCTACGGCTACGGCACCAAGGACTGGACCATCACGGCGGCACCCGGACACGAGGACGCCGTTTCGGGCGCCTGGGCCGGGCAGCCGTTGGAGCGCGGAAGCGGCCACTCAGCGCAGTTCCTTGCCATGTATGACGCGCTCGACGCCGGACGGCCGCTCCCAGCCGGCGCAGACTCAGCGCGTCAAACCCTGGAGTTCGCTGCCGCGATTTACGCCTCAGCCTTTACCGGCCAACCCGTGCGCCGCGGACAAATCGTCCCCGGCCATGCCTTCTACGAGGGAATGGACGGCGACGGTCGCGGCACCCGCGTCCTCGCCTCCACAGCCCGCGCCTAACCCCAAACCCGACCGGAGACTCCTAATGGCCACCTCAACGCAGACCTCACTGACCGATACCCTCAGCTACACCGACGACGGACGCTCCCTGACCTTTAAGGTTGGTGCCCAGGTCATCGCCACGTACACGTACCACGCCACGGACGAGCAGTACGAAAGCCCGCGTCCCTTCTTTCACCCACTGACCACCTTGGAAGGGGACGAGGTCACCATTTCAAGGCCATGGGATCACGTGTGGCACAAGGGCCTTTCGTGGGCGTTGCCGAATGTGGGCGACCACAATTTCTGGGGCGGAGCCACCTACACCCGGGAGACCGGCTACGCGAACCTGGATAATAACGGGGCCATGAACCACCAAGCCTTCACGGGTATTGAGGATTCCGGTGCAGGAATCACTGCCACGGAATCCCTGCTCTGGACCGGGCAGCCGGCCCAGCCTGGGAAGGATGGCGCACCCTTGATCAAAGAGAAGCGCCGCTTCAGCATCCAACTCCTCCCGGCCGACAACGCGTGGGCGCTCCTGTTCGAAACCACCATGGACAACGTCTCCGGCGCTGAGATCGGCATCGGCAGCCCCACCACGGAAGGCCGCGACAACGCAGGATACGGCGGACTGTTCTGGCGCGGGCCACGCTCCTTCACTGGCGGCGAATTCCGCTCCGAAGCCGGGGCCGGCTCTGATGAGTTCATGGGCACCCGCTCGCCGTGGATCGCCTTTACCGGGCAGCACGACGCAACGTGCCGGAAGTCCAGCATCATGTTCGTCGAAGACCAGTCAAACCCGGGTGCGTCGAACCAATGGTTCGCCCGCTCCTCGATGTTTGCGTGCCTCGGCTCGGCGCCGTTCTTCAGCGAAGTAGTCCCGCTGAAGGAGGGCGAACCGCTCACGTACAGGTACGCCGTCGTCATCGCTGACGGTTCCCTCGCCGACCACCAAGCTGCTGCCCTTGCCGACGCTGCAACAGCCGCACTGGACGGTTGGGTCTAACCATGTGCAACTCGTTCCCGGGCGCCACAGCGGTTTCTGAGGTCAGCATTTACGACTGGCCCGGGCAGGACGGCGCGGCCGGCGGCTCTCCGCATCTGCACACGGCGTCCACCGAGGCATACGTGGTGCAGCAGGGGACCGGCCGTCTGGAGACCCTCGACTCGCGCGGATTCACGTCCACTCAGCTGGCACCCGGGACGGTGGTGTGGTTTACGCCCGGCACAGTGCACCGCGCCATCAATGACAGCGGAGACCTCAGGGTGCTGGTGGTCATGCAGAATGCCGGTCTGCCAGAGAATGGCGACGCCGTGATGACCTTCCCACCAGAACACCTGGTGGACGTCGACGCCTACTCGCGTGCGGCTTCCCTTCCTTCCCGGGACGCCGACGGCGGTGACGCGGCTGCGGAGGCGGCCGCGCGCCGTCGTCGGGACCTGGCGTTGGAGGGGTATCTGGAGCTGAAAGCCGCTGTACTTGAGTCAGGAGTCGCGGCGCTCGCCGATTTTCATGCGTCCGCCGCCCAGTTGGTGAGCGGCAAGGCCGGCGCGTGGCGGGGGTATTTGGTCGGGGGCGCGCAACGCCAGGCGGGTTTGACGGGGCAGCAGTTGGAGTCTCTCGAATCAACGGAAAGTTTCTACTTGCAAGATGCGAGGACTACGATGGGCGAACGGAAAACCCGCAGGATCTATGGCATGTGTGGCCGGATCCAGGCGTGGGAACTTTCCGAAACTGCAATCGTCGGGACGTGATTCCCGGCTTGAGAGGTGGGGACCTATGGTGACCAAGCAGGACTCGGGGCGGGCTACGATCAGCGAGATCGCGCGCGAGGCCGGAGTGTCCGTGCCTACGGTTTCCAAGGTCCTCAACGGCCATGCCCACGTCGCCGCAGCCACTCGGGCGAAGGTGGAAGAGATCATCGCCAAGCGCGACTACGCCCGCCGGCCGGCCAAGCGCAGCAAGAAAGCCGGGCTCATTGACCTGGTGTTCCCTGGCATGGGCTCGGAATGGGCCTGCGAAATCATCGAAGGCGTGGAGCGCGTGGCGCAGGAAGCCGGTTACGGCACGGTGGTCAGCAGCCTGTCGCTGGATGGCTCGCGCATCCGGCCCTGGCTGGCGAACCTTGCGGAGCGAAAGTCCGACGGCGTATTGCTCGCCGTCTACGAACTGGACTCCAAGCAGATCCAGCGCATCAAGTCCCTCGGCATTCCCGTGATCCTCATCGACCCAGTCGGGCAGCCGGGGCCGGACCTCATGACCGTGGGGGCCGCCAACTGGGACGGGGCGTTCTCGGCCACCGAGCACTTGTTGAAACTCGGTCACACGCGGATCGGCATGATCGGTGGGCGTGAGGATCTTCAGTGCAGCGGCGCCCGCGAGGATGGGTATGTGGCGGCGCTGCGCCGAGCAGGACTTGACGTTGATTCCTCGTTGATGGTGCCAGGCGACTTCTCCACAGAGTCCGGGGCCCGGGGGACCGAGGCCCTGCTGGCACTCCCGGAACGGCCCACGGCGATCTTCACCGGCAACGACGCTCAGGCCCTCGGGGCGTACCGCGCCGCGCGCTCGGCCGGGCTGCGGATCCCGGAGGACCTCTCCATCATCGGATTTGACGATATCCCCGCCGCGGAATGGATCGAACCTGGCCTCACCACCATCCGCCAGCCCGTGGTCCAGATGGCAGAAACTGCCATGCGCGCGCTGCTCCGGCACCTCGAAGGTGACGAGGAGTTGCCGCAGCGGATTGAGCTGGGAACTGAGCTGGTGGTGAGGGGCTCGACGGCTCCTGTTTCCTAGCCCTGCCGGAGGGGTCTGCGCGGAGGCCGTCAAGATCTCCATTGCGCAATCCTTTGCACGAAGGGCCCGTGTGCCGGGCAGGATGCGGAGCCGTCGTCGGGGTTGACAAAATAGCTCCTCCCGGGTTGCGTATCCGCAGGTCAAGACCTTCCGCGCCGCACTTTGTACCGTTGATCGTTGGGCGATAAGGTATTGCCAGACCGTTTTGCAGAGGGCGGCCCTTTTCGCTCCTTTGCTGTCTGCTGGGGACGCATTTCAGTCAGTAGGAACGTGCATGGTCAACCCCCGCCCTGAGCAAGAAGCTCTCCGGAATGGATACTTTTTGGATCTAGTCCTGGGCAGCGAAGACGTCGAGGCTTTTCTCAGCGATCTAGCGGCGTTCTCAGCCGAGAGCCTCTCACATCCCGACGCCACCGTATTCTGCGGTATCACCGTTCTGCGCCGTAAGAAGTCCGCTACTGCGGCCAGCAGTGATGACCGCGCCCGCGTGATGGACGAACTTCAAAACGATTTTGAGGGTCCGTGCCTCACGGCCATGGACAAGCTGACACCCGTCTTGGTGCCGGACCTCCTGAGTGAGCATCGCTGGCCGGACTATGTCGAAGCTGCATCACACCAAGGGCTGCGGTCCATCCTCAGCGTCCCACTCCTGGTGGAGGGCGATACCCGCGCGGCCCTGAACCTCTATTCGGAGCGGACCAATGCGTTCAGCGAGTTCGACGTGGAGCGTGCCGAAGTCTTCGCATCGCACGCCTCCAAATCACTGCGCCTGGCCCTGAAGATTGCGCAGCTCAGCGATGCCCGGAACGACCTCGCAGCAGCCATGCAGTCGCGCACCGTGATCGACCTCGCTGTCGGAGCGATCATGGCGCAGAACAAATGCAGCCAGGAAGAGGCCTTCACCATTCTTCGCACGGCCTCCAGCAACCGCAACATCAAGCTGCGGCACCTGGCGAAGTCGATCATCGCGGCGGTTTCTTCGGGGAAGGTCACCACGCACTTCGAGGAGTAGGGCGGCTACCGTCGTAGCGCACCATCCCAGACCATTTTCACTGCGTTCCGCACGCGTTCCTTCGTTTCAGCGATGGACGCGGCATCGGAACCCGGCGGACGCACCACGAACTGGTAGTAATACAGCCCGTTGATGAGGTCGATCATCGCTTCAATATCAACGTCCGGTGCCAGCTCACCGGCGGAAATTCCGCGGCGAATTTCCGCGGCAATGGGTTCGCGACGCCGGGACACATGCCGGTTCCAGGACAGTGCTCGGAGTGCATCGTTCTCCAGGCCCATGGCCACGCGCTTCTTCACCAGTGCACCCACCCGGCCGTCGACATCGATCGCCGCTTCCTCATACGAGGCGAGGATCGTCTCCAGTGTGGTGTCCCTGCGCTTGAAGCCAATGCTGGCTCGAACGCTGTCCAAGGCTGCAGCGAGTAGTTCTTCGCGGCTGCTCCAGCGCCGGTACAGTGCAGCACGGCTCACGCCTGAGCGCTCGGTAATCGCCGAGACCGTCACGTCACGAGTGTCCCGTTCCAGCAACAGCTCCACCGTGGCGGACAGGACCGCAGACTCCAGGGCTGTGTCGCGCGGCCTGCCCGGCCGCCGATCGGCAACAACAGCGGTCTCAGGCATCCTCAACCACCAGGCGCTCACGGAGTTGCGCGATGGTGGCGTCGGAAAGCCCGGCACGACGGACGGGTTCCAGCACACTTCCATGCCGCTCAATCAGCAGAGCCTGCATCGCCTCCATCGACTCCGCGTGGGCGCCCATCATGGCACCCATGCCCTTGATGGCTTCCTCATCCAGAACGCGGTCGGGCATGAGTCCGCCCATGATCGCCCGGAGCCGCGGGAACAGCTGCGGCAGGCGGGTGGCCGTCACGGCATAATCGGCGGAAATGGTCGCTGGCGTAGCGCCGAGGGCGGACAGCACGACGGCGGCAAACACTCCCGTACGATCCTTGCCGGCCGCGCAATGGAAGACGGTTGCGCCATCCGCCATGGCTACGAGAGCTACGCCAAGCGCCAGCTGCCGGGCTTGGGTCTCAAGCAGGTTGGCGTACCAAGCGCCCACGTGGGCAGGAGTAGTGGCAGCGGTCATCATCTCGTGGCTGATGTCGTCCGGCGATGACACCGAAGCCGTCAACGCGAGATGGTGGTAGCTCACGCCCGGAACGGTCAGCGGACCCCGCCCGGTAAAGAGTGCTTCCTCAGGTGAGCGGAGGTCGATGACTGAAGTGACGCCGTCGTCGATCATTTGCTGGGCGAAAGCGGCCGGCATCACCGAGACATCGTCACTGCGGAGCAGCACGCCCGGGCGGGTGGTGCCACCGGAAACGGGGAGGCCGCCGAGGTCGCGCAGGTTGACGGGGGAGAGATCCAGAGTTTCCAAAAGAGAGTTCCTAGCTGAGCTTGGCGCGGATGAAGGCGCTGACCCGGTCGATGATGGTGACCAGCACGACGATGCTGATGATGATGGCGCAAAGGTGTCCGTAATCGTACATGCGCATTGCGGTAGTAAGCTCCAAGCCGATGCCGCCGGCGCCCACCAAACCGAGGATGGTGGCGCCGCGGACGTTGCCTTCGAAGAGGAGCAGCGTGTAGCTGACCAGCAGCGGCGCCGCTTGGGGGAGTACTGCATAGCTGATGATTTGGCGCTTGTTGGCGCCGACGGCAGTCAGGGCTTCCACCGGCCCGGGTTGCACGGATTCCATGGCTTCGGCGTAGACCTTGCCAATGGATCCCACTGAGCCCAGCACGATCGCGAGAATGCCGGCGAACGGCCCCAGCCCCACGGCGGATACGAACATCAGGGCAAAGATGAGCTCCGGGACGGATCGCAGCACGTTCAGCACAGCCCGGCAGGAGGTGTAGACCCAGCGCGGAGCGATGTTGCTGGCCGCGCCGAAGCTCAGCAGCAGCGACGCCAGTGCGCCGAGGACAGTGCCCACCAACGCCATCTGCAAGGTCTCGACGAGGAGCTTGATGATGGTGCCGAATTTATCGAACGTCGGAGGGAAGAGGCGGCCCAGGAAGTTGCCCATGTTGGGGATGCCGCTGAGCAGCTTCTCCGGGTTGAACCCGGCGCCCATTCCGGCCCAGACAAGCACGACGGCGACAATCACCCAGAGCGCAGCGCCACGTGGTGTGGGGAGGCCGAAGGGACGCGAAAGCCGGAGTCGGTCGGCTTCGGGGAGGGTGGTGTCGATAGTTTTGGCCGCTTCTGCGGGGGCTTCAGTTTTCGAGGAGCTCAGTGTCTGTTCCATAAATCTGGTGCACCTCCTTTTCGGTGATGGTGGTGGCGGGGCCGGCGAAAACGAGCTCACCGGAGTGCAGGCCAAGGACGCGGTCGGCATAGCGGCGCGCGAGGCCCACCACGTGCAGGCTCACGATGACGGGGATCTGTTCCTCGCGGGCGATGTCGCGGAGCAGGCCAAGGATGTTGCCGGCGAGCCGCGGGTCCAGGGATGCGACGGGTTCGTCGGCCAGGATGAGGCGTGGCTGCTGCATGAGTGCACGGGCAATGGCAACACGCTGCTGCTCTCCGCCGCTCAGGCTCCGGCACGGTTGCTTGGCCTTATGCGCAAGGCCTACACGGTCCAGGAGATCCAGCGCCATGGACCGCTGCGCGCGGCTGAACGTGCCCAGCGCGTTCAAAGGCCCGGCCGAGTGGAGTCCGCCGGTCAGCACGTTGGTGAGTGCTGTCAGCCGTGGCACCAAGTTAAAGTGCTGGAAGACATAGCCGACGTCGGATCGCAGTTCGCGCAGACCGGTCGCGTTCTGCTGTGCTACTGAGCGGCCGGCTACCTCCAGCGTGTCAGCGGTAAAGGGGGCGATCCCGGTGAAGGTCTTCATCAGCGTCGACTTGCCGGAGCCCGAGTGGCCCAGCAGCGCCACGACTTCGCCAGGGTAGACGTCCAGATCGATCCCGGCCAGGGCAACCTGCTCGCCGTACTGGACCCGCAACTGGCGTGCCCGGACGGTGGGCGTCGCCGACGGGGCGAGTGCCGGCGTCGTGCTTTTCATTGGTGACAAGAGGCTCATCGGAGGTCCTGGAGGTCCACGCCGATGGACTCTGCCACGTCAACCAGCGGAGCGTACGTGCTGAACTCAGGGTCCTTGGCGGGTTCGCCGCTGATCCCGAACGTCTTGGAGATCTTCTCGTTGGCGGTGATAAGGGCCGGGAGTTTGGCCTTGAGTGCTTCACGGGCATCGTTGTCCAGGTCCTTGCGGACCACGATGGAGATGCCGACGGGGATGGGGTCCGACTTGGCGATGATGGTGATCTCGTCCTCCTTGATGACCCCCTTTTGCACGAACGTCGGGTACAGCTGGCGGGCCGTGCAGGCGACATCAACGTTGCCGTTGGCGAGGGCCAGGACGGCGGAGTCGTGAGAGCCGGCGAAGGTGCTCTTGTAGTCGGTGCCGTCCGTGAGCCCCGCCTTGGCCAGGAGAGACTTGGGCATGAAGTAGCCCGTGGTGGAGCCGGGATCGATGAAGGCCACCTGCTTGCCCTTCACATCGGCGGGGGACTGGATGCCGCTGTCTTTCTTGGCCAGGCAGAAGCTTGCGGGTTCGGTGCTCGCGGGCCACACGAGGAGCGGATCCACGCTGTCGGTCTTGTAGGCGAGGGCCGCGGAGAACTGGCTGAGGACGGCGACGTCCACCGAGCCGTTGCGGACTGCCTCAACCACGCCGAGGTAGTCGGCCGGCTGGAGGTTGGTGATGGTCCGGCCAGAGGCTTCACCCACCATGGTGGCGAGGTCGGCCATGATGGCTTGCTCGTCGGGGTCGTCGGTGCCTGGGGGAGTGGCGAAGACGAGCTCGGTTTTTCTGCTGTCGGCGCCAGCGGCGTTGGCGTCGCCGGAGCAGCCAGTGAGGGCGCCGATGGCCAACAGGCCGATGAACGAAGTTGCGATGATGCCTGCACGAGCGTGCATGGTGGTGCCTTCCGTCATGTGTTGGGGGTGACGGGAATTACGAAACCAGCAGTATCTGAATCGGAATTACGAGACTGCCGTACTTCAAATGGCGGGAAGGTTAACTGTTTGCGCTCGCATGAAAAGTCCGCCCTGTGACCCCGTTTCGTGACCCGAGGCAACAATGGAGCAGACTGGGTTGGGTGACCGCCAACAAACCCCGCCCCGGCCTCGCGATCGCTGCGCTGAGCCTCGGGACGGCGCTGAATCCGCTGAACTCGTCCATGATCGCCGTCGCGTTGGTGGTCCTGAGGGAGCATTTCGAACTCGACGTCGCCACTGTCACGTGGGTGATCACCTCGTTCTACCTCGCGTCCGCCGCCGGCCAGCCGTTGATGGGCCGGCTCGCCGATCGCTTCGGCCCGCGCCGCTTGTTCATGTTCGGTATGGCCTTGGTCGCTGTCACCTGTGCGATCGCACCGTTCCTGCCCAACTTCGCGCTGGTCTGCGTGGCCCGCGCGCTCATGGCTGTGGGGACCGCGACGGCGTACCCGTCCGCCGTCGTGATGGTCACCGAGCTGAGCCGGCTGGCGAACTTGCCGTCCACGCGGCCGCTGGGCCGGATCCAGATGGCGAACACGTCGGCAGCTGCTGTTGGACCCGTGGTGGGTGGGCTGCTGGTCAGCCTGGTCGGGTGGCAGGCGCTGTTCGCGATCAACGTGCCCATCGCCTTGCTGGCCATGATCGTGGTCTACAAGGTTGCGCCGGTCGATTCCGGGCGCGAGACCGGCCGGCTTGGCCAGCTGATCCGCGACTCCGACATCCCCGGCATTCTCGCCTTCGTCACCTCGCTGATGTTGGCCATGATGGCCCTGCTCAACGTCATGCCCGGCTACCGTTGGTACCTGCTGGGCGCCGCCACCGCAATCGGCGCGCTCTTTGCATGGCGTGAGCTGCGCTTCCAGCCGCCGTTCATGGACCTTCGCTTGCTCGGCCGGAACCGACCGCTGCTGCTGGTCTACCTGCTGTTCGTCGTGTTCAGCGGCGTCTATTACTTCGCGTTCTTCGGCCTCCCGCAGTTGCTGCAGGCGGCGGGACATTACGACGCCGGCGTGGTCGGCCTGCTCATGCTGCCCCTTGCGGCGTTGTCGGTTGTGGTGACGCCACTGACGGTGCGGTTCATTGAGCGGTTCGGCGTGCGTCCCGTTTTGATCACCGGCGTGCTGATTCTGACCGTCGCGGCGGGGACGCTCGGCTTCCTGACCATGACTTTGTGGGCACCGCTGGTGTTCGTGCTGACGGCTTTGATGGGCGTTCCGTACGGCGTGGTGAGCACGGCGTCCAATCAGGGCCTGTACGTGTCTGCCCGACCCGAGGAGAGGGGCGTGGCGGCCGGAATCTTCCAGACGTGCCGCTACCTCGGTGCGATCACCGCTACTGTGTTGATCGGTGTGCTGTACGGACCGGGGGTAAACCAGGCGAACTGGGGGATTATGGTCCTGGTGATGCTGGGGCTCAGTGCCGTGGTGTTGGTGCTGGCTGTGATGTGGCGGAAGCCTGCGGTTTAGGAGGGCAGCTTGAGTCGGGTGCCAGACTTTGACATGGACCTGCACAGGGACGGGGACTCGGCCTTTGGGTCGGCGTCGCTGACGGCTGGCGGAATCCTGCCGTTCGAAGGCCGGGGGCTCATGACGCAGGCCGACGGGTTGCCTGCCGGCACTCTGGATGCCGCGAAGGATGGGTGGTTGTCGCCGCAGAGATCGCTGCGTTCGCGTCCAAGATGCAATCGGCGGGCATGTACTGGGCTGGGCCATGGCGTGTCCTTGATCTTGAGGGTCGGCGCGCCGACAGCACCGGGTCCTACACGGCTGCGCTCCGCTCGGCCGGGGCCACTCACGTGGACTGTTGGACGTACTCCGAGACTGTAGGGCTGGCGCTCGTCTGGGTCGACGACGAAGACGCCGCGACCATGTCTTTGGCGCTGCACGTGGTGCCGGTCAGCTGGGTGTCCGAGCCACGTGCGAAGGGGTGGGTTCAGGGCATTGACGTTCAGTGGTCGTGGGCGGATGTGGTTGCGCTGTATGAGCGTCGACAGGGCGAAAGCTCCGGCTAAATCCTTTTCTCGGGAGATGGCTGGTCCCGCCGCGTCAGGTCCGACGCCGTTGCTCCGCAATCCAGGTGTGATTCACAATGGCTGCCGCGAAACTCTTGGACAACATGGCGCTGTCCGGCCCGCGGTAGAGGTCTCGTTGAAAGTAGGGAGATTCCTTCGTGTGGGGGCTGCTCTTATCGATTCGCCCGACGAGGTCGGAGAGGTAGCCGTGGCCACCGGTCCGGTATGAATCGGTTTCGGCCTGGTCCAGACGGATCAGGGCCGACGAGTCCACCATCGAGTTTCGCCAGTACCTTGCTTCGAGGAAAAGAGAACCTAGTTGTTCAACCAGGAACCACGAGCCTGGCTGGTGGTCCACGTAGTGCATGGAATCGCGGTCCTGGGCGGTCCTCAGACCATCACCCCACTGCTCAACCGGCGGAATCGCTTCGAGTGGTCGTTGCCGGGCTTCGTTGAACACGGTGTATTCAAGGGTGGGTGGTGATGCGCGGTACAGGGTCAGGCAGATGATTCGTTTGCACGCTGTGCAGCTGAGTTGGCTCTCCACCCGTTCCATGAGGTGTGACGCATGGAGTGTTTGGAGGTCGGCGAGCGGAACCCATCTGGGGCTTTCCGTGATCAGGCCCGCCGCTGCGGCTGAGGAGAGTGCGGCGATGGTTCGATCCACCACGACCCCACCACCCGGGCCGGCTCCGCGAACCAGAAGATCGCTGCACGTTGGGCAGTCGTCATCCTCGGGGCGGCAGGCGCGTTGCGGTGCCTCCACTGTGATGCTGAGGCTGAGGAGGTTGCCGGGGTCGTTCCAGCCGCGGTTGTTCTTGAAGCTGGGTTCCGCGTAGGCGCCGTCCAGCACGAATCCCATGCCTCCGAGAGCGCGGGGAGCCCCGATGGCTGCCTTGAGGTCGGTGAGGGTGGCGCACTTGTCGAGGCCCGGGACCCACGGTGGAAGGTCAAAACCGTACGGTGCGAACTCAGTGGGCGTTGCGTGAAGCACGACTGCCACCGTGACGTCGTCGTGCATGATAATTTCGCCGCCCGACGAGAATTGCAGCCGCCGCGAGCGGTAAGCGGGTTCGCCCACCAGCCGTTCCTTGACCCGCGCCGCTGGCCCGCCGAAGGCATCGATCAACTGCCGCACGGCTGGATCTTCTTCGGATCCCAGTAGGGCGTCGAGGATGAGTGGCAGCCGCGTGCTGGTCCGCCATCGTTCTTTCGCGCCGTCATCTCTCCGCTGTCCCATCCGACCATTATGTAGTGGATCCTTCTTGCCAAATTTACTGAGTACGCTCATAATTGAGTTAAGTCAGAAATCCAATCACGGGAGAACCCACATGAGAGCCTTCGTCCTCAACCAGTACAAGGAACCCCTGCAGCAGATCGATGTACCCGAGCCTGTACTCGGGGACCGCGACGTGCTGGTGGAGGTGATGGCCGCAGGCCTGAACCAGTTGGACGAGAAGATCAGGCTGGGGGAGTTCAAACAGATCCTTCCCTACAAACTGCCGCAGGTCCTGGGCCATGATGTGGCCGGCGTGGTCCTGCAGGTCGGGGCGCAAGTTCAGTCCTTCAAGCCCGGCGACGAGGTCTTTGCACGCCCCGGCAATGACGGCATTGGCACGTTCGCGGAGCGCATCGCCGTCGCCGAGCAAGACCTGGCCATCAAGCCGGCAACCATCAGCATGGAGGAAGCGGGCTCGCTTCCGCTGGTGGCGTTGACGGCATGGCAGGCGCTGGTGGAGCGCGGAAATGTTGGCCGTGGCCAGAAAGTACTCATCCATGCCGGCGCCGGGGGCGTGGGCTCCATTGCCATCCAGCTGGCCAAGTACTTGGGCGCTACGGTAGCCACCACCGTCAGCGCGGGGAACAAGGACTTTGCTCGTGAACTCGGCGCCGACGTGGTGATTGATTACCGCGCCGAGGACTTCGTGGAGATCCTTCACGACTACGACCTCGTCCTGGACAGCCTCGGCGGCGAGAACCTCGAGCGGTCCCTAAAGGTCTTGAAGAAGGGTGGCAAGGCTATCGGCATCGCCGGTCCGCCGGATGCCGGATTCGCCCGGCAGTTAGGTGGAAACCCTGTGCTGCTGGGTGCGATGACGCTGCTGAGCTCGGGAATCCGCCGCAAGGCCCGCCGTCTGGGTGTCAGCTACGAGTTCCTCTTCATGCGCGCCGACGGCGACCAGCTGAGGGAAATTGCGGGACTCATCGATGCCGGTGAGATCAAGCCGGTACTGGGCCGCGTGGTGCCGTTCCATCAGACGGCTGATGTCCTTGCTGACCTGGAAAACGGCGGCGTCCGCGGCAAGACCGTCGTCAGCCATCTGTAGCCACACCAGCCAACCGACAGGACGAGCATCATGAGCGAACAACACAATCAGCCTTATCTGCAGGTACCTTCAAAAACAGTGACTGCCGGCGGGACCACGTATGCGTACCGGGAGATGGGGCCCAAAGGCGGGGTTCCGGTGGTCTTCCTGATTCACCTCGCGGGGACCATGGACAACTGGGATCCGCGCATCATCGATCCCATCGCCGCGAAGCACCACGTGATCACCTTCAGCAACCGCGGAGTGGGCGCGTCCACGGGAAGTGTTCCGGACAGCATCGACAGCATGGCCGACGACGCCGCGTCCTTCATCCAGGCCCTCGGTTATCCCACAGTGGATCTCTTCGGATTCTCACTCGGTGGCATGATCGCCCAGTCGCTGGTCCTCAAGCACCCAACCCTGATCCGGAAGTTGGTGCTGGCCGGTACAGGTCCTGCCGGTGGGGACGGCATCCAGAAGATCATGGGAACCACGTACTACGACATGCTCCGCGCCACCCTCACCAGGCAGGACCCCAAAGAGTTCCTGTTCTTTAACCGGAACACCGCCGGTAAGTCCGCAGCGCGAGCCTTCATCAATCGACTCAAAGAACGCACCACCAACCGCGAGGCACCCATCAAGCTCCAGGCGTTCCAAACCCAACTGAAAGCCATCAGGCGGTGGGGACTGTCGCCGTCGGCCGATTTGGGCGTCATCACCCAGCCGACGCTGATCGCCAACGGCGACAACGACCGCATGGTGCCGTCCGTCCTTTCGAGTGACATGCACAGGCGCATTCCCGGCAGCGAACTGGTCATCTACCCCGACTCCGGACACGGTGGCATCTTCCAGTTCCACGACAGGTTTGTCCCTGTGGCCCTCGAATTTCTGGGCCGCTGAAGCTCCCGCCCGCTGATACGGTAGCTGAATGCAGCCTGCGCCCCAGACCCTTGGCCGACGTGAGCGGAATAAGCAGGAGAAGCTTGACCGCATCACCGCGGCCGCCCGTGAGCTTTTCACCCAGTACGGCGTGGATGAGGTCACCACCCAGCAAGTGGCTGAGAAGGCCGACGTCGGATCGGGAACCGTGTTCCTCTACGCCAAGACCAAGGCGGAGCTACTGCTGCTGGTGCACAACGTGAAGTACGCTGGGGCGCTCACCTCGGGCGTCGAAGCCGCTTCCAAGGAAAAGGCTGTGCTCGACGCCGTGATGGCCATCATCCGTCCCATCGTCGAGTGCAACCGCGTGCAGATTGAGAACGGCCGCACGTACCTGAAGGAAATCGTCTTCGGTGATCCCGCCGAGCCGCACCATGCAGAGGCTTTGTCGCTCACAATGCGCACAGAAGAGGCCATCGCCGAGATCCTTGGCGGGGACCAGAAGCTGGTTCCCCGCGATCCGGCAAAGCTGGCACGCATCATCTCCTCGATCATGTTCATCAGCATGACGTCCTCGGCCACCATCGGACTCACAGACGCCCAGGTTGGCGACGAGATCCGGGATCAGATCAACGTGCTCCTGGGCGCCTGACTTTTAGCTGCCTTGGCGGTTGAGGAATTCCTCGTGCTGGCGGTGCGCTTCGGTCACCTGCTCGCGGATCTTGTCCACGTCCTTGGCCTTGTTCCGGTACTTCAGCGGCATCTGGACGATCTGCGCTTCTTCCGCGGTCAATGCGCGGTAGATGCGTTCGCGCTCGTTGGCGTCAGCGGTGTAGTCGAGGTCGAGGTAGTCGACGGCGTGACGGCGGGCGTTGTTGATGGCGGTCTGGGCCTTGCCGGCCGGGCTGATCAGTGAGAGCACCACGGTGATGACCAGGACGCCGATGATCACACTCAGCGAGAGGCCGGTGGTGATCTCGATGACGTTGACGTGCTCGCCGTCGTTGATGAACGGCAGGTTGTTCTCGTGCAGGGCGTGCAGGATCAGCTTGACGCCGATGAACGCGAGGATGGCTGCCAGGCCATAGGAGAGGTAGATGAGGCGGTCCAGCAGGCCATCGATCAGGAAGTAGAGCTGGCGCAGGCCCATCAGTGAGAACGCCGTGGCCGTGAAGACGATGAAGACGTTCTGGGTGAGGCCGAAGATCGCCGGGATCGAGTCGAGCGCGAAGAGGATGTCCGTGCCGCCGATAGCCACCATCACCAAGAGCATGGGAGTGAGGGCGCGCTTGCCGTTGACCATGGTGAAGAGCTTGTCGCCGTCGTACTTATCCGTGGTGTGGAAGAACTTCTTGGCGAGCCGGATGATGAAGTTGTTTGCCTGATCGTCGCCGTGGTCGCCGGGCTTCAGCAGGTTGCCTGCCGTGAGCAGCAGGATGAGGCCGAAGATGTAGAACACCCACGCGAAAGAGTTGATCAGCGCGGCGCCCAGGAAAATGAAGCCGGTCCGGGCGATCAGCGAGAACACGATGCCGAAGAGCAGGACCTTCTGCTGATCCTCACGCGGCACCCGGAAGCTCGCCATGATGATCAGGAACACGAACAGGTTGTCGACCGAGAGGGCCTTCTCCGTGATGTAGCCGGCGAAGTACTCGGACCCCATCTGGCCGCCGCCGAAGATCAGGACCAGGATGCCGAAAACCACAGCCAGGCCCACGTAAATGGAGGACCAGACGGCCGCTTCCTTCAAGGTGGGGACGTGGGCCTTCCGGATGTGGAAGAAGTAGTCGAAGGCCAAAAGCGCCAGAATGACGACGATGGTGATGCCCCAGATGAGGGGAGAGACAGTCATATGATCCTGCTTTCGTGAGGCGCGCGAGTGGTGTTGCTCACCGAGGGTCAAACTCTTTGTCTAAATTTACCGGGAGTGATGGGGCGGGCGCTAACGGGACGACGACGACGGCCGGCCGGGTTGAGTGCCGACGGCATCTCACCGAGGCACTGACTGAAACTGAGCTGGCTAGCGCGTGGATAAGGCACGTCGAAGACATATGCCATGTGGGGGTCTGCAATTGGACAGCAAGGAAGTCGAGAAGCTCACGCCGTGGACCGGCGGCGGCCTGCTCCCGGTAACCGCTAAACCTTAGTCTGCGCTGATTTTCCGAAGATGCGAGCCTAAATCTCTGGTAATCAACGATGGGGGAGCCTGATGGTTGCCAGCGCCGAGCCACATGATCAAGCGATCCTGGTATCCGGCGATTCTTCCACGCACACCACGGGCTTCCTGGCTCCACGCGGTAATGCTGACGCCGTTGATCTGAAGTGTTGACGGCTGAGCGCTGACGCCATTGAGGACCTCCACGATCCCATCCTCATACGACGCAAGTAGTTGACGGAGGGCAAAATCTGAAAGTTCCGCGGTCAGCACGTTGAGGACGGCGGCGGTCTGCACTCGGAAGTGAGGCGCAGGTTTTAGGGTGACAAAACACTGCGCTGCACTAGGAGGGCCAGCCACTCGGCCCGCTTCACTGATATGCGTGACGACAGCCATCCCATGCCCGGTTTGCGCTGGACCAGACACCGAAATCATTGTTTGGTTTGGGCGCGATATGGACGTCGCAAACTCGCCGAAGTCGTCAGCTGCCGCCAGATGCCGTTGTCGGGTTGATTCGCGCGAAGGATCTGCGTTCGCTGCTTCGTACATTGATCCGCCCATAACCCTGATTGTGCCCCATGTGTGTGGTTCTTCGGAAAGCTCTCTCACGGCCTCGTGGGCGGTCGGGTTCAGTTTCCCGGGGCCAACTGACACAGGTCTTCGTTGTGAGGCCGGAGCCAGAACTGCCGTGGAGTCTCCGTTTCGCGTGCCACGCCAGTGAGCCAGATAGTGCTGCCAGGGTCCCATCCGGCGATGACGGTTGCGGTGTCTTTGCCCACTGGAAGGGCGCGGCCGGCAGCGCTGAGGTAGCCGTCGACAGTCAGGTGTACGGCATCCCACGTGCTGGCAGCTTTCTCCCAGTCGGGGATAACCCAGCGGCCTTGGCGGCCGGTGGTGCGGAACCAATCGTGACGACGGGACGCGGTGACCTCCAACGGGAACGCCCGGCACAGCTCACTCCAGTCCTCGGCCGACGTGATTTCCAGGATCCTGCCTGTTCCAGCGACGGGGATAACGGTGGCTTCTTCCCACCCGAGGGAATCTTCAACCAGACTGAGCCCCTCAGGGATCCGTGCCACCGTGTGGATCAGTCCGTGGGGGATCGACCACCATTCGCCGCTGAAGTTGGCGTGAGGGTCCTGTGGCCGTTCCTTGACCGCGCGGATTTCCTCGGCCCGTTCCTTCCGTCCCCACTCGGCCAGCGTGTGCTGCGGGATTCGGGGGAGCGGCGTGGGATCGTCTGCCGAGCGCCAGTCGATAGCCCACTGCCCGGGTTGCGCCTTCTGGTTCCACCACTGGGTTGAGGGCGAATCGACCAGGCCTTCCGCGACGTGTGCCAGGGACTCGGTGATTTCCTCGGTGGCGGCGAGGACGTCTTCGCCGTCGGGCTCCTGCCAGTATCTGGCGGTGTCAACGGAGCGCTGGAGCGCGTGTTGAACCAGCTGGCTGTTGATGTTCCGAAGATCCAGGGACGTGAACAATGCTGCGAGTTCATCCACGGTCGGCTCCGGCGGGGGAGGCGGCACCTCTCCGGAGGGATTCATGGTCAACAAGACTCGTGACCTGCCGGCACCGGGATCGAGGTTGTATCCGAGCTGGAAGACGGCGATCCGGATGTCTTGGTCCATTTCCATCGCGAGTTCGAGGCAGAGGCGGCGGCCTCGGGGGCCCTGCAGCAGTGAATCCATGGCGCTAAAGGGTTCTGCGAAGGCGTATGCCTCCGCTCACGTTAGTCAGGCGCGGCTTCGCGTACAGCCACACGACAACACCGAACAGCGGCACCACAAAGAACAGCATCACCCACATGATCCGGGCAATTTGATCGAGACGGTCCTGCCGTAGGACATCGAAGATCGCCCAGATATTCGCTCCCATGACGAATACCGCGGACAGTCCCGCCAGCGACGCCAAGACCCATTCCCAAGCTTCCATGTCATCCCCCTGAGCCAGCAGCTTCCGTACAAAATAGCACTCGCGCTGCAAACGTACGACGGCGGAGCCCGCCTTGCGTGCGGCCCCTTGGCTGATGCTTCGGTCGAGTCAGATCAAGGCGGTCATGACGTTCCAGCCTTCTCCGATCTTTTTCCGTGGTTCGAGGTGGCGGCTACCGACGCCGGGGTAGAGCCACAGGTCTCCGTTGGTGTCGCGGGCGATGAACTGTGAATAGCCTGGGTAGTTGCCGTCGAATCTTCCCGTGGAAATGATGGCCGTCATGGCATTCCAGCCTTCGCCTACCTGCATACGGGGCAGCCAACCGCCCTTGCCGTCGCCGGGGTAGAGCCACAGCCGTCCGCTGGTGTCGCGGGCCATGACGTCCCGCTTGCCGTCCTCGTTGAAGTCACCGCGGCCGATCAGGGCTGTCATCACGTTCCAACCAACACCGATCTGGACACGGGGTTTCCAGCCGCCGGTGTGATCGCCGGGGTACAACCAGAGCCGGCCTTCAACGTCTCGGGCGATGACGTCGGCACAGTAGTCGCCGTCGAAGTCGCCAGGACCCATGATGGCGGTCATGGCGTTCCATCCGACGCCAACCTTGGTTCGTGGCTTGAGGTACCCGGCGCCTGTTCCGGGGTAAAGCCACATATCGCCGTTGGTATCGCGGGCAAGAATGTCGTCGTTGAACTCGCTTTGGAATTTGCCCGCACCGATGATTGCAGTCATCACGTTCCAACCCTCGCCCATCTTGGAGCGGGGCTTCTTCCAACCGCCTTTGCCGTCCCCGGGATAGACCCAAAGGTCACCGGCGGTGTCCCGGGCCAGGACGTCGTCAAAATAGCTTGTGTTGATGTCGACGTAGTCCCAGTTGTTTGTTGGCACGCTTGATGCGCCTGTGCCCGGCTGGGCTGCCTGTGCTGGAAGGGCAGTTGTGCCCAAGAGCAGTGCCGCGGCCGCGGCCAGAGTTGTCCCTACGAAAAGTGGGCGCCGTCGATTCTCGGGTGTTTTATGGCATGAATTCTTGGTCGACTTTGATCGGAACATCACTGTTACCCCCATTAGCAACATAGTCATCAATCGATTCACCGGAGCCTAGTCCTGTTGGGTGGCTTTTGTTAGGGGTGGCCGGCGGCCAGCCAAGCGTGCTGACCACCGGGCGACGCCGCCGCCATGTTCATACCTGTGCATTTGGTTGCCACAACCGCACACCCGGCAAGACACTCCTTGAGGAATCACACTCAATGAGGAGCCCCACTTGCACCCACAACCCATGGCCAGGCGTCTGGCAGCAATAGCCGCAGCGGCGGCACTAACGGCAGCCGGGCTGGCGACCGGAATCGCAGCGAGCCCAAGCGCAACCGCAGCCGAACTACCCCCGGCACCCACCGGCGTCGTCTATGCCAGCGACGTTCCGTGGTCGAGCATGACCAACGGTTGGGGACCGGCTGAACTGGACATGAGCAACGGTGGCCAAGCTGCAGGCGATGCGAATCGCCGGCCGTTGACCATCGGCGGCACCGTGTACGCGAAGGGCATTGGTACCCACGCGGCGTCGTCCATTGCGTACAACCTTGGTGCGCAATGCCGGCAGTTCCTCGCACAGGTGGGGGTGGACGACACCCAGGGAGACCGGGGTCGCGTGGACTTCAAAGTCCTGGTGGATGGCGTCGAGCGGTTCGCGGGGGAGCGAAAGGGGACGGACGGAGCTCTGCCCGTCAACGTGAACCTGCAGGGCGGCACGACGCTGCAGCTCAAAGTGGAGACCGGCCCGGAAGGGAACGGCAACGATCACGCTGACTGGGCCGATGCCAAGATCAACTGCTCGGACGCATTCATCGCTGCACCGTTACGGGTCGAGGGCTCAGCCGGGACCAACCTCAACGGGCTGGTCCCCGGAACGCCAGCTACCGTCGTCGTGCGTGACCTTAAGCCGCTCAGCCCCGTTAGCCTGAGCCTCCGCGGCGAAAACGTGGCCGACGCCGTTGCTGACGCCACCGGCGCGGCCACCATCACCTTTGTGGTGCCGACTGGAGCTGCGGGCGGGACCACTGAACTGGTCGCTACCGGTACTGGGCCGTTTGATGTGGCCACCACGGGCAGGATCGGCGCGTTCATTGTGCAGATCAGTGACGCCAGGTTCTACGTGGATTGCGCTGCCGTTGTTCCGGGTGACGGCAGCCAGGCCAGCCCCTTCAACTCGATTGCGCAGGTCAACGGCCACGGCGCGTTCAACGCCGGCGAGTCGATCCTTTTCCGGGCCGGCACTGACTGCATCGGCGCACTGACACCGGCTGGCACCGGCGTCGCCAACCATCCCATCACGCTCTCCAGTTACGGGGACGGTGAGAAGCCCACCATCAACGGCAACGGCGCGGTGGCAGCCATCCAGATCACCAATGCCAGCCACTGGACGGTGAGCGGACTGCACGTGGTGAACCCGTCGGACACTCCGGTGCGAAGGGTCGGGATCCTCTTCGAGAACAGCGGAACAGCGCAGACCGCAGGAATTGTGGTCACGGGCAACCATGTGGAGGACGTGGCAGGGTGGCGCAATAAGGCCACGGACGGCGCGGGCTTCGCGCAGTCTGCCGGCATCATGGTGCGCACCTGGGGCATGGGATCCGTGGACGGCATCACCATCACCGACAACGAGGTCAACGACGCTGCCGGCGGTGGCGTGAAAATCTCCGCCCCGGACACCACCGAGCGCTACAACACCAAGGTCTACGTTGCGCGCAACAAGATCCATGACGTAGGCGGCGACGCGATCGTCATCCATAACTCGGACGCGCCGCTGATTGAGTACAACAGCGGGCTCAACCTTGGCCAGGGTGCCCATCCATATGAGGGTGGCAACTTCGCTGGCATGTGGCCCTACAACTCCAAGAACCCGGTGTTCCAGTTCAACGTGGTGGGCAACAGCACCACCTCCACGTACGACTCAACCGCCTGGGACTGCGACATGAAGATCGTGGGAACCTGCCTCTTCCAGTACAACTACTCGTACGGGAACGCCGGCGGCTTCTACCTCAACTGCGTGTCCAACTGCGGCGGCGGAGCAACGGCGGCGAACGTGGTCCTACGCTACAACATCGCACAGGACGACTGCCGTCTGGGTGGCAGCAGTACCGGCACCGGCAAGCACTTCATTTACAACAACACCTTCTACTGCCCGTCCCGGACCTTCCTGGACGACATGACCGGTCCACGCGAGGTGCGGAACAACCTGATTGTGGCCCCGGGCGGCGTTCTCAAATCCTCTGCTGCCGTGTATGCGAACAACGCGTACTTCGGTGGCATCCTCCCGCCCGCCGGTGAGACGGGTTCGGTGCTGGGCGATCCGCGGTTGGTGGCTGGTGGCAGCGGGCAGACGACGTTGGACGTTCCCGGGTACCGGTTGTTGTCAGGCTCGCCGCTGATTGGTGCCGGCGTTGTTGTGCCCGACGACGGCGGCAGGGACTTCTTCGGTAACCCCACCTCTGGTGCCGGTTCCGTTGGGGCACCGGTGGCCGCGCCGAACATCGGGGCCTATCAGGGGCCGGGGGTTGCTGTTGCTCCTTTGCCGTTTGCTTCGTTGGTGAATCAGACCTCTGTGGCGAATGCGGCTAATCCTCGGAACGGAGCTGTTTCTGCGGATCGGCGGACGTTCTCTGAGGAGGCGTTGGCTGCTGCCGGGCTTGGCTCGGGCGCGCCGTATTCGGCATTTGGGGTGTCCTCCGTGTGGCATCCGACGCCCGTGGGAACGCCGGACACTGTGAAGGCTGCGGGTCAGGAAGTAGCTCTTTCGGGCCGCGGGCGGACTTTGCTGGTGACGGGGTTCTCCACCGGCAACGTGTCCTCGGGTGTTGCGACAGTGCACTTCACCAATGGGCAGAGCCGGACCGTGACCGTTGCGCTACCGAACTGGCGGACCGGGGTTGCTACGGATACTTCGGTGGTGGTGGTGGCGTCCTCGGCCTATCACCAGCGGCACACGCAGGCTTACATCGGTGGACCGTCGACCGTGGTGCGGGTTGATGAGCCGGCACGTATCTTTGCCACGAAGATCGACATTCCTCCCGCTTTTGAGGTCTCCAGTGTCACGTTGCCGCAGGGGAGCGCGCTGGTGAATGAGGGGCTGAACATCATGGGTATTGCTGTAGGGAATCTGCCGCCGGGGTTGAGGTGATTTCCTTGCTTGGCTGAGGTAGGTCAGGTGTGGGATCCGCAGGTGGCGGGTCCCACACCTGTTTGTGAGGGTATTCCCACGGGTGTCACCACCTAGACGAGGGCTGATTAGTACTCATTCTTCGGCTTTCGTCACTTATTTTTAGCGAAATCACCACCTAGTTCGGCCATTGCGCATCTGTGCGGGCATTCGTGGGGGCAGGCTGTGCGGGTCAAAGCAAGATCGTTCTTCACTAGGAGCAATCATGATCCTGAAGCACATCAGCACCACAAGAACGAGCAAGTCCAGTCCTCATACGTTGTCCGTCTCCTGGAGGAAGCAGGGACTTCAGATAGCTGCCGTCATATTGACCACTGCAACGCTTCTGGCGTCAGTTCCGCTGGCGGCACATGCCGCTCCTCCGGAACCCGTAGCGTCTCACGACAACAAGACTGTCAGTACATCAACTCTAGTTGTGAACCCAGATCGCGTTGCATCTGAAGAACTCCACCAAGCCATTGAAAAGGTAAAGGCGCAGGACCCGCTTGGATTTGAAGTTCGGTTTAACCTCATCACTTCGTCTAAGGCAGTATCCAAGTACCTGAAGAGTTTCAAGGGTCTCGATAGAGATATACAGATCGAGGGAATGGCGGCATCGATGCCAACTGATGCCCTCACCGGGATGATCGATCTGATGGAGAAAAAGGTCTTAGAGTACAAGGTCCGGCCTGCTTCGGACTCAAGCAACTGGGTGACAATGATCGTCAACAAGGACGCTATGGCGTCGTACACCAGCGATTCCGGAACCCCCACGACTTTTGGGTGGGGTTCCTTTCCGCAGTGCCCCTCAGCGTGGGCAGCGTTTTGGGCTTGGTTCGCCTTCAATACTGCTTTCTGTGGACCCTTTGCCGCCTATCCTCCAGCGGCAGTTGCCTGTGCTCTGGGGCTTGGCTTGGCTGGGATGATAGTCGACTTCAATAGAGGTTGCTGAAGGGCAGGTAGGAGTTTGAGTAGGGCCAAGCAATACTCAGTTGTTTTGTCTCTAATTATGGGAATTGGCATAACGGTAGTGGGGCTGGTCCCCGGTTGGCTGGTTTTCCTCGCTGTTCTAGCGCTTCTCGGCCTTCTCGTGGCTGCGACGATCTACTACAAACGCTTGCGATGGGTCCCGGTCAAGAGGGGACAACCGTATTCTGCCGCTTTGGGTGGGGGATGCATGATGGCGATGATTTCAGCGCTACTTCTCAGAGGGTATGAATGGAGTTCCGTTCTGGTTCCCCTGCTGAGCCTGGCCGTCTCCATGACTGTGCATAGGTGGCTGACGAGGTCCGGGCATTTTTCAGACCCAGACGATGGGGGTTCATCAGAATCTGGAGTGCCACTGTGAGGAGCGCTGGGGTGTCGAGGATCTACCCACAAGAGCGTATTCATCATCTTAGGGGGAAGTGGTGAGCCGGGTTCCGCATCCACTGCAAGTCGCTGCATTCTTCGCTCTGGCAGTTGTGTTCGCTACGTGGCAGCCGTTCGTCTGGTGGCGGGTGGGCGCTGCGGTTCTCATGCTGGCGTTTGGTTGCTACGGCCTTTATGTACTGCGGCGGAGCAAACGTATGGAGTCTACACAGGAGCCCAGCGAGCTTGAGTGACCGGGAAGTTGACGATGGCCTGCGGACTAACGTCCGCGGGCCATCGCTTTGCTAATGGGTGTTTTGGTCGGGGCGAAGGCGATTCTGCAAGTCGGGGTCACCCGAGCCGGCCACGAAGCCGAAGTCGTATTTTCCGTTCTTCGGAGGGAGCTCACGCTCCAGTTTGAGTGCCGTCGTCGGCGTGAGCAGGGTTTTCGCGATTCCACTTTCTGTTTCAAAGGTGAAGGACCCGAAAATTGTCGGGTCAACGCGGTGCCTCAACAGGAGTGTCGTGTCCGAGCCATTTACCTCACAAGCGACAGGGTGATAGTCGTCCAGGTGCCGGCCCCAAATGGGCAGGGACAGTGGGAACGAAAGCTGAACAGCTTGAGGAAACGAAAACGGGATGCGATCAATGGAAAGGCTGAAATCATCGACGCCATCCGTCTGAAGAGTGAGGGAGCGGGGGTCGAACGTCCTCGTAGGTCCGTCCGGCAGCTCTTTCGCAGACCAGATGAAGGCCCTTGGGTGCACCGAAACAGCATGCCGCACCAAGTGGTTGGCGCTTTGGCAATACGAGGTGCCGGTGTAGGCGCTTGCTTGTCCGCCGCCCAGCGCTTTTCCGATTGCGATCGCCAGCTGCTCAGAGGAAGTGTCCACCGCCTCATCCTCGCATGGGTGACGCTACCGCTTAGGAGGGTTCGCCGTCGTTGTTTGTTAGCAGGAACTTGCGCAGCAAGTTCGCCAGCTGTGTCCGCTCAGTCTTGGAGAGGCCTTCGAGCATCTTTTGCTGGTTCTCGACGTGGTGCTCCACCACGTCATCCACCAGGGCGAGGCCCTCGAGGGTGAGGCTGATCAACAGTTGCCGGCGGTTCTCTGGGTTGGTCTCGCGATGAACCAGGCCGCGCGATACCAGCCGATCCACGCGGTTGGTCATGGCCGCCGAGCCGATCATGGTGAGGCTGGCGAGTCGACCCGGCGTCAACGGCGCCTCGGCCGCTGACCGGCGCAGTGTTGCCAGGACGTCGAACTCCCACGGCTCCAGTCCGAACTGGTTCATGAATTTCTGCACGTCCAAGGAGGCGAGGCGACTCGCCCTGTTGAGTCGTCCCAGAATGCCCATGGAGCTGACGTCGATGTCGGGTCGCTCCTTGTTCCACTGCTCAAGAATCATGTCCACTGCGTCGCGGTCCATCGTCCTCCAATGCTTGACCTCAAACAGTACAGCACCTACATTGTCTTACATCAAATAGTTCGACATCGAAATGTATGGAAGTGAAAGATGAGTTCATCTGCAGCGGTTGCCAGCAAGGCGGGGGGTGGGGCGTCTAAGGCATCATCTCGCGACCTCTTTATCACCGCCCTTGCGCCGATGGTCTGGGGCTCCACCTATCTGGTGACCACGGAGTTCCTCCCCGCCGATCGGCCGCTCCTGGCCGCAACCGTGAGGGCCCTGCCAGCTGGGATCGTGCTCATGGTGGTCACCCGAACGTGGCCGCGGGGGAGTTGGTGGTTCAAAGCGGCGGCGCTGGGCGCGCTCAACATTGGGTTGTTCTTCTTTCTACTGTTCTTCACCGCGTACCAACTGCCGGGTGGGCTCGCCGCGCTGGTCATGTCCATCCAGCCTTTGTTCGTGCTCTTCCTGGGCGTGCTGTTGCTGGGGGAGAGGATCCGCAAGGCGCACATCATTGCCTGCGCAGTGGGAGCCGCGGGTGTCGGCTTGCTCGTCCTGCGATCCGACGCGACGCTGACTTTTGTGGGTGTGCTCGCCGGGATGGCGGCGGCGCTGAGCATGGCGGCCGGCATAGTCCTCACCAAGCGTTGGGGAAGGCCCGACGGCGTGGGGCTGCTTGGGTTTACCGGCCTGCAGTTAGCGATGGGTGGAGTCATGCTCCTGCCTGTGACGCTGGCTGTTGAAGGGCTGCCGGGGTCGGTTACTTTGCCTAACCTGGCGGGCTTTGCTTACCTCAGTGTCATCGGTGCCTTGGCTGCCTACGCGGTGTGGTTCCGGGGGATCCAGCGGCTGCCGACGATGGTGGTCTCGTTCCTGGGATTCCTGAGCCCGCTCGTTGCGACGGTGCTGGGATTCGTGTTCCTGGGGGAGTCTTTGTCGGGGTGGCAGCTGGCTGGGGCAGTGTTGGTGTTGGGGGCGGTGTTCTTGGTGCATCGGGAGAGGCCTCAGGGCTAATTCCGGGCAGTGGCCCGATTGCAGTCCGCAGCTAGTGGGGGCAACCATGCATAAACCCGGCGTTGCGGTTCTTCCGGTCTTGCGACCTACGCCCGCCGCCGAGAGCGCCCGGTCCCACGACTTGTTTCGAACTGTTTGCCCTGGCTTCAGTCGTGGATAGACCGACTCACCACTAATTAGAAGGGGCACCCTGTTGCGTATAGGTACACAACAGGGTGCAGTAAGCGAAGGCGCGGCGCAACTAAGCTGGACTCACACGGCGTAGAGCGCGCCGGCGTTTGCCCACACCCGGCGAAGTGCCTCTCGGATCTCGTAAGTCGCATCGCTCGACGCGAGGGCTGGGTCACGTTCAAATTGCAGGTCCGCAAGGGCCACCGCATAGGCAGTGAAAGCGATCTCCCAGATCAGTCGGCGATAGCTTGCTTCGTCATCGGGTAGCTCCTTGGCTGCCTTTACCACGGGGTGGTCGAGATTGATGATGATCTTCCGCTCGTCCTGCGCCCATCGGTAGCGATCATAGTCTGCACCATAGTGATCGTAATCTATGACAAGGCCACCGCGGAGACGGCTGTGGCCGGCTCCTGCGGGCGCGATGATCTCGTCGCCTGAGGTGTCCTTGGTTGCGGCTGGCGACGCGTTTTCGCCGCCAGGGTCGGCCGAGCCTGGAGCCCCGGGCCCCCGCGGGGTTGGTTCGGGGTTCGGTGTCGGCTCATCTACGTTATCGCCGCCGATGCCTCCCCTTCGTCCGGTTTCGTCTCCTTCTGGGTCTACGACCTTGTCAGTCGGGTGCTCTTCCCTGCCTCCAGCTTTGCCGTCGAGTAGGGTCCGCCTCCGGACGTTGTTGCCAAGGCCCTCGACGCGCTCACGGAAATCTTTAAGATCGGCATTCAGGATCTGCTCGATCTTGTCCGTCGTTTCCTTGAGACGCTTGCGATCGGCGTCAGCCTTGGCAATCCGACCTTCCTCGACCAGCTCCTGCCGGACCTGCTCAAGGCTCGCACCGATGAAAGGTATCAGGGCCTGGACTACCGGGTGTGCAGGGTTGAGCTTCATGCTGCGGTCGTTCGTGTAGGCAGCAACGGGGTCGTAAGTCGCGTTGTCGAGCTCAGGGCAATCAATGTGCCCGAATAGGTACTTGCCGTACTCTTTTGTATCAACTCCTGCCGTCTCGACAGCGACAAGGTTGTCTGTAGCGATCGTAATCTGCACCCCGCGGTGTATATTCTCGAGCGGGGCGCTGGCAGCCTTCACGGTGAGTTTTACATCACCGATGAGTGCCGCCTGATCGGTTGTGGGCCTAAAATCTCTGGTGATCGAGGCAGTCGGGCGAACAATTTCGCAGACGCGTCCATTGACAGCGACAACAGGTGAGCCCTGGAAAGCCGACAGGTGGCGCTCGATGAGTGCAACGATAGGTTCCTTGGCCAATCGAACACTGATCCCACCGATCACAACGGTTGTACCGCTCGGATCCCCGTTCGCGTCGACGTCGCTCTCAACAATATGAACAGGTACCGACGTTCCATCGGACGCATTGATGGCCTGACGGGTTACCTTAACACGTTGGCGCTTGCCATTCTTCGTAGTCGAGACTGTCAGGTCCGAGCCGATGCCGAAGGCAGCCGATTTGCCCGTACCAAATTTGCCGCGACCGGGTGTGCCCAGCCTTCGCTGATGGTTCTCGCCGTGCATGGTGAAAAAGTGCTGAAGATCGGCGCGGTCCATTCCTGAACCATTATCCTGGATCGTAATGCTTTTGCCCGGCGCGTCGACTGTCACCTGAACATGCGGTACGACGCCGGGATCAACGTACTGCAGGGAATTGACCACATACTCCCACACTGCGGCCTCTGGCGTTCGAAAGAGTTGCGCGGACTGGATGATGTCGCGGCCCACGTGACTGACGACGTTGATCTGGCTCATCGGTTTCCTTCCTCAAGGCGCCCAACGGGTGCGCGCAATTCGAGCGCCGAGGGGATCGCCTCTTTCATGAATGCTTCCACGTACTCGTCGCCCCGAATGAGCTCCTGAAGCTGCGCAGTTTTTCGAGTGCGATCTTTGGCCGGCGTATATTCGTCGATGCGGAAGACGCCCGCTGCCTGGCGTGACGTGAAGGCCCTGCCGTTGGTCCACAAGCGGAATGCCTCCGAAACACGCACGCGGTTCACCGCTGCCCCGGCTTCCCGTGTTTCAGCCCGGCGCCGTTGCGTAGCTGCTGATGTCGCAGCGACTGTGACGGGTGTGTTATCTAGCAGGCTTGGGTTCGCTTCGATCCAATCGACGCCCCGGGGCGTCAAATGCCACCCCTTTTGAATCGAGCCCTCAATGCGAGGCTCGCGGCCCTCGCCTTCATGGCGGAGTGTAGTACGCACTGCATCAAGATCAACCCGCTCAGGGTACTTTTTCCAACCGAACGCACGTCGATCGATCGCATGCGCCGCAATAGCGGCGTCCTCAGTGTCGATCACAGTGGATGCGCCGCCCAATTTCGCTAGTGCTACCACTGATACGTCTTTTTTTGTCAGTTTCATTCACACTCCCCGTTCGCACACTTACTACTATTTTTTGAGGTTCGCACACTTACTACTTTGTGTCAAGATGGGATTATGCTTAAGCCGAATGAACCCGAGTTCGATTCATTGCACCGAGCGGCGGTCAAAGCGACCGAGGGGTGGAGCTCAATCAAATCGTCGATGGCTCTGCGCGCCTCCGGGCTCGACGATGCCACCGGCAAACGCAATAGCCTCGATTCAATCGCCGCTGATTTCGGGGTCTCCCGTGAGACCGTCCGAAGAGCACGAAACGAGCTTCTGCGATCGATCGAGGTGCCGAGCGGAATGATGAGTGACGCCGTTTACTCGGTGTTGTCGCTGCCGGTTCCGTCTGGGCCTTCTGCGAACTTGCTCCCCACTGCCCGCGCCTTGCGCCGGTTGCTCACCATTACTGGCCCCCTCCGATGGGATGACGTCGTCAGCGCCTGGGCCCGGGCCGGTGGGAAGGCGCCGTACACACCACTCCCTGCTGACATCGCGACAATGCGTGAATGGGCACTAGAAGCCGGCGGGTTCACGGTGTCGACTTCCGGGGAAGGCTCGTACTCGGTGATAGTTGCAGCGACCTTTCCGGAGGACCTCGACCCTGTCAGTCAGTTCTTGCTCGAAGCCATGCGCGGCCGACCGGGCGGGGTGGCCCGGAGCGAGCTCTTGGACCATGGGGAAAAGGTCGGACTAAGGCGGACGACAATTGCGACCACGCTCAGTACCCATCCAGCTGTCACTCGAGTGGGTCGAGGGATGTGGGCATTGCGAGGACAGCATAACGAAAGCTCCTCCGGCAACGTCATGGCGCCCCGACTCGCTCGCCGCGCCCGCCCGACATCATTTGTCTGGGGCGCCGACGGGTCACTTATGATCGAGTTCTCGGTCTCCACCAGTCCTAGCCCAGTCGTCGCAGTACCAAGAGCAGTCTCCGAGATAATCGAGGGCCGAGAGTTTCGAATGGATACTGATGGGGTGGGCGCCGGGCGTGTCAATGTGCGGAACGCCCGACTATGGGGCTTCGGTTCCCTGCTTTCGGAATTGAGGGTGCCAGTTGGAACTCGGGCGGTGATCGCCCTAAATCTGATCACTAGCAGAGCTACAATTACAACCGCCGAAGGAAGGGCAGGTCTCGATGACTAGTCGGAGACTCGAGGATGAGGTAGAGAGCCTGCTCGTAGAGGCGTACACGACCGCATTCAACCGTCAGCCCTCGGACGACTGGCGTAGGGCGATGGCCATGCGGGTTGGGACAGCAGGCGATGTCTCCACGCTCGACGAGGCGGGCGCTGAAATCGGCGTTACGCGGGAGCGCGTTCGCCAGGTCATGGCCAGGATTGAGCCCGAGCTGAAAGGCGCGACAGTTCACCGTGCAAAGGACGTCGCTGAGGCGCTTGCGGCGCGCTCACCTGTACCCGAACCCATCGGTAGGCGGCTCGCGAGATCGGGAAAAACGCGGCCAACCCTCACGGGTAAGGCATTCTTGAATATCCTCAAACTCATCGGCACCTCGCCGATTGAATTGGTCGGCGTAGACCTTGTGTGCGTCGATGACTGGTTCGTTGAGGAGTCGGAGGTGGCCGTGATGAAGGCATTTTCAACTGCGAAAAAGCATACTAGCTCCTACGGCATGACAACAGTCGAAGAGATCCGGCAGGCGCTTGCCACTCCCGGCAATCCCCTTGATCCAACGGACATTCGCCGTGTTCTGACACGGGAGCCGAGTGTTAGGTGGGCGGGCGAGTGGCTGTGGGTTGAGAAGGACCAAGACGGCACGCATGCGAATCGCTTGGTGAACACTGCGCGGTCGATCTTGTCGGTAAACTCGCCACAGACGGTTTTCTCGATCCATGAGGGCGCACGTAGGTTGTGGAAGTTCCGGGGCCTCGACATCCTTCCGCCTACCGAAGCAATGAGGATCTTCTTCGACGAGAGCCCCTACTTTGTCGTGGAAGGTGAACTCGTGCGTCCGATCAAGCCGCTCGACTATCGCGAAGTACTAGGCAGTACAACTGCGACGATGGTTGACGTTCTGAAAGGGTCGCCGTATCAGGTGATGGACCGCCTGTCCCTGGCCGAGGCCTGCAGTGACGCGGGCATTCCCAAAGGAACGTATGGAATATGGACCACATACGCGGAGTGGATGGAAAGGTTTGGTTCGAATGTATGGGGCCTACGTGGAAGTTCCCCGCATCCCGGCGCTGTAGAGGCGATCCGAACAGCAGCGAAAGCGCGGCAAAAGGCCGAGCCGAGAAGGAAATCCTGGTCCTGGGCTCCTGACGGCCGAATTGCTCAGACTATGGATGTGACTACGTCTTTCCTTAGCAGTGGCGTGCTCTCCTTTGTCCCGGAGATCCAGGGGCTGTTTGCCGGTCAGTCTCTCGCGATCTCGTATGAGGGCAAACAAGTGGCGACGGCGAAGCTCGGTGACGACCATTCATTCTGCTGGGGTTGGCACCCTGCGATCGCCGCGATGGGCGTGAATCCTGGGGATGTGTTGCGGATAACTGTTGACGTGGGTGCCAAGAGGGCCGAGCTGCAGGTGGGCGGCCAGGAGTTCTGGAATTAGCCCTGTTGTCTCTGGCGACCCGGGCTGAGCCATGTCTAAGGTATTCCAGGGTGCAACTTCGTGCGGAAGCTGACTAAGAATTGCGTTGAGGATCAACGAAGCTGACGGTCGTGCAAGCGAGTTGCTGGGAACAAGCTCAACGGAGCTTCACTGAAGGGTCCAGACCTATGTCTTAGTCGGGCGTTCGATTACCGGTCAGTGACGGATCTAGGTTCTGCAGCATTCCGACGCTCGGGTGCGAGCCTCGAGAACCCTGAACGACGACCGTTTGACACGCACGCGATTAGTCTCTTCACCGAGTCGGCCGAGATACCTAGGGCCTTGCAGTTGGGAGTTAGTCAGTTCGTACCGTGAGGCGAACGGATCCAACCAGCGCTCGTGTTGCAGGCTGAGGGGCGTGGCTAGCATAGGATCAACTTGCCGACTAGATGTCGATTTTCCAATGCCAGACTGCCATGGGGGCCCTAGTGTCTACGACGTTTGATCAACTCCTCGACTCCTACCGGGATCTCGCTGATTCGGAGCGCATGAAGGGCAGCTATTTTGAGCAGCTGATTGAGCAGTACCTAGAAAACGACGGCGTACAGGCACCCCAGTATTCGAATGTCTGGCTGTGGCGGGACTGGCCTGGGCGTGAGGGCAAGTCTGACAATGGGATTGACCTCGTTGCACAACGCGTCGATGGTGGAGTAACGGCCATACAGTGCAAGTTTTACGTCGAAGACCACGTCATGCAGAAGCACGACATCGATTCGTTTATGTCTGCGTCTGGAAAGAAGCCGTTTACCCACAGACTCATTGTTTCGACCACTGCCAAATGGTCCAAGAATGCTGAGGAGATGCTGGACAGTCAGCATCTCCCAGTGCAGCGTATAGGGTTGACCGAATTCCGTCACTCAAACATTGACTGGGCGACTTATACGCTCACCGACCCAGCCAACGCTCCTAAGCTGCATGAGAAGAAGCAGCTCCGCACGCATCAGCACGAGGCGGTCACGGCGGCACTGAAGGGTTTCCAAGACAGCGACCGCGGCAAGCTGATAATGGCCTGTGGCACCGGCAAGACGTTCACGGCACTGAAGATCGCCGAACGTTTCGTGGAGGCCGAGGGCCACGCGCGCGTCCTGTTCCTCGTGCCGTCCCTGGCCTTGATGTCCCAGTCCTTGAAGGAGTGGTCGGACGAGACACAGCAGCCAATGCACGCTTACGCGGTGTGCTCGGACGTGAAGGTAGGCCGGCAGAAGAACTCGGACCTGACCGACGTCGCGATCCACGACCTTCAGATTCCGGCTACCACCGACGGCAAAACTCTAGTGGAGGCGATGGGCAGACGTGAACTCGACGAGGGCATGACCGTGGTGTTCTCCACGTACCAGTCCATTGAGGCCATCGCCGAGGCCCAGCGAGCCGGGATGCCCGACTTTGACTTGATCATCTGCGATGAAGCCCACCGCACGACTGGCGCCACGCTCGCCGGCACGGAGGAGTCCCACTTCGTCAAGATCCATGACAACAGCAAGATCGCCGGCGTCAAGCGGCTTTACATGACGGCCACACCGCGGCTGTTCAACGACGACACGAAGAACGCCGCTCTGGAGAAGGACGCCATCCTGTGCTCGATGGATGACGTGGAACTCTACGGGCCGGTGTTCTACCGGATCGGCTTCGGCGAAGCGGTCACCAAGAAACTGCTCAGCGACTACAAGGTCCTGGTGCTCGGAGTCGATGAGAGCCAAGTCGTCTCCAGCTTCCAGAACCAGCTGGCGGATTCGAGCATGGAACTGCAGATCGACGATGTCGCCAAGCTCATCGGCTGCTGGAACGGGCTCGCGAAGCGCCGGTCCGGGGAGTTCGAGTCCTCTTTTGGGACCGACTCGCAGCCGATGCTAAGGGCCCTGGCGTTCAACCGAGACATCAAATCCTCCAAGTTGGTCGAGTCTGAGTTCGAGGACCTCGTCCGAGTGCACCTGACCAACCTGGAGAACGACGACCCCACCGACGACCTCAAGGTGGAGGTCAAGCATGTCGACGGCGGCTTCAACGCCGTCTCGCGGGCGGAGCGTTTGGACTGGCTCAAGGAAGAGGCCAACGACGACGGCGGCCAGCCCACCTGCCGGATCCTCACCAACGCCCGCTGCCTCACCGAGGGCGTGGACGTGCCCTCTCTGGATGCAGTGCTGTTCCTGAATCCGCGCAACTCGATGGTGGATGTGATCCAGGCCGTGGGCCGCGTCATGCGCATCGCAAAGGGCAAGCAGTTTGGGTACATCATCTTGCCGATCGCGATTCCTTCCGGAATGTCCACCTCCGAGGCGCTTAAGGACAATGCCCGGTACAAGGTGGTGTGGCAGGTCCTGCAGGCTCTCCGCGCACACGACGAGCGCATGGACGCGGCGATCAACCAGATCGAGTTGAACAAGAACGCCCCGGAATCCATTCTGATCGAGACCGTCGATCTGGAGCCAAAGAAGAAGTCAAAGATAATCGACCCACGGCCAACACCGGACCCGGACAACCCTGAGGATCCGCTGTACGTCCAGCCTGCGCTGCAGTTCCCGGCGGAGGAGTGGAAGGACTCCGTCTACGCCAAGATCGTGGACAAGTGCGGCAACCGTATGTATTGGGAGGATTGGTCCAAGGACATCGCTGCGATCGCGAACAAGCACATCGTGCTGATCAACCAGCTGCTCGAGCACGCTGATTTAGGGCACCGGGCTGCGTTTGATGACTTCATCCAGGGCCTGCGAGAGAACCTAAATCCGGAGATCGACCAAGCTCAGGCCGTGGAAATGCTGGCCCAACACCTGGTCACCAAGCCCGTGTTCGATGCGATGTTCGCCGATTCGAACTTCACCGAGCACAATCCGGTCTCGAAAGCGATGCAGAACATCCTGAACCAGCTCGATGAAAACTCCGCATTCGAAAAGGAGCGGGCTGGGCTGGAGAAGTTCTACGACTCCGTCCGGGCGCGCGTGAAGTCCATCGACAACGCTGCCGCGAAGCAGAAGATCATCCTTGAGCTCTACGACAACTTCTTCCGCAACGCCTTCCCTCGGGTAGCCGACCGGCTCGGAATCGTCTTCACACCCGTGCCGGTGGTGGACTACATCCTTCGTTCCGCCGATGCGGCCTTGCGCCACGAATTTGGCAAATCACTCTCCGACGAAGGCGTCTCCATCCTGGAGCCCTTCGTCGGGACCGGAACGTTCGTGACCCGGCTGCTGCAATCCGGGCTGATCAAACCGGAGGATCTGCACCGTAAATACACCACCGAGCTATTCGCCAACGAGATCGTTCTGCTTAGCTACTACATCGCCGCCATCAACATCGAGACCGTCTTCGCTGAAGAATCAATCAGACACGGTACCGGCCACGGCTATGTTCCCTTCGACGGGATTGCCCTGACGGACACCTTCCAGCTCAACGAATCCGATGACCAGCTGGAATCCTCCGAGTTCTTCCCCGAGAACAATGAGCGCGTGAAACGGCAAAAGAACGCGCCCATCCAAGTCATCGTGATGAACCCGCCCTACTCTGCCGGCCAGACAAACGCGAATGATAACAACCAGAACCAGGCCTACCCTGTACTGGACGCCTCCATCGCCGAAAGCTACGCCAGGCAGTCCACTGCGACGAACAAGAACAGCCTCTACGATTCCTACATCCGCGGGATCCGCTGGGCCTCCAACCGGATCAAGAACGACGGCGTTATCGCTTTCGTTTCCAACGGCAGCTTCATCGATGGCAACACCGCCGACGGCATCCGCAAGACTTTCGCCACCGAGTTTAGCCGAATCTTCGTCTACAACCTCCGAGGCAATCAGCGCACCTCAGGTGAGCAGTCCCGCAGGGAAGGTGGCAAGGTCTTCGGCAGTGGCTCCCGGACCCAAGTGGCCATCTGTATCCTGATCAAGAACTCCGACAGCACGAGTCCGGCGGATATCCAGTACCGGGACATCGGTGACTACCTCACTCGCGAACAGAAACTCGACATCCTCACCATGGAGCAGTCTCTCGAGGGCACCGACTGGGAAACCATCGCACCCAACGAGCACGGCGACTGGATCAACCACCGCGACGAACGCTACGACGAATTCCAGCCAATAGGCGACAAAGCTGCCAAAGGCACGACGGCGACGCCTGGGATCTTCGAAAACTACTCGTCTGGCTTGAAGACTAACCGCGACGCCTGGTGTTACAACTTCAGCAAATCTGCAGTCGAGTTGAATATGCGCCGCACGATCGACTTCTATAACTCGCAGCTCGCAGAGGACGAGCCAAACAACGATGCCACCAGAATTGCCTGGGGTGGAAGCCTGAAAGATGACCTCAAACGGGGGACACACCTGGAATACGAGCAATCGGCATTGCAGCACTCTATATATCGTCCGTTTTGTCGGCAAACGGTCTACTATTCCGGAAGCATGAACGAGCGCCGGTATCAGCTCCCAAAGCTGTTCCCAACCCCAGATCATCCGAACATCGCGCTATACATGAGCAGTCCGGGAGCGTCCAAGATTTTCAGCCCGCTAATCGTCGACTGCGTCCCAAATCTGCACCTCGTTCACACAGGCCAGGCGTATAGCCTCTACACCTATGAACTGATAGCTTCCGAAGCGCAAGGTGACCTCTTCGCTGATGCTACCGGTGTCGTCTTCGATGGCTACCGGCGCCGTGACAATATCACCGAGGCGACCCTGACCGCCTACCGAGGCTTTTACGAAGACGCCGCCATCAGCAAGGAGGACATCTTCTATTATGTCTACGGCGTCGTTCATTCCCCGGCATATCGCGAGAGCTACAAGGCCGACCTCCAAAAGATGCTGCCGCGCATCCCCAAGGTCAAGGACTTCCGGGGCTTCAGCACGGCCGGCCGCGCGCTCGCCGAGCTGCACTTGAATTACGAGACGGTGGAGCCGTACGCGCTGGAAGAGATAGTCCACGGAGCCCCTGCTGGCGATGAGTACGACCTCTACCGGGTCAACAAGCTGTCCTTCGGCGCCCGTAAGGACCGTTCCCGCATCGTCTACAACTCGCAAGTTACCCTGGCCGGCATCCCGGACGAGGCCTTCGACTACCAGGTCAACGGCAAGTCGGCGCTGGAATGGATTATCGACCGCTACCAGGTCACCACCCACAAGGACTCGCAGATCACCAACGACCCCAACGACTATTGCCGCGAGGTTGGCAACCCCCGGTACATCCTCGACCTAATCAAGCGGATCGTCACGGTGTCGGTGGAGACTAGTCGGATCGTCACAAACTTGCCCGCTCTAGAGATTGCCGAGTAACAGCCGTGGTTGAAAGGACGGTCAAGAGTAGGATCCATGCTGCCGAGCAGCCGCTGAATCAGATTTTCAGTGAGCAACTCGAATTCTCAATCCCGGACTATCAGCGGCCCTACGCCGGGGGTGGCGAGCAAGCCAGCCAACTCCTATTAGACATTATGGAGGCTCAACGACGTAGCCCAGATGAACCGTACTTCCTAGGGTCGCTCGTCCTAGTCAAGGAGGAAGGCAGCCCCGAAGCCGACGTGATCGACGGTCAGCAACGTCTGACAACGCTGTCCATTCTTCTGACTGTCCTGAGGGAGCTGAGCGAGAACTCCCAAGTTCGGTCCGAGATGCGTGAGTACATTGTGGAGCCGGGGAGGATCACGTCGGGAATTGCCAGTAAGCCCAGGCTCCACCTCCGCGCCCGCGATCGCGACTTTTCACCCGGTACGTTCAGGATCAGGGCAAGCTCCAGGAACTTTTCGCGTTGTCGGACGGCCAACTGAAGACCGACGCGCAACGTGCGATTCGTGACAACGCCAACCTCCTCCACGACCAGCTGGTGAAGTTAAGTGAAGAGCAGCGTATGGCGCTGATCATGATGCTGACCTTGCGAACATTTCTCGTGATGGTCTCGACCGAGGATCTGGACAGCGCCCACCGCATTTTTAGCGTTATGAACGCTCGCGGTCTTGATCTGTCGGCCGCGGACATCTTTAAAGCCGAGCTCATCGGCCAAGTTCCTGATCGCGCACGGGTCGGTTATGCGGACAAATGGGAAGTGGCGGAGGTCGAGCTCGGCAGGGATGGTTTCGCGGACTTGTTCCAGCACATCAGGATGATCTTCACGAAAGTCCGGGGACGGCAGGAGATCTTCAAGGAATTCCGTGAAGAAGTCCTAGATCCATATCTGAAGGAGATAGGTACTGCCGAATCGTTCATCGATGACATCCTTCTTCCGTATGCCGATGCGTACGGGACGGTGGTTGACAGAAGATATCCGTCTTCGGGCTCAGCGGACCGGATCAACAGATGGTTGCTGCGGTTCAACCAAATGGACAACCAGGATTGGGTCCCTCCGGTTCCGAAGCATCAAATCGCGAGCTCGATCATAAGAAGCCTCGATATTTCTCTGGTCCGAATGGTTCCGCACCTTTCACTCTTACAATCCAGGTCATTGCGACTGATGAATGGAATCCGGCTGTGTTGAAGGATCGTCAGTACAAGTTGGTGAATGCACTGGACATCCTCTGGTCTCTTTCTTAACTTGGAACTGTTCTCAGATTGGAGCATTATGAGAAACCCGAATTCGTCTCCCATTGATTGCCTCGAATGTGCCGCGGCAACGCGCTACAATTTGCTCACTGGTCGCATTTACTCACATCAGATTCCAGGGAAGGTAGAAACCTGCCGGGCATCAGCGAAACAGATCGAGGCCCCGGCCGAAGGCGAGAAAGCGGTATTGGCTCCACTTCGCTACCGGCCAGAACCTTCTCGATACGTGTCAGCGGAATCCGAAGCAACGACGAGCGTGAAGGCCGTCAGCGGAGGTCTCCCTGGAAAGGGCAAACGAAGGTGATTCGGGTAAGCCGAGACTATCTATCGAGAATTCAATCAGCAATCAGATCGCAAAGTGCTTGGTGTCCATCCCCACGCCGCCAACTATGGCTGAGTATGGCGTGTTCAGCCTAGGCCTTCCGACTACGGCCGCTGCGATGCACCCATCAATGACCTTCCGCATGCGTCAGTTTAGTTTGACTCGACTCCTGCGAAACGCTCGGGAAGGTCGTCTCTGAAAGTGATGTCGCCGTTTTTCGATTTTTCTACCCAGCAGTGTAGGCGCGTGCTACGGGGGCGAAGTTCGCGGAGGCTATGAATCAGCCGAGCGTCCCGAATTAGCAGTTGAGAACTGCTCTTGATAAGCAAGATGCTCGTAATTCAGCCCATGTGCGTCCATTACCTTTAGCTTTCCGATCGGGCTCCCGAGCTTCATTACCGTGCTGTCAGGCCGAACGGTCAGGGCATGTCCGTCGAAAAGAACATGGCAGTTGGGGCATAGGCAGAGGATGTTCTCTAAAGTATCGGGCCCGTTGTGAGGGATGCCCAGTGGCCGGATGTGTGCACCCTCCGAATAAGGCCCGGCGGCGGTTGCGAGTCTGGTTCCGCATATCTGGCAGCTATTGTCATAGAGTCGCTTCACGGAAGCTGCGACATCGTAGTTCCGAATGATCCGATTTACTTGTGCGCTGCGTCGAGGCGGCGTTACATCCTCCCCACGGGTCAAAGCCGTAGCAACTTCATCGGGGATGAGACTCTCGCCAGCAACTGCTCGGAGCTGGTAGATCAGGACTTTCCAACCTTCTCGCATACCCCAGCCCCAATTAGTGACTGCGAACAGCCCCAGGTAGATATATTCGTTGTCGGCATTCCTCACGGTGAGCACGGACTCCCTGACTAGGACCCGAACAGGCCGGCCAAGTTTGTAATTCTCGACCAGGCCAAGGTTGCCCTTTTCCAGCTTTTGATCGGCGATGTGTCGGTCTGTGTTAGGGGCCCGACCACCAAATCCGGTGTAGGTGATCAAGTCGCCCTGAATCCTGTCATCTGAGTATCCATCGGAAAGGCAAATGGATTGGGTGCCGCCTGCCTGGCCAGCAATGCCTGCCTGTGTGGTCCTGTGAACGCCGGCGTCAAATGCCTCCCGTCGATCCCTGAAAGCTGTCCCCGGCGGACACTCGGGAATTCCCCCGTACACAACCTGACGGGTCTCGCCGGCATTCGAGACTAGCTCGATCCCGAAGCGACTAAGCGCTCTTCGAGTTTCTTCTCCACCAGAGAACAGCCGGACAGAGAGCGGGCCTCTATCAGGATGCTGCTTCCCGTACGCGACTGCTAAGAGGGGTTTGGAGTCGATCCACACGCCCTCGACTGCAGCGAAGTACCGTACGGAAGGTTGTTGCTCGTACTTTTCAAGGAAAGCGTGTCTTCCAAGGGACATGAACTCCTCAATTGTTTTTATCACTGCTGATGGATCCGTCAGTTCCGACAATGCCCCCACAGAAGTACCACCTAGCCCATAGCCCTCTATTGCCAACTACGTCTGGCGTCGCGCAGCGGCGGATCGTTTGAGTCTCGGCGGGGATGCCGACGATCTGCTGTCCAAAATATACGAGAACAGCGTCACGATCGATGTCTGGCCTACACATATATTGGGGATCTCTGTTTCACGGCCATTTTCGAGGCTGGTGGCGTCCAGGACTCGGAGGTTAAATTCAAATTCGGAGTTTGACGATTTGCCGTCCTGCGATCCCGCCGCCCTGTCGGAAGACCGTGCTTCCCCAGGCTCCTGTAGCGGCGTCAATGTGACTCCACCACGGGCCATGGGCATGCGAGGAGGAAGACGACCAGCGACTAATTAACATCTACCGGCGCTGCTCATCGACTAGGTCGCGGCCGTAGATCGATTTCGGAGTGGTAGGGATGGGCGGGGCTGTCGGTTCAAGCGGTACCAGCGACGCGGGGGAACGCTGCGAGAACGCGGGCAATGTGAGCTGGAGTCGAGTCACGGGAGACGTTGCGGAAGATGTTGTAAGCTGCTTGGCCCAGTGCAGCCCACTTTCAAGACGGGACGCTAGCAGCAATGCACTCAGTTTATGAGCAGGCCCAGGGAACGTATCAAAACTTGGCAAGCCTCCCCGCCATGTACTCCGCGTCCAGCCCCACGCCACCAACGATCGCTGAGTAGTGGCGGGTCAGCCACGGCAGGCCGACCACGTATATGCCGGGAATTTGTGTAACTCCTCGATCGTGCCTCGGATAGCCCCACTGGTCAGTGAAGGGCATGTCGGCCAAGCTGAAGTCGAGTTTGTACCCGCTGGCCCATATGACGGACGTGATGTTTGCATCTGCCAGGTTCACTTGCGCCGGCCCTGAGGGCATCCAGTCATCGGCAGGTGCGGGTTTCTGCTCCGGCGCATCAATCCCCGCCGCCGAAATGTACGCATCAATTGCTCTACCTGAGCGTTGCGCGAAGATCGATTCGACCGCTGCGAAGCGGTCGGGGAGGTCGTCGCTGAAGGTGATGTCGCCGTCGTCGATTGATTCCAGGTGACCGTGCAGGTGCATGCCGCGGCGGCCCAGCTCGCGGAGGTGAATGGCGTGCCCGCCGTCGGTACCGGAGAGCAGGGGGTTTGGTGCGAAACGCGCCGCGGGGGAGGGGAGCGCCTCCGTAGTGAGGGCGTTGACGCCGAAGTCGGGGCCATGTTTGCCGGTTTCGAGCATCCAGTAGATGAGGTCCTGGCCGCGGTATCGGCGGGGTGCTTCGGGGACGATTGAGACGGAGAGGTGGACTTCGCGGCCGGCTGCGTGGAGCTCCTCGGCGATCTGCCCACCCGACTGGCCCGTGCCGACGATGAGCACGGCGCCGTCTGGCAGTTGCTCTGGATTGCGGTAGTCGTGGGTATGGAATTGGGTCACGCCGGCAGGGAGCTTGGCTGCGATGGCGGGGACCTTGGGTACCTGGTAGGCGCCGGTTGCGAGGACGACGTTCCGCGCCCGCAGGTGCCCGAGAGACGTCTCAACGTTGAAGCCGCCGTCCGATCCCGCGGATAGACGGGTCACATCGACGCCCGTGTGAACCGGTGCAGCGATCAGCTCCGCATACCGCCTGAAGAGGTTCACCACGGCGTCGCGGGAGATGAAGGCGTCCCGGTCGTCGCCGTCGTACGGCATCCCAGGGAGGTCCAGCGCAAGGTTCGGGGTGTTCATGTAGAAGCTGTCCCAACGGTCCTGGAATGCGCCGCCAAGTGAATCGCGTTGTTCCAGGATCTGATGCTCGACGCCGAATTGCGTGAGCCAGTAGCTCGTCGTGAGGCCGGCTTGCCCTGCGCCGATGATGACCGTATCCGGGGTCGCTCCCATGGGGTGGAGTTTACGCCTGCGGGGCTGCTTGGGGACATGATTGCCGGGGTGTTCGCCGGGTCAGTGGCCTGCTCTGTCTTCTATCCAATAAGACTTTTCGGTGGAATAATTGGATCCAGCACTCCTCGTTCCGGATTGGACGGGATTATGGTGACTGGACACCAAAGTGCCGCGCCGCTTGGCGCGCGCAAAACTCTAGCCGGGCCAAGGCGAGCTCCCAATGCATCTCGCTTTCCATCTCCTCGACGTCCAAACCCGGGAAGAGTACCGTGGTCAAGCCTGCGGGAGTGGGTGGTAATTGTTCTGCCGCCGACGACGCTTGTGACAGCGTTGGCCTTTTGGTTCGGGTATAACTTCACGGCATCCCGCACGTACTACCTCGGTGTGGACGCGAACATGCTGGGGTACTCGACAGTCGACTACCTCCTCCGTAGCGGGGAACCAGTAATCGTTCCCATTGCCGTGCTGTTGGCAGCAGGTCTCGTTGTCCTGATAATGCACGCTATCGCTGGACAACTCATCCTGAGGTTCCAGAATTCGCGGGTGATTCGAGCAGGTTTCGTGGTCCTGATCGCCCTTGGAGCTATTGCCGTGGCTGTGGCTGTCCGGAGCATGTTCGTGGTTCTTGCCGGCTACTACCTTCTTCCCCCTATCCTCTTGGGCGGCGGGGCCGGTCTCGCAGGCTATTCGTTCCACATGCTCCGGACAAACTTCAACCCGAAAGCGAGAATCGGGAAGAGCGAGGCTCCGGAGTGGGAGCGGGCGGGCTACGTCATCGTGGTCCTCTTGATCATTCTGAGCCTGTTCTGGGGAATGACACTTTATGCCGGTGCACTCGGTCTCGGCCGAGCTCAAGCCTTGGAAAGCAACCTGGCTGCACGGCCCGGCGTCAAAATTTACAGCAAACAGTCACTGGCGCTTCGGCATCCAGAAATCACTGAAACAAGGCTGGACCTTCCGGACTCGGACTACCACTTTGAGTACTCCGGGCTGAGGCTTCTGGTCTATTCAGCGGGCAAGTACTTCCTTCTGCCCGAGAACTGGACCCACGACGCCGGGACCACTTTTGTCCTGCAGGACAGCCCTGATATTCGCATCGAGTTCACCCCGGGAAGATCATGAAAGTCACCAAGCTTCGTATATGTCCTTTGCTCCTTGTTGCGATCATCGTCAGCGCCTGTGGCGGCCCGTCCCCGCAAGCGACCCAGGGTGCCGGGACCAGTACAGCGTCCTCGACTGCGCTTGGATCGAACCAGCCAACCCAGACGTCGGGGAGCGGTACGGAATCTTCCTCTGCGCCGGGAACGAGTGAGGCCAGCCAGGACGGGGGCATGGGTTCGCGGTCTCTGCCTGCCCCAAGCGTTACGCAGGCGATGGCCTCCAACAGCGGGACCGGGGGAGTCAACAACGGGGCGCCGGTCGAATCAAACGTCGTGATTCTATCGAGGAACGGGTTGATCCCCTTTGACCGGCCTGGGCCCGTCACCAAAGGCTACTCTGTCGTGAATAATTCATTGCAAGGGTTGAAGGTGATTGCGGTGGAAGTCGTGAACGACGTGGGTGATTCGTTCACTCTGGGGTCGACTAACTGCCTGCAAGTTCTCCTACCGGGAGCACAGGACGCCTCGTGTGAGGTGACGGTAGTCGACCAACGGCTGTCCACTTCCGATCAGGGACGGCTGCGGGTGATCACAGACAACCAAGCAATCGGTACAGTCACGCTGCCTGGGGCTAGCTACGGTAGGGGAGGTCAGTCACCTGACCTTCCGAACTCGCTGAACACGGCAGTTCCTGATCCTTTGGTGCCAGACCCGCTCGCTCCGGATCCGGTCGTTTCGGACCCGGTTGCGCCTGGCGCGACCGCGACGGGTACGCCGGCTCCGAACGCGACTCAGACGACCGGACAGGTGACCCGCTAGAGGGATCTCAGGCAGGTTTTGATTGATTCGGGCATCATCCGATGGACAAATCTTTCCCAGCACTAGCTATCTGCTCAGAACTCTGTAGACTTGACGGTGTTGTTGTGTTTGGCATTTGGTAGTTCAGGCAGTCCCCACGGTCCCTCTGGATCGTGACCTTCTGAAGTAACGGTGGAGAACACCCCACACCGGAGACCCGAAAGTCGGGAGAATCTCCACCTTCAGTAAGGACTGAAAAAATGGCTACAGGTACCGTAAAATGGTTCAACTCCGAAAAGGGCTTCGGCTTCATCTCTCCTGAAGATGGCAGCCAGGACGTTTTCGCTCACTACTCTGCGATCAACTCCTCGGGCTACCGCTCCCTCGAAGAGAACCAGAAGGTTTCCTTCGACGTCGAGCAGGGCCCCAAGGGTCCCCAGGCAGTAAACATCCAGGCTATCTAGTCTTCGGATAACTAAGAAGCAGGGCCGGTCACTGACCGGCCCTGCTTTTTTGTCTGCCCACAGTTAGAAGATATGTGCTATCGCTCAATTCATGGATAGAACATATATCCACATAGTGAATTACACCCATGTAATTCAGCCTTGGCCGTCAGTAGCGTGGAACGTAATCCACCCACAGAGCTGAGGGAGCACCCTATGAACCGCCAGATCTTCGAACCGCCTCACCACCTAGACGTCCGCCCGGAGCACCTACTTTTGCCCAAATCACCACCTAGATGGCTCGAGATCGGCCTGTGCAAGGCCGTTTTGCCACCTAGTGCCCTTTCCAAGATCTAGCCTGCGAAGTGAGCCGCATGTCGGGCGTCCACGGAAACAGAAGGTTGGGTCGAGTGTTCGATTCTGAGGTTCAGCGAATCCTCGACTTCGTTGCGCGCGGTATCGGGGTGCGGGTTGTCGGCGCACCGGGGAGCGGCAAGACGACGGTGGTTCGCGCCGTCATGGGAAGCCTGGAGAAGACCGGAGTGGACGTGCATTTCATCAGCGGTCTGCGCACGCACCGCACCATTCCGTACTCGGCCATAAAGGGGCTCGGGCTCGAAATGAGGCCGGGCCGCAGTGGCGTCTTCGATATGGCTGACGTGTTCTCGGGCCAGCTCGCCAAGCCAGGGAAGCACCTGCTCGTCGTCGACGATCTCCACCTCGTGGACAACGAGTCGCTGGCAGTCCTGGAGGCCGTGAGGCGGCGATCAGATTGCCCGATGGTAGCGACCGCTCCTGAGACGTGGGCGTTTTCCAGAAGCCAGTTGGCAGTCCTCAATAACGGTCGCGAGGCGCACCTGCAACTGGATCCCCTCCACTACGAGCAGGTTCACATGCTCATCGCCCAGGTTCTGGGCGCCCCGGCTGACGCAGACACGACCGCCCGAATCCTCACCAAGTCCGCCGGCAGCCCCCGTCTGATCGTGCGGATCGCGGAGACGGCTGCGCTGAGCAACCTCCTGGTCATGAAGGACAATCAATGGGGCATGGTTGCAAACACGCTTTGGAACGAGCACCTGCGCGGCACTCTTGAAGCGCTACTGGCGGAGCTCAACGCCGATGAGTTCACGGCCTTGCACACCATGGCGATTCTCGGCACGGCCCGTGTGGACGTCCTGCAAAAGGTCATCCCCTCGGATGCCTTGGAAGGCCTGGAACGCAGGGGATTCCTGACCGTCCTGGCGGATCATCACAATGGCTCCATTGCCGCCATCAGCCCGCCTGTCATCGCAGACTACTTCCGTGGGAACAAGAAACTCACGGATCGGAAACTGCTGCGAAGCAAGATCGCTGGCGTGCTTGAGGCTGTTCCGGGGACGGCGCAAGAGAACCGCAGTACGGTCGACTGCTTGGCCCGTGTTCTGTCTACACTGCGGCTGGAAAAGGGCGATGACGATGCCGTCACCGCACGTCACTTTCACGACCACAATGCAGACCGGGAACGAATCCGCTTCGAACGTTGGGAAGCCAACAAGTCGGCGGCTAATGCTGCGGCTCTTCTGCGAATCTATTGGGGCGCGTCCGTGGACGTTGAACGCGCCACCCGCGTCTGTCGGGAAACGACAACGCTCGACGCCGATCCCAGGGACGTCCTCTTCGTCATCATTACGGAGGCCATGCTTGCGATCCATACATGGCAGGGGCCGGGAGTCGCCGTCGAATTGCTTCAACGGTTTGCAAAGGACAACCCGCCCCTGACGGCAGAGACCGAGGACGCCATTCGGTTCCTCAGCGCTTCCCATGGCCGAGTTCCGCCGGATACAGGCCCTGGGCAGGGGACTTCTGACGAACAGGCATCGGGAATGGGGCGTCTGGTCCGTGGGCTGTTGGAGCTCTATCGCTTCCGGCCGGCCGCGGCGCTTGAAGCCATCGACGGCGAGGGCCACGACGACGCCTTCGCCCATCTCCGCCCCTTCATTCGAGGCTTCGCGCTATTCGCGGCCGGCCGGGTGGAGGAATCCTTGGTCTTCGCCTTGGATTGGCGATCCGAGGCCCGAAAGAACCTGGACCAGTTCGGCGTGGTCACCAGCAGCTACATCGCGGCACACGCGCTGCTCTATCGCGGACATTTCGAAGAAGCGGAGTACCTCATGAGCAGTGTTTTTGCGATGGGCCGTCCGGGCTTCGTTGTCGACTCCCTCTACGACGCCATGCTGCGACTCGCTGGCCTCAGGCACGCGACCACGGCTATCTCTCCTGCGCTTTCCATTGCTGCCCAAGCGCGGACAGAAGTCCCCGACGTCGGGCCGTTACCTGGCATCGGCAAGGGCGCCTATGAGCTGATCGCCCACAACAACACGCAACCCTCAACGTTCGACCGCAAGGCTGCGAAACTCATCAGACGACAGTTGAAGACCGGGTACGTCCTGGAAGCCATGATGACGGCGCTTCTCTGCACCTGCCTGTGTCCTGGACGCCCCGTGTTGGAGCTGTTGCAGAAGATCCTGCGTGAGAGTGAGGTGAAGGTTCATGATCAACTCATTGCCATTGCCGCGGCGGTTGTTGAAGGCGATCACAAGCTGCTGGGATTGCTCCTGAAGCACTACGAAGCCGACGGGGACACGTACCAGGTGGGCATGCTCCTCAGGGGTGCGCTCAAAAGGCATGTGATTGAGGGGGACGCTGCCGCTGCTGACGCCATGGCCCAGGCATCGTCCATGTTCGCTGTCAGGTTCCCGTCGGCCAACGAACAACTTTCGTTCAATTCCTTCAGGACCACTCCGCTGACTGAACGGGAGATCGAAGTCGCTGTTCTGGCAGGGCACCGCAGCAATGTGGAGATCGCCGAACACCTGGGCATCAGCGCGAGGACGGTGGAGAACCACATTTCCAACGCGCTCAGGAAGACAGGAGCAACGTCCCGCAACAGTCTCTTCATGCTCGTCGGGAATTCACTCCCGCCTCGCTGACCGGAGATAGGCTGAAACCACTCCAATCCCGGTCTCTGACGCCCACTCTGAGCCCGGTTCATCCGCGTGAAGGGTTTCTGTGAGCAACTCCCCGGCTTTGGCCCGCCGACTAGGCACCTTTGACGCTTCACTCATAGGCCTCGGCTCGATGATCGGTGCGGGTGTGTTCGCTGCCTTCACCCCGGCCGCAGCCGCCGCGGGGTCGGGGTTGCTGATTGGGTTGGTCGTTGCCGCTTTCGTGGCCTTCTGTAACGCCACGTCGTCCGCCCAGCTGGCAGCGGCATATCCAACCTCTGGCGGTACCTACATCTACGGAAGAGAACGGCTCGGACCTTGGCCAGGTTTCCTGGCCGGGTGGGGCTTCGTCATCGGCAAAACGGCCAGCGCCGCAGCAATGGCGATGACCTTCGCTGCCTATGCCGCCCCGCAAGGTTGGGAGCGCCCGGTGGCAATTGCCGCCGTCGTATTTCTGACGGCCGTGAACTATCACGGGGTCACACGCACAGCGGGACTGACCCGTGTGCTGGTGCTCGCCGTACTGCTTGCCTTGGCAATTGCCGTTGCTGCCGTGTGGGGTGGTTCGGGTCCCGACTTCGGGGACTTTGTGGGGGAGGGGCTGCTGGCTCACGGCTGGTACGGCATCCTGCAGTCGGCGGGGCTGCTGTTCTTCGCGTTCGCCGGGTACGCAAGGATCGCGACCATGGGCGAGGAAGTACGTGAGCCCAAGCGCACCATTCCGCGGGCTATCAGTATCGCCCTTGGAATCACGATCATCATTTACGCCGTCCTTGCAGTGACGTTGCTTGCGGCGCTTGGTCCCCAAGGTGTGGCTGCTACCCCGACACCGCTGGCCGATGCTGTTAGTGCAGGGACTCTTGCATGGGCAGCGCCGGTGGTTCGCGTGGGCGCTGCCGTTGCCTCGCTGGGTGCGCTGCTGGCCCTCGTGGCGGGGCTCGGCAGGACCACCCTGGCCATGGCCCGGGAGCACGACCTGCCGCACTGGCTCTCTGCCGTGCATTCGAAGTACAAGGTTCCCCACAGGGCGGAAGTCACTCTCGCCGTCGTCATCTGCCTGATCGTCGCAGTGGCCGATCTTCGCGGGGCAATTGGCTTCTCATCGTTCGGCGTTCTGCTCTACTACTTGGTCGCGAACGTCGCCGCGTACACCCAGCCGGCGGAAGACCGTCGGTACCCGAAGTTCCTGCAGGTGGCCGGTGCACTGGCATGTGTGGTGCTCGTCGCGACGCTGCCGCCGGTTTCTGTTGGACTGGGTGTGCTGATGTTTGGCGTGGGCGTCGCGTTCCGTCTGGTGCTTTTGCGGCGACGCTGACGCTTCCGGCTGGGCGCGACCCCACCAGGGGGTAGGCAGGTGGGGCCGCGCTGTAGTGCCTCCTACGCCAGGAGCGGGTGGGGCTCCCGCCGGACACCGGGATACCCGCCCCGGAGGCACACAAAGAGACTATGGCCGGGTTTCGGGCACTAGGTGTTCGGATTCGGCCACTAGGTGCTGCACGCTCATGAAATAGGGGCCGCGAAAGGCGAAGATGAGTGGTGAGCGGCAGCGCCTAGGTGCTGGCCCGCCGTCGAGCGGCAACAGATCAGATCACGGCGAGCAACGTGGTGGTGATGATGCGAAGGGCTACTGGGTAGAAGTGCGTGATCACTGGCAAGTCCTTGTTCTGGTTGGTTCACCCCCTGCAAAGCGGTAGCCGTCGGCCTGCACTGGCAGAATTGCTGATATGGAGTCACCCACCACCGTTCCCGCCGTCGAACTGCGCATTTCCATCGGTGAGACAGAGCCACTGATCTGGCGGCAGCTCGTCATTCCGGAGAGTGCTACTGTTGCCGAGCTGCACGGCGCCATCCAGTGCGCCTTCGGGTGGAAGAACTCGCATTTGTACGCCGTCGCCGGCAAAGACAGCTCAGGCAAGAAGCGCATCTTCATGGACGTCGACGACGGCGATGGTCCCGAGGGTGCCGAAAGCCCAGCTGCCGTGCGGCTGCTGGAGCTGTTCGACGTTCAGACACCAGGTCTTTCAGACCTCCTCTACGAGTACGACTTCGGTGACAGCTGGACGCACGAGATCGAGGTTGTGGGTCCCGCTGAGCTGCATGAGAACACGATCGCCTGCCTCGACGGAGCGATGAGGGGTCCCATTGAGGATTCCGGGGGAGTCGGTGGATACGCCAACGTGGTGGCTGTGGTGGGCAACCGCAAGCATCCTGAGCACAGGGAAGCTGTTGAATGGCTTGAGTTCGTGACGCAGGAGCCCGTCTCCAAGTTCGATCCGGCCGCTTTTGATCTGGTGGCAATCAACGGGCAGCTTCGCAGCTTGGCGCAGCGGTTCTGGCCAGGTGAGGTGACGGCTGCGGACTACGAAGCCGTTCTGGGTCCGATCCGGTGGTTCCTTAAGGAGGCCCAGCTGGACGGCTTACCTTTGACCTCTGCCGGGTACTTGAAGCCCGCCTTCGTGAAGCGCGCCATGACCGAGCTTGGCTGGGACGATGAATGGATCTCGGCTGGACGGGTGGAGGTGAGCACTCCGCCAATCCTGAATCTTCGGGAACAGTTGCAGGGGTGGAAGCTTCTGCGGAAGCTCAAGGACAAACTCCTTCTGACGCCCAGGGGACGGAAACTGGCCGGGGACCCCGAAGCCCTGTGGGATTTCCTGGCAAATGAGTTGGCGAACCCAGACAGCGACGCGGAGCGCATCGCAACGCCGCTGTTCATCCATTGGGAGCTAACCGGGGACGAGCCACCCTACGGGCTTAGGGATCAGGTGATCCAGGCTGCGCTTCACCACGGTGGGTTGAGAACCAGAACCGGCGGCGAGATTCCCCTGTCTTGGGCGAGCGACCTCTACTACGAGGTCACTGGGAGCCTGCACCGGCTGGAGTTGTGGGAAGACCCAAGCTGGCGTCGACTCGACGAGAAGCTGTCCGAGGCCGGAGTCAAGTTCCTCCTCGATGTTCAGAGCCGCATCGACTGACTCTCTGGGACGCTGCCGCGCCAAGTGCTGAGAGCAGCGCGGTCACTTTCGGGGAGATCCGCTGCCTTGATGAAGCCACGCAGGTCGAACCCGGCCAAAGCCGTTCGGAAGGCGCCTTCGGTGGTGGTGCCGTGGCGCTCGCAAAGTTCGTTGAGTAGGGACTCGGCATTATTTCTGTTGCTGCTCGCCGCTCGGAGATCGCCCAGCCTGACGGTTTCCAGGTAGTAATCAACGATTTCCTCAGAAGTGGCGTTCACGGCCGAAAGCAGAAGCATGGCGATAATGCCTGTCCTGTCCCGTCCGCCCATGCAATGAAATAGGACGCCACCCGGTGGAGCGTTGACGATGGAGGAGATTGCAGCTCCGGCTCGTTCGGGCATCTCGGTGATGTGCGGCAGGAAGTACAGTGCGGTGCCCACCAAACCGTTGTCCCAGTAGTCGGCCCAGAACTCCGTGTTCTCAAGACCATCGAGATCCACGTTGATGGTGGTGAGCCAGGCTGGACGAGTCTGGGTGTCACCTTCACGTTCACCCGGTTGGCGAAGATCGACGACGGTGCGGATCCCGGCCTCGTACACTTGCTGCCACCCGTCGGTGCTGATCCGGTCCACGTTGTCGCTCCGGAAAAACACCCCGTGGGGAGTCAGAGTTCCGTCTGCGCGCTCCAAGCCACCGAGATCGCGCGCGTTGACCAGACCATCCACCCGCAGGACTCGGTCATTTGTCCCAGACTCTTCCATGGCCCTAGTAAAGCAAATTGGGCTTCCGCCCGTGCGTCCAGCACCATCCAACGTCGTACGAGGGACGCCGCAACCGAAAGCCAGCACGCAAACTCGGTGGGAGCGACCGCAGCTTGTCGGCCGCGGTCGCCCTCCACGACTACTACTTCTCGCAGCCGACTCCGTCTTTGTCGCTGTCCAGACCGTAAATGTCGGATCCAATAACTGTTACTGGTCCCCTCACATATGCCGGACCGTTGCCACTGCCTCCGGCGCAATCGACGTCGGATGCGACGGGAACACAACCCGAGTAGTTCGGATCGCAGTTACTCTGTGCCTGCGGCGCGGCCGGAACAGGCTTGGGAACCAACGCGGCAGCCGCGGCGTCCGCAGCTGCTTTGTCAGCGGTGGCCTTGTCTGCTGCGGCTTGAGCCGCCGCTGCCTGATCGGCTGCAGCTTTGTCAGCAGCTGCCTTATCCGCGGCTGCTTTGTCTGCTGCCGCCTTTTCGACCGCAGCTTTGGCAGCCGCTTCCGCAGCTCGTTCGTCGGATAGTTTCTTCGCGGTCGCTGACTCCAACCACGTCAATTTCCCCGCCCTGTCGACCGCACACACATACGTCTCACCAGAGGAAGCCTGAGTCGCCTTCTCAGTTGTACAAGCCGTCCCAGCGACCTTGCTGGGTGTCGGCGACGGTGTCGCAGAAGGTGTTGCCGTTGTGCTGTTCACCGAGCTGGCGTTTGTCGTCGCCCCCTGACCGCAGGCTGTGGTCATAGCCAGCAGCGACGTGATTGCCACCAGTCCCAAAGCCTTCCTGCGTTGAGCCCAGGAAGACTTGCCTGGCAAATGCCGGTTTTTGGCCGTGCGAATGGAACCCTTTTTCACTTATTGCCCCCTTGTAGATGCGCCGATGCGATGGCGCGTCCCGTGACCATAACATTCGGCGGAATGGCAAGGGGAGGGAAAGTTATCTATGACTTAGCGTGCCGCTCACATTACAGGTGGCACGCCAATACCTTTGGGCTTACGCCCGCGCGTGCTTCTTCCCGCCGGCACGCACCGCAGCTCCTCCAGCCCCGCGCTCGGCAGCCACAACCGAAGCCCCCGTCCCCAACCCGCGGACCGTCCACCCCGCACTCCGCCAGGCCTCAGCGTCCAGGACGTTTCGAGCGTCCAGCACCATCCGGCGTCGTACGAGTGACCCGACAACCGTAGGCGAAAGCGAAACGTATTCGTCCCACTCCGTCAGCAGCAGCACCAGTTCGGCGCCTTCGAGGGCGCGCTTGGTGGAGGCTTCGAAGCGGATCTGCGGGTAGCGGATCCAGGCGTTGTTGATGGCCTTTGGATCGGTGACGGTGACGTGTGCGCCGGCCGCAGCGAGTTGCTGGGCGACGTCCAGGGCGGGTGAGTCGCGGATGTCGTCGGTGTCGGGCTTGAACGCTGCGCCGAGGATGGTCACCGTGCGGCCGGACAGGAAGCCTCGGCACATCTCGCGGGCAACCTCCACGGCGCGGGAACGCTGGTCCAGGTTCACCGAATCAACCAAGCCCATCCACTCATCCACCGACGGCACCGACAACTCGCGCGCCTGCGCCCGGAACGACCGGATGTCCTTGGGCAGGCAGCCGCCACCAAACCCGAGCCCGGCGTGCAGGTACCGGTTGCCGATGCGCGGATCCAGGCCCATCGCCTCGCTGAGCTCGCTCACGTTAGCGCCCGACGCGTCGCAAAGCTCGGCCATCGCATTGATGAAGCTGACCTTCGTGGCAAGGAACGCGTTCGACGCCGACTTGATGAGTTCCGCCGTCGCGAAGTTGCAGACCAGGCGCGGGATACCGGCGCAGATCAGCGGCTCGTACACGGCATCCAGCACAGCGGTGACCGGGGCGCCGGCAGCGGCTCCCTTGCCGCCGGGGACGCCGTAAACCAGCCGGTCGGGAACCAGCGAATCCTTGACGGCGGTGCCCTGGCGCAGGAACTCGGGGTTCCAGCCGAGCAGCACGTCCGAGCGTCGGGCCAGGATCGCGCGGAGGGTCTCCACCGTGCCAACCGGCACCGTCGATTTACCTACGACGGCGGCGCCCTTGGCCAGGTGCGGCAGGAGGCTCTTCGTGGCGCCCATCAGGTAGGAGAGGTCGGCCGTGTCAGAGGTCTTGGACTGCGGGGTGCCCACGCAGAGGAAGTGGACCTGAGCATCCGCAGCAGCAGAGAAATCGGTGGTGAACACGAGGCGGCCCGTGGTGCGGCCATCCTTGAGGAGCTCGTCCAAGCCGGGTTCGTGGAACGGTGCCATCGCCTTGTTGAGCTGTTCAACCTTGGAGGATTCGACGTCGATACCCGCCACGGTGTGGCCCATGGAAGCGAGCGTTGCGGCGTGAACTGCGCCGAGGTAGCCGCAGCCGATCACGGAGATCTTCATGAGGAGGGTCCTTTGCTTGAGGTAAGTTCAGTGGGGCCGGTTCCTTCGGGCACCCCTGAGATGACTTCGTCGTAGTGGCGGACCAGGTCTGCGCTGAGGACAGGCCACGTCCGGCCTTGGACCGAAGCAGTTGCTGCCGTTGCGAACGCGCGGCGCTTGGCGTCGTCGCCGATCAAGTCCTGCGCGTAACTGCGCAGCTGGGTGAGGTTTCCGGGCTCGTACAGCCAGCCGGTGCGTGAGTTCTCCACGAGATCCAGGGGTCCGCCGCGGCCGGTCGCGACCACGGGAACGCCCGATGCCATGGCTTCCTGGATGGTCTGGCAGAAGGTCTCGAACTCACCGGGATGAACAAAAAGGTCAAAGGACGCCACGGCCTCCGCCAGCGCATCCCCGCCGAGGAAGCCCGCAAAATGAGCCTCCGGCAGCTGCGCTTCTAGGGCCGCGCGCTGCGGGCCATCACCCACGATCACCAGCTTCGTGTTGGGCAGATCCGCCAGCACAGCGAGGTCCTCAACCTGCTTCTCGACGGCGAGCCGGCCGACGTAGCCGATGATCCGGTGACCGTCGGGCGCTACTGAGCTGCGCCACGCCGTCGAACGTTTTGCGGGGTTGAAGCGCGCGGTATCCACACCGCGCCGCCACATGTCCACGCGCAGGATGCCGCGTCCGCGCAACTGGTTCAGCGCGAACGTGGACGGCACAAGGGTTCGGGTGGCCAGAAGGTGGATGTTGTCCACGCGGTTCCAGGCCCAGTTCTCCAGAAACGGCACGCCATAGCGGGCGGCGTAGCTGGGAACTTCGGTTTGGTAGATCGCCACAGTCGGGATGCCGAGTTGGTGGGCGGCCTGCACGGCGCGCCAGCCGAGGACGAACGGGGAGGCGAGGTGAACGACGTCGGGGGAGAAATCGGCAAGGATTCGCTTGACCCGATTCACACCACCCAACGCAACCCGCACATTCGTGTAACCGGCCAGCGGCACCGAGGGAAGCCGGTGCACATACGCACCCTTCTCGACGCTCGAAACATCAGTGTCCGACGTCGACGGCGCGATCACCATCACCTCATCCCCGCGCTCCTGCAGATGCTCCAGCACCCGCAGTATCGAGTGGGTTACCCCATTCATCAATGGCAGGAATGATTCGGCGACGATTGCGATCCTCACGCCTTCAACGGTGGTCGGAGCGGTTGGCGGGGCGGGTTAGAACGGGTGGCCTGTGGAGGAAGAGTTGGTTAACAGGTGGGGCTCCAGTTTGTCTCAGGGCCCGCGTAGACTCTGGTTCACCGACGCGCTGGGGCGTCATGACTTCTGGGGGTCTTGCCATGTTTGCTGCTGGGGATGGTTCGCGCGCGCGTGGGGGAGTAAACGTACGACGACGGCGCAGGGCAGCGGTGCGGTCAGTCGCCGTCGGTTTGGGGCTGGCGCTGTTGCTGGGAACGGTTGGTTCGCCCGCTATGGCGGATGTTGTGACGAATACCGTTTCAGTGGGAGATAATCCCACCGGCATTGCCGTCAATCCCGTCACAAACAAGGCGTACGTGGCCTCGTTCGAGGGTGTTTCGGTCATCAACGGAACGTCCGACGGGGGCATCCTGTACTCCGGAGACATGCCTGTTGACGTTGCCGTGAACCCGGCGACCAACAAGATCTACGTCAGCGAGATTGGCGGCTCCGTTGCTGTTGTTAATGGGGTCTCTGGTGCTGTGACGTGGATTCCCGTGGGGTCATCGCCCGGCGTCATTGCAGTGAACTCCGCCACCAACAAGATTTACGTCGGCGTGAGTACTGGGATGACCATCATCAATGGGGCAACGAACACCACCACGTCCGTGCCGCTCGCCGGGGGCGCCCAGGACATTGTGGTGAACCAGGCCACCGGCAAGGTGTACGTAAAGTCCTCCGGGACCATCCGGGTAGTGGACGCAGGCGGCATCGTTACCTCCAGCATCATCATCGGAGCCGGCGGCATTCTTGACGTCGCAGTGAACGAAACGACCAACAAAATCTACTTCACAAGGCTCGGCAGATACGGTGCGGGCGTGAGCGTGGTGGACGGAATCACCGATACCGTCACTGGGAGCATTCCTTCCGCGAACAACGTGGGCAAACTTGCCGTGAACCCGGCCACCAACAAGATCTACGTAGCCGGGGACAGCCCCTCCATCGATGGTTTCATTCAAGTTATTGACGGTGCTTCCCAGACTCAGGTCGCCGAGCTAAGGACCGCCACCCGGATCATGGACGTCGTGGTAAACCCGGCGTCGAACAAAATTTACGCACCGCTGTCCGGCAGGGGAGTCGCCATAGTTGATGGCGCGGACAACACCTTCTCAGCCGTCTTTACGGGGCAAGATCCGGTTGATGCTGCGGTGAACGCCTCCACCGGAATCGTCTATGTGGCCAACACCGGCAGTGACTCCGTATCGGTGATTGACGGAACCGTTCCCGCGCCGGTCAAGAACGACTTCAACGGCGACGGATCGGCCGATGTTCTGGCTCGCGACGGCTCCGGAGTCCTGTGGATGTACCCCGGCAACGGCTCCGGTGGCTGGTTGTCCCGGGTCCAGGTCGGGCCGGGTTGGAACGTCATGACTGCTTTGGTATCGCCGGGTGATTTCAACGGTGACGGCAAATCCGATGTGCTGGCCCGCGACGGCGCTGGTCTGCTGTGGCTTTACCCAGGAAACGGTGCAGGCGGGTTGTTGCCGCGCGTGCTCGTCGGTACGGGGTGGGAGGGCATGAGCGCTATCGAAGCAATTGACTTCCACGGCGATGGACGCGCGGACGTTGTGGCCCGCGACCGCGGCGGTGCTCTGTGGGTATACCGAGGTGACGGTGCCGGCGGCTGGTTGCCGCGGATGTGGGCCGGGTCCGGATGGGCCGGAATGTCCGAGATCACCGGAGCGGGTGACTTCAACGGCGATGGGCTGACCGATCTGGTGGCCCGCGACGGGTCCGGCGCACTGTGGCTGTACCCGCCCAACGGATACGGCAGCTGGCTGGCGCGGCAGACCGTTGGCCAAGGGTGGAATGTCATGGACTCTCTGGTTGGGCCCGGTGACTTCGACGGCGACGGACGGGCTGACCTCCTTGCCCGCAATGCTGCCGGCGAGCTGTGGTTGTACTCCGGTACCGGGGGAACGGCTTGGCCCTCGGCACAGCGCGTGGGTACGGGGTGGGGCGGGATGACAGCGATTCTGTGAGCTAGCTGGGAAGGCTGTAGACTCCGCTCATCGACGCGGCAGTCGCGTCTCATTTTCTGGGGGTCCCCTTGGGTTCTGTCGCATCTGGTTCTACTGTGTCCGGATTGAAGAAGTTGGGTCGAAAGCAGACGACGGCGGCCCTTGCCGTTGTTGGCGCGCTGGCCGTTTCGTTGTTGGTTGGGTCGCCTGCGAAGGCTGACTCGACGTCGTTCGATATTGCCGTTGGCAAGGCCCCGCATGACATTGCAGTGTCAGGCAATGGGGACGTCTACGTGGCCACCGACAGCGGAGTCTCCGTCATCGATGCGGAAACCCGAAAAGTGACGACAGTCGACGTGGGTGGCGTCGCTCAAGGTGTTGCGACCTTGGGAAGCAGCACTGCCTACGTCAGCGTTGCAGGCAAAGCGGGTGCCGCAGGGTCCGTGGTCATCATGAATGAGGCCACGGTCGCGGGAAGGGTCAAAACAGGAGCCAACCCGCGCATAGTGGCCATCAACCAAGTCACCCGGAAAGTGTACGTTTCCTACAGCTACGGGATCACCGTCATTGACCCTTGGGCTGAACATGCGACGGTCGATATCCCCTACTACAACTCAACCCCGCTGAGCATGGTTGTCGATTCATCGCGAAATAGGGTGTTCGTCCCTACCAACGGTGGTGTTCTCACTGTCATCGACGGACAGACGAACTTCAAGAACGTTTATGTGTTGGGTGGCGGTGATGCGGTTGGCCATGCCGTCAACATCCGGACCAACGAAGTGTTCCAAACGCTCGCGGGAAGTTATCTAGGCCGTCCGCAAAGCGATGTGGGAATCGTTGAAGACTCCGCCCATGCGAGTTTTCTGTACCGGCAGGATGAGACTTTCGGGAAGGTGGCTGTGGATTCCTGGACAGGTATTGTTTATGTCGAGTCCACGAATGCTGGTGGCAGTTCGTCGATTGTGCTGGTGAATCCGGCAACGAGGCAGAAGATCGCCCAGATTAGCGTCCCGACGCAGCCGACCGCATTGGCCATCGATTCCACGCGCCACAGAACATATGCTCCCTTGAGCGGTGGGGGTGTCTCCGTTATCGACTCATCCAACACCTCGTCAGTTGTTCGAACCGGAGTTCAACCTGTAGCCGTTGCGGTCCACGAGTACACGGGCGCAACGTACGTGGCGAATCAGGGAAGTTCCTCGGTGACGGTTGTTCAGTCCGCTGATCCCAGACCCGTCAAGAACGATTTCAACAACGATCGAAATGCAGACGTTTTGGCGCGTGACGGTTCCGGCGTCCTCTGGCTCTACCCGGGGGATGGTGCTGGCGATTGGCTCGACAGGCGCCAAGTCGGCCAAGGCTGGAACGTCATGACGTCTATGGTTACTCCTGGCGATTTCAACGGTGACGGCTATTCGGATGTGCTTGCCCGCGACTCTTCCGGCATGCTGTGGCTCTATGGCGGGAACGGCTCTGCCGGTTGGTTGCCACGTGTGCAGATTGGCATGGGCTGGAGCGGCATGACCGCAATCACCTCTGCAGGTGATTTCAATGGTGACGGCAACCTGGATGTTGCGGCACGGGATGGTAGTGGCGTCTTGTGGTTGTACCCAGGAAATGGCAAGGGCGGCTGGCTGACCAGGGTCCAGATCGGTTCTGGCTGGTCATCCATGACGGACATTGTGGGCGTGGGTGACTTCAACACCGACGGCTCATCTGACGTTATGGCACGGGATTCCGGTGGCCGGCTCTGGCTCTACCCGGGAAACGGTGCAGGGGGATGGTTACCGCAAGTTCAATACGGCCAGGGGTGGAATGGCATGACGGCACTCTTCGCAACCGGCGACTTCAGCGGTGATCGAAAAGCGGACATCATGGCTCGTGATTCGTCCGGCGCATTGTGGCTCTTCTCTGGCAGTGGCGGTGCCAAGTGGCCTATTGGAAGTGTTATCGGCCAGGGCTGGAACGGCATGACTGCGATTCTCTAAGGTGATGAAACGGCAAACCCCCGAATGCAGTTCATGCAGTCGGGGGTTTTGGCGTTCCGTGTGCTTATTTTGTGGCAACGAATACCTTGTCGCCGAACATTCCTGCCCTGACTGCGAGGACTCCTTGTCCGGCAGTCGCGCTGGGAACCTCGAAGGCCTTATTTCCCGTCGCGGTGGCACCCTTATACAGGGTGCTCATGTTGTCGATTGGCTCGGGTGCTACGGCAAACGACTTGGTACCGTCGACGGTAGTTCCGTCGGCGGTGACGTAGTCAACTGAAACGAAGACGGGCATTTGGCCGTTGGCATCATCGCCTGTGTAAGTCGCCGTGTAGTTGACCAAGATGTACTCGAATCCTGCAGATGGTGCTTTGTTGAACTGGTTGGCAGCCACTACGGCATCAGTTGCAGCCAAGGTGACCGAATTTATTACGACTCGCCAATCCTTGGATTCAATGACTGAACCAATGGGATAAGGGCTTTCTCGAGTTCCGGCATTCGTCGATGAATCGGTCTTAGAACCACTCTCAACGGCTCCGTCTTTAGAGGGCTCCACAACCTTGGTGTCGCCGCCGAAAGCGTTGTCAAACGATGTCGCTACAACAGCAGTGAAGACAATAACCCCAACAATCGTGCCGACTACGGACGCTATCAAGGCGGCGACTCCCATCCATTTGGCTTTGTCTTTGAGGAAAAGGGAGACGATAGCCAGGATAAATGCGATAGGCAGCAAGACCCAGCCGACGATCAGGGCGCCGGGAACGCATGCAAATATGAAGCCCAGAACGGCCGTTACGAGCGCGATGAGGCCTACTACGTTTAACTGTTTCTTCGTGTTCGTCGGCGTTGGCTGGGCAATATAGGGCGGGACGCCTGGGCCTTGCGCATATTGAGGCTGCCCTTGAGCGTATTGAGGGTGCTGGGGATGAGGCGAAGGCTGCTGTGAGCCCGCCCCTGGAAGCTCTGGAGTTGTCATGGCATCACTATCGCAGAGCACCAGTGGGCTCTTATTTTAGGACACGAAGCAATAAATTGCGTTTCAATAACTTAGTTACTTGGGCTCATTGGTTAAGTGATGTCATGCTTTCACCTATTCATCAATATGGACGTGAGCTCTCATTCTTGAAACTCCATGCTTCTGCCATCTGGCGATTTAGCAAATTGATAGATGCCCGCTATTTGGGGAGTTCATCCCAACCCCTGCTGAGCCCGCTTCAAATCCTTCCGCAACCCCCGATTGTCCTCCCGCAGCCCCTCGTTGTCCTCCGTCAACCCCCGGTTCGTCGCCTCCAACTCCAACACCAGCTTCACCCCCGCCAGGTTCAGCCCCTCATCTAGCAGCACTCCGATCCGTCGCAGCGTCAGCAGGTTCCGTTCGCTGTATCGGCGAGTGCCGCCGTCGGTCCTCTCCGGGGTGAGTAGGCCTTTGCGCTCGTACAACCGAAGGTTTTGCTGCCCCGTTCCCACGAGTTCGGCGGCGACGGAGATCGCATAGACCCCCAGTGCGTCGCGCTCGGCCCCGTTTCGATCGACAGCAGACGCAGAGCCGCCGCCCGGCGCGGACGCGCCCAATCCGCCGTCGTGCTCCTCTGTTGAACCTGGCATGCAAACGTCTCCCAAAATCTTCGAAAACCTACTTGCACCACACTCTCCCCGGTGCTATAAAAAATCTATACCAGCCACCACAGATCAGGAAGAGCTGGCACAACAACAAATCAGCATCAAGACCAGAGGAGTGAGAACACAATGCTGATGCGCACTGACCCGTTCCGCGAATTCGACAGGCTCGCCCAACAGGTTTTTGGCACAACAGCACGCCCTGCCGGCATGCCCATGGATGCCTGGCAAGAGGGCGAGGAGTTTGTCGTTGCCTTTGATTTACCAGGTGTGAGCCCTGACTCCGTCGACCTCGACGTCGAGCGCAACGTCCTCACCGTCAAGGCAGAGCGGAAGTCGCCGGCTGGCGAGAACTCAGAGATGATCGCCGCCGAACGCCCGCAAGGCGTCTTCAGCCGGCAACTAATTCTGGGCGACACCTTGGACGCCGAAGGCGTCAAGGCCAGCTACGACGCGGGCGTGCTGACACTCCGCATCCCCGTGGCCGAGAAGGCAAAGCCGCGGCGCATTGAGATCACGTCCAACGGACAACGGCAAGAGATCAACGCCTAACCCGTCCGTCCTGCCGGAAGGCTCACCCGGGGGTGGCCAACCGGCAGGGCGCCGACCGGGAACAACGGAGGCGGCCGCATCGGAATAGTTGGGCGCAGGCTTCGCGCCACGTCACAGCGTTTTTTAGCGCACATGAAAGCGGCCCCCGCCCGTCGTCTCCCGATTGATGGCCCCCGGTGCACGCCGGGGGCCATCCCCAAGTCCGCTGCAGGAAACCGGAACCAACCGTGAGCGATCAATCTGACCACTACGCCACCTTGCACGTGTCGCCGGACGCGACGACCCGTGAGATCGCCCGTGCTTACCGTGCTCTCCTTCGGTCGCACCACCCGGACACACGCCAAAGGGTCGACGACGGCGACACCACCTCCGCGGTCGACCTCAAGGAGCTGCACGCCATCACGCAGGCGTACGTCGTTTTGTCGGACCCAGGAAAGCGGGCGGCTTACGATCAGGCGCGGGGGAGCGGTGTGCCCGCACGAAGGCCCGGAATGCCTGTCAAGGTGCGGGTCCATCGATACGAACCGGCAGTCAGCAAGGAGACCGGCCGGCCCCAGCCGCCCCTGTCTTTCGGGCCAGCCCGTTGGGAGCCTTCATCCCGAACCCCGAGAACCCCAAGGAGCCATTCATGAGTGCTTGGCGTCCGTACGACGGCCACATCATTCCCGCCTTCTACGAACGGTTCGAGAAGCGCTGGGGGAGAGGGACAGCACCGTTCCTCGATCCCGAAGTCCACGAGAAACCCATGCCACGGGCGCAGTGGATCAACCCGGACACCGGTGCTGCTGTGGCCGTGGTTCCCATCTGGACCGACGACCCCGAGCACAGGTCCTTTGGCGTCTTCTACCTGCCACCCGCCGGCGATATCTGGATGCTCCGTCCCGGCCCCACCACGTTCGTGGAACCCAGCGCCGGATCCAACAGGGAGCAGGTGACGCTCCGGAATGACGCGTTCAAGAAGGCCGTCAACCACGCCAAGGAGTTCATCTACGGGCCTCAACTTTGACGCGCCTGGCCGTTGGGCACCTACTTGGCCACCCGCCGTCGTGCGTTCCTTCGCGAAGGGCGGGATCTCGGCTGAAAGCGTGCCCCAAAGTGCCGAGATGTCGCCCCTCGGCGGTAGTCCGGCCACCCGCCCTCGTGCGTCCTTTCGCGAGGGGTTAGCTATCGGCAGTAAGCGCGCCTCAAAGTGCCGAGATGTCGCCCCTCGGCGAAAGCAAGCCGGCTACTCCCGCAGCACCTCCGGCAGTTCCTCCACGTAAACCGTCTGCGGCGGTTCGAAGTGGATCACCAGAACCTTCTCGCCCACGGGGTAAACGCTCGTCTTATCGAACGGGTAGGCAAAGAACGCGCTGGTTCCTCCGTGGAAGGGGAGCATGACTTCGCCGATAGTGCCTGGGGCGATGGTTCCAGTTACCCGGCCGATCTTGCCGGTAAGGCTTCGGTTGAACTCTTTATGCATCGGGCGCCTTGGCCGGTGGTGCCGTCACGGGCGGGGACTTCACGGGCTTGGCGGGAGCAGAACGCGGTGAGGCAGCAGGCGCATCCTTACCCCTCAGTGCGGAGGCCAGCGACGGCAGGAAGCTCCCGACCTGGGACAGGATCCCGCCCACCATGCTGTTCAGTCCGTCTCCGCCGTTGAGCACGGTCAACTGACCAATGCGGGAGAACGGCTCAGCAGCGGCTGAAACGATGGCGGGCATGTTCTCGGCGATCTGCTGGTTGATGACTGCCTCCTGGTTCGTCTCCAGGGCTTCGCCGCGGGCTTTGATGCCGTCGGCTTCGGCCAGTGCCTTTGCCTTCACAGCGGAAGCCGCGGCATTTCCACGAGCCGTTGTTGCAGCAGCCTCTGCTTCACCGGTCACCCGGGTAGCGCCAGCCATGGCAGCCGCGGCACCGGCGGCGGCTTGGGCTTCCAGTTCAACGCGTCGGGCATTGGCCCCTGCCTCCAGCTCGGTGCGTTTGGCCAAGGCTTCTGCCGCGCTGATGTCGGCCGCCTTCTTCGCTTCTGCGTCCGTGCGCTGGGCATACGCCCTGGCGTCGGCGGGCTTGCGAATGGTGGTCTGCAGTTTTTGCTCTTCGCGGTCGGCCTCAAGCTTGGCTACTTCGGTTTCCTGCACCACAACCTGTTGCCGTGCTGTGGCATCGGCCAACGGCCCTGCCTGGGCTGCGTTCGCACGGGCCTGTTCGGCATTAGCTTGAGCGGCTGACTGCTTGATCGCCGAACGGCTCTGCGCATCGGCAATCAGCGCGGCAGCTTCCGCTTCTTTCTCCGCAGCTTCACGGTTGCTGGTAGCTTCCGCGATGCGGGCCTCCATCTTGACCTGCGCGATGTGCGGCTTGGCCAGGTTCTGGATGTATCCGGTGGGGTCCTGCAGGTCCTTGATCTGCAGCGAATCCACCACCAAGCCGAGCTTTTCCATCTCCACGCCGCTTGCGCTGCGCACCAGCGAAGCGAGCTTGTCGCGTTCGCGGATGATCTCCTCCACAGTCATGCTGCCGATGATCGAGCGCAGGTGCCCTTCAAACACGTTGTACACCTGGCTCTCCATCTTGGGCTGTTGCCCCAGGAACCTGCGGGCCGCGTTGGCGATGAACGGGGGAGCGTCACCGATCTTGTAGATCACCACACCGTCCACGATCACCTGGATGCCCTGCGACGTGACGCATGAAACCTTGAGCTCCGTTTCGTTCAACGTCAGCGCCAGAGTACGAACTGTCTGCAGTCCGGGGACCACCAGCGCGCCCTTGCCTGTGACTATCTTGAAGTCCATGCCGTCGGTATTTTCCAAGGTGCCACGCGTCAGCCCCGAAATGATCAGGGCTTCGTTGGGTTCGGCCACCTTCCACATCGCCTTGGTTGCCAACCAGATGAAGCCAATAACAACAACGACGCCCAGAATCCCGGCGATGAGTGGAAAGAAAGCTGCGAGGTCGTCCATTGACCTGTCCCTTCAGACTGAGTAGACCTGCCACTGTGGATGACCCCCATAGGCCAAGTGGTTGCCCGTGTACACAGTCTTGTTCCGCCGGAGCGGGTAAGTCCAGCACGTTTGTGCGTCATTTACGGGCAGCAATCGCGGACCGATCCTGACCTCGAATCCGCATAGTCTGAAACCACGGAACCCCGACGAAGAGGACACAGTCATGACCGCGGCAGACCCGACCATCAGCACAGTCCCCAACGGCTACTCCAGCGTCAGCCCCTGGCTCATCACTCGGGACACCAATGCCCTCTTCGAGTTCATCACGGCCGCGTTCGGCGCCGAGGAGATCGACCGCGTCGTGGGTGAGGACGGCACCATCGGGCACGCGGAAGCCCGGATTGGCGACTCCGTTGTCCTCGCTTTTGACAGCCGACCGCATTGGCCCGCAATGCCGTCGTACCTCCGTCTTTATACGCACGACGCCGATGCCGCCTTCCACGCCGCCCTCGCCGCGGGTGCCACCACGGTTTCGGTCCTCGACAACAGCGCCTGGGGTGACCGTGGCGCCCGGATTCAGGACCCGCTGGGGAACGTCTGGTGGATCATGTCGCATATGGAAGACGTCTCCGACGACGAAGCCGCCAGCCGCTGGCAGGCCCCCGAGTACGCGGCGGGGATGGACTATGCGGTCGAATCCCTCCATCGGCACATGATCGGCCAGCCGGACGCACCCGTCCCCGATGAAGTGACGTCCATGTACCCGCTGGTTCGAGCCGACGGCATCAGCCACATTCCCGCTGGATATCGTTCCGTTGAACCCTGGATCATCACGCGCAGCACGCCCGGGCTCCTCGACTTCGTCACTGCCGCTTTCGGTGCCCAGGAAGCGTTCCGGGTTCCCATGGAAGACGGGTCCATCGGGCACGCTGAGGCGAAGATCGGCGACTCGAACATCCTCGCCTTCGACTCCCGCCCTGGCTGGCCGCCGACGCCGGCCTTCCTCCGCGTCTACGTCGACGACGGCGATGCCACCTTCGCTGCCTCACTCGCCGCCGGTGCCACGGCGGTCACAGACATGACGGAGATGTTCTGGGGAGAAAGGGTGGGCCGCGTTCGGGATCCTTTAGGGAATCTCTGGTGGATCCACTGCCGGGTCGCAGAGCTCAACGAGGAGGAGGCCTACGCGAGGATGAGCGACCCGAAGTTCGTGAAGGCGATGGAATATGTATCGGGCGTGGACTTTTTCGCGAAGGGTTAGCTCTCGGCAGTTCGCGGGCCTCAAAGTGCCGAGAGCTGACCCCTCGTTTAGTGCCAGAAATCCTTGTGAGGGGCGGCAGCCTCGTCCTCCAGAAGAGGGCCCACCACAGAGATTTTGCGTTGACCGCGGCTGAAGACTTCGCGACAGGGAAGGGACAGGGTGGGGTTTTCGGGGTTGTCTCCCGTAATGCTCAGCAGTGATTCCTCGCTGAGACCGTAGACCACCCGCCCGATTCCCGTCCAGTAGACCGCGCCGGCGCACATCGCGCATGGTTCTGCGCTTGAGTACAGCGTCGATCGCGCCAGTTGCTCCGTACTGAGCTGCCGAAATGCTTCCGCCGCAGCCCTGAGTTCGGCGTGCTGGGTCGGGTCGCCTTCCGGCGGCATAGAGTTGTTTCCCTTTGAGCTGACCACCGTGCCATGTTCGTCCACCACCACGGCGCCGAATGGATGCCGTCCCTCAGCCTTGACTTGGTGGGAAAGAGCGATGGCCAGGCGCAGGAAGTCCACGTCCTGTTCGGAGATGGCGGGGCCGGCGTTCTCAGTGCTTGTCACTTCTGAATCTCTCTCTTGGTATGGATTAGACGAAGAGGCCGTGGGGCTCACCGACGCGGTCGAGATACTCACGACGCCGCGCAAACAGCCCGGGCACCGTCGCCGCAGCACGGTCAATGATTTCGCTGAGGTCAGCGTTGCACAAGCGTCCATCACGAACCACTACGTCGCCGGCCACCACTGTTGTGGTGACGTCGCTGCCGCGGACTGCATGGACGAGGTTGTGGTGGACGTTGGCATACGGACCCTCGGTGATGAATGGCGTAGTCCGGGGAGTTCCAGTGCGCACGGCAATGAAGTCCGCTTGCTTGCCGGGTTCAAGGGAACCGATGCGATCGGCTTGCCCGATCGCCCGGGCACCGCCAATCGTGGCCATTTCCAGAACAGTCCAGGAGTCCATGGCGGCGGCGTCCATGGCGCGCAGTTTGCCCAGGAGTGATGCCACCTTCATCTCCTCGAACATGTCCAGGTTGTTGTTCTCCTTCTCACCGTCCGTACCAATACCAACGTTGACTCCGGCGGCAAGCATCTCGGCCACCGGAGCCATTCCGCTGGCGAGCTTCATATTGCTAACGGGGTTGTGGGAGACACCCACACCTCTGTCGGCGATGAGGCTGACTTCCTCGTTGTCGAGCCATACCGCGTGGGCGATCATGGTTCGAGGAACGTCGAAGAATCCAAGCTTTTCCAAGGCCATCATGGGGCGCAAACCAAACTCGTTGTGCCATTGCTGCAATTCCACCTGCGACTCGGAACAGTGCATGTAGATGCCGGTGTCATACTCGCGGGCAAGATGAATGGCACGCGAGCGGCCCTCCGCGTCTGCGTAGAACAGGTGCTCAAGACCCACCCACGGCGTGATTCGTCCCCCGGCGGCACCTGACCATTCGCGCAGCATGCGCTCGTTGTCATCCAGGGTGTCGAAGTAGTCGTGATCGGGATGAGCGCCCACGTAGTTCACGCTGACCAGGCGGTTGCCGAGTGCGGATGCGGCGCGGGCGCTGCCATCCATGTACCGCCACATATCGATGACAGTAGTGGTCCCGGAGAGGAGACCCTCGGCGTAGCAGAGCCAGGCAGCGGCCTCGGCCTCATCTGGTTGGAGCACTCGATGCATGGGGTCGATGTGGAGCCGCAGCCATTCCCAGACAGGAAGGTGCTCAGCCGTGCCCCTGAGGACACCGGAGTGGTGGTGGGAGTTTACGAGGCCTGGCATCAGTACATGCCCGGTCAGGTCAACAACATTCGCTTCCGGATTGGAAGCGATGAGATCGGGGCCGGCGCCCACAGCGAGTATGGTTTGGCCCTGAACAGCGATGGCACCTGAAGGGACGACTTCGCGGGTAGCGTTCATGGTCAGAACGAGGTCCGCCAGGTAGATGGTGGTCTTCATGATTTCTCCGATTTCTTGTCAGTGAGTTTCGTTGTTGTGGTCCATGGCCAAGTGCTCCGCGCCTTTGGCAGCAACGGACGGGTTCGACGGCGTCCCGAATTTGACGTGGTTGAAAAGGATGTTGAGGGCGATCGCCAGGATCGCGGCCGAGCTGATGCCGGAGCCGAAGATGATGGCAAACCAGCCCGGGAACTGGTCATAAAACCCGGGAGCCACGATGGGGATCATGCCAAATCCAATCGATGCCGCCACCACAATGAAGTTCATCGAATTGGAATAGTCCACCTTTGAGAGCGTGCGGATTCCCGCTGCCACGATGGTGCCGAAGAGAACCACAGCGGCTCCGCCAATCACTGGTGTGGGGACGGCGGCTACGACCCTGCCGAGGATGGGCAGGAGACCGAGGACCACCAAGAGGCCACCGCTGGCGGCCACTGCGTACCTGGACTTAATGCCCGTGATGGCCACGAGTCCAACATTCTGCGCAAATGCCGTCTGCGTAAATGAGCCGAAGATGGGCGAGATGATGGACGAGGCCATGTCTGCCCGCAGGCCATCAGCGATGCGCTTGCGATCAATCTTTGTATCAACGATCTGGCCCACAGCGAGGATGTCCGCCGTGGTTTCCGTGAGGGTTACCAGTACGACGATGAGCATTGCGATGATGCTGGCGACGTCGAAAACGGGCGCACCGAAGGCGAAGGGCATGGGAAAGGCGAACGCCGGTCCATCGCCGACGCCAGAGAAGTCGGTCTTGCCCAATATCAACGCGACGATGGTGCCGAGAACCATTGCCAGCAGTATGGACAGGCGCGAGATGATGCCGGCGCCGGCTTTGGACAGCAGGAGGACTATGAGGAGTGTGAACCCGGCAAGGCCGATGTTGTCCACAGACCCGTAGTCGGTGCTCCCGGAGTTGCCGCCCATGGCCCAGTTAGCCGCAACTGGCATGAGGGTGAGACCGATGGTCGTGATGACCGTGCCTGTAACTACAGGGGGAAAGAAGCGGACAACCTGTGCAAAGAAGGGGGCGACTACCAGGCCGATCGCGGAGGCAGCTATGACGGCTCCGAATATCTCCGGAAGCCCACCACCTCCGTTGATGATCACGATCATGGTGGCCACTCCGGCGAATGAAACGCCTTGAACGAGTGGCAGCTGGGAGCCGAAGAAGGGGAGTCCCAGCGATTGGATGAGCGTGGCGATGCCGCCCATAAGCAGGGAAGCCGTGATGAGTGAGCCGCTCTCAGCGGGGGATAGCCCGGCCGCGCCTGCGATGACCAAGGGCGTGGCGATGAGGCTGCCGTACATGGTGAGCATGTGCTGCAGGCCGTAGAGCAGTGTTCGTCCGAAACCGAGCTTTTCGTCCTCCGGACGGTGGTTGGGTAGAGCCGTTGACGACATGGAAACTCCTTCAGTGGGAGTGCATTGCAGCTGAAGTGCGGGGATGTTGGGGGGATTTGCCGCAGCCCGTACAGCGTGGTGATGGGGTGTGTGCTGCGTCATAATGGGGAGCGTAGTTGCGACATTCCCGATGAGCCAAGCTAGTTATCATCGGATTCTCCGATAGGAAGGGCTTTCGTGAATATCTCGTTGGACCGCTTGGAAGCGTTCGTCACCGCCTGCGAGGCTGGATCATTTTCGGCGGCCGCACGCCGGCTGGGCAGGTCTCAGTCATCCCTGTCGGGGGCGATCGCCCAACTGGAGATCGAGATCGGGGTGGAACTCTTCGATCGATCGACCCGGATCCCAACCGTCACCGAAGCTGGGCAGCGTTTGGCCCTGGACGCCCGGACAGTCATTGAACGAGCCAAAGCTTTTGAACTTCAAGCGGATGCCTTCGCCTCTGGAACGGCCCACACGATGACGATCAGCGTCAACATTCCCCTCCGGATGATCTCCCAACCGTTGCAGGAATTCGGGGCTCGTTTCCCGCACGTCAACCTGGTGGTGCAGAACCCCGCCCACCAACGTCCAATCAGTGACTATGTCCTTGCCGGGTCCACCGCCATGGGTGTCTGCTTTACGCTGCCCAACTACCCAAGGTCACTTGCCTTTCGCCGTTTGGGCAATCTGATCCTGGTGCACGTGGCCCACCGGGACCACCCGTTGGCCAGTCGGGATCTGGTGAAATTCGAGGATCTGCGGGAGCACCGAAGGTTGGTCTACGCCGATCAGGCCAACGTCCATCCAACGGGTGAGTACCTGCGAAACGCGCAGGTGTGGCAGATCTTTGATTACGGCCCCTTGGTGGAACTCACTCGGGCCGGCTTGGGGTGGGCGACCGTGCCGAGGCAATTCATTCCTCAGGAGTTGGCCAGTGGGGAATTGGTAGAGCTCAGGCTGGAGGCGTACCAGCACACAGACTGGCTGGTTGGAGTGGACCTGCTCTATTCACTGGAGCAGAGGCCAACGGAGCCGGAGCTGTGGCTGCGCAACCGCCTGGCCTCCCACGTGGTTTCTGAACGGTCAACCTCCGGCGAGCAACTCTCCAATCCCGCCTGATGGCAGGCATGGATGGGCCGGGTCGCCGGCCGCTCTGGTGACGGGACCGCCGTCGTGCGTTCCTTGAGCGAGGGGTTAGCTCTCGGCAGTAAGCGCGGCCCCAAAGTCCCGAGAAGTCGCCCCTCGGCGGAAGGCGGGGACAAAAAGAAGGCTGGTGCAGCCTATGGAAAGAATCCCAAGGCGGCTGCACCAGCTGCTAGTACGACTTTCTGCTATGAGTTGTGACACCTATTCATTGGCCGCTCCTAGTTCCCGGCTTCGATTGTTTCCGGGCCTTTCAAAGTCTGTGCAGGTGAGGCGGAGCTGAGGTGGCAACTGAGGGCTCCGTACCCCGGGAGAACACCTCCCATCTTACGGCGACTCCATGGAAAAAGCGCTGGAATTCGCGGTATTTCAGGGGCGCCTGCGGGGCGGGCGCCCCCTGCCGTGGCACGATAGATCACGATGAAACTGCGCGCTGATCAGACCGGAAACCGTGGCCTCCCGATGCCCCTTTGGCTGCAGGGTGGTTTGGAATCGGCGCAGGCAGCCTTCATTTCGGCCATCGTTGTGGTGCTGCCGCTGGTGGGAGTGTGGGCCACTGATGGATTCCAAGACCGGAACGTGGACTCCCTGGCTCGCTTGGCAGGCCAGGCCTGGCTGCTGATTCACGGCGTTCCGCTGGAGCTGGCCCAAGTCAGCCTCGGCACTGCGGGCCAGCCGGGCTCGGGCCTGTTGTCCCTCATTCCTTTGGGCCTGACGCTCATCCCCTTCCTGCTCGCCTGGCGGGCCGGGCGCCGCCTCGCCCGTGCCTCGTACACAGACCAGCTGTGGCAGGCATTCTTTGGCGCATTCGTTGTCTACGCGGCTTTCGGTGCAGCTACCGGGTTCGTGTGCCGCACCTCCGAAGTGGTCATCAACCTTTGGCTTGCCATGACCATTCCGCTGATCTCCTTCGGTCTGGGCATGATCGTCGGCGCCCGACGCGAGGCAGGCTCGTGGAGCCGCCTGATCGGCGTCGACGCCGTTGCTTGGCTCGCGAAGACCAGCCAGCACTCGCGCTGGGCAGGCTCCTACGTGGGCTCGGCGTTGAAAGCCGGTTTCGTGGCGGCCATGGCTGCTGTGTGTTTGGCCGCGCTGCTCTTGGCCGTGACCATCGTGGGGCACTGGACTGACATCATCGCCGTCTACGAAGGCATCCAAGCCGGCGCGCTGGGCGGTGCCGTTCTCACGATCGCGCAGCTCGGCTTCCTGCCCAACCTCGTGATCTTCGCCCTGGCATGGTCCTCCGGTGCGGGCTTCTCGCTCGGCGTCGGCTCCACGGCAGGTCCGCTGGGTACCGCCGTCGGACCGCTCCCGGCCGTCCCGGTCCTCGGCGCGCTCCCCGCAGGTCAACTCGACGCCGGAGCCATGGCCCTCGCGCTTCCCGTCGTTGCGGGCATCCTGGCGGGTTGGTGGTTCCTGCGCGAAGGCGAAAACCACTTCGACGAGTGGCTCTCCATCAAGATCAAAGCCCGCTGGTTCACAGCCACCGTCTCAACCCTGTTCCTGGGCGCATTCATCGGCGCAGCTGCAGGTCTGCTGGGCGGTGCCTTGGCGTGGATCGCGCGGGGATCGGCCGGAATTGGCCGGCTCACGGAAATCGGACCCCACCCGTTGTGGACGGCAGTCTGGCTGGCCGCGGAAGTGGGTATCGGCGTCGTAATTGGTTACGCAGTGGGGCCGTGGCTGGAACGGCGCCAGAAGCTGCGCGAGGCGGACCTCGACGAAGCAGCGTACGACGACGAACACGCCTAAGCGGGACCTCTTCCGCTGGCGCTGGGGAGCCTCAGCCGGCTTAGCGAAGCGACCCCGGCATTGAGTCCTCGAGCTGCGTCATGCACTGTGTTTTGGCGGATTCCGTCAATGCTCCGCGCGAGCAGTCCTGGTATGTGCTGACCTGGTTGAAAAAGAGCACCGACGTCAGGATGAGCAGGCACATGACGGCCGAAACGATGAGGCCGGAGATCGTCCCGAAGAGAATCAGCCGCGGGTGCTTGTACTTCAGCGTCCTCACCAGCACCACAATCCCCAACACCAAACCCGCGAGCGTCAGGATGGCACTCAACCACACGTAATTCACGTTCAGGGAGAACACAAAGAACGCGCCCAAAGCCGTCAAAAGGAATGCACGGAACAGGATTTGGGTCACGCCGAGGGCGGACTTTTCGGTCTCTGAGCGGGGTTGCTGGCTCGGCTTGGGACCGACGTCGGGATTCATGTTTTCCAGCCTACGCGAGCCGCCCATAAGCTAGTGCAATGCGCATTGTTGTCCTCGTCTCCGGTACCGGTTCCAATCTTCAGGCAGTTATCGACGCCGTGAAGTCGGGTGAACTGGATGTCGAGATCGCCGCTGTGGGTGCCGACCGCCCCGATACGTATGGCGTGGAACGCTCCGACGAGGCCGGCATTGAGACCTTCGTGGTCAACTTCAACTCGTTCGAAACCCGTGCTGAATGGGACTCTGCTTTGCGCGACAAAGTCCTGTCCTACAAGCCGGACGTCGTGGTGTCCTCCGGGTTCATGAGGATCGTCAGCGAGGACTTCATCAACGCTTTCGGCGGCAAGTACGTCAACACCCACCCCGCGTTGCTCCCGTCCTTCCCGGGCGCCCACGGAGTGCGCGACGCCATCGCGTACGGCGTGAAGGTCACCGGTTGCACTGTGCACTGGGCCGACGCCGGCGTGGACACGGGCCCCATCATTGCCCAGGAAGCCGTCACTATCCTTCCTGCGGATTCCGAGGAAACCCTGCACGAGCGCATCAAGATAGTGGAGCGCCGCCTGCTGGTCCAGACCCTCGCAGACCTCGCCGCCGCACCCAACTGAGTCGCAGCACCTGTTCCACTGAGCCCTGAGTGGAGCGTTTGCTGTTACCTAGTTGGGTGGCAGGAACGAAAGGCTGTGGATAACGCCCCAGGCTCCCGTCGCATTTGCCAGCATGGGCTGATGAAGATCCCACGGCCGCTCCCGGCAGACCTCACTTCGAAATCCTTTACAACGCAGGAAGCACTCGACGCCGGAGTGTCGGTTGGGCGCCTGCGTTACCGGGATCTGGACTCGCCGAGCCGAGCCATTCGAGTCCCTCGTCTGGAGACCGAACATGCCTTCGCGGACATGGTTCGTCCGATCACTCAGGTCACACCATTTTCGGCGGCCTCCCACGCGACGGCGTTCCTGCTGTGGGGGTTTCCAGGGTTCCTGCCCGGCAGCCACGAGCCTGGGATTCATATTTCGCGGCCCCACGCCATGGCCATCCCTCGACGGCGCGGTGTGGTGGGACATCGAGGTCAGTTCTTCGAGGATGAAATCACCACGTTCAATGGCCTGCTCATCACCAGCCGGGCTCGGACGTGGTTGGACTGCGCGCGGAAGATGGACATCGACGAGATCACCGTTGTGGCCGATCATTTGCTGCGTATTCCCAGACCGGAATTCGAAGGACGGAGTTCGCCCCACTGCACCATGGATGAGCTCGAAGAGATGCTTGACCGTCACTGGGGGACACCTGGCATCCGCAAGGCCCGCCTCGCTTTGGAACAAGCATGCGTGGGGTCCGACTCGGCTCCCGAAACGCGACTGAGGCTGGCGCTCAAGTGGGCTGGCCTGCCCACAGCGGAAGTCAACGTTCCTACGGAGCTAAGTCCCGGCGTCGTGCGTCAACCGGATTTGGCCTATCGCGAGCAGCGCGTTGCCGTGGAGTACGAAGGTGAGGGTCACTCGGATCCGGAGCAGATCGTGAGGGACATCGCCCGGGAGGAGGATTACAGTCGAGCCGGCTGGATTCTCGTGAGAATCTCAAAGGGCCACATGAGCAACAACGCGAGGTCCGCCGTGGCCAAGGTGCGGCGGGCGCTCGAACAACGCGGCTGGTCACCCAAGTAAGTCGCAGTTCAGGTCGTTCCCAGGGCTGGGAACGACCTGAACTGCGACTCAGTTGGGTACGAGGCGGGGCGGTTACGAGAGTTCGCGCTGCTTCGTTTCCGGGGCGAAGAAGGCCATCCACAGCACGGACAGGAGCACCAAGCCGCCGGCCATCGCGAACGACTGCGCCAATCCGAACTCCGGCCAGAAGAACGAGGCGAACACCAGAGGCCCAAAGCCTGCGCCGAGGCGGGAGAACGTCGACGCCCAGCCGAAACCGGAGCCACGAAGCTCGGTCGGATAGAGCTCGGACACGTAGGCGTAGAGAACCGGGATGGCCACCTGGACCACGAACCCGAAGACCAGCAACCAGAACACGGCGGCCGACGGAACATCCACCACGAAGGCCACGATCACCAAGGTCAAAGCGGACAGTGGACCGGTGATGGCCAGGATCCACTTGCGACCCACCCGCTCCACCAGGAGCGCTGCGACTACCACGCCCAAGAGCCCGACGGCGGCCATGCTCGCCGTCGTGACGAACGCCTTGTACTCCTCGAATCCAGCACCGATGAGAATGCGCGGCATCCACGTCAGCGACAAGTAGTAGACCAGAAGCACAGAGAAGAACAAAGCCCAAGCCGCCGTCGTGATCTTCCAGTTGAACTGCCAAATCCCCCGTAGCTGTGCCCAGGCGCTGCCGGGGGAGAGGCGCGGCGCGGCCTGCGGTTCGGGCAGGCTATATGCCCGCGGCGAAGCACCTGTCGCCTCGACCAAGCCATCGATCACCGCCGCAGCTTCAGCCCGCCGACCCGCACGGATCAGGAACAGCGGCGACTCGGGAACCGAACGGCGCACCCAGAAGACCAACAACGCGGGCAGCACCATGATCAGCATGGTGAGCCGCCAGTCGCCAAAGGCCGCAACCAGCCCGGCGGAGATGAAACCGCACAGCGCTGCACCAACGGGCCACCAGCCATCCATGGCTGTGAGCACCTTGCCGCGTTGCTTACGAGGCGTGAACTCACCCACCAGCGCGTAATCCACGGGGATGCAGCCGCCCAGGCCGAAGCCGGCCATGAAACGGAAAATGCAGAACCACACGATGTCCGGGGCGAAGGCACCCAGAACCGTGAAGATGCTAAAAATGAGGAGGGTTGCCGTGAAGGCTTTCTTGCGGCCAATAGTGTCCGCAATGGTTCCCCACGCGAACGCACCCACAGCCATGCCGATCAAGTTGGCCGTCCCGATCCATGCAGCGTCAGCGGGCTGCAGGGACCAGTGCTTGGACAGCAACGGAATCAGGATGCCATTGAGCGTGACATCCCAAGCGTCGAACATGAACCCGAGCCCGCCGATCAGGAAAATCCGTCCTTGGACCTTCCACCGCCATGGCAGTTCCTGCACAACTTGTTCGCCGCTGGGCACGGCTGTGTATGTATTCATTTGCCCTCCTGCATGCAACTTTATGCGCTGGGCAACGCGCCGCCGCCCGGGTTACTTCTGGTTCTCGATCGCCCGGCGCAGGAAACCGCCGGCTTCCTCCAGGGCACCCTTGGCCTGACCAGCCTCGATGCCTGTCAGGAGCACCAAAATAGCCGCCTTGACCGAACCACCAACGGAGTCCAACGCCACGGCGGCTTCCTGGGCAGACACGCCGGTGGCATGCTGCACGGTCCTCTGCGAACGGGCCAGGAGCTTCTCGTTCGTGGCCCGCAGATCCACCATGAGGTTGCCGTAGGTCTTGCCGAGCTTCACCATCACCAGCGTGCTGATCATGTTGAGGACGAGTTTCTGGGCCGTGCCCGAATTCAGCCTGGTGGAACCCGCGATGAACTCCGGACCCACCACAACCTCGATCGCAGCATCCGCCACATGACTTACTGCCGAGCCCTTGTTGCACGCCAGCGACGCCGTGAACGCGCCCCGCTTCCGAGCCTCCTCCAGTGCGCCGATCACGTACGGGGTCCGGCCGGAGGCCGTAATACCCACGACGGCGTCCGCTTCCGTCACGTTGATATCGTGCAGGTCGCGCGCGCCGGCAGTTGCGTTGTCCTCGGCATACTCCACCGGTTTCTGGATCGCCTGCACGCCGCCCGCGATGAGTCCGACGACGAGTCCCGGCGGGGTGCCGAACGTCGGCGGGCACTCACTCGCGTCGAGCACGCCCAGACGCCCGGCCGTGCCGGCTCCCACATACAAAAGGCGGCCGCCGCGCTGGAGCCGCTCCGCAACGGCGTCGACGGTTTGGACAATGGCGGGGCCCGCCGCCTCGACCGCAGCGTGCACTCCTGAACTGTGGGAAAGCATGGCGGCAACGAGTTCCTCGGTGCCCAGGATGTCCAGGTTTTCCAAGCCCTCGGCCGTGGCTTCGGTCTGCAGTCCGGCGAGTTCCGTGCGCAAGCCCGCGAGTTTGTCGGCGCTAGTCGGGCCAGATTGTTCCGTCACGGTGGATGTACCTTTCCTGGATGAGCCCGCGGCGCGTCGCAGCGAGGGCAGCACCGTCCAAGCCATCGCCGAGCGGCGCCACCACCTCAATCCCAGCCGAAGCGAGGGACTTGCGCAAGAGCGCCGCGAAGAACTCCGAGCCCACCACTCCGCCCAGCATCGCCACGCGGGGCGTGGCGCCGTCGTCGCCGCTGGACGCGAGCTTCACCGTGTGGGTCAGTATGCGGCACGCCTCGCCGATGATGTCATGCGCGACGGCGTCACCCGCCTCGGCGGCGTGCAGAACCAGCGGCGCGAAACGGGCCATCGCGCGGTAGGGGTTCTCGTTTGCCGCGAGCCACCCCGGAAGCATCTCGGGCGACTCGACCAGTGCACCGGCCGCAGCCGACAGCGATGTGGCAGTGCCGCCGTCGTGCGCTTCAAGAACTGCCTGCAGACCCTGCTGGCCGATCCATCGTCCACTGCCGCGATCACCAAGATAGGGTCCCCAGCCGTCGGCGCGGTGGAGGACGCCGGCGTCATCGAAACGGAAGGCGACGGCGCCTGTCCCAACAATGAGCGTGGTGCCGGGGGCGCCCTGGAGCGCGCCGAGCTGGGCGGCCGTGGCATCGGAGAGGACGGCTGCCGGGACACTGAACCGCTGCGAGAGCATTGTGGCGAGTTCCTGCGACTTCTCCGCTGAAGCTTCAACGCCGGCCACGGCGGCACCGATTCCGGTCAAGGTGCTGACCGGGAGGCCGGGCGGCAGCTGGCTGACCGTCTCAAGGAGGAGGTCAAACGCGAGGGTGGGGCCGTTGTCCACGTGCACTCCGGGAAAGCCGTGCTGGTCTGCGGCGCCCAGCAACGCGTCACCGCTGCGCAACTCCACGCGGCAGCGGCTCTTCCCTAGATCGGCAACAAGTACGACATCGTTGGGGGCTTCCATGGCTCAACCCTATGTTGCACGACGCAAAACCGGCGCTCCAACGAAACACGATAAACTCTCCGTATCCCCACACCCGCGATACCACCCGCGACATCTACGCGAACTAAGACGGAGACTTTTGTGAGCTTGACGCAGCTTGACCGTGTTCCCATCCGCCGTGCACTGATCTCGGTTTACGACAAGACGGGACTGGAGGAGCTCGCGAAGGGCCTGCACGCAGCAGGCGTCGCCATCATTTCCACCGGCTCCACCGCCAAGAAGATCGCCGCCGCAGGCATCCCGGTCAAGGAAGTCGAAGAAGTCACCGGCTCCCCGGAAATGCTGGATGGCCGCGTGAAGACCCTGCACCCGCGCGTGCACGGCGGCATCCTGGCCGACCGTCGCGTTCCGGCGCACATGGAAACCCTTGCCGGCATGGAGATCGAAACCTTCGACCTCGTGGTGGTGAACCTCTACCCGTTCGTCGAGACCGTGAAGTCCGGCGCGGCGCAGGACGACGTCGTTGAGCAGATCGATATCGGAGGCCCCGCCATGGTGCGTTCGGCCGCGAAGAACCACGCCGCCGTCGCCATCGTCACGGACCCGCACTTCTATGGCGCAGTTGTCGACGCCGCTGCACACGGCGGTTTCGACCTGAACACCCGCCGCCGCCTGGCTGCCAAGGCCTTCGCGCACACGGCCAGCTACGACAACGCTGTTGCTTCCTGGACTGCCAGCCAGTTCCTGGACGAAGACGGCGACGGCATCATCGACTGGCCCGCCTACGCAGGCCTCGCCCTGGAGCGTTCCGAGGTCCTGCGCTACGGCGAGAACCCGCACCAGCAGGCCGCGCTTTACGTGGACAAGGCTGCTCCGGCCGGCATCGCCCAGGCCGACCAGCTGCACGGCAAGGCCATGAGCTACAACAACTTCGTCGACGCCGATGCCGCCCTCCGCGCTGCCTTCGACTTCGCCGAGCCTGCAGTCGCCATCATCAAGCACGCCAACCCGTGCGGTGTCGCTGTCGGTTCCGCAGATGCTGCAGATCCGATCGCCGACGCCCATGCCAAGGCCCACGCCTGCGATCCCGTCTCCGCTTTCGGCGGCGTCATCGCTTCCAACCGGACCGTCACCGCCGGCATGGCCCGCACGGTTGCAGACATCTTCACCGAGGTGGTCATCGCCCCGGACTTCGAGCCGGAAGCCGTGGAGATCCTCTCCAAGAAGAAGAACATCCGCCTCCTGGCCCTGCCCGAGGGCTACGGCCGCTACCCCTCTGAGATGCGCCAGGTTTCCGGTGGCGTCCTGGTCCAGATGAGCGACAAGGTGGACGCCGACGGCGACAACCCCGCCAACTGGACCCTCGCGGCCGGCGAAGCCGTCGACGAAGCAACCCTCGCCGACCTCGCCTTCGCCTGGACCGCTTGCCGCGCCGCAAAATCCAACGCGATCCTGATCGCCGATCACGGTGCTGCTGTGGGTATCGGCATGGGCCAGGTCAACCGCCTGGACTCCTGCCGCCTTGCCGTCGAGCGCGCCAACACGCTGGGCGTGACGGTGGCGTCCGACGTCGAAGGTGCCGGCGGTGCCTCCAACGCCAGCGGTTCAGACGCACCTGAGCGTGCCCGCGGTGCCGTTGCAGCCTCGGATGCGTTCTTCCCGTTCGCTGACGGCCTGCAGATCCTGATCGACGCCGGTGTCCGCGCCGTCGTCCAGCCGGGCGGTTCCGTCCGCGACGAGGAAGTCATCGCCGCAGCCAACGCTGCCGGCATCACGATGTACTTCACCGGCGCACGCCACTTCTTCCACTAGAAGAGGAAGAGCCCGAGAGGGCCCAAGCACCACAACGCAACGGCGGCCGCCCCCGGTAGGGGACGGCCGCCGTCGTTGTTAACAGGGACTTGCTAAATCGGTTACGAAGCCGCCGCGGTGTTGTAGGTGGACTGGATCACGGTGCCCCAGTACGGGCCGTACATGGTGGTGGAGTTGCTGCCGTAGCCGTAGCTGTTCACGGAGTTCTGGTAGCCGGAGGAGCTGTTGCCGATGAACCAAGGACCGCCCGAGGAACCACCGGTCATATTGCAGGGGATACCCTGCGTGGCGAACTGCGGGTTGTAGGGATCGTTGGTGGCGGTGCCGGAGCAGCTCTTGAGCGATTCACCGTTGAAGGGCGAGCCTGCCGGGTAGCCGAAGGACTTGTAGCTCAGGCCGCGGGCGGCGTTGAACTGGACGCCGGAGGAACCTACGACGTCGGCGAGCTTCTGGCCGTTGAGGGTGTTCATGACAGCGAATGCGGTGTCGTACTGCATGTTGCCGTTGGAGGCCCACTGGGTGGGGGCGTACAGCGCCTTTGCCGTCCACTTCCCGTAGGGTGCTGCGCCGTTGAGGTACGCCGGAACGAAGGTGAAGTTGGTGGCGTAGGCGCCCGGGCCTTCGTTGAGGCAGTGTCCTGCGGTGGACACGGTGCTCTTGTTGGCTGCGGTGACGGAGTTGCCGGAGCAGACGTAGTTGGAGCCGCCCAAGGTGAAGAAGATCTTGCCGATGTGCTTGACCGGAGTTTCGCTCTGGTTGACCTTGCGGTCGATGGTCTTGGATTCGGTGGTGGCCTGCTGGCCGGCGATGCTGCTGACGGCGCCCGGGGCTTCGGTGACCGGGGCCTTGCCGAGGTTGAGGAGCTTGCCGCGATCCAGTGCCTTGGCGGCCAGGATCTCGCCGGACTGTGCCGTCTTCATGCGCTCCGGCGTCCAGTAGTCTGCAGCGCCGGCGTCCGACACTGCGTGGCTGCTGACCGCAGCGCTGCTGGAGTCTGTGGTGTTTACCGGCGCCGCGTTGGCGCTGGTGGTACCGACCAGCGCCAGGATTGCGGCAGCGGACAGACTCAGCAGGCTTGTGGCCAGGGTCTTGGTTTTTGTCACGTTGTTCCTACCTATCGAGGGAGTGAGGCGGCCAGTGATGGCGACCGCCGACTGACGGAATTGAAGGTATCGAACGTATGACAAGTTTGTAAAGAGATGTTTCATAGTTTGTGATAATTTGCTGTCACTTCCTGTTGAGGCTAGGTGGGCCATGTTTGCGCGCCCTCGTTCGGGGAGGCGGGAGCAGCGTTCGACGGCGGTCGGCAGCTTTGGTGGCCAGGTCGCCGTCGTGCGTAAATCGCTTTCCCGCCCGGTAACCAAAGGCGTGATCCCGGACACGAAGGGCCGCCGTTGCGGCTTGCTCGGGTAAGTTAGGAGATGTTGAAATCTGCAGACTTTCAGGGAGAACCCCGCCAATGGCCAAGATTATCTATACCCACACAGACGAAGCGCCGATGCTGGCAACCTACTCATTCCTGCCGATTGTGGAAGCGTATGCCTCAACCGCAGGCGTAGAGGTGGAGACCCGCGACATTTCGCTGGCCGGCCGCATCATCGCCGTTTTCGGCGATTTCCTGACCGAAGAGCAGCGCACGGGCAACGCCCTGGCTGAACTTGGTGAACTGGCAAAGCAGCCGGAAGCCAACATCATCAAGCTGCCCAACATCAGCGCCTCCGTGCCGCAGCTCAAGGCTGCCATCGCCGAGCTCCAGGCCCAGGGCTACGCCCTTCCGGACTACCCGGACAACCCTTCCTCGGACACCGAGACGGACATCCGCTCGCGTTACGACAAGATCAAGGGCTCCGCTGTGAACCCGGTGCTGCGTGAAGGCAACTCTGACCGCCGCGCACCCCTGTCGGTGAAGAACTACGCCCGCCAGAACCCGCACTCCATGGGTGCCTGGTCCGCTGATTCCAAGACCAACGTTGCCACCATGGGCGAGAACGACTTCCGCTCCAACGAGAAGTCCGTTGTCCTGAAGGCCGACGATTCCCTGACCATCCAGCTGGTCCGTGAAGACGGCACCACCAAGGTCCTCAAGAAGGACTTCCCCGTCCTGGCCGGCGAAGTTGTGGACGCTACCGTCCTGCGCGCCGACGCCCTGGACGAGTTCCTCAAGGCACAGGTCGCGCGCGCCAAGGAAGAGGGCGTCCTCTTCTCCGCACACCTGAAGGCCACCATGATGAAGGTCTCGGACCCCATCATCTTCGGCCACGTGGTCAAGGCCTACTTCTCCGAACTGTTCGACACCTACGGCAAGCAGCTCGCAGCCGCAGGCATCAGCCCGAACAACGGCCTCGCAGCAATCCTCAGCGGCCTGGAAGACCTGCCCGAGGACGTCCGCGAAGGCGTCAAGGCAGCCATCACCAAGGGCCTCGAAGACGGTCCCGCGCTGGCCATGGTCGATTCCGACAAGGGCATCACCAGCCTGCATGTTCCCTCGGACATCATCGTTGACGCCTCCATGCCGGCCATGATCCGTTCCTCCGGCCACATGTGGGGCCCGGATGGCAAAGAAGCCGACACCCTGGCCGTCATCCCGGACAGCTCCTACGCCGGCATCTACCAGGTTGTCCTGGACGACTGCCGCGCCAACGGTGCCTTCGATCCCACCACCATGGGCACCGTTCCCAACGTGGGCCTCATGGCGCAGGCAGCCGAAGAATACGGCAGTCACGACAAGACCTTCGAGATCCAGGCAGCCGGCACCGTCCAGCTCGTGGACAGCAAGGGCACCGTCCTGACCGAACACCAGGTCTTCCCGGGCGACATCTGGCGCGCCTGCCAGACCAAGGACATCCCGGTCCGCGACTGGGTCAAGCTGGCCGTCACCCGCGCCCGCGCTTCCCAGACCCCGGCCGTGTTCTGGCTGGACGAGACCCGCGCGCACGACGCCAACCTCATCGCCAAGGTCAACGAGTACCTCAAGGAATACGACACCGAAGGCCTCGAGATCAAGATCCTCTCCCCGGTTGAGGCTACGGCCTTCACGCTGGAGCGCATCCGCAAGGGCGAGGACACCATCTCCGTCACCGGTAACGTCCTCCGCGACTACCTCACGGACCTGTTCCCGATCCTCGAGCTGGGCACCAGTGCCAAGATGCTCTCCATCGTTCCGCTGATCAACGGTGGCGGCCTGTTCGAGACCGGTGCCGGTGGCTCCGCTCCCAAGCACGTCCAGCAGCTGGTCAAGGAAAACCACCTCCGCTGGGACAGCCTGGGCGAGTTCCTTGCCCTGGCCGTCAGCTTCGAGCACCTTGCCACCACCACGGGCAACGCCCGCGCACAGGTCCTGGCTGACACGTTGGACCGCGCTACGGGTACGTTCCTGCTGGAAAACAAGTCCCCGCGCCGCAGCGTTGGCGAGCTGGACAACCGTGGAAGCCACTTCTACCTGGCCACGTACTGGGCCCAGGAACTGGCCAAGCAGACCGAGGACGCCGAGTTGGCCAAGGACTTCGCAGCAATTGCCGAAGCCCTGACCTCCAACGAGGAGACCATCGTCGGCGAGCTGGCCGCAGTCCAGGGTCCCGCCGTCGAGCTGGGCGGCTACTACCGTCCGGACGCCGCGAAGGCTGCTGAGATCATGCGCCCGTCGGCTACGTTCAACAAGGTCCTCGCGACCCTGAAGTAGTCACCGGATTAAGCAAACTGGCCCGTAGGCATTGCCTGCGGGCCAGTTGCTTTTAAGGATGGATTCAGCGGTCCGCGCGGAACCGCTCCGGTGCCACGCCGCCGTCGACGATGTCTTTCAGCACCCGGCCGATCGCCGGGGTGAACTTGAAGCCGTGACCCGAGAACCCGGCGCCCACCACCAGGGGACCGAAGTGGTCCAGCACGAAGTCCTCGTTGGGTGTAGTGGTGTAGGTGCAGCTGATGGGAACGGCGGTGGAAGGGTCGACGCCGGGAAGCCACTCTTGGGCGTACCGCACCAACGCTTCCATCTGGTGGGGGATGGGTTCGAACGTGCGTTCGTCAGGGTCCATGACGGGGCCGACGCCGTGCCAGCCGGCCTTCACGCCTTCGCCCGGGGTGAGCATGCCGTATACCGGGCTGTACCAGTATTCGTAGGCTTCGTAGGCTTCGTTGTTCGGATCAGGGTCGGGGCTGTGGTTGAAGCTGGGCCACACGAAGGTGTTGTCTGTCGGTGTGAAGTGGGCCGGCTGCTCCTGGGTGACTACCAACGCGGGCAGGTCCGTGAGCTTGCCGATGAGCTTGGGGGTCCAGGCTCCGGCGGTGACCACCACGCGTTTGGCCGTGTATTCGGTCTCCTCAGTCACCACCACCACCGATTCGGCGCCGTCGACGCGGATGTCGCGGACCGGCGTCGAGTACATGAAGACCGCACCGTGGGCCTCGGCGGATTTGCGGAGCGCCGCCAGCGCGTCGGCGGAACGGATCCGGCCTGATCCCGGCACAAAGAGGACGTCGGTGGCGAAGTTCATACCCAGCCAGCGGTTGGCGGCCTCTTCGGCGGAGATGAAGTAGCTCTCGATGCCGCGTGCCTCGTGGGCCTCGCGGACTTCTTTCAAACGGGGGAGGTTGCCGTGGTTCGCCAACCCCACCAGGTCCAGCAGGGGCGCGCCGTTCTCGGCAGCCAGTTCGTCCCAGAGGGTCTTGGATTCGGCCAGGAGGTCCAGGTAGTCGGCCTCAGCGTAGGCGGTGTTGAAGTTGCGGGTGGCGCCGTGGGAAGCGCCGATGTGGTGCCCGGCCTCGAACTGCTCCAGGAGGACCACCGAGCGGCCCGAGCGGGCGAGTTGCCACGCGGCCGCCGATCCCATGGCTCCTCCGCCAACAACTACAACATCAACCTGCATGCCTGCTCCATCCACAACGTCCGCGACTCCAACCACGGCCCCAAACAGGGCCACCTCCCATTCTGCCCCCACTCACCCAACTGAGTCGCAGATCATGCCGTTCTGAGAGCTCAAAACGGCGTCATCTGCTACTTACTTGGGTCAACAATGCAGCGTTAGGCAGCCAGGCGTCGCCGGATCCACGCGGAGAACTGGTCCACGACGATGATCAGCACCAACACGATCAGGATGTGCGTCAGCATGGAGTCGAACTGGAACGACTTGATGGACTGGTTGATCAGGAGCCCGATGCCGCCCGCGCCCACCAGGCCGAGGACCAGCGAGGACCGGACATTGACATCGAAGCGGTAGAGCAGCAGGCCCACGAACTGGGGGACCACCATGGGCAGCGTGGCATTGGCTACCTGCTGGATTCGGTTGGCGCCCGCAGTACGGAGTGCCTCCTGCGGACCGGCGTCGATCTCCTCCATGGACTCGGCCCACAGCTTGCCCATCACGCCCGTGTTGTGGCAGATCAGGGCGAGCACGCCAGCGAACGGGCCAAGCCCCACGGCCGTCACGAAGATCAGTGCGAACACGATGTCCGGCACGGCGCGGAAGAAGGACAGCACGGCCCGGGCGCCTTGGTAGACCAGCCGGTGCGGGCTGGTGTTCTCGGCGGCCAACGCGGCCAGGAGCAGGGCGAACGGCACAGACAGTGTGGTCCCCAGGAGGCCGATCCACAATGTCACCAGCGTGGCTTCCAGGCCAGGCTTGAGTGTCTTCTCCCAGCTCAGGTCAGGTGGGAAGGCATCGCCGATGAACGCGGCCATGCCCTTCCAGCCATCCACCAACAGCTCCGGTTTGAAGTCCGTCCCTTCGATGGCCACAGCGTGAAGTCCGACGACGGCGGCAGACACTGCCGCCGTCGTGATCCACCGCAGCGGCTTCTTCGGGCGGACAAGTGCCACTCGGTTTTTTGCAGTTGAGTTCCGGCGCGCGACGGCCGGGGTCAGGGTCTGGGGTGTCATGCTGCGATATTCCTGTCCGGGGCATACAACGTGTCGAGATGTTCAGCCGTGACCGCTGTGGAGGGGAGGTCGAAGGTCATGGATCCTTGGAGCAGCCCGATGGACCTGTCCGCGTAGCGCAGGGCCAGGTCCGGCTGGTGCAGGACGGCGGCAACGGCCAGCCCTTCGGAGTGCGCGAGCTCGCGCAGCAGCGCCATGACCTGCTCAGCGGCGTGCGGGTCCAGGGCGGACACCGGCTCATCGGCGAGTACGACGTCGGCCCGCTGGCAGAGTGCCCGGGCCACGGCCACGCGCTGCTGCTGTCCGCCGGAGAGCCGGCCGACGCGGTCGAAGGCACGGTCGGCCAAGCCGACGCGGTCCAGGCAGTCGAGGGCTTCCTGCTGAACGTCGGCCGGGAACAAGAGCGGCGACAGCGAACGCACAGTGGGAATCCGGGCGAGGGCACCGGCGCAAACATTGTCCAGGGCCGTGCGCCGGGGGACCAAGTGGATCTTCTGGAAGATCATGGCCATTCGCTGGCGCATCTGCTGCAGCTCCCGGCCCTGCAGGGAATCCAGTGCCGCCCCATCGATGCTGATGCTGCCGGCGTCGGGTTCCGTGATGCCCATGACGCAGCGGAGGGTGGTGGACTTACCGGAACCGTTGGCGCCAAGGAAAGCCACCAGCTCGCCCGCGGCAACGGAGAAGTCCACTCCTTGAAGCACGGTCCGCCCGCTGAAGGACTTGCGTAAGCCTTGGACGGAGAGAGGCATTACAGGTCCTTCTCAGTGAGGCCCATGGTCTCGGCAAGGTCGAACAGCGGCGTGTAGTTGTCCTTGGTGACCTCCAACAGCGGCCCTGGAGGGGTGACATCCAGGAACTCGCCAACCTTTGCCACGTCCGCGGGATCGAGGCTCAGGAACGCGTCCTTGACGGCAGCCTTGAAGGCGGGATCGGCGTCACCGCGCACGGTGATGGGATCGTTCGGGATGGGGTCGGACGTCCAAACCTGGCGGAAATCGTCCTGCTTGAACGTCCCTGCAGCGATCGCCGTGGCGAGCGTCTGGGAGTTGATCTCGGCTGCATCCACCTTGCCGTTGGTCAGGGCCAGCAAAGCTTCGGGGTGACCTCCGGTGTAGTCCATCTTGATGTCGGCCTCGGCGATTCCGGCTTCGCGGAGGCCGAAGCGCGGCAGCACGTCACCCGAGGTGGATCCAACACTGCCCAAGGCGAGCGACTTGCCCTTAAGGTCCCCAATGGCCTTGACGGGGCTGTCCTTGGGAACCCAGATCCCTGCGGTGTAGGTGCTGAGTTCCTTCTCCGCGGTGCCGAACGAAACCAGGGGTTCGGCACCGGCCTTGGCATCGGCGAACACATATCCCAACGGTCCGAACTGGCCCAGGTCCAGCTTGCCGTTGCGCATGGCCAGGACTTCGGCGGCGTAGTCCTCAACCACTTGGACGCTGACGGGGCATTCGAGCTTCTTGGACAGCGCTGCGGCCAGGACGTCGTAGGCGGGCTTGAGTTTGGCCGGGTCCTCGTAAGGCTCGATGCCGAACTTGATCTCGCCGTTGGGGCAGGTGGCGGACGTTGCCTCGGGCGAGGACTGGGCTGAGCCGCCACAGGCAGTGAGCGCAAGGGCAGTGGCGAGGGCAAGGGCGGAGCCGGTGAAGAGCGAGGTTTTCATGGGATTCCTTATGCGAAGGGAGGGGGAGGGGAGCTTCAGTACAAACGCGACACGTTGCGGTGTGCCAGGCCGAAGGACAGGGTCATGCCCACGCCGGAGGTCACGGACACCACCGTGACTCCGGGTTGGACCTCTCGGACCAGGATCGGTGCGACGTCAGAAGAGGCGTAGACGCCCTGCCAGCGTTGGATGATCTCCAACGGCTCACCGATGCGGGCCTCGATTTCGGTGTTGAGGGTGGTGGTCACGGATTCGTCCAGGAAAGGGTCCGCGGTGTGGTGGTAATGGTGCGAGTCACCGAGGATGATGCTGCCGTCCGGGCGCTGGGTGAACATGACGTTGGCGCCGACCTCCAGCAACTCGGGCTGGTTTTCCAACACCTCGGAGCGGAGCGCAGCGGCAGCGGGCATGTCCGTGAATGCCGGGTACCGAAGCATGGATGTTGCAGTAAGGACAGCGGGAGCGAACTCGACGCTGGACGGCTTGGCGGCCAGCGACATCTGCAGCGCGCACCGCTGGATCCGGTGTTCGGCGGCCAGCACCGGGTACAGGTAGTCGACGTCATGGCCCACGCACACGAACACCTGCCCGGCGCGAAGCTCGCCCCGCGAGGTCTGGACGGTCACGCCGCGGGTACCCTGCGAGAAGCCGAGCGCCGCCGTGTTCCAGTGAAGTTCGACGCCGGGCTGCAGGCTCAGCCATTCGGCCAACCTGGCGACGGTGGTGCGGGGGTCGACGCGGAGGTCGTCCCGGAGGAAGGCGCCGCCTACGAGGCCGGGCCATGCCGCGCCGGAAGTACCACCGCCGTCGTGCGCTTCCTCAGGAGCCGAAGCATTCAGCCGTTTCCGCGTCTCTGCAGGGGAGAGCAATTCCACCTGGCCTGGCTCGCGGACCGAGGAGAGTTCGCGCAGGACGTTCATCTCGGCTTCGGTGCGGGCGAGTACTACAGCGCCGGCCTCGGAGGCCCAGAAGCCTGCCTGCTCGGCGAACTCGAGCCAGTACTTCCGCGAGGTCTGCGCGAGTTCGTACAGTTCCCCGGACTGGGCAGTGATGCAGCAGTGGCCGAAATTGCGGACGGAGGCGCCCGCGGCGTGGTGGTCGCGGTCAATGATGGTGACGGTCAGGCCGTTGGCAACAGCGTGCGCGGCATGCGCCAAACCAACGATTCCAGCGCCGACAATCACGACGTCGGCGGGCTGGCCCGCGCTGTTGTTGAAGGGGGTGGGGGAGGTGCTTGGGTTGTTCACACCACTGACATTGGCGGCTCCGGGAAGGGGAATCAAGCCAGAATGGCACTTGTATATACAAGTTAATCTGAATTTAACGTCTGTTCATTTGAGTTCACCCCAAATTCACCTGGGACCGCTCAAATCCGGTGTTATTGCCGAAACAGACTTGTATTATCAACTGGTGAGCACACAGCAGAACGCACCCCTCCACGTCAGGCTGAGCGAGGAATTCATGCGCCGCATCACCGACGGTGAGTGGCCTCCGGGTTACCAGTTGCCCAGCGAGGCGGAGCTATGCCGGGAATTCGGGACCTCGCGCGGACCGATCCGCCAGGCGCTCGCGTTTCTCCGGTCGGAAGGCGCCGTGACCGGAGGGCGGGGCCGTCCTCCCATGGTTCGTTCGTCCGTGCCGTCGCAGTCGTTTTCCACGTTCAACTCGTTCACCGAATGGGCCAGCGGCATCGGCAAGAAGCCCGGCCAGCGGACGCTGGAGGTCGCGCGCCGCGAGGCCAGCCCGGAAGCTGCCGAGGCACTCGGTCTGGTGCCGGGAACCACGGTGGTGGAGGTCCTGCGTGTCCGCTACCTGGACGAGTCCCCGGCCATGATTGAGCGCACCACGTTCATCCTGGATGTGGGCCGGAAACTGTTCGACTTCGACACCGACTCCGGGTCCATCTTCGCGTTCCTCAAGGAGCAAGGCGTGGACCTGCACAGCGCACGGCACACGATCGACGCCGTTGCCGCCAGCGATGAGGACGCCGAGCTGTTGGAGCAGCCCGAAGGCATTCCGCTCCTACGCGAACGCCGCATCACCCGTTCCGGCGATGGCCAGCCCCTGGAATATTCGGAGGACCGCTACCTGCCGGCACTGACCAACTTCACCATCGACAACACCGTGGAACGCAGGGCCGCCCTGGTCCGAATCCACACCGAAGGAGCCACCCCATGATCACCCTTGTCGCCTGCGATATGGCCGGGACCACCATCGACGAACACGGCGACGTGTACGTAGCCCTTGCCCGCTGCGTTGAAGAGACCGGCGTGGCCACCACACCCGACGCCGTCCAGGAATGGATGGGCGCGGACAAGGTGGAGGCCATCACGGCGCTGATCGAAGCCGGCGGAGGCACGGCGGACGCTGAAACCGTGGCGGCTGCCTTCATCCGCTTCAAGGAACTGCTCGTCGAGTTCTACGACGCCAACCCGCCGGTCGCCTTGGAGGGAGTGGAAGACGCGTTCCGCGAACTGCGCCGCCAGGGCATCAAGGTGGCGCTGACCACCGGCTTCTCACGCGACGTCGCCGAGCCCCTGCTCGAGCGGCTGGGATGGGGCGTCGGCGACGACAACTTGCTGGACGCCGTCGTCTGCTCCGATGAAGTAGCCGCGGGCCGCCCGGCGCCGCACATGATCCACCGTGCCATGGAACTAACAGGCGTGCAGGACGTCCGGGCTGTGATCGCCGCGGGCGACACCGTGAACGATCTCGCCGCGGCCAACAACGCAGGCGTCACCGCCGTCGGTGTCCTGACCGGCAAACTGGGCCGCGAAGACCTCGCCGCGCACCCGCACCACCACATCCTGGCCGGCGTCAAGGACATCCCCGCGCTGTTGTCCTAGCGTCCGGCGTTGGCGCCGCCAGTTTGGCTGGCGCCGCCCGTTTGGCTGGGGGCGCCCGGCATGGAAGATTGGGACGGGTGAAATTCCTTCACCCCTCTCCCAAGTCCTCCGCCCGTGGCGTCACCATCCTGCGCGTGGTGTTTGGTGCACTCATCATGGTGCACGGCATCCAGAAGCTCATGGCCGGTCACGCCGCGTTCGCGGCATCTGTCGCGGCAATGGGCGTGCAGAAGCCCGAGATCGTGGCGTGGTTGGTGATCGCCGGTGAGCTGGGACTTGGCCTGCTGCTGGTCCTCGGAGCCCTGACCCGAGTGGCCGGGTTCCTCGCGGCGATCATGTTCGCGGGCATCTGGTTCGTGACGGAAGCGGGCAAGCCCCTGCTCACGGACAAGTCGGGCGTCACGGCAGAACTCCTGATTGTCTATGCAGCCATCTCCGTGGCGTTCGTGTTCCTCGGACCGGGGGCGCTGTCGCTTGACCGTAAACTCGCACGGCAACCAACCGGCCCGCGGCGTTAGTCTGTCGACGTTAACGCGCCTGGGTTAACTCCCGACGGCGGCACTCACCGTCGGGAGCACCCCACCGTGCCGTCAACTCACCGTGCCTTAAACTCACCGCGCATCGTTCGGGTACCGGATGCCCAGTTGGGACCGCACGCCGTCGAACAAGCGCATGACGTTGACTGAGTCTTCCAGAGGCATGACCGGGCTTTCGGTGAGGCCCTGCTGGACGCAACGCGTTACCTCACGGAGTTCGTAGGTGTAGCCAATGCCCACCACATCGAAGCGCTCGTGGCGCGGCTCGTCCCAACCTACCCGGATCATCAATTCTCGCGGATTGTTGACGGACCCAACGGTCTGCAGGAACCCAAGCCCGCCAGCAACGGTGGCGGTCCGTGGCCCGTGTGCCATGAGGGAAGAGGTCAGCTGCGCCTGGGCACCGTTGGCATACCCCAGCGTCAGTGCGTTCTGCGTGTCCACGCCGTCCTCGTTCAGCGTGCCGATCGCCGTCACCGACTGGGGGAATCCCAGCGTCCCCAAAGGCCACAGCAAGGGGTAGACGGTGAGGTCCAGGAGTGCGCCGCCGCCGTCGTTCAAGGCCCAGATACGGGCGGAGGGGTCGTAGGGTGCGGGGAAGCCAAGATCTGCGCTGACCCACTGGATTTCTCCGAGCTCCCCGGATGCGGCGATCGCGAAGGCCCGCTGCATACTCGGAAGGAAGCGGCTCCAGACGGCCTCCATGAAGAACACCTTATTGTCCCGGGCCAGTTTCACCAGCTCAGAGGCTTCGCGGGCGTTGATGGTGAGCGCCTTCTCGCAAAGTACGTGCTTGCCGGCGCGCAAGGCGGCCGATGCGATCTGGAAGTGCTGGGCATGGGGAGTGGCCACATAGACTACGTCCACTGCGGGATCGTCGAACAGCCGCTGGTAGCCGGGCACATCGCCGTCGTCCCCGTATCCCTTGGCGAAACCAAGCGGGCCGGCGAACGCGTCCGCGGCACCCTGGGTCCGGGAACTCACGGCGTAGAGCTCGGCGTCTTCCAGCAAGGAAAGGTCCTGCGAGACGCTGTTGGCGATGTTGCCGGTGGACACGACGCCCCACCGCAGACGCCGGCCCGTAGCCGCTCGGGGGTCCTGGTTGGTTTGCGAGAAAAGCCACGGCTTGGCGATAGGGAGGGTCATGACTGACATCCTCTCATTCCGGGCAAGCGTTGCCTCTGCCCCCAGCGTTCTGCCGTCATAGGTCGCGGAGAGCGGAGTCGGCATCCATGCGGGCAACGCCAATGGCGCTGCGGAGGGCGCCGAGGCACAGGAAGGCTGGGACGATGAGTAAAGTGGAGGCAATCCACAATGCATTAGGCAGCGTCCACGGCTCCACGCGCAGGAGTTCCAGATCCATCGCGCCAACAATTGTTGTAGTTGCCAGTGAACCCAGAACTCCGGCAGTGACTCCGCAAACGGCGATGGCAGCACCTACTAGCGCTAGTTCATAGCAAAATGCCCGGGATATCGCGCCCCCTGGCCATCCCACGGCCTTTAGGATCCCCACTTCGCGAACGCGCTGATTGATCCACGAGCCGCCCATTGAGCCGCCTACTCCCACACAAAAAAGCACGAGGAATATGCCGACAGCCCAAGTAACGAAGGAAAGAAGCCTGAAAAGGCCCGGGAGAGAGTCAATCTGATTGGCGATACTGAAAACGCCGTATCCCATGCCGGACACTGCCGACTGTATGTCGGAGAGGTTATCGGGTTGCTCGGGCTTGATGAAAGCGCGATCAAACGGCAGGGCGTCCGAGTCGCTCATGTCTGCGTTTCCGAACTGCCGGCTGGAAATGAGTTGAGCTAATAGCTCGGATGAAATGTAGGAAGGCTGCGTGCCATCGGCTCCAGGTGTGCTGTTGTCGTACATGCCTGCGACTTTTAGGTCGATCGTAGCGAGGGCTCCGTTTCCGGGAGAGATCATCTGCGTATAGCCAAAGCGGACCGTCTGGCCGAGAAGGGGTGCGAAGTCACCAAAGCTACTGGACCTCGGGAGGATTATCTCCCCAAGGCCAGGGCCGTTCTGGCCGACTGATCCGTCAGTGATTTTTGGACTTACCCCGCGGATGTATGGGGTTCCCCATAGGGCACCGGGGTTGTCAGAGCCTGGCCACTGCGCAGGGTTGTCGATGGTGAGGTCAACCTGCGCCCAGCCATACACGTCCGCGACGTGAGGAATGCCGGCGAATTCATCGAGTGAGCCTTTGGTGATCGGCTTCATGGAGCCGGAGGTGATGGAACTGACTTGAACCATGTTGAGCGAAGAATCACTGGTGACCGATTTCGAATATCTCGCGATGCCCGCTGACACGACGCTGTCCGCAATCAGCAGGATCGCGATGGCGAGTGCCATCATGATTGCCAGCGGGCGCAATTTGCGGAGTGTTTGCGCCGTATTGCGGCGGACCAGGATGCCGGTGCTAGCCAATACGACCGTCCTCCATATCTAAGGTTCGTGAGACGATCGTCTCAAATGCGGAAGTGTGTGAAGCGAGTAAAACGGCGCATCCTCGGTCTGCCGCGGCCGAGAGGGCGTTACGGATGCTTGTTGTGTTCTTTTCGTCCAGACCGGAATTGGGTTCATCGGCCAGGAGAATCACAGGATCGTTGACTAATGCCCGGCAGAAGGCCACCCGCTGCTGCTGTCCGCCCGACAACTGCTTGGCCTGCTGCTGTGCAACTCCTGCAAGCCCGAGTTCGGACAGCCGCTCCATTACGTCCTTCTCGGTGCGTTTAACTATGCTCGCGATCTGGACATTTTCGATGGCTGTCAGTTCGGGGAGAAGGTTGCTGTGCTGGAAAACCATCCCGATCTTTGTGCGCCGAGTTTCTGCCGCCAGACCCTGTGTAGGGGCAGTGAGGTCTTGGCCGTCGATGTGGCGTGTTCCGCTGTCTTGCGTGGAAAGGAGACCGGCGATGTTTAGCACGGTTGATTTCCCTGAACCGGACTGCCCTCGGAGCCAGACCACTTCACCGCGGCCGATATCGAGGTCAAAGTGGGACAGCACGCGATGGGATCTCCCCGAAGCGTCCCGGTACCTCTTGCTGACACCGGCCAATGTAAGAATGCTCATCTAGTTTGTTCTTCCAAATGTGTATGCGCCAGGTGCAGCCATGAGCTGGACTGAAATGATCAAGCTGCAGGGCGAACCGGGTTGAGTGCTGATGCGGTAAAGCTTTTTTAGGCTTCCACATCCTTGCAGGTCCTTAAGATTCTCTGTTGCTTGTGTAAAGTCATTCGAGTTCAATCCCGATAGAGGGGCATTTGCCATGGCGGCGAGGCCGCTAAAGTACAGGAGATAGGGCTCTGATGGTTCTCTAACCAGAGCGGGTAAATTCTTCTGCTGTTCAGGAAACCATGATGCAATTTCTGATGTATTCGAGAAGTATGAGGCTTTGGAAAGTGCCAGGAAGGCTTGCCTGCTCACCACAGGGTCATTGATGTCGGGCGCGTTGAACTTTTCAAGGCGCGGGAACTTGGGCGACGAGTCGAGCTGAACCAATGCATCGACGGTGTCCAAGTAGGCGACCATCTGGGACGGCGTAACTGCGGATGGCAAGGATGTGGTTACCTTCTTAGAGATGTGTCTATAGTCCTGCCAACGGGCGTCCCCGGCACGTCTCAGGGCGACCATTGCCTTGAGCTTGGTAGTGACGTCCACTGAGTCACTTTCAATACTTGTAATAAGAGTTTCGGTGGTCTTCTCATTCGTCGCTTCTGGAAACGACTGATCCAGGAGCCGTGACATGAGGTAGGAACCTTCGATTGTCCCTTGGTGGGACACTAATGGCCTGACGAAGCCGTTGTCGGAGTCAATGCGCTTCGACAGCACGTTGTCCTCCAGATAACGCCGGGATTCATCGGCCCTGCCCAGGAGCGTCAGCGATCGCAGGACCGACGCCACTGTGACGTCCTCGGTGACGGCGTTGCTGGTCAGCAAATCCCCGAAATGTTTGGCCAGGCCGCCAGGAACGGGAGGCGGCGCGTTGAGCAGTGAGGAGATTTCGAGTATGGCCTGAGTGTCAAAAACTGATTCGGGGGTCGTCGGCAGATTGCCCATCGATGCCGAGATGAGTACCTCGGTGACCTCACGTGGCTGGGGGACACCTAAAGACTCGTAGGTATCCCACAGTCGCCAGACCAAGTAAGGATGGCCACGAATCGCGCCCAAGTCTATACTCTCAAGCCGATCCAGGATGCTTCGGTCGGCTTCTTGGCTCCGCCCCAAAATGCGGACAGCATCGGCGTAGTACCAGAGCACCGCAACTTCCGCATCAGCCGTGAGCTGTTTGTCGGGTAGAACGGGCGCTTGTCCGCCAGGCAGGTTGAGGGCTGCAGCCGACCATGCGGTTGTCAGACTCGGGTCTGTAGAGTCAGCGACCGGTTTCTTGGCTGCAGCCCCCCTCGTGCCCTCGGCCAGTTTTCCATCAGGATCAGAGCGGGCGTAAATGGCGGTAGTGAATGCATCGCCTTCCGCCAATCTCTCACCCTCGGGCATGCGGAAAAGCCCGTTTGCGTCTCGGAGGGCCAAAGCGTCCGCGACCAGCTCTGGGCCATCTCCTTTGCTACCCCCCTCACCGTTGGGCGCACAGCCAGTGGCGCAGAAGACGAACACCAAGGTCGTGCACAACGCGGTTCTAAAAGATCCTGACTTGAGAGAAAAACTCATATTAAAACTGGCCACCGATACTATACGTGCGCGGTTGCTACTCGGTAATTACCGTAGTAGAAGGCGCTGGCGCTGACATCCGCGCCGAGGTAAAGCATGCCCCATCCACCACAAACGTTCCCGCTCATGTAGGAACCCCTGGCACCGTTGCTGTTGGTCCAAGTGAGGTTCGCCGGATCGCCCCCGACCTGTGAGGCGGACACACCCGAAACTGATATTCCCCCAACGCCAATCTGGTAGAACTTCGTGTTGTTTGTGATGTAGTTCGGCGAGACATTCATGACTGCGGATGATGAGAATGAACCACATGTCCCAGCAGTAAGGGACTGGATCCACATGTTTGCCGTAATGGGCTGGCCATTGTCAAAGTAGGCAGTTCCACTGCTGCTGATGGCGTTAGCTCCGCCCGCTGCAGCGATGGACAAGACAAAGGCGCCAATGCTGGCACCAACAATGGAACGCAATTTCAATTTCATATTTATCCCCCAATACAAAAGTGCTTTCAGTCCAGTCGGGAGGTCCCCAAACCTCGGATAGGACTCAAAAACTCTACTCCGCTGGATATTCGGCATGACTAAAATTGACTGATCCTGCGAATGCGTTGTCGTATCGTTACTCAAATTGACAGCACCGCCTCTGACCGGCATGCATATAGGCCGCCAGCGAATTCTGTCAAGTCATACGAATGTCCGGACCGAAGATTTTCCTCGCCTAGGCTTAGGCCATCATCCCTCGCAGAGGTTCTGTGGGGAGTTACCGAAATGGAGCAGGGATGGGTACTTTTCGGCGCGTCATTTTGCCGGTTGCCTGGTTGTTGGTTTTCGCGATAATCGCGGTGGCATTGGTCAAGATCGCCTTCGTGGATGGACTTGAATCGGCCGGCGCGGAGCCAGCCCCGCTGGCCCAAGTGGATATTCCGGTGGTCCCGGCGACACGGACCACGGTTACCAACACAGTCCAGATCAAGGGCACCGTTCAGAGTGACGCAGCCGAACCGGTCCGGAGCACTTCCGCCGGCAAGGTCATCAAGATCTTCGTGGACCAAGGTGCCACTGTCGCCAAGGGAGACGCTCTCTTCCAGGTCAAGGCCGAGCGACCCATCACCAGTACGGCTACTTCCAAGGACGGCACACCCACCGCACCCAAGCCGGTGTACGACTACTTCGATGTCCTCGCTCCGAGCGCCGGAACCGTACAGTCCTTGTCAACGCTCATTGACCAGCAGGTGACCGTTGGCGAGTCCGTGGGCAAGATCGACCCTGGAACCTACACGGTGGCGGGCCCGGTCACCGCAGCCCAGCAGTACCGCCTGCTCGGCAAGCCCGGCCCCGCGGAGATTGCGTTGGTGGGTGGACCGGCGCCGTTCCAGTGCGCCGAAGTGACGCTTAAGAACAACGCGTCCGACGACGGCGGCGGCGCCTCGGGCGGTTTGGCCGCCACCGGCGGAGGTGCCGGGATGGGCGTGGGCGCAGCGATCCCGGGTCCCGGGTCCGGCGGGAGCCAGCCCGAAGAGGGCGGCACTCCCACCGGGACGCTCAGCTGTGCGATCCCGGCAGGCCCGGAGGTTTTCGCCGGTCTGGGAGCCACCATGACAGTCAGCGCCGGAGTCGCCCCTGACGTGGTGACTGTTCCGCTGACCTCGGTGAAGGGCAGCGTGAAGGACGGGATCGTCTGGATTGCCGGCCCGGGAGGGACAGGGGCAGCGCCCGAGCAGCGCACAGTGCAGCTGGGGCTCAATGATGGCTCCGTAGTGGAAGTAACGTCCGGACTGGCCGAAGGAGAGCAGGTCCTGGAATTCGTGCCCGGTGCTCCGGCTGCCCCGAACCCCATGATGGGGCCGGGCCAGGTCGCCTATGCTCCGGCGGGCTAAAGGCATGAAGGAACCCAAGGAAACACTTGTCAGCCTGCGGTCAGTCACCCGATCCGTCATCCTGCCGGACGATCAGCACCTGCACATTCTCCGGGGCATCGACCTCGAGGTGCACAGCGGCGATCACACGGCAATCGTGGGCCGCTCCGGCTGCGGCAAATCAACGCTACTCAACTTGCTGGGCCTGCTGGACATCCCGACATCGGGAGAGCTGGAGTTCCTGGGCCAGTCCGCTGACCGGCTGGGCAACAACGCCCGAGCCCGACTCCGGGGTTCCACCGTGGGCTTCGTTTTCCAGCAGTTCAATCTCTTGCCGGGCCGCAGCGCCTTGGACAACGTGATCACTCCGCTGTTTTACGCCAAGGGCAAGGAGTTCTGGCGTCGCCGCGATATCGCCATGGACATGCTGGACCGCGTGGGCCTCGCCGCCCGGGCCAACACCATGCCCAACATGCTCTCCGGTGGCGAACAGCAGCGCGTGGCCATAGCCCGTGCCTTGGTTCGGAAGCCCCGGCTTATCCTGGCCGACGAACCGACCGGAGCACTCGACGTCGAGACCGGCCAGTCCGTCATGGCACTGCTGGACACCGTCGCCACGGAGACCGCGGCCGCCTTGGTGACCATTACCCACGACACCAACGTGGCCGCCCTGGCCCGCGCCTGCTACCGGCTGGACTCCGGCGTACTCAGTCCACTGTCGGTGCCCGCAGCAGCAGGAGTCAGCGCATGACCGGCTTTGTGTCCACGCTGGTCGAGGCGTGGCAGGAACTTCGCATCAATAAGGTCCGGATCCTCCTGGCGCTCATGGGAGTGGCGTTGTCCGTGGCGGCACTGACTTCCGTGGTGGGCGTCGGGAATCTGGCCCGCGAGGGATACAAGGTGCAGTCCGAACGAAACGGCGGCCGGGTGGCAACGTTGTCGTTGAGCGTCAACGGACCGACCATGCCGGACCCGGTGAAACTCGAGAAGGCGTACCAAGGGATCCAGCAGCGCTACGGCATCACCACCTCCACCCACGTCGGTCAGACGCAAGCTGGTTTTCAGTTTCCCCGCGGTGTGACCGCCGTGAGCATGACCATCGTGGACATCGGCTACGGCACTATCCACCGCGTTCCGCTCCAACAGGGAAGCTGGTTCGCCGCCGACGACGGTCAAAGGCTTGCACCCGCCGTCGTGGTGTCCGAGTCCTTCTACAACCAAGCCGGCAGGCCAAACCTCACCACCCATCCCACGATGAGCATCCCCGGTGACCGGCCAGCTACGGCGGTGATTATCGGCGTCGTCCCTGATACGTACCCGGATACGCCGCCGTCCGCGTTCATCCTCAGCGAGGGTGCGGCCATGACGGGGATGGAACCGCAGATGTCCCAGTTCAAGATGTGGGTGGGCGAGCAGCAGGCCGACGCGCTCAAAGCAGCGATCACCGCAGACCTCCAAGGCCAGTTCCCCGGCTACTACGCCCAAGCCGACCGCATGGACTACGCAGCCTGGGGCGATCCGTTGGCTCCCGTGCAGTTGGTGGTGGGCGGAGTAGCCGGATTGGTCCTGCTGCTCGGCGCCGTGGGGATGCTGAACATTTCCATGGTCACCGTGCGCTACAGGGTCCGGGAGATCGGCATCCGCCGCAGCTTCGGGGCAACGTCGGGCCGGATCTTTGTTGGCGTCATGATGGAATCCGTGGTGGCCACCGCAGTGGCCGGCGTGGCCGGCGTCATGCTGGCGGTTGCGGTGGTGAAACACCCGTGGATCGAGTCGAAGGTAGCCCCGGGGCTCACTGAGTACCCTGCGTTCCCCGTCGACGCCGCCCTCCTTGGATTCGGCGCGGCTGTCCTTGTCGGCGCACTCGCCGGAGCCATCCCTGCGCTCGTGGCGGTGCGCGTGAAGGTCATCGACGCGATCCGGTTCTGACCTCCTCCGTGAGCCGGCCCTGCTGAAGCCGGAAGCAACGCTCCGTTTTCTGCGCAAGGCTGCGGTCATGGGTGACCACCAGGATGGTGGTGTTGTGGTCGCGGCTCAGCGAGCTCAGTAGTTCGATGATGTGCTCACCGGTCTGCTCGTCCAGGTTGCCGGTGGGCTCATCGGCCAGGATCAGCTTGGGCTCGTTGGCCAGCGCCCGGGCAATCGCCACACGCTGCTGCTCGCCACCGGACAGCCGGTTGGTCCTTCGTGAGTGCTTCTCCGGATCCAGTTGCACCTGCTCCAGCAACTCCTTGGCACGCTGCAGCCTGGCCGCCTTGCGGACGCCCGCGAACTCCATGGGCAGCATGACGTTGTCTACGGCGCTGAGGTTGGGGATCAGGTTGAACTGCTGGAACACAAAGCCGATGTCCCGGCGCCGGTACTCGGTCAGCTTGCCGTCCGGGAGCCCGGCCAAGCTGACTCCATCCACGACGACGTCACCTGAGGTGGGCTTGTCCAGCGCGCCCAGGAGGGACAACAGCGTGCTCTTGCCGCTGCCGCTCTTGCCGACGATGGACGCCAGCGAACCCTTTTCGAGTTCGAAGCTCACACCGTTGACGGGCTTGATGGTCCGGTCACCGGACTTGAACTGACGGACCAGGTCCTTGACTACGATCACGGCTATTCTCCTCGGAGTACTTCGATGGGACGGATACGGGCGGTCAGCAATGCCGGGACCAGCGCGCCGATGATGGCCACCGCGAACACCGCTGCGATGCCTGCAGCGAGGACACCGGGCGAGACGCTTGCAGTCACGGAGGTGAGCAGCTGCGAGGCGCCACCGAACGGACCGCCTTGGCCGCCGCCGGGCATGCCGCCACCGCCAGGTACGGCGCCGTTTGGCATAGCACCAGCGAGACCGCCGCCGCGCTGGGTGGTGGTGGCCGCCGTCGTGGTTGAATTCGAACTGATGAGCGCGGACGCGATACCGCCGCTGGCCAGCGACGCAATCACGGCACCCACCACGCTGCCAAGAGCCACAAGAACCAGTGACTCGAGGACGAACTGCAGGCCGATGGTGCGGTTGCGGGCACCGATAGCCTTGAGGACACCGATTTCGCGGCGGCGCTCGCGGACCAGCATGACCATGATGAGCAGGATGATGATGCCTGCGGTGGCGAGGGCCGCGATGAAGGCGATCAGCGAGATGTTCTTGACGCTGTCCAGTGAGCTGACGGCGGTTTCGAGGTTGCGCTGGCCCTGGGTGACATCGGCCTTGTCCGTGCCGAGTGCGTCCTGGACAGCGGTCTTGGTGCTGTCCACGTTTTCCATGCTGTTGACCGTGACGATCATGGTGGAGAGCTCATCCGGGGTTTCAGCCAACGTTTGGGCTTCCGGCAGGGTGACGTAGACGGCGTTGTTGCCGAACGTGGTGCCGGCGTCGAAGATGCCTGACACGGTAAACGTCTTGTCCTGGATGGTGAAAGTGGAGCCCACTGTCAGGCTGTTCTTCTCCGCAAGCGAGGTGCCCACAAGTGCCTTGGCTTCGGCCGTGGCGTAGTCGCCCAGCCCGCTGCCGCTGGTGATGTCCAAGGCTTTACCCGTGCTGTCCACCTCGGCCCCGATGCCCGTCGCCGTGATCGGGAGAGTGCGCGCGGGCTGGGTTGTGCCGGTGGTTCCTGTTGTTGTTCCGGCGGAGCCGTTGCGGTTGCCGAGCGTACCGGCGTCGACGGCGGCCGTCAGGTTGGTGCTGACCGTCGCCTGCTGCCCGCCGGGACCGAAACCGCCGCCCGGGCCCTGCTGGGCGGTGGCGCCGGTGGTTGTATCCGTTGTTCCCGTGGTTGCGGTCTGGAGGCGCAGTGCCTTGGTACCAACGACCGACGTCACGTTGGCGACCGAAGCCGCGGTCTCAGCCTCCGCCGTCGTGAGTGGTTCGCCGCCGCCTTCGAATCCCTGGCCGCCCGCCGGGTTCACCGTCAGGGTGGTGCCCACGGAAGCGTTGAGCTCCTGGACCTTGGCACCAACGGCCTGGTTGGCCACGAGCATGGCCAATGCCAGGCCGATGGCTACGGCCAGCACGGCAACAACCGCCGCCGTTCTGATTTTGTTGCGGAAGGCATTGCCTACGCTTCGGGCAAGGACGCTCACGTTTCTCCTCTTGACCTGCATGTTCGTTGGTCCCGCTGGACGCGGGCCGCAGATCCAAGACTGCTGAGTGCTGCTGTGCGGTACACCAGCCGAAGCTATGCGTGGGCTGTGAAAGCGCGCGCGCCCGCCGTTTGAGGCAAGAGAAAGCCCCGGCCCGCCTGCTGGCGGACCGGGGCTTGCTGTCTTGCGGTGAAGAGGTGTTACTTGGTGATCGGGCCGAGTACCGGATCGTCAACGTAAGCCGTCTTGACGTTCTCCAGTGTCACGATCTGTGGCGGGAGGAGGTACGCGGGGACGGTCTTGACACCGTTGTTGTAGGAGTCCTTGTCGTTGATTTCCAGTTCCTTGCCGGCCTGGAGGTCCTTCACCATGGTGATGGCGTGCTCAACGAGCTTGCGGGTGTCCTTGTTGATGGTGGAGTACTGCTCGCCGGCCATGATCGACTTCACGGACTCAACTTCGGAGTCCTGGCCGGTGACAACCGGGAGCGGCTTGCCGGCGGCCCTGACGGACGTCAGCACTGCACGGGCCAAGGTGTCGTTCGGGGACAGGACGCCGTCCAGGGAAGCGGTGCCGTAGCTGCCGGTAAGCAGCGTGTCAGCGCGACGCTGGGCGTTTTCTGCCTTCCAACCCTGGGTAACAGCCTGCTCGAACGAGGTCTGGCCCGAAACAACCTTGAGGGTGCCGTCGTCGATCTTCGGCTTCAGGACGCTCATGGCGCCGTCGAAGAAGACCTTCGCATTGGCATCATCCGGGGAACCGGCGAAGAGTTCGATGTTGTACGGACCCGTCGCCTTCTTGGCCTTCATGCCGTCCAGCAGGGCCTGGCCCTGCAGTTCGCCAACCTTGAAGTTGTCGTAGGCCACGTAGTAGTCCACGTTCTCGGTGTTGAGGAGCAGGCGGTCGTAGGCGATGATCGTGGCGCCGGATTCCTTGGCCTGCTGGAGCTGGGTACCCAGCTGGGCGCCGTCGATGGCTCCCACGATGATGACCTTGGCACCCTTGGTGACCATGGCGCTGATCTGGTTCTGCTGCTCGGATACGCCGCCGTTGGCGAACTGGACGTCCGCCTTGAAACCGGCGCTGGTGAGGCCGTCGTTGAACAGCTTCTCCGCGAGGACCCAGTTTTCACTGGTCTTCTGCGGAAGTGCGACGCCGATCAGCGAGTCCTTGGGGAACGCTTCCCCGCCTGCCGTGCTGGTGCTTGAGCCGCTGTCAGTGCGGCCGCAGGCTGTCAGCGCCAGTGCCGCGATGGCAGCGACTGCTGCTGCCTTTCCTGCTTTACCAAACATTCGCATATCTTGGTTCACTTTCTGTGTGGGTGGGGTGGAGCGAGTCTGTCAGGAAGCGGATCACGCTTCCTTGGAGATGACCTCTTTGGTGGATGTGGTTTCGTCCGGCTTGATCTCGTTGTTATTGCGCTGGAAGCCCTTGATCAGCATGCCCGTGATGGACCTCTTACCCTGGGACTTGTTGTAGACATCGAAAGCGACTGCAGCCAGGAGCACCAGGCCCTTGATGATCTGGGTGAGGTCGGCGCCAACACCCAGGAGCTGGAGACCATTGTTGAGGACGGCCATGACCAGGCCGCCGACGATCGAGCCGATCACGGTACCAACACCACCGGTAACGGCAGCGCCACCGATGAAGACGGCCGCAATGGCATCCAGTTCCCAACCGACGCCGTCGAACGGGCCGGAAGCAGTGGAGCGGGCAACGAAGATCATGCCGGCCAGGCCGGCCAGGATGGACATGTTCATCATGACCAGGAAGTTGACCTTCTTGGACTGCACGCCGGAAAGCTCGGCTGCGTGGCGGTTGCCACCCACGGCGTAGACGTGGCGGCCGAGGACCGTCTTGTCAGCGATGAAGCCGTAGATGAGGACCAGCACGGCCAGGATCAGGCCGGGGATGGGGAAGGACGTTCCGGGGCGGCCGGTAGCGAACAGGTACGTCGCGTAGAGGATGGCACCGCAGATCAGGACCAGCTTGGTGACCTCAACCCAGAGCTCGGGAACATCGGCGCCAAGAGCCTTGTTGGCGGCACGGGTCCGCAGGGACATGATGACCACCAACGCTGCCGCCACGATGCCAATGAGCAAGGTGAGGTTGTTGAAGCCGGTGTTCGGGCCGATTTCGGGCAAGTACCCGGAACCAATGAACTGGAATTCCTTGGAAACCGGGATGGTGTTGGACTTGCCGACGAACTGGTTAAAGCCGCGGAACAAGAGCATGCCTGCCAGCGTCACGATGAAGGCAGGTATGCCCACATACGCTGTCCACAGTCCTTGCCAAGCACCGATCACTGCTCCAAGGAGCAGGCCGAAGAGCACGCCTGCCCACCAAGGCAGGCCCCAGTCCCGCATGGCGAGGGCTACCGAAACCCCCACGAACGCGGCTACGGAACCCACGGAGAGATCGATGTGGCCGGCGATGATCACCAGGACCATGCCGATGGCCAAGATCAGGATGTAGGAGTTGCCGTTGAACAGGTTGATCACGTTTCCGGGGGTCAACGTGCGGCCCCCGGTGAAGATCTGGAAGAAGACGATAAGTGCCACCAGGGCGAAGATCATGCCAAACTGGCGGGTATTGCCACCAAATAGCTTCTTGAGCGCGTTCATTGTTTTGGTCCTTGTGTCAGGATGGGGCGAGTCTGGGCCAACGGTCAGGCGGATTTGCGGGCGGAAGTCATGAGTTTCATGAGGCTTTCCTGGCTTGCTTCGTTTTTGTCCAGGACGCCGGTGATGGCGCCTTCGAAGATGGTGTAGATACGGTCGGACAGGCCCAGGAGCTCAGGGAGTTCCGAGGAAATGACAATCACTCCCTTGCCCTGGTTCGCGAGCCTCTGGATGATTCCGTAGATCTCGTACTTGGCACCTACGTCGATTCCGCGGGTGGGTTCGTCCAGGATCAGGAGGTCGGGGTCGGTGAACATCCACTTGGCCAGCACGACTTTCTGCTGGTTGCCACCGGAGAGTTTGGCTACACCTTCCTCAACCGACGGGGTCTTGGTCCGCAGTGACTTCCGGTACTCCTCCGCGACCGAGAACTCCTTGCGCGTATCCACCACCGAGTAGTTGCTGATCTTGTTCAGTGCCGCGGAAACCGTGGTGGTCTTGATGTCGTCCAGCAGGTTCAGTCCCAGGGACTTGCGGTCCTCGGTGACGTAGCCCAGGCCGGCGTCGATGGCTTGCTTGACGCTGCGGAGGTGGACCTGCTTGCCGTCCTTGTACACCTGTCCCTTGATGAAGCGGCCGTAGGAGTGTCCAAAGAGGGAGCGGGCCAATTCCGTGCGGCCGGCGCCCATAAGGCCGGCAAAGCCGACGATTTCGCCGCGGCGCACAAAGAAGTTGGAGCCCTTGCAGATCAAGCGGTCCGAGATCTGGGGGTGCCCCACGGTCCAGTCCTTGACCTCGAAGAACACCTCGCCGATCTTCGGCTCGTGGTCCGGGAAGCGGGACTCGAGCGTCCGGCCAACCATGCCCTTGATGATGCGGTCCTCGTCCACGCCATCACGCTTGACGTTCAGCGTCTCGATGGACTTGCCGTCTCGGATGATGGTGATCTCGTCCGCGATCTGTTCGATCTCGTTGAGCTTGTGGGAAATGATGATCGAGGTGATGCCCTTGCCCTTGAGCCCCAGGATCAGGTCCAACAGGTGCTGGGAGTCCGACTCGTTCAGCGCTGCGGTGGGCTCGTCCAGGATCAGCAGGCGAACGGACTTGTTCAGGGCCTTGGCGATTTCCACCAGTTGCTGCTTGCCGACGCCGATTTCCTTGATGGGGGTATCGGGATCCTCGCGCAGGCCAACGCGGGCCAGCAGTTCAAGGGAACGCTTGCGGGCCTCGGTCCAGTCGATCACGCCCCATTTGGTGGGTTCGTTTCCGAGGAAGATGTTTTCCATGATGGACAGTTCCGGGATCAGTGCCAGTTCCTGGTGGATGATCACGATGCCGGCCGCTTCGCTTGCGCGGATGTCCTTGAACTGCTGGGTTTCGGCTTGGTACACGATGTCGCCCGTGTAGCTTCCGTAGCCGTAAACGCCGGAAAGAACCTTCATGAGCGTGGACTTGCCGGCACCGTTCTCCCCGCAGATCGCGTGGATTTCGCCGGCCATAACGCGCAGGCTCACGTTCGACAAGGCCTTCACGCCGGGGAATTCCTTCGTGATCGAGCGCATCTCCAAAAGGATGGGATCACCTTGCGTGTCGAGGGATGTCATCAGCCCTTACGCCTCCAATGCATGACTTCGTTGTCGGCCCCGCAATGGCGAGGCTGTCTGATGAAAAAGTAAACTGGATCACCCGTCTTGTCGTCAAGACTTGAACGCATGATCCAGCTAACGATTTCGTTACCTACCGGTAATACTTGCGTGTTGGAACACCAAAGCGGCGGCGCCGAGTGCTTCTGCGCGTGCCCCGAGGGACGACATTGCGAGGTGGGTTGTCTCGCCCACAACGGGTACGGCGTGCCTGACCAGGCCGCGCCGGATGGGGTCCAGCAGGAGGTCCCCGAGGCCCGCCAAAGGTCCGCCCACTACGATCACTTCAGGGTTGATGAGGTTGGAGACGTTGCCCAAAGCGCGACCCACCGCCAGCCCGGCGTCGTCCACAACGCGCTGCGTCGCGGAGTCGCCGGAGAGGCAGTTCCGGACGATATCCTGCGGCGTCAGCAGGGTCTCCTGGCCACGCCCCAGCAGTTCGATCATGGTGGTGGTGGACGCTATCGTTTCGAGGCAACCCCTGTTCCCACAGCGGCACACCAGGCCGTGTTCGTGAATGGTTGCATGGCCGATTTCGCCGGTGATTCCCACGTTGCCGTAGTAGGGGAATCCGTTGAGGATCAGGCCCGCGCCAATGCCCGAGCCGATCTTGAGGAACATGAGGTTCGAGACTCCGCTGTGGGGTCCCCACGTTACTTCGGACAGCGCGCCCAGGTTGGCGTCGTTGTCAACGAAGACGGGGCAATTGAGCGCTTCCTCAAGCCGATGAAGGATGTCGATGCCTACCCATTCCGGAAGGATGGCTCCCTGCGCAACCGTGCCGGAGCGGCGATCGATAGGGCCGGGAATGCCCGCGCCGGCTCCCACCACGGCAGTGCGGTCGATACCGTTTTCCTGGAGCAGCCTTTCCAGCAGGCGGACTGCGGCGGCGATGCCTTCTTCGGCCTGGTGACCCAGCGGCAATTCGATGTAATCCTCGGCAATGACGTGATAGCCCAGCGAGGCAAGGACCACGCGCAGGTGCCGGCGGCCGAAATCGATTCCGACGGCGACCGCGCCGTTGCTGTTCAGCCTCACATTGGTTGCCCGGCGGCCGGAGCTGGTAGTGGGTTCCGTGGAAACCAGGCCGGCGTCCTGCATGATTTTCACGATGTTCGAGATTGTTGCCGTCGAAAGCCCGGTCTGCCGCGAAAGCTCTGCTTGCGTGGAAGGCCCGCTCAGCAGGCACTCGATGATGCGTTGCTGGTTCAGGTGGCGCAGCGCGGACTGCGAGCCGGGTTTTCTTGGGTGGCTCTTCGTTGAGCGCTGCGTAGCGGGCATGACAAGAAGATTGCCCCACAAGCAACGTTGTAGTCAAGAAGTGAACACAAGGAGTCAACACTCCCCGACATACTCCAACGCAAGAACGGGCCCCGCAACGGGCAATGCGTCCCGATTGCCTTGCGTGCAGGTCCAAATGCCCGGCCGCGTAGCCCATCACCCCGCCTACGCTGGAACCAAGAAACTTCCCGGCGCTCATGGGCGCCGGGACCAGGCGAAAACCAAGGTGGTAAAGATGCTGCTCTCCGTCCTCCAGGCAAACGCTTCCGTCATGGACGTTGAGGCCAACCTGCGCACCATCGACGACGCCGCCCACCGCGCCGCCCAGGCCGGAGCCGGCCTGCTGCTCACCCCGGAGCTGTTCCCCGTCGGCTACGCGCCACTGCGGCTGCATGCCGAATTGGATCCGGCCACTCTCCCCGGTATCCGCGAACGACTGGCGGACATCGCACGCCGGCACAACATCGGCCTGGTGTACAGCCTCCCGGCCGTCGCCGGCGACGGGAATGCCTGGCACATCACTGCCACACTCCTGGATGCCGAGGGCAACGAAGTCCTCAACTACGCCAAGGTCCACCTCTTTGGTCCGGAGGAGCACAAAGCGTTCGTCGGCGCCCAGGAACCTCCCGCCGTCGTGGATTTCAACGGAATCCGGACGTCGATGCTCATCTGCTACGACGTCGAGTTCCCGGAGGCAGTCCGGGCAGCGGCAACCCGCGGTGCCGAACTCCTGCTCGTCCCAACAGCCCTGTCCGCCGGGTTTAACAACGTCCCGCAGGTGCTTATCCGCGCCCGTGCGCTGGAAAGCCAGCTCAATGTGGCCTATGCCAACCACTCCGGCCACGAGGATGTCTACAGCTTCCTGGGCGGGAGCGTGGTGGCCGGACCGGACGGGTCCTTGCTGGCTGCCGCGGGAGATTTCCCAACGTTGTTGTTCGCGGAGGTCGGCACTGAAACCGTGAAAGCGGCACGCAACGAAGTCCCGTACCTGCGCGAACGCCGGCCGGAACTTTATAAAAAATGGGACCAGCGCGCCTAGACCGCTGTCTCCGCGGACCCCGCCGGCTCGTCCACATACTGCAAGGCGAACCAGAGCTCGGCACGCACCTGTGCTTGGTTGAGGTCCATATCCAAAAGTTCGCCCAGCACGCCGATCTGCCGCCGGACGCTGTTGCGGTGCAGCCCCAGCAGTTTCGCCGAGCCGTCCCAGCTGCCGTTTTCGCTGAGCCAGCCGCGAAGGACGGCCAGCAACGGTTCACGCCGGTCCGGTTCCAGCGAGAGCACCGGTCCAAGGAGCCGCCCAGCCAGCATGGTTCCCGCTTCGCGCCCCAAAAGGCCCGCGACGGACCACGTCACTTCATCCACGCGCGCGCTCATGCCACTGGAAAGCACCCGGCTGCGGAGCGAACTGGCACGCTGATATGCCGCAGTGAGCCCAAGAAGTTCCGTTGGTTCGCCGATCACCAGACGCCACCCCAGCTTCTCGACGTCGGCCAGCAGGGAATCATCAACCCTCAGGCGTGTGATGGCCGCGAAGCCGTACTCGGTGATCTCCACAAGTTTGGTGTCGAACAGCCTCCGCCATTGCAGCACCTCGCGAACCGGGCCGTCGTCAGCGGCTCCATCCACCCTGACGCCTTGCACCACGCGCATCTGAGCCGAGCGGGTGGAGGACAGGCTCTGCGCCAGCAGGTCCTTCAGCCCGTTGAGGTGTTTCGTGCCGCCGGACGACAGCGAATCCGGGTGCAACAGAACCGCGGTGGCCAGTTGGCTGGGCGCCAGGGACCCGCTGGTCCGCTGCCGCACCAGCAATTCCAGCAGGCCCACGGCTCCTTGCACCACGTTGTTCTGCGCAGGTGTCAGCGGTGCATCCGAGCCGAGGATCAAGGCACCCAGGTTCGCATCCTTGGTGCTGCGCAGCGGATGCCCGAACACCAGCGCCGATCCTGGATGGTCAAAGCCGTCCATTTCCACACGCGGCCCGCTGCCGGACAGGAGTCGCTCCAGCATGGGTGCCAGCAAAGAATGTTCGACGCCGTTGCTGCCGCCGGCATTGTGCCCGCGGGCCCTGACCCGCCCGTCCGCGCCAACAAGGACAGCCCACACAGGCACCCGCTGCACCAGGGCCGCGAGCAGTTCGTGTTCCGGTCTGGGGGAGAGGACCGCCCGCATGAGTTGGCGGTTGGTGTCGGCCAGTTGCCTGAAGACCCTCGCGTTGTCTGTTTCCAGAAGCTGCGAGAACTCCAGCCCTATTGCCGCGAACGGCAACGACTCCGGCACCTCGAACAAGGTGAGATTGTGCCTGCGGCAAGCGTCCAGCAGGGCGTGGGGAACGGCGTCGAAATAGGGCCGGATGCCGAACCCGAGCGCCGCCACTTTGGCATCAACCAACCGTTGGACATAGGCATCCACCTTGGCCGCCGAGCCACCTTTTCCAAGAAAGGGCAGCCCGGCGGTCAGGAGGAACTCACCTTCCGGGAGGTAGGGTGTGGGGTCCTCGAGCTCGCTCGGTTCCACCCACCGGAGCAGCGAGGCGCCGCTGCCGCCGTCGTGAAGCATTTTCAACTCGGGCGGCAGCTGCTCCAGGAACTGTTCGAGCGTGACGAAGCTCAGGCGGGCGCTGGCGGGCTCAGGCGACATTGCCCTGCCCGGCGGCTGCCGGCTCCTGGTAGTCGGGGCACCGGTATGCACTGGTTGCGTACGCCCTGGGGAGGCGGGGCGCGATCCTGTTGATGATCTCGTCCCCGTGGCTGCCGATCGCAGCACCCCAGTCGTCGGCGCTCGCCGCCCCGTTGGCCGGATCGCCGAACAAAACGGCAGTGTCTCCGACGTCTATCCCGGAAGCATCCGGGCCGAGGTCCACCATGAACTGGTCCATGCAAACCTTTCCAATCACCGGCACGCTGCGGCCCGCGATGTTCACCACGGATCGGCCGCTGATGCCCTTGGGAATGCCGTCCGCATAGCCAAGCGGGATGAGGCCCAGGTAGCGCGGCTCATAGGTGATGGCCTGGTGTTCGTAGCTCACGCCTGTCCCGGCCGGGACCTTTTTGACCATGACCAGGGGCGCCGTCACACTGAGCGCCGGCCGCAGGCCGAAGTCCGCCGGGTTGAGGTGGTCAGCTGGTGCGAGGCCGTAGATGGCGAGCCCGGCACGGACCATGTCGAAGTGGAATTCGGGCCGGTCCAGGATGTTCGCGGAGCTGGAAACGTGCCGGAGTTCGGGGGTAAGTCCGGCTTCGCGTGCCTCCCTGACAGCATCCTCGAACTCCGCGACGGCGGTGGCGTTTCCTGGGTGGGCAGGCACATCCGCCCATGCGAGGTGGGTCCACAGACCGCGGACACGGAGGGTCCCCTCCAGTTCGGCCCTTCTGGCCTCGGCCACGAGTTCGGCCCAATCTTCCTTGCGTGCACCGCCGCGGCTCAGGCCGCTGTCCAGTTCCAGGTGTACGACGGCGGGACGGCCAAGGCTTTTGGCGATGCCTGCCAGTACCTCCAGTTGGTTGACGCTTCCGAGGGACACATCGATGTCGTTTTCAAGCGCCTCAAGGATGGTGGAACTTGTCTGGGATGCCAGATACAGCCACGAAAGGATAGGTACCGTGATACCCGCTTGGCGGAGCGCGATGGCTTCGGTGAGCTGTGCGGTTCCGAGCCAATCTGCCCCGGAATCCACTGCTGTGCGGGCCACTTCCACCAACCCGTGGCCATAGGCGTTGCCCTTCACCACAGCCATGAAGTGGGGCGCTTCGGTGCGCTTTTTCAAGGCTTTGACATTGTCTGAAATAGCAGACAGGTCCACAGTGACCTGTCCGGAAAGGGCTGCCGGGGCAGCCGCTTGATAGTGTGCATTACGTCTCATGGTTGAACACTATAGGTCATTTTGCACCGCGGTGAGAGGTGGCTCACATGCCAGTCTTGTGGAGGGGAAATCGAAACTACTTTGAAGGGACGTCAAGGGTGACTGTGCCTGTGAACACCAAAAACCAAGCGGCGGTGAGCGCCACGAGGCCGAGCCTCGGAGCCCAGCTTCTGCGCCGCAAGCCCATTGGCCAGATGGTCAGCGAGGCCGGAAGCAGCGAAGGCGGTACGCCGCTGGTCCGCAGCTTCGGCGTCCTCCAGCTGACCATGATCAGCGTTGGCGCCACCCTCGGCACCGGCATCCTGGTCATCCTTGGCGAGTCCGTGCCGCTGGCCGGGCCGGCTATTTGGATCTCCTTCGTCATCGCCGGTTTGGCAGCCCTCCTGTCGGCGGTTTCGTACGCCGAGATGGCCGGGCTGGTCCCCGTGGCAGGATCCAGCTACTCCTACTCCTACGCCACCATGGGCGAGGGCATGGCCTGGATCTGTGGTTGGTGCCTCGTGCTGGAGTACGCAGTCTCCGTGGCGGCTGTTGCCGTGGGCGCGGGGCAGTACGTCAACGAAACCTTGGCCGCCTTCGGACAGTTCCTGCCGGACGCAGTGAGCCAGCCGCCGGGCGATGGTGGCATAGTCAACCTCCCCGCGATGGTCATCGTGGTGCTGGCCATGATCCTGCTGGTGCGCGGTGCCCGTGAGAGCGCGTGGATCAACACGGCGATCGTCATCATCAAGGTGGGCATTCTGATCTTCTTCTGCGCTGTGGCTTTCACCGCCTTCAATGCCGGTAACTTCGAGCCACTCCTGCCCATGGGCGCCGCTGGTGTTTCTGCTGCCGCGTCCAGCGTCTTCTTCTCTTACATTGGTTTTGACGCCGCCTCCACCGCCGGCGAGGAAGCGAAAAACCCCAAGCGCGACCTGCCCAGGGCCATCATGCTCTCCATGGTGATCGTCACCAGCATCTACGTCCTGGTTGCCGTCGCAGCCATCGGAGCCCGCCCCTGGGACTGGTTCGACGGTACGGAAGCTGCCCTGGTACAGATCCTGCACGAGATCACCGGCCAGCCGTGGATCGCCTTGGTCTTCTCCATCGGCGCCGTCCTGGCCATCGCCAGCATCGTGCTGACCGTCCTTTACGGCCAAACCCGCATCATGCTCTCCATGTCCCGCGATGGCATGGTTCCCAAGGTCTTCGGCCGCGTTTCCCGCCGTACCGGCACTCCGGTGGCCGGAACACTGATCATTGGTACCGCCGTCGCCCTCACCGCAGGCTTGGTCCCGCTTGGTGCGCTGGCGGACGCAACCAGCATCGGCACGCTCTTTGCCTTCGCCCTGGTCAACGTCGCGGTCATCTATCTGAGGCGTAACCGCCCCGATCTTGAGCGGAGCTTCCGGGTCCCGCTGTACCCGATCACTCCCATCCTGGGCACGTTGATGTGTGCCTACCTGATGCTCAACCTGGGCGCCGACACGTGGATCACCTTCGGCGTGTGGATGCTGGTGGGCATCGCCATCTACTTCGGCTACGGACGCCGGAACTCCAAGGTAGCCGCGCTCAGCGAGCAGGACTACCGTGAACTAACCACCAGGGCCGTGAGCCCGGAACCTGTGAAAGCAGCAAACTCATGACCATCGCCACTGAACTCCCCGCCGTCGATGCCCGCGCCGCAGACGCAGCCGCGCAAGCACCTATCACCATGCTGAACCCGGACTTCCCCTTCAGCTATGACCACTATCTGGCGCACCCGGACGGCTTGGGCTCAGTCCCCGAAGAGCTATACGGCACGGAGGTGGCCATCATCGGCGCAGGCCTGTCCGGGCTGGTCACTGCGTATGAACTCATGAAGCTCGGCCTCAAGCCGGTCATCTACGAGGCCGACCAGATCGGTGGCCGCCTCCGGACGGCCAGCTTCCCGTCGGCTCCCGGTGTCGTGGCGGACCTTGGCGGCATGCGCTTCCCGGTCTCCGGCAAGGCCTTCTACCACTACGTGGACCTGCTCGGCCTGGACACCAACGAGTTTCCCAACCCCATGGCGCCGGCCACGTCCAGCACCGTGATCGAGCTGGCGGGCAAGAAGCACTACGCCACGACGGCCGATGAGTTGCCGGAATTCTTCCGCGAAGTGGCCGACGCCTGGAAGGCAGCAGTCAATGACGGCGCAGCCTTCGCCGAAATGCAGGAAGCCATCAAAGCCCGCGACACCAAGCGGATCAAGGAACTCTGGAACGCCCTGCTCCCGGAGCTCGACGAACAGACCTTCTACGGCTTCATCGCGGCCAGCAAGTCCTTCAAGGAAGCCGGCTTCGCGCACCGCGAAGCGTTCGGGCAAGTGGGGTTCGGCACCGGTGGCTGGGACACCGACTTCCCCAACTCCATCCTTGAAATCCTCCGCGTTGTCTACACGGACGCGGATGACCAGCACCGCTCCATCGCGGGAGGGGCGCAAAGGCTCCCCGAGGCACTCTGGAACCACGCGCCGTCGGGCCTTAAGTACTGGCCGGAGGGCACCTCGCTCGCGTCGCTCCACTCCGGTTCGCCCCGCGGAGCCGTGGACAACATCCGCCGGGCAGAGAACGGCGACCTCCTGGTCCGCGAAAACTGGGGTCGCGAAGCCACGTACCAGGCCGTCGTAACCACCTGCCAGTCGTGGCTGCTGTCCACTCGCATCCACACAGAGGAAGCGCTGTTCCCGGCCGAGCTGTGGACCGCCATCGAGCGCTCGCACTATATGCAGTCGTCCAAGACGTTCGTGATGGTGGACCGGCCGTTCTGGAAGGACATCGACCCGGAGACAGGCCGCGAAGTCCTGTCAATGACGCTCACCGACCGCCTCAACCGGGCAACGTACTTGCTCGACGACGGCCCGGACAAGCCCGCTGTCATCCTCCTGTCCTACACCTGGAACGATGACGCCCTGAAGTGGCTCGCGCTCAGCGCCGAAGAGCGCGTGAAGCTGATGCTCCACTCGCTGGAACAGATCTACCCGGGCGTGGACATTGCCAGCCACATCGTTGGGCAGCCGATCACCGTGTCGTGGGAGGCCGACCCCAACTTCATGGGCGCTTTCAAGGCCAACCTGCCCGGGCACTACCGCTACCAGCAGCGGCTGTTCACCCACTTCAAACAGGACCAATTGCCGGAGAGCCAGCGCGGCATCTTCCTCGCCGGAGACGACGTTTCCTTCACTGCCGGCTGGGCCGAGGGTGCCGTGACCACGGGCCTCAATGCTGTGTGGGGTGTGCTGAACCACCTGGGTGGTTCGTCCGCTGCAGGGAACCCCGGACCGGGCGAGCTGTTGGACGAGTTGGGCCCGATCTCCCTGGACTAGGCCCTTTACGTTGCGGGGCCTGCAGAGCGGGCCCCGCATTCGGCGTTAAGCGTGCATTTCCCTGTGTGCCGCCGCGAGTTCCTTGTAGTGGGCTGCGTTGTGCTTCACGCCCTCGAATTCCTCGTCGGTGAGTTTACGGCGGACCTTTGCGGGCACGCCAGCCACGAGTGAGCGCGGGGGAACGACCGTGCCCTCCAACACCACCGCGCCGGCAGCAATGAGCGAGCCCGTGCCAATCACTGCGCCGTTGAGGATGGTGGCGCTCATTCCGATGAGGCAGTCGTCCTCCACAGTGCACCCGTGGACGACTGCGCTGTGCCCCACGGAGACGCGCTCGCCCACTGTGCAGGGGAAGCCCGGGTCGGCGTGGAGGACTACGTTGTCCTGGAGGTTCGAACCCGCGCCGACGCTGATCGCAGCCGTGTCCGCGCGGACGGATACGCCGTAGAAGGCGCTGGAGTCCTGGGCCAACGTGGCCTTGCCGATGATGGACGCAGTGGGTGCCACGAAGGCGGATTCATGGATGGCCGGGGTGTCCCCGGCGAAAGTGTAAGAGGGAGCCATGCAGCCCAGCTTAGTTCCCAAGTAGGTCGCAGCTGAGCGGGATATGAGTGCTCAAAACGCGCGCAAATGCGACTCAGTTGGGTGCGGGGGTGCGGAGGACCAGGAATTGGTAGTGCTGCACCCAGTTGCCCGCACCCGGACCCGACTCCACGCCCACACCTTCCGGCCACGTGCGGAAATGCTCAATCGAGCCGTGCTCACCGAAAATCCTGCGCACGGTGTCGTCGCTGCGGCGGCTGAAGAATCGCCGCGGTTCGTCGAGGTCCTCCGGATTGAGGACCTCGCAGTCCTCACCTGACCAGAGCCCGACGGCGATTGGCGCACCAGGTGCGGCCACCCGCACAAGTTCGCGGACGACGTCGTGGATTCCGCTGTTGGGGACGTGCAGGAGGGTGCTCATTGTCCAGACAGCGTCGAAGACTGAAGCCTTAAACGGCAGGCTTCGTCCGCTCGCAACCGAGGCCTCCAGCCCGGCCGAGCACGCCACATGAACACTCTCCGAGGACAGGTCCACCCCGGTGTAGTGCAGACCGGCGCGGACGAACTCCACGCCCTCAATACCCGTGCCGCAGCCGAGCTCGAACAATGAATGCCGGTGTTCGGTCTTCAGCAGCCGGATGAACCATTCCCGGCATCGAACCCGATGCGGCGTCAGCGCGCGGGTGTTCCGGACCGGAGCCTGGCGGTCGTAGAAGGCAGCCAGGTCGCCTTCGTGGTCGGCCTCGGGAATGCCGTGCATACCCTCAGCATAGGAGCGGCGTTAGTTGAACACCACGGTCCGGGTGCCGTCCAGGAGCACGCGGTGTTCGGCGTGCCACTGAACTGCTTGGGTCAGCGTACGGCCTTCGACGTCGCGGCCCATCTGGACGAACTGGGCAGCCGTGCGGGCGTGGTCAACGCGGATGACTTCCTGCTCGATGATCGGCCCCTCGTCCAGGTCCGCCGTCACATAGTGGGCTGTGGCGCCGATGATCTTCACACCGCGGGCGTGGGCCTGGTGGTACGGCTTGGCGCCCTTGAAGGAGGGAAGGAATGAGTGGTGGATGTTGATGGCCTTGCCGTTCAACTCCGTGCAGAGATCGTTGGAGAGGACCTGCATGTACCGGGCCAGGACGGTCAGTTCCACGTCGTGTTCGGCGATGAGCTTCAGGAGCTGCGCCTCGGCCTGGGGCTTGGTTTCCGGCGTCACCGGGATGTGGTGGAACGGGATGCCGTAGAACTCCGCCAACGACTCAAGGTCCCGGTGGTTGGACACGATGGCCGGCACGTCGATGGGCAGGGTCCCGGTGCGCTGCTGGAACAGGAGGTCGTTCAGGCAGTGCGCGTCCTTGGAACACAGGATGATGGTGCGGACCTTCTCGCCAACAGGATTGATCTGCCAGGTCATACCGAACGATTCGGCTACCGGACGCAGCGCGGTCGCCAATTCGTCCTGGGAGGACGACGTCGATGCCTCCACGCGCATGAAAAAATTGCCTGTGCTGGGGCTTCCGTACTGCTGGGAATCGGCGATATTGCAGCCAGCCTCCAGCAGGGCTCCGGCTACCGCGTGGACGATGCCGGGGCGGTCGGGGCAGGAAAGTGTTACTACGAAAGCGGTGGATTCAGTCACACGATCAAGCCTACCCGTGCTGCGTTGTTGTACTGTTAACGGGTCGCAACTGGCGTTGGGTGGACTACCACCAGGGAGCGGCAATCATGAAGACCACGGATCGTACGCCTGGGCCGAGGGTCATGTCTTACCGCTGCACGCACGTGACCGATCCCTCCGTCAATAATGGGACGCGGGAATGCTGCTGCCGGTAGCCTGACCTGTAGCACCACCCGTTGCCTAGCCAGGAGATCTCCGTGACTACCACAACCACTTCCGCGTCTGTCAGCAACCAGTCGCTTGCCGATCTCGATCCCGAGATCGCAGCAGTCCTCAACCAGGAACTTGGCCGCCAGCGCGGAACCCTGGAAATGATTGCGTCCGAAAACTTCGCCCCCCGCGCCGTCATGGAAGCCCAGGGCTCCGTCCTGACCAACAAGTACGCCGAGGGTTACCCGGGCCGCCGCTACTACGGCGGTTGTGAATACGTCGACATCGCTGAGCAGCTCGCCATCGACCGCGTCAAGGAACTGTTCGGCGCCGAGTACGCCAACGTGCAGCCGCACTCCGGTGCACAGGCAAACGCCGCTGCGCTCTCCGCAATGATCACTCCGGGCGACAAGATCCTTGGCCTGTCCCTGGCACACGGTGGCCACCTGACCCACGGTATGAAGCTCAACTTCTCCGGCAAGCTCTACAACGTAGCTGCTTACCAGGTTGAAGAAGACAACTTCCGCATTGACATGGACAAGCTCCGCGAGCAGGCCATCGCCGAGAAGCCGCAGGTCATCATCGCTGGTTGGTCGGCTTACCCCCGCCACCTCGACTTCGCTGCCTTCCGCTCCATTGCCGACGAAGTTGGCGCGCTTCTCTGGACGGACATGGCACACTTCGCCGGCCTGGTTGCAGCCGGCCTGCACCCGAGCCCGGTCCCGTACTCCGACGTCGTCACCTCCACTGTGCACAAGACCCTCGCAGGTCCGCGTTCCGGTGTGATTCTGGCCAAGCAGGAGTGGGCCAAGAAGCTCAACTCCAACGTCTTCCCCGGCCAGCAGGGCGGCCCGCTCATGCACGTCATCGCCGCGAAGGCTGTTGCCTTCAAGATCGCCGGCAGCGAAGAGTTCAAGGAGCGCCAGGAGCGCGTCCTCGAAGGTGCCAAGATCATCGCTGACCGCCTGAACCAGTCCGACGTCGCCGAAGCCGGCGTCTCTGTCCTCACCGGCGGTACCGACGTTCACTTGGTCCTGGTTGACCTGCGCAACTCGCAGCTGGACGGCCAGCAGGCCGAAGACCTCCTGCACTCCGTGGGCATCACCGTGAACCGTAACGCTGTTCCGTTCGACCCCCGCCCGCCGATGGTCACCTCCGGCCTCCGCATCGGTACGCCTGCACTGGCTACCCGCGGATTCGGTGCCACCGAGTTCACCGAGGTTGCAGAGATCATCGCCACTGCGCTGAAGGCGGGCGCCGCCGCCGACGTCGAGTCCCTCCAGGCACGCGTCGACAAACTGGCCGCTGACTTCCCGCTGTACCCGCAGCACGAGCAGTGGTAAATCCGCGTTTCCGCGGCTAAGCAACGCATCACCCGGGCACTGAACCGGAGCTAACGGGATCCGCCGCCACACCTACGGCGGCGGATCCCGTTGGCATGAGCCTGCTCAAAGGCTTTCGAAAATAGGTCACCCACCAGAAAGAGCAGATGGAATGACACAGTCCACCGCACAGATCCTTGACGGCAAGGCCACCGCCGCAGCCATCAAGGCAGAACTGACCACTCGCGTTTCCGTCCTCGCCGCCAAGGGAATCGTCCCCGGCCTGGGCACCATCCTGGTGGGCTCGGACCCCGGCAGCACTTGGTACGTCGGCGGCAAGCACAAGGACTGCGCCGAGGTTGGCATCCAGTCCATCCGTCGCGACCTCCCTGAGGACATCAGCCAGGAGGACCTCCTGACGGTTGTCCGCGAGCTCAACGACAATCCGGAATGCACGGGCTACATCGTCCAGCTTCCGCTGCCCAAGCACATCGACCAGGACGTCATCCTGGAAGCCATGGACCCTGACAAGGACGCCGATGGCCTGCACCCCATGAACCTTGGCCGCCTGGTGGCCAACGTGAACGGCGCAATGAAGTCCCCGCTGCCCTGCACGCCCAAGGGTTGTGTGGAGTTGCTGCGTCGCCACAACATTGAACTCAAAGGCAAGCGTGTCCTGGTGGTTGGCCGCGGCGTGACCATCGGCCGCCCCATTGGCCTCCTGCTGACCCGCAAGGAAGTCAACGCAACGGTCATCCTCGCGCACACGGGAACGGTGGACCTGCCCGCCGAACTCAGGCAGGCCGACGTCGTGATTGCCGCCGCTGGCGTGCCGCACATGATCAAGGCTGAAGACCTCAAGCCGGGTGCAATCGTGCTCGACGTCGGTGTCAGCCGGGTGGACGACGGCAACGGCAAAGCTGTTGTCACCGGAGATGTGGACCCGGCCGCTGCCGACGTCGCCGCTTGGCTGTCCCCGAACCCGGGCGGCGTGGGTCCGATGACCCGTGCCATGCTGCTCGCGAATGTCGTGGAGAGCGCAGAGCGCCAGGCGGGCATCGCCTAGTAGTTACCAAAAGCAGGGCGCCTACTCCTCGGGGAGTAGGCGCCCTGCTCCGTTAAACGGACGACGCCGCGCGACCACCGAAGCTAGGCTCTGTGTATGCAGCCCCGTTTCCCAGAGTCAAAGAGGCATCCGGGGTCCAGACGGCGGCCGGGGTCCGAGCGAATTCCAGGTCAGCGCCGGTTCGCTGGTCCGCCCACCAGTTTCATCGTCATCACGGTGGCCGTGATCCAGGGAGTCGGGACCCTCTTCTCCGCGAGCCATCAGGATGCGCCACGGCCCTTGGATGCGCTGGCGATCCTCCTGCTCCTGGCCGGACCTGCAGGCTTGGCTTTCCGGAGGCGCGCGCCCCACGTGATGCTCCCTGTCGCCCTCCTTGCCACGGGAATCTACCTCGTCCTGGGCTACGCGTGGGGGCCGATTGTGTTGTCCCTGGCGCTGGCTATTGTCTTGACCGCAGCCGCCGGGCTTCGCTGGCAGGCGTGGACGGGGGCGGGGATTGCAGCAGCCGCCGTGATCACAGGCGCCGCACTGGCCGGCGACGTCAACTGGCCTGTGCGTGCCTCCGCGGGTGTGGCCTGGGCGGCGATCCTGGTGCTCATCGGGCAGGGATTCCGACGCCGGAGCGAACGGATGGCTGACTACCGGCGGCGCCGCGAGGAAGCGCAGAAGGCGGAGCGCGACGAATACCGGCTCACGCTGGCCAGGGACATCCATGACGTCGTGGCTCATTCCCTGTCCATGATCAACGTGCAGGCGTCGGTGGCCCTGCACGTCGGCGCCGATGATCCGGAGAGACTCCGGCCCGCCCTGGAAGCCATCAAAGCTGCCAGCAAGGAGTCACTCACCGAGGTCCGCCAGCTCCTCGGCGTGCTGCGGGAGGACGTCCCACTGGCTCCGGCAGCCCGGCCCAGCCTGGCCAGAGTCCCCGAGTTGGTGAGGAATGCCGAACTCGGCGGCCTGCACGTGCGCCTTCAGGACGATTCAAACCACCAGCTCATCGGCCCGGCTCAACAGGAAGCCGCTTACAGGATCGTCCAGGAAGCGCTGACAAACGTTGGGAGGCACTCAGGCGCCCAGACCGCCGTCGTGCGTCTTGTCCAAGCCGCCGGGGCGCTGACGGTGACAATAGACGACGACGGCGGCGGCATGCGGAGCGCGCTGCCCGGCAACGGGCTCACGGGGATGCGGGAGAGGGCGGTCGCGTTGGGCGGCACGCTCACGCTGCAGGAACTGGAACCGGGCCTCCGCGTCGAAGCAACCGTGCCCACACATCAAGAAGGAACCCTCCCGTGATCCGCATCCTCCTCGCCGACGACCAAACCCTCATCAGGGCAGGCTTCCGCGCCCTCCTGGACGCGGAACCAGACATGGAAGTGGTGGCAGAGGCCGGCACTGGCAGGGATGCCGTCCGGCTGGCCGCGCGGGATAGGCCGGACGTCATCCTCATGGACATCCGCATGCCGGACGACGACGGCCTCACCGCCAGTCGAAACATCCTGGCCGACCCCAACCTCGCCGGAACAAGGATCATCATCCTCACCACCTTTGAGCTCGATGAGTACATTGCCGAAGCCGTCAGGGCCGGTGCGGCGGGATTCCTGGTCAAGGACACCGAGCCCGCTGAGCTCATCCGGGCTGTCCGCGTGGTTCACGACGGTGATGCGCTGCTGTCACCTTCAGTGACACGGCGGATCATGGCCCAGTTGGCGTCCCAGAGCAGGGCAGCGGCAAAAGTGGTCCCGCTGGGGCAAGTAACCGAGCGCGAACGCGAAGTGCTGGCGCTGGTGGGTGAGGGCCTGAACAACGCCGAGATCGCGGAACGGCTGTTCATCACACCGCTCACGGCCAAGACCCACGTCTCACGGATCATGACCAAGCTGATGGTCCGCGACCGGTCCCAGCTGGTGGTCCTCGCGTACGAGTCTGGTTTGGTGAAGCCGGGCTGGAGCAGCTGACCCGGCGAACGCGACTCCGCCGGGAGTAGCAGGCCACCCCAAGGTGACTCCCGACGGCGGACGCCTCGCCGGCCGCCCAGAGCCAGACTCGAACCAGAGCCGAAAGACGGTTCACGCCGTACACCGGCGGAGAGAGTTTGGATCACCGACATGTTCACAGCAATCACTTCAATCGTTGGGGAGACCACGACGCTCGGGGGAGCGCTGGCACAGGTGCCGGCAACCGTCGCCGCGCATGGTCCGTGGGGAGACGGTGCCGCCTGGCCCTTCTTCCTGTTGTTCCCGCTGTTCTGGATCCTCGTGATCGGCCTGTTCATTTTCCTCGGGCGGCGGACGTGGCGCCGCAACCACCACTGGGCCGCGACTCAGGGCGCGGAGGGCGTACTCCGTGAGCGCTATGCCCGCGGGGAGATTGACGAAACCGAGTTCCGGCAGCGGCTGGAGGTATTGCGCTCGCAGCCCAGCAGCTGAGCTAATCCCAAGCCTGAAACGAGAGGGCTCTTGCAACAATATGTGCAAGAGCCCTTTCACATGTCGGTGGGCGCTACTAGTCTGCTGAGGGTGCACAATGAAGCAACCCGCTCTGAAACACAAGCCGAATCGTCGAAAACCAGCGTCGACATGAACCGACCAACCGTCATCAGCGCGCGGAACCTCACCAAGACCTATGGTGAGCTCACCGCCGTGGACAACATCTCCTTTGACGTACCTGCGGGGGAGTCCTTTGGGCTGCTGGGCCCCAACGGCGCAGGCAAATCCACCACCATGAAGATGATCGGCGGCGTCTCCCAGCGCACGTCCGGTTCGTTGACCATCATGGGGCTGGATCCTGAATCCCATGGTCCCGAGGTCAGGGCACACCTTGGAGTGGTTCCGCAGCAGGACAACCTCGACGAAGAGCTCAAGGTCCGGGAGAACCTGATCGTCTACGGGCGCTACTTCGGCCTGCCGCTGAGCTACCTGCGGCCCAAGGCGGACGAGCTCCTGGAATTCGCGCAGCTGACGGACAAAGCCAACTCCAAGGTGGACGCGCTCTCCGGCGGCATGAAGCGGCGGCTCACCATCGCCCGGTCGCTCATCAACGAGCCCCGCATCCTGCTCCTGGACGAGCCCACCACGGGCCTTGATCCGCAGGCCCGCCACATCCTCTGGGACCGGCTGTTCCGGCTCAAGGAAAGCGGTGTCACGCTCATCCTCACCACGCACTACATGGACGAGGCCGAGCAACTCTGCGACCGCCTGATCGTGGTGGACAAGGGCCGCATCATGGCAGAGGGATCTCCGGCCAACCTCATCCGCGAGCACTCCTCGCGCGAAGTACTCGAGCTCAGGTTCGGGTCCGAGCGGAACGCGACCATCGGCGTCGAACTTCAAGGCATTGGCGAGAGGTTGGAGACGCTGCCTGACCGAGTGCTGATCTACGCGCACGACGGCGAGGCCGCGCTGGAGCAGGTCAGTGCCCGCGGGCTGCGTCCCGTGACGTCGCTGGTGCGCCGCTCATCGCTGGAGGACGTGTTCCTGCGGCTGACCGGCAGGAGCCTCGTTGACTAGGGATCGGTTGACCAGGGAACCGTTGACTGGCGGAACTGAACTCACGACGGCGGTGCACCCGTTGCGGGCACACTCACCTGAGGTTTCGGCTGCCAGGGCGCGCCGTTGGGGTGCCTTCTTTTATGCGGAGCAGGTCCTCCGCGTCATGCGGAACTACGGCTGGTCCGTAGTGCTGTACAGCGTGGGTCAGCCGGTGGCATACCTGTTCGCCATGGGAGTTGGGCTCGCCAGCCTGGTGGATGCCAACAGCGAAGCCACATTTGGCGGTGTCAGCTACCTGGAGTTCGTGGCGCCGGCCTTGCTGGTCTCCGCAGCCGTGATGACGGCGTCGGGGGAGTTTTCCTACCCCATCATGGACGGCTTCAAATGGCGACGGGTGTTCTATGGTCCGCATGCCTCGCCGCTGATTCCCGAGCAAATTGCCAGTGGCCACATCATGGCCAGCACCCTCAGGTTCCTCCTGCAATCGGTGGTGTACTTCGTGGTGGTGGCACTTTTCGGTGCTTCCCCAAGCCCTTGGGGCTGGGTATCGGCCATTGTGGCGACGGTGGCGGCACTGTCCTTCGGGCTGCCGCTCATGGCCTATGCCGCCAGCATCAAACAGGACAAGGGACAGTTCGCGTTGGTGCAGCGATTCATTGTCATGCCACTGTTCCTGTTCTCGGGGACGTTCTTCCCCCTCGACTCGTTGCCCATCGCGGTCCGCTGGATCGGCTGGATTTCGCCAGTGTGGCACGGAACCGAATTGGGGCGGGTCTTCACTTATGGAATGGACCAAAACCCTGTGCTGACCATCATCCACGTGGTGTTCCTGGTGGTGACCGCCACCGTAGGGTGGCTGCTTGTCCGGCGCCAGTTCGTGAAAAGGATGGGCTCATGAGTGTCTTGACGGGTGGCCACAGCGCCACGGATCTTGCCCGTGAGCGGAAGTTCGGTTCCCTGTACTCTCGCAACGCCAAGGCCGTGGTGGGCCGCGGTTTGATGGCGGCCAAGAGCAGCACCTGGCTGGTCATGGTGTCCGGATTCTTTGAGCCCGTGCTGTTCCTTTTGGCCATGGGCGTGGGCATGGGCTCGATCGTCGGCACGGTCCAAGGTCCGGGCGGCGGGGAAATCAGCTATGCGGCCTACATTGCTCCCGCGCTTTTGGCGGTCTCGGCCATGAACGGAGCCATTTACGACTCCACGTGGAACGTCTTCTTCAAGATGAACTTCGCCAAGCTCTACCAGGGCATGCTTTACACCTCCCTTGGGCCGCTGGACGTTGCCATCGGCGAGATCTTCCTGGCCCTCCTGCGCGGGCTGCTTTATGCCACAGGATTCACGGCCGTCATGGGGGTGATGGGGTTGCTCACCAGTTGGTGGGCCATCCTGGTCATTCCCGCCTCGGTGCTGATCGCCTTCGGGTTCGCGAGCTTCGGGATGGGCATCACCAGCTTCATGAAGACCTTCCAGCAGATGGATTGGATCAACTTCTTCCTGCTGCCCATGTTCCTTTTCAGTGCCACGTTCTACCCGCTCAGCGTCTACCCGCAGGTGATCCAGTGGTTCATCCAGGCCATGCCCCTGTGGCACGGCGTGGAGCTGCTGCGGCAGATCAGCGTGGGCTCGTTCAGTCCGGCTACCGCCATCCACGTGGGCTACTACGTGGTGATGATTGCGCTCGGCATCATGCTGACTACCGGAAGGCTGCGCCAGCTGTTCCTCAAGTAGGAACGGCCGGCGCAGCCCGTACCGGTTCTAGGCCGTCTCGATCTCGGCCATGGTCAGCTTGGCGTTGTCACGCAGGCCCCAGGAGCAGAGTCCCATCACTGCCAGCGCGGAAACCGTGTAAATCACGACGCCGATCGGGTCACCGTGGGTGGCGATCAGCAACGCCGTGGCCACGGTGGCTGCCGTACCGCCACCCAGGGCAGAGCCGATCTGGTAACTGGCAGAGATGGCGGAGTAGCGGGATGCCGCCGGGAACTGCTCGCCCAGGAAGGCGGGCAGGGGCCCCTGCGGCACCGTGTTCAGCGCGCCGCCCAGGGTGAACATCAGCAGGGCCAGCCACCCGGTGTGCGTCTCGATAGCCGGGAAGAACGCCACGAAGTAGATGATGAGCATCACCGCGCCACCCACCATCACCGGTTTGCGGCCGATTTTGTCGGAAAGGATCGCTGCGAGGGGAGCGGAGACGACGCTGGCCACCGCACCCCACAACTGGAACTGCAGCGATTCGCTGCCGGAGTATCCATGCTGGAGTACATAGGACATGAGGAACACGGTGGCGATGTAGGTGAAGGTGTTGTAGCCATAGCTCACGCCGATAGAGAGAAGGATCCGGCGGGGGTGCGACTTCATGACCGCGAGCAACGGAATGCGCGGTGTCTCGGCCGTAGTGGGCCGCTCGTCCTGCGGGAGCGTCAAACGTGCCACCAGGCCGGCTACGACCAACAAGCCGCCGATCCAGAACGGGACACGCCAGGCGAAACCGGCCACGTCGCCACCGGCAACTGCGTCCGTCAGTGAGAACACGCCGGATCCCAACAGCACGCCCAGCCCGATGCCCATGCTGGTGAAGCTGCCCCAGAAACCGCGTCGGCCTGCCGGTGCCGCTTCGATACCCACCAGGGCAGCGCCGCCCCATTCACCGCCGGCCGAGAACCCCTGAACCAGGCGAAGGACAATGAGCAGCAGGGGAGCTGCTGCGCCGATGGAGCCGGCGCTGGGGAGGCAGCCGATCAGGAAGGTGCTGCTGCCCATCAGCAGGAGTGTCAGGATCAGGATTCTGCGCCGGCCGAGGCGGTCACCGAAGTGGCCCAGCACGATTCCGCCCAACGGACGGGCCAGGAATCCCGCACCGAAGGAAGCGAACGCCACCAATGTCCCGGTCAGCGGGTCCAGATCGGGAAAGAAGACTTGAGGGAACACCAGCGCTGCGGCCAAACCGTAGATGGTGAAGTCGTAGAACTCCAGGGCGGTTCCGAAGCAGGACACGAAGAAAGTGCGCAGGGCGGACGCGGAGCCCTCGGTCGGAGGCTTCTGCGGCTCCAGCGCGACGTCGGGCTGCAGGGATTGTGGCATGGAAGTGCCTTTCATTGGGGTGTTTTGTTGGGAGTGATGAGGTCAGAAAGTTTGGAAGCCATCGCGTGCGGCGTCTGCAGGGTTGGCGGCCGCATAGTCCAGGGAGCAATCGCCGGCATTGACGCTGATGGTCAGCAGCGTCTGCCATTGTTCGTGCCGTGGCGCGGACGCATCCGGGTGGAAACAAACCACCGACGATGCTCCCTTGGACGAGCAGAACTGCAGGGCCCGGTCCACCACACCCAGCCCAGCCAGCTCAGTCCGCACCTGCCCGAGGTGGGCCAGCCGCTGAGGGGACAACGCGCCGTCGTCGATTGCATCCTCCAGTGCCAGATGCGGATCGAGGAAGTGGTTCGTGTGGAGCAGCCAACCGTCGCTGCCGGCATCCACGACGGCGGTGCCCGCGGGGGAGACCTCGATGCTGGCAGCCCGGCGTGGGGTGCTGCTGCCGGCGGCGGCCTGGGTGCCCGCGCTCGCCGCCGTGAACACCGTGTACACGGTTGAGGCACTCACCCTCGCTGACGAGGCGATCGCGATCGCCTCGTCGATGCTGGAGGCCTCATCGAGGATGCGGCGGGCTATCGCGTGGACCGGCACGCCCGCGGAATCGTCGTCGCTGGCGTGGGCAAGGATATTGAAGTGCAAGCCAAGGCCCTCGCTGTTCACGCCGATCTTGCCCAGCGTCCCGAACTCCGTAAACGTCTTGGTCGTCCGGCCGGGGGCAGGAGCGAGCTCAAGCAGCAAACCTTCCGGCGCGAGGTCGTCGTGCCAGTCCCAGGTCTGCAGGGTCTGCGGTAAGCCGTGAGCGGCAGGTGCGTAAACCGCCGTCGAGCACTCATGGGAGCTGGGCTTCTTTGGCGCGGCGGCCAAAATCTCGGTGCGCGCGTTGACCACACCGAATTGCCAGGTTTCGAGTCCGGCGCCGTCGGCCCAGCCTTCGGCTTCCTCGGCCAGCGCCGGGCACCAGGAACGGAGGGCTTCGTGGCTCTGCTCCGCGATGGCGCGCACTTTCTGGGGGGCGACGCCGAGCGTGGCAAAGAAGTCGTAGTAGAGCTTTGCTGTGTTGCGTGTTTGCGCATCCCAGATGCGGCCGATGTCCAGGCCGCGCTCGCGGGGATTGTGCGCGGTGGATGTGTGGCGGTGAAGCTGCATGGGTCTCCTTGAGGGGGCCAGCCCGGTATGCGATGGGCGGCGCCGGAATGATGTGGATCACTTGTGACGCTCAAAGTACGGAACAAAAACGTTTTTGTGTAGCTGGCTCCGAAGATTTATTGTTAATTTCGCGCGTCGATCCCACGGCGACGACAGAGGGGGAGCCAATGGCCCGCGAACTTCAGCACGGAGCCACCATCTGGGATGTCGCCCGCAAAGCCGGGGTTTCCATCACCACGGTGTCGCACTCGCTCAACGGCAAGGGCAACATCAGCGACGCCACCCGGGAACGGGTACGCTCCGTCGCAGCGGAGATGGGTTACGTTGCGGACGCCATGGCGCGCGGCCTCCGCAACTCTCGGATGAATGCCATCGGCCTGGTGTTCCGGTCCTTGGACAGCCTCGGGAACTACGGGCCCAACGGCGTGGACGTCTTTATGAAGCTGGCCGGAGCGGCGGCTGCGGAAACACTCAATAGAAACCTCGGCTTGATGCTGGTGCCGGACCTGACCCGGGCTCCGCTGCCCCCGTTCTCCCTCTCACTGGATGGCTACATCGTCTTCGCCCCGCACCTGGATGACCCCGTGATTGCCCTGCTGGAGAAGCGTGGCATCCCCTACGTCTCCTGGGACCGGGACCCTGGCCGCCCCGGCTTCCGGAACTGGGTGGCGCATGACGACGCAGCGTCCACACTGATCGTCCTGGACCATCTGGCAGCCGCGGGAGCTGTATCCATTGCCTACGTGGGCGGCACGGACAGGAATGCCTGGAACTTCGATTGCGAGGCCGCCTATGTTGCGTGGTGCCTGGAGGCCGGCGCCGAACCGCGGATCCATCACGTTCCTGAGCGTGACGGCGTGGAGGGCGGGCAGGAGGTAGGCGCCAGAATCCTGGCTGACGGCCTGCCGGGGGCCGTGTTCTGCCTGACGGGCAGGCACGCAACAGGCGTCGCCCAGGCCATGCAGGAGCGCGGGTTCAGCATCCCCGGGGACGTGTTGGTGTGCACGGGCTCGGACTCCGAGCATTCCCGGCAGCACCAACCGCCGATATCGGCGCTCGACGTCGACATCCCGGCCGCCGCTGCTGCGCTGGTGCAGCAACTCGTTGATGTCATGGACGGAGCAAAGGAGCCCGCGCCCGTCCTGCTCCCCGCCCGTTTCCTGGAACGCGAATCCACCCGGCCGCAGACAACCCCTTCGCGCTGATGCAGTTTGTTCGCCGTCCGTGGAAGCGGGCATGGGCACCTTTGTGCGTTTGAGAGAATAGGTTCATGCAATCTCTCGGTGACCCGCACCCGTCCACGTCCCCCGCCGGCAAAGGCATGTTCAAGGGCTTCCGCATCGGCGGCCTGGGGATGACCGTCGTCATCATCGCCTTCCTGGTAGCTGTCATTTTCGCCGCCAACCAGAACGACGTTGTGGGCTGGGTCGTCGCAGTAGTGGCTTTCGGTTGGTTGGCCCTGGCCACCTTCGTCGTGCTGAGCATTCGCAAGGCCGCGCAGCGGGCCGGTGCAAAGCTGACCGAAGCGCAGAACGCGTTCAACGCCGCAGCCGGCCGCGCGCCGTCGTCGTCCGCGGCAGACAGCGGCGGCACGCGCGTAGTAGCCGAGCGCAGCAAGGCAGACGAGGTCCGGGACCTCAAACTGGACCATTCATTCAAGATCGTCCAGGTGCAGGTCCGCGTGGTGGATGAGGAACGTGCCAAGGGCGGCTCCGCGGACCAGGACACCATCAACCGCGCATTGGAAACCATTGCCATCACGGCCACCAATGCGCGTGACATGATCAAGTCCTCCGGCGGCTCGGACGAGCCCGTAGCCGGCACCATCATCGACTAGAGTGGACCGGGTGAGTACGGCATTGAAGAAGGACTTCCTTCGCATCGCATCAGTTAACGTCAACGGCCTCAGGGCTGCCTACAAGAACGGCATGGCGGAGTGGCTGGAGCCTCGCGAGGTAGACATTCTCTGCCTGCAGGAAGTCCGCGCACCTGATGACATCGTCAGGAAGCTGATCGGCGAGGGCTGGCACATCCTCCACTCCGAAGCTGAGGCCAAGGGCCGCGCCGGGGTTGCCATTGCTTCCCGTGAGGAACCGACTGCCACCCGCGTTGGCATCGGTGACGATTACTTCGACAAGTCCGGACGCTGGGTTGAGGCGGATTTTTCCGTCACGAACACTGCCGGTGAACCCGCCACCCTCACCGTCGTCAGTGCCTACGTGCACTCCGGCGAAGTGGGGACACCCAAGCAGGACGACAAGTTCCGCTTCCTCGACGCCATGACCGTGCGCCTGCCTGAGCTCACCAAGCACAGCGACCACGCCTTGGTGGTGGGCGACCTCAACGTCGGACACACTGAACTCGACATCAAGAACTGGAAGGGCAACGTTAAGCGTGCCGGCTTCCTCCCGGAGGAGCGCGCGTACTTTGACCGCTTCCTCGGCGAAGAAATCGGATGGAGGGATGTCCACAGGGGCCTGGCAGGAAATGTCGCCGGCCCCTACACCTGGTGGTCCCAGCGCGGTAAGGCCTTTGACACTGACACAGGCTGGCGCATCGACTACCACCTGGCCACGCCGGATCTCGCAGCAGCCGCTTTTTCGGCTGTAGTGGACCGGGCGCCTTCGTGGGACACCCGTTTCTCCGACCACGCACCGCTGGTAGTCGACTACCGGCTCTAAGCTCCCTAAGGTTTTCCTCCATGACTAGTTCCACCACGACTGAAACCGGCGCACCAGCTGATGCTGCGGCCCAACCCAAGCCTGTGACGTCCACCAAACTGGCCGTTGGTGCCAAGCACCGGGTCTTGTCCGGCATGCAGCCCTCCGCCGACTCCCTCCACTTGGGCAACTACCTCGGCGCCCTGGTCAACTGGGTTCGGATGCAGGACGAGTATGACGCCGTCTACTTCATCCCGGATTTGCACGCCATCACCGTTCCGCAGGATCCGGCGGAGCTTGCGCGACGCACCCGGGTCACAGCTGCCCAGTACATCGCCGGCGGTGTGGACGTGGACAAGTGCACCCTGTTCGTCCAGTCCCAGGTACCAGAGCACGCCCAGCTTGCGTGGGTCCTGAACTGCATTACCGGCATGGGCGAAGCCGCCCGCATGACGCAGTTCAAGGACAAGGCACAGAAGCAGGGCTCGGACCACGCCAGCGTTGGCCTGTTCACGTACCCGATCCTGCAGGCCGCCGACATTCTTCTCTACCAGCCGCATGGCGTGCCGGTGGGCGAAGACCAGCGCCAGCACGTGGAGCTCAGCCGGGACCTGGCCAACCGCTTCAACAGCCGGTTCGGGGAGACCTTCCAGGTTCCCGAGGCCTTCATCCAGAAGGAATCCGCGAAGATCTACGATCTCCAGAACCCCACCGCCAAGATGTCCAAGTCCGCGGAATCACCGGCCGGCCTGATCAACCTCCTCGATGATCCCAAGACTGTGGCCAAGCGCATCAAGTCCGCCGTGACTGACACTGAAACCGAGATCCGCTACGACCGCGAGAACAAGCCAGGTGTTTCCAATCTGCTGACCATCTACTCGGCCATCAGCGGCACTCCGGTGGATAAGATCGTGGCCGACTACCAGGGCAAGATGTACGGCCACCTCAAGGTTGACCTCGCCGAACTCGTCTCCGGACACCTGGCACCCATCCGCGAGCGAGCCAACGAACTCCTGGCCGATCCCGCAGAACTGGACCGGCTCCTGGCCCTCGGCGCGGACAAGGCACGCGAAATTGCATCAGCCACCCTGGCCGATGTCTATTCCAAGGTTGGTTTCCTTCCCTACCGCGGCGATGCACACCGCGACTTGGGAGCCCGCTAACTCCATGTGCTCCGCTGGCCAGCTCAACGTCAAGACCGATGCCCGCAAGGGTGTCGGTCCGGACGACTCTCGCCAGCCCGCTGTCACCGGCACCGATTGCGGTGCCGGTGACACCATGTGCGTGGGCGTCATCCTCGGTTTCCCGCCGGAGATCGCCCGTGAACTGCAGGAATGGCGGGCCTCTTTCGGTGATCCGATGGCCGAGGTCATTCCTGCCCACATCACGCTGATCACCACCACGCCCACCCAGGACTGGGCAGCTACCCGGGAACATGTGCGGGAGGTGGCGCGGACACAGGAACCGTTCGACATCACCATTTCGGGCACCGGTTCCTTCCGGCCCGTCTCACCCGTGGTGTTCGTCAACGTGGAAGAAGGCTTTGAAGAGTGCGTGCAGTTGCACGAGAAACTTCAAAGCGGTCCGCTCGAGCGCTTGCTGCCTTTCCCGTACCACCCGCACGTCACGGTGGCGCACGATGTAGCCCAGGAAAACCTCGACGAAGCCGAAACGGTCCTCAGAGATTACCGGGCGACCTTCCCTGTGGTTAGCATGGGACTTTACGAGCACGACACCAATGGAATTTGGCAGCTACGGGAAGAGCTCGACTTTGGCGGCGATACTGACGAAGAACAGCAAGCGGATTCACGCCACAGAGGCGGACGCTCCTCCGCTGCCAACTGAGCTGGCCAAGCTCAAGTTACAACTTCTGCGCAAGAGGCAGGACTGGGGCCAGGCCAAGCGCGCCGGCGAGGGGCTGCCGAAGAAGGCAGGAGCATTCTTCGCCCTGTTCATGGCCAGGCTGAACACCAACCGCGCCATGCGATCGTTCCAGCACTATTCACGGCAGCACGGGCCACTGTTGAGTGCAGGTATCGGCTTCAACATGTTCTTCTCCGTCACAGGTCTGCTGACTACGGGCTTCGCCATTGCCGGCATTGTCCTGGGCGGCAATCCGGTCTTGGAAGATGCCGTGATCGGAAGCGTGGCCTCCGCTGCGCCCGGACTTCTCCAAGTAAACGGCGGCGAGGGGCTGGTAGATCCGCAGTCACTGCTTAATCCGTCCGGGCTCGGTTGGACCGCATTGATCGCAGCTGCCATTACCATCTTCACGTCCCTTGGTTGGATAGCCAGCGTCAGGGAAGGCCTGCGGGGAGTGATGAACGCTGATCCGCTCCAACGCAACGGCCTCCTCCAGAAACTCATCGACGCCGGCACCTTGCTGCTCCTGGGCGTCATCCTGGTCATCAGCGCCGGGGCCTCGCTGATTTTTGGCACCGCCGCCGACTGGCTCATCGGCCTGCTGAAGCTGGACGAGGCGGTGGCCGCCCCCATCGCCGCCACCGTCAAGATCGTGGTTCCACTCCTGCTGAACTGCGCGACGGCGGCAGTCCTGTTCCGCATTGCCGGTGGCCTCAAACTGGGGAGACGTGCACTGCTTGAAGGCGTCGTGCTTGCCGGCGTCGGGACCACCGTGCTTCAGTTCTTCAGCACCGAACTCCTGGCAAGGTCCGGAAACAACCCCGTCCTGGCATCCTTCGCCATCATCATTGGTCTGCTGATCTGGTTCAACCTGGTGAGCCAGGTCTATCTCGTCTCGGCGTCATGGTCAGCTGTTCGCGAGGCAGACACGGAGTCGGGGGAGCTCCCACGCAAGAGAGTCCTTGGCTCGCGCCGCGCAGCGCCCCGTACCTGACAGTTTCAGTCCTGGAGGCCCCATGAACAACCAACTGTGGATCGGCTGCCTCCTGGGGGCTGCGGTGGGCCTCATCGTTGGCCAACTGGTTTTCAATTCCCCGTTCCTGGGCATCCTTATCGGAGTGGGGCTCGGGGCGCTTGTGGGGGCAGCGGTGGGTCCCCGCAGGGGCTGATCTGCTGGCGCTGTCCATGCTGGCCGTAGGGGCAGAAGCCATCATATTCATCGGATGTAAGTGATGTCAGTCCGCTATTTATCCCCCTTTCCGTCTCACATTATGAGATACCTCATTAAACATCGGATGTACCGTTTCCCGCGTCATTTCGGGGAAAACGGTTTCTTAGATGCGTCTGAATCGTGTCAAAGGTCTTGACGGTCTTGTCATGCGGTGGATGAATGTTGTTGACCCCACCACCTTCGCAAAAGGATCGACGATGATCTCCCGTAGGGAATTCCACACTTTTGGTGCAGCAGGAACGGCCTTGGCCTTGGTTGCTGTTTCCACGTCCCAGACTCCGGCCGCAGCGTCCACGGACCCGTTGCCCACCGGTCCGGCGCCAACATATACGGAGAACGCCGCGCAAATCGCGGTGGACAACGGACGTGTGCAAGCCATTTTCGACAAGGCCGGCAATGCCCGCCTGGTATCCCTGAAGCTGGACGGCCGGGAACTGCTGGGCAAGACCGGCCGTGGCAGGTTCGACCAAGTGACCAGCGTGCTGGGGACCCCGGGCGGCGACTACACCCCCGGCACCAGCTTCATGGTGCGTCGGGAGCAGGACTTTGTGGTGGTCTCGGCCGTGCTCAATGCCTCTGAGTCGGGTCCGTACACGCGGCAGTGGAACTTCATTTTCCGCGCCGACGAGCCGGGATTCCACCTTGCGCCGCGGTTCTCCCACAGCGCGAAGCATGCCGGCGTCCACGTTGAGCAGCACAGGTTCGTCGCCTGGATGGATCCGGACATCTTCACGCACGCCAGTGTCGAAGAGGATTCGTTCGGCGCCCCGTGGCGTGCTGCCGCCGCGCAGATGCCAACGCCGCAGGAGCTGCAGGCCGGGCCGGTGGTCATGGATGCTACGCATGATCTCTCCGGGACGGGGAGTGCCTACGCCCGCCGCTATTACACCAAGTATGACTGGGCTGTTTCCATGAAGGACCACACAGTCCATGGCCTCTACGGCAACGGATATGGGATCTGGTCGGTCGCGCCCAATCGTGAGTCCTTCAACGGTGGCCCGTTTCGCCAGGACCTTACCCTGCACCAGACCACTGAGGCGCCGGTGCTCCTGGTAGAGCCCCATGCGACGCATTTCGGAGCGATGCCCGTGGACACCTACGGCGACTGGGCCAAGACCTATGGTCCTTACTTCGTGCTGTTCACCCAAGGTACGGACGTTGTTCGAATGCGGGAAGAGGCGTTGTCCTATGCCGCATTCGGGAAGCATGCTGCGTTCTATGATCGTGTGGCGCTGGAAGGGTGGGTGCCAAGTGCGGCCCGTGTCACCGTGTCCGGGAAGGTGAAAGTGCCCGGCGAAAAGACCATGGCAGGGGCGCTGGTCATCCTCTCCGATAACGGGGTGCCGGCCCAGGACACTACCGAAGGCTTCCAGTACTGGGGTGAGGTGGACCGGAATGGTGCATTCGGACTCCGCAATGTTCGTCCAGGAACTTACCGGCTCACGGTCACCAAGCCCGGGGTCTGGGGTGAATACCATGCGGATGATGTTGTTGTGGGCCGTAGAGCGCTGAAGCTGAAGAACGTGGAGTGGAAGCCTGCTGTCAACGGGAAGACCCTTTGGCAGCTGGGCACGCCGGACAGGACGTCGGCCGAATACCGTCGTGGCGAGGAATCCCGGCGGTATGACGCGTTCATGCTCTTTCCGAAAGATTTTCCCAACGGGGTGAATTACGTGGTGGGTAAAAGCGACCCTGAGGGCTGGGGTTATATTCAGCACCAGGTCCTGGACGGTCAGCCCCAGGCTCCATGGTCCATTTCCTTCGAGCTCGACACCTTCGACCCGCAGAAGGCTGCGCGGCGAGGACAGAAGGCAACGTTGACCGTCGCGTTGGCGGCGTGGGCCATGGGATCTGCCATACCCGTCCCGAATGTCACCAGCAATCTCACCATCCGCGTCAATGGGCAGCCCTTCGTATGGGAGTTCCAGCCCTCGGATGCCAAGGGGGCCACGTATCGGAGCTCCCACGCCGGGCGCAACTATTACCGGGAGTTCCGGTTCGATGCGGCGCTGTTGAAGCGGGGCGCCAACACCATCACGTTCACCATCAACGAGGGTGCGGATCCAGCGGCCGTGAACCAGGCGGCCTACGACGCCATACGGCTCGAACTGGACTAACAGGTTCCGGAGCGGACACCGACCGGGCTCCTTACCGGTTGCATCGGAGTTGCTGGGAACTTCCCGATGCGCGTGTCCGCTCCGGTCACAACACCTCTGAAACGTATCAATCCCTGCTCGCTTCCCAGCCGCCGAGCCTGTGAAAGGTGTTGCATGTCCATCGAAACCCGTCGGAAACCTCCGTCTCCCCTAGGGGAAACCACGACGCCGGTGAAGCGTCGGAAACAGTCCTGGTGGCAGCGCATGTGGCGGGACAGGATGCTTCTGGCGTTCGCCTTGCCCGGCATGGTCCTGTTGTTGCTGTTCCACTACGTCGCCCTGCTGGGCAACGTCATAGCCTTCAAGGACTACCAGCCCTTCCTGGGCATCTGGGAGTCGGTGTGGACCGGGCTGGAAAACTTCGACGTCCTGTTCAATGGTGACCCGGACTTCCTGAATGCCCTCCGCAATACGCTGGTGCTTACCTTTATCCAGACCGTCTTCGTCTTCCCGGTGCCCATCGTCCTCGCACTGCTCCTCAACAGCCTGCTGTCCGAGCGCATCAAGAAGCTCGTCCAGTCCATCCTTTACCTTCCCCACTTCCTCTCGTGGGTGATCGTGGTGGCCATCTTCCAACAGATGTTTGGCGGTTCAGGGATGGTGAACAACTTCCTCCGATCCAACGGCTGGGCGGCATTGGACATCCTCGGTAACCCTGACACCTTCTTCGCACTGCTCACGTCCCAGGTGATCTGGAAGGACACCGGCTGGGGAACCATCCTGTTCCTTGCCGCGCTTTCCCAGATTGATTCCTCGCTGTATGAAGCCACGGCAGTGGACGGGGCCGGCCGCTGGCGCCAACTCTGGCACATCACCCTCCCCGGACTGCGGGGCATCATCATCCTGCTCCTCATCCTGAAGCTCGGCGACTCACTCAGCGTTGGCTTCGAACAGATCATCCTGCAGCAGGCCGCGGTAGGAGTCCAAGCCTCGGAAGTGCTGGATACCTACGTCTACAACAACGGCATCGTCGGCGGGAGTTGGGGTGTATCCACCGCCGTCGGACTGGTCAAGGGGCTCATCGGCGTGGTCCTTGTCCTGGCCGCCAACAAGATCGCCCACGCCTTCGGAGAAAACGGAGTGTACAAAGCATGACGACCACCCAGTACTCCACGAGTCAGGCATCATCAGGAGCGTCCGGCCGGAAGACAAAGGCGCCCCCGCCGCCACGCCGGAGGCGCAGGACTGTTAACGGCGTTGAGCCTCCCGGACTGATAATGCGCGCCATCAAAGGCGTGGTCCTGACGGCAGCGTGTGCCGCCGTCGTACTTCCCTTCCTCGGTATCCTGTCCACGAGTATCTCCAGCCCCGAACATGTGACCCGCAACGGCGGGTTCGTCATCCTGCCGGACACGCTGAACTTTGGTGCGTACCAGTCGATCCTGTCCGGCGGCGTGGTGACGCAGGCCCTGGCTGTCTCCGGTTTCGTCACCATCGCCGGGACGCTGTTGTCCCTGTTCGTGACCAGTTTGCTGGGTTATGCGCTGGCCCGGCCGGGTGCTTTTGGAATGAAGGCGATGTTGCTGCTGGTGCTTTTCAGCCTGTTGTTCTCGCCTGGCATGATTCCCTCCTATTTGGTGGTCAAGGAGGTAGGCCTTATCGACTCCCTTTGGGCCCTGATTGTGCCGTCATTGGTGAGCGGCTTCAACGTGATCGTGATCCGCGCGTTCTTCAGCCAGATCCCATCGGAACTGCTGGAATCGGCAAGGATCGACGGCGCAGGGGAGTGGCAGATCTTCAGCCGGATCTGCCTGCCCTTGTCCAAGGCCGTGCTGGCTGTCATCGGCCTGTTCTACGCAGTGAGCTACTGGAACGCGTTCTTCAATGCCCTGCTGTACCTCAATGACAGCGCCAAGTGGCCGCTCCAGCTGGTGCTGCGTACCTACGTGGTGAACAACGCGCAACTGGATCAAGGCGACCTGAGCGGGGTCATGGAGAGCATGCCGCCGCAGCCCTCCATCCAGATGGCCATCCTGGTGCTCTCACTCGTCCCGATCCTCATTGTTTATCCCTTCCTTCAAAAGCACTTCGCCAAGGGCGTCCTGACCGGCGCCGTCAAAGGTTAGAAAGGTCTTGGTAATGCACGAATTCGCTACAGAGAAAGAGTTCAGCCGCAGGAACTTTGGTCGCGGCTCCCTGGGAGTGCTTGCACTTGCAGCATTGGGAGGCCCCCTGCTGTCAGCCTGCTCGCCGGGCGCGTCAGGGGGAGGCGCGGCCGCCCAGGCCAAGGGCACGCTGCCGGACTTCATCCGCTATGAAGGGGTAACTCCGGACCTCAAAGGTACCGATCTTGGCATCCCGGATGTCTTCTACCGGTACCCGGCGCAGCCTGTGAAGGCCCTGGGGCAGGCGCCCGGCGACGGGAAGGCCATAACGTCCATGGTGCAGACGTCCTCGCCCATTCCGCCCGGCGTGGACAAGAACGCTTATTGGCAGGAACTGAACCGCAGGCTGGGCTCCGACCTCCAAATATCCATGACACCGGCCACCGACTACCCCAGCAAGTTCGCCACCGTGGTGGCCGGCGACTCGCTGCCGGATATCTTCCAGGTGGCCCGCGGCGCCAACTCCGTACCCCAGCTGCTCCAAGCAAAAGCCGCAAACCTCACCAAGCACCTCTCCGGCGGCGCCATCAAGGACTACCCGTTCCTGGCCAACATTCCGTCGGAGTCCTGGTCTGCGGCCATGTTCGGTGGCGAAATCTTCGCCATCCCCATTCCCCGGGGCGTGCTGCAGAGCACCATCCAATACCGGCGGGAGGACCTTCTCGCAGCGAAGGGCATCACAGCCCAACCTACGTCCTTCCAGGAGTACCTCTCACTGTGCAAGGAACTGAGCAACCCAAAGGGCAACACGTGGGCGCTAACCCAAGTCCCTATCAACTTCATCGCGCAGACGCTCAATGTCCCCAACGGCTGGCGCGAGGAAGGCGGGAAGCTGACCAGCAAGGATGAGACGCCGGAAATGAAGGAGGCGCTGGAGGCAGGACGGAAGATGTTTGCTGACGGGGTGGTGAATCCGGATGCCTTCGCCGCCAATGCCGGCCAGTTCAAGCAGTGGTTCCTGGCGGGAACTGCCTACTTCACAGGCGACTCGTACAGCGCCTGGCCGGCCTACTACCAGCAAGCCGCAGGGCAGGAAGGATTCAAGATCTCAGCCCTGGACGTTCCAGGATTCGACGGCGGCAAGGGCTCGCTCTGGATTGGCTCACCAACCCACAGCGTGGTGGCCTTCAATAAGGGCGCAGGGGACAGACTGGAGACCTTCCTGCACGTGGCCAACTGGCTGGCCGCACCGTTCGGCACGGAGGAGTATCTGTTCCGTAAGTACGGAGTGGAGGGCGTGCACTACGCCTTGTCCGGCACCGACCCCGTGCCGTTGGACTCCGGGGTAGGCCAGACACAACTCGGCCAGCAGTACCTGGCGGACGCACCCACAGTGCTGTATCTCCCCGGTGAGGAGGATGTGGTGAAAGCCCAGTACGAGCAGATGAACCGCGTCCTGCCTGATGGCACAGCAAGCCCGGTGGAAGGTCTCTATTCCGAGACCGAAGTCAGGAAGGGCGGCCAGCTCGAGAAGAAGCTCCGTTCAGTCCGCGACGACATCCTTCAGGGCCGCCAGGCGGTCACAGCCTGGGACGATGCCGTCAAGGATTGGCGCTCTGGCGGTGGGGACAAGATCCGCGCCGAACTCGAAGAGGCACTCGCGGCCAGCAAGGCGTGACACGCATCCCGTCAATACGTCGGAGGCCCGCTGTTTCGTCGCTCCCCCAGCGACGAAACAGCGGGCCTGCAACGTCAGAGCCAGCTAGTCGATCGGGAAGCCAAGCTGACTTATGCGGGTCACTTCGCCTGAGGCTATTGACGTGTTCGCTGCGATTCCGACGGCGATACTCCGTAGTCCGTCCAGGTAGCCGGCGCGTCGGGCAAGGTTTTCCTCGCCGGGGATGGCACCAGCCGAGCCCGGAGTAACGGCACCACGGAAGACGTCGTCGAGCAGTTTCAGGTCGCCGCCCCCGTGTCCGCCCACGCCCACGGGAATGGGAATCTCGACCGGCCGCTCAAAGTGCTTCTGGAGGAGTAATGTGCTGGATCGTGGGCGCAGGGAATCGCGGGCAGCGGTGTCCGCCGAGGCGGCCGTGGCCGCCTCATCCTGCGCACTGGGATCCACCGTCTGGTCTGCGTCCCGGGCGCGGTGGGGTTTCTCCACCACATCCAATTCCAACCGACCACGTGTGCCGTTGATGGCCACCCGGTAACCCTCCCATGGTGCATGCGCGTGCAAGGTGTACGCCAGGCTGGCTCCGCTGCGGTAGCCCACCAGGACGCTCATGTTGTCCTCGATGGTGACGCCCGGGGCAAAGACGTCCTGGTCGCGGCGATACCCGTCCACGTGTTCAGCGTCCTTGAACAGTTGCTGCATTCTGGAGTCTTTGCCGAGGTCAAGGCCGAACCGCCCGTCCGACGCCCCGGGAGATGACGAGCCGGCATTGCCCTCCCCATAGAAGTTCAGCCCTCCCAACGCGAACACGGTCTCCGGAATACCGGACGTCCACCAATTCACCAGGTCGAAGTGATGTGTTGCTTTGTGAACCAGCAAGCCGCCCGACTTCTCCTTTTCCCGGTGCCAACGCCGGAAGTAGTCTGCGCCGTGCCCTGTGTCCAGGAGCCATTCGAAGTGGATCGAGGTGACACTGCCGATTTCGCCGGCGTCGATCAGTTGCCGGACCAGAGTGTTCCGCGGTGAATACCTGTAGTTGAACGTGACGGTGACATTGGCCGAGGACGCAGCGGCGGCGTCAGCGATTGCGGCGGCCTTCTGTGCGTCCACTGTCAGGGGTTTTTCCACCACGACGTCCATCCCGAGCTTCAGCGCCGCGATCACGTACTCGTGGTGCGTGAAATCCGGAGTCGTGATGACTACCGCATCGGCGCCCGTTTCCTCGCGCATTTGCTCCAGTTGGGCAGGGGAGTACGACGGCGGCAGTGGGGCTCCCGGCCGCAATTCGCCGAGGAGTCGGTCGTAGTAGGCCATCCGCACGGGATTGGAGTCCACCCACGCTACCGGAGTGCCGACGTCGGAATGGCTGCCCAACAGGGCCCGGACGTACATCTCGGAGCGGCTGCCCGTTCCGATCATCGCGTAGCGGCGAGGAGATTGTCTGGTGGTGCTCATGGCGCCTGCACCAGCCCTTCCCACGCAACGGTCCAGTCGGCCGGGAATCCCGGGGCATGCCGCTCCGGCCCGTTGTCCCAGCCCGCCGCCATCAATGCGACGGCGGCCAACAGCCCTCCGTTTCCCGGCAGGTAGAGCGGCAGGGAATCCGTCTGACGGTTGTGTCCATTGGTGAGAACCGTGTTCTTGCCGGCGCTTTGAAGGAGAGTGTCCACGGCTGCCTCGGGGTCCTCCAGCCGGGCAGCGGTCATTGCCATCACTGGATAGTCCCAGCCCCAGGTGCTGCCCCAGTCCCAGTCCGCCAGGACGTCGGACAGGGTGGCGCGCATGATGTCCGGATCAATGAGGTCGGTCTGCGGGAGGACGCCGAGGGCACACAACATGGACGGGTGGTCCGTGCGGATGGTGAAGGGCTCCACATCGATCGCAGCGTAGACGCCGTCGATCACGCGAGGTGGCACCATGCCATCGGCTACGTCAGACCATTCCGGCACGGGTTCCAGGCCCAGCCGCTCACGCCAGTCAGCCGCCGTCCGCAAGCCCCACTGCCAGTAGGCCAACTCAAACGTCGGATTGGTGACCTTGGCCCGGATGGAGCCGTAGCTTTCCTGCGCCGGGATCAGGGGTGGGCCCAGCTCGAAGCCGCGCGATGTTGGATGCGCAAAGCTCGCCATGAAAGCGGCCGATTCGAACACGATCTCCGCGAACTCTTCCAGCACTTCCCGGCTGGGGTTGGCCCGATATACCAGCTCGGCCAGGTGGATGGGGTGTGGCTGCTGCCAGATCAGGAACGTTCCGATCGGGCTGGGGCTCTCCCTTCCGTCGGGCCCTACCTGCTTGGGCCAGCGGACGCCCTCGAAGCCCTGGGCCTTGGCGGTCTGGCGGGAGGTCTCCAGCACCGTGGAGTACCACCGCAAGGATGGCAGGAGCAGCTCCACGCGGTTCCAGTGCGCGAAGTGCGCGGCGTGCCACCAGTGCATTTCAAGATGAAAGCGGCCACGCCACGAATTGCAGACAAGCCCGGTCTCCTGTGGAGGCAACGAGCCTGAGCAATTGATCGCCGTCAGGTACTGGGACAGCACGATCCTGCGCTCCAACTCCTTTGCGCGGGGATCGGCGGTCGCATCGAGCTCGATTGCCCCACCCGAAGCCCAAAACGCCGGCCAATAGGCCTCGGCTGCTGCTACTACGCTGGTGGAAGGTGAAAGCACGACGCCGGTGCTGGCGTTCGCGGCAGGCTTCGGCTTGGGTGCCTCGGCAATAAGCCTGTTGTCACCCCTCGGGATGCAGTCACCATCGCCCGCGGAGAGGAAGGCAACGGTGAAGTCCAACACTCCGGCGCTAACCGGGCGGCCTGATCCAGCTGGCTCTATCCGGAGGTGGTGCTGCCCGGTTTGTTTGACCGTCAGGTCCTGCCCGGTGACCAGCACCTGGTAGCGGGAGTCATCCATCTCGCGATGGGCTTGCCAGACCTGGGTGCCCGGGTATTCATCGGCGCTGGACGGCTCCGCAAGGTTCGTGGCGTGGGCTTCCGGGCTGTTCCAGTCCGCGGCGTCATGCCAGGCTTCGGAACCGTACGGGAAGCCGATGCCCACAACCAAGCCAGCACCGAGCGCCTCTGATTCAACTCGGAAGGCGAGTTCATCGCGGTCGGGGTGGCACGCCGTCGTAACTGTCACGGGGTGGCCCGCCAGCGTGAAGCGGCTGGTGACGATCCCCGTCCACAGGTCGAGAATTTGTTCGGTGTCAGCGATGTCTGCTGCTGTGAGGGGGCGTTCAGCGCCGTCCTCCAGCCAGCGGAAACCGATGCGCCCAAGGTCCAGCCGATGGGCGTTCGCCCTCAGCCAGGTTTCCGCCAACGACGTATCCGTCTCGCGATCGTTGACGATGTCGCCCACCATGTCCACGTAGGGCACGGGGCCGCGGGGTGAATCGTAAAGGACAGTGGAACCGGCCAGGTCATAAGGCTGCTCAGATGGGACCGAGTGCCAACCCCACTGGGCTTGCGTACCCAGCAGCGTTCCCGGTGGCAGCTCGTCGCGGGCGCCAACGGGATAGGCGTCGGGCAACGACTGCAGCCCCGTGAGATCCATGGTGAAGGCGAATTCTCCGTTGCCCACGGACACTGGGCTCCTGGGGTCAAGGTGTTCCTGCCGGACGTTGTGGCGCCGCACGAGGACCTTGCGGTCGATGGCTGCGGGGGATTGCGGACTATGTATGGTGCTTTGGCTGTGCACTGTGCACGCCCTCCTGATGCTGTCTGCTTTGACTGCTGCTGGGGACAATCCGGTCAAATAGGTCTCGTAAACGGCCGTCCACACGGAATGCGGCGTGATTTGCCTACGTGAGAAACCGTTTTCCGAAACGATTCAATCCTTGTCCTTGGAGTAAGGAGCTGTCAACCCCTCAGGCGCCGGTGTTGGCGGGATCGTATTCCCTCAGGGCCAGAACTACGGTGTCCTCACCTTCGATGAGCGGGAAGAACGCAGCCCGCTCGTGCGGACTCTTGTTGGGCTGGTGAAGTGTCAGGAAAAGGCTGCCATCCAGTGCACGGCCGATCATGCCGTGGCCACCATCAGTACTCCAGAGGGGCTCCGGTTCCTGGGTCCATGGGCCCAAGACTGTTCCGGATTCGCTTCGCGCGATCCCCATTGCGTAGCCGTGGTCGCCAAAACTCGACCACAACATGATGAGCTTTCCGCTGGAAAGCCGGAAGAGGAAGGGCCCGTCAGTGACGTGGACGGGAAACTCACTGTCCTGGACGGACGGAACATCCAGGGCGCGGGACCATGGTGCCTCCGAAGCGCTGAAGAGGAAGACGGGCACGCCCTCAGCTGTCCGCAAGTCCGGGCTGAGCCGCTGGGCCATCATGGCTCCGTCGTGTACTTGCTTCCATTCGTGGCAGAACACCATCCAGGGCGTCCCGGCATCGTCCACGTGGAGCGTCCCGTCCAGACACTCCCAGTCACCGGGTGTGACAGGACCATCGCTCCACGGCTCGTAGGGGCCCTCAGGCGCAGCTGCTGAAAGTACCTGCGTTCCACGGAAACGCCCGGGCGCAGTAAACGTCGCGAACATGAAGTAGCGCCCTTGGTACTGGTGCACCTCAGGAGCCCAGTACTGTTCGTGGCTCCAGAATTCGGGGGATGGGCGGAAGGCGGGCAGCGGACCTTCCCAAGTGGCAAGGTCGCTGCTTCGGTAGCAGTCGAACCCTGTGGCAGGCCCGGACCAGATGTTCTTGTCAGTGCTGCCGAAGAGCAGATAGCAGCCGGATGACTGCTGGGTAAGCACGAATGGGTCCCGGATCTGGATCTGGTCCAAGCGCATGGTCAAGGCGGACTCCTCAGTGGATTTAAATAGTTCATATTCAAAACTATTGACGAATATACACGGCCTTGATACGTTTCAGGAACCGTTTTCTTGAGCCTGAAAGAAGCTTACCCAATGACGCGTAAATCCCTCCGACGTATCCGGAAGTCCATAGCTTTCGTAGCAGCCGTCAGCATGCTCGGGCTCACTGCAGCCTGTTCCAGCCCCTCCACCAACCAGCCTGAAGACGGCCCGGTTGAAATCCGGTTCTCGTGGTGGGGCAACGCCAACCGTGCCGAGTTGACCAACAAAGCGATCAAGGAGTTCGAGGCAGCCAACCCCAACATCAAGGTCAAACCGGAATACGGCGACATCACGGGGTACTTCGACAAACTGGCCACCCAGGTGGCAGCAAACGACGCTCCCGATGTCATCACGATGGGCGGCGCCTACCCGGCCGAATACGCCAACCGCGGCGCACTGCTGGATCTGTCCAAAGTGAGCGGTTCCCTGGACCTTTCCAAAATTGACCAGGGAGCCTTGGAAAACGGGCAGGTCCAGGGCAAGCAGTTCGGAGTGTCCACAGGCGCCAACGCCTTGGCAATCGTAGTGAACCCTGCCGTCTTCCAGGCCGCCGGTGTTGCACTGCCGGATGACAGCAAGTGGTCCTGGGACGAGTTCGCAAAGATCGCGGAGGACGTCACGGCCAAGAGCCCCAAGGGCACCTATGGCACGGCGACCGTCCTCACTCATGACTCCCTGGATGCCTTCGCCCGCCAACGTGGCAAGTCGCTCTACACGCAAGACGGCCAGCTGGGACTGGACAAGGAAACCGTCCAGGACTACTTCGACTTCTCGCTGAAGCTCAGTGAGTCCGGCGCAGCGCCCAGTGCTTCGGAGACCGTTGAGAAGCTCAACGTCAGTACGGAGCAGACGCTGATGGGCATGGGGCAGGCCGGCATGATGCTCACGTGGAGCAACTCGCTCTCTGCGCTCAGCAAGGCTTCAGGGGCCGAATTGAAGCTCCTGAAGCTGCCCGGTGAGACACCTACGCCCGGTATCTGGCTCCAGTCCTCGCAGTTCTACACCATCTCCGCACGCAGCAAGCACACAGATGCCGCCGCCAAGCTGGTGAACTTCCTGGTGAACAATGAGGCTGCGGCCAAGATCATCCAGAGCGACCGTGGTGTGCCCAGCAACTCCGGCATGCGCACGGCCATCCAGGACCTGTTGACGCCCCAGGGCAAGGTTGAGGCCGCCTACATTGACCAGATCGGCAAGATGGACTTTGCCCCCACGTTTATCGGTCCTACCGGTTCGACGGCTGTCTCCGAGATCACGGCCCGCATCAACACCGAGGTCCTCTTCAAGCGACTGACCCCGGAGAAGGCGGCCGAGCAGTGGCTCAGCGAAAGCAAAGCGGCAATCGGCAAGTAGCAGCTAACCGGCGTCGCGGATCTCCAGATAGGGATCCGCCCACGCGCTGATAATCCGGGCAACCCGTGCTGCCTGGCCCTTCCCGGTGAGGAGATGCTCGCTGCCCTCCAGCGATATAAAACTCCGGGGGTGCCGGGCGGTACGGAAGATCTCACTGGCGTTATCGATCCCCACGGTGTTGTCGGTGGGGGAGTGCATCACCATGAGCGGCTTGTGGAGGGTGCGGATGCAGTCGCGCAGATCGGCGCGTTCCACATCCTCCACAAAGTGGCGGCGGACCTCCATGGGACGTCCACCGAGGTCCACCACAGCGCTGCCATCGCGCAGGATGTCCTCAATTTCGGCGTCGAACATGTGCTCAACGTGTTTGGGCTCGTAGGGTGCGCCAACAGTCACCACGGCGTTGAGCCCCGGGACATCGCGGGCAGCGGCAAGCACAGCAGCACCGCCGAAGGAGTGGCCCACCAGCAGGGAGATTCCCCGGCCCTGTTCCCGCATGAATTCCGCGGCCAGGATGGTGTCGGCCACCTTCACGCTGAACGATCCCGCCGACCATTCACCTGCTGAGCCGCCCAAGCCCAGATTGTCGAAGCGCAGCATTCCAATGCCCTGCTCGGCCAGCCCCTTGCAGATACGGGAAGCGGCAGGACTGTCCTTGCCGAGCGTCAGGCCGTGGGAGTAGAGGCCCCAGCCCCGTACCGGGCCCTCAGGAACGTCCACGACGCCCGCCAACGTATCGCCGGTGCTTCCGGTGAAGCTGATCTTTTCGGAGCGTGACACGTTGGTCTCCTTGCGTTGCATTGACCGGTTGAAGAAAGTGATTAACGACGACGGCGCCCCTCACCATCAGTGGTGAGTGGCGCCGTCGTCGTGTTTGTTCTTTGAAGAACGGTGGCTAGATCTTGCGGGCCAGAATGGCCTGCTTGACCTCGGCAATTGCCTGGGTCACCTGGATGCCACGAGGGCATGCTTCCGAGCAGTTGAAGGTGGTGCGGCAACGCCACACGCCCTCTTTGTCGTTGAGGATCTCAAGGCGCATGTCGCCGGCGTCATCACGGGAATCGAAGATGAAGCGGTGTGCGTTGACGATTGCTGCCGGTCCAAAGTACTGGCCGTCGGTCCAGAAGACCGGGCAGGACGAGGTGCAGGCTGCGCAAAGGATGCACTTGGTGGTGTCGTCAAAGCGCTCACGGTCCTCAACGGACTGCAGGCGTTCCTTGGTGGGCTCGTGGCCCTTGTTGATCAGGAACGGCATGACTTCGCGGAAGGACTGGAAGAAGGGTTCCATGTCCACGATCAGGTCCTTCTCCACGGGGAGGCCCTTGATCGGCTCGACGGTGATGGGCTTGGTGGTGTCCAGGTCCTTCAGCAGCGTCTTGCAAGCGAGGCGGTTGCGGCCGTTGATGCGCATTGCATCGGAGCCACACACGCCGTGGGCGCAGGAGCGACGGAAGGAAACGGTGCCGTCGATTTCCCACTTGACCTTGTGCAGGGCATCCAACACGCGGTCCGTGCCGTACATGGTCAGCTTGTAGTCGTCCCAGCGTGCTTCGTCCGAGATTTCGGGATCGTAGCGGCGCACGCGGAGCGTGATGTGGAACGTGGGGATTTCACCGTCGCCGGCAACGCTTGCCGGGAGCTCGATCTTGGAAGCGGGCTCTGCCATTTCGGTCGTCATTAGTACTTACGCTCCATCGGCTCGTAACGGGTGAAGATGACGGGCTTCGTCTCAAGACGGATGCCCGCGACGGATTCCGCCGAGGAGTCGACGGTGACGGAATTGTCCAGGTAAGCCATGGAGTGCTTCATGAACTTTTCGTCATTGCGGTCCGGGAAGTCCTCACGGTAGTGCCCACCGCGGGACTCTTCACGGTGCAGGGCACCGACGGTCATGACCTTGGCCATGTCCAGCAGGAAGCCCAGTTCCACTGCTTCCAGGAGGTCCAGGTTGAAGCGCTTGCCCTTGTCCTGGACAGTGACGTTCTTGTAGCGCTCCTCGAAGGACGCGATGTCGCTGAGGACCTGCTCCAGCGATTCCTTGGTACGGAACACCTGCATGTTGGCATCCATGGTGTCCTGCAGTTCCTTGCGGATCTGTGCAACACGTTCGGTGCCGTTGCCGTTGAGCAGGCCGCCCAGGATGCCACGGGTCATTGCCTCGGGATCCTCGGGCAACTCGACGTAGTCGGCCGTCTTGGAGTACTCAGCGGCGGCAATGCCGGCGCGCTTGCCGAACACGTTGATGTCCAGGAGCGAGTTGGTGCCGAGTCGGTTGGAGCCGTGTACGGATACACAGGCAACTTCACCGGCTGCGTAGAGGCCCGGCACGATCGTGTCGTTGTCCTGCAGCACCTCGGTGGTGATGTTCGTGGGGATGCCGCCCATGGCATAGTGCGCCGTCGGGAAAACGGGGACCGGGTCGGTGAACGGTTCCACACCCAGGTAGGTGCGGGCGAATTCGGTGATGTCCGGGAGCTTGGCTTCGATGTGCGCCGGCTCAAGGTGGGTCAGGTCCAGGAGGACGTAGTCCTTGTTCGGACCACAACCGCGGCCTTCACGCACTTCGTTCGCCATGGCGCGGGCCACGATGTCACGGGGTGCAAGGTCCTTGATGGTGGGGGCGTAGCGCTCCATGAAGCGCTCACCTTCCGAGTTACGCAGGATGGCACCTTCACCACGTGCACCCTCGGTGAGGAGGATGCCCAGGCCGGCCAGGCCGGTCGGGTGGAACTGGAAGAACTCCATGTCTTCCAGGGGGATGCCGCGGCGGAACGCGATGCCCATGCCGTCGCCCGTGAGGGTGTGGGCGTTGGACGTGGTCTTGAAGACCTTGCCGGCGCCGCCGGAGGCGAACACGACGGACTTGGCCTGGAAGACGTGAAGTTCACCGGAAGCGAGGTCGTAGGAGACCACGCCGGCAACACGCTTCTGCTTGTACGGAGTACCGTCTTCGCGCACTGCGTCTTCTTCGACGATCAGCAGGTCCAGGACGTAGTACTCGTTGTAGAACTCAACGTTGTGCTTGACGCAGTTTTGGTACAGCGTCTGCAGGATCATGTGGCCGGTACGGTCGGCCGCATAGCAAGCACGGCGGACGGGGGCCTTGCCGTGGTCGCGGGTGTGGCCGCCGAAGCGGCGCTGGTCAATCCGGCCCTCGGGCGTGCGGTTGAACGGCAGGCCCATCTTTTCCAGGTCCAGCACGGCGTCGATGGCTTCCTTCGCCATGACCTCGGCTGCGTCCTGGTCAACCAGGTAGTCGCCACCCTTGATGGTGTCAAAGGTGTGCCATTCCCAGTTGTCTTCTTCGACATTGGCCAGTGCTGCACACATTCCACCCTGGGCCGCACCGGTGTGCGAGCGGGTGGGGTAGAGCTTGGTCAGTACCGCTGTGCGTGCGCGCTGACCGGACTCGATCGCGGCGCGCATGCCGGCGCCACCTGCACCGACAATGACGACGTCGTACTTATGGACCTGCATACCAGATGCTCTCTCTTTCAAAATTCAGATGGTCGGCGGAGGCTGCTCCGCTACGTCAGGCGTGCCGTATCAAACCGGCATCGCCGCTGTGGCTCGGCCTCTACGGGGCCGGGCAGAATCCGCCGGGAAGCTGAACGCCGTCCACCACGGGGCACGGGTTGAAGGTGAAGATCACCAGCGTGCCCAGGATGATGATGACCAGGGTGGCCGCGTAAAGGACCATCTTGAGCCAGAAGCGCGTGGAGTCCTTCTCGGCGTAGTCGTTGATGATGGTGCGGACGCCATTGGTGCCGTGCAGCATGGCAAGCCAGAGCATGGCCAGGTCCCAGAACTGCCAGAAGGGATCGGCCCACTTGCCGGCTACGAAGCCGAAGTCGATGGCGTGGATGCCTTCGCCCACCAGCAGGTTCACGAAGAGGTGGCCGAAGATCAGCACCACCAGGACGATGCCGGAGAGGCGCATGAAGAGCCAGGCGATCATCTCGAAGTTGCCGCGGCTGGAGCCGGTGCGGTTGTACTTCGGTGCGATCTTGCCGGAGCCGATTTTCCCGCTGCGCGGGGATTCGATCGTTGTCATGGCTTAGTGGCCTCCCAGCGCGAGGGAAAGGTGGCGGATGGCGAAGCCGGCGAACGTGACCAGCCACAGCGCAAGCACGATCCACAGCATCTGGCGCTGGTACTTCGCGCCCTTCTTCCAGAAGTCGATGGCAATCACGCGCAGGCCGTTGAAGGCGTGGAAAATGATCGCAGCGACCAGGCCCGTTTCCCCCAGGGCCATGAGGGGGTTCTTGTAAGCACCAATGACGGCCGTGTAGGCCTCAGGGGACACGCGCACCAATGAGGTGTCCAGCACATGGACCAACAAGAAGAAAAAGATCACTACACCGGTAATACGGTGTCCAACCCAGGACCACATGCCTTCACGGCCGCGGTACAAGGTGCCAGCTGGTTTTGTCGGCACTGATTAAACCTTCCTGCAACACAGCGGCGCTGGCATGGGATCCATGCGGGGGGAACGCCTGCTGCGAGAGCACTCGTAGCTCACGCCTAAATCTAGGCTTCGCTAACAGCATATTCAATTTAGGACTGGCTTCTCTGCTTGTTAATTCCATGTTTCCTGCCCGTATTCAGGCGTTTTTCGTCAGCGCTTGAGACGAAGACCACATGCGTGGCGTTCTGCGGGGCTTCCCGGCTGCGTCGGATAAAGTGTTGCGGTGAGTACAGAAGACGCGAAATACCCGGAATCGCCCATGAACCGCTTCCATGCGGTCATTCCGGCGGGCGGTGTGGGGACCCGGCTGTGGCCGCTCTCGCGTGCCGCCGCGCCCAAGTTCCTCCACGATCTGACCGGTTCCGGCAGCACGTTGTTGAGGGCCACCTATGACCGCCTCGAGCCGCTGGCCGGCGAGCGGGTGCTCGTAGTAACCGGCGAGGCACACCGTGCCGCAGTGTGCCGCCAGCTCCCTGAAATAGGGGACGACGAACTGGTGCTCGAAAGCGAACCCAAGGACTCCGGCGCTGCCATCGGACTGGCCGCTGCCATCCTGTATCGCCGCGATCCGGACACCATCATGGGCTCCTTCGCAGCAGACCAGGTCATCAGTCCTGACGATCTCTTCCAGGAAACCGTGCGCGAGGCGATCTATACCGCCGCCATGGGCAAGATCGTCACCATTGGCATCAAGCCAACGCACCCGTCCACTGGCTTCGGTTACATCCGTTCCGGCGCGGCCCTCCACGTCGAAGGCGCCCCCAACGCCCTTGCAGTTGCGGAGTTCGTGGAGAAGCCCAGCCAGGAAGTTGCCAACAAGTACGTCGAGGCAGGCGACTACGTCTGGAACGCCGGCATGTTCGTCGCTCCTGTGGCCCTCATGCTCAAGCACTTGGAAGCCAACCAGCCGGAGCTCTTCGCGGGCCTGCAGGAAATCGCCGAGGCCTGGGATACGCCGCAGCGCGCCGAAGTGACCGCACGTGTCTGGCCCACCCTGCCCAAGATTGCCATTGACTACGCGGTGGCCGAGCCCGCAGCGGCGGCCGGCGATGTCGCCGTCGTGCCTGGCACTTTCCGGTGGGACGACGTTGGCGACTTTGCCGCGATCGGTCGCCTCAACAACGCCGGCGACGTCGACGAAGTGACGGTGCTTGGTGAAGGCGCGCGCGTCTTTGCTGAAAATGCCAGCGGAGTGGTGGTATCCGATACCAAGCGTGTTATTGCCCTGATCGGCATCAAGGACGTAGTCATCGTGGACACCCCGGACGCACTCCTGGTCACCACCAAGGAACACGCCCAACTGGTCAAGGGCACGGTTGACGCCCTCAAAGCCAGCGGCGATACGGACGTTCTGTAAGGCAACCGCTTATACCGTGAGCCACCTCTTTGGTTGTCCTGCCGCTGAACGCAGCGTAACCAAGAGGTGGCTTTCGTTCTTCGCGGGCCACGGATGACTAGAGTTGTGACGTGCGCAATTACACGACTGAAACCGAGCCCGCTCCCGTGGTGAGTCCTTGGGTTGATGAACTGCTTCCCGGCCTCATCGAATTCCGGCGTGACCTCCATGCGCACCCGGAGCTGTCCTTTAAGGAATTCCGCACCACGGACAAGCTCGTGGAGCGGCTTGAAGCAGCCGGGCTGAAGCCGCGGCGGCTGGAGGAGACCGGGCTGACGGTTGATGTGGGCGAAGGCCCCATTGCCACGGCCCTTCGCGGGGACATTGACGCACTGCCGATCATTGAGGAAACCGGCCTGCCATTCGCGTCGAAGAACCATGGCGTTACCCATGCTTGCGGGCACGACGTCCACACCACTGCCATGCTCGGCATTGCCTTGACGCTGCAGCGGATGCACAAGAACAATCCGCTGGGTGGCACGGTCCGGATCATCTTCCAGCCTGCCGAGGAAACCATGCCCGGTGGCGCGTTGTCCTGTATCGAGCAGGGCGTGCTTGAAGGCGTGCCGCGTATCCTGGCGCTGCACTGCGATCCCCGGATCAACGTGGGCCAGATCGGCACCCGCATCGGTGCCATTACCTCGGCGTCGGACACCATCAAGATTGAACTCTCCGGCAGGGGCGGCCACACGTCCAGGCCACACCTGACCGAGGACCTCGTCTTCGCTTTGTCGCAGATCGCCATCAACGTCCCCGCCGTTCTTTCCCGCCGGGTGGATGTCCGCAGTGGCGTGTCCGTTGTCTGGGGCCAGATCTCCGCGGGCTCTGCGCCCAACGCCATCCCCGGCTCCGGCTATATGGCCGGCACCATGCGCTGCCTTGACCGCGACGCCTGGCACAGTGCGGGGGAGTTGCTGGACGAAGTGGTGAAGCAGGTTGCCGCGCCCTACGGCGTGGACGTCCACATGGAGCACACCCGCGGCGTGCCCCCGGTGGTCAATTCCGAGCACGAGACAGCCCTCATCGAAGCCTCTGCCCGCGCGGAGTTGGGTGAGAACGCAGTGGTCCTCACCCCGCAGTCCATGGGTGGGGAGGACTTCGCCTGGTTCCTGGCCGACATTCCCGGCGCCATGATGCGCCTCGGCACGCACACGCCCGGCGGCGAAGAATACGATCTTCACCGCGGCGACTTCGTCGTGGACGAACGCGCCCTCGGCTACGCCATCCGCGTCCTGACCGCAGCTGCCCTCCGCACCATCCGCGACCTCGAGCAGTAATACCCAACTGAGTAACAGCACCTGCTCCATTGAGCCCTCATTAGGACAGGTGCTGTTACTCAGTTGGGTGCGCTCGGCGTAGATGAGTTGTGCACAATTGAATTGTGCACTATCGTTTTATTCATGAGTGATGCACCCCGCCTCCGCCACCAGGTTTGCTTTGCGCTGTACTCGGCTTCCAAGGCTGCGACGGCGGTCTACCGCCCCGTGCTGGAGGACCTTGGCCTGACGTACCCGCAGTACCTGGTGATGCTGGTCCTGTGGGAGCAGGAGCCTCGGAGCGTTCGCGACCTCGGTGCCGAATTGGGCCTTGATTCCGGAACGCTCTCGCCCCTGCTCAAGCGGCTCGAAGCTTTGGGCCTGGTGGAACGCCGCCGCTCCGCAGAGGACGAGCGTCGCGTGGACGTCGTCCTGACCGGCGCAGGGACCGCCTTGAGCGACCGCGCCCAGGCAGTGCCCCAGCGCCTCGCGGACGCCGCCGGCCTTTCTGCCGACGAGATCGAACAGCTGCACGCCACCCTCGGCAAGCTCACGGCAGCGCTGAACAACTCACTCTGAAAAGTTTTCCAAGCCATCCATTCCCGAAGAGAAACGGAAACACCATGAAGACTCTCTACACTGCCGAGGCACTGGCCTCCGGCGAAGGCCGCGACGGCAACGCCCGCACGAATGACGGCAAACTGGATGTAGCACTTGCCAGCCCCGTGGAACTCGGTGGCAACGGTGAAGGCACCAACCCGGAGCAGCTTTTCGCTGCCGGCTACGCTGCGTGCTTCCACTCCGCGCTCCGCCTGGTGGGCCGCAAAGAGCGCGCCGACCTCAGCGATTCGGCTGTTGCTGCAAAGATCCACTTCGGTGCGTTGACGGACAGCGAAGGCTACGGTCTGGCCGCCGAACTCGAGATCGCCCTGCCTGCACTGGACCGCACCACCGCTGAAGAGCTGATGGCCAAAGCGCACCAGATCTGCCCTTACTCCAACGCCACCCGCGGCAACATGGCCGTAGACCTCAAGCTCGTGGAGTTCGCAGCATGAGCGCCGCAGCAACCGAAACCCGCGAAATCCAGCTCGCCTCCCGCCCGGTTGGCAGGCCGGCCCCGGAGAACTTCCGGTTGGCAACAGCCCAGCTTCCCGAGCTCGCCGAGGGACAGCTCCTGGTGAAGAACCAGTTCATGTCCGTGGACCCCTACATGCGCGGCCGCATGAACGACGTCAAGTCCTACTCGGCGCCCTTCCGCCTGGATGCAGCGCTCGACGGCGGTGCGGTCGGTGAGGTGATCGCGTCCCGTTCGGACGCGCACAAGGTGGGTGACGTCGTCGTGCATCAACTGGGGTGGCGTGAGCACGCAGTGGTGGACGCCGCAGCGACGACGCCGGTCCCGAGCGGACTCGCTCCGACCTCCGCGTTCCTCGGTGCCCTTGGCATGACCGGGCTGACTGCCTACGCCGGACTGCTCAAGGTGGCAGAGTTCAAGGAGGGCGATGTTGTCTTCGTGTCAGGTGCGGCAGGTGCCGTCGGCTCGATGGTAGGCCAGATCGCCAAGGCCATGGGAGCGTCAAAGGTCATCGGCAGTGCCGGATCGCCGGAAAAGGTTGCCCGCTTGCTGGAGCTTGGCTTTGACGCCGCGTTCAACTACAACGACGCCCCGGTGCTGGAGCAGCTCCGTGAGGCAGCGGGGGAGCGCGGTATCGATGTGTACTTCGACAACGTCGGCGGCGAGCACCTCGAGGCAGCCTTGGCTACCCTCACCGTTGGCGGCCGGGTGGCCATGTGCGGCGCCATCGCACAGTACAACTCCACCGAGCCCCCGGTTGCACCCAGGAACCTGGCCGTGGCCATCGGGAAGCAGCTCACGATGCGTGGGTTCCTGGTAGGTGGACAGCGCCAGCACGCTGCGGAGTTCGCGCAGAACATGGCCGGTTGGCTGGCCGATGGCAGTGTCAGCTACGACGAGACAGTCGTCGATGGACTGGAGAATGCGCCGCAGGCCTTCATTGACCTCCTTGATGGCGCGAACACCGGAAAGATGCTCGTCCGCCTGTAATCAAGGGATGGAACGCGTGTGACTTGCACACCCGGCTACTGCTTGGTAACAAAAGGTCAACAATCTGACCTGGAGTGATCATTTGTGGTAGCTGGGTGTGTTCCAGGCCACTAGTGTTGGTGACATCAATGCGCTTAGTCGCAGCTGCGAGCATCAGTGAAAACAGAATTTCTGCCTCAGGTATAGGAAACGGACACTCATTGACCATCCGTCGTAGCGCCAATCACTTTCTTCCTGGAGGAAAATTGAAGAAACCACTGCGTGCCACCCTGAAGCGCGGTTCAATGGCCGGGGTTGCCACCGTTGGAGCGGCAGCGCTCCTGCTGACCGGTTGTGGACAGGCTCCCGACGCCGGATCCGGCGCCGCCACCAAGAGCGACTTTGTTGGATGCATCGTGTCCGACTCGGGCGGATTCGATGACCAGTCCTTCAACCAGTCCTCGTTCGAAGGCCTCAAGAAGGCTGAAACCGACCTCGGCATCCAGGTCAAGTCCGCCGAGTCCAAGGCCAACAGCGACTTCGAGACCAACCTGAACGGCATGGTCTCGGCAGGCTGCAACCTGACGGTTACCGTGGGCTTCCTCCTGGGCGATGCCACCAAGGCTGCCGCTGCGGCGAACACTGACAAGCACTTCGCGATCATCGACTACTCGTACGAAACCCCCATCGCAAACGTGAAGCCGATCGTGTATGACACGGCACAGGCGGCGTACTTGGCCGGTTACGCGGCCGCCGCTACGTCCAAGACCGGCAAGGTGGGTACTTTCGGCGGTATCAAGATCCCCACCGTCACCATCTTCATGGATGGCTTCTATGACGGCGTCCAGGCTTACAACAAGGCCAAGGGCAAGTCCGTCCAGGTTGTCGGTTGGGACAAGAACACCCAGGACGGTTCGTTCACGGGCGACTTCGAGAAGCAGGACACCGGCAAGCAGGTCACCATCAACCTGCTGGACCAGGGTGCGGACATCGTGATGCCCGTCGCCGGCCCGGTTGGCAAGGGTGCAGGCGCTGCGCTCAAGGAAGCCAAAGCGGCAGGCAAGGACGTCAAGCTCGTCTGGGTCGACTCCGATGGCTACCTCACGGCTCCCGAATACAAGGACCTCATGTTGACCTCCGTGGTCAAGCAGATGGGTGAAGCTGTTGAAACCGTGGTGAAGGACGACAAGGACGGCAAGTTCAGCAACGCAGCCTACGTTGGCACGTTGGAGAACGACGGCGTTGCCATCGCACCGTTCCACGACCTTGATTCCGCCGTCTCCGCCGAGACGAAGTCCGAACTCGATGCGCTGAAGGCTGACATCGTCTCCGGCAAGCTGGTTGTCGAATCGGCAGCGAGCCCCAAGAAGTAAACAATTCCTGGACGCGCCGCCAGTACCGAGCCCCGGTACTGGCGGCGCGTTTTTGCCCTGACTAGGCTGATGCCAAGCCAAAGGCTTGTCTGCAGTAAGTCCCTGGACTCACAGAACGGTGGGAGTTGTGAAACTCGAATTGAAGGGGATCTCGAAAGCCTTCGGGACCTTCTACGCCAACCAAGACATCGACCTCGTGGTCGAATCCGGCCAGATCCATTGCCTCCTCGGCGAAAATGGTGCCGGTAAATCAACCCTCATGAATGTGCTGTATGGGCTGTATGAGCCCACAGCGGGCCAGATCCTGGTGGATGACCAGCCCGTCAATTTCCGCGGCCCCGGTGATGCGATGGCGGCGGGCATCGGCATGGTGCACCAGCACTTCATGCTGGTCCCCGTGTTCACGGTTGCAGAGAACGTGGCCCTCGGCGCGGAACCAACCACGTTCGGCGGTGTCCTCAGCATCGACGAAACCCGGAAAAAGATCCGGGAGATTTCCGATAAGTATGGCTTCGACGTTGATCCGGACGCCCTGGTGGAGGACCTGCCTGTGGGTGTCCAGCAGCGCGTGGAGATCATCAAAGCGCTGGTACGCGAAGCCAAGGTCCTTATCCTGGACGAACCCACGGCCGTGTTGACGCCGCAGGAAACCGATGAGCTCCTGGACATCATGCGGCAGCTCAAAGCCGGCGGCACCTCCATTGTCTTCATTTCGCACAAGCTCCGCGAAGTGAAGGCTGTATCGGACGTCATCACGGTGGTCCGCCGCGGAAAGGTGGTGGGTGATGCTCCTCCTTCGGCCTCAGCTACCGAGCTGGCTTCCATGATGGTGGGCCGCCCAGTCAGCCTGAGCTTGAACAAGGCCCCGGCCCAGCCGAAGGAAACCACGTTCGTGGTGGAGAACCTGACAGTCCGCGCCGCCAATGGCACCAACGTGGTGGACGGGATCAGCTTCACCATCGCCCAGGGCGAGATCCTCGCCGTCGCCGGTGTCCAGGGCAACGGCCAAACGGAACTGACCGAAGCCATCCTGGGCGTGCAGGAGCACGTCACAGGTTCGGTGACCCTGGACGGCAAACAGCTGCTGGGCCTTCCGGTCAAGGATGTACTGCGTTCGGGCGTTGGCTTTGTCCCCGAAGACCGGACCGTGGATGGACTGGTCGGACCGTTCTCTGTAGCCGAGAACCTGGTGCTGGACCTGTATGACCAGGCCCCGTTTGCCAGCGGCATCAGCATGAAACCGGCGAAGGTTGCCGAGCACGCCAAGGCCAAGATCGAAGAATTTGATATCAGGACCCCTTCCGCAGGTTCGGCTGCCGGAACACTGTCCGGCGGCAACCAGCAGAAAGTGGTCATGGCGCGGGAACTGTCCCGGCCGTTGCGGTTGTTCATCGCAAGCCAGCCGACCCGCGGCGTGGATGTTGGCTCCATCGAGTTCCTGCATAAGCGCATCGTTGCCGAGCGGGATGTTGGAACCCCCGTGATGATCGTTTCCACTGAACTTGACGAGGTCATTGAACTCGCCGACCGGATTGCCGTGCTCTACAAGGGCAAGCTCGTGGGCATCGTCCCAGCTGGAACACCCCGCGACACCCTCGGCTTGATGATGGCCGGCGTCGGCCCGGAAGGAGGCTCCGATGACTGAGAACGATCAGTCCAAGAGCGAACCAACACCCGCCCTTCCCGCTGAGGACCAGTCCACAGCGGACCTCCGTGCGGCAGATGTCTCCCTCGATACCGCAGGCGGCATGCTTGAACCGTCCATTGTGCCGGTTTCGTCCCAAAGCGGAGATTCAGGGCAGCAGCAGGGCAGCCTCATCCGCCGGATCGTGATGGGCAACGGCTTCGTGTCCGTCCTGGCCGTCATTGTGGCGCTGTTCCTCGGCGGCCTGTTGATCGCCAGCACAGATGCGCAGGTTGCCAAGACCGCGGGCTACTTGTTCGCACGCCCCACGGATTTCCTGAGCGCGTTGTGGAGCGCCATGACCGAAAGCTATGCCGCGCTCTTCCAAGGCGCGGTGTTCAATCCCCGCGAGGGCTTCAAGCCCTTGCTTGAGACCATGACGGTGGCCACACCCCTCATTTGTGCCGGCCTGGGCGTCGCCTTGGCCTTCCGGGCGGGCCTGTTCAACATTGGTGCCCAAGGCCAGATCATTATCAGCGCCACGCTCGCCGCATACGTCGGCTTCACCTGGCACCTGCCGTTCGGCCTGCACTTGTTGGTGGTCATCATCATGGGCGTCCTCGGCGGTGCCTTCTGGGGCGCGATTGTTGGCATCCTCAAAGCACGGACCGGTGCGCATGAGGTCATTGTGACCATCATGCTGAATTATGTGGCCTTGTTCTTGCTGGACTTCCTGCTGAACACTCCGGCGTTCCGGCGTCCCGGGGACAACAGCCCCATCTCGCCACGCCTCGACGAATCCGCAACCTATCCGGTCCTCATCCCCGGGTCCCGGCTCCACTTGGGCTTCCTGGTGGCAATAGCCCTGACCTACGGCGTGTGGTGGCTGCTGAACCGGTCCACCATTGGCTTCGAGTTCCGTGCAGTTGGTGCCAACCCCGTCGCAGCACGCACCGCCGGCGTCAAGGTATCCCGCGCCACTATCCTGGTGATGGCCATGGCCGGTGCACTCGCTGCTTTTGGTGGCGTCGCACAGGTGGCCGGTACCGAAAAGGTTCTGACCGGCGGCGTCGCTGCCCAGATCGGCTTCGACGCAATCACCGTTGCCCTGCTGGGCCGGAGCACGCCGTGGGGAACGTTCTTCGCAGGCCTGCTGTTCGGCGCATTCCGTGCCGGGGCCGTGCAGATGCAGATCCAAACGGGCACGCCCATCGACATCGTGTTGGTCGTTCAGTCGCTGATCGTCCTGTTCATCGCAGCCCCGCCCCTCATCAGGTCGATCTTCAGGCTTGAACCCAAGAAGAAGAACAAGACACCGAAAGCGGCTCCCAAGGCTGCCCTCGTCAACGCCTCCGGAGGTGCCAAATGAGCGCGACAACTACCGCTCCGAAGCCGGGTTCGACGGCCCTGCCGGCGTTCCGCCCTTCCATGAAGGTTCCTCTGTCGCTGGGCATTCTGGCGCTCATCGCCCTGGTCTTCTTTGGCTTCCTTGGTCCGGACCAGACTGCCGAGATGAAGATCAGCGACGCCGGTGACGCCGTTGCCGTCCCCGCCCTCATGATTCCCGGGCAAGTAGGCGGTGTTGTCCTGGGCATCCTGCTCCTTGCCATGGCTGCCTACTCGATCTACCTCTGGACACAGGGGGAGCGCTCGCCTAAGTGGCTGCCCATCGCGTTTGCCGTGGTGTTCGTGTTCGCGTTGCTGGTGTGGATTGTGGCCGGCGCCAGGCAGCCGTCCATTTCCTTGGCGGGCCTGGTTGCAGGTTCGGTAACGCTGGCCGTTCCTCTCGTTTTCGGCTCATTGTCCGGCGTGTTGTGTGAGCGTGTGGGCGTGGTCAACATCGCCATCGAAGGCCAGCTGCTGGGCGGGGCCTTCACCGCCGCTCTGGTAGCCACCATGACGGGCAGCCCCTACATCGGCCTGATCGCCGCGGCCGCTGCCGGTGCTGCTGTGTCCATGGTTCTTGCCGTGTTCAGCATCAAGTACCTGGTCAACCAGATCATCGTTGGCGTTGTCCTGAACGTGCTCGTTTCGGGTCTTACGGGCTTCCTGTATGGCACGCTGATGGTTCCCAACAAGGAACAGTTCAACACCCCGGGACGCTTGGACATCCTGCCGATCCCGCTGCTTTCTGACATCCCCATCATCGGGCCCATCCTGTTTGAGCAGTCCATCGCCGGTTACCTCATGTACATCGCCGTCGCAGTGGTGTGGTTTGGGCTGTTCAAGACCCGCTGGGGACTTCGGGTCCGTGCCGTCGGTGAGCACCCGCAGGCTGCCGACACCCTCGGTATCAACGTCAATGCCACCCGCTTCCGGAACGTCACCCTGGGTGGTGCGATCGCCGGTATCGGTGGCGCCGTATTCACGCTGGTGACCATCGACTCCTTCACCAAGGACATCTCCGGCGGCCGCGGCTTCATCGCACTGGCTGCCCTGATCTTCGGACGATGGAACCCGATCGGCGCTTTCCTGGCCTCGCTGCTGTTTGGCTTTGCCTACAACCTGCAGTCGATCCTGGGCATCATCGGTACCCCGGTGCCCAGCCAGTTCATGGCCATGCTGCCGTACCTGGTGACCATCTTCGCCGTCGCCGGTTTGGTGGGTAAGTCGCGGCCACCGGCCGCAAGCGGCATACCGTATGTGAAGGGTTGACGATGCCTACGGTAGACGTTGACTGGGACGCCCTGGAACAGGCTGCAAAGCAGGCCATGGAAAACGCCTACGCGCCATATTCGAAGTTCCCGGTGGGGGCTGCGGCCCTCACCGAGGACGGCAGGATCATCAGCGGCTGCAACGTGGAGAATGCCAGTTACGGCCTGACGCTTTGCGCTGAATGTGCCTTGGTGGGCCAGCTCCACATGTCCGGTGGCGGCAGGCTCGCTGCGTTCTATTGCGTGGACGGCCAAGGCAACATCCTCATGCCGTGCGGGCGTTGCCGCCAGCTGCTTTACGAATTCAGGGCGCCGGGCATGCAGCTCATGACAACGCAGGGCATCAAAACCATGGACCAGGTCCTGCCGGACGCCTTTGGTCCCGAAAACCTGGAGGAAACCACGTGACCAGCACTGAAGCGTTTGACGCCGTCCAGATCATTTCCATCAAGCGCGACAAGGGCGCTCTCTCGCCCGAGCAGATCGACTGGACCATCGACGCCTACACCCGCGGGGTCATTGCCGAGGAGCAGATGGCCGCGCTGAACATGGCCATCCTGCTCAACGGCATGGACCGCGCCGAGATTTCACGGTGGACAGCCGCCATGATCGCCTCGGGCGAGCGGATGGACTTCTCGTCCCTGACAAGGCCCGACGGCGGCACGAAGGCTACCAGCGACAAGCACTCCACCGGCGGGGTAGGGGATAAGATCACGCTGCCGCTGGCCCCGTTGGTAGCCGTCTTCGGCGTCGCGGTCCCGCAACTTTCGGGCCGCGGCCTCGGCCACACCGGCGGAACGTTGGACAAACTCGAAGCCATCCCCGGCTGGCGCGCCAACTTGAGCAACGATGAAATCATGGCGCAACTCCAGGACGTGGGCGCGGTCATTTGTGCCGCAGGGTCCGGGCTCGCGCCTGCTGACAAGAAGCTGTACGCGCTGCGCGACGTCACGGGCACGGTGGAAGCCATCCCGCTGATTGCCTCCTCGATCATGAGCAAGAAGATCGCGGAAGGCACGGGTTCGTTGGTGCTGGACGTCAAGGTTGGCTCGGGTGCCTTCATGAAGGACGAGGCCCGTGCCCGCGAGCTTGCCGAGACCATGGTGGCCTTGGGCAAGGACGCCGGCGTGCACACGGTGGCACTGATAACGGATATGTCCACGCCTCTCGGTTTGACCGCTGGAAACGCGATCGAAGTTGAGGAATCAGTGGAGGTCCTCGCGGGCGGCGGTCCGGAAGACGTCGTCGAGCTGACCGTCCGCCTGGCAGAGGAGATGCTGGCAGGCGCCGGCATCCACGACGCCGATCCGGCGGCGGCCCTGAAGGACGGACGTGCCATGGACGTCTGGAACCGGATGATCGAAGCCCAAGGAGGAGACCCACGTGCTGCCTTGCCGGTGGCCAGGGAATCCGAGGTCATCTACGCTCCCGCGGACGGTGTCCTGGTGGAGCTGGACGCCCTCTCCGTAGGTGTGGCGGCCTGGCGCCTCGGCGCTGGCCGCGCACGCAAGGAAGACCAGGTCCAGGCCGGTGCCGGCGTGAGGATGCACGCCAAGCCCGGCGCCCTGGTGCGTGCCGGCGAGCCGTTAATGACCCTGTTGACGGATACTCCGGAGAAGTTCGACCGGGCCAAGGAAGCCCTGCGGGATGCAGTGGTGATCGCACCCGAGGGTTCGCGCCCGGCGCACCAGCTCATCATCGACCGTATCGCCTAGGCTTAAGTGTTCCGGGTTGTTCGCCAAGGACAGCCCGGAACACCAGTCATCCGGCGCCTGTGGGGGAGCCGGCTACCGTAAGGAAACCGTGCAGGGCATCAACGATTTCATCCTCGCCGCAGCCGAGCAGCCGTGGGTGTTGTTCCTTGTGCTCGCCTGCTGCGTAATCGATGGCTTCTTCCCGCCCATCCCCAGCGAATCCGTTGTGGTGGGCCTCAGCGCAGTGTCCGGAAGCAGCGGCTCACCCAACGTGTGGCTGCTTGGACTGATGGCAGCCCTCGGGGCATTCTCCGGAGACAACATTGCCTACATTATTGGCCGTCGGATCGGCATCCAGCGCTGGCGTTGGATGCGCACCCAAAGGATGCAGGGCGCCTTTCGTTGGGCAGGCAAGGAACTCCGACGCCGGTCGGCCTCGCTCATTATGGTGGCCCGGTTCATCCCCATCGGGAGGGTAGCGGTCAACCTGACGGCAGGCGCTACGCACTTCAACCACCGCCGCTTCGTGGCCCTCACCGCTATGTCAGCTGTCCTCTGGGCCAGCTATTCGGTTGTCCTCGGGTATTTCTTCGGCGTCTGGTTCGAACACAACCACTTGCTGGGTGCCGTCATCGCGATAGTGGTCGCAGTGATCCTGGGCGTCATTATTGACCGCATCATCAGCAGGGTCCGCGGATCCGTGCCCCTGGACCGGAAAAACATGCCCGGCGAAGACGTCCCGCCTCCACCCACGGTATGACGCTGCGTGGCCGGCAAGATCAGCCCGGCGGTTGACGACGGAACCGTAACCTCCCCAGTAGCGTTAAACGCGTGATCCCAAGGCCGGGGCGTAGCGAACGACGTCCTGGCCGTGGGACACTAAGAGCGACTTTGGTCACAGTGTCAAGTCATATTCGTCTAGGAGCTACCACCGCGTGGAGTCTTTGAACCTAATGCTCGAGCATGCAGCCGGGCAGCCATGGATTTACCCGGTACTCCTGGTCTTCTTCTTTATTGACGGATTCGCCACCATCCTCCCCAGCGAAACAGCCATTGTGGGTCTCTCGGCGCTGTCCCTTCACAGCGGAGAACCCAATCTTTGGATCCTGGGCGCCACCGCGCTGGTCGGCGCGATGGCGGGCGACAACATGGCCTACATGCTCGGCCGGAAGATCGGCCTCACCCGCTGGAAGTGGATGCGCAGGCCCAAGGTCCAGAAAATGTTCGCCTGGGCGCAGTATGAGCTGGACAAGCGCGGCGCTGTGCTTATTTTCACGGCCCGTTACATTCCGTGGGGCCGCGTGGCTGTGAATTACGTGGCCGGACAAACGGGTTTCCGCCACCGCACTTTCTTCTGGCTGGACGCCTTCGCTTGCGTCACGTGGGTGGCCTACTCCATCGGCATAGGCTTGCTCGCGGGGCAGTGGGTGCACCACAACCCGCTCCTGGGCGTAGGGATTGCCGTGGCCTTCGCTGTGGTGCTGGGCATTGTGGTGGATCACGCCCTGCGTTGGTGGCACAAGTACCTGGAAAAGAAGGACATCGCCCGAGGCGCCTCGCCCAGGGAAGAAGTGCCCAGGGAAGATGTGCCCAGGGACGAAGCGCCCATCGTGGATGCGGCGGATGTGACCCGGAAAGCTGTTGCAGGTGTCGACGCCTCCAAGCCTGCTGGCTAAGCTCCTGCAGTCCCCCTACAGTTAGTACGTGACTGAGCCCATACTTGACGCCGCCCCTGCCCTTGACTTCGATCTGAAGAGCCTCCCCAAGGTTTCCCTGCACGACCACCTGGATGGAGGCCTCCGTCCCGCCACCATCATTGAGCTTGCTGGGGAGGTCGGCCACTCGCTGCCGTCCACCGATCCCGTGGCGCTTGGCGAATGGTTCCGCGAGTCCGCCGACTCCGGCTCGCTGGTCCGCTACCTTGAGACGTTCGACCACACCATCGCCGTCATGCAGACCAAGGAAGGCCTGTTCAGGGTCGCCAAGGAATTCGTGGAAGACCTCGCCGAGGACGGCGTGGTTTACGGCGAAGTCCGCTGGGCACCCGAACAGCACCTGCAGAAGGGCCTCTCCCTGGACGAGGTCGTAGAGGCTGTCCAAACGGGCCTCGAAGCCGGCGTGGACGCTGCCGAAGAGCGCGGCCAGCAGATCCAGGTGGGTCAGCTCATCACCGCCATGCGGCACGCTGACCGCGGCCAGGAGATCGCGGAGCTCGCAGTCCGCCACCGCGCCAACGGTGCGGTCGGTTTTGACATTGCAGGCGCCGAAGATGGCTTCCTGCCGTCCCGTTTCAAGGAAGCCTTCACCTACCTCGCTGAAAACAACTTCCCCGCCACGGTCCACGCCGGTGAGGCTGCCGGTTTGGAAAGCATCCAGTCCGCCTTGGTAGATGGCCGCGCCCTGCGCCTGGGCCACGGCGTACGGATCGCCGAGGACATCAGCGTGGAGTTCGAGGACAACTCGGACGACGACGGCGAAGACACTATCGGCATGGTGACCATCGGCAGCATTGCGGCTTGGGTCCGCGACCGCGGAATCGCCCTGGAAATCTGCCCGTCGTCCAACCTCCAGACCGGTGCCATTTCCGGTTTTGGCGACGGCATCGAAAGCCACCCGCTGGACATGCTCTTCCAGTTGGGCTTCAACGTCACCATCAACACGGACAACCGCCTGATGAGTGGCGTCACCCTGACTGACGAATTCGAACTGCTCGTGGAGACCTTCGACTACGACCTCGATGATCTGCTTGAGCTGACACTCAATGCTGCCGAAGCAGCCTTCCTGCCGCTGGACGAGCGTGAAGCCTTGGTTGAGTACATCAACGATGCCTACGCCAACCTCGGCTAATAATTCCAGCCTCCCGGAGCTGCATGGGCCCACAGCAGCCGGGGTCCCTGGCCGAGCTTGCGAGGTCGGGGAGCTGCTGGGGACAATCGCGGCCCTGCGGGAGCATTGCCCCTGGATGGGTGCGCTGACGCACGAGTCGTTGGCGGAGTACTTGATCGAGGAAGCCTACGAAGTGGTGGATTCGATAGAAGCCGGTGACTCCCCGGCGAGGGACAGCGAGCTCCGCGGCGAGCTGGGAGATGTGCTGCTACAGGTAGTGCTTCATGCCCGGCTCGCCGAGGAGCGCGGCAGCTTCGACTTTGAGGCGGTAGCGCGCGGGATCAACGCCAAGATGGTCCGCCGGAACCGGCACGTCTTCAAGCCAGACGGTTCCCTGCAGGAGAGTTTCCCTGCCAGCGTCGAGGAAATCATCGTCAAGTGGGACGCCGCCAAACGTGCGGAGAAACCGGAGCGAAAAGATCCCTTCGTGGGCATCCCGCCGCACCTTCCGGCGTTGGCCGCAGCTCAGAAGTCCTGGGACCGTGCTGTGCGCGCAGGCTTGGACGTCGACGCGCAAAGCGCGATGACCGCCGTCGGAATTCCCGCTGTTCCGGACTCGGAAGAAGCGCTCGGGGCGTTGCTGCTCGCCGTCGTCGCCGGTGCCCGGGAGCAAGGACTCGACGCCGAACGGGCCCTCCGTTCCGCAGTTCGATCGTTTCAGAACAGCCAGGCCCAGCCTTCATGACGTGAGTCTTTGGAAGTTGTTCCGTAACCTAAGCCACTCTCGACTACGCTAGTAGCGACGAGGACGTTGAGAATTTCCCTCCTCATTCCTGTAATTTGCCCATAAGGAGCACATCCATGGCGCTTATCGATGCCATCCACGCACGCGAGATCCTTGATTCCCGCGGAAACCCGACCGTAGAAGTTGAGGTCCTGCTCTCCGACGGCCAGATCGGCCGCGCAGCAGTTCCCTCCGGTGCTTCCACCGGCGAGCACGAGGCTGTTGAGCTTCGCGACGGCGACAAGGGCCGTTACCTCGGCAAGGGTGTCCAGAAGGCCGTTGACGCCGTCATCGACGAGATCTCCCCGGCCCTGATTGGCTTCGACGCCACTGACCAGCGCAGCATCGACCAGGCCATGATCGATCTGGACGGCACCCCCAACAAGGCCAAGCTGGGCGCCAACGCCATCCTCGGCGTTTCCTTGGCTGTTGCCAACGCTGCCGCAGCTTCCGCGGACCTGCCGCTGTACAAGTACCTGGGCGGCCCGAACGCCCACGTCCTGCCGGTTCCCCTGATGAACATCCTCAACGGCGGCTCGCACGCCGACTCCGATGTGGACATCCAGGAATTCATGATCGCCCCGATCGGCGCCGAGACCTTCTCCGAAGGCCTGCGCTGGGGCGTTGAGGTCTACCACAACCTCAAGGCTGTCCTCCAGGAAAAGGGCCTCTCCACGGGCCTCGGCGACGAAGGTGGCTTCGCCCCGAACCTGCCGTCCAACCGCGCTGCACTGGACCTGATCCAGGAAGCCATCAAGAACGCCGGCTACACCCCGGGCACGGACATCGCCCTTGCCCTGGACGTTGCGTCCTCGGAGTTCTACAAGGATGGCGCCTACCAGTTCGAAGGCAAGGCACTGACCGCCTCCGAGATGAGCGCCTACTACGCTGAACTCGTTGCCGACTACCCGCTGGTTTCCATTGAAGACCCGCTGGACGAGAACGACTGGGAAGGCTGGAAGACCCTCACCGACACCATCGGTGACAAGGTCCAGCTGGTGGGCGATGACCTCTTCGTCACCAACCCGGTCCGCCTGCAGCAGGGCATCGACGCCGCCACGGCAAACTCGCTGCTGGTAAAGGTCAACCAGATCGGTTCCCTGACCGAGACGCTCGACGCCGTTTCCCTGGCCCAGCGTTCCGGCTACACCACCATCACCTCGCACCGCTCCGGCGAAACCGAGGACACCACCATTGCTGACATCGCGGTTGCGACCAACGCGGGCCAGATCAAGACCGGTGCCCCGGCCCGCTCCGAGCGCGTCGCAAAGTACAACCAGCTGCTGCGCATCGAGGAAGAACTCGACGACGCCGCACGCTACGCCGGCCGCAGCGCGTTCCCGCGTTTCAAGGGCTAGCCTTCAGCGAAAACACGTAACCGGTGGCTATGGTGGAATGACCATGGCCACCGGTTCTGTTTAACGCGGGCCAGGTCAGCAACAGCAAGCGCAGCAACCCGCCAGGCAAGCACCGGGCATTACAGGAGTGTCATGGCCACCCGTCGTCCAAAGGTACCCAGGGCCGACGCCCTGGGCGGCCGTTCCGGTTCAGGCCGCCCGTCCAGCGAAACGCGTACCTCCGGCGCCGGTCCCCGGACTGCAGCCAAGAGTGCGGCAGGCACAGCTTCGACCGGGCCCGGTTCCGATGGCGGCGATGTCATCAAAGCCGAGTTTGGCGGCACTCGATCCACAGCAAAATCTTCGACGCCGGCAGGTGGCAGCAAGATTCCGACCGGCAGGAAGCCGCCGGTGTCCACTGCTGCAAAGGCCACCGCAAAGGCCAGCGCAAGGGCCACTGACAATGCCTCCAGCAAACCGGCTCCCGCGGCCAATGACGATCGCAACGTCGATCCCGTACCGGCCAAGGCGTTTTCCGGCCGGATGCTGGCCCTGGCCGTCGTCATGATTGCCATCACCATCATGCTTGCCCCGACGGTGAAGATTTTCCTGGAGAAGCGCGCCGAAATTTCCGCGCTGGAGGCCGAGATTGCCGGCCGGAAAGCAGAGCAAACCGAGCTGAACAAGCAGCTTTCCCGGTGGCAGGACCCCAACTACGTGAAACAACAGGCCCGCGACCGCATTAACATGGTTATGCCGGGTGAAACGGGTTACTGGGTGTTTGGGGGAGAAGAGGCCGCCGGCACGCCGGGTGGCCGCACCGGCTCCGGATCGTCTGCAAACCCGGAAAATCTGCCCTGGGTGGATGCTCTCTGGGAGTCAATCAGACGATCGGCAACTGACTAGACGCGGTGCCCACCGCCGTCGTGTCCGCAATGGACACGGCAACAAGGGCAGGAAGGTTGGCAGCGCAAGTGGAAGAGAACACGGCAGCCGTGCCGCAGGAATCCCGCCAGCCATCAGCACACGATCTTGAGGTCCTCAGCCGCCAGCTTGGCCGGCCGGTCAGGGATGTCGTTGAGATCCCTGCACGGTGCGTCTGCGGCAATCCACTGGTGGCGGCCACCGCTCCGCGGCTCAGCAACGGAACACCGTTCCCCACCACGTTCTACCTGACCCACCCGGTCATCACCTCCGCGGTGTCGCGGTTGGAAGCGGGCGGTCTGATGAACGTGATGAATGAGCGGTTGACTGCTGACCAACAGTTGGCGGACACCTACCAAAGTGCCCACGAGGCCTATCTTCAGGCCCGTAACGACATCGCCGACCGCTCCGGGACCGGTGCAGTGCCCGAAATTGACGGCATTTCCGCCGGGGGCATGCCCACCCGCGTGAAGTGCCTGCATGTACTGGTTGGCCACTCATTGGCCGAAGGGCCGGGCGTCAACCCGTTGGGGGACGAAGCACTGGAATCAATCACCGAGTGGTGGACCAAGGACCGCTGCTACTGTGACGGCGCCTGGGATACAGCTGGGGAAGCTCCTTCGCGCGACCTGAGCCGGCACGGCCCGCAGGGATTGCCGGACATCGTTGGACGCCCTGCTCCGGTGCGGAAATCGACGACGGACATTTCGGGCCACCAGGAAGGCACTGCATGAGCCGCGTGGCAGCGATCGACTGCGGAACCAACTCGATCCGCCTCCTCATCGCAGACGCCTCGGCCGACCGGGCATCAGGCCCCTTGGCTGACGTCGTACGTGAAATGCGGGTGGTCCGCCTTGGCCAGGGCGTTGATGCCACGGGTGAACTTGCACCCGAGGCCCTGGAACGCACGTTCGCTGCAACACGTGACTACGCAGAACTCATCAAGGTGCACGGCGCCGGGCGGGTTCGTTTCGCCGCGACGTCCGCCACCCGTGACGCCCGCAACCGCCAGGTGTTCGTGGACGGCATCCGGGACCTCCTGGGTGTGGAACCGGAGGTGATTTCCGGTGACGAGGAAGCCGCGCTGTCATTTGCCGGTGCCAGCAGCGTCCTGCCGGCGACAGGAAAGGACCCCATCCTCGTGGTGGACCTCGGCGGTGGCAGTACCGAGTTCGTCCTGGGCGACGACGACGGCGTCATCGCTGCACGATCGGTGGATATCGGCTGTGTGAGGCTTACTGAACGTCACCTTCGCAGCGATCCGCCCACCCATGCGCAAATCGCCGCAGCAGAGGCCGACGTCGACGCCGCACTGGACCTTGCCGCGCAGACAGTGCCGCTTGACCGAGCTACAGCTGTAGTGGGCGTGGCCGGTTCCATCACCACTATTACGGCCCACGCGCTGGGCTTGAGCGAATACCAGCCGAACCGGATCCACGGTGCGTCACTGGATCTTGAAACCATCAGCGATGCCTGCACCAACTTGTTGGAAATGACGCGTGATGAGCGCGCAAAGCTTCCCTACATGCACCCCGGCCGCGTGGACGTCATCGGCGCGGGCGCCCTGGTGTGGCGCCGCATCCTGGACCGTCTGGCCAGCGTCAGCAGTGGCAGGATCGATACGGCCGTCTCCAGTGAGCACGACATCCTGGACGGCATCGCGCTCAGCATCCGGGACGCCGAATGACACTGCGTTTCCGCCGCAGTCTTTCCGCTGCCCTTGCCACAGCATTGGCTGGCGGGGCGCTGGCGGGTGCATTGTTGACGGCTCCTGCCGCGACCGCGGACGCGTGGCGCGACAAGGAGTTCTGGCTTAAGGAATCCGGCATTACCAACGCCTGGCAGGTATCCAAAGGTGCCGGAGTCAAGGTTGCCATCATCGATAGCGGCATTGACGGAAACCACCCGGACCTCAAGGGCGTCGTAGTCGGCGGGACGGACGTCTCGGGGGCCGGGGCACCCAACGGGCAGAAGAGCATCGGCGCCAAGACTGAGCACGGGACCCTGGTTGCCACGATGCTCGCCGGGCGCGGCCATACGACCCCCACGGCCTCGCCGTCACCGAGCGCTTCGGCAACTCCGCCCGGACCACCCACCGTCCCGCCGGCCGGGGGACCGGACGGGATTACCGGCGTCGCGCCTGAAGCCGAAATCCTTGCGGTTTCAACGTGGCTCGGCTCGCCCAACCCTGGCGGCAAAACGGACCAGGAACAGATTCCGGATGCCGTGCGATGGGCAGTGGACAACGGCGCCAAGGTCATCAACATCTCCCTCGGCAGTACCTCGCCGGACTGGCCGCAGAGCTGGGACGCAGCTTTCCTTTATGCCGAGCAGAAGGACGTGGTGATCGTTGCCGCGGCGGGCAACCGCGTGGGCGGAAATGTGCAGGTCGGCGCACCGGCAACCATTCCCGGTGTCCTGACGGTCGCCGGGCTCGACGGCGAGGGGCGCGCCAGCGTGGATTCCTCGTCGCAGGGCATCAGCATTGGCGTGGCGGCACCGGCCGAGAACCTGGTAGGCGGCATTCCTGGAGGTGGGTACGCCGAATGGGCAGGCACCTCCGGTGCGGCACCCATCGTTTCCGGTGTGGCCGCCCTCATCCGGTCCAAGTGGCCGGAGATGAGCGCCACCCAGGTCATCAACAGAATTGTCAGCACCGCAAAGGACGCGGGAGCTCCGGGCAAGGATCCCCTGTACGGCTACGGCGTCCTCAACGCCGAAGCGGCATTGAAGGACGACGTACCCGCCGCCGGCAGCAATCCGCTCGGTTCCATCGCGGACTGGATACGTGTCCACCGCCGCGGCGACTTCAGTACGCCATCGCAGGCGCCGGTCGCGAGCCCTACCAGCGCAGCGCCCACGCTGGCCGACCCGACCGTTCCTGCTGCGAAGACGCCGGCGACCGTCGATGACGCCCTTCCTGCCGCCGTCGTGCTTGGCTTTGGAGCGTTGTTTATCGCCCTCGTGACGGGTGCTGCGATCCAACTGCGCAAGGTCTCCAGGAACCCTCCGGCTGTTCCCGAAGAAGCTGAGACGGGCGCTCTTTTGAAGGTCGATCCGCCCTCCAGGAAGTAGTTAGTGAAGATTTTCACAAAGTGCTGTACTCTGGACTCATGGCAACCACCCCTGAGCTCATTGACCGTCCCCGGGTTCTCGTCGTCGGCGGCGGTTACGTCGGCCTGTACGTAGCCCTCAAACTGCAGAAGAAGATCGCGAACGCGGGCGGCATCGTCACCGTCGTTGATCCACTGCCGTACATGACCTACCAGCCCTTCCTTCCGGAAGTAGCCGGTGGCAACATCGAGGCACGCCACGCCGTCGTCTCCCACCGTCAGCACCTGAAGCAGACTGAGCTCATCCAGGGCCGCGTCACCAGCATCGACCACGCTAACCGCACTGCGGTCATCGCCCCGGCCGATGGCGGCGAGAACTTCGAAATCCCGTACTTCGACGTTGTCATCGCAGCAGGCGCCATCACCCGTACCTTCCCCATCAAGGGCCTCGCGGACAAGGGCATCGGCCTGAAGACCATCGAGGAAGCCGTTGCATTGCGCAACAAGGTGCTGGAACGCATCGAAGCTGCTTCCACCATGACGGACCCGGCCGAACGCGCCAAGGCACTGACTTTCGTGGTTGTCGGTGGCGGTTTTGCCGGCATCGAGTGCCTCACCGAAATGGAAGACCTCGCCCGCGCCGCAGTCCGTAACAACCCGCGCATCCGCCAGGAAGAAGTCCGCTTCATCCTCGTCGAAGCCATGGGCCGCATCATGCCCGAGGTCACCGCGTCGCAGGCCGAATGGGTTGTGGAGCACCTCCGCAGCCGCGGCATCGAAGTACTCCTGAACACTTCCCTTGACAGCGCCGAGGGCAACCTCAAGCTGATCAACCTCCCGGACAAGACCCCGGCGCAGGAAGTTGAAGCAGACACCCTGGTATGGGCTGCCGGCGTGCAGGCCAACCCGATGATCCGCTCCACCGATTTCCCGCTGGAACCGCGTGGCCGCGTCCGCGTCCTCCCGGACCTGCGCATCGCAGGCGACGAAGGCATCGTGGAGAACGCTTGGGCAGCCGGCGACATCGCCGCTGTTCCGGACCTTACGGGCAAGGGCCTGCCGGACGGTACCTGCGTCCCCAACGCCCAGCACGCTCTTCGCCAGGCCAAGAAGCTCGCCAAGAACCTCTGGGCTTCGCGCTGGGACAAGCCGCTGCACGACTACAAGCACAAGAACCTTGGTGCTGTTGCCGGCTTCGGCGAGTGGAAGGGTGTTGCCAACATCAACCTGCTCGGCCGCATCGGCCTCAAGGGCGGCCTCGCCTGGCTGGCACACCGTGGCTACCACGGCATGGCCATGCCCACGGTTGAGCGCAAGTTCCGTGTCGTCTTCGGCTGGATCCTGGCCTTCTTCGCAGGCCGCGACACCACGCAGCTGATCGATCTCGACAACCCGCGCGGTGCCTTCGTGGCCGCAGCGACGCCGGCTCCCAAGCCCGCTGCCGCTCCGGCTCCGGCAGAAGCCAAGCCTGTTGCCGAAGAAGTCAAGACTCCGGTAACTGCTGACGCCAAGTAGTTCACGCACGACGGCGGCCGCCCCCTTTCAGGGAGTGGTCGCCGTCGACGTTTAACCAGCAGCGTTACGGTGGTCGCGTGTCAGTGCGCCCCTAGACTGTCTTCATGTCCGGTGAAACCGATCTGAAGACCCTGCTGGAATCCCTTCACCCCGTGGCCCGCGAGGGCGATTACGTTTACGCCTTGTGGCCGCACGGCAGGCCCCTGGAGGGCGGCGTCGAAGCGGCAGTTCGCGAAGCCGAGGGCCTCACGGTTGTCCTGCGGCGGGACGAAGCGGACTCTTTGGGCCTGAGGTACGACTTTGTCGCCACGTGGATCACGCTCCAGGTCCATTCGGCCCTTGAAGCCGTAGGACTCACCGCTGCCGTCAGCGCCGCGTTGACGCACGCGGGGATCAGCTGCAATGTCCTGGCCGGCTTCCACCATGACCACCTCCTGGTGCCTTCCGCCGATGCCGAACGGGCCATGGACGTTCTCCGGCTGCTTGCGCGTGGTGTGGTCCTGCGTTCTGAGCGGCCCGATGACCGGGAAGAGATCCTGGAGCTGACAGCCAGCGCGTTCTCCGTCTCGCCCGTGACGGGTGAGCCTGTTGAGGGCACGCCGATCGAAGTCGGGCTGCTGCGCGGGCTGTTTGATTGCGAGGAGTACATTCCGGAGTTCAGCATCGTGGCGGAAATGGGTGGGGAGATTGTGGGCCACGCGATCAGTACGCGGGGCTGGATCGGGGAGCTGGAGCTCATTGCCCTCGGCCCCATAGGCGTGCTTCCCCACTTCCAGAAGCGGGGCGTCGGTTCAGCGCTGATGCGCGAAACCGCAGCACGTGCCACAGCTCTTGGAGAACCCGGGATCGCATTGCTCGGCAGTCCGCTCTATTACCCGCGCTTCGGCTACGTGCCGGCCACCTCGTTGGGCGTGCAACCGCCTGAGGCGATGTGGGGCGACCACTTCCAGTTACTGACCCTTCCCGAATGGCCCGACGGCGTCCGGGGCACCTTCCGCTACGCGGAGCCGTTCAACGGGCTGTAGCTGGGATACCATGGTGCGGGCGCCCCAGTAGCCCAATTGGCAGAGGCAGCGGACTTAAAATCCGCGTGTTGTGGGTTCGAGTCCCACCTGGGGCACGGACGGCAGGTGAGAGCCTATTCTCCCTTCCGCTGTGCGTGTGTCATCTTCCGCGCAAATTCCCAGCTGGCTCGTAGATTCCCCACAGGCAACGAGTGTTATAGGGATGTGACCTGAATCACTTATGTTCGCCGCCCAATTGCATTAGTTTGAGTCTTAATCAGGAACACCTGAGTAATCGCATCAAAGGCAGTTCGCACCTTTCGATCGAGGAGACAACGAATGTTTGATCTTTCCCCAGCGGCGCCCCGAGCCGCCAAGCTAACCGCGCTTGGCATTGGGGTCGCTCTCTTGGCCACAGCTTGTGGTGGGTCTTCGACTCCTACCCAGACTGGGTCTTCTTCCGCCGCCGCAGCAGGCATCTCCTGCCCGGCACCGAGCGGCGGGGCGGGAGCCGGCAACAGCCAGGCTGCCACCAACACGGGACCTGTACCTCCCTCGACCACCACCACAGCAACACCGCTTAAACTTGGATCGCTCCTGCCGACAACGGGGTCGCTGGCGTTCCTCGGCCCGCCCGAAATCGCCGGTGTCAACCTCGGCATCAAGGAAGTCAATGACGCCGGCGGCGTCCTGGGCGCCCCTGTTTCTGTAGTTCACCGCGACTCCGGTGACACGAAGACGGACATCGCCACCCAGTCCACCACGGCACTCCTGGGCCAGGGCGTGAGTGCTGTCATTGGTGCGGCATCCTCGGGTGTTTCCAAGACGGTCATCAACCAGATCACCGGCGCCGGCGTCATCCACTTCTCGCCCGCCAACACCTCGCCTGACTTCACCACGTGGGACGACAAGGGCCTGTACTGGCGCACTGCACCGTCCGACGTCCTGCAGGGCAAGGTCCTCGGAAACTACATGGCTACCTGTGGTGCCCAGACCGTTGGCATGATCGTTCTGAACGACGCTTACGGAACCGGCCTCCAGAAGAACGTCAAGGAAGCCTTCGAGGCAGCCGGCGGCAAGGTAGTAGCTGAAGAACTCTTCAATGAGGGTGACTCCCAGTTCAGCAGCCAGGTGGACAAGGTCCTCGCAGCCAAGCCGGACGCCATCGCCTTGATCACCTTTGACCAGGCAAAGAGCATCGTCCCCCTGATCACCGGCAAGGGAATCAAGCCCACGCAGCTGTTCATGGTTGACGGCAACACCTCGGACTACAGCAAGGACTTCCAGGCAGGCACCATGAAGGGCGCACAGGGAACCATCCCCGGTACGTTCGCCAAGGACGCCTTCAAGCAGAAGCTCCTCGCGATTGATCCCGCCCTGAAGGATTACAGCTACGCAGGCGAGTCCTACGACGCCGTGAACCTGATCTCGCTGGCCTCTGAGGCCGCCAAGAGCACCAAGGGTACGGACATCGCGGCCAAGCTGAAGGAAGTCTCTGAAGGCGGCGAGAAGTGCACCAGCTTCGCAGCCTGTGTCACGTTGCTCCGCGAGGGCAAGGACATCGACTACGACGGCCAGTCCGGTCCGGTCACGTTCTCCGACGCTGGCGACCCCACCGAGGCGTACATCGGTATCTACGAATACCAGGATGACAACACCTACAAGCCGGTCCGTGAAGAGTTCGGCAAGCTCTAAGCCGCAGCTGATCCAGACCGCACTCAGCAACAGGCCCCCTTCCTCACAAGGAAGGGGGCCTGTTCTGCTGTGCGGATCCAACTCTCCATCAGCCGTAGGGGTGGAAACCTTCGAGGACCCGGGTCACCATCTCCACGCCCTGTCGCTCAAACTCCCGGTCTCCCACGCGGTGGGCCCAGACCACCGTGCCCACCGCCTGGTTCAGGTTCTCCAAGGTCCACAGCTGCTGTTCCTGCCCGGTGGTGATGACCCTGCCCAGACCTTCGTAGAAGGCCTCTGCAAGCTCCGGGCGGGCCAGTAGCTGCTGGTGGCTGAGCCGGACCAGGTCATGGACCCACGGACGCAGCTCTGCCCGGCCGAAATCGATGACTTTAACCAGCCCGTGGTCGTCAAGCCAATTCCTGGGCTGGTAGTCGCCATGGGTGGTGACCAGCTCGGCAGGGCCGGGCTCCAAAGACGCGAGAGCATCCTTGGCGCCACGCTGCGTGCCCTCGGGCAGAAGGCCCTGGGCACGGTCAAGGAGTGCGCTGGTCCTGGCCGTCATGGCCCGAACATAGCTCCGGGAGGTTCCTGCCGGCCGGTGCAACATTGACAGGAGCGCACCGGCTGCGCGATACGTCGCCGGATCGAATTCGGCAGGGGTGCCGGCCACCAGGGTCCCAGGGAGGTACACGGTGACCAACAGGCCTGCTTCCGGCGCCGCGTGCCTCAGCGTGGGTACCCTGCCGTCAAGCCCGTGGAGTCCCCAGGAATAGGCTGCGATCTCCCGGCGGATGTGATGGCTGGTGGTGCTGGCCTTGACGATGAATTCCAGGCCGTCCGGGGCAGCCACCTGCAGGACCGTAGTGTCTTGGAGGGGCCATGAGTGGTCCTGCACCACTCTGAAATCGCCCAGCCAGGACGTCAGTAGCTTCTGCTGCAGGTCCGTGATGCTTCTGGTCATCGGTCCAGCATGCCACTTGGCGTTGCGGTGGGCCGGCCGGCGGCTCACGGCGTGCGTGGACTCTCAGAGGTGCCTGGTCTCTTAAAAGGAGGAGGGCCCCGGGACGAGTCCCGGGGCCCTCCTATGCTGTGCGGTTGTGGCTGTTAGACCTCGTCGGCCAGGGTGCCCAGGTAGAGCTGAATGACCTTGGGGTCCTTCATGAGCTCACGCCCGGTACCCGTGTATGCGTCCTTGCCTTGGTCCAGCACATAGCCGCGGTCGCAGATCTGCAGGCAGCGGCGCGCGTTCTGTTCCACCATGATCACGGAAACGCCGGCACGGTTGATCTCGTGGACCCGAAGGAACGTCTCGTCCTGCTTGACGGGGGAGAGGCCTGCCGATGGCTCATCGAGGAGCAGCACCGCGGGGTCCATCATGAGGGCCCTGCCCATGGCCACCATCTGGCGTTCGCCGCCGGAGAGTGACCCTGCCCGCTGGGCACGCCGCTTTCCCAGCTCCGGGAAGAGGCTGGTGACAAAGTCGAATCGCTCCGAGAAGTCCTTCGGCCGCTGGAACATGCCCATCTGGAGGTTCTCTTCAATGGTCAACGCAGCGAACACGTTGTTGGTCTGCGGGACGAAGCCCACACCTTGGGTCACCAACTTGTTGGCCTTCAAACCGGTGAGGTCCTGCCCGCGAACCACCACGGTTCCGGAATGGACCTTCACCAGGCCGAACATAGCCTTCAGCAGTGTGGACTTGCCGGCGCCGTTGGGACCGATGATGCCGATCAGTTCACCCTTGCGGGCTTCGATGCTGCAGCCGTTGAGGATGTTGACACCGGGAATGTACCCGGCCACGAGGTTGGTGACTTTGACGACCGAATCGCCCGCGGGGGCATCTGCCGAGGCGGGCATTGCGGCTGTGCTGCTCATTTCCCATCCTCCTTCTTGGTTTCGACGATGTCGGAGAGGATTCCGGCGTCTTCAGTACCCACCACCGACTCTTCGTCGGCCTCAAGTTCTGCCTCGAGCACCTTAATGCCCTCTGCGTCGCCGAGGTCGACATCGTGGTGGGCGCCAAGGTAGGCGTCGATGACGGCAGGATTCTTCATCACTTCGCCCGGAGGCCCTTCGGCCACCACCTTGCCTTCCGCCATGACAACAACCCAGTCAGCGATGTGCCGGACCATGTTCATGTCGTGCTCAACAAAGAGCACGGTCATTCCCTCAGCCTTGAGGTTCTTGATGTGGTCCAGCAGCGACTGTGTCAGCGCAGGGTTTACGCCGGCCATGGGCTCATCGAGCATCACCAGCTTGGGCCGGACCATCAGGGACCGCGCCATTTCCAGGAGCTTCCGCTGGCCACCCGACAGGGATGCAGCGTAGTCGTCCTTCTTGGCGTCCAGCTTGAACTTCTCCAACAGGATGTTGGCTTGGGCGGTGATCTCCTTTTCACGGCCTCCCCACATGCCCTTGAACAGGGCCTTGGAGAGCCGTTCGCCTGGCTGGTCCGCTGCGCCGAGACGCATGTTCTCCATGACGGTCAGCTTGCCCATCACTTTGGTCAGCTGGAACGTGCGCACCATGCCCATGCGTGCCACTTTGTAGGAGGAAACGCCGGCCAGGCTGTTGCCTTCGAACTGCCACTTGCCCGTATTGGGGGTGTCAAAGCCCGTGAGCAGGTTGAACAGGGTGGTCTTGCCTGCACCGTTGGGGCCGATCAAAGCTGTGATCTTGTGGCGCGGGATCTCGAGGTACTCGACGTCCACTGCGTTGATGCCGCCAAAGGACCGGGTGACGTCCTCCGCCACCACAATGGGATCGCGCTTCTTGCAACCGGGGGTGTTTTCCCCGACCGCGATGGGCCGCGAATCGGTCATGTAGTCGATATTTTGTTCGTTGGTCTCACTCATGCGAAAGCAAGCTCCTTCTTATTGCCGAAGACGCCTTGCGGGCGGAAGATCATCAGGAGCATCAGCGCAACGCCCACCAGGATGTAGCGCAGCTGGCCGGCCTGGACGGTGGTCAGCCAGGTGACTGCCCCTGATTCGATAAGGCCGTAGAGCAGGCTCTGGGTCAGCGACAGGACAACCCAGAAGATCATGGCTCCGATGACCGGCCCCAGGACTGTGGCCATGCCGCCGAGCAGGAGGCAGGTCCACAGGAAGAACGTCAGTTCCGTACCGTAGTTGGACGGCTGGACAGCGCCGCGGGGGAGCGTGAAGATCATGCCCGCCAAGGCGCCCAGCACACCACCGATGATCAGTGCCTGCATCTTGTAGGCGTAGACGTTCTTGCCGAGCGAGCGGACGGCGTTCTCGTCTTCGCGGATGCCCTTCAGGACGCGGCCCCACGGGCTGCGCATGAGCAGCCACACAAGCACACAGCACACGATCACGAGTCCCCAGCCGACCACTCGGATGAAGAAGTCACGGTTGTTCATGCCCATGTAAGACCCTTCTGGGAAGGGATTCATGGCATAGAAGGTGTTCTCAAACGCTGCCAAACCGTTGGCCGAGCCTGTGACGCTGGTGAGCTGGTTGGTAGTGACCACGTAGCGGACAATTTCTGCCGCTGCGATGGTGACGATGGCCAGGTAGTCGGCACGGAGCCGGAGGGTGGGAATACCGAGGATGAAGGCGAAAATCACGGAGCACAGAACCGAGATGATCAATGCGAGGAAGAACGGGGCATCGAAGCTCAGGGTGGAGATGGCGAAACCGTAGGCACCAACCGCCATAAATCCGGCTTGGCCGAAGTTCAGCAGGCCTGAGTAGCCGAAGTGAACCGCAAGGCCCAAAGCGGCAAGTGCGTATGCCGCCGTCGTCGGGCTGAACAATTCGCCAAGGGCGCTGGAGAAAATGAATCCGAAGTCCATGGCCCGCTCCTAACCCACACGCTCACGCCGGCCGAGGATACCCTGCGGTCGGAACAGAAGAACAACAATCATGATGAACAGCGCACCGACGTACTTGAGGTCGGCGGGAAGGCCGAACACCGTAGTCAGTTCCACGAAGATGCCAACGACGATCGAGCCGATCAAGGCACCGAAGACGGTTCCCAAACCACCAAGCGTGACGCCGGCGAAGATGAGAAGCAGAATCTGCGAGCCCATATCGAAAGTGACGCCTGGGCGGTAGTACGCCCAGAGAATGCCGCCGAGGGAGGCGAGGACGCCGCCGACGATCCAGACAATGCGGATCACGGAGTCGACGTCGATGCCGGAGGCAGCCGCCAGTGCGGGATTGTCCGCTACAGCGCGGGTTGCCTTGCCGAGACGTGTCTTCAGCAGGACGATGCCGATCAAGGCGATGACCACAGCACTGATAATCAGGGACCAGAGATTATTCGGGGAGATGGACACGGGCCCGATCTGGATCTCTGCACTTTGCGCGCCGGGCAACTGCTGTGTCGCGCCACCGAAGAAGAACTGGATGACGTACCGGATGGCCAACGCGAGGCCGATGCTGACGATCATCATGGGTACCAGGCCGGAGCCCCGCTTCCTCAGTGGCCGCCAGAGTCCGGCGTCCTGGACATAGCCGAACAGCCCTCCGCCTACCAGTGCCAGGAGGATCGCCAGCCAGAAAGGCAGCCCAAAGCCGTTGAACATGAAGACGAGCACAGCGCCGAGTGTCACCATCTCGCCGTGGGCGAAGTTGGTGAGGCCGGTAGTTCCGAAGATCAGGGAGAGGCCCACGGAAGCGAGTGCCAGAAGCAGGCCAAAGCTCAGGCCTGCAACCAGGCGGTTAAGGAGGTTCTGGCCGAAGTCTTGTTGCTGGACAACGATGCCCTTGCCGAAGGCGAAGATCACCGACAAGTTGGACGTTTGGCTGAAAGTGACATCTCGGGGATTGTCTTGCCCATCGGCAAGCTTGATGCCCTCCGGCAAGGTGGAGGTATCCAGCTCAATCGTGTATGTGCCCTGGACGGGAACGCCGATGGACCAGGCGCCATTGGCTCCGGAGGTTGCTTCACCTTCGAACCCGTTGCCTGAGGCTTTGATTTTTACGCCGGGGATGGGGGCCCGGGCATCATCGCGGAGGAACCCGCTGATGTTGTTCTGGAATGTCGTCGGTGACGGCGAAGGCGAGGGGGTGGTTGCCTGTGCCGAGGGGGCGGCGATCAGCAGAGTGGCAATGAGGGCTGCGAAAAACGCCCCCACGACTCTCTGCAGTCCCTTGGACCGTCTCTTGGACGGGTCGCGCAGTGTGCTTCTCAAAATGGAAACCTCCACAGTGGGGGTGGTCCCGGCTGCGCCATTGCAGCCGGTGCGAACGGTAAATGGGGCTTGTGAACAGTTCTTGCCTAGCTGCCTCGATTGTGATCTAAGTCACCCATGTGTGGCCTATGTTACCGCTCGGTGGGCTTAATAAACGCCCAGTTCGGGGGTGCAAACATCGCGATCGGATAACAACTGTGAAGCTATAGGCAACAGGTAATGTAGCTGCGCTTAAGTAAACCTTTGTTGTTTGAGGGTGTTTCTAAACGGTCAGGGGGCCGTCCTCCGCAGCCACTCTGCCGATTCCGTGTCACGGTTGCGTTTCGTCTGGGTGAACAAGGGAACTTTCCCTGCCACGCGCGCGTGGTAATTGGTACCGTGAATTATCACTTAGCCCTTTTTCAGGAGGACACCCGCAATGGCACTTGGCGGAAACCCAGTCTTCAACGGAAAGAATTTCCGTGGAGCAAAGCAGGCCCCGCCTGTACCGCAAAATCCGTACGGCCAGCAGTTTAGCCAAGCACCTGGCCGGGCACCCGGACAGGTGATGGACGGCCACGCAGCATGGTCTGCCCAGCAGCAGAACATGACCAATGAGCAGCTGCAGCAGATGTACAACCAGCCCGCTGCCGGTCCCGCCGACACCGGGCGCATGACCTACGACGACGTCATCATGAAGACGGTCGCCTGCCTGGTGGTCCTGGTTCTCGGCGCCGGCGTCACGCTGTTCGTGGCTCCTGCCCTCTCCACCATGCTCATGATCGTTGGTGCGCTGGGCGGATTCGTTCTTGCCCTCGTCAACACCTTCAAGAAGCAGCCTTCACCGGCCCTGATTCTTGCCTATGCCGGTCTCGAGGGCCTGTTCCTCGGTGGCCTTACCCGCATCCTGGATGGCATGTACCCGGGTGTTGGCCTCCAGGCCGTCATTGGCACGCTCGCAGTCTTCGGCGTCACGCTGGTGCTGTTCAAGAGCGGCAAGGTCCGCGCCACGCCCAAGCTGATGCGCTTCTTCATGATTGCCACCATCGGCTACGCAGTCTTCGCGCTGATCAACCTGGTCATGATGTGGACCGGCGCTGTGCAGGAGCCCTTCGGCCTTCGCACCAGCATCACCATTGCAGGCATCCCCCTGGGTGTCTTCATCGGCATCCTGGCCATCGGCCTGGCAGCGTTCTCGCTGATCATGGACTTCACCAGCATCGAGGAAGGCGTCCGCGCCGGCGCCCCGGAGCGTTACTCCTGGGTTGCAGCCTTCGGCCTGACGGTCACGCTGGTTTGGCTCTACGTCGAAATCATCCGCCTGCTGGCAATTTTACGAGGCGACGACTAACTCCCGCAGGCACCAACTTGCAGAGTAGGTCAACGCGAAATGCCCCCGAAGAGTCTTCGGGGGCATTTTTGCGTCAGCGAGGGGTGAGCTCGGGTGTATTTGCCTTCCAAAGTGCCGGGATCCAACCCCTCGCGGCCAGCTCAAGCGTTTGCGCCTAGCTCAAACGCTCGAAAACCACGGCCATTCCCTGACCACCACCAACGCACAGCGTAGCGAGACCCAACGTTCCGTCGCGCTCCTTCAGCCCGTTGAGCAGGGTGCTGGTCATGCGCGCACCGGTCATGCCAAAGGGGTGTCCCAGGGCGATGGCGCCACCATGGACGTTGAGCTTGGCGGGGTCGATGCCCAGCTCACGCGCACTAGCCACCACCTGCACGGCGAAGGCTTCGTTGAGTTCCACAAGGTCGATGTCGTTCATGCTCACCCCCGCCAACGCCAACGCGCGGCGGGAGGACTCCACGGGCCCCATGCCCATCAGTTCGGGGGAGAGGGCGCTCGCGCCGGTAGACACCACCCGGGCCAGCGGCTCCAGACCCAGTTCGCGTGCCCGGGTATCGCTCATGACAACCACTGCCGCTGCGCCGTCGTTGAGTGGGCACGCGTTGCCGGCGGTGACCGTACCCTCCGAACGGAAGACAGGTTGCAGGGCTGATACTGCTTCGAGAGTCACGCCCGCGCGTGGAGAGTCGTCCCGCTCCACTACAGTGCCGTCCTTGCGTGTGTACGGCGTGATGTCGCGGGAATAGAACCCTGATGCAATGGCCGCCTCGGCGCGGTTTTGGCTCAGGACGCCCCACTCGTCCTGCTCGGCGCGGCTGATGCCGTAGCTGGTGGCGACGTTCTCTGCGGTCTGACCCATGGCGACGTAGATGTCCGGCAAGCGGCCGCCCAGCCGCGGATCGGTCCACGGGATGTTGGAGGCCGCACGGGACGCCGTGCGTAGCGCTGCCGCCTCGAACAGGGGATTGTGGTTGGCGGTATCCGTTTCACCGGCGCCCGCCCAATTCCGGTACCTGGAGACACTCTCTACTCCGGCGGAGACGATCGCGTTGGCTTCCCCGGATTTGATGGCGTGAAAGGCCATTCGCAGGGTTTGCAGGCTCGACGCACAGAAGCGGTTGATCGTGGCAGCGGGCACGCGGTCGAGTCCCGCGAGGACCGCAACTACGCGGGCCATGTTGGAGCCGGCTTCTCCGCTGGGTTCTGCGCAGCCCAGGAGGAGATCGTCCAGGCCTCGTCCGTCGTCCGAGGCAGGATCAAAACCGGGGATCTTGGCGAGGGCGGCCTGCACCATGGCGGTTGCGAGGTCGTCGGGACGTTCGTCCTTGAGGGAGCCCTTGAAGGCCCGGCCAATAGGGCTTCTGGCAGTGGAAACAATCACAGCCTCAGTCATGGCCACAGCTTACGCCCGGCGCCTGTGTGGGCGCCGGGCGGTTGCTGGAAAGCAGGTTGGCGTCAGGCCAAACGACGGGCGCCGGCCGCCGGAGTCACGGTGAAGATGTCCGGCGCGTTGTAGCCCGCCTCTGCGAAGGAACGCACGACGGCGTCCCGCACCTGCTGCTCCTGGCCCACCGGAGTAAGTGCGATGGCTGAGCCGCCGAAACCGCCACCGGTCATGCGGGCACCGATGGCGCCGTTGGCTCGGGAGGTGTCCACGGCGAGGTCCAGCTCAGGGCAGGAGATCTCAAAGTCGTCGCGCATGGAAACGTGGCTCGCATCCAAAAGGCCACCGATGCTGGCAGGACCCTTGCGGCCCAGGACTTCCACGGTCTGAAGGACGCGGTCATTTTCGGTGACAACGTGGCGGACGCGTTTCAGCGTGGTCTCGTCCAGCAGCCCGGAGGCCTCCTCCAAACGTTCCACGCCGACGTCGCGCAGTGCTTTGACTCCGAGGATTTCGGCACCCAACTCGCAGGATGCGCGGCGGGACGCATAACCGCCGTCGGCGTGGGAGTGCGAAACCTTGGTGTCGATGACCAGCAGCACCAGCCCCGAGGCCTCGGCGTCGAACGGAACCAGATCCACGTGCTGGTCGCGGCAGTCCAGGAAGACGGCCTGTCCCTTGGCGCCACGCAGGGAGGCTGACTGGTCCATGATTCCGGTGGGTGCGCCCACGTACACGTTTTCGGCGCACTGGGTGGCCAGCACCAGTTCCTCGGCTGGGAGACCGGCTCCGGTCAACTCATTCAGGGCGCTGATGACGGCGCATTCAATGGCGTGGGAGGAAGAGAGGCCAGCGCCCAAGGGGACGTCGGAGTCGAGAAGGAGGTCGAAGCCCGGCACATCGATTCCGCGCTCCTTCAAAGCCCAGGCAACACCGAGGGGGTATCGCGACCAGCCCTCTCCTGTGCCCGGCTCCAAGTCCGAAAGGTCAGCTTCCACCAAGCCATGGCCACCGAAGGTGGACAGCAAACGCACTGCGGAGTCGTCGCGGACGCGCAACGCCACTTTGGCGGTCTTGTCGATGGCGAAGGGCAGTACAAAGCCTTCGTTGTAGTCCGTATGTTCGCCGATGAGGTTGACGCGGCCCGGTGCTTGCCACACGCCGTCGGGAGCTGCGCCAAACGTTTCCTGGAAGCGGGCGGCGAGGACGCCGGTATCTGTCGTGGTGGTCATGCTCGGGTGCCTTCCAGGGTCTTGGGGGAAGCGGGTGCCGAAGCGACGCTGCGGAGGCGCTCCGCGACGGCTTCCGGGGTGATGTCGTTGATGAACGCTCCCATGGCTGCCTCTGAGCCGGCCAGGTACTTGAGCTTATCGGCCGCGCGGCGGGGCGAGGTCAGCTGCAGGTGAAGCTGGCCCGCAGGACGAAGTGCCGGATCCAGCGGTGCCTGATGCCATGCCGAGATGTACGGCATGGGGGTGGGGTAGAGGGAGTCGAGGCGCTTAAGCAGGTCAAGGTAGACGTGCGAGAGCTCATCGCGTTCTTCGCCCGTAAGCGCCGCAAGGTCAGGGACACTGCGGTGGGGGACCAAGTGGATCTCCAGGGGCCAGCGCGCTGCAAAGGGGACGTAGGCACTGAAGTGTTCGGCCTCCAGCACCATGCGGCTGCCGTCTTCACGTTCGGCCCTGAGGAGCGAGGCCGCGAGTGTTTCTTTAGCGTCGACGTCGTCGTAATATTTCCGGGCCACGGCGCCAAGCTGGGCGGCGCGCGGCGTGACGTACGGGTAGGCGTAGATCTGCCCGTGCGGGTGGTGCAGGGTGACACCGATGTCCGCGCCGCGGTTCTCGAAAGGGAATACCTGCTTGATGCCCGGCAGTGCGCTGAGCGCCTCCGTCCGCTGCGCCCAGGCTTCAATGACCGTGCGGGCGCGCGTCTCGCCAAGCTCGGCGAAGGAGCCCGTGTGCTCCGGGGTGAAGGCAACCACTTCGCAGCGGCCGTACGCGGGGCCGGTGGTGCCATGGCCGCTGGTGCCCGGTGCGGGAAGCGGAGGGATGTCGCCAAGGGCCGGTCCCAGTGAGGGGAAGCGGTTCTCGAACACCACGACGTCGTAGTCCGACGCCGGAATTTCCGAGGGATTCGCTGCCGTTGTGGGGCAAATGGGGCACTGGTCGGCAGGGGGAAGGTGCGTGCGGGTTTGGCGATGGGCCGCTACTGCCACCCAGTCACCTGACAGGGCGTCATACCTGACTTCGCCGGGCTCTCCACGGGCTGGAAGCTCGCGATGGTCCACCAGCGAATCCGGTGTTCGCTCCGGAGTTCCGGGGTCGTCGAAGTAGATCAGCTCGCGGCTGTCCGCGAGGCGGGTGCTGGTGATACGACTCATGAATCCATCATTCCACAAGTGACCAAAAACGCATAGTTTCTAACAAAACCTAACATTCAGGAATCGGGGCGGCCGCAGTGATGCAGTACGGTATTGCCATGCCTGCCTCGCCATCGCCCGCCGATAACGCCCTCCAGTCCGAACCCCGCCGTTTCGCCACCGGCCGTCAATTCGAAATCCGTCGTGGGGATGCGCTCGCCGTCATTACCGAGCTCGCGGCAGGGCTGCGCCTCTATTCCAAGGGCGGCGTGCAGCTGACGGAAAGCTACGGCGACGACGAAATTTCTCCCGGCGCCACGGGCATCACTTTGGCGCCCTGGGCAAACAGGGTGGAAGACGGCGTCTGGTACCTCGACGGCCGGAAGCAGCAACTCGACATCACCGAGGTCCCACGCAACAACGCCAGCCACGGCCTGCTGCGCAACGCTGCGTATTCCCTGGTGGACGAGTCCGAGTTCTCCGTGACGCTGGAGGCCACCGTTTTTCCGCAGCACGGCTACCCCTTCCTGGTACGGCACCAGGTTCGCTACGAGCTGGATGAAGCTTTGGACCTCCGCGTCTCGCAGTCCATGGTCAATGATTCCCAGGAAAGTGCGCCCTTTGTTCTCGGGGCGCATCCATACCTTCGGCTCGGCGACGTCGCCCCCGAGGATCTGGTCCTGACGGTACAGGCAAGGACCCGGCTGGTGGCCGACGAGAGGCTGATTCCCCGCAGCACCGCTGCGGTGGATGGCGAGTACGACCTCTCAGCCGGCGCCGCCGTTGGCATCCTCTTGATTGACGTCGCCTTGACGGACCTGACGTACGACGGCGGCGTGGCCCGTCACACGCTGACCGCGCCGGATGGCCGCAGCGTCAGCCTCGAGCAGGACGAGTACTGCCAGTACGTCCATGTTTTCGTCACGGACACGTTCCCTGGCCGCTCCAAAGCCGTGGCTATTGAACCGATGACTGGCCCGGCCAACGCCTTCAACAGCGGCGACGGGCTCCGGTGGCTGGCTCCTGCTGAGACGTTCACGATGACGTGGGGGATCACCGCATCCTTGTAGGCCTTTTTATGCCTGCTGCGTAGGCCTTTTTGTGCTTGCTGCGCGGGCCGGTTTCCCATAAGGCGTGGCCTGCGGAATTATGGGTTCATGACGCCAACACCGGACGCCAAAACCCGTTCTGACCGCCAAATTGCCGAAGACATCCCCTACGGGGTGCGCATTGCTGCTGCCTGGTCGTGGCGGGCGGGCCTGATCCTGCTCATGATTGGCGCGCTCGTCTGGCTGCTGGGCAAGGTCAGCTTCCTCATTATCCCGGTCATGGTGGCTGCCCTACTGGCCGGCCTGCTGTACCCGGTGGTGGCGTGGCTCCGAAACCGCAAGGTGCCCAATGGTGCTGCCGTCGCCATCACCGTTGTCGCGTTCATTGGTGTCATCGCCGGCGCGCTCGCACTGGTGGGCAGGCAACTTGTCTCCGGTTTCGGCGAGCTCTGGCAGGAGGCCCTGGCCGGAATCCAACAAATCCAGACCTGGCTGGCCGATGGACCCCTTCACCTGACCGCAGACCAGATCGACCAGTACATTGCCGATGGCGCCAACGCGCTGCAAAACAACAGCAGCAGCATCCTCAGTGGCGCCTTGTCCTTTGGCAGCACGGCCGGACACTTTGCCGCAGGACTTGTTCTTGCGCTCTTCATCCTCATTTTCTTCCTGCTCGAAGGCAGCCGGATCTGGGGCTTCCTGGTACGGCTCCTGCCCAAGACCGCTCGAAGGGCAACCGACGGCGCGGGCCGTCGCGGCTGGACGTCCATGGTCAGCTATGTGCGCATCCAGATGTTCGTCGCCTTCGTGGATGCTGTGGGCATCGGCGTAGGCGCTGCCATCATCCAGGTGCCGCTGGCGCTTCCGTTGGCAGTCCTGGTGTTCATCGGCTCCTTCATCCCTGTAGTTGGTGCCCTGGTCACAGGAGCCATTGCGGTGTTGCTGGCACTCGTTGCCAACGGCCCCATCAACGCGTTGATCATGCTGGCGATCGTCCTGCTGGTGCAGCAGCTGGAAAGCCACATCCTGCAGCCGCTGGTGATGGGCAAAGCCGTGGCGCTGCACCCGGTAGCCGTGATCCTCTCAGTAGCAGCAGGCTCCTACCTCGCAGGCATCCCCGGTGCCCTGTTCGCGGTCCCGTTGCTCGCCGTAGTAAACACGGCAGTTCGCTACATTGCGGGCAGGACGTGGGAACATGATGAAGGATTGGGCGGCGTGGAGCTGCAGCCAGCAGCCACTTCCTCGGGGTCGGGCGGAGACGCCAACTTCAAGGATGTCCACCTCCCACGGCCCGAATCCCGCCTTGGCAAAGGCATCGCAGGCAAGAACAAGGCTGCAGGAAGCACCCCTCTTGAGGGCCCTGCCGCCGACACCACTAAAGGAGAATAGTCAGTGAATACCCTCGAAACCCTGCCCGTCACGCTGGACGATGTCCTCAAGGCGCAGGAGCTGCTCGAGGGCATTATTACCAAGACTCCAGTGGAGTCGTCCCGTGCTCTGGGCACCCTCGTGGGCGGCAACGTCTTTTTCAAATGTGAGAACCTGCAGCGCGCAGGCTCCTTCAAGGTTCGCGGCGCCTATGTACGCATGGCCCGGCTGACGGAAGACGAAAAGAAGCGTGGCGTGGTGGCGGCCTCCGCCGGTAACCACGCCCAAGGCGTCGCGGTGGCTGCCAAGAGCCTGGGCATCAATGCCCGCATCTACATGCCCCTCGGTGTTGCACTTCCCAAGCTGGCCGCCACGCGCAGCCACGGCGCCGAAGTCATCCTGCATGGCCACAACGTGGACGAGGCACTGGCAGAAGCACAACGCTACGCCAACGAAACAGGCGCAGTCTTTGTGCATCCCTTTGACAACGTGGACGTTGTAGCTGGCCAAGGCACCATCGGACTGGAGATCCTGGACCAGATTCCCAACGTGGACACCATCCTCATGGGCGTTGGCGGCGGTGGACTGCTGGCCGGTGTGGCCGTGGCCATCAAAGCCAGGGCCAAGGAGCTCGGCCGGGAAATCCGCGTCATCGGTGTCCAGGCCGAAAACGCGGCCGCCTACCCGCCGTCGCTGGCCGCTGACGCCCTGGTGCCGCTCAAGAAGGTCACCACCATGGCGGACGGCATCGCAGTCGGCCGGCCCGGACAGCTGCCCTTCAGCATCATCCGCGAGCTCGTGGATGATGTTGTCACTGTCAGCGAAGACTCCCTTGCACGGGCGCTGATCTTCCTTCTGGAGCGGGCCAAAATGGTGGTTGAGCCTGCCGGCGCCGTCGGAGTAGCCGCGCTGATGGACGGCAAGATCGAGAACCCGGGGAACACCGCCGTCGTGCTTTCCGGCGGCAATATCGATCCCATGCTCATGCTCAAAGTCATCCAGCGCGGCTTGTCGGCCGCAGGCCGGTTCATGACCGTCCGCATGATGCTGGACGACCGCCCCGGTTCACTGGCCACGATCGCGCGCATCATTGCGGAAAACGATGCCAACGTCACTGGACTGGACCACACCCGCTTGGGTGGTTCCATCAGCATGGGGGACGTCTCCATCACCATCAACCTGGAAACCAAAGGCCACGAACACGGTGAACAAGTTCTCGGCGCACTTCGGGCCGAGGGCTTCCAGCCAATCGTGGTGCACTGACGGGAGGCGCGCGCATGGTGCTTGGAACGCCTGAAGGTTCAAAGGAAGAGGCCAAGGAGTCCCTCGCTGGGCGGGCCAAGGGCGGACTGCTGTTCATGGGCGGCTTCGTGATCCTGCTCTACGTCATCGAGATCCTCAACACGTTGATGCGGCATGGCCTGAACTCCACCTTTGGCCTGCGCTCCCGCTCCATGGATGGCGTACTGGATATCCTGACGTTTCCGTTGCTGCACGCGAATTTCAACCACTTGCTCTCCAACACCCTGCCGCTGATCATTTTCGGCTTCCTGGTGTTCTTGTCCGGCATCCGTGTGTTCATCACTGCGCTGGCGTTCAGCTGGCTCGGATCTGGGCTTGCGGTGTGGCTGATTGGCGGGGGAGGGGTGACCGTTGGTGCGTCAGGCTTGGTGTTCGGATTCTTTGCGTTCCTGCTGGTGCGGGGCTTCTTCAACCGGAACTGGTGGCAGATCCTGCTCTCCGTGGTGCTCTTCATGGCCTACGGCAGCATCCTCTTCGGAGTACTGCCCACGGTCATGGGCTACGTGTCCTGGCAGGCACACCTTGGAGGTGCCGTTGGTGGCATCATCGCCGCGGTCCTGTTGCGTCCCAAGTCCACGCCCGAAATCTACTAACCCAACTGCGCCCTCGAACCCAACTGGGTCGCATTTGTGCGCGTAATGAGCTCTCAAAACGCGCACTGCTGCGACCTGGTTGGGCAGGTGCACGAAAAACGCCGGCCCGCCCCGCGAAGGGGTGGGCCGGCGTCGTGTATTTCAGGCCGGTGAGCCGCAGCTTAGGCGACGTAAGGCTTGGCGGAAACGATCTCCACCGGGATTTCCTTGCCGTTGGGGGCGACGTAGCTCAGGCTGTCGCCTTCCTTGTGGCCGATGATGGCGGCACCCAGGGGGGACTTTTCGCTGAAGACGTCCAGATCCGAGTCTCCGGCGATTTCGCGGGAGCCGAGCAGGAACGTCTCTTCGTCGCCGGCGATGCGGGCAACTACCAGCATGCCGGGCTCAACGATTCCGTCATCAGCCGGGGCTTCGCCAACCTGGGCATCGCGCAGGAGTGCGGTGAGCTGGCGGATGCGGGCCTCGATCTTGCCCTGCTCTTCCTTGGCTGCGTGGTAGCCGCCGTTTTCCTTGAGGTCGCCTTCCTGGCGGGCAGCTTCGATCTTCTGGACGATTTCCGCCCGGCCAGCGCCGGAAAGGTGGTCCAGCTCAGCCTGCAAGCGATCGAAAGCTTCCTGGGTAAGCCAAGCCGCAGTGGCGCTATTGGTGGTAGACACGGATTTCTCCTCTAGATCTGACAATGCAAAAGACCCCGCCGAGGTGGCCACTCGTGGAACTCAGTAACCAACTTAACGGGGTGAAGGTTTCATCCATTGTAGTAAATCCTTTGGACGAACCCAAACCGGTTGAGTCGTGGGTCACACGATTGTTATTTACCGCTGTCCACGATCCAGCAGCTGTCTACGACGCCGGAGACTGCCGGGGACTCGGTGCGCAGGACAGTGCGTTGAATGGTGGTGCTGCCGCCGTCGGCACTTGCCTCGGGCTGGTTGGGCCCGATTTCGACAACCTTCCAGCCGACCACCGCGAACTTGGAGTCCATGGCCTTGATGGCGCATTTCGCGGTCGCTCCGGGGTACTTGGTGACCTGGTAATCCACTTCAGCCTGGGTGCCATCCACGGTGCTGTATCCAATGTCCTTGAACGTGACAGGCGCCTGAGCCGAAGACGTTGCGACCCATGCCGCGAACACAATTCCTATAACCAGTGCGGCGATCACGATGTTCCGCTTGGTTTTGCGGGCCATGGCGCGCTTTTGACCGCCGTAGCGATTGGCTAGGCTGGTGCTTGCCGGTACTTGGGTGGCCGATAGGTCCTCTGAAGTCACCCATCCAGTTTAGTGCCGATCCCGGCGCCCCATCACCGCCCCGCAAGCTTGATACACGAAAGAGGAGCCGTCACGTGACAGCGTCCAGCAGTTCCGACCAGCAGCTGCGGCTGCTCGCCGTCCACGCCCATCCGGATGATGAGTCCAGCAAGGGCGCGGCAACCATGGCGATGTACGCCGCCGCGGGAGTGGATGTCATGGTCGCTACGTGCACGGATGGCTCACGCGGTGACATCCAGAATCCCGCCATGGAAGCCGATCCGCACCCCAAGCGGGATATGGCCGGGGCCCGGCGCCTTGAGATGGCGAACGCAGCCTCAGTACTGGGAATCCAGCAGCGTTGGCTCGGATTTGTGGACTCGGGCCTGCCGGAAGGCGACCCCCTTCCGCCGTTGCCGCCCGGTTGCTTCGCACTCCAGCCATTGGAACGTGCATCGGCTCCGTTGGTCAGGCTTGTCCGAAGCTTCAAACCACACGTGATCCTGAGCTACGATGAAAACGGCGGTTACCCGCACCCGGACCACATCATGGCCCACAAGGTGGCTGTGGAAGCCTTCGATGCGGCCGGTGACCCTGACCGTTACCCGGGCATGGGGGAGCCGTGGGCACCGAGCAAGCTCTACTATGACCGGGCTTTCAGCCCGGAGCGGTTCCGTGCCTTGCACTTTGCGTTGGAAGAAGCCGGTTTGCAGTCTCCCTACGCCGAACGGCTTGCCGCATGGTTGGAAGCCGACGCCGAGGGCCACACTCCGCCGGTCCCCGGGCACCCGACCACCACCCAGGTGGACTGCGGCGACTTCTTCGAAGCGAGGGATGACGCACTTCGGGCCCACCGGACGCAGATCGATCCCCTCGGGTTTTTCTTCGCAGTTTCACCGGACCTGCAGCGGACTGCATGGCCGTGGGAGGACTACAGCCTCATCAAGTCCACTGTCTCATCCGAGCTGCCGGAGAAGGACCTGTTCGCGGGGATAAGATAGGACCGCCGGTAGTTTCTATCGCTCGTAGAAATTGCCGTATGGCCAACCAGCTTCCGGCTACGCGCTGCCTGTCGGCATGCATCAGCTCCCATAGAAGGTTTGAACGTGCACCACTTGATTCTCGCCCTGACCGTCACTCCGTCGCCCAACCCCTCGGGCACGCTGCGTCCCGGCCTCTCCGAGGACCAGGTGACGCCGGGTACGTGGGGCTTCGTCCTCACGGCCTTCATCGTCATTCTCACGACGTTCCTGATTGTGGACATGGTGCGCCGTATCCGTCGCGTTCGGTACCGGGCACAGGTAGAGGAAGCCCGCCTGGCCGCTGAGGCCGGCGAGGTGGGCGACACAGCAGATGAGAACGGCGATGCCGCTTCCGGGGCACGCTGAAGCCACCGGTAACGCTTTGCCCTGGGCAAGCAATGCCCTGGGCTCGGAACCTTCTGCCTATTTGCGGCAGCACGCGGACAACCCCGTGCATTGGCGTCCGTTCGGCGACGAGGCCTTTGCCTTCGCTGCCGAACGTGACGTCCCGGTTTTCCTGTCCATCGGCTACGCTGCATGCCATTGGTGCCACGTCATGGCCCACGAGTCCTTTGAGGACCAGGAAACCGCCGATTATTTGAATGCGCACTTCCTTCCCGTGAAGGTTGACCGCGAAGAACGTCCGGACGTCGACTCCGTCTACATGGCCACAACGCAGGCCATCAGCGGTGAAGGTGGATGGCCGATGTCCGTCTTCCTTACCCCTGACGGACTCGCTTTCCATGCGGGAACGTACTTTCCGCCAAGGCCCCTTCCCGGGCGGCCGTCTTTCCGCAACGTCCTCGAAGCTGTCCACGAGGCGTGGGTGGAGCGTCGCGATGGTGTCGAGCAGAACGCCAGGGGTCTGGCGGCCACCATGGCCGACGCGCAACTTGCCGAAGCAGTCCGGCTCGACGGCCCGCCTGGGGTGCTGGATGCTTCCCTCCTTCCGGATGTCGTGGCGCTGCTGGCCCGTTCTGAAGACCACGACGCCGGTGGGTTCGGCGGCGCGCCCAAGTTCCCGCCGTCGGCGGTTCTTGAGTTCCTCATCCGGCACGCGGCTGTACCTTCCGATACGGCTGACGCCGCGAGGGACATGGCAGGCCGTGCCCTGGCTGGTATGGCGCGCTCGGCTTTGCGCGACCAGCTCGACGGCGGATTCGCCCGTTACTCGGTGACGGCGGACTGGTCGGTCCCGCACTTCGAGAAAATGCTCTACGACAACGCCCAACTGCTCAGGGTCTACGCGCACTGGGTGCGGCTTGGCGGCAACGAGGTCTATTCGGCAGGCGAAGCGGCGGCGGTAGCTTCGCAGTGCGCAGACTGGATGCTGGAGTCCCTGCGCCTCCCAGGCGGTGCTTTGGCTTCCTCGCTCGACGCCGACACCGTGGTGGACGGAGTCCATCAAGAGGGCGCCACCTACCTTTGGACCCGGGAAACCTTGGCGGACGCGCTGGGGGCCGGCGACGCCGAGGCAGTGGCGCGCTTGATGACCATCGGCGTCGAGGGGACTGTCTCGGAGTTGGGGTCGCCGCTGCACCCGGCCAGGAAGCTGTCCGTCGCCGAAGGGCGCCTCTGGGAGCGGGTCGCGCCAGCTTTGCGGACTGCGCGTGATCTTCGGAACCAACCAGTCAGGGATGACAAAGTTGTTGCTGGCTGGAACGGCCTCGCTGTGGCCGCCCTTGCAGAGGCCGGTGCCATCCTGGATCGTCCGGAGCTGGTGGCAGCAGCGGAATCCGTGGCCGGCTACCTCGCCAGTGTCCACTGGGGCAGCAGTTCGCAGGCGCTGGTCCGGGTTTCACATGACTCCCAGGCTCGCGGCATCGGCGGCCTGCTGGAGGACTATGCGTTCTGTGCCGATGGCTTCTTCGCCCTGTTTGCTGTGACAGGATCCAAGCGCTGGTACCGGTTTGCGGAGGAGCTGGTCCTCGCTGCGTGTTCACGTTTTGTGGAGGATGGGCGCCTTGCAGACTCAACGGGGGAGTCCGCGCAGGTCTTCAACGCGCAGGGCCAACACGCGGGGCTGGATCCGTTCGACAACGCCACGCCCAGCGGTGCGGCCGGGTTCGCCGGAGTCCTTTTGTCCTACGCGGCTTACTCCGGCTCCCACGAGCACCGACTCATGGCCGGCAACATCCTGGGTTTGCTCCCGCCCCTCGCCACGCGGGCACCGCGTGTTGCCGGATGGATGCTGGCCACCGCGCAAGCGGCGCTTGCCGGGCCCGTGGAGGCCGCTGTCGCAGGCCTGGATTCGCCATTGAAGCGCGAACTGCACAGCGCCCTGCTGACCTCTCCCAGCCCCGGGCTTGTGGTCGCTGTGCAGACGGACGACGGCGCGTCCCCGGCCGGGGTTCCCGAGGTGCCACTGCTGCTCCACAGCTCAGGCGCGCCGGACGGCTCTCCGCAGGTCTACCTGTGCCGGGGCATGGTGTGTGAACGGCGGCTGGGGGATGTGGCTGCCGTTCAGTCGCGCCTTGCGGCGATGGACTCAGGCCACTGACGGATCCCCTGTAGCTGGCCCGGATCCTCTGTAACTGGCCCGGATCCTCTGTAATTAGCTCAGTACCGCCATCATGATCGCAATGAAGTGGGCTGCGAAAGCCAGCACCGTGAAGGCGTGGAAGAGTTCGTGGAAGCCGAAATGCTGGACGCTGAAGTTCGGCTTCTTGATCGCATAAAACACCGCGCCCGCGATGTACAGGGCTCCGCCGACGCAGATAAGGACCGCGGCACCGGCGTTGGCAGCGAAGAACTGCGGCAAGTAGAACAATGCTCCGCAGCCCAACGCGATGTAGACGGGAACGTACAGCCAGCGCGGAGCATGCGTCCACAGGATCCGGAAGAGCACGCCAACGATCGCCCCGGACCAGACGAGCCACAGCAAGGTGACAGCCTCGGAGCGCTCCAGCAAGGACCAAGCGAGCGGGGTATAGCTGCCGGCAATGACCAGCATGATGTTCGTGTGGTCCAGCCGCTTGAGGATCATGCGGACTTTGGGAGACCAGTTTCCGCGGTGGTAAACGGCACTGACGCCGAACAGCAGAAAACCCGTCAAAGCGTAGATGGCGGAGGTGATTTTGCGGTCAGTGGTAGGGGCAACCGTCACCAGGACAATTCCCGCTGCGAGTGCGAAAGGAGCGGCAACCGCGTGGATCCATCCTCGCCAGAGGGGCTTGGTTTCAAGGAGCTCAGCCATGCTTCAACAATAACTTACGTCCCGGTAAGTTACTGCAGGGTAACAAGTGGTGGAACGATTTTTGACCGGCTTCTGCACCGGCCCGGCAGCTGGGGAAGGTAGCCTTGGATGTGCGCCGTCGTCGTACAAGCAAGGAAGTCAGGTGAGAGTCCGGTGGAGCTGCCCGGTTTCCTCTATGGCTTCTACGAGCGCAAACTCCAGCGCACGCTCAAGCAGGACCAGATCCCGCGTCACATCGGTGTCATGGTGGACGGAAACCGTCGGTGGGCCCGCCAGTTCAACGCACCCACGAGCCAGGGACACCAGGCCGGCGCAGACAAAATCCACGAATTCCTCGGCTGGTGCCAGGAACTCGGCGTCAAAGTAGTGACGCTGTACATGCTTTCCACGGACAACATGAACCGCTCCGGTGAAGAGCTGGACCTGCTCATGGGCATCATCGCCAACACCATGGACCGCCTCGATGAAGACGAAGACGTCTCCGTCCACGCCATGGGCGCCCCCGAACTCCTCCCTGACTACTTGGCCGAACGGCTCAACAAACTGACTGCCCGGACGCCCATCCAGGAAAAGATCCACGTGAATGTCGCGGTGGGCTATGGCGGCCGCCGCGAAATCGTCGACGCCGTGAGGGAGCTCCTGCACGACGCCGTCGCCAAGGGACGCAACATGTCCGGCGTCGCAGATGAACTTTCGGTGGACGACATCTCCCGGTTCCTCTACACACGCGGCCAGCCCGATCCCGACCTGGTGATCCGCACCTCAGGCGAGCAGCGGCTCTCGGGATTCCTCATGTGGCAAAGCGCCTACAGCGAGTTCTACTTCTGCGAGGCCCTCTGGCCCGCCTTCCGCAAGGTCGACTTCCTGCGGGCGCTCAGGGACTACGCGGGACGCCAACGCCGGTACGGAACCTAGGGTGCGCCCCGGTTCACCAAAATTTAACGAACCGGACATGCGACTTGCCGACCGCGGATTGCGGAAATGAATGTGCCGGGGATTACGTTAATCCCATCAGCAGGCAAAACCGCCCGCTGATCGGGGAGGCCAGTACATGGAGCGGACTATCGCACCAGTTACAGGGGAGGCCGCGCCCGGCCTTCCGGCCGAGCCGCTTCACCATTAGGCCGGGCGAACTGCCCGGGGCTGGAGTCGATGTGGCTATTTCTGAGCAACTGCCCGCAATGGTTTCCGACGGGGAAAGTGCAGCTACCTCTCGCACCAAGCGGGTCTCACAAAAAGAGCGGACCGCACCACCTGCCACAGGCCGCAGCTACGTGATTGATACGTCCGTCCTGCTATCCGATCCACACGCGCTGTTGCGCTTCGCCGAACACGAGGTCATCGTTCCCATCGTGGTCATCAGCGAACTGGAAGGAAAACGCCACGATCCCGAACTGGGCTACTTCGCCCGCAAAGCACTAAGGCTCCTTGACGACATGAGGATCGAACATGGCGGCCTGGACCACTCCATTCCCATCGGAAAAGATGGCGGAATGCTCCGGGTGGAAATGAACCACATCTCCCCGGACGTGCTTCCCGCAGGATTCCGTGGAGGCGACAACGACAGCCGCATCCTGGCAGTGGCCAAGAACCTGGCCAACGAAGGCCACAACGTCACCGTGGTTTCGAAGGACCTCCCCATGCGCGTCAAGGCGTCCGCCATGGGACTCCAAGCTGACGAGTACCGCAACGAACTCGTGAAGGATTCCGGCTGGACCGGCATGGCCGAGGTGGAAGCCAACGACGACGAAATCACCACTCTCTACGGGCACGAACCGGTTTTCATCCCGGCAGCCGCCGAACTTCCCGTCAACACCGGGCTGGTTCTCCTCTCCAACCGAGGCTCCGCCTTGGGTCGGGTGGGCGCGGACAAGCAGGTCAGGCTCGTGAAAGGTGACCGGGACGTCTTCGGACTCCACGGACGCTCAGCCGAGCAGCGGCTGGCCATCGACATGCTCATGGACCCCGCCGTCGGCATCGTCTCCATCGGCGGACGTGCAGGCACAGGCAAGTCCGCGCTGGCCCTCTGCGCGGGCCTTGAAGCCGTGCTGGAACGCCGCGAACACCGCAAGGTAGTGGTCTTCCGCCCCCTGTACGCCGTGGGCGGCCAGGAACTCGGCTACCTCCCAGGATCAGAATCCGAAAAAATGAACCCCTGGGCCCAAGCGGTGTTCGACACGCTGGGTGCACTGGTAAGCCAGGAAGTCGTGGAAGAAGTCATGGACAGGGGCATGCTCGAAGTCCTGCCACTGACCCACATCCGTGGGCGTTCCTTGCACGACGCGTTCGTGATCGTCGACGAAGCACAGTCCTTGGAGAAGAACGTGCTCCTCACCGTCATGAGCCGCATCGGACAGAACTCCAAGATCGTCCTGACCCACGACGTCGCCCAGCGCGACAACCTCCGGGTGGGGCGGCACGACGGTGTTGCTGCGGTGGTTGAGACGCTCAAGGGACACCCCCTGTTCGGGCACATCACGCTGACCCGGTCCGAACGGTCGCCGATTGCTGCCCTGGTGACGGAGTTGCTCGAAGGGGCTGAGATCTAACCCCGTCGGCCAGGTGCCGTACTGGCGAAGGTCAGGCATCCTCTGCGTGCTGGCTCGTTCCTCGCTGTTGACGCACGCTGCCGGATGTCTGGCCTTCGCCATGCCAGCCGCTCACCGGAAGTTGCTAGATCCCCAGGTGTTGGGAAAAGGCTTCGTGGCCTTGGACTTTGAGGGTCCAGTCCGGGCGTTTGAAGGTGGTGGGGGTGAGGCGGACTTTTTGGACCTCTTCGACTTTGTCGCCCCAGCCGTCGCGGAAGATGCCGTTGGGTTCGTAGCCGAGGCTGGTGGAGACGCCCAGGGATTGTTGGTTCCAAGAGGCGGCCTCTGACTCGGCTACTTCGGCGCCCAGGTAATCAAAGGCGAAACTCACGACGGCGGCCCTCATCTCCTTGCCGAAGCCCCGGCCTTGTGCGGACTGCTTGAGCCAGGAGCCCGTGCTGACTGTTTTCAGGGTCTTGAAGTTCTTGGCGCCGATGTCCTGGACTCCGAGAAATTCGTCGTCGTGCCACACCGCGAGGAGAAGGGTCCAGGACTCGGGCGTGAAATTGGCTCTGCAGCGCCAGTACCACTGGGCCATGTTGGGGGCGAGTTCGTCGTCCGGAAGGTCGGTCCAAGGGGTGCTGAAGGGGCTCTTGCCTGGCTCGTGGACGCCGGATCGGGCTGCGGCCACTGCGGAGGGGATGTCTTCGTCAAAAACGGGACGGATGGTCAACCTCGGGGTGGTGAGGGAGAGTCCGAACGGGGGCCAGATTTCTGCCAGCAATGTCATCGCCGTAGCTTAGCCCGGAATCCGGCTGCCGCTCAGGCCGCGGGGCCGATGTCCCACGGGATGTGGCGCCGGACGTCGGTGAGGTTCATGGACTCAGCCAGGAAAAGGTCGTCCAGCATGTACTCGTCGACCGCCAGGATCTTCAGCCAGTGGCCCGTGCCGGAGGAGTCCCCGTCAAGGCTCTGGCTCGCAACGCAAACTCCAGTGCCGGCGTCGATCCTTATCAATGTCCGGCCGGGGTGGGCGAGGGGCTCGGCCGCATCAGAGGGTACGTAGGTCCTGCTGCGGGTCACTACAGTTTCAAGGGCCGGGCGGCCCTCGTGGTCCACCTGCCGCGGTTCCTCCAGGAAGACCCGGTTGGTGTCCGGGAATTCCAATGGCACGGGGGCGTTGCCTGCCAGTTCCACCGGGTCCAGTGCGGCGGCGAGCCGGCCGTTACCGAAGGAGGGCTCGCCGTAGGCGGCCTCCGGGCGACGGCGGACCAGACCGGCGTCGTCATAAACGGGGGTTACCAGATGGGCGGGAAGCAACCACGAACGGCGTGTGGCGGACACATACAGACCATCCCGGGAATCGTTGATGCCGGTGGTGCTGTGCAGCAGCAGGCCATCCGGTGTCTCCAGGCGAAGCGCGCCAGGGCGCCGCAGCCAGGCGCGGACCATGCTGGCGCCCGTCCCGGGACGCTCCAGGTACTCGAAGCGGAGGCTCGTCCACTTCCACGGAGAAGAACGGCAAAGATTCCGGAAGGTGGAGGACATGTCGAAACCTGATCCAGCTGCACTGTAGCGCCCCATATCCACAGTTTACCTAGCCGTTCAAGCGGGCTTCGGGGCCAAACCGGGATAGCATCCGAGGGTGATCCGACGACTCTCCGAACTCTGGGATGCCAGCCCGCTGGGTTTCTGGCTCGTTGTGGCCGCTTGCCTGTACTTCGTGGTGATGGCTGTCCGGCTCACGGTGGTAGACATTCGGAGCCACCTGTTGCCCAACCGCATCGTGTTTCCGTCGTACGCCGTGGCCGGGGTGCTCCTGCTGGCTGCTGCGCTGGTCGCGTTCTTCTCTGACGCAGGCCCGGCAGTTGGCGCTGTGGTGCTCGGCGTGCCGGGCCTTGGAGTAATCGCCGGCGGCGCTGTTCTTTGGCTTTTCTACTTCGTGTTGCGGCTGATCCACCCGCCGGGGATGGGATTCGGGGACGTCAAACTCGCAGGAGTGCTCGGACTCTACCTGGGCTACTTGGGGTGGGGCCATGTATTCGCAGGGACATTTGCTGCCTTCGTCCTGGGCGGGCTCTGGAGCCTGATCATCCTGGTGTCACGCCATGGCACACTGGGCTCGGCCATCCCTTTTGGTCCCTTCATGCTGGCAGGTGCCGCCGTGAGCATGGTGCTGCTGCCTGGGTGAAGCGTCCATCCAGTGCCAACTGCGGCCAAACTGCAACCTCCCCGTGTTCTCCGTGATTACCGGAGTGCGGGATGCTTAGCCCAGCGAGTTTTCAGGCGCGCCACGAGAGGTTGCGATGCAGCGGATCCGGTTGAGGTTTTTGCTGGGAGCGTCGATCTTCTGCGCCGATGCCACGGGAGATGTGGCGTGGCTCGGAACGGTGTCGCTGAGGGTGAGCTCGCGGCACGCCAACGGAGAGTGGACCATCTTCGTCCGCACACCGTGCAACCACCTGCAGGTGGCCGTTTCAGTGCAGGATGATGTCCTGAGTCAGCTGTGGATGGCAGCCACCGAGAAGGGTTGCGAGGAGCCCACGGGCAGCTACCAGGCCTATACAGAGAAGCTCTTTGAGCAGCCCGTCCAGTGGAAGCTCGACGGCGATACCCTTACCCTGCACAACTCACATGCCACCGTCGAATTGAAGGAAAGCTGACCATGGGTGCCCCCGAATTTGTGCTCAAACTGCGGGAAAAGATCGGCAACGACCCCTTATGGCTGCCAGCCGTCCGGGGAGTGGTCTTCGATGAAGAAGGCAGGGTTTTGTTGGGCCAGCGTGCCGACAACGGCCACTGGGCCCTCATCACCGGAATGCTGGAGCCCGGGGAACATCCAGCGCCTGGGCTCGTGCGGGAAATCTTCGAGGAAACAGCTGTGGTGGCCGAGACCGAGCGCATCATCGGTGTCGGGGTTGTAGGGCCGGTGACGTTCCCCAATGGCGACGTTTGCGACTTCCTGGACATCACGTTCCGGTGCCGGTACGTGTCCGGGGAGGCCCGGGTTAACGACGACGAATCGCTGGCCGTCGGATGGTTCGCATTGGACGACCTCCCGGACATGAGCGACGGAAACCTTGAAGCCATCAGGCTTGCCACGGAGCCCGAAGGCCCCGTGGCATACCAACTGGAGGACTGAAACTACTGGCGCCCGGCGCCGGCATGGTCCTTGTCGAGGCCGTCCGACGCCGCCAGATCAGCTTCCAGCTTGGCGGTCTCCAAGCGTTCTGCTTCAAGACGGTCAGCCTCAGCGCCGCCCACAGCCTCGCCGCGTGCCACCATGCCGGCGGTGTCGGAGAGAGGGATTTGCTTCAGCGTGATTGCCAGGATCAACGCGATGGCGATGAAGGGCACCAAGTACCAGAACACGGGCGCCAGGGAGTTGGCGTAGGCGTTGACGATGGCGTCGCGCAATTGTTCGGGCAACTGCGCCAACGACTGGGGATCCAGCGTGCTTGTGGACTGCGACGCCTGCTCCGCAGAAGCGCCGGCACCGGTGAAGGCTTCGGTCAGTGACTCGGCAAGGCGGTTGGTGAAGATAGCGCCGAAGACAGCGACACCCAGCGATGCACCTACCTCGCGGAAGTAGTTGTTGGTGCTGGTAGCCGTACCGATCTGGTCAGCCGGAACGGAGTTCTGCACCACCAGGACGATGACCTGCATGATCAGGCCCAGGCCCGCGCCGAAAATGAACAGCTGCACGCAGATGACCCAAATGGGGGTGGACGCTGCGAGCGTGGTCAGCCACAGCATCGCAGCGATGGTGAGCGCTGCACCGAGGATGGGGTACATCTTGTACTTTCCGGTCTTGGAAATGCGGATACCGGAGTAGATGGACGTACCCATCAGGCCCACCATCATGGGCAGCATCAGCAGGCCCGACTCTGCCGCGGACGTTCCCGAGGACATCTGCAGGAACGTGGGAACGAAAGCGATGGCGGCAAACATGCCCAGACCCAGGGTGAAGCCGATAGCTGTTGCGTTGATGAAGATGGGGTTCTTGAACAGGCTCAGCGGAATGATGGGGTCCTCGGCGCGACGTTCAACCATCACGAAGGCAAAGGCCGCCAGGACCATGCCTGCACCAAAGGCCCAAGTGAGGGGTGAATCCCAGCCTTCGTCTTTCTTGCCACCGAAGTCGGTGAAGAAGATGAGGCAGGTGGTAGCAGCGGAGAGGAAGATGACACCCAGGATGTCGATCTTCTTTTCGGCCTTCTTGTTGGGCAGCGTGAGAGTGAACCACGCGGTAATGAAGGCGGCGATGCCAATGGGGATGTTGATGTAGAAGGCCCATTCCCAGGTGAGGTGGTCCACGAAGAAGCCACCAAGAAGCGGTCCGGCTACAGCCGAGAGGCCGAAGATGGCGCCAAGCGGACCCATGTACTTGCCGCGTTCCTTGGCGGGAACGATGTCAGCGATGATGGCCTGGGAGAGGATCATGAGGCCGCCGCCGCCCAGTCCCTGAATGGCACGGAAGATCACAAAGCCCCAGAAATCGGTGGCAAAAGCACAGCCCACGGACGCGAGCGTAAACAAGGCGATGGCAACGAGGAACAGATTGCGCCGCCCCAGGATGTCGCCGAACTTGCCGTAGATGGGCATCACGATGGTGGTGGCCAGGAGGTAGGCCGTGGTGATCCACGCTTGGTGTTCCACTCCGCCCAGCTTGCCCACGATGGTGGGCATGGCAGTGGAGACGATGGTTTGGTCGAGGCTGGACAGGAGCATGCCTGCAATCAGCGCCGAGAAGATGATCCAGATGCGTTTCTGGGTCAGCAGCAATGGTTCGGCTGCCTTCGAGAGAGTACTCATGCGGGGTCCTTCGAGGTTTCAAGGGGGTTGGGGCCCAGCTGGTGGTTCGTGGCCAGCGGCTGGGCAAAGAGTTTGCGTGCGGCGTTGAGGTTCTGTTCCAGAATCCCGCGGTAAGGGCGCGTGTTGTCCTCCGAGAAGAACTGCTGTGCCGTCTTCTTGGAGACAGCACCGAACAACACAGTCGCCGTCATGACTTCAGGATGTTCCGGGTCCAGCCCCTCGCGGGCCGCAACGAGCGCTGCGAATTGGCGTTCGCGGGCCTCACCTTCAAGGGTGAGCCGTGCAAGGAGCTGCGGCTCTGCCGTGATGGCAGCAATGAACTGCCGGACTTCGGTGCGGCTGATGGATGAACGCTCCATCAGGGTCACCGTGAGCACATGCAGCGCGGCCAGGAGCGTTTGGGAGATGCTGTCCGGAGTGCGGGAAGGATTCTGGTTGAAGGCCTCCAGCGCCTCTGCCGGCAGTTCGTCGGAAAACGAGCCGATCACGGCGTCTTCCTTGGAGTGGAAGTAGTTGAAGAACGTTCGGCGTGAAATCCCCGCCGCTTCGCAAACTTCTTCAACAGTGAAACCGTTCAGGCCATGCTCAGCGGTCATGGAACGCGCGACGGCGGTAATCGCCGTCCGCGTGGCGGCCCGCTTGCGCTCGCGGAGACCACCGTCGATATTTGCACTATTGCTCACAAAGTAAAGTTTTGCACTCCTGACCAAAAAGTGCAAAAAGAAAACTGTGTGCTGTTGCTCATAGTTCCGGGCTGACCTTCCCGGATACGACGACGGCCGGTACCTTTCGTGCGAAAGGTACCGGCCGTCGTCGTGCTTTGAGTATTAAGCCTTGTGCGCAGGGGACGTCATGGTGGTGACGTCCAGGGCCTTGTCCAGCTCAGCCTCGGAAACCTGACCCTCGCCATCACCGACGAAGCCGAGCTTCTCGGTTGCCTGGCGGATGGTCAGGCCCTCCTTGACGGCGATCTTGGCGATCTTGGCCGCGTTTTCGTAACCGATGAACTTGTTCAGCGGGGTCACGATGGACGGGGAAGCTTCGGCCAGGAAGCGGGCGCGCTCCACGTTGGCGGTGATGCCGTCGATCATCTTGTCGGCCATGACGCGGCTGGTGTTGGCCAGCAGGCGGATGGACTCAAGAAGGTTGGCGGCCATGACTGGGATTCCGACGTTCAGCTCGAAGGCGCCGTTGGTGCCGGACCAAGCGATGGTGGTGTCGTTGCCGATCACCTGGGCGCAGGCCATGATCGAGGCTTCGCAGATGACCGGATTGACCTTGCCCGGCATGATCGAGGAGCCCGGCTGAAGGTCCGGGATGGCGATCTCGCCGAGGCCCGTGTTGGGGCCGGAGCCCATCCAGCGGAGGTCGTTGTTGATCTTCATGAAGGAGATCGCAATGTTGCGCAGCTGGCTGGAGCCTTCGATGAGGCCGTCGCGGTTTGCCTGGGCCTCGAAGTGGTCGCGCGCCTCGGTGAGCGGCAGGCCGGTGTCGGCGGCGAGGATTTCGATGACGCGCTCAGGGAAGCCGGCCGGGGTGTTGATGCCGGTACCGACGGCGGTGCCGCCCAACGGAACCTCGGCAACGCGGGGGAGTGCTGCGTTGATGCGCTCGATGCCGTAGCGGACCTGCGCTGCGTAGCCGCCGAACTCCTGGCCGAGCATGACGGGCGTTGCGTCCATGAGGTGCGTGCGGCCGGACTTGACCACGTCCTTGAACTCAACAGCCTTGCGGTCCAAGGAGGCTGCCAGATACTCAAGGGCCGGGATCAGGTCGTTGATCAGGGCCGAGGTAGCGGCAACGTGCACGGACGTCGGGAAGACGTCGTTGGAGGATTGTGAAGCGTTCACGTGGTCATTCGGGTGGACAACCTTGTCACTCCCGGCAGCTGCGAGGGCACGCGATGCGAGCTCCGCGATGACCTCGTTGGTGTTCATGTTGGAGGACGTACCCGAGCCGGTCTGGAAGACGTCGATCGGGAAGTCGCCGTCATACTTGCCGGTTGCAACCTCATCGGCAGCTGCGGCGATGGCCTGGGCAAGCTCGCCTTCGAGCACCCCCAGTTCGGCGTTCGCCAGTGCGGCTGCCTTCTTCACGCGGGCCAGGGCCTCGATGTGGGTGCGCTCAAGCGTCTTGCCGGAGATCGGGAAGTTCTCCACAGCACGCTGCGTCTGGGCGCGGTACAGGGCGTTCACGGGGACGCGAACTTCGCCCATCGTGTCATGTTCAATACGGAACTCAGTGGTGGAAGTCATGGGGCTAGCTTAGGGCGATTGGACGTCCCACAGAAAACCCGGAGGGGAGTGCTACGTGCTCCGGCGCTGGGGCCGGAGCACGGCCTCCTAGAGCTTGCCGATCCCGGAAACGAGGGCCGCGCGGCCCTCATCGAGCTTGTACGACAGGCCGATAACAGCAACGCGGCCGTCGTCGATGGCGTCGGAAATCACACGCGAGCTGTCCGCCAGGCGGGCCGCGGTTTGCTTCACGTGCTCCACCACCATGTCGTTGACGTCCTCCTGGCTGTTGCGCTTGGCCGTCAGGACTGACGGTGTAATGCGCTCCACGAGGTCGCGGATGAAGCCCGGAGGCATCTCACCCGTCTCAACGGCTGCCTTGGTGGCCTTCACGGCACCGCAGCTGTCGTGGCCGAGGATGACGATCAGCGGAACCCGGAGTTCACTGATGCTGTACTCAAGGGAACCGAGAACTGCGTCATCAATGACCTGGCCGGCCGTACGGACCACGAAGGCGTCGCCGAGTCCGAGATCGAAAATGATTTCTGCAGCAAGCCGGGAATCCGAGCAGCCGAAGATCACGGCAAAGGGATTCTGGTTCTCGATGAGGGAAGATCGTCGCGAAGCATCCTGGTTGGGGTGCAGGGATTCGCCGGAAACAAAACGTTCGTTGCCCTCGCGGAGACGGCGCCACGCCAGGGCTGGAGTCAGGTAAGTAGGCACGAGCCTTACTTTACGGCGCAGAGGTGGCAGTCCGTGAAACTGTTGCGCCAGTGAGGCGGATGCCAGGTCTTAAGCGGACGGCTGCGCGGAAGGAGTCGCCGTGGCTGGAGCGGACGGCAACGGTGCCTGGTCCGCGGACTTGACGACGGCGGCCGCCAGCGTGGCGAACTCGTCAAGGCTTGCGGTGCCGCTCAGGATGAGGGTGGTACCCCGATACTCCAAGACCATGCTGCGCTTTTCCTTGCCGGAGTCACGCAGCTCCCAGTCCTGACCGCCCGCGTTGCGCGTGCCAGTGACGGGAAGGTTCTCCGTCTGCTGCAAGACCCAGGTGGGGTTGGCCTGGCTCGTTTGGGTGAGGCCAATGAAGGCCTCCTTGGGTGTCAGGAAACCAATCTCCCAGGTCGGGACACCGGATCCTGTGCCGGACTCCCAGCGCGCGTAGTTGGGTTTGAATGTGTCGCCGGTATCCGGGGTAACCGGTGTGAATCCTGCCACACCTGTGGCGTTCCGGGCGATGGCCGCCACATCGACATTGGGCCTGAAGCCCTCACCCTTGGGAGCCGGGTTCATCAAAACGATGGGGAGGAACGCCAGGACGCAGACCAGCAGGGCAATGACCATGCCAATGACAGAAGCGTTGGCCCGCTTGGCAGCTTTCGCCGCAATGACGGGTTTATACGGGGCATCCGGGATGGCCTGGGCATCGTTTTGCTTAGCCTCTGCAGCGTCCGATTGGTTCTCAGCTGCGGGCTTGTCCTGCGTTTCACTCACCCCTCCATGATCCCTTATCGCGGCAGGGAACACACATCCGGCAACCTCACCACCGGTATTGCGGGCTGTGGTCATCCAACGACTCCCATGGGATGCGGCGACTATGATCGTTGGTAGAGGAACCCCGGGTTGCCCCGTGCAACCATGTCCGGTCCCGTGAATCGTCACTCGAAGAAGAGGTTTAAGTGTCTCCTGCACCAATGACCCAGCAGTATTCCACGATTTCGCCGTCGCTCGCCGTCGGCATCGACGAACCCGACCGCAACCTTGCGCTTGAACTCGTCCGAGTCACCGAAGCCGCGGCCATTGCCGGCGGCCACTGGGTAGGCTTCGGCGACAAAAACAAGGCAGACGGCGCCGCCGTCGACGCTATGCGTTCGTTCCTTCACACCGTCCACTTCAATGGCGTCGTGGTCATCGGTGAAGGCGAAAAAGATGAAGCCCCCATGCTGTTCAACGGCGAGCAGGTTGGTGACGGCACCGGCCCTGAGTGTGACGTCGCCGTCGATCCCATCGATGGAACCCGCCTGACCGCCCTCGGCATCAACAACGCCCTCGCAGTGCTGGCAGTTGCCGAGCGCGGCTCCATGTTCGACCCCTCGGCTGTCTTCTACATGGAGAAGCTGGTCACCGGCCCTGAAGCTGCCGACATGGTTGACCTTCGCTTGCCCGTCAAGCAGAACCTGCACCTCATCGCCAAGGCCAAGGGCGTCAAGGTCAACCAGCTCAACGTCATGATCCTGGACCGCGACCGCCACCGCCCCCTCGTGGAAGAAATCCGCGAAGCCGGTGCACGCACCAAGTTCATCATGGACGGCGACGTGGCCGGCGCCATCGCAGCAGCCCGCTCCGGCACCGGTGTGGACGCCCTCATGGGCATCGGTGGCACCCCGGAAGGCATCGTTGCAGCCTGCGCCATCAAGTCCCTCGGTGGCGTCATCCAGGGCCGCCTGTGGCCGACGTCGGACGAAGAGAAGCAGAAGGCCATCGACGCCGGACACGACCTCGACCGCGTCCTCTCCACCAACGACCTCGTCACCTCGGACAACTGCTACTTCGCAGCGACCGGCATCACCGACGGCGACCTCCTCCATGGCGTGCGCTACCAGAAGGACCGCGTCATGACGCAGTCCATCGTGATGCGCTCCAAGTCCGGGACGGTCCGCTTTGTCGAAGCTGAGCACCACGCTTCCAAGTGGGAGACGTACGCGCGCAAGCCGTAACCCCCGCAGCTAACAGAAGGACGGCGAGCATCGCTCGGCGGCTATCTCCTCGTACCTCGTCGATTTGATGCCGCTTTCGCGATACTCGCCGTCCTTCTGTGTGTCCGGCCAGGTTCGGCTTCGCGCTGATAAAGGGCGGGGAGGGCCGTGCCGTGTTCACCTACTTTGGATCGGAGTCCCCGCCGACACGCCGTGACTTAGGGCGTGTCGGGGCGCCGACGGACTTCAAAGTGGGTGGTGGCGGCACGGTCAGCCCCCTGGAAAAGGTTTAGCGCAGCTTGTCGCGGAGCTTTCTGGCCCATTGGTAGGCGCTATAGCGGAGTTTGTTCACCGGGAGGTCCCATGTGCCGGGGTAGGAGACTTCGCGGCCGCCGAAGGACTTCTTGAAAGCCGTGAAGCCAGCCCATTTGTGGTCCGGCTGGTCCTCCGGCGCAACGCCCCAGAGGTCCACGTGCTTGAGGCCCTTCTCCTTGGCGTCGGCCATGAGCGTTACCAGAAGGGGAATGCCTGCACTGAGCTTGCGGTGGGTATCGTCCAGTGCTGCGTGGGCGTAGACGCGGGTGTCCGCGGAGTCGTAGGCGAAGGCTGCGGCGATCGGTTCGCCCTCCAGCTCCGCGACGAAGAGCGTTCCCGCGCCCGAGGGCAGCAGGGAGTCGGCTACCTGGGTGAGGTATTCATCGCTCTGGGGTTTGAAACCGTTCCGGGCAGCGGTCAGGTGGAGGAAGTGGAGGAGCACGGAAATATCGGCGGGGTCCTGGGAAGCCCGGAACGTCACGCCCTTCTTGTGGATATTCCGGTACAGGTTCCGGTTGGTGGGCTTCATGCCCGCCAGGACGTCCTTGAAATCACCGTCCAGGTCCACGATCCAACTCAGCTCGGGCTGCTGGTTGACTGGCGCCGGCCGGAAGCCGCGCGCCCAGAGGTGAGGATCGGCGTCGGATGCTGTGAAACCTGCAGCCGCAGGCTCCATCCGGACGAAGACCGCATGCTCCTTCCTGGCCAATGCCACCAAGGCAGCGGTGGCGGCGTCGAACGCTTCGACAGACTCCGCGACGGGGCCGTAGGGGGCGTAAATGACTTTGCCAGCGGGATTCTTTTCCTCGATCGCGAGGAAGCTCCAGCCCGGGCCGGACTCTTCATGGACACGGCGTCCCAAGGAACGCTGGACAGCAGCCCATGCCGGGGTTTGCAGGAAAAACTCCATGAATCAGTTCCCCAACCCTGTGGTCACGGCGAATGCAATGCTGACATCCGATGCGCCTTGGACAGGATGGACATTAACGGGGGCCTCGACGTCGGGGATAAACGCTGCTGCACCACGCTGAAGCAGGAGGTCGCTCTTGGGGGAGTCGAGCATCACGGAACCGGAAACCACCACGACGACGGCGGGACCGTTCTGTGCCAGCGGCACCGGCTCGGCGCCCGGGCCAAGCTCAATGCGCTGCAGCTGGAACTCCTTGAAAGGCGGACGGTACAGTTCCTGCCCGAATTCCGTTCCCGTCGCCTCGATGCGCGGCACGCCCAGCGCTTCGAAACGGACCGTCTTCATCAGCTCCGGAACGTCCACGTGCTTGGGTGTGAGGCCGCCGCGAAGCACGTTGTCTGAGGAAGCCATGACTTCCAGACCAAAGCCGTGGAGGTAGGCGTGGACATTACCGGCGGGCAGGTACACCACTTCACCCGGCTCCAGGGACAGGTGGTTGAGGAGCAGTGAGATGAGGACGCCGGGGTCGCCGGGGAAGGCTTCGTTGATGTCCAGCATTGCCGTCAGCGCTTCCCGATGCGGCTCCAGTGGTGCGCCGGCGGAGAAGACTGCTACTACCTCGTTGATCGCGTCGGAAACTTGGCTTCCGCCTTCGATGAGGCGGCTGAAGGCTGCCTTCAGGCCAGCGGGCTCGTCTGGCGCGGAAAGGTCCGAAACAACGTGCGTGATAACGGGCGGAACAGAGATGGCAGCGGAATCAAGGATGCGGGCAAGATGCTCAAAGACGGCCTTGGACCCAGCGGAAGGACGGAATCCACAGAGAGCCTTGAACGGAGTCAACGCAAAGATCATCTCCGGTTTGTGGTTGTCGTCGCGGTAATTGCGTTCGGCGGCGCTTGAGGGGATTCCTGCTGCATTCTCGCGGGCAAAGCCCTCCTGCGCCTGCTCGAGGCTGGGGTGCACCTGAAGGGACAGTGGCTGCTCGGCCGCCAGCAATTTGGCGAGGAAGGGCAACCGCGGCCCGAATTCAGACAGGCTTTCGGAACCGAGGAAGTGCAGGGGATCCGATTCGATCAGCGCATTCAAGGGCTGTGTCGCACCGTTGGGGTGAATTGCTGTGGAGGGGGAGTCCGGGTGGGCTCCAATCCACATTTCAGCTTCGGGACCACCCGATGCCGGCCGCCCGAGCAAGTCTGCGATCGCCGTCGTCGAACCCCACGCGTAGGGTCGCAAAACATTCTCAATTTGGTACACGAAAGAAAGTCCTTATCGTTGCGCTGAACGTGGGTGGAGCGGACCTGCAAGCTTACAGCGGTGCGCACTGTCCGTTGGTGGCGACGAGGTCACGGATGCCCTGCTCGTCGCCCTGGGCTTTGAGGCCGTTCAACAGCTCCTCGGTGATGGGGGTACCGTCGGGCGTCGTCGTCACGGGGGTGAAATCGGCCGACGGCGAAGGCAACTGGCTCGCCGGGAGGTTTCCCGCAAGGGGTCCTGCAGCCACGATGGTGCCGGCAGCGGCTCCGTTGGGGGTCACGACGGCATCATCCGCCTTGGGGCTGTTGGCTGGCGCCAGGACTTCCTGGACCTTGGAGTGGATCAGGTCGAAGTCAGGCACGGTGGAGAAGGACGCATCAAAGTCCGGAGGCCCGATGGTGAGGCGCTTGACGGGCTGGTTCTTCGACTTCAGCGCGAGGTCCACGAAGCTGCCCAACTGATTGGAAGAAATATTGGAATCGACCACCTTGGTCCCGGCATTGGCGATGTCCTCGAACTTGGTCAGCAGGGTGGCCGGATCAAGTTGCTTGAGCATGGCCTGCTGCACGCACTGCTGGCGCGCGATACGGGCGTAGTCGTCCACGAACTCGCGGGAACGGCCGTACCAAAGGGCATGGAAGCCATCCAAGTGCTGATCGCCGGCGGGGATCCAGCCATCGGGCATGCCGTGGATTCCGTTGGCCTCGTCGGTGACGGGACCACTGATGGGAACCCAGCCGCCGGCCTTGATGCGGATTCCACCCATCGCGTCGATGAGCTTGGCGAACCCGTCCATGTCCACCAGGACGTAAGCCTGGACCGTGATGCCCAAGGTGCCTGATACGGCTTCAAGCGTGGCCTGCGCACCAGGATCGGCAACACCGGGGTAGAGGTCCTGGTAGTTGTTGGTGACTTCGGTGTTGACGGCATTGATGAGGCATTCGTCGCCGCAGTTGTAGCCCTCGGGGTAAACCTCGCGCATGGGCGAGCCCTCGCTGAACTGGGCGTTCTGGAGGTTGCGGGGGACGGAGATGATGGCGCTCTCGCCCGTTTTGGCGTCGACGCTGATCACAGAAAGGCTGTCCGGGCGGCGGCCCGTCCGGTCGTCCCCGGCGTCGCCACCCATCATGAGGAAGTTGTAGCGTCCGTCCACCGGATCGATGGCCGGACCGGCATTGAAGATGCTCCCGATGGCGTTGCGGCTCACGTTCAGGACGTAGGCGATGTAGCCCAAGGATCCGCTGGCGAGGATGGTGGAGACCGCCAACACCACGGCAATGATCGGCCGCATTCCCGGTGCCAGGAGCGTCGGCCTGATGATCCGCAAGGTGTTGAGGAACAGGTAAGCCCAGCCCAAAGCCAACGCCACCAGGACCACGATGATGATGAGGGATCCGACGGGGTGGGTGACGATGCTGAGCAGCATGGTGCGGTTGACCAAGGCAATGAAGAGGGTCAGCAGCGCCAAAGCCCACACGGTGAGCGTGATGCGCAGCGCCACCCGGCCAAGTTTTCTGTCCCCGGCAACGATCTGGGCGCTGCCGGGGATAAAGAGGGTGAGCAGGACCAGCACGAAGGCGCGTTTGGTCCGTACCGGGGCGCTTGCACCGGACGGATAGCGAACAGGATCAGTCAGGGCGGAACCGGGCTGATTCGAGGTCTTGTGCATGGTAGTCAACCGCTGCCTTCCTAGCGGGAGCTCCGGGCTGAGGCGTTGGCGGGGGAGAAGACTTCTTCCACTTTGCGCCGAAGGTTTTCGCCCTTCTTGGTGGCGACGTCGTTCAGTTCCTGGGCAAACGTGAGCAGGTCCGCACGGAGCTTTGACGCAAGTTCGTCCGTTCCGGAGGCCAGCACGCGCACGGCAAGGAGACCAGCGTTGCGTGCACCGGCGATGGACACCGTGGCCACCGGTACGCCCGCGGGCATCTGCACGATGGACAGGAGGGAATCCATGCCATCCAGGGTCTTCAGGGGAACCGGAACGCCGATCACGGGGAGGGGTGTGACCGAGGCAAGCATGCCAGGGAGGTGCGCTGCGCCGCCGGCACCGGCGATGATGACCCGGAGACCACGTTCATGGGCCGTCTGGCCGTAACGGATCATTTCCGTGGGCATGCGGTGTGCCGAAACGACGTCCGCTTCGAACGGGATGCCGAACTCGGCCAAGGCGTCCGCGGCGGCCTCCATGACCGGCCAATCGGAATCCGAACCCATCACGAGCCCTACCAGCGGGGCTGTTGATTCTGACGTCATGCGGTCTCCTCGGAGGTAGTCTGCGCCGGCATGCGGCCGTCACGGATGATGTCTGCAACGGCTGTGGCGCGCTGGCGGACGGAGTCGACGTCGGAAACCGAGCTGCCGACGAGGTTGACGTGGCCGATCTTGCGGCCGGGGCGAACGGACTTGCCGTAAGAGTGGACCTTCGCTGCCGGTTCGTAGGCCAAAGCCATCGGGAAGGCCTTGAAGAGGTCCTGGTTTTCGCCGCCGAGGAAGTTCTTCATGACCACCACCGGGGCCAACGCGTCGGTAGCGCCGAGCGGCAGGTCCAGCACAGCCCGAAGGTGCTGTTCGAACTGGCTGGTGATGGAACCGTCCTGCGTCCAGTGACCCGTGTTGTGCGGGCGCATGGCAAGTTCGTTGATGAGGAAGCCTGCTCCGACACCCGGGGTTTCAAACAGCTCTGCAGCCATGACTCCGGTGACGCCAAGTTCGTTGGCGATGCGCAGCGCAGCTTCTTCGGCGGCAGCTGCCACCTCAAGGGGAATGTTCTGGGCCGGTGCGATGACTTCGTCGCAGACCCCGTCCACCTGGATGGTGTGGACCACGGGCCATGCCCGGGACTCGCCGCTGGGAGTACGGGCCACCAGGGCGGAGAGTTCGCGGCTGAAGTCCACCTTGGCTTCGGCCAGCAGGGGGCTCATGGCCTGGAACCAGTCGGCAGTTTCCACGGCTTCTTCCGGGGAGTCAACGATCCTGACTCCCTTGCCGTCATAGCCACCGCGGGGCGTCTTCAAGACGACGGGCCAGCCGATCCTGTCGCCGAAATCCACGAGCTCTTCGACGGTGTTGACTGCTGACCACTCCGGGTTGGGAAGGCCGAGGCGGTCGATCGCAGCCCTCATGACCAGCTTGTCCTGGGCATTGACCAAGGCATCAGGGCCAGGCTGCACGTTAACGCCTGCATCCAACAGGGCCTGCAGGTGTTCGGTGGGGACATGCTCGTGGTCGAAGGTCAGCACGTCCAGGCCCTTGGAGAACTCAAGGAGAGCCTCCAGGTCCTTGTAGTCACCGATCGGGGCTGAGGCCACCGCGGCTACAGCCGAAACGTCCTCACCCTCGGCCAAAACACGCAGTTCGAAGCCCAGGGCGGTAGCGGGCGGAGCCATCATTCGTGCGAGCTGGCCGCCGCCAACAACGCCAATTACTGGAAAAGTCACAATGTTCAGCCTACCGAACCGGCGGCAGGATCACTGATTCTGCCGCCATTCGGGCCCGTTTTTCGCTGCGTGAAGCGCCAGTATCGGCGTTCTCACAGCCCGTCCAAAGGCAGCGCTTGGAAATCGGCGCTAAAATGGGTTTGGCCCATCGGCCCACTTTTCAACGGCCATGGAGGGTCATGATCACCACACTTGCAGATCGCATCCGCGGACTTGCCTCGCTTTTTTGGCGTGAGGTAGCAAAGTTCGGCGCCGTCGGCGGTGTTGCTTTTGTTATTGACTCGGCCGTTTTCATCTGGCTCTTCTCCGGTCCGATGCACGGCAGTGAAGTGTGGGCAAAGGCCATTGCAACGATTGTTGCCAGCGTTTTCTCCTGGGTCGCAAACCGTTTCTGGACCTTCCGCCACCGCAAGCAAGCCAACGTGGTTCGTGAAGCGGTGCTGTTTGCCATCATGAACCTCGTGGGCCTCCTGATTGCGTCTGGTTGCGTGTGGTTCGCCAAATACATCCTGGACCTCAATGACAAGCCTTCGCTGTTCATCGCCGGCAGCGTTGTGGGCCTCATCCTGGGCACCATCTTCCGCTTCTTCGCATACCGGTTCTGGGTGTTCAACGAAGAACTGGATGCAGAGCCCGAGTTCTCACACGACCACGAGATCATCGAGCTTCACCACAAGGCCAAGACCGGCGCGGAAACAAGTGCTGCCAACCCGGCCACCGGCGAGTTCCCCTCGATCAAGAACGGCTGACGCGCTCATTCTCCAGCAGGTGCTCGGTGACTTCCAGGTCCGGATGTACCAGCACTACTGAGCCATCTTCCTTCCAGGCACCCAGCGACGCTGCAAGGCAGGGTTCCAAGCCTTCGGCGGCGCGAACCAGAAGGCGTACGCCAGGTTCCTGCCCGACGGCAAAACCGTCGATGAGGGCTTCGTGCGTGAGCGCTGATGCGCCCCGCACTGCCGGCAACTCCGCCCCGGGGTCATTGTGCGCCATGAAGACGTCCCCATGGGAGCGGACTTCCGCCGCGTAATCCACGACGCCGGATGGCAGCTCTCCCGGCCAGCGCATCGCAAGTGCAGCGAGCGGTACGGCGACGACAGCGTCGAAGCCGGCCCCGGCGCCGTCGTCGGGCTTGTCTGTGACCAAAAGATCCGCCGGGGTCTCGTCAAAGACCACTTCCATCCCGAGTTGCCACGCCGCCAATGCCCAGACAAAGGACTTCCAGTGCGCCGGAAGGTCCAGGCGGATTGCCGTTCCGGGTTCGGCGTCCAGTTCATCCTGCAGGAGGTTGCTGGTCTTGGCTACCCAGTTATCCAGGACCCGGCCCGAGAGCTCTACCCGTTCGGAGTCGGGACCGTACCAAGTGAGTCGTGGTGAGGTTGAATGTCCGGATCGCAGGGTGGTCATCAGGTTCACTGCCGGGATGCTCATGCGTCAATCTTGCCACGGTGATCCCGCGCCGTCCTTGGGGTTGGCTGGACGATTGTGAATTGCGCCACATACGATTTTGTCCAATCGTTGGGGGCTTTGAGGCGTCTCTGTTATTTTCCGCGGAAATTCAATGAAAGTTCATGTAAATCGATGCGGGGCTCCCATTTGCCGCGAGTACACGCGGCGTCGCCGCCAAAATGTTGGGCGTGGCGCATCCCACGTTTCTACAGATTCTTGATTATTATCCCGGCGCGGCTTGACTGGCGGGTAGTTACACGCGTGTAATTAGTAATCAAACGCCGCTGCACAGATGACCGGAACGTCGCCGGGAATCGGAAATAAATCCAAGCAGCAGCTGCAAAATCAGGAGGGACGCCATGGGGCAAGCGTTGCGTATCCAGGAAGATGCAGTCGTCGCAGAACATGCGTCGGTGAAATACCGTTCGCGGGAAGTACCGGGGGATTGGTACGTCGACCCAGCGGACCCGGAAGCGGCAGACCGATACAACCAGAATGTGCAGGACTCTTTGGAGGATCAGGCAACTGCCCTCCTGGCCGCACACGAAGCGCTGATCGGTGACCTGCCCGCTGGACCGGACGAAGATGTGGATGACCCTCCCATGGAGTTGCGTCGTCCGCTTGAAACACCGGGTCAGCCCGTGTGGATCGGCCTTCCCGGCCAAGGCGATTTCGATGACGAAGGCGAACTTGGTTGGCAGACTGATGCGCTGTGCGCGCAGACCGATCCGGAAGCTTTCTTCCCCGAAAAGGGTGGATCAACGAGGGACGCCAAAAAGGTCTGCGGAGCGTGCAACGTCCGTTCGCAGTGCTTGGAGTACGCCCTCGCCAATGACGAGCGGTTCGGTATTTGGGGCGGACTCTCTGAGCGGGAACGTCGTCGGCTAAGGAAGCGAGCGGTCTAATTCTCAAGGAAGTTCACGTTACCGCCGTTGTGGTTTCCCACGATGGCGGCAACTATCTCCCCAGGACACTGGCGGCACTGTCGAACCAAACGCGTTCGGCAGATGCCGCCATTGGCATTGATACAGGTTCCACGGACAACTCGCTGGACTTGCTCCGTGAAGCCTTCGGCCAGGGCAATGTCACCACCTTTCAGCAGGCGAAGTCCGGCTTTGGCGCCGCCATCCAGGCAGGGCTGCAGGAGCTGGCTCCGGAAAACGGCAGGGCCGAGGACGGCAGCGGAAGTGAACCCGGCCCGGTCAAGTGGCTATGGCTTCTTCATGACGACGCTGCGCCGGCACCGGACGCGCTGGCGGAACTTCTCCACGCCGTGGAACGGGCCCCTTCGGTAACCGTTGCCGGATGCAAACAGCTCGGTTGGGACAACGAGCGGCACCTGGTGGACGTAGGGCTCTCCACAAGCCGATGGGCCGAGCGTCTGACATTGATCGACGCGGACGAAGTCGACCAGGGGCAATACGATGCCCGCACTGACACCTTCGCCGTAAATTCCGCCGGTATGTTGGTCCGCCGCGATGTCTGGGAACAGCTGCAGGGCTTTGACCCTGCCCTGCCCGGAAGCGGCGATGACGTGGACTTCTGCTGGCGCAACTGGCTTGCGGGCAATCGCGTAGTGGTAGTTCCCAGCGCCCGCATGTTCCATGTGGAGCACCGCCCCCATGGCTTGGGGACTTCCTCCGCAGCACGCAAAGCCCAGATCCATATGCGGCTCAAGCACACGCCGTGGTGGAACGTGCCGTTCCAGGCGGTCGGAGCTTTGTTCGGTGCAGTCGTCCGGCTGGTGTTGAGCATCCTGGTGAAAGAACCCGGCTATGGCTTCTCCCAATTCACCGCCACTATTGCGGCTCTGATCCGGCCTTTGGCCATTGGCAGGGGCCGCCGGGTTGCTGCCAAGACACGCCGCGTTCGCCGCTCGGTGGTCAGGGGCCTGCAAACATCAACGCGTGAGGTCAGGGCCAACCGGCGGTCTTTGCTGGAGGCGATCCGTCCGAGTGAAGAGACTTCTGCTGTCTCGGACCTGCTGGCTCCCGAACCAAGCGGAGATGCCACGGACGACTTTGCGGCGCTGGCAACAAACGAACGTGGCTGGGTGGGAACAGGCGCCGTTGCTGCCGCGCTGCTTGCCCTTGCCGCGGCACTGGTTGGACTGCTTGGGCTGGTCCGTTCCGGCACCGTTGCCGGCGGCGGACTGCTCCCTCTGGCCGCATCGCCCGCGGACATTTGGGCCAACGCTTCCACGTGGTGGATATCCCTGGGGGCAGGACTGCCGGGTCACGGCGATCCGTTCGGCTATGTGTTGTGGCTGCTGTCCCTGGTTGGCGGCGGAGACGGCGATTCGGCCATGGCCTGGCTGTTGATCCTTGCCATGCCGCTGTCAGCTGTCGGTGCGTGGTTCGCCGCGGGCGCTTTGACTGCCAAGCGCCGTTTCCGGACGGTGGCGGCCTTGGCTTGGTCCGCCGCGCCGGCACTGCTGATCGCGATCAATGAGGGCCGCGCGGGTGCCCTGGTTGCGCACGTCATGATGCCACTGCTGCTCCTCGCACTGCTGCGCGCCTCAGGATCTGCCATCGGCCAAGGGCGTTCGCACGCCGTCACTTCACTCAGCAGGCGACCGGCTCCCATCCTCGGAAAACCGGGCATCAACGGAACGCCGTCCTGGACCGCTGCGGCGGCCGGGGGACTGGCAATGGCCATTGTGACTGCCTCTGCACCATCCCTGCTGGGCCCCATTACCGTTGCGGTAATCCTGGCCGCCGTCATCCTCGGACAACGCGGCAAGACTTTGTGGTGGTCACTTCTTCCTACCGTCGCCTTGTTCCTGCCCTATGGAATCTCCGTGCTGGACAGGCCCCGCGCTTTGCTCGCCGATCCTGGAGTGCCGCTCACGTTCGAGGCAGCACCGCTGTGGCAGCAACTGCTTGGCCAGCCGCTCGCTTTTGACGTCGACGCCGGTTTGACCGGCCTGACGCTCTTTGGCCCCGGGGCCATGCCCTGGGCACTGCTGCTGGCCCTGTTGGTCAGCGCTCCGATCCTGATCCTCGCCGTCACGGCATTGTTCCTGCCCGGCAAGCGCACCGCGCTGGCCCGGGTCTTCTGGCTGGCAGCGTTGACCATTTTGGCCAGCGGCTGGCTGGTGGGACATGTCGCCACGGGCGTGAACAACAACGTCATTGTCGGACCCTTTACCGGTCCGGCCGTATCGGCGGCGGGAATATTGCTGCTCGGTGCCGCCGTCATCGGGGCCGACAAGATCTTTGCCGCCCCCCGCCGGATGCCTGACTCACAAAGTCGACGGCTGCCGCTGCGGGCCATCGCGTCCGGATTGGCCTTGACTCTCCTCGTCGCCGGGCCCTTGGCCGGCATGGGCGCCTGGGCAGTACAGAACATCCTTCAGCCGTCCCCCGCACCCGGGGTGACAGCGGCACCGAACGCTGCCGGGCCGACGTCGTCCCTTGGTTCTCCACGCCAGGTATGGCCGGTGGACTCAGCTACTTTGCCGGCTACCGCCGTCGACCGTGGCCAGGGACCTGAACGTACCCGGACGCTGGTTATCACCAGCGGCGAGCAGGGTGCCTTCACGTCGTCGCTGATGCGCGGAGCGGGCACAACCCTGGACGGTCTGTCTACTATTGCCTCCGCCCGGACCATCATCGGGGCGCCGGGCCGCGAAGAAATAGCGACCGACGACGCAGCAACCGCATCCCTCCGCCGTGCCGTGGCCACCATTGTGGCCAGCACCGGTGTGGACCCCCGCGCAGACTTGGAACAACTCGGCGCCGGATTCGTGGTCCTCAAGGCCGCGGACAACGCGGCCCAGCTGACAGCCAGCAGGATCGACGCCGTTCCGGGCCTCGTTGCTGTTGGCCAGACCGACGCCGGGTGGCTGTGGCGTGTCACGCCGAGGAACCAGCCTGCAGCTACGGCCGCGGATAGTGCCCACCGCGTCCGAATCGTAGATTCCAAGGGCGAAACAGTAGGAAACCTGCCGGCCGGGGAAGTGTCCGTGGATGCTGCTGTGCCGGCCGGTGACGAAGGCCGCCAGGTTGTCCTGGCCGAACGGTCTGATCCCGGCTGGACAGCATGGATCGATGGCCGCCAACTGAAGGCCACCACATCCGGCTGGTCGCAGGCCTTCGAACTTCCGGCCAGTGGGGGTGAGCTGGAAATCCGGTACACGAGCCCTTGGGCCCTGTTGTTCGGAATCCTGCAGGCCGTGGTGATCGGATTGACGGTCCTGTTGGCCATTCCGATGCCCGCACGCCGCACCCGTACCGGCATGTCGAGGGATGAAGTATCCCTCCGTAAGGAGTACAGCAGTGTCTGACGACCAGAAGCCGCCGGTCGAGCAAAAAGCGTCCCGCAGTTCTCCCAAGGGCTCCCGGAGCTCCAACAAAGGCGTCATTACGGGTGTGCTCTCCGCAGTGGTCATCCTGGCTGCAGGTGGAGGCGCTGTTGCCGCGACCTCGATGGTGCCCCAGCCTTCCGGCGGGACCACTATGGACGCCCGGCAGGCCGACGTTCCTGCAGGGCGCGCCTTGGGTGTCTGCCCCGAACCTGCACGGCTGGTCAACGGCACCGTTGTGGGAACGGACGCGGACTTCAGTCCTGTTTCCACCACGGCAACCAGTGCACTCAACGCGGTGGTGCTGAGCAATCCGGCTGGAACGGTTCCCGGAAGCAAGGTGACGTCGCTGGCAGGCGACGCGGTGGCTGAGATCGCCAAGGCCCCCACCAGCACTCCTACGCCAACGTCCGGGCCGCCGGTACTGGCAGCAGGTGTAGCCTCCATTTCCCCCGTGACCTCTCCGACAGTGGTGGGGGCGGATCCCATTGGGAATGAGCAGGCATCCCTGGCCGCCCATCTCAGCTATGCCGCAACAGATGGCGACCTCCGCGGCCTGGCCACGGCCCAATGCCAGCCTCCAGGTAACGATGCGTGGCTCTTGGGCGCCAACACTGCAGTGGGCCGAACCGCAGTTCTGAACCTGAGCAACGCCTCGGAGACTCCTGCGACGGTAAACCTCGACCTCTTTGGGTACGAAGGACAAATCCAGGCACCGGGCGCACGTGGCCTCCTGGTAGCTCCCGGAACCACCCGCTCAGTGAATCTTGCGGGGCTCGCTCCGAGTGAATCCCAGCTCGCTGTCCACGTCCGCAGCACAGGCGGCCCTGTTTCCGGGACCATCCAGCAAAGCGTGCTGCGAGGACTCGCTCCCGGGGGCGTCGAGTATCTTTCGCCGGGGGACGGACCCTCAAACCTGCAGGTGATGTCCGGAGTAGATATCCAGGACCCGGCGGCCACCAAAGCGTTGGCCGGCAAATCAGGTTTCGCCGACGCTGTACCGGCCCTCCAGATTGCCGTTCCCGGTTCCACCGATGCCGTGGTGCAGGTGAGCCTGTACGGTGCCAATGGTGAACGCAAGATTCCCAGCGGGGGAGTCGTGACGGTCAGGGGCGGCTCAGTGGCCACACTGAACCTGGAAGGTATTCCGGCCGGAACCTATACCGTCAAGGCGAGCTCGGACGTGGCATTCGTGGCATCGGCCCGCGTCACGCGGGGCGCCAAAGCCGAGGAAGCCACCGATTTCGCGTGGTCTCCGGCGTCGGCCCGCCTGGGAAGCCAGCACCTGGTAGCCGTTCCACGGGACGGTCAGAGGTTCCTGAGTTTTGGTGTGCCTGAGGGCCGCGCCACAGTTACCTACGCTCCGGTGACTGCCGAGGGTGCGGTGGGCAAGGCCGTTGACGTGGATATGTCCGGTGGGACGACGTCGTTGATAGAGCTCCCTGCAAAGTCCGGAGACTCACCGATAGCAGGGTATGTGGTTTCGGCTTCCGGCGACCCGATCTATGGCGCACTTGTCCTCGGCAAGCAGGGCCGCGCGGATGTTTCCGTCGTGGCAATCCAGGACGCAGCGGCGGGACTTGAGAAGGTCCCGGTCTCTGTGGGGTACTAGCCCAGGGCCGGCAGGCAGCGAAAGCTGCCTGCCGCAGTCGTTATCGACGCATGGTTAGTGATGCAGGGTTATTGATACCGACGGCGGTAAACGGGATCAAGTGTTTCCGGCGGCACGCCCAGCATTTCGGCGGTGTACTCCACGACGACGTCATGGACCAGGTCCTGCAGTTCCTCACGGGTGTTGGAGCCTTGCTCCACCACCCGGCGGTAGACCGTGATCATGGGTGCTTCGCCACGGCCACCGGGCGTATATGAGCCCATGGGGGCAGTGTTTCCAATGGCGACAAGCTGCTCCAGATTGGGTGGGATCTCATCGACAGCAAAGAGTACGCCGTCCAGCTGTTTGCCCCACATGTCCTGGAGCCGCTCGGCTGAGTCGAGCACCATATCGTCGAACCGCTCTGAACGGGTTCGGAAACCAGGCAGGTTGGGGAGCATCAATTCGCCCCGCAGTCCCCTCCCGTGGCGGTTGCGCCGGCGCCGCCGGAAGCCGCGAACACCCGAACCGGCGTGTTCCTCCGCCTGATCGCCATCGGCGTCAGTCCACCGGATGTTGAACCCGGGAACATGTGGCTGTGACTGCATATATCGACTTTAGTACCGAGGAACCGCCAGCGCGACATCATGGCGTGCAGCGCGCCGAGGCTTGTGCACTCTGCCGGCTTCGCGGAGGCCACGGGTGCCCAATGCGCAATGCAGGTGCCAATTGGCGCTAATCTGGGATGTTGTGGGTGCTATTCGTCAATGTTCAAGATCAGCCTGCCGCCAGTCCGCGGTGGCCACTTTGACGTACGTGTACGCCGAGTCGACCGCAGTCCTGGGTCCTCTCGCGACGTACGCCGAACCGCACGCCTACGACCTCTGCTCCCAGCACGCCGGCAGCCTGACCGTTCCGCGGGGCTGGGAAGTCCTGCGCCTGGCGATGCCCGCCACCCCGCCCGAGCCTGGCCCCGATGATCTGCTGGCCCTGGCCAACGCCGTCCGCGAGGCAGCCTCGGCAGCACCTGAGTCGCCTGCCCGGCACAACCACGCGCAGATGGAACCGCCTGCAGGCGTCGAGGGAACCCGCCGTGGCCACCTGCGAATCCTCCGCGAACCGTCCTGACAGGCAGTCCTCCGTGGCGGATCCTGGCGTCGGGTCGCAATTCGTCGCCGTGCTCCAAACCGGCTGATCCTGCGCGGTAGTCTGGAATCTGCAGATAAGTCCGCCAGCGGCGCCACGCAGGCGCCACCCAGGGAGCATCATTCATGCCAAAGGTCAGTCCTGAACTGTTGTCCATCCTGCGCTGCCCCGTGACGGGTTCGGCGCTGGTCCAGGAGGGTGAGGAGCTGGTCTCCACCTCTGCCGCAGCGGACGGTGAAAAGCTCCGCTACGCGATTGAGGACGGAATCCCGCTGCTCCTGCCACCGGAACTGCTGGCCGCGGCCAATGCCGCCACCTCCGGCCAGCACGATTCCAAGGCATAAGCGCACTTTCTTCTTCATCAAACCCGCACGGTACCCCTAAGGATTTCCATGACTTTTGACTTCAAAGTGGCTGACATTTCCCTTGCGGAGGCAGGTCGCCACCAGATCCGCCTTGCCGAGCACGAAATGCCGGGCCTCATGTCCCTTCGGGCTGAGTTTGGCGCCTCGCAGCCACTCAAGGGTGCACGGATCGCGGGTTCCCTGCACATGACGGTCCAGACTGCCGTCCTCATCGAGACCCTCACCGCACTGGGTGCTGAAGTCCGCTGGGCTTCGTGCAACATCTTTTCGACCCAGGATGAAGCTGCTGCCGCCGTCGTGGTCGGCAAAGGCACGCCGGAAAACCCCCAGGGTGTTCCCGTCTTCGCTTGGAAGGGCGAAACGCTGGAGGAGTACTGGTGGACTGCAGAGCAGATCCTGACCTGGCCGGGCGCTGAGACCAATCCGGAGCTGGGTCCCAACATGATTCTCGACGACGGCGGCGACGCCACGCTGCTGCTGCACAAGGGCGTCGAATTCGAAGCCGCGGGCGCAGTTCCCACGGCGACCGAAGAAGATCCCGAGGAATACGTCCTCATCCTGGACCTCCTTCGAAGGACCCTCGCCGCCGATCCGCAGAAGTGGACGCGCCTTGCTGCCCGCATCGAGGGCGTTACCGAGGAAACCACGACTGGTGTGCACCGCCTCTACCAGCTCGCGGAGCAGGGCAAGCTGCTCTTCCCGGCCATCAATGTCAACGACTCCGTTACCAAGAGCAAGTTCGACAACAAGTACGGCATCCGCCACTCCCTGCCGGACGGCATCAACCGCGCCACGGACGTGCTCATGGGCGGCAAGGTGGCCGTCGTATGCGGTTATGGCGATGTGGGCAAGGGCGCCGCGGAGGCACTGCGCGGCCAGGGCTCGCGCGTCATCGTTACCGAAATCGACCCCATTTGTGCCCTGCAGGCCGCGATGGACGGTTACCAGGTAGCAAAGCTTGAATCGGTGCTCGCACAGGGTGACATCTTCATCACCACCACGGGCAACAAGGACGTCATCATGGCCGAGCACATGCTGGGCATGAAGAACAAAGCGATCGTTGGCAACATCGGGCACTTCGACAACGAGATCGACATTGCCGGGCTCGCAAAGATTCCCGGTGTCAAGAAAGTGGAGATCAAACCACAGGTCCACGAGTGGGTCTTCGAGGCGGGCACAGGCTCGGAGCGGTCCATTATCGTCTTGTCCGAGGGCCGGTTGCTGAACCTGGGCAACGCCACGGGCCACCCTTCCTTCGTGATGAGCAACTCCTTCGCCAACCAGACCATCGCGCAGATCGAACTCTGGACCAAGAAGGACCAGCCTGTGGGCGAACGCGAATACGGGAAGCAGGTTTACGTGCTTCCCAAGATCCTGGACGAAAAGGTCGCACGTCTGCACCTGGACGCACTGGGCGTGGAACTGACGGAATTGAGCAAGGACCAAGCGGACTACCTGGACCTTGACGTTGCCGGGCCTTACAAGCCGGAGCACTACCGCTACTAAGCAGCGCTGCGTCACCCAAATCGATGGCGAAAGGCCGGACACGCGACCAGCGTGGCCGGCCTTTCGGCTAGAATTGGGTGTTCAGTATTGCTTGCCGGGGGACAGGAAGACGGGAACCATGACGGAAGTCGCCAAACGGAAAACAGGCAAGATCCTTGCCATCGTAGGGATCTGCGCCGCTATTGCCGTGGGCGGAATTGGAGTCGCAACGGTGCCCGGCCTGCTGGCCGGTGGCACCCCGCTGGGTGGCGCCACGCCGTCGCCTACTCCAACGGTGGAGGCCAAACCCGTGGAGTTGGGTATCACGCCGTTGGACGGAGCGATTGAGTGGAACCCCGTGGTGGGCCCGCAAATCAAAGCTGTCAACGGCAAGGTCAAGGACGTGGTGCTGGCACCGGTGGACGGTGGTACGCCAGTGCAGGGCAAAATCAGCCCTGACGGCAGCACGTGGTCCACCTTGGAAGTCCTGAAGTTCAAGACCCAGTACAGCTATTCCTTCACCGTGGTTGATACCGCAGGGAAGGAAACCCAGAAGACCCAGACCTTCACCACAGTTTCCGCAGCCTACGAGGCCGACGCTTCCATTTACCCGCGCAACGGCACGACGGCGGGTTCCGGGCAGCCCATCGAGATCAACTTCAGCGAGCCTGTGGTGGACAAGGCAGCCATGGAGAAGCGGGTTGCCATCACCGTTTCCTCCGGCCAAGCTGTGGCCTGGCACTGGTACTCCGATAAAAAGGTCCGGATCCGCCCGGAGGCGTTCTGGGTTTCGGGCACCACCGTCACGGTCGACATGAAACTCCTGGGCGTCGACTTCGGTAACAAGATGATCGGCAACGCGGACGTGGTTTCCACGTTCACAACAGGTCCCCAGCGCGTGGCTGTGGTGGACGACACCACCAAGACCATGAATGTTTACTCAGATGGGCAACTGGTCCACACCGCTCCTGTATCCCTGGGCGGGGAAGACTGGCTTTCGCCCACGGGCTATGCCGTGATCCTGGAGCAGGAGCGCAAGTCCAACTTCAACGCTGGCAGCATCGGATTGAAACCCGGAGACAAGGGCTACTACGCGCCGATGGTAGTGGACTATGCAAACCGCCTGACGTGGTCCGGGGTCTACGTCCACCAAGCCCTTGAGGCGGCGTGGGGGGCCATTGGCCGGGTCAACGTCTCCCACGGATGCGTAGGCCTGCTGCCGGACGATGCTGCGTGGTTCTTCAACAACATGAAGACCGGTGACGTGGTCCAGATCCTGAACACCGGTGCTCCTGCTGTGGAACCATTGGAAGGCTTCGGGGACTGGAACATCCCGTGGGCGAGCTACGCCCAGCGGTAAACCTGCTGTTAAGATCGTGGCAGTGATTATTTCCTGCGCTCTTTGACCCACACTTCACGTGCCGACCATGCGTTGGCCCATTTCGTGCTGCCCTCCAAGGTGATTCCGGGTGTCCCTCCGGGGAACCCACTCACGGGTTCCCCGGCTCCTTCCACCGGACCCCTTTTCATCACTTGGAGTACACATGACCATTTCACCGACCCTTCGCCCGGACTGCGGCAACTGCTTCGCGCTCTGCTGTACGGCACTTGGATTCGCCCGCTCGGCTGAATTCGCCATCGACAAAGCGGCGGCCACGGCATGCCCGAACATGGCTGACGATTTTTCCTGCACCATCCACCAGCGCCTCCGCCCGCGTGGATTCAGCGGCTGCACCGTCTTTGATTGCTTCGGCGCGGGCCAAGCGGTTTCCCAACACACCTTCGCGGGCACCAGCTGGGTTGATAATCCGTGGTCCGCATCCTCGATGTTCGCCGTCTTCAAGGTGGTCCGGCAATTGCACGAGATGCTCTGGTACCTGGCCGAAGCCCAACAACGGACCTTCGATCCGGACCTCGCATCGGCAGCGGAACACCTGTCCGGGCACATAGCAACCGTTGCCCAAGGCAACGCACCCACGGTACTGGCCACCGACGTCGAAACCTTGCATGGAGAGGTGCGGACCCTCCTGATGGAGGTCAGCGAAGGCCTGCGCGCCTCCTACGGAGCCGAGGACCAGGAAGCGCCCGACGGCGGCCTCCGCCGGGATGATGATTTCAGTGGTGCCGACCTGATGGGGGCGGACCTGGGGCACCAACGCCTCTGCGGATCCAACTTCCGCGGCGCCTACCTGATCGGAGCCAACCTGAGGAACAGCGACCTCACGGCAGCCGACCTCCTCGGAGCCGATCTCCGCGGAGCCCACCTCCACGGCGCGGACCTCTCCAAGGCCCTCTACCTGACCCAACCCCAGATCAACGCGGCCGAAGGCGATGCCACAACCCTCCTACCGGAAAGGCTGACGGGACCGACCCACTGGCGCTAAAGGCTACGCGGTTATCGGGTGGGGCTTCAGGCGCCAGTGAACGGCAACTTGCGGAGTCTTTCGCCGACCCTTGCATTCCGCTGCTCCGCTTGGCGCAGGCGGGCGAGTTCGCGGTTGCGTCGTTCTCCGAGAACTGCCCCGATGTAGTCCTCGGGGATGGTGCCTGAAGGAGGGGGAGGGGCAACGTATCTGGCGAGTTCGGATGCCAGGGCAGCGGCCATGTTGATGCGTGACGCGGGAGCCATGAGGTAGGCCTGCTGCACGAACGTTCCTGCCCTTCGAGCGGTGGCATCGGGGACCCGGCCGATGTCCGCCATGGCTACCCAGGCCTGCAGGTAGTGGGCTGCTACGGGCATGATCCGTGGCTTCGAGGGGACACGTTGCCGGAGCGAATAGGTGCCGGCAACGATGTCGCCCAGGCGCTTGGACTTGTCGTTAAACAGCGCCACCCCGATCGCGAGGCCACCGAACGTCATGTAGATCTCCAGGAAACCAAGGAGCCCGCGAATGAGGGCCTGACGGAAGCGGATGGACCCGCCGTCGTCGCGAACAATGCGAAGTCCCGTGGCGAGCTTTCCCAGGGAGCGTCCGCGGGTGAGGGTCTCCACGGCGACGGGCACGATCACGACAGAGAAAACGATGCTGCTGAGGACCAACGCCTGGATGGCGGCGTCATCGAGGTCCCGGGAGGCAGCGCTGATGAGGATGATGAGCAGTATCGCGAGGATGACCTGGGAGATGACGTCGAGGATGAGCCCCAGCGCTCGGGCAGCGAAGGATGCCGGGCGCAACTCCAGGACCACTGCCTCGCCGGTGATGATTGAACTCATGCCCGCTCCCATGCTTCGCAAACGCGGCGGGCCCACGGCGTGCCCGCATCAATGAGTCTAGCCGCGGCACTGACCCGGCGGGTGGCACAGGCGCTAGGGTGGTGCCGTGGACATTGACGCCTTCTCGGCCGTACATGGGGACAAGTGGTCCCGGCTTCATTTCCTTGCGCACAAGCGCCGGCTCACGGGAGCCGAAGCGGATGAGCTGCTGCGGCTGTATCAGACGGTGTCCGGACATTTGTCCCTGATCCGCTCGGTGGCTCCGGAGACCGGTTTGTCTGCATCACTGTCTGCGGCGCTGGCGCAGGCCAGGACACGGTTCACGGGCGCGCGCTCGAACTTCATGGAGGACTTGGCACGGTTCTTCGTTGTTTCCTTGCCGGCGGCGTTCTACCGTATCCGCTGGTTGACTCTTTGGTGCGGGCTTGCCTTCGTGCTGGTAGCAGGTGCCTATGCCCTCTGGATCGGCACGTCACCGGATGCTTTGAGGGCCGTAGCCAGTGACGCAAAAGTCCAGCAGTACGTGGAGGAGGACTTCATCGACTACTACTCGGAGAATCCTGCCGCCTCGTTCGCCGGCGCTGTGTGGACGAACAACGCCTGGATTTCCGCCCAAGCTGTGGCGTTTGGAGTCACCGGGTTCTGGGTGCCGTTCATCCTGTTCATGAACGCACAAAGCCTGGGAGTCGCAGCGGGGCTTTTCCTGGCGACGGGAAAGATGGATATCTTCTTCAGCTACATCCTTCCCCACGGATTAATGGAACTCACCGCGGTGTTCATCGCCTGCGCGGCAGGGCTCAAGATTTTCTGGGCCATGGTGCGGCCCGGTCCGAGGACGCGGCTCCAGGCTGTGGCCGATGAAGGACGGTCTTTGATGACTGTTGCCCTCGGGTTGGTGCTCGTCCTGCTCATTTCCGGGATAGTGGAGGGCTTCGTGACGCCGAGTCTGTTGCCTGTGTGGGCCAAGATCACCATTGGCGCGCTGGTTTTGGCTGCCTATTGGGTCTACACCCTGGTCCTCGGTGGGCGGGCAGCCCGCGCCGGTGTCACCGGGGATTTGGACGCCCACGACGCCGGATACCGCAGCATCGCGGCGTAGACCTTACAGTTACGTTTCGATCTGGCCGCGGCCGGGGTGGCACCGCGTGTCTGTGTAAGGCCGGGCGGTAGGCTCGAATGCAGACAAGAGAGCCGGCAGCACCCCAATCGCCGGTGGATGCCTACGGAAGTGAAACCCGCTGTGAGCGACAAGAGCCCGAAACCACAAGAACCGGACACGGACGTCCATGAGGACCCCAACGAACCGGCCTTCGACTGGATGAAGCCGAAGACCTCAAGCGGTGCTTCTTCGACAGCTCCCGCCACGACGGCGAAGCCCGCACCTTCGACGACCACGCCGCCGGCGGGGGAACCTGGTTCGTCAACTGCACCGACGCCGTCCACCACTGGGCCTAGACCCACCACCGCTGGGCCTACACCCACCACCGCGACGCCCGCCGGCGGTCAGCCCGAAAGCCGCGCTGACCGCAAGGCTGCAGAAGCGGCCGACGCCGAGCCGGAACCTCCGTTGTTCGCTGACGCGCTCGCTGGTGCCTCCACTGACAAGCAACCGTCGCACTATTCGGAACCATTGCCGACGTCGGCCCTTCAGGTCCGTCCGCCGGAAGACGAGGTGGCGCGACGCAACGCAGAGCGGGAGCAAGCCGCAAAGGTGAAGCCGATCGGTCCCCGGGTTTTCCAGGTGCTGTTGGCCGTGTTCTTCCCTGTGGTCCTGCTGGTCCTCGCCGTCAGGGCAGTGACAAGCCCCCTGTTCCTGTGGGTGGAGTACAACCGCCCCGGTTTCCCCGGCGACGGCTACGGTTTCAGCACCGATGACCGCATGACGTACGGCTCGTATGCCGTTGACTACCTCAGTAACGGGGCCGGTCCCCGTTTCCTGGGTGGCTTGGTCAACCAGGACGGCGCCAAGCTCTTCAAGGACAGCGAAGTGGCGCACATGGCTGACGTAAAGCTCGTCATCCTCTCGTCCTTCGGGGCCGGGCTGCTGCTCATCATCCTCAGCATCATCGCCATCCTGTATCTGCGTAAGCGGAGCAACGGCGGGATCCGTCGCGGCCTCTTCGCCGGATCCATCGTCACGCTGGTCATCATCATTGGTCTCGCCGTCCTGGCAGCACTGAGCTGGCAGCAGTTCTTCACCGAGTTCCATAGGATCTTCTTCGCCAACGGCACGTGGACGTTCTCGCTGGAGGACACCCTCATCCGGCTCTTCCCGGGACAGTTCTGGATTGACGCGGGCATCGTCATTGGCGCCCTGGTGTTCCTCGTAGCGACGCTGACGTTCATCTTCACGTGGCCCACCAAGCAGCGCCGTGGTGCGGGCACAGCGCATGACGAAGCCGATGCATCAGGCGATGAAGCTGCTGCGGATGATGCGGACAACATCAGCAACGAACCAGCGGACACTAAGCGCTAGCAGCACCGGCTTCTCCGGAGGCACTCCCGCGGGCCAGGAGATCGACAAGGCGTTCGGGTTCGCCCACCCTGACGGTGACGCTCATGAACGCCACCAGGGACCCCACCGGGAAAGTAATGAGCGGTACCAGCAGGAAATCGATTCGCTGTTGGACTATCGACAGAATGATGAAGAGTGCGCCGAAGGCTATGAATGCCAGCCCCAGAATTTGTGGAACCAGGCTGGCCCTGGCGCGGGAATAGTAAAGCGCCCGTGCCGGCCCTGCTGAACTTGCGGCCATGAGATCCCCCTGAACGTGTGGTTCGTGAGGAAAACGCTACGGGCGCGGAGAATGCCCCCAGCCGGTTCTAGGCCCGGCTAGGTGGCGTTTTTGGCAAGACTAGGTGGTGAAAAGCCCGAACTAGGTGTTCGGCGGGGGCATCTAGGTGGAGCGATGGCGCCGTTACTTTTCGTAGAGCTTCTCCACTGGAGCAGAGAAGTCTTTGACCACCGCGGCCCGCTTGAGCTTGAGCGACGGTGTCAGGTGGCCGGATTCGACACTGAGTTCCGACGTGATGAAGGCGAATTTCCGAATGGACTCAGCCGCAGAGACGAGCTTGTTGGCCTCATCCACCGCCGACTGTACGGCAGCCCTGACCCGGTCATCAGCTGCCGCCTCAGCGGGAGACAGGGTTCCGGTCTTGTTCTCAGCGCACCAGTTCGCAAGTCCTTCGGGGTCCAGGCTTACCAGCGCGGCAACGAACGGCCGGCCCTCGCCCACAACTACGGCCTGGCCCACCAGCGGGTGCTCGCGCAGTTTCTCCTCCAGCGGAGCCGGCGCCACGTTCTTCCCGCCCGCGGTCACCAGGAGGTCCTTCTTGCGGCCTGTGATGGTCAGGAAGCCGTCGTCGTCCAGTTCGCCGAGGTCTCCGGTGCGGAAGAAACCGTCAACAAATGCTGCCTCGTTGGCAGTGTCGTTGGCGTGATAGCCCTTGAAGACGCCGATGCCCTTGACCAACACCTCGCCGTCGTGTGCCACCCGGATGGTGGTTCCGGGGAGGGGTATGCCAACAGTCCCGATGCGGGACATGCTGGGGGTGTTCACTGTGCACGGCGCCGTGGTCTCCGTCAGTCCGTAGCCTTCGAGCACGGGGACGCCTGCACCGTGGAAGAAGTGGTTGTCCCGAAGGCTGAGGGGACTCGCTCCGGAAACGGTGTAGCCCACGTCCCCTCCGAAAACCTCCCGGACTTTGGGATACAGGAGTTTGTTGAACGCACGGTGCTTCATGTCCAGCAACCAACCCGGCCCCTGTCCCTGGCCACGGGAGGCGAGGTCCACCGCCGTCGAATATTCCACCGCGGTTGCCGAAGCTGCCGAAAAGAGCGCGGACTTGCCGCTCATGGCCGCTTTGTGTCCTGCCTCGGCGTAGACCTTTTCGAAGATGCGGGGCACCGCCAGGAGGAAAGTGGGCTTGAACGTACTGAGGTCTGCCATGAGTCCGCTGGCGCCGGCGCTATGACCGAGCGTGATGCCGGCTGTGAGGCAAACGACCTGGACTGCGCGCGCAAGGACGTGCGCCAGAGGCAGGAACATCAGCGTCCGCGCGCCCTGCTGCAGGAGCAGTTCGGGGAGGAACGGGATGACGTTCCGTGCCACGAGGACAAAGTTGCCGTGGGTTATTTCGCAGCCCTTGGGCTTGCCAGTGGTTCCGGAGGTGTAGACGATCGAGGCGACGTCGGCCAGCTTGGCGGTGCTGCGCTGCCGCTCGAGCTCTGCGTCCATGATGCCGACTCCGACGGCGGAGACGCTGGTCAGGTTGGGGGCGTCGCCGTCGTGCTCCATCCGCATGATCGCCACGGGATCGTCCCCGAGCGCCGTGGACCGGTTTACCAAGGCGTGCACGAGATCGGCTTTGGCGATGTCCTCGACAAAGATGCGCCGGGCACCGGAATCGGCCAGGATCCACTCGATCTGGCTTGCCGACGACGTCTCGTAGATAGGCACGGTCACTCCGCCGGCCATCCAAATGGCGAAATCAACCAGCGTCCATTCGAAGCTCGAACGGGAGAGCACTGCCACGGGGTCGCCGGGGTTGAGGCCACCGGCAATCAGTCCCTTGGCCAGGGCAGTGACGTCGGCGAGGAACCTTGCTGCGGAAACATTCAGCCAGCCGTTGGCCGTCTTGTGCGCGTACAGGATGCCGAACGGGTCCTTGGCGCAGCGTTCCAGGAGAAGGTCCGTCACGTTGGTGTTCGGGTCGGCCTCGACCAGAAGGTCTGTGCTGGCTTCCCTCACTGCTTGCCTCCTAGATCCACGATGGCATCCACATCCTCATCCGCCATTCTTCGTAGCTGATCACTTCCGCGGTCAGCACCGGGTAGAAGAACGCAGTCGCCAGGACAGCCAAAATCAGCACCAGGCCCACCACGTAGAGCCCGGACCGCCGCCGCCACGGAGGATCGCTGCTCCGGCCCAGGACCAACCCCAGCACGTACGTCAGGCCGAGGACAAGGAACGGCTCGAAGGACACCGCATAGAAGATGAACATGGTCCGTTCCGGGTACATGAACCACGGAAGGTATCCGGCGGCGACTCCGGCAAGGATGGCACCTGCGCGCCAGTCCCGGCGGCCCGCCCACCAGAACAACAGGATGACCAAGGCAATGGTCCCGCCCCACCACACCACCGGGTTGCCCACCGGCAGGATGGCCGAGGAACAGGTTTCAACGACGCAGCCTGGTGTGCCCTGTTTGGGGGACTGGTAGAAGAACGACGTAGGCCGCCCCATGACGAGCCAGGTCCAGGGGCTGGACTCGTACGGATGGTCCGAACTGAGGCCTTGATGGAACTTGTAGGCCTCCAGGTGGTAGTGCGCCAGGGACCGCACGGAGTTGGGCAACCAATCCCATCCCGGCGCGGGGTTGGTCGCCGCCCATTGCCGGTAGTAGGCGTCCTTCGACAGGAACCAGCCCGTCCATGTTGCCGCATACGTAACGGCGGCGACAGGAATGATGGTGACGAACGCCAACAACCCGTCCTTGATGATGCCTGCGCTGAACCAACTGCGGATGCCCGCAATGCGCCGGGCGCTGAGGTCCCACAGGACAGTCATCAGGCCGAAAGCGGCGACGAAGAACAACGCTGACCATTTGGTTCCCACTGCCAAACCCAGGCAGATCCCGGCCGCCAGGCGCCACCAGCGCATTCCGAGCCAAGGACCGGCCACCAGTTGCGTGGGGGACGGACGGCCGCCCGGCGAAGCAGCCGCTTGCGCGGCGAGCCGGGAAGCGAGACGACGGCGGCCGTCGTCGCGGTCCAACAGCAGCGCGCCGAACGCGGCGAGGATCCAGAACGCCAGGAAGACGTCGAGCAAAGCTGTCCGGGAGAGCACCAAATGGTGGCCATCAATGGCGAGCAGGAGCCCGGCAACGGCGCCGAGGGTGTGCGAACGGAACAGCTTCAGGGCAATGAGTGAGACAAGGAAAACGGTCAGGGTCCCCGTCAGCGCCGCGCCGAAGCGCCAGCCGAAGGGATTGTCGCCGCCGAACAGCCACATCCCGAACGTGATCATCCATTTGCCGACCGGCGGGTGGACAACATACTCCGGAGTGTTGAGCAGGACGTTCGGGTTGCCGGCATTGAAGGAGTCGTTGGCATTGGCGGGCCAGCTGCGTTCGTAGCCGCTCACCAAGTAGGAGTATGCGTCCTTGACGTAATACGTCTCATCGAAGACCAGGCTGTGCGGGGCGTCCAGCCGGAAGAACCGGAGAATGCCGCCCAGCACCGCGGTGATGGTGGGGATCAACCAGAACCACAAACGCAAGGTGGCCGGGTAGTCGCGCCAGCTTTGGATCCCGCCGATCAGGCGCTCTCTCAGGGCTTGGGCGGTGTAGGCCTCGGCTGGCCGGGCGATCCAGCGGTGGCGTTCCAGCCCCCGGCCTGGCAGGAGACTGCCTACGTTGTCGTCCACAGACGTGTTCAACCGGGACCGTGATACGTCCCGGGTTGCCCGTTCAGATGGATGCTCCGTGATGTCCGCGACCGCGGTGTCACCGGCTCCGGCGGTTGCGGGGGACGCCACAGGAGTTCCGGAAGTGGTGGCAGGAACGGGCGACTGGTTCACCCGCCCATGCTACCTTTCCATCCTTGCTGCAGCGTTGAGGTGCGGCGTTGACGACGGCGCGGCATTAGGCTTGGCAAGTGGACGAACAACGCAGCACCCCGGACGAGACTCCCATCAGCGATGACGTGTACGAGGTGACTCCTGCCGCCGGCGCCGGGGCAACCCCAGGCATAGGACGGATTGTGCTGGCGGCCACCCCCATCGGAAATGTGGGGGATGCATCCTCCCGATTGATCGAACTCCTGGCGACCGCGGACATAGTTGCGGCAGAGGACACCCGCCGTTTGCACCGGCTTGTCACGGCCTTGGGCGTGGAGGTCTCCGGACGCGTCATCAGCTACCACGAACACAATGAAGTGGCTAAGACCGGGGAACTCCTTGACCACGTGCGCGCCGGTAAGACCATCCTCATGGTCAGCGACGCCGGGATGCCTGCGGTTTCGGACCCCGGTTTCCGCCTGGTGGAGGGAGCCGTCGCGGCTGGCCTGACCGTTACTGCGGTGCCCGGGCCTTCGGCTGTGCTGACGGCACTCGCGCTGTCCGGCCTGCCTACGGACCGCTTCTGCTTTGAAGGCTTCCTGCCACGCAAATCAGGGGAGCGGAATTCCCGCCTCGTAGATCTGGCAGACGAGCGCCGCACCATGGTCTTCTTCGAGGCCCCACATCGTCTGGAAGTCATGTTGCGTGCCCTGCATGAGCGCTTTGGCTCCGAACGCCGCGCCGCAGTCTGCCGTGAGTTGACCAAGACCTACGAAGAAGTCATCCGTGGCACCTTGCGTGAACTGCTGGAATGGGCAGAGAAGAACGAGGTCCGTGGCGAAATCGCGGTTGTGGTGGGCGGTGCGCCTGAACAGGAACCCGGTAAGCCCGAAGACCACGTTGCGGCGGTGAACGAGCTAATTTCACAAGGCATCCGCCTCAAGGAAGCCGTGGCAGCCGTTGCCGATGACGCCCGAGTCAGCAAGCGGGAGCTTTACTCCGCGGTTCTTGCGGCCCGCTGACCGGCGCTGTGCAGCTGCACAAATTGGCGCCTGCTTGGCAGTGCGTGAAGGCGTAGACACTGCTTCTCGCGTGGCAGTACCGTGGCAGTAATTCAAGCCACTTCCGGCAACGAACCCCAGTGGTGCAATTCTCCAAAGCACCCAAGACGAAGGAGTCGCCATGACTGTCACGGTTGAACGCGAAAGCGAACTGCTGGCTTCCGTCCCCACCGGCCTGCTGATCAACGGTCAGTGGCGCCCGGCCGGATCCGGAAAGACCTTTGATGTTGAGGACCCGGCCACGGGCAAGGTCCTGCTCAGCATCTCCGACGCCGGTGCTGAAGACGGCGCCGCCGCCCTCGACGCCGCTGCTGCCGCCCAGGCCGATTGGGCCCGCACCGCACCGCGCGAACGCGGCGAAATCCTGCGCCGTGCCTTCGAGCTGGTCACCGAGCGTGCCGAAGACTTCGCCCTGCTCATGACCCTGGAAATGGGCAAGCCCCTGGCCGAAGCCCGTGGCGAAGTCACCTACGGCGCCGAGTTCCTGCGCTGGTTCTCCGAGGAAGCCGTCCGCGTGTCGGGCCGCTATTCTGCAGCACCTGATGGCAAAAACCGCCTCCTCGTGCAGAAGAAGCCGGTGGGCCCCTGCCTGCTGATCACACCGTGGAACTTCCCGCTGGCCATGGCCACCCGCAAGGTAGCTCCCGCTGTCGCCGCTGGTTGCACCATGGTCCTCAAGCCCGCAAACCTGACCCCGCTGACCAGCCTGCTCTTCGCACAGGTCATGCAGGAAGCCGGCCTCCCCGCCGGTGTCCTGAACGTCATCCAGACCTCCACCGCCGGCGCTGTCACTGGCCCGCTGATCAAGGATGACCGTCTCCGCAAGATCTCCTTCACCGGGTCCACCCCGGTAGGCCAGGCCCTGATCCGTGAAGCCGCGGACAAGGTCCTGCGCACCTCCATGGAACTCGGTGGCAACGCCCCGTTCGTCGTCTTCGAAGACGCCGACCTGGACAAGGCCGTTGAAGGCGCCATCGCCGCCAAGATGCGCAACATGGGCGAGGCCTGCACCGCAGCCAACCGCTTCATTGTGCACGAGTCCATCGCCGACTCCTTCGCGGAGAAGTTCGCCGCCAAAATCGGTGCCCTGACCACCGCCCGCGGCACCGAGGCCGAGTCCAAGGTTGGCCCGCTGATCGACGGCAAAGCCCGCGATGGCGTTCACGCGTTGGTCACCGAAGCCGTAGCAGGAGGTGCCACAGCCGTCACCGGTGGTGCCGCCGTCGAGGGTCCCGGCTACTTCTACCAGCCCACCGTGCTGAAGAACGTGGCAGCCGACGCCCGCATCCTGCAGGAAGAAATCTTTGGACCGGTAGCGCCCATCATCACGTTCTCCACCGAGGACGAGGCCGTCCGCCTGGCGAACAACACCGAATACGGTCTGGTTGCCTACGTCTTCACCAAGGACCTCAACCGTGGCCTGCGCATCAGCGAGCGGATCGAGACCGGCATGCTCGGCCTCAACGCCGGCGTGATCTCCAACGCTGCTGCCCCGTTTGGTGGCGTCAAGCAGTCGGGCCTGGGCCGCGAAGGCGGTTCCGAAGGCATCGAAGAGTACCTGTACACCCAGTACGTAGGTATCGCGGACCCGTACGCCGACTAATGCTGCTCTTTCTACCAAGGAGCCCGGTCCACCGCTCTCGCAACAAGAACGGTTGACAAACGCAAGGGCCCGGCCCCGGAACCACAAGTTCCGGGGCCGGGCCCTTTGCCGTCATTGAGTCCTGCCGATCAGGAACAGGGGAGCTAGCGGCGCTGCGGCAGCAAGCCCCGGAGCACGCGCCAACCACGCGCGACCGCCCACCCCAGGGCTTTGCCGAGCGCGGCCAAGGCCCGGAAGGGCGCGCCGAGGGCGTGCACCCATCGGCGCATCATCGACGGCGGCAGCCAGTCTGCGCGGAAGCGGACCAACCAGCGGGCGTTGTGCCGCATTGACTCACGGACGACGGCGATACGCGTCGCCGCCGCTGGTGCCGCTGCCTGTGCGTCTGTCTGCGCAGCAACCGCACCGCGGCCATAGCGCTGCCGTTCGAAATCCGAGGTGAGCGACGAGACCGCCACGTGCGCGGCGTCGTCCACTCCGCCCGTGTCTCCAAGGGCGGTACTGGAGCGGAGCCTGGCGGAGAAGTGCCGGGGAGTTTCGCTGGGCGTCGACGGCAAGCCGTAGTCAGTGGCCAGGTCCTGGAGTTCTGCCCACGCCAACTCGGGGGCCGGGTCTTTGTAGCCGGGCATCACGGCGTCGGCTTCATCCGGAGGTTTCTGGTTCAGGCGGCGTCGCCTTAGCAGCGTCCTGCTGAGCCGCGGTGACCACAGGAATCCCACCAGCAACAGCACGCTGGCCGTAGCCGCCGCGATGGTGGGAAGCGGGTTCACGCTTGCCGACCCTGCAGCCGGGGTGTCCACGCCCGGGAGGGGCACGGGAGCGGGGGCAGCGGGAGCAGGAGTCGTGAGGACCTCTTTCTCGTCCGCGTTGGTGCTCAGGTTGGTGGGAACCGAGGACTCGGTAGCGTATTCGGGAACGACGCCACGCGAAGGCGTGGGCTCGAACGGAACCCAGCCGAGGCCCTCGAAGTAAAGCTCGGGCCACGCGTGGGCGTCCCGGGCGTCTACCTCGTATTCCGGGAAGGAACCCTGACCGACCAAGGCCACGGACTCGCCGGTGAGCCGGCCGGGCGCATAGCCCACGGCAATGCGGCTCGGAATGCCTTCAGCCCGCGCCATGACGGCCATCGCGGAGGAGAAATGGACGCAGTAGCCGCTCTTCACAGCCAGGAAGTCGGCCAGGACAGAGAGGCCATTGCCGTCGTAGCCGTTCTGCACCGGCGCCTGCAGGGAATAGGTGAACTCGCCGGAGCGAAGGTACTTCTGGATGGCCAGCGCCTTGCCGTAGTTGCTGCCCGCGGACGCCGTGACCGAATCGGCTGTTTGGCGCACAATATCCGGCAGGTTGCCCGGGATGCGGAGGAAGTCCTCCGAGATGCCCCGCGGGACCGCCGAGGCCTGGGTCAACGATTGCGCCGTCACCTTGGGGGCGGCGGAGAACACCACATACCGTTGCGCACGGGTGGTGGTCTCGGTACTCATGATGCTCAACGTTGCAGGATCCCAGGTCCAGCGACCGTTCAAGCCGTTCACCGAGGCCGGCGCGAACGGGGCAGGGAGGTAGGGGCTGGTGAACAGGCCTGCGTTGACGGACGTGACGGCGTTGACCACTTCGCCCTGGACGGCGTATCCCGTCTCAATCCTGTCGGCACCCACGCGACGCTCAGCGGAGCGGTCGTCGGGAGCCCAGGTTTCGCCGTCGAAATGATCAATGGTGACGGACCTCAAATAGAGTGGAGAGCTGGAACTGGTGGCGTAGGTAATGCGGCCCGAGCCAGTGGGACTCCGGAGGCTGTTGCCCAAGGTGATCATGGGATTAAGTCCGTTGGAGGTACCCCACGGGCTCAGCCGGGAGCCTTGGGGGAAAGTTCCGGTCTCGAAACCGGGGATTGCCAGCGGAACCACCATGGTCAAGGCCAGGGCCAGCCCGCCGGTGACGACTGACCGCCTGAATTGGCTTGGGCCCCGCCCTGACCCGGACTGCAGCCGGGCATCGGGGGCGAACCAGTGGCTGCAACCAAGGATCAGCAGATACCCCACTGCAGCGCCGATGAAGCCGGCTACTCCCACGCTCTGGGGTTTGATGGTGGCCGGTACCACCATGACGGCGAGGAGGCCTATGCCGCTGGCAGCGGGCATCGCCAGGGGCACCGCCAAGGCGTCGATCAAGATCACCAAGAGCCCCAGGCAGGCGCACATGACGAACACGATTCCTGCGTTGGGCGCCACGGGAGCGCTTTCGGACACCACAGTTTCGGCGGCCCGTTTGATAAGGCGCCCGACGGCGGTGAACGTCCCGGCAGTGGGAATGAAGCCCGCCAGGCTTTCCTGGCGGCAAAAGGTGAAACTCAGGATCCCCGCGAGCGTAGCAAAGGAACCCACGGTTGCCAGCAGCGGCTGGGCTCGAAGCGCCCGGAGGACGGCCAAGGTCAGCGCCACGACAACTACGGTGGTGATCAACGGCATGAACCAGGCCCAGCCCCTGAGGACCCCGTTCAAGGACAAAGCAGCGCCAAGCACGGCCACGACAATGGACCCTGCCATCACCCAGGGATAAGGGCCAGGCCCTGGTGCTTGCGTTCTCCGTGACCCGGCCGGCTGCTTCTGGCCTGATGCGCTGTTGGGCTGGGTTGGTGCGGGGGAGCCGCGATGGGATGTTGCGGTCATCGGGGCACCGCCGCTCCACGACGAACGTCCATGGCTGCTCCGGCGGCGGCCACAATTCCACCTTCGTCGAACGCAGACCAGGCAGCGCCCAACTGCGTCTTGGACGTTACGACCGCCACGCGCCAGCCGGCGAGCCGCAAGATCTCCAGCACGTCATCGTTGTTCCGGGTCGTCTCCGTCACCATCAGGGCGAAAGCGTTGGCTCCGTAGGCTGCCGCAGGAGCGAGGGACCTGGCCTCGGCGGGAGTCAGTGTGCCCAGCAGTGCCAGAAGAGGGCCACGCAGGCGGTGGGCAGCGAGCTTGTCCATGAGCCGGTCATCAAAGGCAGCATCGGCAGAATCCGGGGAGGACGACCCCGGCCCGGCTTCCCTGTGCTCGGTGCCGTGGTGATCCGCCCGGTGATGCTCACCCCTGGCATGCCTGGGACCGCTGAGCTCTATGGCCGCCAGTCCTTCCGCGATGGCCTGCAGGCCACCGGCCCCCGCGAACTCCTCTGCATCCGGTTCCGGCGCCGAGCGCGAACGGTTGAACGCCGGGCTCCCAAAAGCGTCCAGTACCCGCAACGAGTAGTTCCGTTCTGCCAAGTGGGACGTGATGGACATGGCTGCCGTGACAATCCACTCAAAGTTGGGACTCGTCACCAGGTCCGAGTCTTCGTCGTGGCCGCCAAACATGGATCCCGTTCCGCCGGCCAGGGCATTGAAGCGCTGGTCCAGGATAAGGGTGGCTTCCGGGGTCGTTACCGATTCCTCCTGGCGCACCATGAGTTGGCCGTGGCGCGCAGTGGCGGCCCAGTGCACCCTCCGCATGGGATCGCCGTGCCGGTACTCGCGGGTCATGATGTCGTCGTCACTGGGGTTGGCGCGGATGCGCGTCGCGGTCACGCCGTCGTTGCCGCGCGCCCCTGCGAGTCCGGTCACGGGAAGTTCGACGGCGGCAGGCGTCACGGTGAGTATGTCGCCGTCGTCGATTGAATGCCGCCGAAGCGACAAGCCGAACGGGTCGCTGAACTCTGCCGTGACCGGACCGATACGGAACTGTCCGCGCTTGCCCGAGCGGAGATGGTATTCGTAGCGGCTGGTGCCGCCGGATGCTGACCGTGCCGGGAAACGGAACGCCGGAGGCTCGCCGAAACGGGGAGGCAACTGCTCCTCCATGATCACGTGACCTGTGGAATACGAGGACCGGGCCACGGCCAGTCGCACGGTGGTGGTGCTGGCTGTTTCCACAGTGGAGGGATTGAACTCCCGGTACACCTGGAATTTGGGCTTGAGAACCCGGACGCCGGCGAGGGCGACCAGCGGCAGGAGAAGCAGGAGGATGGCCAGCGTCAGGAGATCCCGGCGGCCCATGACGTAGGCGCACCCGAGGGAGACCGCCCCGGCCGCAAGCAAACCCCAGCCACGGGTCGTAAACAAATGCTTGGGGAGCCGATCAACCAGCGCCATTCCTGCCTCCTAGGCGGTTTGCCTGTCCCTGCGCCAGGCACCGGGCGGTTCCTGGGCTACAGGAACGGATGCCAGGATGCCTCGAAGAATGGTCTGGGGTGTATCGCCCGAGCTTGCCGCTTTGCGGTCCAGGATGATCCGGTGGGCGAGTACCGATTCCGCCACGTCCACCACATCATCCGGGAGCACGAAGTCGCGGCCGTCCAATGCCGCGGTCGCTTTGGCCGCGCGGAGCAACTGCAGCAATGACCGCGGGCTCGCGCCCAGACGGAGCCGGGCGCTGTCGCGGGTGGCGCGCCCGATGGCCACCGTATATTCCTTGATCGCCGTGGATACGTAGACCTGCTGGACGGTGGCGATCATGGCAGCCACATCGCTGGCAGTGACCACCGGGGTTACTTTGACCAGGGGAGACGACGCCTGGTGCGTCTCCAGCATCTCGATCTCGGCTTCCTTGTCCGGGTAACCCATGGAAATCCTCGCCATGAAGCGGTCCCGCTGGGCCTCCGGCAAGGGGTAGGTGCCTTCCATCTCAATGGGGTTCTGGGTCGCCACCACCATGAAGGGCAATCCCAGCTGGTATGAGTGCCCATCCACTGTCACTTGGTGCTCTTCCATGCATTCCAGAAGGGCGGACTGGGTCTTGGCCGAGGCGCGGTTGATTTCATCGCCGATCACAATGTTCGCGAAAACCGCCCCAGGGCGGAACTCGAACTGCCGTGAGGACTGGTTGTAGATGGAAACGCCAGTGACATCGGAGGGCAGGAGGTCAGGGGTGAACTGGATGCGGGAGACCGTACAGTCCACTGTCCGGGCCAGTGTCTTGGCCAGCAGCGTCTTTCCGACGCCGGGCACATCCTCCAGCAGGAGGTGGCCTTGTGCCAGCAGCACCGTCAGGGCGAGCTTCGCAGCGTCGGCCTTGCCGTCAATAACTTTGTTGATTGAACTAAGAATTCGTTCGCTGGCGTCGTGGAACCGCTCTCCGTCCATGACCTGCGGCCTATGCCCGTTGAGCGCGGCTCCATCACGTGGCAGCGCACTGTAAGCCTCGCCCTGAAGAGGGGTAGGTTCAACGGATACTTGTCGCTTGGACTCCATGGATTGCCCTTCAGCCGTGGCCACTGCATCAGCAATCTGTCTTGGTGGTGATGTCTTGCTGTTGCTGACCGTCTGTCCGTTCCAGACTACCCAGTCATTGGCCGCCGCTGACATAGTGCTCAGGAATTTATGTGCCGAGTGGAATTTATCGCCGTTGACCAAGGAGGACCACGGTCCGATTAAGGTGGGAGCATGTGCAATTCCCTCGCTCCTGCTCCGTACCGCGCGTCCTCCGAGGACACAGATTCCCGCAGGGAGTACCCGCCGGCACCGGAGCCGCTGCCCGTTCCCGTCATGGACAACCACACACATCTGGACTTCAGGCACGGACTGATCGAGGTCTCTGTCAGGGACGCCATGGACGCGGCCCAGTCCGTGGGTGTGCAGGGAGCAATCCAGGTTGGCTGCGACCTGGAGTCGTCCCGCTTCACGGTGGAAGCTGTGGACGCGGACCCGCGCCTGCTCGGTGCCGTCGCGATCCACCCCAACGATGCTCCCGTTTACGCCGGGCGCGGTGAATTGGAGTCGGCGCTCGCCGAGATAGAAGAGCTTGCGGCCCACCCTCGGATCCGTGCGATCGGCGAGACAGGGCTGGACTTCTTCAGGACGCACGGGGAAGGGCTGGTGCACCAGCGGCACTCTTTCCGCCGCCATATCGACATCGCGAAGCGGCTGGGACTGACGCTGCAGATCCACGACCGCGACGCGCACGACGACGTTGTACAGGTACTGGCGGAGGAAGGGGCGCCTGAGCGGGTGGTGTTCCACTGCTTCTCGGGAGACGAAGAACTTGCCCGGACCTGCAATCAGAACGGTTGGTACATGTCGTTTGCCGGCACCATGACATTCAAGAACGCCGGGAACCTCCGCTCGGCGCTGGCCATCGCCGAGCCCAGCCGGATCCTGGTGGAAACGGATTCGCCGTTCCTGACGCCCCACCCCTACCGGGGACGCCCGAACGCAAGCTACATGGTGCCGTACACCGTCCGCTCCATGGCGGAAGTGACAGGAGATGACCTTTCCGAACTGTGTTCGCGCTTGGCGGAAAACACGCTTCAGGCCTACGGTTCATGGGCCTGAAGCGCCGTTCCGGGACCTTCGGGTCGCCCGGGGAATGAATACCCGGTATGCAGAAGTCTTGGTTGCTTTATAACAGATCGGTTACTGTGTTAAACAAGTAGCCGGGGTCGGGGAAGGCCTTCGGACAGCTGGGCCGGTTGATTCCGGACTGAATCAGTTGAATGTATTTTGGCGGCGCAGATGCCGGCAGCAAGAGTGGGACCAGGCTTTTGCCTGGCCCCTCCGTTTTGCGGCTGGCATTATTTCTGTGCTTTTCCCCGTGCCCGGATGGTCTGAGAGTTATGGGCAATCGTGATCAAGTTCTTCACAACGGATGGCAAGTTCAGCTTCCTCAAAGTAGGCGCCCAGTTGCTGGTTGTTGCAGCGCTGGTGGTTGGTGTTGTCGCCTTCGTGGGCAACAACAAGACCGTCACCCTCAACGTTGACGGCAAAGTGAGCTCCATCCAGACCTTTGGCGGCACTGTAGACCAGGTGGTCAAGGCAGCCAAGGTTGAATTGAAGGACGCAGACCGGGTCTCACCCGCTCTGGACGCCAGTGTCGACAACGGCACCGTAGTGAACATCAACCTCGCCAAGGCGGTGTCCATTGAACTGGACGGCGCCCGCAAGACGGTGAACACGAATGCCCCCGATGTCGCCGCGCTGGTGAGCGAACTCGGAGTGGCCAGTTCCTCGGAAATCTCCCAACCAAAGGAGGCGTCCCTGGAAGTCAGCGGCTCCTTCGTTTCCATCTCCACGCCCAAGACCATCAGTGTTGTGGCTGACGGCAAGGACACCAGCACCACCACGACGGCGGCCGATGTCGCCACCGTGCTCAAGGACACCGGCATCACCGTCGGCGCCAACGACCGCATCTCCCAACCTGGCAACGCGCCCATCGTCCAGGACATGGTGATCAAGGTCTCCCGCGTTGACACCAGCAAGACAGCCGAAGCCACTGAGGAAGTGCCCTTCGAAAGCGTGAAGACTGAAACTGCCGAACTGTTCAAGGGCGAGGAAAAAGTCACCCAGGCAGGCGTTGCCGGCTCCTTGGTCAAGACGTTCAAGCTGGTCCTCGTTGACGGACGCGAAGCTTCCAGGGCCCTGGTATCCAGCAACGTCACCACCAAGCCCGTCGCCGAGAAGGTCAGCGTTGGCACCAAGGCCCGGCCCGTGGCGACTCCCGCCAAGGCGGCAGCGACCTCCAGCGGCCCCACCGGAGCCCCGAACGAGGCCATGTGGGACAGGATTGCCCAGTGCGAGTCCGGTGGAAACTGGTCCATCAACAGCGGTAACGGCTACTACGGCGGCCTGCAGTTCTCCAGCCCCACCTGGCTTGCCAACGGTGGCGGAGCTTACGCCCCCAACGCCAGCCTTGCCAGCAAAGCACAGCAGATCGACATCGCCAACCGCCTCTACGCCAAGAACGGCCTCCGCGACTGGGGCTGCGCGCACGCAGCCTGACCCCGCACAGGCGATACGATACCTAGGTGACTGAACCGAATTCCGAACCCGCCGCCGTCGCGCCCCTGCTGGGCGCCACAGACATCCGACGGCTTGCCGAGGAAATCGGTGTACGCCCCACGAAGACACTGGGGCAGAACTTTGTGATCGACGGCAACACCATCCGCAGAATTGTTGCCGCGGCCAATATAGACGCAGGCGAAACCGTGCTGGAGGTGGGTCCAGGTCTGGGCTCGCTGACGCTGGGGCTGCTCGACGCAGCCAAAGCCGTTGTGGCTGTGGAGATCGACCCCGTGCTGGCCGGCAAGCTGCCGGAGACCATTCGGGCTTGGCGACCTGAAGCCGAGGACAATTTCCACCTGGTGCTCTCCGACGCCATGAAGGTCACGGAACTGCCCGTGCCTCCCACGGCGTTGGTGGCCAACCTGCCTTACAACGTTGCCGTTCCCGTGGTGCTGCACCTGCTGCAGCACTTCCCGAGCCTGCAGCACGGCCTGGTCATGGTGCAGGACGAGGTAGCAGACCGTTTGGCCGCAACACCAGGGTCGAAGATCTACGGTGTTCCGTCGGTCAAGGCGGCCTGGTATGGGCACATGCGCAAGGCCGGCGTCATCGGCATGAACGTATTCTGGCCGGCACCTAAGATCCATTCGGGGCTCGTGGCGTTCACCCGCCATGATCCGCCCCGGACGCACGCCACCCGTGAGCAGGTCTTCGCCGTCATCGACGCTGCATTCGCCCAACGACGGAAGACCCTCCGCGCCGCCCTGGCAGGGTGGGCCGGAAGCGCTGCCGAAGCCGAGCGGTGCCTGGTAGCTGCAGGTGTGGACCCGACTGCGCGCGGCGAGGTCCTGGACATCTCCGCTTACGTCAAGATCGCCGAAGCCCGCCACCCCGTGGACGCATGAACCCGGGCACCCGCAAACCAAGCAGCCTCCCTTTTGTGGGGGACCGCTTCCATGCCCGGACAGTTCGCGTCAAAGCCCCCGGAAAAGTCAACGTCTCACTGAGCGTCGGCCCACTCCGGCCCGACGGCTACCATTCGGTGGCCAGTGTTTACCTTGCCGTTTCCCTGTATGAGGAAGTGGCGGCTACCAGCACCGAGGCCGAGGGAATCACCGTCAGCATCAGCCCGGAAAGCACGCTTGACCTCGACGGCGTAGATATCCCGCTGGATGAGCGCAACCTGGCCTACAAGGCTGCGGCCATCATGGCGGAAATGTCCGAGAAGCCCACGGGCGTGCACCTTGAAATCACCAAGCGCGTGCCGGTTGCCGGGGGTATGGGCGGTGGCTCCGCCGACGCCGCAGCAACGTTGTTGGCCTGCGATGCATTGTGGAACAGCGGCCTCTCCCGCGAGGAACTCGCGCACCTGGCGGCCGAGTTGGGTGCAGACGTGCCATTCTCGCTCCTGGGAGGCACCGCCGTCGGGCTTGGCGTCGGCGACAAACTCTCTCCGGCCCTGGCCAAAGCGCAGATGGACTGGGTGCTGGTCTTCGCGGACTACGGCCTCTCGACGCCGGACGTGTTCCGCGCCCTTGACGGACTCCGCGACTCTGAAGGCGTGGAGATTGCCGAGCCCGTGGACGTGGATCCCACCATCCTCCAGGCGCTCCGCCACGGCGATCCCGAGACCCTCAGCCGGGTGCTCATCAACGATCTCCAGCGCGCGTCCATTGCCCTGGCTCCGCAACTGCGCGACACCATCGGACTGGGCGAGGCGCGTGGTGCACTGGCCGGTATGGTGTCCGGCTCCGGCCCGACCATCGCCTTGCTTGCCCGGGACTCCGTCTCTGCCAGCGTCCTCGCCGAAGAATTAACCCACCGGGGCCACATCGCGGTGGCAGTCCACGGACCTGTACCCGGCGCCCGGATCATCTCCGATACCCTCCTTTAGTACCTCCCGCATTCCAGCAGTAGAAAGTAGTACCCATTGGCCCACCTGCTTGGCGGCGAAAACCTCACCGTTTCGTTCGCGACCCGCACTGTCCTCGACGGCGTCACCCTCGGTTTGGAGGATGGCGACCGTATTGGCATGGTGGGCCGCAACGGCGACGGTAAATCGACTCTGATGCGCCTGCTCGCCTTGCGCTCGACGCCGGACTCTGGCCGCGTCACCAAACGCGGTGACGTTAACGTCGGTTACCTGGACCAGGGCGACGTGCTCGACGGCGACCTCACAGTCGGCGCTGCAATCGTCGGTGACCGCGCGGATCACGAATGGGCGGCCAACCCCAAGATCCGCGAAGTCATGGGCGGACTGGTGGGCGACGTCGACTGGCACGCCAACGTCCACGCCCTCTCCGGTGGCCAGAAACGCCGTGTCGCGCTGGCCAAGCTCCTCATCGAAGACCACGACGTCATCATGCTGGACGAACCCACCAACCACCTCGACGTCGAAGGCGTCGCCTGGCTGGCCCGGCACCTGAAGACACGCTGGCGCGCAAACCAGGGCGCGTTCCTGGTGGTCACCCACGACCGTTGGTTCCTCGATGAAGTCTGCAACTACACCTGGGAAGTCCACGACGCCATGGTGGACATGTTCGACGGCGGATACGCCGCCTACGTTCTGGCCCGCGCCGAGCGTGACCGCACGGCAGCCGTCGTCGAAAATAAACGCCAGCAGCTCGTCAAAAAGGAACTTGCCTGGCTGAGGCGCGGCGCGCCCGCCCGAACCGCCAAGCCGAAATTCCGCATCGAAGCCGCCAACGACCTCATCGCCGACGTGCCCGATCCCCGCGACTCAGTGGCCCTGAGCAAGATGGCGACCGCCCGGCTGGGCAAGGACGTGCTGGATCTCGAGAACGTGACCCTTGATTTCCTCGACGGCGACGAGGGGCAGAAGCTATTCAACAACATCACCCTCCGACTCGCACCGGGCGAACGGCTCGGCCTGGTGGGCGTCAACGGAGCCGGTAAATCCACGCTGCTGAAGCTGCTGAACGGCGAAATCCAGCCGTCGTCAGGCAAGGTCAAGCGAGGCAAGACCGTGGTCACCGCTGTGCTGACCCAGGACGTCAAAGAGCTCGACGACGTCTCGGACCTGCGCGTCATCGAGGTCATCGAACGCGAAAAGCGGTCCTTCAGTGTGGGCGGCAAGGAATTCACGGCCGGGCAACTCGTGGAACAGCTCGGGTTCACCAAGGAAAAGCAATGGACCCCCGTCAGTGACCTCTCCGGTGGCGAGCGACGCCGGCTCCAACTCCTGCGCCTGCTGGTAGGGGAGCCCAACGTCCTCATGCTCGACGAACCCACCAACGACCTCGATACCGACACGCTGGCCGCCGTCGAGGACGTCCTGGACGGATGGCCCGGGACCCTGGTGGTGGTCAGTCACGACCGCTACCTGCTGGAACGCGTCACAGACAACCAAATGGCGTTGCTGGGCGACGGGAAACTCCGCGGCTTGCCCGGCGGTGTGGACCAATACCTTGAGCTGCGCGAAGCCGCACTTGCCTCGGGCGCCGTTGGTGGGGGCTCCGGTGCGCCGACGTCGGCCAGCGGTGGGTCAGCATCCACTGCGGCTCCGTCAGGTGCAAGCGAAGCCGAAAAACGCGAAGCCCGCAAGGACCTCAACAGGATCGACCGCCAACTCGGCAAGATCGCGCAGCAGGAGGAAAAGCTCCACACCCAAATGGCGGCGAAATCCGAATCCGGCGACTTCGACGCACTGGGAGAGCTCAACGCCAAGCTGCGGGAGTTGCTTGACGAGAAAGAGGGGCTCGAGCTCGAATGGCTGGAGGCCGCGGAAATCCTCGGCGAGTAGGTTGCTTTGGCCGGCGCCGCGGCACGCACCCTCCGCGGGCGGCGGCCAGGGCCGCTTCGCCGTCGCTTAGCGGCGGTACAGTGGCGGCGTCCTCCGCGTGCTGGCTCGTTCCTCGCCTTGACGCGCGGTTCCGGATGCCTGCCGCTGTTCCTCGTTGCCTAGTTCGTGAAACGCCCCGGCCGCCGGTGAAACAACCCTCTCTCACCTTTCGCCGGTTTTTGAGGGTCCCTCTCTCACCTTTCGGCGGTTTTTGAGGGACGTTCTCTCACTGGCCGTCAGTTGTCGACACTTGTTCGTAGCCGATGAGCCAATGCAGGCCGTGGCGGTCCACTACTTGGCCGTCGGATGCGCCCCAGGGCTTCGGCGACAGTGGGTCCTGGATCTGGCCGCCGTCGGCGAGTTTGTCGAACCATTCGTGGAGAACCGCGGGTTCGGCAGCTCCCAGCAGTGAAAGCATGGCGCCTTCCATATGGACGGTTTTGTCGCCTGTCGCAGCGTCAGATCCACTCAGTGAGACCACTCCGCTGAGGACGCCATGGGCGATGGCATCCGAGGGGCCATCGGTGCGGCTGAAGTCCTCAAAGGTGTACAAGGAAAGCTCCCCGCCGAAGATCTCCGCGTAGAAGCTGAGGGCTTCACGCGCTGTGCCGGGAAAGGTGACGTAGAGCTGGGGTGCTGACATGAGCACATCCTACAAAGCAGAACCCGCCGACTATCCAGTGACACGTAGCCAATCCACTTTCCCAGCCGAGAACAGAAGTACCCCGCGCCCCGAGACCGGGTGAGAGAGGGATGCCCAAAAACCGGCGAAAGGTGAGAGAGGGATGCCCAAAAACCAGCGAAAGGTGAGAGAGGGATGCCCAAAAACCGGCGAAAGGTGAGAGAGGGATGCCCAAAAACCCGCAGAAGGTGAGAGAGCGTCGAGCGAGGAAGGGAGCCAGCACGCAGAGGATCGCTGGTGCATCGCAGGGAGGGACTTAGCCCTCGGAACGCAGTTCAGGCTCCTTCTGCAGCCCGGTCAGGCCGTTCCAGGCCAGGTTCACCAGGTGCGCGGCGACGGCCCGTTTGTCGGGCGTGCGGCTGTCGAGCCACCACTGGCCGGTCATCGCCACCATACCCACCAGCATCTGTGCGTACATGGCGCCGTCGGCTGCGCTGAAACCCCGGCGTGCGAATTCATCGGAGAGCAGGTGTTCCACCCGGGCTGTTACGTGGGAGAGCAACGTAGAGAAGGCACCCTCGGGTTGTGAGGGCGGGGCATCGCGCATGAGGATCCGGAAACCGTCGGTGCGGTCTTCGATGTAGCCAAGGAGGGCCAGTGCTGCGCGTTCAACCAGGACCCGGGGTTTGGCCTCGGTGCTGAGGGCCTCAGTGATGGAGTCCAGCAGGATCCGGAACTCGGTCTCCACCACCTGCCGGTACAGTCCTTCCTTGGAACCGAAGTGCTCGTAGATGACAGGCTTGGAAACGCCTGCGCTGGCGGCGATTTCTTCGATGGTGGTGCCGTCCAAACCACGGGCTGCGAAGAGGGCGCGGCCGATGCCGATGAGCTGGGACTTGCGCTGCGGTCCGGTCATCCTGACACGGACTGCGGGACCGGTGGCAACATGCTCCAGGGGTTCGGCGGTGTCCGCAGGACGGGGAAGTTCAGTGCGCTTGCTCACGTGACCATCATGCCTTACCGGCCCGTCACCCCCGGTTGGAACAGGGTCATTGAGGGGTCCCGGAGTGCGGCGGTGAATGGGTGGCGGGCGGTCAAGTCGCGAAGCACGCGATGGTCATGGCAAACTAGATTCTTGTGTGTGCATCCCGGTAGCCCGGGAAACCGTCAGACCCTGCTGTCCGGTGGTGTGAATCACGCACGGTCCGCTCTGGTGTAATGGCAGCACCCCGGCCTTTGGAGCCGTGGAGTATAGGTTCGAATCCTATGGGCGGAACGGTCGGAAAATGCGCTCCTCTCTGTACCTGAAACGGCTCGAACGGTGCCTGGGTCCATTGGGATGGCGGCATTCCGAAGCCGGGTTACCCGGGACATACCGAGCAAGGAGAGCCAGTACGTGAGCCCCGAATCCACCGGTCCCGCAGCGGTCATTGTTTTGGCTGCAGGCGCTGGAACGCGCATGAAGTCCCGGACCCCCAAGATTCTCCACGAAATCGGCGGACGCTCCATGGTGGGCCACGCTCTCCTGGCAGCACGTTCCATCACTCCGCTGAAGCTGGCACTTGTTGTCCGGCACGAGCGTGACCGGGTGGCTGGGCACGTCACCACGCTGGATCCCGCGGCGCTGATTGTCGACCAGGACGATGTTCCCGGCACAGGCCGCGCAGTGGAGGTTGCCCTCAAAGCCCTCGACGCCGAAGCCGAACTCGCAGGTACCGTGGTTGTCACGTACGGCGATGTCCCCCTGCTGACCGGCGAATTGCTCGGCGAACTCGTGACCACCCATGAGGCTGAGGGCAATGCCGTCACCGTCCTCACCGCAGTACTGGACGACGCCACCGGTTATGGCCGGATCCTTCGCGCAGAAGACGGCACCGTCACGGGCATCCGCGAGCACAAGGACGCAAGCGAGACTGAGCGCAGCATTCGCGAGGTCAACTCCGGCATCTACGCTTTTGACGCCGCCGTCCTGCGTACAGCACTCTCGAAGGTCACCACGGACAACGCCCAGGGCGAGATGTACCTGACTGATGTCCTCGGGTTGGCGCGCGACGCCGGTGGCCGGGTTGCCGCCGTCGTGACCGAAGACCGCTGGCAGGTTGAGGGTGCCAACGACCGCATCCAGTTGTCGGCGCTTGGCGCCGAGCACAACCGACGCATCATCGAGTCCTGGATGCGCGCCGGCGTGACCGTGGTGGATCCCGCCACCACCTGGATCGACTCCACCGTGACGCTCGACGAAGACGTCCGCCTGCTGCCCAACACCCAACTGCACGGTTCCACCACTGTGGCGAGGGACGCCGTCGTGGGTCCTGACACGACGCTGACGGACGTGAACGTAGGCGAGGGCGCGAAGGTGACCCGCACGCACGGATCGGGTTCCACGATTGGTGCCAAAGCGAGCGTCGGACCGTTCACGTACCTCCGCCCGGGCACTGTGCTGGGGGAGACCGGCAAGATCGGCGCATTCTACGAAACCAAGAACGTGACCATTGGCCGCGGCTCGAAGCTGTCCCACCTGGGCTACGCCGGCGACGCCGAAATCGGCGAGGACACCAACATCGGTTGCGGCAACATCACTGCCAACTACGACGGCGAGAAGAAGCACCGCACGGTGATCGGCTCGGGCGTTCGCACAGGTTCCAATACGGTCTTCGTGGCTCCCGTGTCCGTAGGCGACGGCGCCTACAGCGGCGCCGGAGCCGTCATCCGCAAGGATGTTCCTGCAGGTGCCCTCGCCCTCAGCCTGGCCGCACAGCGGAATTCCGAAGGTTGGGTCATAGCCAACCGTCCGGGCACCGCCTCCGCCAATCTGGCTGAAGCCGCCCAGGAACTGGCCTCCGCCTCCACATCCTCACAATCCCCGGCAACCACAGAAGAGGGCAAATAGGCATGAGCGAAATTACCGCACACGGAGAGAAGAAGTTAATTCTCGCCGCCGGAAGGGCGCATCCGGAGCTGGCGCAGGAAATCGCGAAGGAGCTGGAGACCGAGCTCCTGCCCATCGACGCCTACGACTTCGCCAATGGGGAAATCTACGTCCGTTCGGCCGAGAGCGTGCGAGGCACTGATGCCTTCGTCATCCAGGCCCACCCGGCCCCGCTGAACAACTGGCTCATGGAGCAGTTGATCATGATCGACTCTCTCAAGCGCGCCTCTGCCAAGAGGATCACGGTTGTTTCGCCGTTCTACCCGTACTCCCGCCAGGACAAGAAGGGCCGCGGCCGCGAGCCTATCTCTGCCCGCCTGGTTGCCGACCTTTACAAGACTGCCGGCGCGGACCGCATCATGTCCGTGGACCTGCACACCTCGCAGATCCAGGGCTTCTTCGATGGCCCCGTTGACCACTTGATGGCCATCCCGCTCCTTGCCGACTACATCCGCACCAAGGTTGAGGCTGACAACATCACGGTTGTTTCCCCCGACACCGGACGTGTCCGCGTTGCCGAGCAGTGGGCCGAGCGCCTCGGCGGTGCCCCGCTGGCCTTCGTGCACAAGAGCCGCGACCTCACGGTTCCCAACCAGGCCGTCTCCAAGACCGTTGTTGGCCAGGTTGAAGGCCGCACCTGCGTTCTGATCGACGACATGATCGATACCGGTGGAACCATCTCCGGTGCCGTCCAGGTGCTGAAGAACGCCGGCGCCAAGGATGTCATCATCGCCTGCACGCACGCCGTGTTCTCCGACCCCGCCGCCCAGCGCCTCGCCGATTCCGGCGCCCGCGAAGTGGTGGTCACCAACACGCTGCCCATCCCGGCCGAGAAGCGTTTCCCGCAGCTCACGGTGTTGTCGATCGCACCGTTGATCGCGCGCGCCATCCGTGAAGTGTTCGACGACGGTTCGGTCACCAGCCTGTTCGACGGCAAGGCATAACGCCGGACTGCTGACGGTATGAGGGCCACCTGCCGCCTCCCGGCGTTGGGTGGCCCTTTTCCTTGCCCGTTTTCAGTTCTGACGCGTTCCGCTGCTAAACTCTTGGGGATACCTTGGCGAGGGAGAGCACATCCGGTCCGCGTTTTATGGACCAGGGTTGCGGGTCTCCGTTATCGACTGGGTCTGCATCTCCTTCAACACAGGCGGAACGGCTGCTCGGCGGCCGCCCTCAGCCGGGCGTAGAAGGTCTCCAGACCTCCGCCCTTGCTGATAGACCAGCCCGGATGTTTCCGGGCGCCACAGTAATCAAGGAGTACACATGTCTGAGCAGAAGCTCACCGCAGAACTGCGCACCGAATTCGGCAAGGGTTTCGCCCGCCGTGCACGCATGGCCGGCCAGATCCCGGCTGTCATCTACGGCCACGGCGCAGAGCCGATCCACATCAACCTGCCGGGCCGCGCCACCACGCTGGCAGTGCGCGTTTCCAACGCCCTCCTCGCAATCGACGTCGACGGCGAGCAGCACCTGACTCTCGTCAAGGACATCCAGCGCGATCCCGTAAAGCAGATCATCGAGCACGTTGACCTCCAGACCGTGAAGGCCGGCGAGAAGGTTACCGTCGACATCGCCATCCACGTTTCCGGTGAAGTTGCTCCGGGTGCTGTCGCCAGCCTCGAAGCCACCACGGTGTCCCTCGAAGCCGAGGCAACCCACGTTCCCACCGCCGTCGAGGTCAGCATCGAAGGCCTCAAGGCCGGCGAGAGCATCCACGCTTCAGACCTCGTCCTGCCGAAGGGCTCCACCCTGCTCACCGAGGGTGACACCCTGGTGGTCCGTATCGCTGAGACCGCTTCCGAAGCTGAAGAAGAAGCACCGGCTGCCGAGTAGTCTTTGACTGCTTGAGGCTTATGCCTTGGAGTGGCCGGGTACCTTCGGGTCCCGGCCACTTTCTTTTGACCGTTGCCCGTAGTCCCGGGCTGACAACCAGTCCCCGCTGATAAACAAACGTTCCCTAGGATGAGACCATGAGTGACACCTGGCTGATTGTCGGCCTCGGCAACCCCGGCAGTGAGTACAGCAACAACCGGCACAATGTGGGCCAAATGGTGCTGGATGAACTCGCGTCCCGTATGGGTGGGAAGTTCAAAGTCCACAAGGCCCGCGCCCAGGTAGTGGAGGGCCGGCTGGGCATCGGTGGCCCTCGTGTGGTCCTGGCCAAGCCCATGACGTACATGAACACTTCCGGCGGACCCGTAGCGGGGCTGTGCAACTTCTTCGACATCGCACCGGACCACGTCATAGCGGTCCACGATGAAATCGACATCCCATTTAACACAGTCAAGCTAAAACTGGGCGGCGGTGAGGGCGGGCACAACGGCCTGCGGGACATCTCAAAAGCACTCGCCACCAAGGATTATCTGCGGGTTCGTGTAGGGGTGGGGCGGCCTCCGGGACGGATGGAGACGGCCGATTACGTCCTCCGGGATTTCGCCACCGCGGAAAAGAAGGAACTGCCATTCCTGCTTGACGAGGCGGCCGACGCCGTAGAGTTGCTCATGGACCAGGGCCTGCTGTCGGCACAACAGAAACACCACCCCGCGAAAGCTTGAGCAAATCTTGAGGAAAGCCTGATGAAAGCCTGACGGTCCCGAGGACCCTAAGGCCTACAAACTGTCGGCGCCCGACGGTAGTGTGCATGGTACGCAGGTAAGCGGTGGGGGACTGTCGCGGATGTGTAGCGAAGGATGCGGATGTCGGCGGAGTTGCTAAACAAGGGCGGGGGAGGCGCAGCAAGGGCTGCGGCTCCCGATCTTGTGGGCGGACCAACAGACAGGCAAACGTGGTCACTCCTGGCCCGGAGCCATGATCTGTCAAAGGCCGGCAAATACCTTGAGTCACCTGATTCCTATGGAGTAGTCCTCACGGGTCAGCGGGGAATCGGCAAATCAGGGCTTGCGCGCGCTGTTGTGTCTTCGCTGGGGCCCAAGGTCCACAGCCTTCAATTGCGCAACACCGTAGCCAATGGCCAAACACCGTACGGATGCCTGGGATTTCTGTTGGCCCGGCTGCCGTCCGAAGCCGTGAGTTCTCCGACGGGGATCCTCCACGCAGTGACCAGCCTGATCAGGACAGAGGCCGCGGGCCGGGACACGGTTCTCATCGTGGACAACGCCGGTGGCATGGACCCCATGAGTACAGGCGTTCTGTTGAACCTCATGGCCACGGGCACAGCCAAAGTGGTTGCCACGGTCCAGCGCGCAAGCGACCTCCCTGCTGACTTTCACCGCTTGGTCCTTGAAGGGGAATTGGGCGAAGTCCACCTCAACACCCTGAGCGAGGAACAGACCAAGCAAGTGCTGGGTTCCGTGTTGGGGCATTACGTATCCTCAACTCTGGTGGGTTCACTGCACTCGGCTGTTGGCGGTAACCCGATGCTCCTCCACGCCCTGCTCGAAGAGCAGCGGCATACCGGCAATCTCGTCCTGAACGATTCCGTGTGGACGCTCAGGGACCGGATCAAACTTGAGGGCGCAACGGTTGTGGAGGACTTTGTCCGTTCCAGGCTTGCGCGCGAAACGCAGGCCAGCAGGACCGTCGTCGAAATCCTGGCTTGTGCGCAGCGCGCAACCCTCATGGATCTGGCAGCCATCTTTGGGACCGAGGTCCTGGTGGAGATGGAGGAATCCGGGCTGCTCGCCGTTGAGCGGTGCGGCGACCACTGGGTCTCACTCCGCGATCCCTACGTTGGCGAGGTAGTCCGCGGTTGGCTGAGCACCCGCCGCAGGCGCGAATTGCGCCTGATGCTGCACGGCCCCAAAGAGCCTGCGTTGCAGGGAATGGCGGCGCAGGATCTCCTCAGCTACGCAGCCTGGATGCATTCGTGCGAGGACGAGCCAATGCCATCGCCGGCGCATGCTCTCGCGGCCGGGCGTGCGGCGCTGGATGACTATGACCCCAATTTCGCCATCCAATGCACGCTGTCCCTGGGCCCGAAAGACGTCGAGTGGGTGCCCGGGCAACGCCTGAAAGCAGCGGCGTATCTCATGCTGGATCTGCCGTTGCATGCTGCACAGGCGTTGGATGAGGTCTCCGAGTCCCATCTCGCCGCCCTGGATCCACTGGAATTCGCGGAAATTACGGCAGCAAAATGCCAGGCCATGACATGGATTGATGGGCGGTCTGGCATGGTGCCGGGAGTTGTTTCCGACGGGCTTGAGACCCTTGGAACCATGGCGGAGGCCTATCCGGCACAGACGCTGGCCAAGGCGCGCAACCGCCTCCACCTGTGCAGCTACGAATACAACACCTACATGGGCGAATACCTCTCCATCATCGATTCCCTGGAAGAAGAACTGGCCAAGGATCCGGCGGAGGACCGCGAGCACTGGCTGAGGTCCTCTTTCTTCCTGGTTGAGGCCCGCTGCATTCTTGGCCGGGAGCTTGAGGCGCAAGAGCTTGCACGGACCGTCTCACGGCATTTGGGAGACACGGACCGCCCCGCCCAACTGGAGGAAGCCTTCGCCAGGCATGCATTCCTTGTCCTGTTGTTGTCGGGGCAGTGGCGGCAGTGCATCGAACTCATGCGGCGCACGCCCTCACGGTCATCACGGCTCCAGTACCGGGGTGCGCTGACCGAACTGGGCATAGGCCTCGCCTATGCCTACGCCGGCAAGCCCGCCAGTGCTATTGAACCCCTCCGGTCCGCCGTTGCGCAGCTGGAGCTCCGCCCTGCCATGAACATGAATAAGGTGGCCTACGCCGCGACAGCCTTTGCCTACGCCCAACTGGGCAATTCCGTTGAAGCAGGCCGCTACCTGGATCTGTACAGGACCTGCAGGGGAGTGGGGACGTACTTCTCCGAATCCGTAGGCGAGTTCTGCGCGGAGATGGCAGGGCGCTGGATGGGCGACCCCGAGGTCAAGCAAAGGCTTCTCGCCCGGGTTCACAACGACATCGACAAGCAGCGGTTCACCACGGCGGGCATCTGCCTCTTCGGCGCCACAGTTGAAGGCACCGACGAGGAATACCGACTGCTCGAAGACATCGCCGGGCGTCGCCAAGGACCGCTCGCCCAAATATCCGGCAACCTCGCCCGCGGCGCGCGGAACAGGAGTTCCCGGTCCCTTCTGGACGCTGCCGATGCCGCCGCCGCGCTGGATCTGCTGGTGGTCGAGGCAAGGTGCGTGGCCATGGCACTGGACTTTGCCCGTGACGCCGGCGAAACTACAGCCGCCCGGACAGCCCAGCTGAGGTTGGAACGGCTGGAGCATTCAGTGTCGACTTTGCCGATCCAACCGCGCAGCGACGCGCCGGTGCTGACGGAGCGGGAACGCCAAATTGCTAAACTCGCCGGGAAAGGTGTCAGCAACCGTGAAATCGCGATGGATATTGGGGTGTCTGTGCGAACTGTAGAAGGCCATTTGTATCAAGTGTTTACCAAGCTCGGTGTGTCGTCTCGAGGCGAGCTCAATGGACTCCTATGAGGCAGGGTGCCCAGTAGTTCCAGTGCGGGTTGCCCATGCGGGCTGAGCACCTTGTAGGCCGGGACGCCGAACTGGATCTGGCCACGGAGATATTGCGTCAGGAAGGCGCAGGCGCTGTGCTCCTGGTAGCGGATCCCGGCATCGGCAAGACTGCCCTGGCCGGCGAAATCGCGGCCCGGCTGGCAGGGGAAATGGTGGTGATGCGGGTCCACGGAAGTCCCGCGTTGTCGGCTGTGCCCTACGGCGTCCTGGCCCCCTACCTGCTGGACCTGCCGGTTGAGCAGGCCACCTCGCCTGTTGCGATCCTGCGCGAGTTCTGGTCACAGTTCGAGAAACGGCGGGGTGGCGAAGGCGCACGCCTGCTGCTCATTGTGGACGACGCCCACGATCTCGACGAAGGCAGCACCCAGATCCTGGCCGAGTTGGTGACGGCAGGGTGGGCGCGGCTCGTGGCCACCAGCAGGCCGCGGCCCGGATTGCCGGCAGCCCTGCTCCAGCTCTGGTATGACGGCCTTGCCGAGCGCCTGGAGCTTCATCCTCTTGACCATGGGAGTGTCACTGAACTGGCGGAGAAGACCCTTGGTGGGACCGTCATGGCCAGTGCCGCGGACGTCCTGCACTCCGTTTCCGAGGGTAACCCCCTGCTTCTTCGTTGCCTCCTGGACGATTCACGGGCGGACGGAAACCTGGTGCGGCGGAACGGAGTCTGGCTCCTGACGCGTGCACTCTCCGGCAGCGGCGAAGGCCTGGCCGAGGTGGTGAGGAACAGGGTGTTGCGCACCAGCGAGGCCGAACGGGAAGCGATGTACGTCATTGCCTTGTCCGAGCCTGTTCCTGCCGCTGTGCTGGACACGCAAGTTGGCAGAGATACCGTGAGGGCGTTGATGGACAGCCGGCTGGTCCTGGCCACCAACGGGCCAGGCAGCCCGCTCAAGATGTGGCACCCCATGTACAGCGAGGCGCTGCGCCAGATCGTTTCGCCCGCCCGAAGCCTCCAGATCCGCCAGCGCATGGTCCAGCACTTGCTCGCGGAGCCGCCTACGGCCGAGGGCCTGCTGCGTTTGGTGAGTTGGGCGCTGGACTGTGGCGCCGACGTCGACGATGAACAGCTGCTGCAGGCAGCCTTCCTGGCCGCGAAGCTGCTCCAGAATCCCTTGGCGATGGCTGCAGCCGGCAAGGTCAGCTCGGAGGTGCTGCGGCCACGTGCCCGCGCCGTCATGGCCATGGTCAACTACAACGACGGCGACTTCAGCACGGCCGTTCGGCTGCTGGAGGAAGACCTGGGGTTCCTGGACGCGGATACGTCCGGCCCCGTGGGCGCAGGCCTGCTGTGGGCAGCTGCCCGGGCGGCCGCTGGCGACTCCTCGGCGGACATCGTTGCCGATGCCCGGGCCGCCGCCGCCACCCTGATCAAAGGCCGGCCGACGTCCGACCCGATGGTCGGGCTGGTGGGACGGCATGCCCGCGCCTTGGAATTGGCGGCCTTGGCCCACGATGGGCACTACGGAGAACTCCGCGAGGGCCTGGAGCGGTTTGCTGAACTGCTCGGAACCGATGCACCGGATTTCGTCATGAACCGGGTTTTCCTGCTGGCCATGCAGTGCGAGTTGCTGACGGTCGTGGGGAGGGCCGCAGAGGCCCTGGAAGCCGGCCGTGAAGCCCTGGCACTGCTTGACGCACCCACGGATGACCTCCTGTACTTCAGCGACTTCGTGCTGGCCCGCTACACCCTCGCCGCCTTGGAAGCGGGCGATTGGGGGGCTGCAGGCAGTGCACTCGACCGATATTCAGCCAGTTCGGCCTTGGGACTCATTGTTTTTGGTGGCGACATTCAGACCCTCAAGGGATTGTCACTGCTGCGCCAAGGCCGACTGGAACAGGCCACGGAGCTGCTGGCGCCCGCCGTCGAGGCGCTCCGGATCAACGACCCCCAAAGGCTTCAGGGCCTTGGCAGTGCATTGGCGTTCTACGCAGCGGCCAAGTCCGGCGACGCCGCCCTGGCAGCGCGCCTGGCCGGTGAGCAGGACGAGGCTGCGGCGGGCGGAGCCTATGTAGGGGCCCTTTCGGAGCTCTTCATCCTCGCCGGTCAGGAACTGGTGGCAAAAGGCTCAGGGTTGGACAAACTGAGGAAGCTGCCGGAATCCGGGCCGCTGCATCGATGGCCCGGAATTTTGCTGCAAAATCTTGTCCTCCGGGCCGAGCTCGGCGATGTCCAGGCCATGGAGTCGATCAAGGAGGCGGCGTCGTCCATGTCCGGTGCATGGGCAGCAGGATGGCAGTCGATGGCGGCCGCACATCTGGATGGTGAGGGCCAGGGGTTCGTCAACGCGGGCAACCTCCTGGCCGCCGCCGGTATGCCCGGCCCGGCCGCAGTGGCGTTCGACAAGGCCGCCCTGTCGTTCGACGCTGAAGGCAAACGCCCGGAGGCGCGGCAGGCAGCAGTGCTGCGTGACGTCAGCGAAGCCAGCCTTGGCGACGCCTTGGTGCATGACCCGAGTGCCGAAGCGGATCGTTCGGTGCCGTTGACCCGCCGGGAGCAGGACATCGTGGCATTGGCGGTTTCAGGCCTCACCGACCGCCAGATTGCCGAGAAGCTGATGGTCTCGGTGCGCACCGTTGAGGGCCACCTGTACCGCAGCTACGCCAAGCTCGGTATCCGCCGGCGCGAAGATCTCGGGGCTGCCGTCCGTCACTGACGGTTCTGCCCTTTGAGTACTCAAAAACCCCGCAGTGGGCCACTTGTCCCTGCGGCTGCGCGGAATTTAGCCAATCAATGGAGTAACACGCGGGTGTTTCGCGTCCAAACCAAGTAGTGCCCTGTTGGGGGACTGAGTACAACAAGGTACCGGGCCCGAAAAAGCCGCGGACTAATCGAGTACCAACTACTGGTGTACGGCAGTCGCCACCACGGCAGGATTGATCTTGGAAGAACGGTTCAGCCCCAAGCATCACCGGGATTCCGAAAGTCGCATCATCCGCATCGGTGGTCTCTTTGAGCCGATGCACCGGCCATCGAAAGATGGTCCGGCCCTGGACGAAGCCGGCGGCGACAGAGTCTTCTGAGACCGAGACTCTCCCCCCAGCCGCCGCCGGCTTCTAGGCCAGGTAGCCCGCACCTCGCGGAACTCAAACCTCCCGGACCATGGGACTGCTGCTATTGGAGTGCGCATGCTGCCGGATCCCTGGCTGGACGAAGACACCGTCACAGTCGGGCTGAGGCCATCAGCATTCCCGGACCGGACGCGGCTCCTCGATATCATCCTTTCCGCCGTACCGTCATCCTCTACCAGCGGCATCGTGGTGGTAGGTGACCGAGGATCCGGAAAGAGCCACCTTTTGCTCTCCGTCAAGGCGGGGCTCCCCGAGACCATGGACGTCAGGAGCTTTGCAGGCAAGCCAGAGCTCAAAACCACCAGTTACGGAGCCTTGGGCGCGGCCCCTGCAGAGGATGGCGACGGGGCAACACTACCTGGACTTCACGTCCTCAGGGCCCTCACCAGCACGCTCGGCGCTGCCGGGTATCTGTACACCCCACCGCTTGGCCGACGCCGGAACAAGCGCCGGGCGCAAACGGAACGTCCTCCGCTGGTACTGCTGGTGGACGACATCCACTACGTGGATCCGGCCTCGCTGGCTGTCCTGCTGCAGCTCATACCGGGCTTCGGGGCAACGTTGGTGGCAACCGCGGACAGTCGTCGGCCCCTTCCGCCGGACCTCTATCAGCTGTGGGAAGACGGCTTCCTGGAGCAGTATTTTCTTCCGCCCTTTACCTTCGCCGAGGCACACGTGTTGTGCGAGGCGGTCCTGGGCGGCCGGGTCCAGCGCCGGGCCAGCAGCCTCCTCGCTGCCATGAGCGGCTTCAACGTGGGCCTGCTTGGCCTGGCAATCAACGATGCCCGCCAAGCAGGTCTCCTTGTACAGAAGGACGGCTTCTGGACCATCGACGTCCGGGTCCACTGTGACTGGCCCACCGTCGTTGCGCAGGTGCAGGCCGAAAACGCTGCCCGCCCGCCTGAGGAACGGCATGCGCTGGAACTTATCGCGCTCGCAGAGCCTGTGGCGCTGGACGTCGTGGAGCACCACTTCGGCCCGAAGGCGGTGGAGGATCTTCTGGACAACCGCCACATCAGGCTGCTCCCCGGCCGGCCACCCCTGGTCCGGACGAGTTCCTGGCTGCGTGGCGAGGGCACCCGCCTGTCCGTGCCGCGGCCCAGGAGCCTGGCACTTCGGCTGGGTGTGGAGGAACCGGCACTTACCCGGGAATCGGCGCCCACCATGTTGCGCTGGATGAACTGGACCCTGGACTGCGGCCTTACCCTCTCTGATGAGCTCCTTCTGGCCGCTGCCCCGGCCGCCGACAGGCCGTCCACTGCAGAGCTTGCCATGCGGGCCGCCGCAGCAGTGACAGCGCCCGGCCGGCAGGATGAGGCAAGGCTGCTCCGGGCACGGGCGTTGATGGCGGAAGGCCAACTCGGCGAAGCGGCGCCGGAACTTCGGGAATTGGCAGCAATGGGCAGGTCCATCACCGTGAAGACCGAGGCCGCGAACCGTCTCCTGGCGTTGGACCTCCTGGGTGCAGTTTCCGGTGACCCGGCAACCGGAACTCCGCGGGACCCCGCGCTGGAGCAGGTGCCCACAGGGGTGTGCGGGCTGGTGCTTGAAAACGTCCGTGAAGCCGAGCGCCTCCTGCACTCCGGAGCTGCCCCCGAGGCGTTGGAGAGGTCCACAGCGGCAATGGCGGCCCTGGAAGCGGACGCGGCCTTGGACATGTTCCGGCCAGGGGTGTTGCTCCGGCATGTGATGTGCCTGCGGAACAATCTTGCGTGGGGACAGGTGGATTCGCTCCTGGACTGTCCTTCTGCCTTCGTTCTCCCGAAGTACTTGGCAGTGTGCTTGGAGGTGGCCCGCGGATACGCCGAACTCAGCCAAGGCCTTCCGCGTGCGGCGCGTGGAACCCTGGAACCGGTCCTTGCGGAACTGTCCGACGCCGGCCTGCCGCCGGTACTCGCCCTGGCCGCGGCCATGCTGGCCTACTCGGAGGCGCTCTGCGGTAACCCGGATCCGGCCATGGAGCGGGTGCAGCAGAGCCTCGCCGCACTCTCGCATGTGGCCCCGGGTCCCACGGACCTGTTGCCCCAGCTCAGCTCCGTGTACGTTGCAGCAGCCCGGGACCAGGTGTCGGGCAAGTCAGGCGAATTGATGGCCCTGGCCGAACATCTTCACGCCCAGGGCAGCACTTTGATGGAAGCGGAGGCAGTGTCACTCCTGACGCTCAACGCAAGCAGCGCCGCCGTCGACGATCTTGTGGTCCAGCGCCGCCTGGCTGAACTCGCTGCGGACATTCACGGCGCCGGCGGAGCAGCCCTGGGAACGTATGCCTCCGCGCTGCTGGACAACGACCCCAAGACACTCGAGTCAGCAGGGCGGAGCTTGTCCGCAGACCGGCAGTTTGCGCATGCAGCCATCTGCTATTCGCGGGCGGCCCGCGGTTATGAAGCAAGAACCCGCAGCGCGGCCAGCCGCCGGGCCTCGGTACTCGTTGAGCGGCTGCGCGGTGCGTTCGACAGCGAGGCGGTTCCACCGCTGGGCTGGGTGCCCGGCAGGGCGGGCGGCTGACGTGCTGTACGGCACACCTGCTGCACCGCACGACGCGGCCCTCCGTGGGATAATGGGGAGTCCCTGAAGGATTTCCAAGGAGCGCCCCTTGACTGCCGTATCAACCCCCGCCTCACTGCAGCGGTCCGTGCATGCCATGGACAACGCGGAGGTGTTGCGGATCCGGAACGACTTCCCGGTGCTGGACCAGCTGGTCAACGGTAGACCCTTGATCTACCTCGATTCCGGCGCCACGTCGCAGAACCCGCTCAGCGTCATCGAGGCCGAGCAGGAGTACTACGAGCAACGCAATGCCGCAGTTCACCGCGGCGCGCACCACCTCGCCGTGGAAGCCACCGAGGTCTTCGAGGACGCACGACAGACCGTCGCGGACTTCGTAGGTGCCCGGTACGAGGAAACCGTGTGGACCTCCAACGCCACCGAGGGCCTCAACCTGGTCAGCTATGCCCTGTCCAACGCTGCTCTCTGGGCAGCGCAGGGGAGGGGAGGCTCGGCGTTGAAGGGCCTGGCCATCGGTCCGGGCGACGAGATCGTGGTCACCGAGATGGAACACCACGCCAACCTCATCCCCTGGCAGGAACTCGCCTTCAGGACAGGAGCCACGCTCAAGTTCATCCCCGTTACGGACGAGGGGACCCTGCGGCTCGACGCCGCCGCTGACATCGTGGGGGAGCGGACCAAACTCCTGGCCTTCACTCATGCATCGAACGTCCTGGGCACCATCAACCCGGTGGCGGAGCTGGTGGCGCTCGCCCGCCGGGTTGGATCCCTGGTTGTCCTGGACGCGTGCCAGTCCGTGCCGCACATGGCTGTTGACGTCAAGGAACTGGACGTAGATTTCGCCGTGTTCTCGGGGCACAAAATGTTGGCGCCCACCGGGGTTGGCGTGCTGTACGGCAAGCAGGAACTCCTTGATGTCCTGCCGCCGTTCCTGACGGGCGGCTCCATGATCACCACTGTCACCATGGAACGGGCGGAGTACCTGCCAGCGCCCCAGCGGTTTGAGGCCGGAACCCAGCGCATCTCCCAGGCCGTGGCGCTCGCAACCGCCGTCAATTACCTCACCGAGACAGGCATCGACCGCATCCATGCCTGGGAATCAACGCTGGGACAGCGCCTCGTCAAGGGCCTCGAAAGCATCGACGGCATCCGTGTCGTCGGTCCTGCTTCAGGGTCTGAGCGGATCGGTTTGGCCGCGTTTGACGTCGCCGGTGTCCACGCCCACGACGTCGGCCAGTTCCTTGACGACCGCGGCATCGCCGTTCGCGTCGGCCACCACTGCGCCCAACCGCTCCACCGCCGCCTGGGACTGACGGCCACTACGCGTGCAAGTACTTACCTCTACAACACAACGGACGACGTCGATGCTTTCCTCGACGCGGTTTCCGGGGTCCGGGCCTACTTCCAGGCCTGACAAGCGCCGAAGGCCTTTTGGCCGGACGGCCGTCAATCAACGATTTCGCCAGAACTGGCATCAACCACCGGACAGGCAACAACCACCATGAGTCTTGACCAGCTGTACCAGCAGATCATCCTGGACCACTCCAAGCAGCGTCACGGCAGCGGACTGGCAGAAACGGCTGCCCCCGTAGGGGCATCCACCGGCCAATCGCACCAGCTGAACCCTGTGTGCGGGGACGAAGTGACGCTGCGGCTCGCCGTTGCGGACGGAACAGTCCAGCAGATCAGCTGGGACGGTGCCGGCTGCTCCATCTCCATGGCGTCGGCCTCGGTGCTCAGCGAGCTGGGTGAAGGCATGTCAGTGGAGGAACTGCACGCCGTGATAGAGAACTTCCGCGAGGTCCTCCGGTCGCGTGGCAAGGTCCAGGCGGACCCGGAGATCCTCGGCGACGCCGCCGCGTTCGAAGGCGTCGCCCGCTACGCAGCCCGCGTGAAATGCGCCATGATCTCCTGGGTTGCTGCGGAAGACGCACTCAACCAGGCCACGGCCTAGCCCTTCCGAAGCACCCGCGCGTCAGGCGCGGGCAAAGATGTCAGGTACGCCGTCGCCGTCGTCGTCCCGTTCTTCATCCGCCTGCACCTGGCGGTAGCGCCGGTTGCGTGCCTTAAGCACGACGGCGGCCAGCAGCGCCGCAATCAGGGAACCTGCCAGGATGGCCACCTTGGCGTGGTCATTGTGTGCCGAAGCGGTCCCGAAGCTCAGCTCGCCGATCAGCAGCGAGACGGTGAACCCGATGCCGGCCAGGAGCGCCAGTCCGAAGAGGTCGATCCAGGCAATGCTGGAATCGAGGCTTGCGCGGGTGGTCTTGGTGACCAGGAATGTGGTGCCGAAGACGCCCACGGCCTTGCCCACCACCAACGCTGCCACAATGCCGACGGCCACGGGATCCCTGAGGGCTGCGCCCATGCCATCGAATCCGCCCAAGGCCACGCCGGCTGAGAAGAACGCAAAGACTGGTACGGCAAACCCTGCAGAGAAGGGGCGCAGACGGTGTTCGAAGTGCTCTGCCAGGCCCTCGGCAGGCTCTCCCTTTTTGCCGCTGGCCAGAACTGGAACGGCGAAGCCCAGCAGGACCCCGGCCACGGTGGCGTGGATGCCGGAGGCGTGGACGAAACCCCATGTGGCCAAGGCCAGGGGGACGAGCAAGTACCAACTGCGGATCCGCTTCTGGACCAGGAAGGTGAAGAGGGCGAGCGGCACCAAGGCCGCCAACAGCATCAATGGCTGGAGCCCCGTGGAGTAGAAGAAGGCGATAATGCCGATGGCGATGAGGTCGTCCACCACGGCGAGAGTCAGTAGGAAGGTCCGCAGGGCAGCCGGCAGGTGCGTGTTGATGACGGCCAGCACAGCAAGGGCGAAGGCGATGTCCGTGGCGGTGGGAATGGCCCAGCCCTTGAGCGTTTCGGGGGATCCCAGGTTGAACAGGACGAAGATCAGCGCTGGAACCACGACGCCGCCGACGGCCGCGGCCACCGGGACAACTGCCCGGGCCGGTTTGCGGAGTTCTCCGGCAACGAATTCGCGCTTGAGCTCAAGGCCGGCGAGGAAGAAGAACACCGCCAGAAGCCCGTCCGAGGCCCAATGGCCAAGGCTGAGCTCAAGATGCCAGGGTTCGTAGCCGATCTTGACATCGCGGAGGGCGAAGTAGCCCTCTGATGCGGGGGAGTTTGCCCAGATCAGGGCAACGACAGTGGCCGCCAGGAGAAGGGCGCCGCCCACGGTTTCCGTGCGGAGAATGGAGAGGATCCGGCGGTACTCGGGGTACGTGGAGCGGGTGAAGACTTTGCTGGAGCTGCTGGTATCGGGCGAAGGGGGGAGTTGCTGGGCCACAGGGGCTCCTCACAGTGGGCGGGCGTTTGCGGGTACTGCAAAAAACCGCCGACCAGACTTCCCGGCACACCATTGTCCATCATACCCAACTGGGTAGCAGCAGAGCGCGTTATCAGCTCTCATAACGCGCTCTGCTGCTACTTGGTTGGGTGAAACCTAGGCGACGAGGCCCGCGATCCCAATGGCCGCCGTCGCAAGTCCGAGCACCATGGAGATGGTGACCAGCACGACGTGGACCGTGAGGAACTTTGTGGCCTTGCCTGCGGCATCGCGGGCGCGGGGGTCCTTCATGACGCGCTTGAGGAACTGCGGCCACACAACCAGGGACCAGACACCGGCAACGATCAGGACGACCGCAAGGATCGCGGGGATCTCCACGCTAGTGGCTTTCGAGCCAGGCCTGGGCCTGCTGTGACTGGATGTTCAAGGCCTTGCCCACCATGGGCTCCGCGGCGTCGGCGATCTTGCCACCGAGGAACGGAACAGAGGAGGATACGTTGCCTTCGAGTTCGATGCGGGTGTTGCTGCCATCGGCCACGAGGCGCTGAACAGCCGTGACGTCGAGGGGAGCCCCCGAGATCTTGAGGGCGATGTTGCTGGCGCGCGAGCCGTCGGCGGCAGGGGCTTCCCACTGCTCGGTCTGGGTGACCTTCAGGGTTTCGCCAACGAACTTGCGGGCAATGTCCGGCAGCCGCGTGGTGGGGAGGGTGCGGACAGTGGTGGTGCTGAAAGCACCGGCGGGGTCGCCGTCGATCGTGAACGATTCCAGGGAGCCGCCCACAAGTTCGCTCGTGTGACGCAGGAATTCCTCGTCGACAAATACGGCAGCAACGCGGTCAACGCTGTGCGGCAGGGTGGTGGATGCGCTCAGGGCCATGGGTCCTCCGTGGATGGTGGTGGTGAAGCTTTTTAGCTCCCAACATCCTACGGGTTGTCCGTGGCCACCCCCGAACCCTGCTTCTGCTCAGCCTCCTGAAGTGTCATGGCCGCCGCCGAAATGTTGCGCGCCATCGACGGGAAGATGAACCCATGGAACGGGTACACGCCCAACCAGTAAAGCCTTCCCGCCAAACCGCGGGGGAAGAAGATGGCGCGCTGCTTGTAGAGGCTCCCACCGCCGTCGGGCTCTACTGCCAGTTCCAGCCAGGCGCCGCCGGGTGCCCTCATCTCGGCGCGCAGGCGCAGCAGGCGCCCTCGATCGATGGCCTCCACCCGCCACCAATCCACCACCTCGCCGGTATTCAGTGTCTTGGGGTGACGGCGCCCCCGCAGCAACCCGGCGCCGCCCTGCAACTTGTCCAGCCAGCCACGAACGCGCCAGGCCAAAGGCAGTGAGTACCAGCCGTTCTTGCCGCCGATGCCTTCGATGATGGTCCAGACGTGTTCGGGCTTGGCTTCGCTGTGGAAGGCCCGTTCATCCAGGAACACTTTGTAGCCGGCCCAGTCGGGGTCGCTCGGAAGCGGATCGGCATCGATGCCGGCGTTGGCCCAGGTGGTCTCCACTTGGACGTCCCGTTCCTTGCCGAGCGCCAACGCGACGGCGCGGCGGTAGGGCGTCAGGCCGCCGTCGGGCTGCGGGAAGTAGTCGTCGACGTCGTGCTCCCGCGACACAGCGTCGTGCTGCAGTGACTGCACCAGGGGCAGGGACATGGACAGTGGAATGGGTGTTACCAGGGCAACCCACAAGCCGGCAAGCTTGGGTGCCGGGACGGGGAGCGCAATGACCAAGCGACGGGGAAGTCCGCGTTCCACGGCGTACTGGTTCATCATGTCCTTGTATTTCAGGACGTCCCGGGACCCAATGTCGAAGGATCGGTTTAACTTTCCCGGAAGTGCAGCGGCGGCCACGAGGTAATGGAGCACGTCGCGGACGGCGATGGCTTCAACCCGGTTGTTGACCCAGCTCGGTGCGGGCATGACGGGGAGGGTTTCGGCCAGGTGGCGGATCATCTCGAACGAGGCCGACCCCGAACCGATCACCACACCGGCTTGGAACACGATGGCGTCCACCGGAGATTCAAGGAACACCCTGCCCACGGTCTCGCGCGAACGCATGTGTGTGGACAGTTCGGTCTTCTCCGGGTGCAGCCCACCAAGGTAAACAATCCTGTCCACACCGGCCTCCGCTGCGGCTCCTGCCACGAGCCGGGCCATGGCTTCTTCCTTGGACTCGAACCCGCTGCCTGACGCCATGGAATGGACCAGGTAGTACAGGACATCCACGCCGTCCAGTGCGTCGGCGAGGCCTTCGGCGTCGGACAGGCTGTTCTCGACGATTTCGACGTCGTCATGCCAGGGAACGTCGGCGATCTTCTGTGGCGTACGGACCAGCACTTTCACTCTATGGCCGGCTTCGAGGAGCCGGGGAACCAGGCGGCCGCCGATGTATCCCGTGGCGCCGGTGACCAGCACGGTCTTGGTGTCCTGCGGGGTATTGGAATGCGTAGCTTCCGAAGGCTGCAAAGGAACTCCTGGGGCTGGGGGTAGAGGTAGGCTGGAATGACCCGGCGTTCATCTGAATTTCCGGGCATTTGTGTTGCCTGCCCTTGGACCCACCCTAGGAGTTTCTGTCATGAGCCTCAACGGTCTGCGCCGCGCATTGGCGGAGGACAAGACGTTCGCGCGCGTTCGAACGGAGGCACAGCGGCCTTTCAGTGACCGCAACACCGACTACCAGATCAGCGCGCCTACAGGCATGCGCGCCGTGCTGCTGGCGGAAATGGCAGATGCGCTGGCTGGGACTGAGGGCACCGGCGCTCCCGTGGTTCTCGCCGTCACGGCAACCGGCCGCGAAGCCGAGGATCTCACGGCCGCGCTGGGCTCCTATCTGCCTGCGGACTCCATCGCCACCTTTCCCAGCTGGGAAACCCTCCCGCATGAGCGGCTGTCGCCGCGCTCGGACACCGTTGGCCGCAGGCTCTCCGTCCTGCGCCGCCTGACCCACCCTGAAACGTCGACGGCGGCCCCGTTGCGTGTGGTGGTGGCCCCGGTCCGCGCCGTGGTCCAGCCCATTGTTGCCGGCCTCGGCGACCTTGTTCCGGTGACACTGCAGGTGGGACAGGAACGCTCCTTCTCGGAGGTTGTCCGCGCGCTCTCCGATGCCGCCTATGCACGGGTGGATATGGTGACGCACCGCGGCGAATTCGCAGTCCGCGGCGGCATCCTGGACGTCTTCCCGCCCACCGAGGACCACCCGATCCGGGTGGAATTCTTCGGCGACGAAGTGGACCAGATGCGTTGGTTTGCCGTTGCTGACCAGCGCTCGCTGTCCGCCCCCGGGATCCACCACCCGACGGAACTGCACGCACCGCCGTGCCGGGAGATCCTGATTACGCCCTCCGTGATGTCCCGTGCCTCGAAGCTGAAGGCCGACATGCCTGCCGCAGCCGACATGCTGGAGAAGATTGCGGGCGGCATCGCAGTCGAGGGCATGGAATCCCTCGCACCGGTGCTTGTGGACGCCATGGTCCCGTTCGTGGACCAGCTCCCGGCCGGCTCGCTTTCCGTGGTGATCGAACCGGAGAAGGTACGCACCCGCGCACACGATCTCGCGGCGACCAACGAGGAGTTCCTCGAAGCTGCCTGGTCAACAGCGTCCGACGGCGGTGCGGCGCCCCTTGACCTGTCGTCCCAGGCCTCCGCGGACCTGCATGCCGCCAGTTTCAGGTCCCTCACCGACACCCGCTCCGCCGCCCTTGCACACGACGTTTCCTGGTGGTCCATCACCTCGCTTGCCTCGGACGAGGACCTGGTACTGGACATCGACGTCCTCAACATGCGTGCCCGCGAACCGCGTGGATACCAGGGCGAGGTGGCCGAGATGCTGGAGTTCATCGGCTCCCGCGTCCGCGAGCAGTGGCGTGTGGTGGTGGTGACCGATGGTCCCGGGCCCGCCCAGCGCCTTGCCGAGCTGTTCCACGACGCCGACATTCCGTGTTCCCGTGTGGAGTCCTTGGATAAGGAACCCCAGCCCGGAATCATCGAGGTGACCACTGCCGCCGTCGGACGTGGTTTTGTCCTGGACGGCCTCAAACTGGGTCTGTTGACCGAAGCCGACTTGCTGGGTCGCGCCACGGCCAGCTCCACCAAGGACATGCGGCGCATGCCGTCCAAGCGTCGCAACGCAGTGGACCCGCTGCAGCTGCACGCCGGTGATTCCGTAGTGCATGAGCAGCACGGCATCGGCCGGTTCGTCGAGCTCATCCAGCGCAAGGTCACGGGTACGTCGGCCTCGGATGCCGGGCTGCGCGAGTACCTGGTCCTGGAGTATGCCCCGTCCAAGCGCGGCGCCCCGGGTGACCGGCTCTTCGTGCCCACCGACCAACTGGACCAGGTGACCCGCTACGTCGGCGGGGACACTCCGGCGTTGAGCAAGATGGGCGGAGCGGACTGGGCCAGCACCAAGTCCAAGGCACGCAAGGCTGTCAAGGAAATCGCCGGTGAACTGATCCGGCTCTACTCCGCCCGCATGGCATCCCGGGGCCACGCCTTTGCCCCGGACACCCCATGGCAGCGCGAACTCGAGGAAGCCTTCCCCTATGTGGAGACGCCGGACCAGTTGACCACCATCAACGAGGTCAAGGCGGACATGGAACGGGAGATCCCCATGGACCGTCTGGTGTCCGGAGACGTGGGCTACGGAAAGACCGAGATCGCAGTTCGCGCGGCGTTCAAGGCTGTGCAGGACGGCAAGCAAGTGGCTGTCCTGGTGCCCACCACACTGTTGGCGCAGCAGCACTACGAGACGTTCACGGAGCGTTTCTCCGGTTTCCCGTTGCGCGTCAAGCCGCTGTCCCGATTCCAGAGCGGCAAGGAAGCCAAGGAAACAGCTGAGGGCGTCAAGAGCGGCGCCGTGGATGTGGTGATCGGCACGCACCGGCTCTTGTCCAAGGACTTCGAGTTCAAGGACCTTGGCCTGGTGATCGTGGACGAAGAGCAGCGCTTCGGTGTGGAGCACAAGGAAGCGCTCAAGAAGATGCGCACCAACGTTGATGTACTGGCCATGAGTGCTACGCCGATTCCGCGAACCCTGGAAATGTCCCTCACAGGTATCCGGGAAACCTCTACCTTGGCGACGCCTCCCGAAGAACGCCACCCCGTGCTGACCTACGTGGGGCCGTACACCAACAAGCAAACGTCTGCCGCCATCCGCCGCGAACTCATGCGCGAGGGACAGGTGTTCTTCGTCCATAACCGGGTTTCCTCGATTGAGCGCATCGCGGCGCAGATCCGCGAGCTGGTCCCGGAAGCAAGGGTGGAAGTGGCGCACGGGCAGATGTCCGAAAGCCGCCTTGAGAAGATCATCGTGGACTTCTGGGAGAAGCGCTTCGACGTGCTGGTGTGCACCACCATCATTGAGACCGGCCTGGACATTTCCAACGCCAACACCCTGATTGTCGATGGCGCGGACAAATATGGGCTTTCGCAGCTCCACCAGCTCCGGGGCCGTGTTGGCCGTGGCCGCGAACGGGCCTACGCCTATTTCCTTTATCCTTCCGAGAAACCATTGGGCGAGGTAGCTCTGGAGCGTCTCAAAGCCGTGGCAGCCCACAACGAGCTGGGCGCCGGCATGCAGTTGGCCATGAAGGACCTCGAAATCCGTGGTGCGGGAAACCTGCTGGGTGGTGAACAGTCCGGCCATATCCAGGGAGTGGGCTTCGACCTCTACATCCGTCTGGTGGGCGAGGCTGTTGCCGAGTACCGCGGGGAGGCCGAGGAAAAGGCGGCCGAGATGAAGATCGAGCTCCCCGTTAACGCCCACCTGCCCCACGACTATGTGCCCGGCGAAAGGCTGCGCCTTGAGGCGTACCGCAAGCTTGCTGCGGCCATTAGCTATGAAGCCATCGACGAGGTCCTTGCAGAGCTCGTGGACCGGTACGGCGAGCCGCCGCTGCCCGCCCAAAACCTCATTGCCGTGGCGCGCTTCCGGGTGGGTGCCCGCGAAGCCGGCCTGTCCGACGTCGCACTTCAAGGCAACTTCATCCGCTTCTCGCCGGCGCAATTGCCCGAATCCAAAACCATGCGCCTGAACCGCATGTACCCGGGTTCGCAGGTCAAGCCTGCCTTGGACTCCGTGCTGATTCCCAAGCCCAAGACTGCCAGAATCGGTGGACGGGACCTCCAGGACGCCGAAATCCTGCAGTGGGCCAACAACGTCATCGAAGCAATCTTTACCGACGTCCCCGTGAAGGCTGGCTAACCGAATGATGGGAGGACATCACGCCGCGTCAGGTGCCGCGGCGTGGATAGCTATTGCCTCAAGCGGCCCCTATGCGTTGGGCTGGTACCCCTTGGATTCCACCGGCATCCTGATCGGAGCCATGGCGACGGCGGGAACTGCCTTGGTCTGCGACTGGGACCATCGGCACAGCACGATCGCGAATTCGCTGCCGCCGCTGTCGAACGCGATCGCCGTCGGAATCGAGAAGGCCAGCGGCGGGCACAGGCAGGGTACGCACTCTCTGCTGGGAGCCTCAGCCTTCGTGGTGCTCGCGGCCATGGCCGCACAGTTCCAGATGGTAACCCCGGTGGGCAAGCTTTCCGTGGGTGCAGGGCTGCTGTGTATGTTCATGATCAACCTTGCCGCCAAGGCCTTGAACTTGTTTCCCAAGTCCGGATGGATCACTAACTGGCTTTTCGCCTTGGTGATGGCCGGACTGGTGACTTGGTTCGCACCCGATCAGTGGGGCTGGTTGCCGTTGTCCATGCTGACCGGTGTTGTGGTGCACATCGTTGGTGACATGATCACCGTCGGCGGTGTGCCGCTTTTATGGCCAATTGTCATCAAGCCACCAAAATTCCTGCGAAAATCCCTTATCAGCGGAATTTGGCGGGCAAACGGCGCCTTCTCCATTCCGTTGCTGGGGCGGGCTGGTTCGCGGCGTGAATGGCTGGTCCTTATTCCTGTCAGTGGATATGCCATGGTGGGAATGATTGCTCCGGCCTGGACGCTTGCCCAGCAGCATTGGCCCGGAGTTCTGGCCGCTTTGGGCGGTTTTCTTCCCTTGCCTTAGGGGTGCAGCAGGCTTAGTATTGCCGCACCTGCCGTGAGGCATATGTAACATCGGTGGAATATTTGAAATGACCCCCTACAAGTAGTGGGTTGCTGCTAAAACTGCGTACTCCGCCGCCGGACCAAGGGCCACTCCCTGAGATTTCGAGTAGTGACTACTCGTGCCTTCCACGTAGAACCCCTAATAGCTTGGACCTCGACGTCAAATTGTTTGACTAAATGGAGGTTCAGATGGATCTGCTCCACTCGCACAGTATCCATACAGGCAGCAGGGGGAGTTTTCAGGCACGGCAGGGGACCGATTCGCTTCGCCGTTCACAGGTAGATCTTGAAGTTGTTATTCCTGCCTATAACGAGGCTGCCCGAATTCCTGGAACGCTCATCCAAGCCGTCGATTTCCTGGCCGGGCAGCCGTGGTCGTCCCGCATTGTGGTGGTGGACAACGGCAGCGTAGATGAAACGGGCGCCGTAGTCCGCAGGATATCCCGCGACAAAGGAAGCGAAATTCCTATTTCCGTGGTGGGGTGTTCTCGCCGCGGCAAAGGGGCGGCAGTCAGCAGGGGCTTGCTCAGCGGAACATCCAGGTACACGGGCTTCTTTGACGCTGACCTGGCGACACCGCTTGAAACACTGATCCCGACGATGGCCCACTTGGAAGAGGGCGCCTCCGCGGTCATTGCTTCCCGCCACGCGCCAGGTTCCACCTTTGTCCAACCTCAACAATTGGGGCGCCGGGTGGGCGGAACGGCCTTTCGTGTGCTGACGAAATCGAAAGTCAAAGGCATTTGGGATACGCAGTGTGGCTTCAAGTTTTTTGAACGGGCCGCACTGACAGCAGCCATGGTCCAGTGCCGCACCACCGGCTTTGCTTTCGACGTTGAACTGCTCCTCCGGCTCCAGCACCAAGGGGCCCGGATTGTTGAATTACCCGTTGCCTGGACGGATGTAGCAGCGTCTACTTTCCGGCCGTTCAAGGACGGAATTTCCAGTTTTGCCTCAGTTCTCCAACTACAAAAGGCGATGCCGTGACCGAACCCTTGGGAAATGCCAACCTCCCGGCGCAATTGGCCGGTCAACGGATCCTCGTCCTGAACTGGCGTGACATCAGGCACTCACAAGCCGGCGGAGCCGAACAATATATGCATGAAATCTCGCGTCGTTGGGTCGATTTCGGCGCCGAAGTGACGTGGTTCACCGGCCGTGAAGATCATCAGCCCGCCGAGGACGTCATTGATGGCATCCGGGTGGTCCGTTCTGGCGGCCCGTTGTCCCTCTATGGCAAAGCAGCCCTCAGAATGGTGCGCACGCGCAGCCGGTTTGACGCCGTTATTGACTGCCAAAACGGGATTCCGTTCTTTTCGCCACTGTTCCTGCCTAGGGAAATGCCCATCGTTCAATTGATTCACCATGTCCACCAGGAACAATTTCGAACCCGCTTTTCGGCTCCGATGGCCGCCGTGGGCCGCTTGCTCGAAAGCACAGGGGCCAAGGCAGTCTATGGACGACGGGCCATTGCGGCAGTATCGCCATCCACCCGGCTGGAGCTGCGCAAGCTTGGGTTCCCCGGTGCCATCCACGTGGTTCCGAACGGAACCATCGAGGTGCCACAGACCGTTGGCCCCCGCGATCCCGAGCCGACGGTCGCCGTCGTCAGTCGATTGGTACCGCACAAACGGCTGGACCTGCTGTTGGGCCAGTTTGCCATTGCCGCGGCAAGCGTACCCAAACTCCGCCTGGAAATAATGGGCGATGGTCCCGAGCGGCCGCGTTTGCAGCAACTGGCCATGGACCTGGGCCTCGATGACATCGTGACATTCCACGGTTACCAACCCAACCACGTCCGCAACAGCCTGCTGAACCGAGCGTGGCTCACCGTTTCGACATCAGCTTCGGAGGGCTGGGGTTGCTCGGTGATTGAGGCGGCCGCGTGGGGTGTTCCCTGCCTGGCGCTGCGCGTTCCAGGCATTCGGGACTCGGTGGTTCACGGGAGTACGGGGTGGCTGGTGGACACGGCCGCCGAGTTCGGTCCCGCGTTGGTGGCCGCCCTCGAGACACTCTCCGAACAGCGTGAGGCGGGCGCGATGTCGGCCAGATGCCAGGACTGGGCCCGTTGCTTCACCTGGGACCGCAGCGCAGCCTTGCTCGCCGGGGTACTCATGGAAGAAAAAGCCTTCCGTCGTGAAGGCATCGACGCCGGCGCTTCGTCATCGGACATGTCCACGCTGGTGCACTTTGACATGCCTGCCGGCGCCAATCTGGAAGCCATCCTTCGGCCAACCGACGAGGTGTCCGAAAACCAAGGGCGGGTGTCAGTGATGATGAAGGGCAGGGACGAATTCGAGGCCTTCGCCATCATGAGGCGCATTGGCGTTGTATCTGCCGAACTCCGCGCCGTGGGACGGAGCACGCTCCTGGCCGGTCCTGGAAGCACGTTCACACCTGCAGACGCCGTTGAGGGCATGTAGCGGACACCAGTCCATGGGGGAATTCGAGGGGGAAAAATGACTGACACTTTGCGTGCGCTCGATACGAAGGCAGACGCCGCTTCAGTGAACCTGCCGGAACGGCCACCCGGACCAACACCGGACCGTGTGCCGGAAACAGCATCGCAAACGGGCGGCGACGCCAGCGCCAAAGTAGCTGAAAACAGTGGCTTCCTTTCCGTAGCAGCTGGTTTGGTGGGGGTAGTCAGCTATGCCTGCACACTGCTCATGGCCAACATGCTGGGCACGGCGGACTACACCCAGTTCGCGGCCGGGGCGATGCTGCTGGGTGTCGTGGGCATCGTCGCTTCCGCCCTTGTTCCCCTTCCCCTGTCCCACTTTGTGGCCGTCCACCCGGCAGGTTCGGATGGACGCAAGGACGGCATGGCCTTCTCGGTGTTCGTCTCCCTCATTGCAGGCATCGTTGCCGCGGTGATAACGGGCGCACTGACGCTGGCCTTCGCGACGCCGGCACTCGCCGCTGCTGTAGCGCTGGGTTCGCTGGCCATCTTCCTGATGGCGGCGCCGTCGGGCTGGCTGCAGGGTGAGCTGCGATTCAAGTGGTACGCGCTGACAACCATCGGCGAAGTGCTCCTGAGGCTGGTGTTCAGCCTCCTGGTGGTGGTCCTTGCCTGGGGCGCTGTGGGAGCGATCCTAGGATTCGCTGTGGGCGCGCTGGCACTCGTGGTTGTTCCTTGGTCCTTTTACCGGGACCTCCAGTGGCGCCCGGGTGTCCTGCGGCAACGATGGCGGTGGGCTGAGACCAGTGACATCGCGTCCGTCCTGTGCGTGGTGTCGGTTCTGGTTGGCGTGGATGTAGTTGTGGTGGCGTTCCTGGATGAAGGATCCGCCGCCGCAGGATTCCAGGCGCTGGCTACTATTGCCAAGGGCCCGGTCTACGTTGCGGCGGGCACCGCGTTGGTGGCGTTTCCTTTGCTCCGCCGCCAGGGCGCCGATGTCCGCCAGGTACTCGCCGCCGCCTTCGCCTCCTTCAGCCAGCTCGCCGTGGTGGCGTTTGCCATTATCGCCACTGCCCCCCATGTTTTTGCCGGCCTGATCATTCCGGAGAAATACCACGGTTCCTTGGAACTCCTGCCGTGGCTTGCAGCCGCCGGGTTGGGCTACGCAGTCCTCACCGTCCTGGCCACGATCCTGCTCGCGCTGCGGGCATACCGGCGCTGCCAAATCGGCTTGGCGTGCGCCTGCCTCCTGGTAATGGCAGGGCTCTGGTTGGGGTGGCACCTTGCTGCGGTCAGTGGCCTGGCCATGGGCTCTGCGATCGGCGCTGTCCTGGCAGCGGTAGTAATGACGCTCATTTCATGGCCGGTCCTCGCGGACGTTGGTCCGGTGAAGGGTGCCGGACGCTTCATGACCGGCGCTGCCGCCCTGCTGCTGGTCCTCGCCGTGGCCAGTGCAATTCAGCCCTTCGTGTGGCTGGTCCTTGCGACCATCAGTGGCGTAGCGGTGCTGGCCCATCAGCGCGGTCTGTTGCCGCGGACGCTGGGCATTGGGACGATTCGACGGCGGTTCGCGGCACGGTCGCGGAGGGGCCGGAGGTCCACATCCCAAAAGCCCGTCAGCAGCGCTTTTGCGGCAACTATGGTCCGGGTGGTTTCCAGTCCGGCAGCAGTCTTCGTTGCCGTGTCCGCTGCTGCCTTTGGAGTGCGGGCCTTTGGCTTGGAGCGCGGCTTTGAAGTGTGGGTGGATGAGTTGCTCTATGTTCGTCTGGGGGAGTCGCTGACGACCGGCCAGGTCCCTACCCTTCCGGATGGCCCGTTCTTCCTGCACCCACCGGGCTTCTTCCTGCTGGAGGCCGGAACCATCAAGCTCTTTGGAATCTCCGGCGACATCGTGGAAGTAGTGCTGCAGCTCCGCTGGCTCAACGCCGGCCTGGGAGCAATCACCGTTGGCTTGGGATTCCTTCTGGTCAGAAAGCTTGCAAGCACGACGGCGGCATGGCTCACCGCGGTGGTCCTGGCCTTCGAACCCTTCATCCTGCGGAATAACAGCCATGCGTTCCTGGAGACGGCAGCGATGGCCTTCGTGCTCGCGGGCTTCCTTGTGTTGACGGGCACCCGTCAAACGGTGGGGAAGCTGCGGCTCACTGCTGTCTTGACCTTGCCTGTTGTCCTGCGGCTGATCGGGGCTGGACTCCTGCTGGGATACGCCGTCTTGTGCAAGGACTTCTTCATCATCTGCACAGTTGGTCCCGTCGTCGTCGCCGTGATCTGGAAGCGGACCCTGCCATGGCGGCAGGCCGCCGTCGTGATTCTTGCAGCGGCCGTGCCGTACGCGGCGTACCTGGCCGTTGCGGCCTCGCAAGCCCACTTGCCGGATTGGATCGATGCGAAGACCAGCGGCCTGCTGCGGGCTTCGGGACTGGAAAAGAGTACGGGCTTCACCGCAGAAGGTTCACCGAACATCGTTACCAGGCTGATCGAACAGAGTGGACACTTTGGCACCAGCTACCTCCTGCTGGCCCTGTGCCCCTTGGCCGGTGCGATGCTGTGCTTCAGTTACCGGGCAGACCGGCGGCTGGTTGGCCTCGCCGGCCTCGCTTTGGGAGCTGCCGGGGCTTACAGTGCCGCGTTTGGCACCTTCGAGGAACAGTATGGGTATGGCGTCATGATCGCCGGGGTGCTGTGTTCGGTTCTTGTGGTGGTTGAGCTCCGGGAGAGGTACGTGCGGGGACGGACGTTCCTGGCCGTCGCCAGTCTGTGCTTCGTGGCCTTGACTGTGGTGCTGGGTGCCCGGACCGCACTGACGGTTGACAACGGCTTTGTCCAGGTCAAGGACTGGGTGAAAACCAACCTCCCGCAGGAGGCCAGGGTAAGTGTCACCAACAGCACGGGTGAGTTCGCTTTTGCCGACGATCCACGGTTTGGTGTTTGGCCGTCTGCGCCCCTGATGCAGGGAGCCGGGGCAAGTTATATCCTGACGCAGTCACACCCCACAAGCCAAGGCTACGGCTACGCGAGGCCCGAGATGCTGACCTGGCTCAAGGAGCACGCAACACCCGTGTTCAGTGCCGAGGGACCCACCAACGGTGCCACCACGCTGTGGTTTGTGGCACCTGCCGAACTCAGCGCCGGAGCTGCCGACGGCACGGGCACGCCCTCCAAAACCTACGAAACGGAACGGTGAACCCATGAGAATCCTGCATCTGGGTTTTGAGGATCCCCGCATGCCCGGCGCCGGCGGGGGATCGGTGAGGACCCACGAGACCAATCGCCGCCTCGCGGCCGACGGTTTCCGGATCACCGTGCTGACCACGCGGTACCCGGGGTGGCAGGAACGGGTTCAGGACGGGGTGCACTACGTACCGATCGGCTTCGGGCAGGGCACCACCCGCCTGACCCGCCTGCTGGGGTACGTTGTCCGCTTGCCGTTCGAAGCCCGCAAACGTCGTGCCGCCGCCGACCTTGTGGTGGAAGACTTCTTCGCACCGTTCTCCACCATGGCCGCCCCACTGTGGACCAAAAGGCCCACCATTGGCGTGGTTCAGTGGCTGCATGCCCGTGACAAGGCGCGGCAATACAAGCTTCCTTTGCACTGGGTGGAACGGTTCGGAGTCCGGCGTCATCGGCGGGCCATCGCCGTCTCGCAGGGAATTTCGGACCGCCTGACGGCCCTGAACCCGGACATCCACGTGGATGTGATCGGAAACGGCGTGGACCCTGCTGCCTGGAAGCCTGTGCCAACGGTTGGCCAGGACATCCTTTGCCTTGGCCGGCTGGAGTTCACCGGCAAAGGCCTGGACCTGCTGCTGGCAGCCTGGGCACAGTGCTGCCGGCGAATCGACGGGAAGCTGTTGATCGCAGGGACCGGCCCGGACGAAGCGACACTGCGCGCAGCGATCTCGGACGCCGGGCTCTCGGACCGTGTGGAGCTCCTCGGCTGGCTGTCAGGGGATGCCAAGTTCCAGGCCTTGAGCCACGCACGACTGGTGGTGTGCCCCTCCCGGCAGGAGACCTTCGGCTTGGTGGCCATCGAGGCATTGGCCACAGGCACGCCGGTCATTGCCTTCGATATCCCTTGCCTTCGGGAGATTGTCCCGAACGGTGCGGGCTGGCTGGTGGACGCGTTCGACGTCGGCGCACTCGCCAAGGAGCTTGAGGCGCGGTACTCCCAATCCGGCCTGGAGTCCGTCGGTGCACAGGGACGGGCGTTCGCGGCCGGCTACAACTGGGACCGGTTGGCAACGCTGCAGGGTGCGGCATACCGTGCCGCGCTATCTGTTCCCACCTCTGTTGAAGCCCGGGTTGAAGGCTCCGCGACGCTGCCGCAAATCGTCCGTTAGAAAGGTACCGCCTTGCCCCAGCAATCCAGAATCGATCGATCCTTGTCAGGGGATGCGCCGTGGCTTTTCCTTTCGCCGCACCTGGACGACGCCGTCCTGTCCTGCGGTGCGCTGATCGAGGCCCAGGCCCAAGGCCGCGAAGTGATTGTGGCAACCTTGTTCACTGAAGCTTCGCCGGGGCCGCACACGCGGGCCGCGAAGTCCTTCATGAGCCAATGCGCGGTCAAGGATGCCGGGCATTTGTTTGCCGCCCGCCAAGCCGAAGACAGGTCAGTGCTGGAGGACATGGGTGTCCAATCGATCCACATGGGAGCGGTGGACGCTTTGTTCCGCCGACGCCGGACCCCCCGGTTTGGCAGCACGGCTTGGGACAGGCTTCTTCCGGAAATGACGCACCGATATCCCACCTACAGATTCGACATCGCGCTGGGACGGATCGCCAGGGGAGACCAGGGACTCATCGGGCAACTCCGCACCGACGTGGCTGCGCTAATGGGGCTGACCGGGGCCGAGCTGCTGTTCTGCCCCGTGGGAGTAGGCAAGCACGTGGACCACCTCATCACCCGGGAAGCCGGCATTGCCCATCCGGAGAACCTGGTGCTGTACTCGGATTTCCCTTATGACCTCGAGGCCGGACCGGACGCGCGGCGCTTGGCACAGCTGGGCTACGTCCCGTGGAGCTGGGATCAGGGCCTTGCCAATAAGCCGCCCAGGATCCGGCAATACGGTACCCAGGCGGATGCACTTTTTCCCAGTGGCGATATCCCGGTAAAGGCGGAGACCTACTTCGTTCCGGCTTTTTGAGTAGCTGACTGGCCGGCTGTGGTCAGCAGCCTTCCCGGTTGTTCGACACAACATTGCCGGGAGCATCGCCAAGCTTCATGGCCCCGCTCTGGCAGAAGACGTTGTCCGTCACAGTGATGTTCCTCAGATCGCCTTGGAAATCCAGCCACGGTCCCGGCGTATCAACGACGGAGTTGTTCTTGACCACGACGTCATGAACAGCGGCGTTGCCGTCGTAGTACCCGATCTTGACGCCGTTGGGGGATTCCCAGAAGCGGTTGTCCTCCACCGTGATGTTGTAGATCTCGTGCTTTCCCACCGCCAACTGCATTCCGGAACCGTGCGATCCGCCGCGGACCTTGTTGTTCCGGTAGGTGACGTCGTAGACCGAGGCTCCAATGGTTTGCGCCACGAGGCCGTCGTCGCCGTCGTCTCCCTGGCGTTGGTCGACAGTGTTGCCCTCCACCACGCCGCCGTGTGAGTCGGTGACGTGGATGCCGTCCAATTGATCGTATGTGCCGTTGCTTGTCACCAGGGTGTCATTGTTGCGGATGCAGAAGTTGCTGCTGGCGACCACCGCGATGGAGTAGGTAAAGGGGTTCCGGGTCCGGACATCTTCCACCAACGCATTGGTGGTGTGACGCACGTCCACCAGGTATTCAGTGAGCCGCTCTGAGGTGTTGCCGTCCAATTCCTCGCCGCTTTGATCGGCAGTGAGGTGGGAGATGGTGACGTTCTGCGCTCCGTTGGTGGTGATGAGCGGGTGCCCGCCGAAGGGTCCTTTGGTTTTCAGGAACCCCGGCCCCGCTTTCAGCACGGTGGCTTGCCCGGTTCCCTTGAGCGCCACGTTGCTCTTGATGACCAGCGGACGCCCCAGCGTGAACGTTCCCTCAGGCAGTTCTACGATGCCGCCACCGTCCTTGGAAGCGGCGTCGATGAGTTGCTGGAGGGACTTGGAGGTGTCCTCCGGGTCCAGGTAGCCGTTGACTGTGAACTTCTTCACTTGGGTGGCTTGGCTGCCTGGAGCACTGCAGTACGACGGTTTCGCGTCGACGGCGCCGGGTTTCGCCGCGACGACGGCCACGCCGAGGCCTGCCGCGGCCAATGCCACAACCAGCAACGCAACCTTGGGGACCGCCGATTTCATGGCAACACCCTATCCTGCGCGGGTTTCCGGCGGGTTAATGCGGGTTAAAAGGAAACGGCCCAGGCGGCAGCCTGAACCGTTTCCCGACATGTGAAGGATTTAGCTTTCGCCCGCGGAATCTGAGCGGCCAAGAATGGTCTGCGGGATCCAGAAAGCCAGAGCGAACAGGCCCAGGCAGACGGCCATCGGCCACGGGTTCTCGAGGCTCAGGAAGGACAGCGAATAGATGGCGCCCAGGAAGAGCACGATCATGACCACGAACAGCACAATGCTTGTGCCCAGGTTGTTCTCACGTTCAATGGGGGCGCTTGTTGCGTTCTTGGACATTCGTTCCTCCTCGGCCCCGCGGGGCTCAAAAATCTCTGGCGGTTGCGGAAGCCTCAGTAGGCAGATGAACCTTGTTCACCCTTGACGATGGCAATTCCGGAACTCGCTCCGATACGTGTTGCACCAGCAGCAATCATAGCCTGTGCATCGGCCAGGGAACGCACTCCACCGGAGGCCTTCACGCCCAAGTCCGGTCCAACGGTCTTGCGCATCAAGGCAACGTCTTCTGCCGTGGCGCCGCCGCCGTTGAATCCGGTGGACGTCTTAACGAAGTCCGCCCCTGCTTCCACGGCTGCCTGGCACGCGATGACCTTCTGCTCATCGTTCAACATTGACGTCTCGATGATGACCTTCAGGATGGCCTCACCGGCGTGGACTGTCTCGGCCACGGCCTTGATGTCGTCCACCAGCGCACCTTTGTCGTTGGCGCGGGCGGAAGCCATGTTGATCACCATGTCGATCTCGTCCGCACCATCAAGCACGGCTCCGCGTGCTTCGAAGGACTTGACGTCGCTGGGCGTGGCACCCAGGGGGAAGCCGATCACCGAGCACGTCAGCACACCGGAACCTTTGAGGGCCTTGGTGACGGTCTTGACCCAGACCGGGTTCACGCACACTGACTTGAACTGGTATTCGATGGCCTCGGCGCACACCTTGAGGACGTCAGCCTCACTGGCCTCCGGCTTCAACAGGGTGTGGTCGATGTAGGAGGCGATGTTCGCAGGGGCGACGGCTTGGTTGCTCATGGGATCCTTCCGTGCTGGGCGTGGCCGGCCCGGTGGCCGCAGGGTTGTCACTGCCCGTCAAAGGACCATCTTGCCATATGGGCTGAGGGCTTTCGGGGCTTTGTCCACATAGGCAAAGTCAGGCCTGATGATGGTTGGGGCCGGCTGGAAGAGTTGGGGCATGGAACGGAATCGGAGAGTGCAGGCGGCCACAGCGGCCACTACGGTCACACTGGCGGTTGGAGCGTCGCTGGGGGATGTTTTGGCCGCCCTGCGTTCCCTCCGCCTCGGTGCCGGTGGCCGGGAGTTGATCGACCAGATCCGCGGGTTGGAAGACCTGAAGTCAGTCATCGTGGGGTTGCAGGCCCGTGCTGCGGTGGCCTTTGACCTGGCCCAGCGGCAGGAACAAGCCGAGGCCGGCGTCCCCGCGTCCGAGCGGGGCCAGGGTGTGGGGGCGCAGATCGCGTTGGCCCGGCGGGAGTCCCCGAACCGGGGGTCCCGTCTCCTGGGGTTGGCGAAGGCGCTGGTGGTGGAGATGCCGCACACCATGGCGGCGCTGGAATCGGGGCAGTTGAATGAATGGCGGGCCACGCTGCTCGTCAAGGAAACAGCATGCCTGTCTGTGGAGGACCGGTGTGCCGTGGACGAGGAGCTCGCCGCCGACACCGGCACGTTCGAGGGGAAGGGCGACCGGGCGATCATCGCAGCGGTCAAGGCTGCGGCGTACCGGCGTGATCCGCGTTCCGTTGCCCAACGAGCCAGCCACGCTGCCACGGAACGGACAGTGAGCCTGCGTCCCGCGCCGGATGCCATGACCTACCTGACCGCGCTCCTGCCAGTGGCCCAGGGTGTGGCAGCGTACGCCGCTCTGACCCGTGCTGCTGACTCTGCCTGTTCGGCCGGGGACCCCCGGATCCGGGGCCAGCTCATGGCAGATACCCTCGTCGAGCGCATCACCGGCAGGCGCGGCGGGATCAGCGGAATCGACCTCCAGCTCGTCATGACCGACCGAACCCTCTTCCAAGGAGACAGCGAACCCGCCCGGCTCCAGGGATACGGAATCGTCCCCGGAGAATGGGCCAGGGCACTGGTTGGCGCCGGAGGCGGGGCGCGGTCCGAGCAAGACCCCGCACCAAGACAGGATCCAGAGCTGACAGAGGACCCAGAACTAACCGTGTGGCTGCGCCGGCTCTACACCGCACCGGCCACCGGCGAACTCCTGACCATGGACTCCAAAGCAAGGCTGTTCCCGCCGCGGCTCAGGCGTTTCATCGAAACCCGTGATGACACCTGCCGCACCCCATATTGCGACGCGCCCATCCGGCACATCGACCACATCGTGCCCTGGCATTCCGGCGGCACCACGTGTGTGGACAACGGCGCCGGACTCTGCGAAGCCTGCAACCACACCAAAGAAAACCCCGGCTGGACCACCAAAACCACGCCCGGGGACCTTCACACTCAGGAGATCACCACGCCCACGGGACACCGTTACCGGTCGAAAGCCCCGGCCTTACCGGGTCATGGCCGGGGCTCTGGTACTTCCGCGGTGACGACTCAGGGGGTGATGGCGGAAGCCTCTGCGACTCCGACAGTTTCGAGCACCACGGCTTCGGAGAGTTCACCGCTATCCCACCGGAATAGCCGTCGGAAGCGGTACCCGGACAAGTCACCCGCAGTTGTTCGATGAGGACTGAGACTCGCAGCCCGAAAGGATCAAGCGGCCAATGGAGCTTGGTGATCAGCGACGCCCGGCGCACCCAGGAGCATGCCGGAAGCGCACAGCATCGCCGAAGACTCGGCGGAGAGAAGCAAACCAAGGCGGAGTCCGTCGCAGGAAGCGGCGTCGCCGATCGCCCAGATGCCCGGAACGGAGGTGGCGAGGTCGCGCCCCACCGCAATGCCGCCGTCGAACGCTACCAGGAGGCCGGCGCTCTCGGCGAGGTCGTTGCGTGCAGTGCGTTCCTCGGCGATGACCACGAGGTCTCCATTCATGCTGCTGCCATCCTCGAAGAGGATGCCGGTTGCCGGGAGCGGGGAACCAGCAGTGGACGCTACGACGGCGGCGGGGCGGAGGGTGGTGCGGACGGGACGGACCCCGCGTGCCCGCAGTACGGCCTCTGCCTGGCCAGCAGCAGGCCCGTTGCCTACGAGGATCCCCAAAGGACGTCGGCCTACGATCCGGGTGACGTCCTTGACTGCTTCGCCGATGTTCGCGGCGTCGTCGATGGTGGAGTAGCTCAGGCTGGATTCGGCGCCCGCCACCGGGGGCAGGACCGGCGCGGAGCCTGTTGCGATGACCAGCTGGTCGTAGGCGAACTCCATGCCGTCCACAGTGGTGACAATCTTTGCGTCGGCGTCGATGAAGCTGGCCGCCTGGCCGAAGCGGATCGAGACCTGGGGGAGTTCAGCGAGTTCAAGCAGGGCGTCCGGGCACTCGTCACGGTTGCTTAGCACGGTGATGGTTCCGTCGAACGCGAGTTGCCGGGAGTCGGACCTTCCGGCAAGTCGCCGCACCAAAGCCTGGGCGGCGGGGCCTGCGCCTGCGATGACGATGTGGAGGGAAGATGCGGACGGGGTGGCGGACATGTTTGGCCCTTTCGCTCATATGACCTGCTGTTGATCATCAGCGTATTGGGCCGGTTTTTCGCGGGTGTTTCCCCGCTGTTGCCATCTTTGGCGCATCCGTAGCGTGGTGTTTACCAGCCGGTAATAACGTGCGTCACATTCGGCCGTCCGTGACCCTCAGTATCGGCGGAGCAGCTCGCGGAAACCGTTCCCGGCGAAGCCGGCCACTGCCGCCGCCCGGTCCACGAATCCGTGGGCGCCCACGGGTTCAATGGAGGCCAGGAGCCCCGCGGCATCGGCCAGGCTCATGCTGAGGTCGGCAACCAGCCCACCAACTTCAAGCCGGGCACGCCGCGAATCCGCCCAGGCATCCGGACCAGGGTCGTCACGCAAGGTGCGCGTCACGGCGACGCTTTGCCACCCGCCGTCGAGCCTTATCCGCGCACGGTACGTGACGTCCTCCCCGTTTACCTCTACCCGCCCGCCTGCCAGGAACGCCCGCCCGAACCGTGGGTGCTCCAGGTATCCGGTGAGCTGCGGCGCTTCATCGCCGGGATCGGACGGAAGGACCACTGTGGCTTTGAACGTTGCGGGAGAGCCGTCCAGGTCGCCCCGGAGGGTGTCGTTCAAGCGGACTCCCGGCGCCGGTTCAGTCATCGCAGTGCAGTTCGCATCCTTGGCCAATCCGGCGTCAGTCATCGAGTCCAGATAGGCGCGGGCATCCCGGTAGCCCATACCGATCAGGGTGTCGGCGTCAATCCTGCCCAAGTAGAACTCCGGGTCCAGGGGAAGCGGGTGGCGTGGCCGGACCACGTGCAACACAAACTCGCGCCCGGCAGCAGCGGCAGCCTCGAAATCCGCCAAGAGCGCCCCCATGGCGCTCATTTCGATCATGTGCACGTATTGTTCCAGCGGACCATCGCCCCAGTACGGCGTATTTCCGATGCACCAGACCAACCACACTTCGTCGGCACCCCGCTGCAGGGCTTCGGCCACGTTGGCGTCCCTGACCCAGACCGCGTCGGTCCAAATCTTCCCGTCCCGTCGCAGGGGTGTCAGGAAGATGGGCAGAGACATGCCCGCCGCCATGAGCCCGGCGTCAATGACTGTGGCGTCGATTGCGTGGCAGCGCTTTTCGGTGAACTCGACTACGTTGAAGGAACCTTCGACGGCGTCCGGTTCGGCCGCGCGGGCGCGGATGGTTGCGTCGTTGATGCCCAGGGTTGGGAAGACTTTGCCAAGGATGCCGTCGGCATCGCCTATGGCGGGCAGGGACCACGGCCCCTTGAGATAGTCGCCCACGGGCAATGCCGAGCCGAAGTCCTTGACGTCAACCCCCGACCAACGGCTGCACATCTCTTCAGGCGACACTCCTGAGAGGAGCATCCCGGCCGTGAGGATTCCGCCGGAGGTGCCGTCCACGTGCTGGAATTCCAGGCCTTCCTCGGCGAGAGCCTTCACCACTCCTGCCTGCCATGCCACGCGCATCCCGCCGCCGGCGAGTACCAGTGAGCGTTTCACGGTGCGCTTCATCCTGCCAGCCCGGGGTTGGCTGGTGCCGCACTGATGCGGCGCCAATAGATGAAGAGGAGTATCGCCGTCGCGAGGTCGAAGAAGGCGACCAACAGAGCCAGGGGTGAGAAGACGCCGTTGAGGACGCCGATGCCCACGGCTCCGAAGGCGCCGGTTTTCTGCAGGCCGGACCAGAGCACCACTTCCGGGGAGGGCGCGGTGTTGAGCAGGGTGTGGAGGAGCAGTCCGCCTACGACCACCATGAACATGCCCACAGTGCCGAAGAGCTGGCGTGTTTCAGGGGTGGATTCGGCGCCGATCAGTTGGAGGACCGGTCCACCGAACGGGACTTGGATGGCACCGGTCAGCACCGTGATGATGGCAATAACGGCGAGGACTGCGCGAAGTGGATCAGAGAGGGCCCATGCGACGGTGCCGGGAGGGTGCGGTTTCCGTGTTCGTGCCGGATGCCCGGGCTGGGCGGGCTGGTGCGCGGTCACGCGAACGACTCCAACAGCCGGCCGCGGTCCACCAGCAGCCACACCATGGCGGCCCACGTGAGGGTGGAAACGTAGAAGCGGATGTCATTGAGCATCATCCAGCGTTTGAGCAGGGTGCGCAGTTCGGTGTCATCTGCGAAATCGCCGCCGCGGATACGGACGTTGACGGGGATGATGATGCCCTGGCCCACCCAGGTCAGGACGATGATTCCCAGCAGGCAAATGATGGCGGGCATGACGCGGATGGTGCCCCATTCGGACCATACGAGGATGCCGCCGGAGATGAACATGATGGGCACCACGATGGTGAAGAACTTGGTGGCCGCGCGGGTGGGGATGCCGAAGTGCATGTCCACGTTGTCACGGGCCAATGATTCCCACGTGGGGTAAAGGAAGAACTTGAGCACCCACATGGTGCCCACGTACATGGTTGCGCCGAAGAGGAAGTAGAGGGCGTTGATCAGGAGGAGCCAGTTCACTGGGCACCGCCCTGTACCCGGCTGCGGTCCGGCGGGGCCAGCCATTCCTGCCCTTGACCCAAATCCACGACACTGTCCATCATGTCTCCGCCGCGGAGGGCTACGGCTTCGAGCTGGGTGGGGGCAGTGAGGAACCACGCTTCATAGTGGTCATCCAGGACACCATGTGCTTGCGGCAACCAGGCGGTGAACACCGGTTTGCTCTCTACCTGCAGGTTCTTCAAGGGCTCGACGCCGGGCGCGTCACCGAGGATGAGCCGCGCCTTGGCTTGGGCCCCGAGGGCGATGTCTCCGGTGGCTTCGAAATAGATGTCCGATTTCCAGAGCATGTTCCGGAAGACGCAGTAGTTGGAGGCAGCGAGTTTGAGGGGCAGCCCGAGGGCTGCGGGCCGTTCGATCTCGATGTAGCAGCCCAACTGTCCGTCCTTGTCGTACTGTGCGGACACCGAGGCGTCCGTGACTACGAAGTCCAGGTTCGCCTGGTGTTTGGGCATGCCCCAGATTCCTTTGCCTCCCTTGACTGAGACTTCGGAGCTCACGGGCAGGTCCACCACGAACTGACCCAGTTTGAAGGTCTTTTGGAAGATCAGCGGGAGGATGGGCGGGGCCGGCCGGCTGCCGTGGGTGATGGCGATGGCCAGGGAGTATTCGATGTACTTCCCGATGTCAGTGGATTTGTAGTTGACCACCGTCACCACCAGTAAGCCCTTGCCGCCGAGACTGAACGGCCGCATCTCGGAACCGGGGAGCGCAGCCGCCGCGGCCTTCTTGTTGATGGGGAAGGCCGCCATCAGTACGGGAGAGTCATCGGAATTGACCGGCATGACGTACTTGATCCCATCCGCGAAGGCATGCTGCCCGCGGAGCCGCTCCTGCCGCCGCGGAACCGGCGACGGGAGGAGCTTGAGCAAGGGCGTGGCCAGCTCGGTGAGGTTTTTCATGGCGTTGGCTCCTGGGCTGGGCTGATTGCTGGGATTCCGTTGAGTTCGTCGACAATGACGGGGAAGGTGTCCTGCCACGCGTGGTCGCCGAAGAAGACGTCCAAATGGCCGTATCCGGGGATGAGGTGGAGCGAGTCCTTGCCGGGGCGGTGCTTTTGGAAGAACTCGAAGGTGCGTTGCTGGCTTTCGGGCAGGAAGCACAGGTTGTCCAAGCCTGCGATGAAAGCGAACCTCGCGTCGGTCTGAGGAGCCTCTGCAACGAAATTGTCCGGCAGTTCCGGATGGTCGCCGGCGGCCACCATGTGCCCTGCTTTGATGCTGCGGCCCATTTCTTCGAAGAAGGTCACGGGTACCTCAGCGAACTCTCCGCTGAGCCACTGGTGGGTGGCGTCGTCGAGGTTTTCATGGGACCAGAGGGCTGGTCGGCCGCTGCCGTAGGTGAAGCTGACCATCTTGCAGACGGTGTTGTCGCATTCATGGTGCGTGGCTTTGACCAAGCCCCGGATGGCCCTGGTGAAGTACCCCTGCGACTTGTACCCCCACGCTGGTGACAAGTACGGGGTAAAGACTTTGACCAGTGGGGTCAGGTAGTCGATCTTGAGGCGGGAGAACGCCGGTACCACCGGGTGCAGGGACACGGCATTGGACACGATGGTGTCCACTTGCGGCAGGAGTCCGGCCACGGCGGACATTGTGAAAGAGGTGGACCCCTGGCAGTGGATCACGGCCTTCATGGTCTCCGCGCCCGTGGCGTTCAGGACGTGCTCGACGGCGGCAGGATGGTCGTACACGGCGGCGTCGGCGAGCGTCCAGGACAGGGGATCGAGGTCGATCGAAGCCCGCCAGTTCAGCATCCACACGTCCCAGCCGTCTTCGAGGAGGACGTCGACGATGGTGGTCCTGACCGGGGGCCGGAACAGCTCCGCCCTGACGCCGGAGCCGTGGACCAGTATCACGGGACCCTTTGTGGCCTCAGCCGGCGACGTGACATGGACGAGGCTGAGCGGTGTGTTGTCCCGGGCACGGAGGGGGATGACCTCAGTCCTGTGCTCGGCACGGGTAATGATCATGGGGTGCTTCCCTTCTGTGCTGTGGTGCTGGTCTGTGCTGTGGTGCTGGTCTGTGCGATGGTGATGGTGATGGGTTCTTCAAGAAGCCGCACGGCAGGCAAACCGGAAACCGGCACCAGGCGCGCGCCGTCGTCGTCGTTGTCTGCCAGCTGCCAATCGCGGCAGACTGTGTCCACCATGAGGGGGTAGACGGTGAGGCTGCCGTCGGGTGCGAGGTGGATGCGGAGGAAGCCTTTGTGGTCCTCGATGGCCTGGCCGGACATCCTCCAGGAGGACACCTCGCCGCTGGGCGTCGCCAGGATGTACAGGGCAAAGGCCTCGCTGCCGAGCACCCAGCCACCCAGGTGCACCAGCGCCAGGGCCAGGACCAAGATCACGAAGTCCGGCCAGCCTCTTGGCCAGGGAACCAGGATCACGACGGCGGCACTCACCGCGAGCGCGGACAGTTGGTACAGCGCGCCCCGGGCAAAAACGACGATGCCCGCCTTGGCCACTCCGAGCCAGCGGGCAAGCGTGGAGGCGACGGCCAGCAACAGCGGAAGGGCAAGGACCAGGACGACGACCAGCAACCAGGTGTTACCGCGGGTGAGGCTGCGCAGGCTGTCCACGAACGACTCGCCGCGGAAGGCGCTGAAGACGGTCCACAGAGTCAGGGCGGCCACCACGTGCACTAGGCCGAGCGATAGGCCGAAGCCGGGGTTGCGGATGGGCAGCCAGAACTGCGAGAAGGGGTTGGCCAGCTGTGGGCCGAGCAGGCGGGAGTCTCCTTGGCCGGGGAAGGTGGTGGGCGTGCGGGTGAAGGTTCGGGCTGCGACCTTGGGCCCCGTGTGCGCGCCGCTGGAGGACTCACCCGGAGCCGCTGACGGGGCAGGCAAGACGATCTCCTCCGGGAGCCCGTGTGTATCGGAGAGGTAGGCGCCGCCCAGCCCGCAGGTGATCATCTGGGTTTTGCCTGAATCCGGTCCGGTGTCCGTGTCCTCGTAGCGGGCGTAATGGTGGAGGTCGCCGGTGAGCCACAGCCGTACGCTGGCACCGGTGGCTTGGAAGAGGCCTGTCTCCGGATCGAAACGGCGGCGCAGGTAGTCCTGTTCGAAGAAGTTTGCCTGGCGGAACTCACTCAAGGCCGGATCAGCGGCGTCAACCCAGAAGGGAGCGGCCACGCAGAGGATGATCGCGTCACCTGGCTGCAATTGCAAGGTGACGTTCCGGTAAAAGTAATCCAGCTGCGGCTCGTCGATGTATTGGCCCAGTTGGCTGTCCAGGCCCAGCAGCCACCAGCCGGGCGTGCCGCTGCGGCCCTGCCCGGAAGGGGCACCCGTGAGCCGGACGGCAAAGTAGCTGCGCGTCTGGATGGTCCGCCAGCCCCCGATGCTCCGTTGCCTGGTGAAGATCCGGATGAACGAGGTGAGCCCGTCGTACCAATCGTGGTTGCCGGGGAGCGCGAGCATGATGGGTGGTGGGTTGTGAGGCCCGCTTCGCGTGCTATCCGGGAGTTTTGGGGCGCTCAGCGGGCCCCGCAACGCAGCTGGAAATGCCGTCCGGTACGGGCCCGCCATCCGGTTCTCATAGGCTGCCGGGGAAGCCACTGGGTAGACCTCGTCCCCTCCCAGCACCAGGATCCTGCCGCGGGGGAGATCATGTCCGTCCACGGTCAGAGTGTCCTGGGCCAGCAGGGATGCCACCGTGTACGTGGCGTCGAAGCCGTCGCCGAGGTCGGCCGCGAAGTCGAGCCACATGTCCGTCGCTGCCGGACCGGCCGCACGCTCCTCCTGAAGCTCAGCAGGCGAGGGCAGCCCCCGGCTGCTGACTGGGGGCTGCGCCGGCTGGCCCTGGACTGGAAGGTCATCCAAGCGCAGAGGATCGGAGGGGAAGCTGCCCTCAAGCTCACGCTTATCGCCAAAGTCGGCGAACACGGTGGCCGCCGCGACCTTCAGGGCAGTTCTGGCCAGCGACATGGGTGAGAGCCAACGAACCGCCGCCTGGGGTGTGAAACCCAGAACGGCGTGGTGTTTCGCGAGCTCCCAGCTTTTCATTGCTTCGGCTTGAAAGGGAACGGGATACGTTTGAGCCCCCGACCGTAGACCTGCCAGAGTTCGCCCCCGAACAACTTCCCGAAAGCCACCAATCCTGCAGCAGGGGCCGGGCCTTCGGCCCGGAACGTGGTGAGTTGCTTGGCGAAGTCGAGAGGCCTGATGAAGAGGATGCCGGCGCCCACGATCCCCTCACGGCCGGTGCCTTCTTCTACGGCCGGAAGTCCGGACTCCGGTGGAACGTGCCCCCGGAGGATGGTCGCATACAGGGTGGTGGTGTCCGCCCAGAGGTCGAAACCTGCCTCGTTGTGGATCAGTTTGTGACCGGTGAACGTGAACGGCGTTCCGCCTGGGTCCCGCAGCCACAACCGGTACAGCATGCGCCTGGCTGGTGCGCCGTCGTCGGAGGTGTCCTCGACAAACAGGTTGAACCAGCCACGCTCCACCGGCATCCGGCCGCCGAAGTAGTCCGCCAAGACGTAGCCCTCGGTTTTGGCAGGGTGGTTCGGGTCGGCAACGAACGCGTCGATGTCCTCGGCAATAATGGTCAGCTCGAACATGATCTTCCGGCTTCGGTCCCGGCCCAGGCTCCGTCCCTTTTCCGGGTCTGTGATTCCGGGACTGAACCAACCGTGCATCTGTTCGGTGAACCGCACGGACGTCGCATCCTTGCTTTGAGCGCCAGGCATGCCCAGGCCGCGGCTGCGCACCTCGGGCATTTCAGACACGGCGCTCGCAGGCTGTTCCTCAGGTGCGGCCTTGCCCTTGGTAGCGTCCGGCGCCAAAGCGCGCGGAGCGGACGCCCAGACGTCGACGACGGCGCCAGCCGCCTCGCGTTCAACGGTGGCCCTTGCGCTGGACTCACCGGAGCCCGCCGCATCTGCGGGACTGATGCCCCGGTGGATCGTGTGGTCCGCATCCTCGATGATGTGGGCGCAGGTACGCTCCGCGAACGCGGCGATGGTCAATGACGGGTTGGCGCCCACGGGACCTGGCATCGCGGCTCCATCAACCACGTACAGCCCCGGGTATCCGAACACCTCGCCGTAGGAATCGCAGACTGCTTCCCCGGCATGCCGGCCGGACGGCGCGCCCCCGATGGGGTGGACGGTGATGACTCGCTTGGCCCACCAGAGCGGGTTGTCAATGAAGTCGCCGTCGAGGTCCTTGGAAATCGACTCCATGGTTTCGCGGACGCGGCCGAAGTACTCCTTGGAGGTGGCCATGGTCCAGGCGACGGCGAGTCGTCCGTCGCGAAGGGTCATGACGCCGTCGGGAATGTCCCTGCCCATGCCGAGCAAAGGCACCGAACTGGACGACAGGCGGCCATCACCCAGGGCTGCGGCGAGGTCGGCCGAGACGTTGGATCGGCCGGCGTCGAACAGCCTGTCCTTGAACAGTTGCCCCGCGACCTTGGCGGTGCGTTTGATGGTGGTGCCCAGCTGGGCGGTTTCGATGAGCCAGTTCATGAAGGCCGGATACCCGGCGTCCTCCACGTAGTAGCCGGGACCATCGCCGTCGTCGTCGTTCGAATCCGGAACCCGGATCGCTGTGGTGATCACCGGTCCTCGACTCCCGGCCAGCGTTCGGATGCCGGGACGCGAGCCATTGGCAGGGGGCGTCTTGGCGCCCATGATAAACGTCAAAAGGTCGCCGTTACCGCTGAAACGGGTGCCCAGGGCGTCGCTGAGTGCCGGGAGGGAGCCGCGGTTGCGGAGCAGCAGGAAGTTGGTGCCGAACGTACCTGCGCCCAGGATGAGCCTGCGGCAATGGATGATGCGCTCTGTGAGGAGTTCGCCGCGGTGGTCCGGATTGTGCACAACGTACCGGACCTCGTAACCGCTGCCCGGCGTTCCGGAATCCAGCGGCCGGATGCCGCGGACATCATGGAAGGTGCGCACATCGGCGCCCTTGAATGCCGCGGCTGAGACATAGTTGTGGTCCAAGGTGTTCTTGGCGCCGGCGTTGCACCCGATGTCGCATTCACCGCTGAGCGTGCACGTAGTCCGCAAAGTGTTGGGGCCATGGATGCTGCCGTAGCCGGGCAGCGGCAGCGCATGGTTGGTCCGCGGTTCCGCGTCCGGTCCCGTGGAGAACGTGATGGCAATGGGCGGGCGGGTGATGGAGAGGCCCAGGTTCGCCGCTGATTTTTCCATGGCCACGGTTTTGGCCGTGTCCCTGTACGGGTAGGGGACAGGCAGGAGCATGGCCTCGGCGGCATCGTAGTAGGGGTCGAGGTCTGCCCGGGTGAAAGGCCAGTTCTCGTAGCCACCGCCGGGAATGGGCGACTCGTTGACGAACCACTTTTCGTCTTTTCGCAGCAGTACATTGGCGTAAATGAGTGAGCCGCCGCCCAGTCCGCTGGACACCAGACCCTCAGTGCCACGGAACGTCCAGGCGTCAAAGAGCCCATACAGGCCGCGGTCCGGATCCCAGAAGTTCCTGCCCATCTCGGACGGCGAGCGCGCGAAGCTGCCGGGAGGGTAAGGTTTGCCGCGTTCCATGAGCACAACGGACTGCCCGGCTTCGGCCAGGCGAAGTGCAGCCACCGAACCGCCGAAGCCTGAACCAACTACCACTGCGTCGACTTTTTCGATGCCACTGCCCCGGTGGCGTGGCAGATCAGTAGCGGGTTCGGTACCCGCATCCCCACTGTTCCCGGTCCCCAGACGACCCATGGCCGTTCCTCTCAGAGGAGAGCTGACTACATAGCTGCAGCTGACGGCGCCAGGCGTGGCCGGGGCGATGCCTCCGCGGACTATGGGGCTTATATTCCCACCGGGCAGGGGATCTGTAAATGAGGTGGAGTTATTGGGTGCGGCCTGGGTTAGACAATGCGCTTGTAAACCATGTCAAAGTCGTGCTCCAGCGGGCCGCCGGGGTAACTGCCCCGCTCCAAGCGGGCAGTGATGGTGTTGCCATCCTCGCTGACACGGCCAACAAAGCGCTGAGGCCAGTCCGGTCCGTCCCGGAAAAGGGTCCATAGCTTGTCCTTGAGCGTCATGTCGTAGATCCGCGCGACGCCACGCGAGTCGAAATAGTGCTGCTGGAACGCACCGTCCGAGCCGGTGGCGCCGATGACGCTGACCGCGTTGGGGTAGTCAGGGTGCTGGACCGTGGAGCGCTGAATGAGGAAGCCTCCACTCTCGAGCCACGCGAAGGTCGTCCGGCCGGAGATTTCCCTGCCCGGAATAGACGTTTCCCATTCGCCGACGAGGATGTTCAGTTGCTCCAAGGTGGGTTTTGGATCCCGTGCCATGGCTGCCCTCTCTTCGCGTCTTCGCGCTGGTGAACAGGTTCAGCGTAGGACCCGTGCGTTCCTCCGCATAGGGTCCAAGCCTCAGCTGTTTTCTATACGGCCAGCGTGGTGGGTGGCAGGATGGGCGCATGAGCCAAGTCACGTGCGATCTGACCGTGTCCCTGGACGGCTTTGTTGCCGGCCCCAATCAGTCTCTGGAGCAGCCGCTGGGGGAGCGCGGCGAAAGCCTGCACCGCTGGCAGTTCGAAGAACGCGAAGCCAACGCAGCCGAGGTGGCTGGCATCCTGGAAGCCGGCGCCTACATCATGGGCAGGAACATGTACGCAGGGCCCGGCCCCGGCCCTTGGGACTCGGACTGGCGCGGGTGGTGGGGTGAGGAACCGCCGTACCACGCACCCGTCTTCGTCCTGACCCATCATGAGCGGCAGCCCTTGGAGCTGCAGGGCGGCACGACGTTCCACTTCGTCACGAACGGTATTGAGGCTGCACTGGACCGTGCCCGGGAAGCTGCCGGCAGCAAGAACGTGGCCATCGCCGGCGGAGCGCAGACGGCCCGGCAGTTCCTCTCGGCGGGGCTGATGGACGAGTTGAGGCTCCACATCTCGCCCGTAATTCTCGGCGGTGGCGAACGATTGCTGGACGGAGTCGGGGACGTCCGCCTGGAGCCGGTGGACGTGCGGGGGACCGGGCTCGTGACGCACGTACGATATCGGGTGGTCCGCTAGCCGAAGATTCGGTGACTGCAAGAATGGGCGCATGCCCCTCCATACCTATCCAATCCGGCGGCTTGCCGAGGACCCGGCAAACGTTCTTGATCGCGGTCGCTGGCCGGCAGCGCTGCCGCCTGTTACCCAGGTGCTTGATGAGGGCCTCGATCTGACCGCCGCCACGATCCTGATTGGCGAGAACGGGTCCGGAAAATCGACGCTGGTGGAAGCCATCGCCTTGGCCTACGGTCTGTCGCCGGAGGGCGGTTCGACTGGTGCACGGCACACCACCAGATCCAGCGAATCCGTCCTCGCCGATCACCTGCAGCTTGTCCGGAATGCCGGTGCCACCCGGCGTGGGTACTTCCTGCGGGCGGAAACCATGCACGGATTCTTCACGTACCTCGAGATGAACCCGAGCACATCCGGGGACATCCCCTTCCACGACATGTCCCACGGCGAATCATTCCTGGAACTGGCGCTGGACAGATTCAAGGGACACGGATTATGGGTGCTCGATGAGCCCGAGTCGGCTCTGTCGTTCAGCGGCTGCCTCAGCCTTCTGAGTGTCTTGAAGGATCTGTTGTCCCACGGAGATTCCCAGGTCATCATGTCCACACACTCACCTCTTCTGGCGGCCCTTCCGGGCGCCCGGATCCTGGAAGTGGGGCCATGGGGTCTGCGGGCCCGCGACTGGGAAGATCTTGATCTTGTTGCCAACTGGCGGTCATTCCTGGACGCACCTCAGAGGTATCTCCGGCACATCTGACGTCACGTGGCCAACGCGCCGGGAAAATGACCGGAGAGGTTCGCGAATGAGCGGGGCTTGCCCGAAGAATCACTTCCGGCGTGAGGCGTAGCCTTGGCGGCATGGGGAAACTATTGAGAGCAGCAGCACGGCTCACATTGGTCAGCGGAGCCCTGGCGCTGCTCGGAACCGGGTGTGCATCGCTTGGACAGCCGGCAGCCGGCTTGCCGTCCGCCGGGAGCCAAACCCCGGAAATTCAACCTGAAGTGGTGCTGTGCCAAGGCAACGAGGTTCCGCTTCAGGCGCTGAACAATCCACGACCGGCGAGCGGGCTCGGCCCGGAGGCCGCCCCGGCCCTCGACGGCCGCAACGTCGAACAGTTTGACCCGGCCGCATGGCTGATTGCGCAGGAAAGCCGCGATCGTGTGATGCTCATGAACAGGCTGGCAGTTCCCCAAGATGACGGCCACGGAGATGTCCGCGACTACATGTACATCGTCATTTCCACCAACTCCATGGCATCGGAGCCAGGTAAGCCGGTGTGGGCGGTCGTTGAGTCATCGACCTGCACACCCACGCTCGACCTTGGTGAGCTGAGAGCCGGCGCAGTCACTCTTGATCCCTCGTTGCCGCCGGCTCCTGAGTCCAACCGCGTGGCACTTCTCATCACGGAGTTTGACTGCAACTCCGGACAGAACGCCGAAGGCCGGGTTGAAATCGTCAAGCTCCTCGAAACAGAGTCCACGGTCGAGGTCGTCCTGGGAGTGCGGCCCTCCGGGGCGCAGTGGGCCACCTGTCAGGGAAACCCGGCGACACCGTTTATGGTCGATCTCGAACGGCAGCTCGGGAACCGCGCCATCCTTAACGCCGCCGTCCTGCCCGCGCGGGAGATCGCCGCACCAGCACTGCCTCGAATCGACCGATAGCTTCATCTGCCTTCTCACTCCGGCAGGGACCAGAAGCCACGCCCGCGCGGTACCACGGTTCCGCGGCCAGGTTTCGGGTGGAGATCCAACAATGTCCGCCATCCGCTGTACACTCGGGTATCGAACATATATTTCCTGTAGCCCTTTCTGGGCTGTCTTCGATGTAGCTGCCGGAGCGTGATTGCACCGCTCTTGGCCTTCCGAATTTGATTACCTGTGGTGTTGTCCACGTGTTCATGAACCTGTTTCCTTCGTCTGCTGGTATTGAGCTATTCGTGAGGGATCGGTGAAGGGGACCGTATGCCGTGGACTGTTCAGCAGGTGGTTTTGCCTGATGGGTCGGGTTCGTGGACCGTTGTTGATCCCCGCTTCGAGGTCGTCGCTCCCGTCGACCGGTTCCTGGCTCATTTGAGTGTTATCGATCGTTCACCGGAGACGGTGAGGTCGTATGCCTTTGACTTGCGGGACTACTTCGCCTTTCTGGATCAGGTTGGTGTGTCGTGGCGTTCTGTGCGCCTCGAGGACCTGGGTCGTTTTGTTGGGTGGTTGCGTAAATCTCCTCTCGAGCGGGCCGGGCGCGTAGCCCGATTGCCGGCAGCGCTGGAGCACTGCGGCCCGGTAACGATCAACCGGAAACTCTCTGCTGTCAGCTCGTTCCACCAGTTCCATCAGCGGCACGGGGTTTCTTGCCATTTCCTGAGCACGACGGTGCAGTCATTTGGGCGCGGGTCGTGGCGGCCGTTCCTGGCGCACTTGGGGCGGTCTGTCAGGCCACGGGCTGAGCTTCGCCTTCGGGCCCCAAAGAAGGCGCCGCGGGTGCTCAGCAGCGACCAGGTCACTGCGATCCTGGATGCGTGCGAGCATCAGCGGGACAGGTTCTTGTTCGCTTTGCTGGCCGGGACCGGCCTCCGGATTGGTGAGGTCCTGGGTTTGCGGCATGAGGACATTGACGCCCCGGATTGTGTGATCCGGGTCCGGGCCAGGGACAACGTCAACGCGGCCAGGGCAAAGTCCGGCGACCGTGACGTCCCCGTGGCCCCGGAGTTGGTGCGGATGTTCGTGGACTATCTCTTTGACGAGTACGGCGCTTTGGACTGCGACTACGTTTTCGTCAATCTGTGGGCTCCTCCTGAAGGACGGCCGATGACCTACGCCGCGGTGATGGACTTGGTCCGCCGGCTTCGACGGCGGACCGGGTTTCATTTCACCCCGCACCAGTTCCGCCATACCTATGCCACGGAATTACTCCGGCGGGAGGTCCCTTCGGAAGTTGTCCAGAAACTCTTGGGGCACGCGTCCGTGTCAACGACGATCGACACGTACTCCCATCTGGAGATCCGGCACGTCCGGGAAGCTTTGGTTTCCACGGGCTGGCTCGCCTCGTCGGACCCGGCCGATGAAGGCAGGAACGAACCATGACCGAGTTTAGGGAAATCGCCGTCGATGACATTGACGGCGGCCGGATCCAGCGGATGCGTTTGGCGTTATCGCCTCGTTTCACCGCTGACATCATCGTCTTTGACGACGAAGCTTTCGCTGGGCGGTTCTTCCCCTTGTGCTCGGTTCCGGGTTGTCTGAGGTATCGCCCAGGAGAGCTCTTCTGCAACCTTCATGTCCAGCGGTGGCGGGCCCGGGGGAAACCGCCTCTGGAGGAGTTCTACAAGACGACGGGCAAACCTCCAGAACCGGAAGCCGTTGATTTATCCGGGCTTCCGTCGCCGTTGCGCTGGGAAGTGGCTTTGGCCCTGCAGCTGGTGGCTTCAAGCCCGGGCGAACGCTTCCGCCGGCTCCCCGCACCGGAAATCCGCAAATACGTCGCCCTGCTCCAGTCCAGAGGAGTCCTTTCTCTGATCGATGGCGATAACCCGTTGGACCTGGGCGACGCCCGTCGGGAAATTCATCGGGTCAACAACGCCCTGTTCCGAATGATGAGCAATTTCAGGGACCCCTCGGACCCGAACGACACCTACGCACGCAACCTGTGGCATCTCACCTCCATGGGCTTCGTGGGCAAGAAGGGCGCAGGAGGAACACTCCAGTTCGCCCCGATCACCCAGCCATGGCTTCGGGAACTTGCCAAACGATTCATGCGATGGCGTATCTCCTCCGGCACCGGCTACCACCAGCTCAACCGCGATATCACTGCCCTGCACCGCTTATCAGCCGCTTTCACCGAGCATGCTGGCCCCACTGCGGGGTTGGAACTCTTCTCCCGGGAAACCCTTGAAGTCCATATGAATCTGCTGCTGAGGTTGAACCTCGGCCAGGCCAGCCGTCGTTACGAACTCGGGTCAATTTCGATGTTCCTCAAGGCCACACGGCAACACGACTGGGAGCCACGTTTACCGGCATCGGTCTGGATCCACCCCAGCGACCTTCCACGCCTGCCAGTCAGTGCCCCGCGTGCCCTCCCTGAATACGTCATGGCCCAAATCGAATCCCCTGAAGCCCTCTCGCGGCTGGAACAACCACACCGGTTGATGATGCAGATCCTCATCGGAACCGGACTGCGCCTGGCCGACGCGTATCACCTCGATATTGACTGCGTGGTCCGGGACGGCCAGAACGCGCCGTATCTGCGCTACAGAAACCACAAAATGTCACGCGAGGCCTTCACACCGATCAGTGAGGAAATGGCCGGGGCCATCACCGAACGGGCCGCTGAAGTCCTGTCCTCCATACCCTCTGCCCAATGCCTGGCCCCGGCACCGACATCCAGGGACGGGACCCGGCCGTTGGCCACTGCCGTGGCTTCGGTCCGCCTCGCCTCCTGGCAGGAGAGCATTGGGCTGCGCGATCAACATGGGCGGCCGTTCCGGTTTACCGCTCACCAGCTCAGGCACACTTACGGGACCCGGATGATTAACTCGGATGTCCCGCAGGAAGTCGTGCGGCGCCTGTTGGATCACGAATCCAACGACATGACTGCCCGCTACGCCCGCTTGAACGACGCCACGATCCGTCGCCACTGGGAGAAGGCCACGAAAATCAATGTCCAGGGCGAAGCCATCAATATCGAGCAGGCACCGGGCCTCAGCGACGCGGCCTGGATGAAAGAGCACCTTGGCCGGGCAACCATGGCACTGCCCAACGGATACTGCGGGCTTCCATTGCAGCAAAGCTGCCCGCACGCCAACGCTTGCCTGACCTGCCCGGTGTTCGTCACTACCCCTGACTTCCTCGGCGAACACCTCGCCCAGCTCCGAACGACCAAGCGACTGATAGCAGAAGCGAAGTCCACGGGCAGGACCCGCATGGTGGAGATGAATACCAAGGTCGCCGGGAACCTGGAAAACATCATCAACACGATCCGTTCCAGCGGTACTGAATCGCAGGAACCCGATGGTGCGTCCTGATAACAGCCATCACCTGCTCGCCGCAGCCCGCCAACGGTCTGAGGACGCGCGGGCCCGCGTCGCGGCAGCCCTCCAGGAAATGAGCAAAGAACCCGGCCCGCGGACGGCATCCGAGCTGGCCCGAACCGCGCGTGTTTCGCGGTCCTGGCTCTATAGTCAGCCAGAGGTGATGGTCCGCTTGGAAGAATTCCGTACCAACCCACCACCGGCCCCCACCGGCCAGGCAGTCCACGCCTCCGATCATTCGCTGCGGCGGCGCCTGCATCTGGCCCACCAACGCATCGCCCAGCTCACCGAGGAAAACAAACAACTCAACGAACGCCTCGCCCGTGTTCATGGCGCGCTGCGACTCGCCACCCAGATCAACGGCCAGCAGTCACAAGAGGGAAGGAACTCACCCGGATCCCGTTCCTCGGATCAGTCCTCGTACTGATGCAGTGGCATCCTGACTTCCCTCAATCGCTGCGGGACGTTGACTGCAAGGCTGCTTGGAAACAAAGCCTTCTCGTCCTCGTAAACTCCGCAGAACTCCTGCGGTATCCATGGCTGCTCGGGGTCCGGAAGCACGCGGGTGATTTCGCGCCGGTCTGCCGGCTTTTCTGTCCACGAGTGGAAGATTCCTTGAGGGTGTTCTTCGAGCTGGCCTGTGAGGTAAGAGCGGACCAGGTCCGCGTATAAGGGACCGAACCACGTCCACCATTGCGGATACGGTTGCAAGCCCACCCATTCCATTTGTCTGGTTTCCTCCCGCCGAGGAGCGGACGACCTGGTTATGTCTGCGTAGCTGTAGATCGGGTAACCAGGGACCCCTCCCGTGATGACCAGCGGAATGACCTCGACGTAGGCATGGAACGCGCCCATCTCGGACGCGAGGCGGATAAAGAACTCTTTTGTCCTTGCTCGCAGCTCGTCGTCTTCCAAAGCTTCGCGAGCCATGCTCATGCCCACGTGCCGGGAGTCACCCGTGGTGCCTTGGGTCAGGTACTCCATGCTGAAGTGTTTTATAGGGAGATCAGCCGTGACGATCATACTCAGCGGCGGCGAGTCCTTCCACTGGCGCATCAACCCCTCGACACCGTCCCGGACGAAATCACCTTGGTACGGTTCATAGTCCCCAAACCGAACAGGAAGCGCTTCAGGCAGGCATTCCTTCGCCAATCGAACGTACCGCTCGGGAAGATCTGCCGGCATCTCGTCGGCTAGGGCGTACCAAGAAAAATGGATGAGATCCTTGTACGGGCTGACCTTGGGTACAACCGGCTTAACCACGCGGGGCTTGGGCCACACTTCACCGGTCTGCTCATCCACTGTCACCCCATGGCACGACTTCGCGAGCTTCTTCGCGAATCGAACACCATGAATAATCTCGGACTCGACTGTCCCCTCAACAAGGACCTGAAACATGGTGTTGGCGTCGGGAAGAACACCGCTGACCTCGTCAGGCAGATCCTCGGGTTCCAAGGCGACCGGACCATCGACCGTGAAACTATATGCCCGCTTCACCCCGCGCAGCACCAGCACCCCGCTCTCGTCGGAATTCTCAGGGTCCACATGAAGACCCCGGGTATTGCCGACCAGCAATGCGACCTTGTCGATGGTGGGCGAATCCGGGCAATAGACGGTCAGGTCGTACGACATACTGCATATCCTCTCTCATGCCAGAGTGTGAAGCTGGTGCGGTGATAACCGGGATTCGAGCGACGATGTTGCCGGAACAGCTCAACCATCCAAATTGGACGGCATCACGGAAGCTCGCTGGGTTGTCTCGTCGCCTTGCTGGGACAGCTCCGCCGGGATCCACGGTGCCTCCGGATCCTGCAGCAACGCGCGAAGCTGATCGCGGTCTGCGGATTCTTCCTGCCAGAAATGGAAAATAGAACCGTCTGGATTCTGGCTGGCACCATGGCAGTATTGGTGGACAAGATCTGCATAAGGTTTCGAGTACCAAGACCACCAGACCGGGTAGGCAGGAAGCCCCAGCCATTCACCCCTTATGGTCGGATAGTATCCCTCCTCGTGAAGTTGGAGGGACATCACCCCGCTGATCATTCGGCCTGGCCTCTGTACTTCCGCTGAAGCGAAGAAGCACCCGAGTTCAGCGGCCATTGCCTTGAAGAATCGCATCAGCGCTCCCCGCCAGGCGACGTCGTTGAAAGCCTGCCGGTCAAGTGTCAGCGAAATTGCCCTGGTCCTGCCAGGACCTCGCGTCCGGCCATCAAGAGTTCCAATGATGACGGGGAATTTGCCGTAGAACAGGACCAGATCGCTGTCGTCGGCGTTCATAAATTCTGCAAAACCGGCGTCTCCGTCCCGTTCAAGGTTGCCTTGGAAGGGTTCGTACGTTCCGTAGCGGCGAGGAAGTGCCTCAGGGAGAAACAGTCGGGCCAACCTCAGATAGCGCGCCGCCACGTCGTCGGGTGCTTCATCAACCAGGTAACACCATCTCAGTACGATTTCATCAACCGGCCCCGCAACTTTCGGGCGGGGTACGTGGCGTTTGCTTGTCTTGGGCCACACTTGTCCGGTTTGCTCATCAACGAGGACACCGTCGGTCGCCTTGGTGAGTTTTCTGCCGAACCGGTCGGCGTCGCTGATGGTTTTTTCAGAGGTGTCCTCGATGCGGATCTGGTAGAGCCACTTTGTTCCGATTGACCGGGCGGTCACCTCAGCAGGGAGGTCCTCGTCTTCCACCGCGAACGGGCCGTCCACTGTGAACCAAGGAAGTTGCTGCTTGCCTCGGATGGCCCGCACCATCGCGCTTCCGCCTGAGGATACGGCAGACAGGCCAGGCATCGACTGAACCAATTCAGCAATGGCCTCCGTGTTGAGCCCGGCGGCGCCGTACACAGAGAGATCAATGGACATTCTTGGAGACTTCCTTTGCAGTGCGACGGGTTACGGCACAACCCCCAAGGAAGACCTGACTGCCCTCCGAAGATTTCTCACAGCCTAAGCGAAAGCGCGCAGGCACCCTGCATGAGGCCTAAACAGGCGCGATTACTGTCCGGTGCCACAGGGCGCAATCTCTCCAATGGGACACCCACGGATGGGAACTAATGTTCTACCCCTCGGGCCCGCAATACTGTCAGTGCCTCGTGAAACCGTTGGTACGTCCTCGACACACGTCAAGGACACCCGTCGGCGACGTAGACCCGCAGGTCAAAACCTTAGGACACGCCGTACACTAATGGGAACATATATTCGAATAAAGGTGTGTTGTGGGCGTGATCGTCGGCCCCCGCGTGATAGATGCGGGCTTTTCCCTGATGTCGGTACTGCTGGCTCCAATCCCGGTGGCGGCAGGGTATCCATCGCCCGCACAGGACTACTTTGACGGCAGGATCGATCTCAATGAACACCTGATCAAGGATGTCACCAGCACCTTCGTGGTGAGGGTGACGGGGCAATCCATGGAGGGTGCAGGGATCAGTGACGGGGATGAGCTGATCGTTAACCGGGCGCTGGAGCCCAAGGATGGATCCGTCGTCGTGGCTGTCCTCGACGGTGAGCTGACCATCAAGAGGCTTCGAGTCACGCCCTCGGGAGTGATCCTCCAGGCGGACAATCCCAAGTACCCGGACATTCGCGTGCCGGCAATGTCTGAGCTGACTATCTGGGGCGTTGCGACCACCTGCCTGCACCACATCTAGCCCTCTCTGCGAGGTAGGTCCTTGTCACAGGCGGTGCGGCCGGCTGCGGGTCAGCAGGTTGATACTGAACTGCTCGAGGTGCTGGTTTTTGTATTTGTCAATGTTCTCAAACCACTCCATTGAGGCCTGGGCTGCGCGTTGGGTTGCTTCGACCACCGGGCGACGACGAGCTTCGTAGGCTTCCAAGGCCGCGTCAACACCGGTGCGTTCCCGCAGGCAATCGGCTAGTTCCAGGGCGTCTTCCATGGCCAGCTTGGTGCCGAATCCGATGGAGAAGTGGGCCGTATGGGCGGCGTCGCCCAGTAACACCACATTGCCCTTGCGCCAGTTCTTGTTGCGGACTGTGGTGAAGTTCAGCCACTTGGAATTGTTGGTCAGGACCTGGTGCCCGCCGAGCTCATCGGCAAAGATGGCCCGGATCTTGGTTACGGCATCCTCATCCGAAACCCCTGGTGCGAAGACTCTGTCGGCGGCCTGGTCAAAGCCGGCAGCGTGCCAGGCGCCAGGAGTCATTTCGACAACAAACGTTGAGCCTTGATCGGAATAGGGATAGGCGTGGATCTGCATGACGCCCCATTCAGTCTCCTTCACGAAGAACGTGAACGCCTTGAGCGGCTGGTCGGTCCCGAGCCACATGTATTTGTTTGGCCGCACATCCAGGGCGGTGCGGAACTCCTCCGCATAGGTGGCCCGGATCTGGGAGTTGGCGCCGTCTGCGGCGACCACCAGATCGTAGGTGGCGGCCAGATCCTCCACAGGCGGGGCTGCGGTACTGAAGCGGATCTCTACGCTCAGTTCCAGGGCGCGCCGTTGCAACAGTTCCAGTAGGTCCTTCCTGCCGATCCCTGCAAACCCTTGTGCGCCCACCGTTTTCGTTTGGTCCTTGAAATGGATGTCGACGTCGGTCCACCGTGCGAAGCGGCTGCTCATGTAACCGGCCACAACGGGTTCGGCGGTGCCGATGCCACCAAGGGTTTCGTCTGAGAAAACGACGCCGAAGCCAAAGGTGTCGGATGCGGCGTTGCGCTCCCAGAGGGTGATGTTGTGGGCGGGGTTCCGCTGCTTCATCAGTGCGGCAAAGTAAAGGCCGCCAGGGCCGCCGCCGACAATTGCGATGTTCATGGGCTCGATCTACCTTCCGGCCCGGCTGCCACCGGGGGCCGGTGGCGCCGTCGAATGACGCACCACCAACCGCGGTTTGAGGCGCCTGTCGGCGATTGGCGCCTGTGGATTACTGAGGCGTTCCAGTGCCACAGTTCCAGCAACCTGTCCCAGCTCTACGGCATGAAGGTCAACGGACGTGAGGTCGATGCCGTGAAGCCTTGCAGTCCGGGAATTGTCGTATCCCACCAGCGACAGGTCGGTTGGGACCGCCAGGCCCTTGGCGTAGGCGGCCTCGCGTGCACCCAGCGCCAGTTGGTCGTTATGGGTGAAGATCGCGGTCGGGCGATCGGCCATGCCCAGCAGTCGGGCGGCAGCGCGCTGCCCGGCATCCTGCGTGAAGTCCTCGGCTGCAAGCGTTAGTGGCTTCAGCCCGGCGTCGCGCATGGTCTTTGAGTAGCTCTGCCTGCGGACCGTGTGTCCGTCGTAAACCGGGCCGGCCAGGTGGGCGATCCTCGTGTGACCCAGGCCGATGAGGTGTTCGACGGCGGCTCGGGCCCCGGCGGCATCGTCCGAGTACACACTGTCCACGCCGTCCACGGGTCGTGTCACACTGACGAGGGGAACGATCTGAGCCAGCTCCTGGACGCGCTCGTCGGAATCCAGCAGGGTGGCCGCGATGATAATCCCCACGCGGGCCTCAATGAGCGACTCGAGGGCGCCTTGGTCCTCGCCGTCCACGGATCGGGAGACGCTGAGGATGAGCCTGTTGCGGTCCTGGGTCAGCGCCGTGCGGACGCCGCTGAGGATGTCCGCGTAGACCTCGTTGCGGATGTCCATGAGATAGAGCCCGACGGCGGACCGGTGCTTGCGTGCGAGGTCGGCGGCTACGGCGTTGGGTCGGTAGCCGAGACGTTTTGCGGCTTCGAAGATGGCCTGCTTCGTTTCATTGCTGACACCCGGGGCGCCGCGGAAGGCAAAGGAAACGAGGGTTCGGGACACGCCGACTTCCCGGGCGACGTCACTTTGGGTGGCGGAGCGGGGGCGGTGGCCGGTAACCATGTCCTCATCCTCCCACGCGGAAGGAGTACGAAATTAAGTCATTTGTTAGTTTGACCTTACATTTAAGCCTTTCGCGCGTTAGTCTCTATTCAGAGCGGGTGAGTATGACCCGCAGCACACTGACAAAGGAGTCCTGATGTCTGCTACACAAACGCAGCGGGGAGGCGCCCAAGGCGTTTCGCTCCCTCCGCTGACCAATGGCCCGCACAGAAAGCGACTGGGTCTCGTCGCACTCGTAGCGACGTTCGGCGGCCTCTTGTTCGGTTACGACACGGGTGTCATCAACGGCGCACTCAGGCCAATGACGGTCGATCTCACCCTGACGCCCCTGACGGAAGGGATCGTGACCAGCTCCCTCTTGTTCGGAGCTGCTGCCGGAGCTGTTGGGGGAGGCCGCTTGTCGGATGGCTGGGGTCGCCGCAAGACGATCATCCTGTTGGCTGTCCTCTTCCTCGCAGGGACTCTTGCCTGCGTCTTCGCCCCGAGCTTTGAAGTCATGGTTGCGGGGCGCGTCATCCTGGGCCTGGCTGTTGGTGGAGCTTCAACAGTGGTTCCCGTTTTCCTTGCTGAGCTGGCGCCCTATGAAATCCGTGGCTCCCTGGCTGGGCGGAACGAGCTCATGATCGTGATCGGCCAGCTGGCGGCCTTTGTGGTCAATGCCATCATTGGCAACGTCTGGGGAGAATTCGGGGGAGTCTGGCGGATCATGCTCGCAGTTGCCGCCCTACCCGCCATCGCATTGTTCTTTGGCATGCTGCGGATGCCCGAGTCGCCGCGCTGGCTGATCTCCAAGGGGCGTTGGGAAGAAGCCCTGGTAGTCCTCAAGACCATCCGTTCCGAAGACCGCGCCGAAGCTGAAATGGCTGACGTGAAGCACCTCGCCGACGAAGAGCGGGCATCCAAGGCCACCTCGTGGGGCGCACTCAAGGACAAGTGGATCCTGCGCATCATTTTGGTGGGCATTGGCCTGGGCGTTGCCCAGCAGCTGACGGGCATCAATTCGATCATGTACTACGGGCAGTCCGTGCTGGTGGAGGCCGGGTTCGACTCCAATGCCGCACTCGTTGCCAATATCGCACCCGGCGTGATCGCCGTGGTGGGTGGCGTGATCGCCCTGACGCTCATGCAGCGCGTCAACCGCCGCACTACTCTCCTCCTGGGCTTTACGCTGACCACCGCTTGCCACTTCCTGATCGGCATCGCGTCGATCGTGCTTCCCGTCGGAAATGCTGCCCGCCCGTTCGTCATCTTGTTCCTGGTGGTCGCGTTTGTAGGTTCCATGCAGACCTTCCTGAACATCGCTGTGTGGGTGATGCTGTCCGAGATTTTCCCGCTGCACGTGCGCGGATTCGCGATTGGCCTGTCGGTATTCTGCCTCTGGATCGCCAATGCACTGCTGGGCCTGTTCTTCCCGACTCTCGTGGCGGGGGTGGGAATCACCGGCACGTTCTTCCTCTTCGGAGTGGTGGGCATCCTGGCCCTGATCTTCATTTACACCCAGGTTCCCGAAACCCGTGGGCGCACGCTGGAGGCCCTGGAAGAAGACGTGACCACTGGAGCAATCTATCTGGTGCACAAGAAGGATTCGGCGGAAATATCCTAGCCACTCCATGCTCATCGCATCCCGCCCGCCCGACTTTTCCACAGTCAGGCGGGTGGGATGCTTTCTTGTCGGCGGCTGGCAGTAAAGTGAAGGTATTCGAATATATATTCGAATGCGCGGTGTGTCCTGGACGGAAACAGCGGCAACCGTGCTAGTGCCCACCGAAGGAGCGAAATGTCCAAGCCAGCACTCATGCACCGGATGCAGGAGATCGCCCACGTGGATATCAACTGCTTCTATGCATCGGCGGAGAGGGCATTCAACCCCGCGCTGGAGGGCAAGCCACTCATAGTGCTGTCCAACAATGATGGTTGCGCAGTGACCAGGTCGCCGGAGGCCAAGAAGCTGGGCATTGGGCTGGGGGAGCCGTGGTTCAAGATTGCCCCACGTGCCAAGGAATGGGGGCTGATAGCGCTCTCCAGCAACTATGAACTGTACGGCGACATCAGCTCCCGGGTCATGGAGCTCCTGGCCCGCTACTCGGCATGGCAGGAGGTCTACTCCATCGACGAGGCGTTCCTTGGTGTCAGGGGACAACCACGGGAACTGTTGGAGCTGGGGCACACCATCAAGGTTGCCTGCCAACGGCATGTGGGAGTCCCCGTGTGTGTCGGAATCGCCCCCACCAAGACGCTCGCCAAGCTCGCCAACAAATGGGCAAAACACAATCCAGCTTTCCGCGGTGTGTGCCGCTGGGACTCCATCCCTGAAGATCAGCGCGAAGGACTCATGGCACGGCTGTCCGTCATCGAAATCTGGGGTGTGGCAACGCGGCTTACCAAGCGGCTGAATGCTATGGGGATCTTCTCAATCCTGGACCTGGTCCGCGCCGACCCTATTGCTTTGCGGGACAAGTTCTCCATTGTCATGATGCGAACCGTCCTTGAACTCCAAGGCACTCCCTGTATTCCCATGGAGGAAGAAAGAATCGGCCGGGACCAGCTGATCTTCTCCCGCTCGTTCTCCACACCGATTACGACGACGGATCAGCTTCGGCAGGTGCTCAGCGTCTACGGCCAAATGGCCAGTGCAAGGCTGGCCAAGCACGATCTTCAGGCCAAGCTCCTGACAGCGTTTGCAGCGACGTCCGTCTACAACCCGAACGACAAGTCCTTTCCCACGGTCACCGTGAGGCTGCCCATGCCCACTTCGGACCCCGTGCTCCTCACCAAGGCCGCACACGCGCTGGTCCCCAAAATCCAGGAAGGCGTGAAGTATGCCAAAGCCGGGATCATGGTCACCGACCTCCGTCCCAGCGGCAACCAGAAACCGTTGGAGATCTTCGAGAACCGTCATGAGGAGCGCGGCATCGGCCCTCTGCTGGAGCAAGTCAGCAAGCGGTATGGCCGGGGCTCCATCGGCCTGGGCCACGCGGGCATTAAGGGCGGTCCGGACTGGTCCATGAAACGGGACATGCTCAGCCCCCGCTACACCACCAACTGGGACGAACTTCCCCTGGTGAAGGCGGCGTAGCGTGGCAGGGGACGAGGAAGCGGAGGACCTAGGCCCTCAGCCGGTACCCGCGCTTCACTACCGTTTCAACGAGCTTGCCGTCAGGCAGCGAAGACCGCAGCCTGCTGACTGTCATGTCCAGGGCGTGGACGGAGCCACGCAGGTCCAACAGGTCCGAGAGCGCTTCCCGGGACAATACCGCCCCACCCGCGCCGAGCAGTGCCCGCAGCAGCAGGAGCGGAGCCGGTGCAAGCTCCACCACCTCACCGTTGATCCGCAGGCAGCGGCCACGCAATTCGATCGTGGCGCTCTTGGTTTCCAGTCGGCGCACGTGGTTCAGGGACAGGTGCTCCGTCACCAGACGGATCAAGGCACCCATCCGGTAGCGGTCGGGGATAAGGGGCGTCAGTCCGGCGTCGACCAGTGGCTGTGCGGTGACAGGCCCAACAGCGGCAACGGTCACCGGACCCTTGAGCGCTTCGATGAGCTGCCGGTAGAGGCCCATTTCGTGAGCGGTGCTCCACATGGCATCCACCGCTGGGGCGCTGGTGAACGTCAGTACATCAAGGTTCCCGCCCACCACGGCCTCGATCAGGCGTGGGAGTTTGTCTTCGCCGTCGGGCTTCACCCAGCGGTACGGGGTCACAGTCAGAACCGTGGCGCCGGACATGCGGAGCCGTTCCAGTTGGCGAACGTCGGTGTATCCGTGCAGCTGCACGGCCACGGTCTTGCCCCGCACGCCTTCAACCAGCAGCATGTCCACCAGTGTGGCGGTGGTTTCGTCGCTGCTGATTCCGACGTCGGCGAGACCGGCCGCACGCACAGCGCCGCGGGCTTTGGGTCCACGGACAAACATGCGGCAAGCGGACAGGGTTTCCAGGAGTTGTTCGCCGATGCCAAACGAGTCCGCGGCCTCACACCAGCGGCGCATTCCATAAGCCGTGGTGGCGATGCAGATGTCCGGCTTGGCAGCGATAATGGTGCGGGTGTCCTCAATGAGGACCATGTCTTCCTGCACTGGGGCGATCTTCAAAGCGGGGGCGTGCAACACGCTCGCACCGCGGCGCTCCAATGCCTCAATAAGGTCACGGGAACGGCGGTGCGAGGTGACGCCGATTCGGAAACCATCCAGTGGCGCATCGGCCACTTCGGAAACTTCCGGAGCGGCAGTGGCGTCGTGGACTTCGATGGCGCGTGCAACAGTCATGTGTTCTTACCTTCAGGCTTCAAGGAGCGAAGCCGCGAGGCGGCTAAGTTCAGCGGATGCTTCAGCATGATTGCGGTTGGCTTCAGCCACCCGGACCACCTCGCCGATGACCAGAACGGCCGGGTTGCTGCAGCCGGTGGCTGCAGTTTCGATCGTACCCAGATCAGCGATGGTGGTGCGCTGTCCCGGGCGGTATCCACGTTCCACCACGGCCATGGGCATGTCCGGATTCATCCCGGCCCGACGCAGGCCTGCCGCCAGCTGGGGAAGGGTGCCGATACCCATGAGGACCACGATCGTCCCGCCAAGGCCGGCAAGGTGGGTGTGTTCCTTCTCGGTCAACGGGGCGTGGCCGGAGACTACGGTGAACATGTGGCTCACTTCGCGGTGTGTCACCGGGATCCCTGCCGCTGCGGGAACGGAGATGGCACTGGTGACACCGGAAATGACCCGCACGGGAACGCCCGCAGCAACGCAGGCCGCCACTTCCTCGCCTCCACGGCCGAACACGTAGGGATCGCCGCCCTTGAGCCGGACCACGTTCTTGCCCAGAAGTGCCGCCTCCACCATGAGCTTTTCGATGTCACGCTGAGTCACCTTGTGGAGGCCAGGCTGCTTTCCGACATCCACCAGGTCGGCAGAGGTGAGGTCGGCCAGTTCCTGGTAAGGGGCCAGTCGGTCATAGAACACGACGTCGGCATCCCGCAAGGCGTCGACGGCACCAACGGTCAGCAGGTCCAGGGCCCCCGGGCCTCCGCCTACCAGGGTGACGTGGCCCTCAGCGCCCGGGGCGGGCTCGAACGCAACCGGGATTCCGGCGTCGCGGCAGCGTTCCACCAGCGGCAGCCAGCCCGCCTCGCCGTCGTCCACTACTGCCACCAGGAACGGACGCTCGGGGAGCTGGCCGTCGCCGGGCACACCCTCGGGGGTGCTCAGCCGGTATACGTGGGCACCGGCGATCTGGTAGCGGCGGATTGCTTGGCGGGCGGACTTTTCCGATCCCGTGACGAGGACGTCGCGGCCGGTGAGATCGATGGTGAGCTGCATGGGGGACCCCTAGTTTTCTGCGCCGACGGTTTCGCTGCGGACCGGGATGGTGGAGGCTATGAGCACTCCGCCCTTTTCTTCGTTGGTGGCCGGGCGGATCTGGCCTCGCTCCGGAACGAAGGAGATGGATTCATCCTTCTGGTTGGGAGCGTTGACGAAGGAACGGAAGCGGCGGAGGCGCTCCGGGTCCTTCAGGGTCTCGGCCCATTCGTCCTCGTAGGTGTCGATGTGCTTGGCCATGGCGGCCTCAAGCTCTTCGGCGATGCCCAGGGAGTCGTGGACCACTACTTCCTCGACGTGCTTGATGTCGCCGTCAAGCTCTTCCTGCCAGCGGGCGGTGCGCTGCAGGCGGTCAGCGGTGCGGATGTAGTACATCAAGTAGCGGTCGATGTACTTCAGCAGGGTTTCGTCGTCCAGGTCCTTGGCGAGGAGCTTTGCGTGCGCCGGGGTGGCGCCACCATTACCGCCCACGTACAGGTTCCAGCCGTCGGCTGTCGCAATCACGCCGACGTCCTTGCCTCGTGCCTCGGCACACTCACGGGCGCAACCGGAGACACCCATCTTCAGCTTGTGCGGGCTGCGGAGGCCCCGGTAACGGAGCTCCAGTGCGATGGCCATCGCCACGGAATCCTGGACACCGAAGCGGCACCACGTGGATCCAACGCAGGACTTCACGGTGCGCAGGCTCTTGCCGTACGCCTGTCCGGACTCGAAGCCGGCATCCACCAGTTCCTTCCAGATGTCCGGGAGCTGCTCAAGGCGGGCACCGAACATATCGATGCGCTGTCCGCCGGTGATCTTGGTGTAGAGGTTGTACTTCTCAGCGACGGCCGCGATGACGCCGAGGCCCTTGGGTGTGATCTCGCCACCGGCTATGCGGGGGACCACCGAGTAGGTGCCGTCCTTCTGCATGTTCGCCAAAGCGCGGTCGTTGGTGTCCTGCAGCGAGCCGCGGCCGGCATCCAGGACATAGGCGGAGTGCTGGCTGGCCAGGATGGAGGCAATCGTCGGCTTGCAGATATCGCAGCCCGCACCGGTGCCGTACTTGGCCATGATCTCTTCGAAGGACGTCATTTCCAGGACACGGATGGCGTCGAAGAGTTCCTGGCGGGAGAGGCTGATGTGCTCGCACAGCGCTTTGGAGACCTCGATGCCGGACTTGGTCAGTTCGCCTTCAAGCAGCTTCTTGAGCATGGGGACGCAGGAACCACACTGGGTTCCGGCACGGGTGCAGCCTTTCAGCTCTCCGAGTTCCTGCACGGGAGCGTTGCCCTCGCAGGCTCCGCATCCGTTGATGGTGTCGCGGATGGTTCCGGCGGCCACGTTGTTGCAGGAGCACAGGATGGCGTCATCCGGGAGTTCGGTCTCGGGGGCCTCGCCACCGCCGGCAGCGCTAAGGTAGGCGCCCGGTTCGGCGGAGAGCTCGCGGCCCAGAAGCGGGCGGAGGCTCATGTACGGGGAAGCATCGCCGACGAAGATTCCGCCCAACAGGGTCTTGGCATCATCGGTGGTGACAATCTTCTGGTAAACACCGCGTGCGGGGTCGGCGTAAACGATTTCGAGGGAGTGCTCGGTCCTGGCGAAGGCGTCACCGAAGCTGGCAACGTCCACGCCGGACAACTTGAGCTTGGTGGCAGTGTCAAAGCCCGGGAAAGTTGCCTCGCCACCGTGCAGGCGGTCGGCAACAATCTCGGCCATCGTGTTGGCGGGAGCAACGAGGCCCAAGCACATGCCCTCGAAGTTGGCCACCTCTCCGATGGCCCAGATCCCATCCACCTCGGTGGCACAAAAATCATTGATGACCACGCCGCCGCGCTGGCCCAAGCTGAAGAGCTGCTCTTCGCCTTCTGCCGCGCGGAAGAGATCGTCGCGGGGTTTGACGCCGATGGCAACGATCACGAGGTCGGCCTCGATGGTGCGGCCGTCGGCCATGAGGACTCCGGTGACGTTGCCGTCGTCGTCCGTAACAACCTCGGAGGGGAAGACGCCACCGTGGACTTCGAAGCCCTTGGCTTCAATCAGCCGGCCGAGGGCCTGGCCTGCGCCTTCGTCCAACTGGGTGTTCATGAGCCACGGCGAACCGTTGATGACAATCGGGGTAGCGCCCAGTTGCTCGGTGCCCGCTGCGGACTCAAGACCCAGCAGCCCGCCGCCGATGGTGACGGCGTTGACCTTGCGTCCCAACTTCGCGCTGAGCCCGGCGATGGCCTTGTTGATGGCCCAAACGTCCTCGAGCGTGCGGTAAACGTGGGTGTGTTCGGCGCCGGGAATGGGAAGCCGGGCTGCATCCGAACCCGAGGCAACCACCAGGTGGTCGTAGTCGTACTTGTTGCCGGCGGCGGTGAGCACGCTCTTGGCAACGGTGTCGATCTTGACGGCGCGCTCGCCGGTCTTGAGGGTCAGGGCCCCGTGGTCCCACATCGATGCCTCGCCCAAGGTGAGGTCCACGCCCGTTTCCGTGAGGGCCTTGCTCAGCGCCACGCGGTCATAAGGGAGGTGGGCCTCTTCGGTCAGCACCGTAACCTGCCAACCTTCAAGTCCCCGGTTGACCATGGCATCGGCGAAACGGTGGGCAGCGGGGCCGCCGCCGACGACGACGATGCGGCGCGGGTTCTCTGTACTTGAAGTGTGTCCGGTCACTGGTGGGCCTTTCGCAGATGTTGCAGACGGATCTCCGCAACTTGTGGTTCCAGCCTAGGGACGGGCAGTTTCGCTTCAGTTTCCCTTATGTTTCGTGATCTTAACTTCTGCATCACGAACGCATTTCCGGGGGCGTGAGGTCTCTTTTACGCGTTGGACACAAACGCGCACTCCTGTCGAAACACCCCCGTCCTAGCGTGGAGGAGTGGCCGCAAGCGTGGCCCGGTCCGGGGGAGTAACGGTGGAAATGCCAGCACCCGGACACAGTGAGAGGGGCTGAAATGACCGTAATTCTGGACCGTGCCGAGGACCTGGCCACCACCGCCACGTGGCAGCGTGTTTGCCCGGTGGCAGAACTTGAAGTGGCCTGGGGCGAAGCGGCACTGATCGCCGGCCGCCAGGTTGCCCTGTTCCGCACCGCGCCCACCGAGGTCTTCGCTGTGGCGCAGCAGGACCCGGCAACCCTGGCCAACGTTATGGCCCGCGGCATCATCGGATCCCGTGGAAGCAGGCCGACCATTGCGTCGCCGCTGCACAAAGAGGTCTACGACCTCGAAACCGGGGAGTGCTTCACCAACCCGGAACTCACGCTCGCTGTCTTCGCCACCCGGTTGGTGGACGGTTTCATCGAAGTTGAAGTCTAAGAGTCCTACAAACCCAATGCTTCGCGGACATCCCTGAGGACATCGTCCAGGGATGTCCGTGCTGCTTGGCGGGCCTCGGGCAATTCGGCCGCGGACTCCACGGCCTGGATGACTTCCAGGTAGCACTTGAGCTTGGGCTCCGTGCCACTGGGACGGATGATCACGCGGGTGAGGTCCCGGGTCAAATACAGCAGACCGTCCGTGGGTGGCAGGGCTTCGCTTCCTTCTGCCAAGTCGGTAAAGACCTCGACGGCGGAGCCCCCGAATGCTTCGGGCGGGTTGACCCGCAAGCGGTTCATCATGGCGTCGAGCAGTCCGAGGTCTGCCACCCGGATGCTCAACTGGTCACTGGCGTGCAGCCCGTGCACCAGGTACAGGTCATCAAGGGTGTCGAAGATCGTCCTGCCCTCGGCCTTGGCAGCGGCCGCCAATTCAGCGATCAGTACTGCCGCGGAAATGCCGTCCTTGTCGCGCACCAGATCCGGCGCCACACAGTAGCCCAGTGCTTCCTCGTACCCGTAGGTGAGGCCGGGAACGCGCGAAATCCATTTGAATCCCGTGAGCGTTTCCTCGTGCGCATACCCTGCCGCGGCTGCGATCCGCGAGAGGAGGCGTGAGGACACGATCGAGTTGGCAAAGACGCCGCCACGGGTTTCTTCGCCCGCACCGGCGGCCAAGCGCGCCACGACATGTGCGCCCAGCAGCGCACCCACTTCATCGCCGCGCAGCATCCGCCAAGCTCCCGTGGCGGGATCCAAAGCTGCAACCGCTGCGCGGTCGGCGTCGGGATCATTGGCCAAAACGATGTCTGCACCCGAGTCCGCGGCAGCCGCGAGAGCCAGGTCCAGCGCGCCGGGCTCTTCCGGGTTGGGGAAGGCAACAGTGGGGAAGTCAGGGTCAGGTGCAGCCTGTTCGGCCACGAGGGTGACGTCCGTGAAACCTGCTGCGTTAAGGACTGAGACGGCCGTTTCGCCGCCCACACCGTGCATGGGGGTCAAAACGATCTTGAGGTCCCTGGCGCGGAAGTGTTCCCGATCCGCCAAGCCCGCCATGGCGGTTTCATACTCTGCGGCAATGGATTTTGGCAGCACGGTCCAGCCAGCCGGGGCCAGCTGAATCGAATCCAAGGAACCCACGGCCTCAATCTTCTCCGCGATCTTTTCGTCGTAGGGAGCGACGATCTGTGAACCGCGACCACTCTCCGGCACAGCGTGCCGGCCCAAGTAGACCTTGTAGCCGTTGTCCTGGGGCGGGTTGTGGCTGGCTGTCACCATCACGCCGCCGTCGCACTCCAGTGACCTGACCGCGTAGGCGAGCAACGGCGTCGGGAGAGCCGCCGGCATGAGGAAGGTCTCGATGCCGGCCGCGGTGAAGATTGCCGCGCTTTCCTCGGCAAAGATGTCCGAGTTGTAGCGCGCATCAAAGCCGACGACGGCGCGTGGCCGGGTTCCCGGCGCAGCTGCGGCGACGGCTTCGGTGAGGAAGGCCGCCAAACCTGCCGCGGCTCGACGGACAACGACGCGGTTCATCCGGTTGGGACCGGGCCCGAGGGCCGCACGGAGGCCGGCGGTGCCGAACTGCAGCGTGCCATTGAAGCTGTCGCCCAATTCCTGGGCTGCTCCCGCATCACCGCCACCGGCAAGGTCGGCGAGCTCGAGGAGAGCGGCCGATGTCGCCGGATCCGGGTCTTGGGATGCCCACTCGCGGGCGTCGGTGAGCAGCTGTTCAAATGCGGCATCGCTGGATGTCATAGGGACAAAACTATCCTCATTGCGCCGTGAAGGGGCAACGAGGGGCAAGATCCCGCCCGTAAGAGTGGTTGTAAAGGGTGGGATCCGGCCCCTCGGCGGCTCTAAAGTGAGCGTGTCCGCACCGTGAAGTCCGTGTCGCCATTCATGCTGAACGCTGATGCCCCAGTGTTGTCCCAGTCCGGGAAGAACGTGTCTGAGATAACTGCTGCTCCATCCTGGACAAAGACCTCCACGGATGAGGAATCCAGCAGAATCGTGAGCTTGACCTTGCCGTCGGTTCCGGGGGATGGCAGGGCCACCTCGTGAAATGGGCTGAACTTTTCGGAGAAATTGCCCGTCCCGGCCTTGGACCGGTCCACCCTGACGGTGTGGTTCTCCTTGTTATAGGAGATACGCAGGCCCGCTTTGGCATCGGGCGATTGGCGGAGGAGCAGACCGGCTTCGCGGGCAGAGGTCAGTTCCATCTCGAGTTCGATCAGTTGCGTGCGGCCCGTGAAGTCCTTGCCGAGAGCCTGCGGTGAGGAGCCTATGGTGAGGTTTTTGCCCTTGACTTCACTGCCGGCGCGTTCAAATGCCGCCCTGGCTGCGGAGGCGATGACGGACCGCAGTTCGAAACGGCGCTCCCCGCGAACCAAGGTGAGCTCGCGCGGAATCGCCATGGAACCGCGCCACGGAGTCGTGGGAACATGCTGGGCGTAGTCCCAGTTGCCCATCCAGCCAAGTAGCACGGGTTTGTCACCGGGTGCGCCGGAGATCGAGTTCGCCGCGTAATAGTCAGCCCCATGGTCCAGCCACTGGGATTCGCTGAGCGGCCCATCGGGTGCAGCTGCGTTCTCTGCAGTGAAGCGGGTCCCGTCGAATTCACCCACGAAGTACTGCATGCCCGAGCCGCCAGCTATACCGCCGGGGTTGATGCTCAGCAGCATCACCCACTTCTTCGCGGTGGAACCTTCTACCTTCATCTGGAGAAGTTCGGGCACTTCCCATAGCCCTCCCTGGGCTCCGACGCCGGAGAAATCACTCAGGTAATCCCATTGGAGCAGATCGGTGGACTTGAACATTTTGACCACGTGGGCGTCGGCCACCACGGTGGTCATCACCCAGTAATTGCCCGGCTCGTACCAGGTGATTTTGGGATCGCGGAAGTTGTTGTTGGTGGGCGCGAGGTTGAGCACGGGGTTGCCTTGGTACTTCTGCCAGGTTGTCCCCTTATCCAGGCTGAAGGCGAGCGACTGTGCCTGCGTGCCTTGAGGAAGCGCACCGTTCTTCCCGTAAGCGCTGGTGTACAGGGCCACCATGGGCGGATTCCCTGCCGATCCGAGTCCGGAAGCGTTGTTCGTGTCCATAACGATGCAGCCGGAGAAGATCTCTTCCTCGGGACTGGCCTCCATGGCCACAGGCTGCTGTTCCCAGTGCACCAGGTCTGTGCTGGTGGAGTGGCCCCAGGACATGTTGCCCCACGAGTTTCCGCGCGGGTTGTACTGGTAAAACGCGTGGTAGGTCCCGTTGTGATAGACGAGGCCGTTGGGGTCGTTGAGCCAGTTCTTTTCAGCCGTCAGATGGGCAACGGGCCGCCAAGGATCCGAAGGGGTAGGTGCCGGAGCCGCCGAGGTGGGGACCGGCGTCGGGCTGGCTGTGCAGGAAGCGGCAGAGAAAGCGACCACGACGGCGGCACTCGCGGCCAGTAAGTGGCGGCGGGACAGATGGGGGTTGGGATAAGTCATGGGGAGAAATCCTGAAGGGTTGGGGGTGGCAGGGGTGCTGGCCCTTCTGGAGCCAACACCCCTGCCGCGGCCTCACGGCCAGGGTGTTACGGCCTACTTGTAGTGGCCTTCGCCGCCAACGCGGACGTTGGTGGGCAGGTAGCCGAACGGGCCGAGGCCGTTCTGGCCGAAGCTGCGGTCAACCTGCGTCACGCCGCCCTTGAAGTTCATCTTCACGGTGGGTGAGAGGGAGCCGCCGCGGACGCCGTCCACGTTGTCGATGAACGACTGCACCAGGCCGCCTGGCTGCACGTAGTGCGAGTAGGCCTGGAACTGGCGGCCGTTCTGCCGCGGGTCCGGACCCTCCGGCGCGTTGGCCGGCATGTTCAGGTCCGTGGGGGAGCCCAAGGCCAGACCGCTGTTGTTGACGGGCTGGTAGTCCGAACGGACGCCGTTGCCAACGAAGCCGTAGACGCCGTCGGGACCGCGCATGCCGTCCGCGTAGGTGAACTGGTGGCTGATGGTGAACAGGTAGTACTTGTTCTTGCCATTCTCGTTCTGGATGTAGATCTGCGGACGTTCAGTCTGGTCGTTGACGCAGTTTGCAGACAGGATCGGCGGAAGGAAGCTCCACTTGGTCAGGTCCTTGTTGTCTGCGACTGCCAGGCCCACGTTTGCTGTCTGGTACCAGGCGCCGGTGCTGTTGACCTGGGCCACGGTTTCGGCGTTGGGATCGCCAGGCTGGTAGCCCAGGTCTTCCTGCTTGCATTTGTAGGAGCCCCGGGTGCCACCGGTGTTGCCTTCGAAGACCATGAAGGTCTTGCCCGGGTGTGCGGGGTCCGCGAACGTGTACGGATCACGGAATGCGAAGCCCGGGTTCTGGGCCTTGTTCTGGTAGAGCTTTCCGTCCGGTTCCAGCAATTTGGTGTGCTGGAAGCCATCAAAGCTCACGCCGTTCTTGTCGGCATGGATGGTGCCCAGGGCCTTGGCGATGGCCGCGTCCGGGGCAATTCCACCCCCGCCGGCGTTGCGTTCGGCGACGTCGTAGAACGTGGTGGCCGTGTAGAACACGTTGATCTTGTTGCCCTGCATGAGGCGGGTGGAACCGGACCATTCCGTGTTGCCGATGGACGTGTTGTCCAGGAACAGGTGTCCGCCGTAGTTCCATTTATCCTTGGCAGGATCGGCGTTGGTCTTCCGGAAGAAGTAGCCGATCCGGGCGTTCCAGTGGCGCTGGTCGAAGCCGTATCCCGCATGTCGGTCAGCAACCAGGGAGAAGATGACGTCCCAGCCCTTGTAGCTGATCTGGTTCGCGTTCTCGTCGGTCAGGGACCAGGTATCCCAGACCCAAACGTCGTTGTTCATGGCCGGGAAGTCCTTGGGGATTTCCGGCATGGTGACGTTGGGGCTCATGGAGTTCTGACCCGGTGCAACGGTGGGGTTGCTTTGGGCCATGATCTGTTTGGCGTCGGCGCGCGTCCATTTGGACGTGAAGTTTGCCGCCGGGTCATAGGCCTGCTGAGTGTGCAGGCTCGGCAGCGGGAAGCCGGGCGTGGGTGCCGGCATGGTGCTCGACGGCGGATCGGCCGGCAGGTTTGCCTGCGCAGCGGGCGTGACCAGCAGGATGCTGCCTGCCACGCTGGCTGCCGCTGCGACGGCTACTGCCCGTCGCAGACGGCGGCGTGGCCGTTGAGGGGTTGAGTGCGTGTTCATGCTTGCTCTTCTCGCGGAGTGTTGGACTTCGTGGAGTGGGGCGCATGCCCTGTCCCCTGATGAGGGGTTCTCTACTAAGGCGTCCACTCGATCCGCTGGAAGCGTCTTCGAGGGACGCCATCGTTTCGAGGTGGCGACGAGTCCTTGTGAGGCCCCCGTCGCGCTTCGTTCCGGCACGTCGACTTACCGGAACGCTCTCCACGCTAGACACGTGTTAGGTCGCAAATCAAAGGGCATTTCATTTGCTCGGGAGCCTACCCGTCAGTAGATGTGCAAGCGCTTACACTGCCAACGTGCGCGCGTGACATTTCCAGAGATGCGGGTCAAATGTTGCGCAACAAATCAGATTTATTCTGAGAATTTACTGTGCGTTTACTTCCCGCCCGAAATTGTTAGCGCACACGCTTATGGGCACCGATAAACAGAAATGCGTGGCCACCCGCCAGTGACCACGCATTCCTTGGGGTGCGCCCTAGAGCTTGGTGATGATCTCAGCCAGGAGCTTGGAGATGCGCTTGCCCGCGGCCTGGCCGGCTTCCAGGACCTCCGCGTGGCTCAGGGGGACCGGGCTGATACCTGCGGCGAGGTTGGTCACCAGGGAAATGCCGAACACTTCCATGCCCGCATGGCGGCCGGCGATTGCTTCGAGCGCGGTGGACATGCCCACCAGGTCTGCACCGATGCGCTTGGCGTACTGCACTTCTGCCGGCGTTTCGTAGTGGGGGCCCGTGAACTGGGCGTAGATGCCTTCCTGCAGGGAGGCATCGACTTCGCGGGCAAGGTCGCGGATGCGTGAGGAGTAGAGGTCGGTGAGGTCCACGAACGTGGCGCCCTCAAGCGGTGAAGTTGCGGTGAGATTGATGTGGTCACTGATGAGCACGGGAGTGCCCGGGGTCCAATCCTCGTTGAGACCGCCGCAGCCGTTGGTGAGGACCAAGGTCTTGCATCCGGCGGCCGCCGCGGTGCGAACGCCGTGGACCACTGAACGTACACCGCGGCCCTCGTAGTAGTGCGTCCTGGCACCGAGGACCAAGGCCCGCTTGCCCTCCTTGGTGAGGACGGAGCGGATGGTGCCCACGTGGCCCACGACTGCTGGCTTATGGAAGCCGGGGACCTCCGAGGCGTTGAGCGTGGCGGTGGTTTCACCAATGAGGTCAGCAGCCTCCGCCCAGCCGGATCCGAGCACCAGGGCTACATCGTGGGACTCGACGCCGGTCTCCGCGGCAATGAAGTCAGCGGCGGCCTGTGCGGCTTCGAAAGGGTCTGTGTTCATCAGCTCAGTGTTACTCACTGGTACAAGCTACCCTGCGGCCGCAGGACTTTGGTAGGGACCCGGGCGTTGGTGAGGGTGGGCTGAGTGGCAGCCGGCGTGGCAATGAGCGAGAATTGAGGATTGTGACCACCCAAGTTGACTTCAGTGCCCCCCGTATCGCGATCCTGGGAGGTGGTCCCGGCGGATATGAAGCTGCCATGGTGGCCGCCTCACTCGGCGCCCACGTCACCATCGTTGAGCGGGCAGGCCTTGGCGGCTCTGCCGTGTTGACCGACGTCGTGCCTTCCAAAACCCTCATTGCCACCGCCGACCTCATGACCCGCGTCGGTGAGGCGGACGAGCTGGGAGTGAAGTTCGACGGCGACGGCACCGCGTCCAAGCCCCGCGCCGACCTCAAACACATCAATGATCGTGTCCTGAACCTGGCCCATGGACAGTCCGAGGACATCCGTGCCGGCCTTGAGCGGCTGGGCGTGGAGATCGTGATCGGTTCCGGCAAGCTGCTGGACAACAACACCATCGAGGTCTTGACCATCGATGGCACCCGCACCATTGATGCCGATGCCATCCTGCTGGCTGTCGGCGCCCACCCACGCGAACTCCCCACGGCCAAGCCCGACGGCGAACGCATCCTCAACTGGGCCCAGATCTACAACCTGGACGAGCTCCCCGAAGAGCTGATCGTGGTGGGATCCGGTGTTACCGGTGCCGAGTTCGCCTCCGCCTACAACGGCCTGGGATCCAAGGTCACCCTGATCTCCAGCCGTGACCAAGTCCTTCCCGGCGAGGACACGGACGCGGCCAAGCTGCTGGAAGGCGTCTTCGAACGCCGCGGCGTACGCGTTCTGTCCAAGTCACGCGCCAACGCAGTGGAGCGAACGGACGACGGCGTGAAGGTCACTTTGGGTGACGGATCGGTGGTCACGGGTTCGCACTGCCTGGTGTGTGTTGGCTCCATCCCGAACACCGCCGGCATCGGCCTGGAAGAAGCCGGCGTGACCCTCACGGAGTCCGGCCACATCAAGGTGGACGGCGTTTCCCGCACCACTGCCCCCAACATCTACGCTGCCGGCGACTGCACGGGTGTCTTCGCCCTCGCGTCCGTAGCTGCCATGCAGGGCCGCATCGCGATTGCCCACTTCATGGGGGACGGCGTGAAGCCGCTCAAACTCAACCAGGTGGCGTCCAACATCTTCACTTCCCCGGAAATCGCCTCCGTGGGTGTCTCCGAGGCCGATCTGGCTTCGGGTAAGTACCAGGGCGATGTTGTGATGCTGTCCCTCCTCAGCAACGCCCGCGCCAAGATGCGCAACACCAAGGACGGCTTCGTCAAGATCATCGCCCGTAAGGGATCAGGCACTGTGATTGGTGGCGTGGTGGTGGGCCCGAACGCTTCCGAGCTGATCTTCCCGATCTCCGTTGCCGTGACCCAGAAGCTCCATGTGGACGACGTCGCCAGCGCCTTCACGGTGTACCCGTCGCTCACTGGCTCCATCTCGGAGGCTGCACGGCGCCTGCACGTGCACATGTAGGTTCAAACGCCGACGCCCGTTTCGACGGTTCGCTGCGCACCATGCCGTTTGCACGGCACTCTGCGCAGCCAGCCATCGAAACGGGCGTTTCTGCGTCCAGCGACTTAGCGGATGCCCCGGTACTTGAGGCCTGCTCCCAGCGCCGCCAGGCTCAGGCAAGCCAGGATGGCCAAGTAGTAGGCAGGGGCGACACCCTGTCCTGTGATCTCGATGAGGTACGCGGCGATCATGGGAGTGAAACCACCGAAGGCCGCCACGGAAGCGTTGTAGCTGAAGGACAGTCCGGTTGCCCGGGAACGTGCATCAAAGGCGTCCGACATCACCGAGGGCAATGCTCCGAAGTAGGCGGCCTTCAGGCAACCGAGAATGGTCATGGTGGTGGCCAGAACCAGGAAGGACCTCCCGGCAGTCAGCCAGAGGAACAGCGGGATCACCATCAGTGCGGTCAGAATGACCGTGGGGATCATGATCCTCAGTCGCCCGAACTTGTCCGAGAGGTGCCCCACCACGGGTGTCCCGAAGGTGAGGATGACGCCCGTGATCACCAGGCAGCTGAACGAAGCTGACGGGTCGAGTCCCAACTGCTTGATCCCGTACGTAGGCATGTACTGGAGGATGAAGTTCACTGCCGTGGAAATGGCCAAGGCGCCCGCAGCAATGAAGATGCCGAGCTTTTGGGTCTTGAAAACATCCAGGATGGGGGATCCCGAGGCTCCGGCGTCGTCGTCGCTCCGGACGATCGGCGCTTCATCCACATGCTTCCGGATGAAGTAGCCCGCCGGGCCCACCAACAGCCCGAAAATGAAGGGGATGCGCCAGCCCCACTCGGTCATGTCCGATGCGGAAAGCACGGAGGTGAGGACGGCGACGAAGATGGCTGCCATCAGCGATCCCAAGCCTTGGCTGGCGAACTGGAAGCTTCCCAGGAAGCCCTTGCGCTTGGAGTCTTGGGCGATGAGGAACGACGTCGCGGCACCAAACTCACCACCAGCAGAGAAGCCTTGGACCAGGCGGGCAAGGATGATGCCGATCGGGGCGAGCATGCCAATCTGGTCGTAGCCAGGCATGAAGGCGATCATCGCCGTGCCGATCACCATCAGGCGGATGGTCAGCATGAGGCCCTTCTTCAACCCCTTCCTGTCTGCGTAGGAGCCAAGGATGAGGCCGCCCAGGGGACGGATCAGGTAGGAGGCGCCAAAGACGGCAAAGGCTTGGATTAGCTCCACTGCCGGGTTTTCGGCCGGGAAGAAATTGCGGCCGATGTAGATGGCAAGCAGGGCATAGATGCCCATGTCGAACCACTCCAGGGCATTACCGACCGTCGCGGCGGCAATTCCTCGCGTGGTCGCTTTCCTGGACTGCGGGCGTTCAACGTCGTCGTTGATGCCAACAGGTGCCGGCTGCTGCGCAGCGGCGTTGGGCGTTGTTGTCATGGTGTTCCCTCGATGATACGTAGTGGGATTCAGGCGTGGGCTGCTGTGCGGCGTTGCTCCAGGACAGGAACCTGGGCTTGGCCTAGATCGTGGAAGAGCCCGCACGCGATCTGCAGGCCTTCGCGGGCGATGGACTCGAGCATGTGTTCGTTGGGCGCGTGCTGCAGGCAACCGGGGTAGGAGTGCGGGACCCAGAGTGTCGGCAGCCCCAGGATGTCTTCGAAAACGTGGTTGGGGAGGGAGCCGCCAATGTTGGGCAGGATCGCCGGTGCCGTGCCCGTGGTCTCCGTGATGGACTGGCTGGCCCAGGCAACCCAAGGATTGTCCGGGTCCAACCTGCTGGCAGGAAAGACCGTGGTGACCCGGGCCTTGACCATGTCAAAGCCCTTGGCGTCCAGATGGTCCTGAAGGCGGCGCTCCAACCCGTTGGTGTCTGTTCCGGTGACGTATCGAAGTTGCAGGATTGCTTGCGCGGTTCCGGGAATGGCGTTGACGGGGTTTTCCAGGTCAGCGGCGCCCAGGGCCAGGACTTCCAGCGTGTTCCAGCCGTAGACCCGCTCAGCAGGGCTGAGGCTCTCATCGCCCCAGCCCTCATCAACGGCAGGGTCTTCGGGCCCCGGCAAGATTTCGACGCCGGCAAGGGCTCGCCGGACGGAGCCCGGCAGGGCTGCAGGCAGCAGGCCGGGTATCTGAACTCGGCCATGTCCGTCCACCAGTGTGCCGATGGCGGCTGCCAGGGTGGTGGCCGGATTCCGAAGGAGCCCGCCCCAGTTGCCCGAGTGGTAGGAGCTGGGCCGCAGCTTGGCCGTGAGCTCAAAGCTTGCGCCGCCCCGGGCGCCAAGGAAGATCGTCGGAGTATGGGCGTTGAGGCGGGGACCATCGGATGCGATGAAGACATCAGCGGAGAGCTCATCCTGGTGCGAGGCCGCGAACTCGGCCAGGTTGGGCGAGCCAATCTCTTCGCCGCATTCGAACAGGAATTTGAGATTGAAGCCAAGCTTTCCCTGGTGGGCAAGCAGAAGCCGGAGGGCTGCCAGGTTTACCAAGTGCTGGCCCTTGTTGTCGGCGGTGCCCCGGCCGTACCAGTGACCTTCTTGAACGGAAACTTCCCACGGATTACGGCCTCCTGCCCACTGTCCCTCGTGGCCGTCCACCACATCGGCGTGTCCGTAGCAGAGGACCGTGGGGAGCTCAGGGCTTTCCATGCGGGTGCCCAGCAGGAACGAGTTTTCGCTGCCGTCCCACCGGTCCCAGCGATCCATGGCGCACCCCATGTCCTCCAACAACTGGGTGAGGATGTCGTCCAGATATGCATTCAGTGCATCTCTTCCCTCAGGCTTGCCGCTCTCTGTCGGGTAGGAGACCGCTGTGCGCAGTTCACTGAGAAACGTTCCAGAGTCGATGTGATCATTAGCTGCAGCAAGGATTTCGGTGCGTAGAGTCATGGGCTTTGTTCCTCGAATCGTGGTGGCTAACTCCGACTCTAGATGTGGCCTGACTCACTAACCAGTATCCTTTTCTCAACAAGCTTTGACTTGAATGCAAACCGAAGGGAAGCGTGCGACGTGCAGCTGTTGCCAACATCGCTGATCTATTTCCGCGAGGTCGCCGGTACTGGATCCATCACTGAGGCCGCAGAAATCCTCCATGTCTCGCCATCAGCCATCAGCCGTCAAATGAGCAAGCTGGAATCCTCGGCCGGAGCTCCGCTCTTCCACAGGCACCCGCGGGGCATGATGCTTACCGAGGCTGGGCGATTGGTGTTGGCGCATGCCCGCAGGAGCGAACTCGAAGGAGAAACTCTGCTCCAGGAACTGCGGGATACGGAGTCTCGGCGAACCAGCGTCATCAAGGTTGCCAGTGCGGAAGGGCTGGCTCACTGCAGGGTGCCGGCGGCCATCGCAACGATGGTAACCAGCTACAGCGACGTTGTGTTCAACCTGGTAGTCGTGCCCTCAGCAGAGGCCACGCGTCAAGTGATCGACGGCAAGGCTGACATTGCCGCGGTGTTTGCCCTCGGGCCCCAGCGTGATGTCACTGTGGAGTTTTCCTTACCGGCTCCTGCCCTGGCTGCCGTCACGCGCGATCATCGGCTGGCAGCTCGGGATTCGGTGTCTCTCAAGGAGCTTTGCGAGGAAAAACTTGCCCTCCCCGGACGAGGGATTACCCAGCGTGAGCTCTTTGATATCGCCGTCCAGCGGGAAGGACTTAGCCCTGAGATCGTCCTGGAAACGGATCAAGTGGGACCCATTCTTGCCTTTGCCCGGAGCGGCGCTGGAGTGGCGCTGATGAGCAGGTTCACGGTCCCGGCACGCGAAGACGCTGGTCTTGTCTTCATTCCCGTGGACAACACAGTCTTCCTCCAGCGGGAGGGACAAATCCAGACCATGGCCGGGCGCCGCAAATCGGCCTTGGTCACTGCCTTCGCTTCGGCCTTGGCGGACGAGCTCTTGGCTGAGTAGACCGGCTCAGTACTGCTTGCGCAGCGCCGAAAGGGCTTCAGCGAGGGGCATATTCAAGGCAGGGCCGTGTCCCGGGAGGACCACTGAAGCGTCAACATCATCGAGCCGATGGGTAGCCCCTAACGCCGCCGCCGGGTCCGAGTGGTACATCCGGTGCAACATCTGCGGGCCGGACATAGGGCTGATCGGGTGCCCGCTGACGAACGAATCTCCCACGGCGATCGCCCGGGCGGTTGGCAGCAGCAAAGCAACGTTGCCCGGGGTGTGGCCAGGAAGAAGGATCGCTTCCGGCTTTCCCGGCAGGCCTTGGAGCTTCTCCTGGGTCCAGGCCTCGGCCCGTGTGGCCGGCTCTGCTTGGAGGGCCTTGGCCTTGATGACGTGCAGCATCCAGCGGAACACCTTGGGCCGCCACGCCCGGACCAAGACCTGGCCGAACGTGACCTGATGCTTCTCCTTGCCTTGCACATGGGCAAGTTCCTCGGGGGAGCAGAGGATGGGTGTGCCAAAGGTTCGGGAGAAGTAGGCGGCGGATCCTGTATGGTCCACGTGTCCATGCGTGATCAACATTGCCTTGGCTGCCGCGGGATCCAGGCCGAGCCCACGGACGGACTCCAAGACCAGGTCGCGGTCGGCGGGGTAGCCGCCGTCGATCAGGATGAAGCCTGAGTCGTCACGGACAATGAGCCAGTTGGACGCCGGTCCCTCCACGAAAAAGACGCCGGGTGCTTGTTCGGATATGTTCACCCGAGAAGTCTAGAGAGCTACGCGGTGTCAGGCGGCAGCCGCTTGGAAATGTTTTTCGATGATCCCCTTGATGTCCTCATGGCATCCTCCGCAGCCAGTTCCGGCGCGGGTGGCCTTGGAGACCTCGCCGACCGTGCTGCAGCCTTCAACAACGGAGTCCTCGATGCTGGCCGCACTGACCCCTGCGCAGCGGCACACGGTCCGCTGGGGGTCGTTGCTCGTGGAACCTGCGACCGGCTGGTCAGGCCCATCGAGCCGGAGCAGCAGGGAACGGTCGGCGGGCAACTCGGAGGAACGCTCGAACAGCACCACGAGTTCAGCCGCAGTCCTGGGCATGCCCACAGCAACCAGGCCCTCCAGGACCCCGCCGCGCGTGGTCATCTTCACGTAACGGCCGTGCTCCGGATCTGCCCATTGGGAGATCTGCCGACGGGCACGTCCGGCAACAGCGCCGGCTTCCAACAACTCCTCATCCCAAGGATCGGCCTGGTTGTCGCCGGCCACCGCCAAATTGATACCGCGTGCCTTCAGGACCACCACTCCTGGCTTCTCCTTGGGCAACGCCTCCAGTGCATCCGCGGCAGCCTGGCCATCACGGGCCAGGACTATCAGGTACTCTGCCAGCCATTCGGCCTGCCGCCACCCCGGGCCAACCAGGCCGGAGGGTCCGCCCGCGGTACGGCAATCAACGCAGGAAGCGTCCGGGCAGCGCACTTCCGCGCAGTCACCGACCGCGAACATGTGCGGCTCGTGATACGTCCGGAGATGGTGGTCCACCAGAATGCCGGAAGCGATAGGAAGCCCACATCCCTCAGCCAGTTCAATACGGGGCCGGACGCCGCATGACAACACCAGAAGATCGCCATCGATTGCGGAACCGTCATCCAACAGCAATGCGGAGAAACTGCCGTCTGGGCCGGACGTTTCAATGCCCGTGGACCGGGCGTTGCCCGCCATGCGGACACCGCCGGCACGCAGGCTGTTGGTGAGGACAGAGCCACTGCCGCGGTCAATGCTGCGGCCAAGCGGGAATGGTCCATTGTGGACCACCGTGGTTTGGGCACCCTCTTCCGAAGCAGCCAAAGCGGTTTCCAGGCCGAGGACACCACCGCCAAGGACCACAACACGCTTGCCCCCGGCTACGGCTGACCGGAGCACGGCGGCATCCTTCAGATCGCGCAAAGCCGTGACGCCAGCCGGAAGCACAGGTCCGGAAGGATCCGGGTTGAGCCCGGTCAAGTTGGGAATCACGGGGCGGGAGCCCGTGGCGAACACCAGTCGGTCGTAGTGTTCAGTGGTGCCGTCCGAGAGGACTACGTGCTGGCGGGCACGGTCGATCCGCTTGACCTTGATTCCCAACCGGACGTCAACGCCGTCGGCTTCCAGCTCGGACGCGTCAGCCATCGCCAAGGCCTCGGCTGTGGTGCGGCCAACGCCGAGCTCGGCAACCATCACACGGTTGTAGGCCGCCTCAGCCTCCTGGCCGACGATGAGCAACTGCACCAGTCCAGTGCGGACGGCAGGGAGCAGTTCGTCAATGAGCCTTGCCGCGACGGGCCCGAATCCAACTACAACAATGCGCTCGCTCATGATGCCTCCTTGACGTGCAGTGGCAGCCGCGTCCCGGCAGGAACCAATTCCTGGGTGGAGACTGCCCGCCGGACCCATACCCGGCTGGTCTTGAATTCCGGCATGCCGGAGATGGGGTCTGTTGCCGCTTCGGTGAGGCGGTTGGCGTTTTCCTGGCCGGGGAAGTGGAACGGCAGGAAGACTGTGTCCGGTCGGACTGTGGTGCTGAGTTCAGCGCGGCAAAGTACTTCGCCGCGCTCGTTCGTGACGGTGGCGTAGTCGCCATCGGCGATACCGCGGGCAGCTGCTGTGCCCGGGTGGATGAGGAGCCGGGCCTGCGGCTGTGATGCCATCAACTCGCTCACGCGACGGGTCTGGGCGCCGGACTGGTAATGCTCCAGGAGCCGGCCGGTTGCCAAGGCCAGGGAATCGTCCGCAAACGATCGAACAGCCCGCTTGGACGGGGTGACCGGAACCATGACGGCCCGGCCATCGGCGTGGGCAAATCCGTCGGCGAAGAGTCGCGGAGTCCCAGTGCTGCCCACAGGGTAAGGCCAGTAGGCAGCTTCGCCCCGGTCCAGCATGGCGTAGTCGATGCCCGAGTAGTCGGCCAAGCCGCCGGCAGAGGCCAGGCGCAGCTCCTCGAAAACAGTCTCGGGATCATCGCTGAAAGTCGAAGGGGCCTCGAGCAGCTCCGCCAGCCGGGCCATGAGCCACAATTCGCTGCGGACACCCGGGGGAGGAGTCAGGGCCCGCCGGCGTCGGATCACGCGACCCTCGAGGTTGGTCAGAGTGCCCTCTTCTTCGGCCCACTGCGTCACGGGCAACACCAGGTCAGCTTCGGCTGCGGTCTCGGACATGAAGAAGTCGCAGACCACCAGGAAGTCCAGGCTGCGAAGACCCTTGATCACTTCGTTGGTGTCCGGGGCCGAGACCACAACATTGGCGCCGTGCACGAAGAGGCAACGGACGCCGTCGGGCTTTCCGAGCGACTTGAGAAGTTCGACGGCGGGCAGGCCGGGGCCGGGGATGAGCGACTCGTCGACGCCCCAGACTGCGGCGACGTGGGCGCGCGCGGCGGGGTCGGTGATCTTGCGGTAGCCGGGGAGCTGGTCGGCCTTTTGGCCGTGTTCGCGGCCGCCCTGGCCGTTGCCTTGGCCGGTGAGGGTGCCGTAGCCGCTGTGGGCCGAGCCGGGCAAGCCGAGGAGGAGGCTGAGATTGATCGCGGCAGTGGCGGTGTCTGTACCGTCCACGTGCTGTTCCACGCCACGGCCGCTGAGGATGTAGCTGCCGCCGTCGCGGGTGCCTTGGGCCAGGCGTCGGGCCGTTTCGCGGATGAGGGTGGCCGGGACGCCGGTGATGGACTGGACGCGCTCCGGCCAGAACGCAGAAAGGCTGCGAACCACGGCTGCGTATCCACTGGTGTTCTGAGCGATGTACCCGGCGTCGGTGAGCCCTTCGTGGACCATTACGTGGCTGATGCCCAAAAGGAGCGCCAGATCTGTGCCGGGCGTCGGCTGCAGGTGGAGGCCGCCGCCGTCGGACGTGAACGCTGCAGTAGCCGAGCGGCGGGGGTCCACCACGATCAGCCCACCGGCATCGCGCGCGCCCTGCAGGTGCTGGACGAACGGCGGCATCGTCTCGGCAACGTTGGAACCGAGCATGAGGATCACGGACGCGGTGTCGAGGTCAGTGACGGGGAACGGCAGGCCGCGGTCCACGCCGAAGGCGCGGTTGCCGGCGGCAGCAGCGGAGGACATGCAGAACCGTCCGTTGTAGTCGATCCGGGACGTCCTCAGGGCGAGGCGGGCAAACTTGCCCAGCAGGTAAGCCTTCTCGTTGGTGAGGCCGCCACCCCCGAAAACGCCCACAGCATCATTTCCGTACTGAACCTGCGTGTCCTTGACGGCTCCGGTGATGAGCATGAGCGCCTGATCCCAGGAGATCGGCTGGTGGACGCCGTCGGATCCTTTGAGCATGGGCTCGGTGACGCGGCCGTTATGACGCAACAACGACGCCGATGTCCAGCCTTTGCGGCACAGCCCGCCCCGGTTGGTGGGGAAGTCGCGCCCGGAAACTTCCAGGGGCACGGCGGGTGCTGCATCCGGCGCGGGCACTGCCCCGGCTGCAGGTGCAGCCGGGGTCAGCGTCATGGCGCACTGGAGCGCGCAGTAGGGGCAGTGGGTATCGGCGCCGTTGGGCATCTAGATGTGTCCGATCGTGTTGCGCTTCTGGGCGGGGCGGATGTAGCAGACCCAGCAGACGGTGAGCATCAGGACATAGGCTCCAACGAATCCGTAGAACGCCGGGGTGTAAGAGCCGCTGGCCGTGTTGGAGGCGTTGAGTACCTGCGGGATGACGAAGCCGCCGTAGGCGCCGATCGCGGAGATCAGGCCAAGTGAGGAAGACGCGAGTCGTGCGGTGGTGGCACTGGGAGCTCCGGAGCGTGCTGCCCGGCTGGACGTTGCGAAGATGACCGGGATCATCCGGTACGTTGCGCCGTTTCCGAAGCCGCTGGCCAGGAAAAGCAGCAGGAACAAGGTGAGGAAGAGCCAGAAGTTCTTCAGCGGCAGTGTCCAGATCATAGTCAGGGTGATGACTGCCATGGAGGCGAACGAGGCGATGGTCATCCGGGCGCCACCCATGCGGTCAGCCATGCGGCCACCATAGGGACGGGCCAAGGAGCCAACCAGCGGGCCGAGGAAGGCCAGCGATAGTGCTACTGCGCCGACGTGGATGGAGGAGAAATCCGGGAAGTAGTCCTTGATCAGCTTGGGGAAGACACCCGCGAAGCCGATGAACGAGCCGAACGTTCCGATGTACAGGAACGCCATGATCCAGAGGTGAGGTTCCTTCAGGGCAGCCAGTGAGCCGGCCACGTCACCCTTGGCGCTGGTGAGGTTGTTCATGTACTTGTAGGCGCCGAAGGCGGCGATGATGATCAGCGGAATCCAGATGATGCCTGCCATCGGCAGGTTGACGGTCCCGGCTGCCAGGAGCGTGATGGCGATGGGGACAACAAGCTGCGCGACGGCGGCACCCAGGTTTCCGCCCGCGGCGTTCAGACCCAGCGCCCAACCCTTTTCGCGGGCGGGGTAGAAGAAGGTGATGTTGGCCATCGAGCTGGCGAAGTTGCCGCCACCGAAGCCGGCGAGGGCGGCTACCAGGAGCATGACGCCAAAGGGCGTTTCCGGGTTCGAGACACAGATGGCGAGGCCCGTGGTGGGAATCAGAAGGAGGAGGGCGGAGACGATGGTCCAGTTCCGGCCACCGAACTTGGGAACCATGAACGTGTAGGGGATACGGAGCGTGGCGCCTACCAGGCTGGGGATGGAGATGAGCCAGAAGATCTCGTTGGTATCAAAGGTGAACCCGGCCGCGGGGAGCTGGACCACCACGATGGACCACAGCTGCCAGACGACGAAACCGAGGAATTCGGCGAAGATCGACCAGTAGAGATTGCGCTTGGCGATGGACCGGCCTTCGGCTTCCCACTGGCCCTTGTCTTCGGCATCCCAGTTCGCAATCCAGCGGCCGGGGCGGTGTTCAAGGGCGGGGGCTGCGGTGGCAG